>NZ_BCTU01000001.1 GCF_001590925.1 Serratia plymuthica NBRC 102599
GTCATATGACCGGCTTTTTTTATCCGATAACCCTGGGGCTATCAGGCTTTGGCGGCCGCATCAGCCTGTGCAGACTGAATGGCGGTCAATGCCACGGTGTAAACGATATCGTCGACCAGTGCGCCGCGTGACAGGTCATTCACCGGCTTGCGCATGCCTTGCAGCATTGGCCCGATGGATACCAGGTCAGCAGAACGCTGTACCGCTTTATAAGTGGTGTTACCGGTGTTCAGATCCGGGAAGATGAACACGGTAGCCTGGCCTGCAACCGGCGAGTTCGGTGCTTTGGATTTCGCGACGTCGGCCATGATAGCGGCGTCGTACTGCAACGGGCCATCGATGATCAGATCAGGACGTTTCTCCTGTGCCAGGCGGGTTGCCTCGCGCACTTTCTCGACGTCGCTGCCCGCACCGGAGTTGCCGGTAGAGTAGGAGATCATCGCCACACGCGGCTCGATACCGAAGGCGGCGGCAGAGTCTGCAGACTGAATCGCGATTTCAGACAACTGCTCGGCGGTTGGGTCCGGGTTGATCGCGCAGTCGCCGTAGACCAGAACCTGGTCAGGCAGCAGCATGAAGAACACGGAGGACACCAGCGAGCTACCCGGAGCGGTTTTGATCAGCTGCAGCGGTGGGCGGATGGTGTTGGCGGTGGTGTGAACCGCGCCGGAAACCAGACCGTCGACTTCGCCTTTCTCCAGCATCAGAGTGCCGAGAACCACGTTATCTTCCAACTGCTCGCGCGCAACCACTTCGGTCATGCCTTTGCTTTTACGCAGCTCCACCAGACGCGGCACGTATTGCTCGCGCACGGCGACCGGATCAACGATTTCGATGCCTTTGCCCAGCTCAACGCCCTGAGCTGCAGCTACGCGCTGGATTTCGTCCGGGTTGCCCAGCAGGACGCATTCCGCGATACCGCGTTCGGCACAGATGGCCGCCGCTTTCACGGTGCGTGGCTCGTCGCCTTCCGGCAGTACGATGCGTTTGCCGGCTTTACGCGCCAGTTCGGTCAGCTCGTAACGGAACGCCGGTGGAGACAGACGACGTGAACGCTCGGAGGTGGCGGTCAGCGACTCGATCCACTCTGCGTTAATGTGGCTGGCCACGTAGTTCTGCACTTTCTCGATGCGCTGATGATCGTCCGCCGGCACTTCGAGGTTGAAGCTTTGCAGGCTGAGCGAAGTCTGCCAGGTGTTGGTGTCGACCATAAATACCGGCAGGCCGGTCTGGAAGGCGCGTTCACACAGCTTTTTGATTGGCGCATCGATGGCGTAGCCGCCGGTCAACAGAATGGCGCCGATTTCCACGCCGTTCATCGCCGCCAGACAGGCGGAAACCAGCACGTCAGGACGGTCTGCCGAGGTGACCAGCAGGGAGCCCGGACGGAAGTGTTCCAGCATGTGCGGAATGCTGCGCGCACAGAAGGTCACGGACTTCACGCGGCGAGTCATGATATCGCCTTCGTTGATCACGGTAGCCTTCAGGTGGCGAGCCATGTCGATGGCGCGAGTGGCGATCAGATCGAAGCTCCACGGCACGCAGCCCAGTACCGGCAGCGGGCTGTTGGCAAACAGCTGAGCAGGATCAACGTTAGTCACGCTGGCTTTGGTGGAGTCGTCGAAGATCTCGGACAGGTCAGGGCGGGTGCGGCCCTGCTCGTCAACCGGAGCATTCAATTTGTTGATGATGACGCCGGTGATGTTTTTGTTTTTGCTGCCGCCGAAGCTGCTGCGTGCCAGCTCAATGCGTTCTTTCAGCTGTGCCGGGGAATCGTTGCCCAGCGCCAGGACGAAGACGATTTCCGCATTCAGGGTTTTGGCGATTTCGTAGTTCAGCGCGTTGGCGAACTGGTGTTTACGGGTCGGCACCAGGCCTTCGATCAGCACCACTTCCGCGTCTTTGGTGTTCTCATGGTAGCGCGCTACGATCTCTTCCATCAGCACATCCTGCTGGTTGGAGCTCAGCAAGCCCTCAACGTAGCTCATGCGCAGCGGTTCGGCCGCCGGAATGGTGGAGTTGCTGCGGATGATGGTGGTGGTCTGGTCGAGAGAGTCGCCGCCGGTGCGTGGCTGGGCGATAGGTTTGAACACGCTCAGACGAACGCCTTTCTGCTCCATGGAGCGGATGACACCCAGGCTGACGCTGGTCAGACCGACGCTGGTGCCAGTGGGGATCAACATAATTGTACGTGACACAGAATAGTCCTCTTCACGATTAACATGAGGCTAAAACAGCACCGCCAGCCTTGGCTGACGGTGTCGGAGAGCGTTACGCGGTCAGACGGGATGCGTCTTGCGCGATGACCAACTCTTCGTTGGTCGGGATAACCAGTGCCAGGCGGCTGCCGTCTTTGGTGATGGCGCCGGATTTACCGAAACGGGCGGCCATATTGCGCTCGTGGTCAATCTCGAAGCCCAGCAGGCCCAGTTTGTCCAGGGTCAGCTCACGCACCATGCCGGCGTTCTCGCCGATGCCGCCGGTGAAGATCACTGCGTCCAGACGGCCTTCCATCAGTGCGCTGTAAGCGCCGATGTATTTGGCCAGACGGTGGCAGAACACATCCATTGCACGCTTGGCGTCGGCTTTGCTTGTGTAGTTGTCTTCAACATAACGGCAGTCGCTGGTGACTTCGGTCAGGCCCAGCAGGCCGGATTCTTTGGTCAGCATTTTGTTGATTTGATCAACGCTCATGCCCAGGGAGTCGTGCAGGTGGAAGATGATCGCCGGATCGATGTCACCGCTGCGGGTACCCATCACCAGGCCTTCCAACGGAGTCAGGCCCATGGAAGTGTCAACGCACTTCCCGTTGCGCACTGCGGTAACGGAACCGCCGTTACCCAGGTGGCAGGTGATCACGTTCACTTCTTCAACCGGCTTGTTCAGCATCTTCGCGGCTTCTTGGGTCACGTAGAAGTGGCTGGTGCCGTGCGCGCCATAGCGGCGAACGCCGTGATCGCGATACAGGCTGTACGGCAGGGCGTAGAGGAAAGATTCTTCCGGCATGGTCTGGTGGAATGCGGTGTCGAACACGGCAACGTTTTTATCCGCCAGGTTAGGGAAGGATTTCAGTGCTTCAGCAATACCGATCAGGTGCGCTGGGTTATGCAGTGGTGCAAATGGCACCGAATCTTTGATACCCTGCAAGACTTCATCGTTGATCACGGCAGAAGCGGTAAACTTCTCGCCGCCGTGCACAATGCGGTGACCGATAGCGGTCAGCTGTGCAGAAAGCTCCGGTTTTTGTGCCAGAATAGTATTAACAATGTAGTTCAGTGCTTCGCTGTGCGCAGCGCCGGCACCCAAGGCCGCTTCGTGTTTGGCGCCGTCCATCTTCCACTTGAGGCGAGCCTCAGGCAGGTGGAAACATTCGGCCAGGCCGGAGAGGTGTTCTTCACCGTTGACAGCATCGATGATAGCGAATTTCAGGGAAGAACTGCCGCAGTTAAGGACCAGTACTAGCTTACTCGACATGGAAGTACCTACTTAAATAGTTCGTGTTGTTAAAGGAAAACCAAAACACGTGGTGAATTAATCGTCAATCAGACAACAAGCGTAGCGCATAATGCCGTTGACATTTATGATTAACATCATGTGAAGTGCACAAATCACATGATGATGAAAAAACCGATGATTTCTCTGCGGTTTAAGTAATCTTCATTTTTATAGGGCTAAAAGTTGACAGAATTATTGTCATCTTCTACCGGCCAAAAGGCCGGCCTAGGATACCGATAGCCTGCAGCAAACACAAAATAAATTTAAAGCTTCAAATTTTTTAGTATTGTGTTTGCAGTACCCCCATTTTTACTACGTGACGTTGAGGTACGCGATGACGAGCAAACCGTCTGGTTCCGTAAGCTGGTTTCAGGTCTTCCAGCGCGGGCAGCATTATATGAAAACCTGGCCGTCAGACAAACGTCTGGCTCCGGTCTTTCCGGAGAATCGCGTTGCGAGCGCCACCCGTTTTGCCGTCCGCTTTATGCCGCCGCTGGCGGTGTTTACCCTGACCTGGCAGATTGCGCTGGGCGGCCAGCTCGGCCCGGCGATCGCCACCGCGTTGTTCGCCTGCAGCATGCCGATGCAGGGCCTGTGGTGGTTGGGGCGTCGTTCGGTCACGCCGTTGCCGCCAACGCTGCTGCAGTGGTTCCATGAAGTGCGCAACAGGCTGACGGAGGCCGGTCAGGCGGTAGCGCCGGTGGAAGGGACCCCGACCTATCAAACGCTGGCGGATCTGCTGAAACGTGCCTTCAAGCAGTTGGATAAAACCTTCCTGGACGATCTTTAAACGTTAAAGGGCCGCAGCGATAGCGGCCTTTTTCGTGATAACGCCAATAACCCCGGTTTAAATCAAAGAACGGTCGAGTTGTGATTTCCTGCGATATTGCGCTGTGCGATGCTTTCGTCATAAGCAATTTACCGAGGAAATTATGATGGAAATGACCCATGCCCAACGACTGATCCTGTCGAACCAGTACAAGATGATGACGCTGCTCGACCCGGACAACACTGAACGTTACCGCCGTTTGCAGACGATCATCGAGCGTGGTTTTGGTTTGCAGATGCGCGAGCTGGATCGCGATTTTGGCGAAATGAGCGAAGAGGTGTGCCGCACTATCATCAACGTGATGGAGATGCACCACGCCTTGCAGGTCTCCTGGGATAATCTGAAAGACAAACAGGGTATCGAGGCGCGTCGCCTGGCTTTTCTCGGCTTTGATGCCGCCACTGAAGCGCGCTATCTGAGCTATGTGCGTTTCCTTGTTACCACCGAGGGGCGCTATACTCATTTCGATTCCGGCAGCCACGGCTTTAACGCCCAAACCAAAATGTGGGAAAAATACCAGCGTATGTTGGTAATCTGGCTGTCATGCCCACGTCAGTATCACCTGAGCGCCGTTGAGATTGCGCAAATTATCAATGCCTGATTAAAAGAGGTTTCCTGTGGAGTGTAAGGGTTTTCTGTTCGATCTTGATGGGACGTTGGTTGATTCTCTGCCGGCGGTGGAACGTGCCTGGGTTAACTGGGCCAAACGCCGTGGCATTAATCCACAGGACGTACTGGATTTTATTCACGGTAAACAGGCCATTACCTCGTTGCGCCACTTTATGCCCGGTGAAAGTGAGGCTGCCATTCAGCAGGAGTTTCTGCTGCTGGAACAGGTAGAGGCGCAGGATACCGACGGCGTCACCGCACTGCCGGGGGCCGCGGCCTTGCTGGCGCGGTTGAATGCGCTCGACATTCCGTGGGCGATCGTCACTTCCGGCTCTATTCCGGTCGCCACTGCCCGCCGTAACGCCGGCGGTTTGCCGCAGCCGGAGGTGTTTATCACCGCCGAGCAGGTAAAACATGGCAAGCCTCAGCCGGACGCCTATCTGTTGGGCGCCGAGCGACTGGGGCTGGCACCGCAGGATTGCGTGGTGGTTGAAGATGCGGCTGCCGGGATCCTTTCCGGGTTGGCGGCAGGCTGCCAGGTGATCGCGGTGAACGCCCCGGCCGATGCGCCCAAGTTGGATCAGGTCGATCTGCTGCTGTCATCCCTGGAGCAAATCGCGGTGAGGAAGACAGAGCAGGGCGCCGCAATCGATCGGGTTGCCTGACGGGCCTTATCTTCACCCAAATTGATTAGACCCCGCATCGGCGGGGTTTTTTTATGCTAATTTTTAAGACCTTGACTATGTCTGCCGGATGAGGCCGTTTTGAACAGCGAATTACTGTGGGTGCTGAGTTTACTGTTGATTGCCATCGTGCTGTTTACCACCAACAAGCTGCGGATGGACGTGGTGGCGCTGCTGGTGATCATCGCTTTTGTGTTGAGCGGTACGCTGACCCTGCAGGAAGCGACGGTGGGTTTCAGCGATCCCAATGTGATCCTGATTGCCGCGTTGTTTGTGATTGGCGAAGGGCTGGTGCGTACCGGCGTGGCCTATCAGGTGGGCGACTGGCTGGTGAAAGTCGCCGGCAGTAGTGAAACCAAAATGCTGATGTTGTTGATGATCACCGTAGCCGGGTTGGGGGCGTTTATGAGCTCGACCGGCGTAGTGGCGATCTTTATCCCGGTGGTGCTCAGCGTGGCGGCACGGATGAAAATCGCGCCGGGCAGGTTGATGATGCCACTGAGTTTTGCCGGCCTGATCAGCGGGATGATGACGCTGGTGGCAACACCGCCGAACATGGTGGTGAACAGCGAACTGGTGCGTGAAGGTATCGGCGGCTTCGGTTTCTTTGGCGTGACGCCGGTTGGGCTGGTGGTGTTGGTGTTGGGCGTGGGATACATGCTGGTGGCGCGGCGCTGGCTGGGCAATAACGACGGGGATAAAAGCCGGGAAACCTGGCAACGCCGCACCTTCCGCGATCTGATCCGCGACTACAAACTGACCGGCAGGGCGCGCCGGTTGGCGATCCGCAGCGGATCGCCGCTAGTGGGCCGCTCGCTGGATGAATTGCATCTGCGCGCCCGCTACGGGGCCAACGTGGTGGGGATCGAACGCTGGAAGCGCTTCCGGCGGGTGATGGTCAGCGCATCCGGCAGTACCGAACTGCGAGAAGGCGACGTACTGTTGATCGACATGTCGGACAGCCAGATCGACTTGCGCGAGTTTTGCAGCGAGCAGCAACTGGAGCCGATGGTGCTGCGCGGCGACTATTTCTCCGAACAGGCGCGCAACGTCGGCATGGCGGAGGTGTCGTTGATTCCGGATTCGACGCTACTGGGTAAAAGCCTGCGCGAATCGACGTTCCGCAGTCGCTATGATTTGAACGTGGTCGGCATTCGCCGCCATGGCGAAACCCTGTCGGGCAAACTGGTGGATGAATCGCTGACGTTGGGCGATATCCTGCTGGTGATTGGCGACTGGAAGGCAATCCGCCAACTGCAGGCAAAAACCCATGATTTTATTGTCCTCAATTTGCCGGCAGAGGTGGACGAGGTAGCACCGGCCATCACCCAGGCACCGCACGCGCTGTTTTGCCTGGCGCTGATGGTGGCGATGATGCTGACCGATGAAATCCCCAATCCGATCGCCGCGCTGATCGCCTGCTTGCTGATGGGAAAATTCCGTTGCATCGATATGGAAAGCGCCTATAAGTCGATTCACTGGCCGAGCATCATTTTGATTGTCGGCATGATGCCGTTCGCCCAAGCGCTGCAGAAAACCGGTGGGGTGGACTTGATCGTGCGTGGGTTGATGGACGTTGCCGGCGGTGCCGGGCCGCGTGTGATGCTGGTGTGCCTGTTTGCGCTGTGCGCCGCGATAGGTCTGTTTATCTCCAACACCGCCACCGCCGTGCTGATGGCGCCGATCGCCATTGCCGCTGCGCGCGAGATGGGCGTTTCGCCATACCCGTTCGCCATGATTATCGCCATTGCCGCCTCGGCCGCCTTTATGACGCCGGTCTCTTCGCCGGTGAACACGCTGGTACTGGGGCCGGGGAACTATAAGTTCGGTGATTTTGTGCGGATCGGCGTGCCGTTCACGCTGCTGGTCATGTTGGTCAGCGTGATTATTGTGCCGTGGCTGTATGCATTTTAACGGCGCAGCGGGCTGCGCCAGGGCAGTTACAGGGAAGAGTCCAGGCTGATTTCATCCAGTGACAGGCTGAAGCTGGGGATAAACACATTCATGAAATAATCCATTTCCGGGCTGCTGCGCTGTTGCAGGGTCTTTTCAAGTCGGGCTTTCGCCAGCTTGAATTCGTTGTTGCCGGCAGACAGCTCTTCCAGGCATTTCAGGTAGGCGCACAGCGCATCGGCCTGTTTCACCACCAGCTTTTCGTCTTCGGTGTAGTAATGCTCATCGAGAATCGACCGGAAATCGTTACGTAATTCCGCCGGGATCATATCCAGCAGCTTCTGCTGGGCGATTTTTTCGATTTTCTTATATTCGTGGGCGATCTGCGGATTGTAGTACTTGATCGGCGTTGGCATATCGCCGGTAATCACTTCGCTGGCATCGTGGTACATCGCCAGCAGGGCGACGCGCTCGGCGCTCAGGTTGCCATTGAATTTTCGGTTTTTGATCACCGCCAACGCATGGGCGACAAACGCCACTTGCAGGCTGTGTTCGGAAACGTTCTCGGTACGTACGTTGCGCATCAGCGGCCAGCGGTTGATCAGTTTCAAGCGGGACAGGTGGGCAAAGAAATGGCTCTGGCTCATGGTGCTCTCTTCTACAACGGCAAGTGAGGGTTCCATTGTGAGCAGTGACGACGGGTTATGCAACCGGGGCGTGCAGGGAAGGGGCGCAGCAACCGGCTGCGCCCGTTGAGATTACTGACGATAACTTTCCAGGAAGCGGCCCAGTTTGCCCACGGCCATTTCCAGTTCATCGACGCGCGGCAGGGTAACGATACGCACGTGGTCGGGATACGGCCAGTTGAATGCGCTGCCTTGCACCAGCAGCACTTTTTCCTGCAGCAGCAGATCCAGCACCATTTTCTGGTCATCATGAATGTTAAAGCGTTTGGCATCGATGCGCGGGAACATATACAGCGCGCCCTGAGGCTTCACGCAGGAAACGCCTGGAATGTCATTCAGCAGTTCCCAGGTACGGTTACGCTGTTCATACAGGCGGCCGCCGGGTTGAATAAACTCGCTGATGCTCTGGTAGCCACCCAGCGCAGTTTGGATCGCGTGCTGCATCGGCACGTTGGCGCACAGGCGCATGGACGCCAGCATCTCCAGCCCTTCGATATAGCCTTTGGCATGTTTCTTCGGCCCGTTCAGGACCATCCAGCCCTGACGGAAGCCCGCAACGCGGTAGGTTTTGGACAGCCCGTTGAAGGTGACGGTCAGCAGATCCGGTGCCAGCGCGGCGATAGAATGGTGTTCGGCTTCGTCATACAGAATCTTGTCGTAAATCTCATCCGAGAAGATGATCAGGTTGTGCTGGCGGGCGATCTCGACAATCTGCTCCAGCAGTTCTTTGCTGTATACCGCGCCGGTCGGATTGTTCGGGTTAATGATCACAATGCCGCGGGTGCGTGGCGTGATTTTGCTGATAATGTCGTCCAGATCCGGGAACCAGCCCGCCTGCTCATCGCACAGGTAATGCACGGCCTTGCCGCCGGACAGTGACACAGCGGCAGTCCACAGCGGGTAATCCGGTGCCGGCACCAGCATTTCGTCACCGCTGTTCAGCAGCGCCTGCATGGATTGCACGATCAGCTCAGAAACCCCATTGCCGATGTAGATATCCTCAACGGTCACGTCACGGATGTTACGCGCCTGGTAGTGCTGCATGATCGCTTTACGCGCCGAGAAGAGCCCTTTGGAATCGGAATAGCCTTGCGCCGTCGGCAGATTGCGGATCACATCGACCAGGATTTCATCAGGGGCGTCGAAACCAAACGGGGCAGGGTTGCCGATGTTCAGTTTGAGGACTTTATTGCCTTCTTCTTCAAGACGTTTAGCTTCTTTGAGCACCGGGCCGCGAATGTCATAACAGACGTTGTCCAGTTTATGGGATTTCTCAATGGGGGACATAGAAAGTTGGGCCTTTTGCTGGAATGGGGGCGTTCCTACCGTGGAACACCGCAACCAGCTCAATGTACTCCTGGCGCTGGCGCTTTTGAAGGGTTATGCACGCCTTTGGTGCAAACGAGTGGTCCAAAGGCCAATTTCAGCGCTGATAAGCAAGGGTAAAGTATTTATTTGGTTTTTAATATCCAATAAAAATGGTTTTGTGGTTTTTTATCCTGTTATGATGGCGTGGTGTTAACATTATTGACCTTGTTCAGAACGCTGGGGGCTGCAGATCCTTGCGCACTGATAAGCCAGAGGGAAGGATTACCCGGATAAACTGTAAAGAAATGATAATACCGGAGTAGTCTGATAGCGGGTTGTCAATCGGCAACCCAAACTGAGTAATATGGAGATATTACATTAGTAATATTTCAGTCTCTTTCTTAAGTAAAATTTAACTGATTGTTCCCATATTATTCACGTGGGAAATGTTACTAATTGAATTTATTAAAATCATTAAGAGATGAACCTGCGCAACGCAGTAAATAACTTACTTCTTCTCGAGGATTGGGGAGCTAAAGCCTGTCAGATCGCGGAAATCACGCAGCACGATTGGTGTGGCAATCCAGCATTGTGAATGAGTAAAATCTTTGGTTTGGTAAAAATTAAACACTTTCACTAGTAATAAAGCACAGCGTTCTATAAGCATCCGCGATAGATCGCATTTTAAAAGGCGATAGAGGTAACGAAATATAAGTAATTTTTTTGCCCTCCACTAATGAGTGGGGTACTGTCATGTCAGGCATCGTCCCTTTAAACGATGTCTTAGAAACACACCAGGGTAGTTTGTAAATTAGAATTCAAAAAGTGAAGAAAACACTATGACAACTGCAAATCGTCCGATACTTAATCTCGACCTCGATCTGCTTAGAACCTTTGTAGCTGTTGCTGATTTGAACACCTTTGCGGCGGCGGCAGTAGCCGTTTGTCGTACCCAATCAGCCGTCAGTCAACAAATGCAGCGGTTAGAGCAACTGGTTGACAAAGAGTTGTTTGCCCGTCATGGGCGCAACAAATTATTGACCGAACACGGTATTCAGCTTCTCGGCTACGCCAGGAAAATCCTGCGCTTCAACGATGAAGCCTGTACCTCTCTGATGTACAACAATATAAAAGGTGTTTTGACTATCGGCGCTTCTGATGATACCGCCGATACCATCCTGCCTTTCCTGCTTAACCGCGTCACGTCGGTTTATCCTAAGCTGGCGATTGATGTGCGGGTGAAACGCAGCCCGTTTATGCTCGATATGCTGGAAAACGGCGAAGTCGATCTGGCGATTACGACGGTGGAAACCGAGGGGCATCCGCACATTGTGCTGCGCACCTCGCCGACCCTGTGGTATTGCTCTGCGGATTACCGTTATCAGGCCGGTGAGCCGATCCCATTAGTGGTGATGGACGAACCCAGCCCGTTCCGCTCGATGGCGATCAAACACCTGGATGATGCCGGGATCCCATGGCGCATCGCTTATGTGGCCTCGACGCTTTCAGCCGTTCGTGCCGCCTGCAAGGCCGGTTTGGGGATCACGGTCCGGCCGATCGAGATGATGAGTCCTGATTTGCGGGTGCTGGGTGCGGTAGAAGGCTTGCCACCATTGCCAGATACCCAATATGCCCTGTGCAAGGACACGCAGTGTGGCAACGAACTGGCGATGGCGATTTTCAGCGTCGTACAAAACGGCAACGACAGTTACAGCTTCAATGGAGCGAGTTCATCCCAGCAGGATGATACTTGCCTGGCCGACGGCGAGGAATAACCTCCCGGCGCGTTAAGCTGCACGTTAAAACCTCTGCTTCGGTGGAGGTTTTTTTTGGCCGTAATTTCGGAAAAATTGATTTTATGAAGGTTAGCGTGGATTTGTTAGGCGAAATGGTTATTTGTTTAACTATTTTCGGTAATGAGAACCGTTATCAGATGGTGAATAAATGGTTTTGTTTGTTTTTTGAACTTGTGGGAATGCGCGTAAAGGCCTGGAATTAATATGGTTATTTTGGTAATTTATTGCAGGTGTTTTTACGTCTGAATTTGACAAAATTTGTTAAAGGCCCACACTTTTTTTGAGGAATTATGCTGAAAACGTGTCCTGGATCAAAAAAATACCCCTAGGTAGTGAGTGGAAGAACAGGAGATTCCTGAGACAATGGTATAGTAAAACTGAAATAAGCATGTT
Source organism: Serratia plymuthica NBRC 102599 (assembly GCF_001590925.1). Lineage (GTDB taxonomy): Bacteria > Pseudomonadota > Gammaproteobacteria > Enterobacterales > Enterobacteriaceae > Serratia > Serratia plymuthica. Next base: position 11,693 of record NZ_BCTU01000001.1, read on the forward strand.
GGTTTATATCTATCTGTTTCTACACGGCAATTGACTGACACGATTTAGCCTAAGCCAGTCGCATCAAATGTTAATTAAATGATGGGTATGTAAACTAGTGTGTAGATACTTTTGTCAAAGTTGACAAAAGGTTATAGAAAGGAGTAAAAAGCCCACAGTAAAACGCTGCCTAACTCTCTGTAAAAGCAGTTTGTTTGTGTGGTTAATTTATCCTTCCCTTAAATCGATGTGGTGCACTAACTGCCAGTTACAAGAGCAGTGCGATCGACGCCACTTTTGATGAGTAAGCATAGAGTATGTCAACAACCACTGAAGTTATCGCTCATCACTGGGCGTTCGCCGTATTTCTTGTCATGGCTATCGGGCTTTGCGGCCTTATGCTGCTGGGTGCGTTTTTCCTGGGCGGGAGAGCCCGCGCGCGCGCCAAACACACCCCGTTTGAATCCGGGATCGACTCGGTCGGTACGGCGCGCATGCGTCTGTCCGCCAAGTTCTACCTGGTCGCCATGTTCTTCGTCATTTTCGATGTTGAAGCCTTGTACCTGTATGCCTGGTCGGTCTCCGTTCGCGAGAGTGGTTGGGTGGGCTTTATCGAAGCCGCCATTTTCATTTTGGTGCTATTGGCCGGTTTGGTTTATCTGGTGCGTATCGGCGCATTGGATTGGACGCCGTCGCGTTCCAAACGTCTCAGTAAACCAGGCACAATCACTAACACCAACCGTCATCCGCAGTAGTCATTTGTGGTTAAAAACGAGGCATTAAGATGGACTATACGCTCACCCGCATAGACCCGAACGGTGAGAATGACCGTTACCCCCTGCAAAAACAGGAGATCGTCGCCGATCCCCTGGACCAACAGGTTCACCGCACGGTTTACATGGGTAAACTCGAGCATGCGCTGCATGACATGGTGAACTGGGGGCGTAAGAACTCTATTTGGCCATATAACTTCGGCCTTTCGTGCTGTTACGTGGAGATGGTGACGTCGTTTACCGCCGTTCACGACGTGGCGCGTTTCGGTGCTGAAGTATTGCGTGCATCGCCACGCCAGGCTGACCTGATGGTCGTGGCCGGTACTTGCTTCACCAAGATGGCCCCGGTTATTCAGCGCCTGTACGAACAGATGCTGGAGCCAAAATGGGTTATTTCGATGGGCGCCTGCGCCAACTCCGGCGGCATGTACGATATCTATTCCGTCGTGCAGGGCGTGGACAAGTTCCTGCCTGTCGACGTGTACATTCCTGGCTGCCCACCGCGCCCGGAAGCCTACATGCAAGCGCTGATGCTGTTGCAGGAATCCATTGGTAAGGAACGTCGTCCGTTGTCATGGGTTGTCGGCGATCAGGGCGTGTACCGCGCCAATATGCAGTCTGAAAGAGAGCGTAAACACGGCGAGCGTATCGCGGTGACCAACCTTCGGACGCCTGACGAGATTTAAGACGTTCATTTAACGTCCATCTTAGTGCGCTATTGGTTAACACAGCGAAAAGTGAACTTGCGGCGAAATAACCCTTTAGTGTGGTGAAAAAAAATTATGACAGATTCAACGACGCACGACGCCCTGCCATCATGGCAAACCAGGGATCACCAAGACGATCCGGTGATTGGCGAACTGCGCAACCGCTTTGGGCCGGAAGCCTTTACTGTTCAGCCCACCCGTACCGGAATGCCCGTGGTATGGGTTAAACCTGACCAGTTACTGGAAGTAATGACGTTCCTGAGAAAACAGCCGAAGCCTTATGTCATGCTGTTCGATCTGCATGGCGTAGACGAGCGTCTTCGCACCCACCGCGACGGTTTGCCTGCCGCGGATTTTTCTGTTTTCTACCATCTGATTTCCATCGAACGTAACCGCGACATCATGCTGAAAGTGGCGCTGTCTGAAAAAGACCTGCACGTGCCCACGGCGACCAAGGTATTCCCGAATGCCAACTGGTATGAGCGTGAAACCTGGGAAATGTTCGGTATTACCTTCGACGGCCACCCGCACCTGACGCGCATCATGATGCCGCAGACCTGGGAAGGCCACCCACTGCGTAAAGATTACCCGGCACGCGCCACCGAGTTCGATCCCTTTGTGTTGACCAAACAGAAAGAAGATCTGGAAATGGAGTCGCTGACTTTCAAACCGGAAGAGTGGGGCATGAAACGCGGCACCGAAAACGAGGACTTTATGTTCCTCAACCTCGGTCCGAACCACCCGTCTGCGCACGGTGCGTTCCGTATTATTCTGCAGCTGGACGGCGAAGAGATCGTCGACTGCGTGCCGGATATCGGTTATCACCACCGCGGTGCCGAGAAAATGGGCGAACGCCAGTCCTGGCACAGCTACATTCCGTACACCGACCGCATCGAATACCTCGGTGGCTGCGTAAACGAAATGCCTTATGTGCTGGCAGTTGAGAAACTGGCCGGGATCAAGGTGCCGGATCGCGTTGACACCATCCGCGTAATGCTGTCTGAACTGTTCCGCATCAACAGCCACCTGTTGTACATCAGTACCTTCATTCAGGACGTCGGCGCAATGACCCCGGTGTTCTTCGCCTTTACCGACCGTCAGAAAATCTACGATCTGGTTGAAGCGATCACCGGTTTCCGTATGCACCCGGCCTGGTTCCGCATCGGCGGCGTCGCGCATGATCTGCCGCGCGGTTGGGATCGCCTGCTGCGTGAGTTCCTCGAGTGGATGCCGAAACGTCTGGATTCTTACGTCAAGGCCGCGTTGAAGAACAGCATCCTGAAGGGCCGTTCTGTCGGCGTTGCGTCCTACAATGCCAAAGAAGCGCTGGAATGGGGCGTGACCGGCGCCGGCCTGCGAGCCACCGGCATCGAGTTCGACGTGCGCAAATGGCGCCCGTATTCCGGCTATGAGAATTTCGACTTCGAAATCCCGGTCGGCGACGGCAACAGCGACTGCTACACCCGCGTAATGTTGAAGGTGGAAGAGCTGCGCCAGAGTCTGCGCATCCTCGAACAGTGCCTGAACAACATGCCGGAAGGCCCGTTCAAGGCCGATCACCCGCTGACCACGCCGCCGCCGAAAGAGCGCACGCTGCAGCATATTGAAACGCTGATCACCCACTTCCTGCAGGTTTCCTGGGGCCCGGTGATGCCAGCCAACGAATCATTCCAGATGATTGAAGCCACTAAAGGGATCAACAGCTACTACCTGACCAGCGACGGCAGCACCATGAGCTACCGCACCCGGGTACGTACGCCAAGTTTTGCTCACCTGCAGCAAATCCCTGCGGTAATCCGTGGCAGCCTGGTCTCCGACCTGATCGTCTATCTGGGCAGTATCGATTTTGTAATGTCAGATGTGGACCGCTAACTATGCACTCTCAAAAAGACAATCACGCAGTCAACGATGCGCTTGAGCCAATCAATGCAGCCGCTCCCCAGAGCGGCGCTGATGCATTTGTACTGAGCGCGGAAGAACGTGATGCGATCGAGCACGAAAAGCACCATTACGAGGATCCACGCGCCGCCTCCATCGAAGCACTGAAAATTGTGCAGAAGCAGCGCGGTTGGGTTCCGGACGGTGCGATTTACGCCATCGCGGAAGTGCTGGGCATTCCTGCCAGCGACGTAGAAGGCGTGGCCACGTTCTACAGCCAGATTTTCCGTCAGCCGGTAGGGCGTCACGTGATCCGTTATTGTGACAGCGTTGTCTGCCACATCACCGGGTACCAGGGCATTCAGGCCGCCATCGAGAAAAAACTGAGCATCAAACCGGGTCAAACCACCTTTGATGGTCGCTTCACACTGCTGCCGACCTGTTGCCTGGGCAACTGCGATAAAGGGCCAACCATGATGATTGATGAGGATACTCACAGTCAGCTGAAGCCTGAAGATATCGAGAAGCTACTGGAGCAGTATCAATGATTAAAGACATTGTACGCACTCCCGAAATGCACCCGCTGACCTGGCGGCTGCGCGATGACAAACAGCCGGTCTGGCTGGATGAATACCGCAGCAAAAACGGTTATGCAGGCGCTGAGAAAGCCATCAAGGGCCTGGCCCCGGACGAGATCGTCAACCTGGTGAAAGACGCCGGGCTGAAAGGCCGTGGCGGCGCAGGTTTCTCCACCGGTTTGAAGTGGAGCCTGATGCCGAAAGACGAATCCATGAACATCCGTTACCTGCTGTGTAACGCCGATGAAATGGAGCCGGGCACCTATAAAGACCGCTTGCTGATGGAGCAACTGCCGCACCTGCTGGTGGAAGGCATGTTGATTTCCGCGTTCGCGCTGAAAGCCTATCGCGGCTACATCTTCCTGCGTGGCGAATATATCGAGGCGGCGGTGCATCTGCGTCGCGCCATCGCTGAAGCGACCGAAGCGGGCCTGCTTGGCAAAAACATCATGGGCAGCGGCTTCGATTTCGAACTGATCGTCCATACCGGCGCCGGCCGCTATATCTGCGGCGAAGAAACCGCTCTGATCAACTCGCTGGAAGGCCGTCGTGCCAACCCGCGTTCCAAACCGCCTTTCCCGGCTTCCTCCGGCGTCTGGGGCAAGCCAACCTGCGTAAACAACGTAGAAACCCTGTGCAACGTTCCGGCAATCCTGGCGAACGGCATTGAGTGGTATCAGGGGATCAACGGTGGCAAAAGCAAGGATGCCGGCACCAAACTGATGGGGTTCTCGGGCCGGGTGAAAAACCCAGGCGTTTGGGAACTGCCGTTTGGCATCACCGCACGTGAAATTCTGGAAGATTACGCCGGCGGCATGCGTGACGGTCTGCGCTTCAAAGCCTGGCAGCCAGGCGGCGCGGGCACCGACTTTTTGACCGCCGATCACCTCGATCTGCCGATGGATTTCGAGAGCATCGGCAAAGCCGGCAGCCGTCTCGGCACCGCGCTGGCGATGGCGGTGGATCACGAAATCGGCATGGTTCCGCTGGTGCGTAACCTGGAAGAGTTCTTCGCACGCGAGTCTTGCGGTTGGTGCACGCCATGCCGCGATGGCCTGCCGTGGAGCGTGAAGATCCTGCGCGCGCTGGAGAATGGCGAAGGGCAGCCGGGGGATATCGAAACCCTCGAGCAGCTGTGCCGTTCTCTTGGCCCAGGTAAAACCTTCTGCGCTCATGCGCCAGGTGCCGTAGAGCCACTGCAAAGCGCGATTAAATATTTCCGTGAAGAGTTTGAAGCGGGCATAGCCGTTAAGCACTTCAGCAACGCGCATGCGATTGGCGGTATCCAGCCGAACAATCTGCTGAAGCAACGCTGGTAAGCCGGCTCGTTCCGACAACACGGCCAGAATTTTTGATTAACGCCTGCCGCAAGGCAGGCCACTTGGAAGCATGCTGACTATGGCTACGATTCATGTAGACGGCAAAGAATACGACGTAGATGGCGCCGACAACCTGCTGCAGGCTTGTCTCTCCCTCGGGCTCGATATTCCTTACTTTTGCTGGCATCCGGCGCTGGGAAGCGTCGGCGCTTGCCGCCAATGTGCGGTAAAGCAATACCAAAACGCGGAAGATACGCGTGGCCGTTTGGTGATGTCTTGTATGACACCGGCATCGGATGGAACCTTTATTTCCATCGACGATTCCGAAGCCAAACAGTTCCGCGAAAGCGTGGTCGAGTGGTTGATGACCAACCACCCGCACGACTGTCCGGTATGTGAAGAAGGCGGTAACTGTCACCTGCAGGATATGACAGTAATGACCGGCCACAGCTTCCGTAAATACCGGTTCAGTAAGCGTACCCACAACAATCAGGAGCTGGGGCCGTTTATCTCGCATGAGATGAACCGCTGTATCGCCTGTTACCGTTGCGTGCGCTACTACAAAGATTACGCGGATGGTACCGATTTCGGCGTGTACGGCGCGCACGACAACGTCTACTTCGGGCGTACGGAAAGCGGCACGCTGGAAAGCGAGTTCTCCGGTAACCTGGTGGAAGTGTGTCCGACCGGCGTGTTCACCGACAAAACTCACTCCGAGCGGTATAACCGTAAGTGGGATATGCAGTTTGCGCCAAGCATCTGTCAGCAGTGCAGCATCGGTTGTAACACCAGCCCAGGCGAGCGCTATGGCGAACTGCGTCGTATCGAAAACCGCTACAACGGCAGCGTGAACCACTATTTCCTGTGTGACCGCGGCCGCTTTGGCTATGGCTATGTGAACCAGAAAGATCGTCCGCGTCAGCCGCAGCAACTGCGCGGCAATGACTGGATCACCCTGAACGCCGAACAGGCGATGCAGGGCGCGGCGGACATTCTGCGTCAGGCAAAGAAAACCATCGGTATCGGCTCGCCACGCGCCAGCCTGGAAAGCAACTTTGCGCTGCGTGAACTGGTTGGCGCCGAGAATTTCTACACCGGTATTGCCCAGTCTGAGCAGGCACGCCTGAACCTGATGCTGAATGTGCTGCAAAACAGCGGCGTTTACACCCCGGCGCTGCGCGAAATCGAAGACTACGATGCCGTTCTGGTTCTGGGCGAAGATTTGACCCAGACCGGCGCACGCATCGCGCTGTCGGTTCGCCAGGCCGTGAAGGGCAAGGCACGTGCGATGGCTGCGGCACAGCGCGTTGCCGACTGGCAGATTGCGGCAATACAAAACATCGGTCAACGCGCCAAACACCCGCTGTTCGTCACCAACGTGGATAACACCCGTCTGGACGACATCGCGGCGTGGAACTACCGTGCGCCGGTGGACGATCAGGCTCGCTTTGGTTTTGCCATTGCCCATGCGCTGGACAACGCAGCGCCGGCGGTCAGCGATTTGGCTGCCGACCTGAACAAGAAAGTTGACATCATCGTGCAGGCACTGACCGATGCGCGCAAACCGCTGATCGTTACCGGCAGCAACGCCGGCAGCGAAGCCATCATCGAAGCGGCGGCCAACATCGCCAAGGCGCTGAAGGATCGCGGTTCTGACGTTGGCATTACCTTCGTCGCCAGCGCCGCCAACAGCGTCGGTCTGTCGATGATCGGCGGCGGTTCGCTCGATGAAGCCTTGGCGAAACTGGAAAGCGGCGAAGCCGACACTGCCATCGTGATGGAAAACGATCTTTACCGTCACGCACCGGCGGCGAAAGTGGACGCTGCACTGGCGAAGGTCAGCAACCTGATCGTGGCCGATCACCAGCGCACCGCGATCATGGATAAGGCCAACCTTATCCTGTCAGCGGCCAGCTTCGCTGAAAGCGACGGTACGCTGGTCAACCAGGAAGGTCGCGCGCAGCGCTTCTTCCAGGTTTACGATCCGGCTTACTACGACGATGCGAAGAAAGACGTTTACACCGTGATGCTGGAAAGCTGGCGCTGGATGCACTCGCTGCACTCCACCTACACCAGCCGCCACGTGGACTGGACGCAGCTTGACGACGTGATCGCCGCCTGCGTCGCGGCGCTACCGCAGTTGCAGGGCATTGTGGAGGCTGCGCCGGATGCAAGTTTCCGCATTCGCGGCCAGAAGCTGGCCCGTTCTCCGCACCGCTCCAGTGGCCGTACCGCCATGCGTGCCAACATCAGCGTGCATGAACCGCGTCAGCCGCAGGATAAAGACACCATGTTCTCCTTCTCGATGGAAGGGAACAACAGCCCGCTGGCCGATCGTCAGCAGATCCCGTTCGCCTGGGCGCCAGGCTGGAACTCACCGCAGGCATGGAACAAGTTCCAGGCCGAAGTGGGTGGCAAGCTGCGTCATGGCGATCCGGGTATCCGCCTGATCGAAGCAGGGGAGGGTAACCTGGGCTACTTCACCCACGTGCCTGCCGCCTTTAATCATGCGGAAGGCTGGCGTGTCGCGCCGTATTACCACCTGTTCGGCAGTGATGAAATGTCACAGCGTTCCGGTGTGATCCAGCAGCGTATGCCAGAAGCTTATGTGATGGTGAACCCGGCCGATGCCGCTGCGCTTGGCGTCAATGCCGGTGCGCTGGTGGAGTTCAGCTGTGCGGGCCAGCAGCTTCGTCTGCCGGTGCGTCTGAGTGAAACTCTGACCCAGGGCCAGGTTGGTTTGCCGCTTGGCTTGCCAGGGATCCCACCGGTGCTGGTGGGCGCAACGGTTGAAAATCTGCGGGAGGCAACACGATGAGCTGGTTTACCCCTGAGGTGATCGACATTCTGATCTCCATTCTTAAAGCGGTAGTGATCCTGCTGGTCGTAGTGAGCTGTGGGGCATTCATGAGCTTCGGCGAACGCCGTCTGCTCGGCCTGTTCCAGAACCGTTATGGACCGAACCGTGTCGGCTGGGGCGGCTCGTTGCAGCTGGTCGCCGACATGATCAAAATGTTCTTCAAGGAAGACTGGGTACCGAAATTCTCCGACCGGGTGATCTTCACCCTGGCGCCGATGATCGCCTTTACTTCCCTGTTGCTGGCATTTGCCATCGTCCCGGTCAGCCCGACCTGGGCGGTGTCCGACCTCAACATCGGTATTCTGTTCTTCCTGATGATGGCCGGCCTGGCGGTTTACGCCGTGCTGTTCGCCGGCTGGTCGAGCAACAACAAATACTCGCTGTTGGGGGCGATGCGTGCTTCTGCGCAAACCCTGAGCTACGAAGTGTTTCTCGGCCTGTCGCTGATGGGCGTTGTGATGCAGGCTGATTCGTTCAACATGCAGGCCATCGTTGAATCGCAGGCTCACGTCTGGAACGTCATTCCGCAATTCTTTGGTTTTATTACCTTTGCGATTGCCGGGGTTGCGGTGTGTCACCGTCACCCGTTTGACCAACCGGAAGCCGAGCAGGAACTGGCTGACGGCTACCACATTGAATATTCCGGCATGAAGTTCGGTCTGTTCTTCGTGGGTGAATACATCGGTATCGTCACCGTTTCCGCCCTGATTGTGACGTTGTTCTTCGGCGGCTGGCAGGGTCCGTTCCTGCCGCCATTCATCTGGTTCGCGCTGAAAACGGCTTTCTTCATGATGATGTTCATTCTGATTCGTGCTGCTCTGCCACGTCCGCGCTATGACCAAGTGATGTCTTTCGGCTGGAAAGTGTGCCTGCCGCTGACGCTGCTGAACATGCTGGCGACCGCCGCCGTCATTTTGTACAACGCTCAATAAGGGGTGAATAAACCATGACATTGAAAGAGTTATTGGTTGGTTTCGGCACCCAGGTGCGCAGCATTTGGATGATAGGCCTGCACGCCTTCGCCAAGCGCGAAACCCAGATGTATCCGGAAGAACCTGTTTACCTGCCGCCGCGCTACCGTGGCCGCATCGTGCTGACGCGCGATCCGGACGGCGAAGAGCGTTGCGTGGCCTGTAACCTGTGTGCGGTTGCCTGCCCGGTTGGCTGTATCTCGCTGCAAAAAGCAGAACAGAAAGACGGCCGTTGGTATCCGGAGTTCTTCCGCATCAACTTCTCGCGCTGCATTTTCTGCGGCCTGTGCGAAGAAGCTTGCCCGACCACCGCAATCCAGCTGACGCCGGATTTCGAAATGGGTGAGTTCAAGCGCCAGGATCTGGTGTACGAAAAAGAAGATCTGTTGATCTCGGGGCCGGGTAAATATCCGGAATATAACTTCTACCGGATGGCCGGTATGGCGATTGACGGCAAAGCCAAGGGCGAAGCCGAAAATGAAGCCAAACCGATCGACGTCAAAGGTCTGTTGCCTTAAGGAGCCAGCAAGCATGGAAATTGCCTTTTATCTGGCAGGGTTGATTGCGATTGTCGCGACGATTCGCGTGATCTCGCATACCAATCCTGTGCATGCGTTGCTGTATCTGATCGTCTCGTTACTGGCGATCTCTGCAGTCTTTTTCTCACTCGGCGCGTACTTTGCCGCCGCGCTGGAAATCATCGTTTACGCCGGTGCCATCATGGTGCTGTTCGTGTTCGTGGTGATGATGCTGAACCTCGGCAACGCGGTACAGCAGCAGGAGCGCGAGTGGCTGAAGCCGTCGGTGTGGATCGGGCCTGGTCTGATGTCGCTGGCGCTGTTGGTGGTGCTGATTGTCGCTATCCGCAGCCTGTCCGATCAGGGCATCAGCGGTGAGATGGTTGACGCTAAAGCTGTGGGGATCAGCCTGTTCGGTCCTTACGTTCTGGCGGTTGAACTGGCTTCAATGCTGCTGTTGGCAGGTCTGGTTGTTGCCTTCCACATTGGCCGCGAGCACAAACCGGGCGAAGTGTTGAGCAACGCGCCGGCCAGTAGCGAAATGGCGAGAAGAAAATCGGAGGAGCAAGCATGATCCCTCTTCAACATGGTCTGATCCTGGCGGCGATCCTGTTCGTGCTCGGCCTGACCGGGCTGACGCTCCGTCGCAACCTGCTGTTTATGTTGATCAGCCTGGAAGTGATGATTAACGCCGCAGCTTTGGCGTTTATCGTGGCGGGCAGCTATTGGGGCCAACCGGACGGGCAGGTGATGTATATCCTGGCGATCAGCCTGGCGGCTGCCGAGGCCAGCATTGGCCTGGCGTTGCTGCTGCAGCTCTACCGTCGTCGTCATACCCTGAATATCGATACTGTCAGTGAGATGCGCGGATGAACCTATTATATTTAACTATTCTGCTACCGCTGATCGGGTTCCTGCTGTTGGCATTTTCCCGTGGCCGCTGGTCTGAAAACGTCTCGGCGACCGTCGGGGTAGGCTCTATCGGCCTGGCTGCGCTGGTTACGGTGCATGTGGCGATGGATTTCTTCGCCCAGAAAGCCACCGGCGTGCAGCTGTTTGAGCAAAGCCTGTGGAACTGGATGACCGTCGGCAACTTCAATATCGGCGTGACGCTGACGCTGGACGGCCTGTCGCTGACCATGCTGTCTGTGGTTACCGGCGTCGGTTTCTTCATCCACATGTTCGCTTCCTGGTACATGCGCGGTGAAGAGGGGTATTCGCGCTTCTTCGCTTACACCAACCTGTTTATCGCCAGCATGGTGATATTGGTACTGGCAGACAACCTGTTGCTGATGTACCTGGGCTGGGAAGGCGTGGGCCTGTGCAGCTACCTGTTGATCGGTTTCTACTACAAGGATCCGGCCAACGGCGCGGCGGCGATGAAAGCCTTTATCGTGACCCGCGTCGGCGACGTGTTCCTGGCGTTCGCGCTGTTCATTCTCTACAACGAGCTGGGCACGCTGAACATCCGCGAACTGATGATTCTGGCACCGCAGAAGCTGGCCGTCGGCGATACCGCCATCACCTGGGCTACCCTGATGCTGCTGGGCGGCGCGGTCGGTAAATCGGCGCAGCTGCCGTTGCAGACCTGGCTGGCTGACGCAATGGCGGGCCCAACCCCGGTTTCAGCGCTGATCCACGCTGCGACCATGGTAACCGCCGGTGTTTACCTGATTGCCCGTACTCACGGCCTGTTCCTGATGGCGCCGGAAGTGCTGCATCTGGTGGGTATCGTCGGGGCTGTGACCCTGGTGCTGGCCGGCTTTGCCGCGCTGGTGCAGACCGACATCAAACGCGTGCTTGCTTACTCCACCATGAGCCAGATTGGCTACATGTTCCTGGCGTTGGGCGTGCAGGCGTGGGATGCGGCGATCTTCCACCTGATGACCCACGCGTTCTTCAAGGCGTTGCTGTTCCTGTCTTCCGGTTCGGTGATCCTGGCCTGCCATCATGAGCAGAACATCTTCAAGATGGGCGGCCTGCGCAAGAGCATTCCGCTGGTTTACGTCTGCTTCCTGGTGGGTGGCGCTGCGCTGTCGGCGTTGCCGCTGATCACCGCCGGCTTCTTCAGTAAGGATGAGATCCTGGCGGGCGCAATGGCGAACGGTCACCTCAACCTGATGATTGCCGGTCTGGTCGGGGCGTTCATGACCTCGCTCTACACCTTCCGTATGATTTTCATCGTGTTCCATGGCGAAGAGAAAATCAAAGCGCATGCCGGTAAAGGCATCACTCACCACCTGCCGCTGTTGGTTCTGCTGGTTCTGTCCACCTTCGTTGGCGCGATGATCGTTCCGCCATTGCAGGGCGTACTGCCGGATACCACCGAGCTGGCGCACGGCAGCGTGCTGCAACTGGAAATTACCTCAGGCGTGGTGGCTATCGCCGGTATCCTGCTGGCGGCAGCGCTGTGGTTGGGCAAACGCAGCCTGGTCACCAGCATCGCTAAAAGCGCGCCGGGGCGTTTCTTCTCGACCTGGTGGTTCCATGCCTGGGGCTTCGATTGGCTGTATGACAAAGTCTTCGTCAAGCCTTACCTGGGCATTGCGAAACTGCTGCAGCGCGATCCGCTGAACTCGATGATGAACCTGCCGGCCATTTTCTCCCGCTGGGGGAACCGTGGCCTGACGGTGAGCGAGAACGGCCAGGTGCGTTGGTATATAGCGTCTATGGGTGTGGGTGCAGTGGTCGTATTGGCGCTGTTGATAATAATTTAAAGCATTTATCGGGCATAGCTCTGTGCTATGTACAATGTTTTATACCGTATGGATTTCGCGTTGTAGCTAGGCGGCAAGTGCGAGCATCCCCTGGGGCTTACTTAGGTAAGTGACAGGGGTAAACGCCCGCAGCCAACAAGGCTACAGCGTGAAAGACAACGGTAGAATAAGGGACACAAAACGCCATGCTATTACCTTGGCTAATTCTTATCCCCTTTATTGGCGGTCTGCTGTGCTGGCAGTTTGAGCGCTTCGGTACTAAGGTGCCGCGCTGGATTGCGTTGATCGCAATGGGGCTGACATTGGCGCTTTCTCTGCATCTGTGGATGCAGGGTGGCTACACGTTGACTACGCCGAAAGGCATCCCGCAATGGCAGTCTGAATTCCTGCTGCCGTGGATCCCTCGCTTCGGTATTTCCATCCACCTGGCGCTGGACGGACTTTCACTGCTGATGGTGGTGCTGACCGGCCTGCTGGGTGTGTTGGCTATCCTCTGTTCCTGGCGTGAAATCCAGAAATACCAGGGCTTCTTCCACCTGAACCTGCTGTGGATCCTGGGTGGGGTAATCGGCGTGTTCCTCGCCATCGACATGTTCCTGTTCTTCTTCTTCTGGGAAATGATGTTGGTGCCGATGTACTTCCTGATCGCCCTGTGGGGCCACAAGGCGTCGGACGGTAAAACCCGTATCACCGCGGCCACCAAATTCTTCATCTATACCCAGGCCAGCGGTCTGGTGATGCTGATTGCGATTATGGGCCTGGTGTTCGTGCACTACAATGCGACCGGCGTGTGGACCTTCGATTATGAAGATCTGCTGCAAACGCCAATGTCGCACAACGTGCAATATCTGCTGATGCTGGGCTTCTTCATCGCCTTCGCGGTGAAAATGCCGGTGGTGCCGTTGCACGGCTGGCTGCCTGATGCGCATAGCCAGGCGCCAACCGCAGGTTCCGTTGACCTGGCGGGGATCTTGCTGAAGACGGCGGCCTACGGCATGCTGCGTTTCAGCCTGCCGTTGTTCCCGGAAGCGTCACACGAGTTTGCGCCAATCGCCATGTGGCTGGGCGTGGTCGGTATCTTCTACGGTGCCTGGATGGCGTTCGCGCAGACCGACATTAAACGTCTGATCGCTTACACCTCGGTATCGCACATGGGCTTTGTGCTGATCGCCATCTACACTGGCAGCCAACTGGCTTACCAGGGCGCGGTGATTCAGATGATTGCGCACGGCCTGTCTGCGGCCGGCATGTTCATCATCTGTGGCCAGTTGTACGAACGTCTGCATACCCGTGACATGCGCGAGATGGGCGGCCTGTGGGGGCGTATCAAGTACATCCCTGCGCTGTCGCTGTTCTTCGCGGTAGCCACCTTGGGGATGCCGGGGACCGGTAACTTCGTCGGCGAATTCATGATCCTGTTCGGCAGCTTCCAGGTGGTGCCGGTGATCACCGTGATTTCTACCTTCGGTCTGGTGTTTGCTTCGGTTTACTCGTTGATCATGATGCAGCGCGCCTATTACGGCAAAGCTAAATCGGAGCAACCGTTGCCGGGCATGACCGCGCGCGAACTGTTCATCATTCTGCTGTTGGTGGTGTTGCTGGTTCTGCTGGGGGTTTACCCGCAGCCGATTCTGGACACGTCTAATGCGGCGATGAGCAACGTGCAACACTGGTTTGGTTCGTCAGTTTCAGCAATTTCAACAACAAGGCCGTAATTCGCCATGACAATAACTCCTCAACAACTGATCGCACTGCTACCGCTGTTGATCGTCGGATTGACGGTGGTGGTTGTGATGCTAGGCATTGCGTGGCGACGCGACCACTTTATCAACGCCACACTGACCGTGATCGGTCTAAACCTGGCGCTGCTTTCGCTGTATTTTGTCGGCCAGGCAGGCCCAATGGACGTCACCCCGCTGCTGCGGGTTGACGGCTACTCGATGTTCTATACCGGGCTGGTGATACTGGCGAGCCTGGCGACCTGTACCTTCGCCTATCCATGGCTGGTGGGTTACCCGGACAACCGCGAAGAGTTCTACCTGCTGGTGCTGATTGCCACGCTGGGTGGCATTCTGTTGGCTAGCGCCAACCACCTGGCGTCGCTGTTCCTCGGTATTGAACTGATCTCGCTGCCGCTGTTCGGCCTGGTGGGTTACGCCTACCGCCAGAAGCGTCCGCTGGAAGCCGCTATCAAGTACATGCTGCTGTCCGCTGCGGCTTCGTCATTCCTGCTGTTCGGTATGGCGCTGTTGTATGCCGAGTCCGGTGATCTGTCGCTGGCCGGTCTGGGCAAGAGCCTGCACGAAAACATGATGCATCAACCGCTGATCCTGGCCGGTATGGGCATGATGATTGTGGGTCTGGGCTTCAAGCTGTCTCTGGTGCCGTTCCAACTGTGGACGCCGGATGTGTATCAGGGGGCGCCTGCGCCGGTCTCTACCTTCCTGGCCACTGCCAGCAAGATTGCGATCTTCGCCGTAGTGATGCGTCTGTTCCTGTATGCCCCGGCCGCCGACAGCGAAGCGCTGCGTATGGTGCTGTCGATCATTGCCGTCGGTTCAATTCTGTTCGGCAACCTGATGGCCATCAGCCAGACCAACATCAAGCGTCTGCTGGGTTACTCGTCGATCGCCCACCTGGGTTATCTGCTGGTGGCGTTGATTGCGGTGCAAACCCATCAACTGTCGCTGGAAACCGCCGGTGTTTACCTGGCCGGTTACCTGTTCAGCAGCCTGGGCGCGTTCGGTGTGGTTAGCCTGATGTCCAGCCCGTACCGTGGCCCGGACGCCGATTCGCTGTTCTCCTACCGTGGTCTGTTCTGGCATAAGCCGATTCTTTCCGCGGTCATGACGGTGATGATGCTGTCTCTGGCCGGTATCCCGATGACCTTGGGCTTTATCGGTAAGTTCTTCGTTATCGCGATGGGCGTCAGCGCTCACCTGTGGTGGCTGACCGGTGCTGTGGTACTGGGCAGTGCCATCGGTTTGTACTACTACCTGCGTGTGACCGTCAGCCTGTTCCTCAGCGCGCCGGAAGCTCTGCAACGCGATACCCCGAACAACTGGGCGTTGACTGCAGGCGGTGTGGTAGTGCTGATCTCCGCCGCGTTGGTGCTGCTGTTGGGTGTCTACCCTCAGCCGCTGATTACGCTGGTGCAGATGGCGCAGCCGATGTTCTGATAGGCATCAAGGCAGTAAAAAAGGTCGCTTCGGCGACCTTTTTCTATTGGGGCGGGGCAGGGACGGGTGAGAGAATCAGCCTGGGTTATTTTTAAACGACGCTTCCAGCGCCTGCACGACGGCGCGCACCCGCGCAGCGCGCTGCAGGTCGGGGTGCAGCACCAGCCAGATATCCACCCAGTCCTTATTTTCCGGGAAGATGCGCACCAGGTCCGGATCCTTATCCGCCAGGAAGGAGGACAGCAGACCAATCCCCAAACCGCTCCGCGTCGCCGAGCGCAGCAGCAACTGTGAATTGCATTGCAAAACGACGTTGGGATCGATCAGCGCCTCGCCACAGAAATTATTCCAGTGGCGCGGCACCAGTTCGCGCGGAAACATCAGCAAATCGTGGCCGCGCAGGTGGTCGCCTTTGGTTGGCTGGCCGTGTTTATCGAGATAGTCTTGCGTCGCGTACATCCCCATTTCGATGGTCGCCATGCGCTTGATAATCAACTCATCAGAATCGGGCCGTGCGCCACGGATCGCCAGATCCGCGCCGCGATAAGAAATATCGGAGATATTAACCGCCGTCAGCAGTGTGACGGTGATTAATGGGTGCTGCTCACGCAAATCCTTCAACGCCGGAATGACAAAGGCCTCGGCCATGGTGTCGGTGGTGGCGATGCGCACGTTACCGCACAGGCTGTCGTCGCCGCTGGTGGCTTTGCGGCCAATTGCCTGCACCGAGTTTTCCATATTCATTACGTCCGCCAGCATTTCCTCGCCCAGCGGACTGAGGGAAAATGATTTCGGCGTGCGGATAAACAGCTTCGATCCCAGGCTTTCTTCAAACGCGGTAATGCGTCGGCCGACAGTGGCCTGGTCGACGTGTAGTTCATTGGCGGCTTTTCGTAAAGTACCGCAGCGTGCTACTGCCAGGAAGAAGCGTGCGTCATCCCAATTCATCATGCCATTTCCTTTGTACAGGCTTATCGGTCTTATCAGTGTTCATTCTCGCGCAGCCGCTTTGGCTCTGGTTTTGGCTGCAAATGAAGCCCACGTATCATAATTATTTATTATGTTTCAGGATATGAATAAATGCATCAACGTGAAGCAGTTTTGCATCTTTATTTTTACTAAACAATCTTTATGCTTATCAACGTTTATGCTGTGATCTGGCGCACATTTTTGTATCAATGTTACCCTAACGCGTAAGCAGATGCGCATGAGAGCCTGTCTCTGTGGGCTAACCGCCTGGTGGGATTGACTCTGAATCAGGTTGGCCCACCACGACTGGACATGAAAAATGGAGTCTCACGCAGAGAAGTTATACACCCCCGTAGCACTGGCAACTGCGGATGGTATCAGGGTTATTGCGACGCCTGGCGCGAAAGCGGCAGAGAGAAGCAACGCTGATGTGATTATCCAGGGTCTTGAAGCACGCGGCATTCAATACATATTCCTGGTACCGGGCAAGCTCGTGTACCCACTAATTAAATCCATTGAACATTCCGGCATTACCGGCATCGTCGGCGCTCATGAAACTGCCTGCGGTTTTATGGCCGATGGTTACGCCCGTGCCAGCCGCAAGTTCGGCGTTTGCCTCGGCATCTCCGGCCCGGGCACCATGAATTTCCTGCCGGCGATGGCTGCGGCTCAGGCCGATAAGATCCCGGTGCTGTATCTGGCCGGCGGCATCGCTACCTATCATGAAGCGCAGGGCGCTTTTCAGGACGGCAGCAATAGTGGCATCGATGAGCTGACTATCGTCAAACCTCTGCTTTCCGCCGCCATCGAAGTGAAAAATAATCTGACGTTGCAGCATGAACTGCGGCGCAGTTTGTCTTGCCTGAACACCCAGCGTAAAGGCCGCGCTTATTTAAGCGTACCGGTCGACATGCAAAAGAAAGCGGTGGCCGGCAGTCATGCTGCAGATCCACAGCGCACACCACAGTGCCGCGAAGCGGCGATCGACCAGCAAGGGTTGGATCAGGTGCTGGACGATTACCTGCTGCGCGGCTTGAAAGTTGCCTGCCTGGTGGGCAACCGCATGAATAATCCGCAGGATGCCGAACTGCTGCTGCGCCTGGCGGAGAAGTATCGTCTGCCGGTCGCCACCACGCTGTCCGGCAAGGGGGCGTTCCCTGAAGGGCACGAGCTGGCGCTTGGCCTGTATGGATTCGCCGGCCATACTCGTGCGGTGGAAACCATCAACGGCGATGACGTGGACGTACTGCTGGTGCTGGGATGCGACCTTAGCCAGCGTGACAGCCTGAACTGGAACCCGCGGCTGCACGGCACCAAAACGCTGGTGGTGATTGACGAAGACTTTGACAAGGTCAGTTCGCACTATCAGCCGGACATGCAGATTTTCTCCAGCCTGACCGGTGGGGTACAACACCTGCTGGATGCGGTCAGCGACGACGACGCGCACCTGGCCGGTATCAAGGCGCTGCGCGATGGCTGGCTTGAACAGGTGCGTCAATTGCCGCTTGAACAGCAACTGCCTGACTTGCAGGCGCGCCAGGCCGCAGGTGAAGCCAACATGTATCCCGGTGATGTCATCAAACGCATCCGCAGCCGCATGGACGAGGACACCAACGTGGTGGTTGACTCCGGGGCGCACCGTATCTTTATGGCCCACCACTGGCTGGCCAGCGGGCGCGGTGATTACCACACCTCAAGCTCCCTGGCGCCGATGGGCTGGGCGATATGCGCCGGTATTGGCATCAAACTGGCGGCACCGCACCGCGACTGCGTGGTGGTGACCGGTGACGGCTGCATGCTGATGCATGGCATGGAGATCCAGACCGCCGCTCGTTATCAGGTCAAAATGACCTTTGTCGTAATGAACAACAGCGCCCATGGTGCCATGCATATCGACACGCTTCAGAACCGTGGCGTATCGGCTGATTACACCGCTCTGCCGAGCCACGACTGGAAGTCCTTCGCCAACAGCCTGGGCGTTGCCTCCGCGAAGGCGACGACGCTGGAGGAACTGGACGAGGCGCTGGCCGCCGCGGCCGAGTATGAGGGCCCGTTCCTGATCGAAGTGATCGTCGGAAATCATGTCGCACCCAATCGATACTATGCCGAGAGCATCGTAGAATACGAACAGCGTATCAAAGGGTTGTAAGGGCGCGTCCCTGAGGCCGTCGTTAATTATCCTTTGTATCTCGCTATTTCTGTTCTTATTCACAGAGTCATGGAGCGATAACAATGTATAAATTGATACTTCTGGCATTAACGATGGCATTTCAGGGGAGCGCGCAGGCGGCTGAAGATCACGGCGAAGGGATCAGCAAAGAGACCCTGCTGAGAACCGAAACCTCGTGGGAGGGCACGCCGTACGGGCAGTATCCGGCCGGCGCCCCACAGATCACCATGTTGAAAGTGACGGTGGAGCCGAATAAGGTGCTCGCCTGGCATACGCATCCGTGCATCAGCGCGGTATATATGACCGGCGGCAGCGTTTCTCTCACGGTAAAAAAAACCGGCTTGAAGCACACCTTTAAGCAAGGGGATTCCTTTACCGACACGGTAGATATCGTTCATCAGGGCGTTTCCGGCGATAAAGGGGCAGAGATGCTGGTGTTCTTCGCTTGTGCCGACAACAAACCACTGACGGTGAAAACCGCCGAATAATAGTGTCTTTCAAGCTGCGGCGTTGTTGACTGCACTGCCCGTAGGGGGCGAATATGTTCGCCCCGTTTGATACGGGTGCAGCATACGGAGGCACTGGCCCACTCTGGGGCAGCCTGTCCGTACAGGGTATAGATCATTTTTTGCCGCCCGTTTGGGTCGCATTCCGAGGAAATCATGGTTGCTTTGTGGATGGTCGTCGCCAGCGGGTTTTTCGCGCTGATGGGGGCCAGTGTTAAACTGGCTTCGGCCAAAGTCGGCTTTTTCGATATTATTTTTTATCGTTCGTTTATTAACGTACTGATCGTCGCCGCGCTGATTAAGGTTAAAAATCTCGGTTTCCGCACGCAGCACCTCGGTTTGCATATGAAACGCGCCGCCATCGGCAATGCGGCGATGTATTGCGGTTTTTATTCGCTGATCCACCTGCCGATCGCTACCGCCACCACGCTGGGTTACACCAACCCGATCTTTCAGTCGGCGATCGCCTTCGTTACCTCCAAAGGCCAATTGACCGGCAAACTGCTGTTTTCCGTGCTGTTGGGGTTTATCGGCATACTGGTGTTGCTGCGCCCGGACACGCCGAATGGCGAGTATGTCGCTACTCTGATTGGCCTCTTATCCGGCCTGCTGACTGCGCTGGCCTATTTCAATGTCGGTAAACTGGTGCGCAGTGGTGAGCCGGAGCTGCGGGTGGTGTTCTATTTCTCGCTGGTGGGCACGGTGATTGGCTGTGTGATGACTGCGGTGGTGGGCTTTACGGCCCTGGACAGCGCCATGATGCTGTGCGTAGGCGCTATCGGTGTATTCGGCAGTTTGGGGCAAATCACCATGACCCGCGCTTACGGTAGCGGCAATGCGGTGATTGTCAGCATCCTGTCCTACAGCACCATCATTTTCTCCACGCTACTCGGTTATCTGCTGTTTGGCGAAAAGCTGTCTTATATTGCTGCAGCCGGTATGGCGTTGATTATTCTTTCCGGCGCATTGGCCATTTTGAAACGCAGTCCGGCGAAAGCCTCGAAGGCTGCGGCAGTTTAACCATAAGGAGAGAGACAATTGGATGTAAGCCCAGCCAGGGAACTGGCACGTTATGGATTGTATGGCATTGTGGCGACCGTCGGTATGGACCTGGTCAATTTTATTGCCGCGTCCGCCGGGGTTATCAGTAAACTGAACCTGGTTTTTATCGGCAATTTAGCCAATCAATGGTGGCATGGGCAATTCCTGTTCCTGCGGCCTGGCGATATTCCCCCGGCGCCGCACGCATTATTATTGGGCTACAGTGCGCATTATTTTGCCGGTATCTTCCTGGCGCTTCTTTTTTATTATTTTGTTTTTTCTGTTTATCACCCGCGCAGCGGTGCTCTATGCCGGGCCGTTATTTATGGCCTGATTTGTTCGCTTATATCGCTATGTTTAATTTATCCCTCGGTAGGATTGGGCTTTTTCGGCAGCGCCACTAACGGCACAGGTCTGCTGGTGGCTAGTCTGGTCAACCATGTCGTATATGGTTTGGCCTTGGGTATTTGCGGCATTTGGCCGCGCCGACAGCCAGTTCGCGTGTTGCATTAAACGATCATATTTGCCCTGCTCATGCATTAATGAATCACTGTGATGCATTCTTGGCTATTTTTGCTCTTATACCCAAACGGTATGATGAACGCGTTTCCTGATTGAGTTTGGTTTTCAGGACAGAATGTTTATCCAGCTTGTTTCGGGAGAGAAAAATGTCTGAAGGTGTCGCTGTTAATCAAGCAGCTAAAACGAATTCGGGCACGTCGCATTTTGCCATTCTGCTTTTTTTAGCGCTGGCATTAATGTCTGCGTTGCTTAATAGCAGTGCACCGACGCCGCTTTATCCGCTTTATCAACATGAATTGGGTTTAAGCTCGGTCAGTCTGACAATTATTTATGGCGCTTATGCGGCAGGGGTGCTGATTTCACTGTTTGGCGTGGGCAACATGGCCGGCAAGGTGAAAGATCTGCGCAGCATGATTGTGCCGGCGCTGCTGGTGGTGTTAGCCGGCGCGCTGTTGTTTTCGATGGCCGATTCGTTTTTGATGATGTTTATGGCACGGTTGCTGGCCGGGATTGGGACCGGTGCGCTGACCGGGGCGGCCAATATTGCGCTGGTGCGTTTTGGGCCGAAAGACGGCGGTAAGAATGCGGCGCTGATCGCTACGCTGTCATTTACTCTCGGCCTGGCGTTGGGGCCGATTTTCAGCGGTGTGGCGCTGCAAACCGGATTCCATACTACGTCATTGCCCTTCATTATCATCATGGCGGTGGCGGCAGTCGCCGCGCTGGGCGTGATGCTGAAATGGCCGGGTGAAGTGGTGGTTGTGCCGGTAAGCGGGGAGCCGGCGGCAGTGCCCGAAAAGAGTTCGTTGGCGGACGGCCTGCGCGCCACGGGCGGCAAGTTCTTCTTGTGTGCCGGTGCGTTGTTCATCTGTTGGGCGGTCGCTGCCAGTATTCTGGCGATTGGCCCGAGCGTATCGGAAAAGCTGTTGGGCATGCACAGCCGTGGTGTTTACGGTTATGTGATTGCCGTGTACCTGGTGATTGCCGGCATTAGCCAGATCCTCAGTCGCCGCATTAATGCGCGGCACTCGCTGATGTTTGGTTGCCTGGCGCAGGCGTTGTCGGTGGTGGTGTTCGCCGAGGCGATTCAGATCCACTCGCTGGGCCTGGCAGCCGCCGGGATGGTGATTGCCGGTTATGCCTACGGCGCCATTTTTGTCGGCAGCGCCACGCTGGTGAATCTGATTTCACCGAAGGCCAGCCACGCAAGACTGATTTCGCTGTTTTACGTTATTGCTTATATCGCCAACTGGGTACCCATTCTGTTGGGGGTAGTGATCGACCATGCGAGCCTGCACCTGGCGGTCAACCTGTTATTTGTGGTCAGTACCCTGGTGTGCTTGATTCTGAGCTTCATGGTGACCCGCGCGGGCTTCCCGCGCTGATACCCGCCGCTTGTAAAGCCACCGCGTGGTTGGCTGCAACTTGATGTTCATAGGGTATAAGAAAGAATACTTTAGCCACGCAATGTGGCGGACGATTTCCCTGGTGTTGTTGTGTGTCATTTCCAGCGTGCTTGCCACGCTGGTTTTTTTTGTGACAAATTCCACAAGTCTGTAATTTCCATTTCTCTCATTGCATATTTTTTGTGATTTTTATCACATAAATTTGCCGATTTTCGAGTACACTGCGCGCTTTCTTTTCTGCCGGGTCGATTTATGAACGTTATTTTCGCCATTGCTGTCACTACCGGAATTCTGTCCGGCGTCTGGGGATGGGTTGCCGTCAGCCTGGGGCTGATCGGCTGGGCCGGCTTCCTCGGTTGCACCGCCTATTTCGCCTGTCCGCAGGGTGGGCTGAAAGGGTTGTTGATCAGCACGCTGACCAGCTGTAGCGGGGTGTTTTGGGCGATGGCGATTATTCACGGCAGCGACCTAGCGCCGGGTTGGAGCATGCTCGGCTACTTGCTGACCGGTATAGTGGCCTTCCTGATGTGCATTCAGGCCAAACAGCAGTGGTTGGGGTTTGTGCCCGGCACCTTTATCGGCGCTTGCGCTACCTTTGCCGGCGGGGGCGACTGGCCGCTGGTGACGGCCTCTTTACTGGTGGGGCTGGTGTTTGGTTACGCGATGAAAAACAGCGGGCTGTGGCTGGCGGCGCGCAGCGAGAAGGCGAAAATGCCTGACGTGGCTACCGCGCATTCAAATAGTGCCGCCGAGTGAAATGCGGTAGTGCAAGTCAACGCGCTCAATGCACGGCACCCCTTTTATGCGCTTCAGCAGGATCTCGGTGGCTACCTTGCCGATATCAAAGCGGGGAGTAATCACGCTGGCGATGCCCGGCGTGGTGGCTTTACCGATATCCAGACCGTGAAAACCTGACAGAGCGATGTCCTGCGGGATCTTCAACCCAAGCCGCAGGCACTCTTGCAACACGCCTACCGCCAGATCGTCGTTAGTGCAGAGTATGCCGTCCAGATCAGGATAAAGCCGACGCGCCATTGCCAGCATATCGGAGCCGACCGAGACCGATGAAACCTTATGCGGCGTGATCTGGCGTGGGGGCAATCCCTGATTTTCCATCGCCCGGCAATAGCCCTGAAAGCGTTTCAAGTCGCGTGCATCGGACATGGCGCCGAAATAGACCACCTGGCGTTTACCGCTGGCAAGCAGCGCTTCGGTCATGTCATAACCCGCCTGATAGTTATCGAACCCCACGGCAATTCGCCCTGCCGGCCCTTCAAGATCCATCACCTGCGCCACCGGGATTTTTGCCGCCGTCAGGTACTTTTCCGCCCGCAGAGTGTGTTGTGAATCGGTAAGGATCAGCCCGGCGATCGGGTAGGCCAGCAACTGGACGATGTGCTCTTCCTCGCGTTCGCGGCTGTAGTCATAGTTCACCACCAGCGTTTGATAACCCTGATCCAGAGTGACGGATTCTATGCCGGCCAGCAGATCGGCAAAGATCTGGTTGTTGAAGGAGGGGACTAACACGCCGATGCGCGGTTTTTGGTTGGAACGCGCTTCATCCGTGTCGGTGAAGTTCACCTCTTTCATCACGTCGGCGATGCGCGCGGCGGTGTCGGCCGCCACCTTTTCCGGCGTACGCAGATAGCGGCTGACGGTCATTTTGGTCACACCGGCGAGCAGCGCGATATCTTGCAGCGTAACGCGTTGGTTCTTCATTCTGGAGCCTTAGCAGGGTGGGGCGGAGAAATCGCGGATAACCCCATGTTAGCAAATCGATTTGGTGATAACAATCGACGTCATAAAGTATAAAAATCCTATTTATCAATGGAATATGTCAATTGTCTGGCCTGTGCGACTGCGCGGCGTCACGTTAAAGGTAACAGCTTTTAGTAACATGATTTTAAGTGATGCAGCTCACGTTTTTGCCGGCGGCAATCCGGTGAGATAGGCGCCTGTTCTAACTGAATGACAGGGATCGGGGAACCTCATGAACAACTTATTTTCGCTGGATAATAAAAAAATACTGATTACCGGCGCGTCACGGGGCATTGGTTTTCTGCTGGCGCGCGGGCTGGCGCAGTACGGCGCGCACATTCTGGTCAACGCCACCAGCCGGGAAAACGCGCAGCGCGCGGTGGATGCGCTGCGGCGTGAAGGTTTCAGTGCCGATGCCGCCCCTTTTGACGTGACCGACTCGCAGGCTATTCATGCCGCCATTGAGCAGATTGAGGCGGAAATGGGCGCGATTGATGTGCTGATTAACAACGCCGGTATCCAGCGGCGCCATCCCTTTACCGAATTCCCGGAAAAAGACTGGGACGACATTATCGCCGTCAATCAGAAAGCGGTATTTATGGTGTCGCAAACTGTGGCGCGCCATATGGTGCAGCGCCAAAGCGGCAAAATTATCAACATCGGCTCGATGCAGAGTGAGCTGGGGCGCGACACCATTACGCCCTATGCCGCCTCCAAAGGTGCGGTGAAAATGCTGACGCGCGGCATGTGCGTGGAGCTGGCGCGTTACAACATTCAGGTCAACGGCATCGCGCCGGGCTATTTCAAAACCGAAATGACCCAGGCGTTGGCGGACAATCCGGAGTTTACCGCCTGGCTGACCAAACGCACCCCGGCCGCACGCTGGGGCGATCCGCAGGAGTTGATTGGCGCGGCGGTGTTTTTGTCGTCCAAAGCGTCGGACTTTGTTAATGGCCATTTGCTGTTTGTCGATGGCGGCATGTCCGCTGCGGTATAGCGACCTGTTCAACGGAAAATCATGATGAAAATTCAAACCCGGTCCTGTGTGGTCAACGGCAAATATGATGTGGCGGTGGTGGAGCAAGAGGTGGAATATCAGGGAACCGGCACGCTGGTGAAAATCACTCGTGGCGGAATCTGCGGTTCAGATCTGCATTATTATCAGGAAGGTAAGGTCGGCAGTTTTCAGGTGCGTCAGCCGATGGTGCTTGGCCATGAGGTGATCGGCGAAGTGGTGGCCAGCGATTCGGCGCTGCTGACCGCGGGCCAGAAAGTGGCGCTGAACCCCAGCAAGCCATGCGGGCAGTGCAAGTATTGTCTGGCGAATCAGCAAAACCAATGTACCCAAATGCGTTTTTTCGGCAGCGCGATGTATTTCCCGCATGTTGACGGCGCGTTCACCCAATACAAGGTGGTCGATAGCGCACAGTGTATTGCGTTCGACGCCGATCGCGACGAAAAGGTGATGGTGTTTGCCGAACCCCTGGCGGTGGCGATCCACGCCGCGAAGCAGCCCGGTGAAGTCAAAGGGAAAAAGGTGTTCGTGTCCGGTGTCGGCCCGATAGGCTGCTTACTGGTCGCGGCGCTGAAGGCGCTGGGTGCCGGTGAAATTGTCTGCGCCGATCTCAGCCCGCGTTGCCTGGATATTGCCGGTGAAATGGGGGCCGACGTCCGTTTGCACGCCGCCGACGACGACTTCAGCGGTTATCTGCAGGAAAAAGGGTATTTTGATATCGCTTTTGAGGTTTCCGGCCACCCGTCGTCTCTACAGCGTTGTCTGGAAATCACCCGTGCCAAAGGGACGGTGGTGCAGGTGGGCATGGGCGGCAGTTTCCCGGATTTCCCGCTGATGCTGCTGATTGCCAAAGAACTGAACCTGCTGGGATCGTTTCGTTTTGTTGAGGAATTCTCGTTGGCGGTGACCTGGCTGGCCGAAGGGACAGTCGATCCGCTGCCGCTGCTTTCCGCCGAGTTCGATAACCGGCAACTGGCGCAGGCGCTGGAGTTTGCCGGTGACAAGAGCCTGGCTGCCAAGGTGCAATTAGTGTTCTGATTTTAGCCAATAGTCTGATGGCGTGGACCGACGATCCTTGTCTATAGTTAAGAACCGTTTAATTTTTTAACCACGGAGAATTTAACATGGCGAGAAATACGGATGCGGATCAAACCACGCTGGATGATGATCTGAGAATGCTGAGTGACACGCTGGAAGAAGTGTTGAAGTACTCCGGCGATCGCGCCGATCAGGCCTATATCGATATCAAGGCCCATGCGGAACAGGCGCTGAGCGAAGTAAAGTCGCGGCTGACTGACACCACCGAGTCCTACTATGCGCGGGCCAAGGATGCCGTATGCCGCACTGACGGCTACGTGCGCGAAAAACCCTGGCACAGCGTCGGTATTGGCGCCACGGTCGGTTTGGTGCTTGGCCTGTTGCTGGCACGCAAATAACGGCCTGTTGAAGTTGGGCGCGGCAATCGCCGCGCCCCCAATATTTACTGCCCCAGCGTGACCTCCACCTGATGGATCTTCCCATCGTCAACCAACGTTATCGCCGCCTCAGGCTGTTTTTCACCGTCCACAGTGACCAGCGCTTCGCCCTGACCCTGACGGATCGTCAACCGATATTCGCTGCCGCCTTCGCGGTAGTTAAGCGTTACCTGCGGCCAGTCTGCAGGCAGACGGGTATTGACGGTCAGCCGATCGCCGTGGCGTTTCACCCCCAGCAGGGATTCGACGATTAACCGGTACATCCAGCCGGCGGAGCCGGTATACCAACTCCAGCCGCCGCGGCCGACATGCGGCGCCACCGCGTAGATATCGGCGGTGACTACGTAAGGCTCGACCTTGTAACGTTCGGCGGCGGTACTGTCCAGGCTGTGGTTGATGGGGTTAATCAGCGCCATCAATTCCCAGGCGCGTTCGATATTGCCCATTTCGGCGAAGGCCATCACCGCCCAGACCGCACCGTGGGTATATTGGCCGCCGTTCTCGCGTACGCCGGGCAGATAGCCGCGAATATAACCCGGGTTTGGGCCGTTGCCGTCGAACGGCGGCGTCAGCAGTTTGATCAGGCCGGCCTGGTTGTCGACCAGGTGTTTATCCAGCGACTGCATTGCCTGCAGGCTGCGCGGTTTATCCCCGGCGCCGGACAGCACCGACCAGCTTTGGGCGATGGCATCGATGCGACACTCCGCCGACTCATGGGAGCCCAGCGGCTCCCCGCTGTCAAAGTAACCCCGGCGATACCATTCGCCGTCCCAGGCATGGTCACGCAGATTGTCGCGCAGGGTGGCGGCCTGTTGGCGGCACAGCGTCGCCAGTTCCTTGTCGTTGCGGGCGGTCGCCAGTTCGCCATAACGTTGCAGAATATGGAACAGGAAGAAACCCAGCCACACGCTTTCGCCGCGCCCCTCCAGGCCGACCATATTCATGCCGTCGTTCCAGTCTCCGGCCCCCATCAGCGGCAGGCCATGCTCGCCGAAGTTCAGCCCGTGTTTCAATGCGCGCACGCCGTGCTGATACAGGGTTTCCTGCGTCGCGCTCAGCGCCGGCTGTTCGTAGGACGATTCCTCG
The DNA here is from genome assembly GCF_001590925.1 of Serratia plymuthica NBRC 102599. Lineage (GTDB taxonomy): Bacteria > Pseudomonadota > Gammaproteobacteria > Enterobacterales > Enterobacteriaceae > Serratia > Serratia plymuthica. Next base: position 39,120 of record NZ_BCTU01000001.1, read on the forward strand.
CCTGGCGCCAGCTTGCGCGCCTCCAGATAGCCGACCTGTTCCTCCAGAATGGTTTTATCGTCGGTGGCGTCCAGGTAGTGGCAAATCGCCAACGGTAACCACAGATAATCATCCGAACAGAGCGTGCGAACGCCATTGCCCTGCGGCGGATGCCACCAGTGCTGCACGTCGCCTTCGACAAACTGGCGCGATGCGCACAGCAGGATCTGTTGGCGCAGCCGCTCAGGAGCGGCGTGGGTCAGCGCCAGCGTATCCTGCAGTTGATCGCGGAAGCCAAAGGCGCCGCCGGATTGGTAGTAGCCGCTGCGGGCCTGAATGCGGCAGGAGAGGGTCTGGTACAGCAGCCAGCCGTTGGCCAGCAGATCGACCGCCGGCTGCGGCGTGCCGATTTGTACTTTGTTGAGAATGTCATCCCAATGCGCCGTCACCTGCAGCAACTCATTTTGCAGTGCCTCTTCTTGCAGGTATTTTTGCAGCAGCGCTTCGGCCTCATTGGCATTTTGGCCCAGGCCGAGGGCGAACACAAAGCTGCGCTGATCGCCATCGATCAGGCTGATCGCCGACTGCACGGCACCGCAGGGATCCATGCCGGCGCCCACTTTGCCGGATAAGCGCCGCAGCTTCAGCACCGCCGGGCTGGTCAGCGAGCCGTTGCGGCCAATGAATTCGCGCCGATCGCTGCTGACTGAACAATGTGCGCCGGAGACGCCGAAGAAGGCGGTGCGCTCAGAACCGTTGCCACCGTAGTGATTGGTGGCCAGCACGCCGCATCCGCTTTCGGGCGTTGCCGCCTGCGTGACGATGTGCATGGCCGTTTTTTGCCGCAGATCGCCGAGGATAAACTCCACGTAACCGGTAGCCGATAGCTTGCGCGTGCGCCCGGAGGTGTTGGTCAACGTCAGCAGGAACAGTTTCACCGGCGCTTCTTTAGCGACCAATACGGTGAACTGGCTGTCAATGCCGCTTTCACGATGATCGAACACGCTGTAACCGAAGCCGTGGCGTGTCAGATAGTGGCCGCGTCCCCGGGTGGGTAGCGGCGTGGGTGACCAGAAGTGGCCGTTCTCTTCGTCACGCAGATAGAAAGCTTCGCCGCTGCGGTCGCAGATGGGATCGTTCTCCCAAGGCGTAAGGCGGTATTCGTGGGCGTTTTCGTACCAGGTGTAGGCCTGGCCGCTTTCCGAGACAACCGAGCCGAACATCGGGTTGGCCATGACGTTTGACCAGGGCGCAGGAGTGATCTTGCTCTCGTTCATGGCGATCACATATTCACGGCCATCCTCCGAGAAGCCGCCGAGGCCGTTATAGAACTGCAGCGTGTCGATGGCGGGCAACTGCGGCGAATGCAGGTTGCGCGGCAGATTGTTCACCGTCGCCAGTTTCGACGAGGCGGTGACCGGCGACAGCGGCTGCTGCTGGATCTGCGGCAGTTGCAGCCGTTGGTTTAGCTGTTCATTTAATCCGCCACGCCGATCGTCGAGGTAAATACGCGCCACGCTGAGCAGCAGGCGGTGATCCTCCGGTGACATATGCTCGCTGGTACGCACGAAAATGCCGCCCGGTTTATCGGTCTGGGTTGATTCCATACCCGCGGCGATCAGGCCCATTATCTGGTTTTGCAGCTCCTGACGGTAGCCGCCGGCGTCCTCGTTAAGGATCACCAGATCCACCGGCAGTCCTTTCAGCCGCCAGTAGTTGTGCGCCTGAATCAGCTGTTGCACCAGCCCGATGTTCTCGCCATCGGTCACCGTCAACAGAACGATCGGCAGATCGCCTGAGATCGAATGCCCCCACAGCCCCGACTGGCCGCGGCGATTTTGGATGATTTCGCTGCTGGCGGCGCGCATTTCCTGCGCCGGGAACACCACCGCGCTCGCCAGCCGATTGAACAGGTTGGCATCTTCCTCATTGGCGTTCAACTGACGCAGCACCACCTGGCTGTGCGACCAGGCCAGTTCAAACACGCGGTCGGCCAGATGACGATCGCGGTATTTTTCCAGCATGGCCAGGCTGCTGACGCGGTCTTCGCAGACACCGTAGAAAATATCCAGTGTCAGCGGCACGTTAGGCTCCAGCACCACGCGCTGGCGGATAGCGATAATCGGATCGATGACCGGCCCGGCGCTGTTGGTCAACGGCGTATTCTGATACAGCGCCTGCGGGTTGGCCGGGGTACGTCCACGGCCGATAAATTTGGCGCGATCGGTTTCGAACGAGGTCTGGCTGGAACGGCCCTGTACCGTCATCATATGCAGCAGCCACGGGCATTTTTCGTTTGGCTCGCGCGGGCGGCGGTGACACAGAATCGCGTCCTGATCCGGCAGCAATTCGGTCTGAACGAACAAATTGCTGAACGCCGGGTGAGCCAAATCGTTGCCGGCCGGCGCCAGTACCACTTCCGCATAGCTGGTGATTTCAATGGTGCGCGACTGTTTACTGCGGTTCACCAGGGTGATGCGCCGCAGCTCGATATCGTCCTCCGGTGATACCACAACCTGCGTTTTGACCGACAGTAAGCTCTGACGGCGTTGATATTCGGCGCCGGCATCGTTGAACACCGCGCTGTATCCCTTGGCTGCCCCCCCGATCGGTTGCCAGGTGTTGCTCCACACTTCGCCGGTTTGCGGATCGCGCAGGTAACAGAAGGCCCCCCAGTTGTCGCAGGTCGCGTCCTCGCGCCAGCGGGTCAGGGCCAGGTTTTGCCAGCGGCTGTAACTGCCGCCGGCTTGGGTCAGCATCAGGTGATAGTTGGCATTGGACAGCAACTGCACTTCCGGGATCGGCGAATCCACCCGGCTGAACTCACGTGCAATGAAGCTGGCCGGGGTAATGGTGCCCTCATGGGTTTCGAAATGGCGGCGGGTACTGTACAGCTCAACCGCATCCGGCACCCGTTCTTGCAGCAACAGACGCGTCGACTGGAAGGCGGGATAATTCGCGAAGCGCGCCACCATAGGGGCATCCAGCAGCAGATGGGACAGGGCAAGGAAGCTCATGCCCTGATGGTGCGCCATATAGGAGCGGATGATCACGTACAACTGACCACGGCTGAGGCGCACGGTGGTGTAATCCAGCGCCTCGTAAAACCCGTAGCGGCCTTTGGCGCCATTTTTTTCCAGAGCGACGAGGTTGCTGCAAGCGGCATCCGGATCGACAATCAGCGCCATCACCGTCGCGTAGGGCGCGACCACCATATCGTCGCCCAGCCCGCGACGCAGGCCCAGCCCCGGTACGCCAAAGGCGTGATACTGGTAGTTTTGATCGGCATCGAAGCCAAAATAGCCGGATTCGGAGATGCCCCAGGGCACGCCGCGCTCCTTGCCCCAGGCGATTTGCCGTTCCACTGCGGCGCGGCACATTTGCACCAGCAGGGAGTCAGGGTAGGCCGGCATGACCAGTTGCGGCATCAGGTATTCAAACATTGAGCCGCTCCACGACATCAGCGCCGGCTCATTTTCGATCACGGTAAACAGTCTGCCGAGGGCAAACCAACTGCGCTGAGGCACCTGATTAGTGGCGATGGCGACGTAGTTGGTCAGGCGAATTTCCGATGCCAACAGATCGTATTTACTGCTGTCCATGCGGTTTTGATCGCAGTTAAAGCCGACGGCCAGGAAATGGGTCGCTTCGTCATACAGGAAGTTAAAGTCCATCTGCGCCATTTTTTCCAGCCGCTGCTGGAGGCTATACAACTGCGTCAGCCGTTCCTGAGCCAATGCGCTGGCGGCGTCAAGCAGGCTTTGCTGCTCTGCCGACAGCATCAGCTGTGCCGGCGGATTGGCCAGCCAGTGCAGGCTTGGCGCCGGCTCCATCTCGGGTACGCTGTCGCTCAGCCAGCCGAACCACAGCGCCCATTCCGCGCAGAGTTCGTTGAGTTGCTGATGCAGCGCACCGGCCCAGCGTTTGGTTTCTTCGTCGTGATTCAGCGCCGGTTCCTGCAACCCGTTGCTGTAGTTGCGCATGGCGTTCAGTTCGGCCTGCAGCGCGGTGGGATGGCTGTTTAACGCCTGTTCAAAATGGTTACGCAGCTTCGGCAGGTTTTTGTGGGCGGCCTCTCCCCAATGTTGTTCCAGCAGTTGCAGGCTGTCGCCAAGCCCGGCCAGCACTAATTGCGGGCTGATGACCGGCTGGCGAGCCAGCGCGGGCAGGCCGGCGCTGAGCGTCAGCAGGTGACCGGCGAGATTGCCGCTGTCTACGCTGGAGATATAGCGCGGGTTCAGCGGTTCCAGGGTACGGGTGTCGTACCAGTTGTACAGGTGACCGCGATAGTGCTCCATGCGGTCCAGCGTGTTGAGTGTCAGCTCGGTACGCCGCAGCGCCTCGCTGAGCGTCAGATAGCCGAAATCATAGGCGGTGAGGTTGGCCAGCAGCGACAGCCCGATATTGGTCGGCGAAGTGCGGTGCGCGACCACCGGTTCCGGTATCTCCTGATAGTTATCCGGCGGCAGCCAGTTTTCCTGCTGATTGACGAAGGTACTGAAGAAGTCCCAGGTCTGGCGGCTGGTGTGGCGCAGGAAGCGGCGCTGTTCGTCGTCGAGCGCGTTTTTACTGCGCTGCGGTTCATGGCTGAGATAGCACAGCAGGAACGGCGCCAGGCACCACAGGGTGGCGAAGGGCAACGTGATAAACAGCGCCATCGGATTATGCAGATAGCTAAACAGCAGCAACGCCACACCGGCCAGCGGATTGATCCACATCGCCCGGTAAAAGTTTGCCAGAGTAACCTGCCGGCGGGCGCCGGATTGAGCGTAGCTGGTCCACTCTTGCAGGTTGCGTTTGCTGATCAGCAGGCGCCACAGGGTAATGGCGATCGCTTTCAGGCTGTACAGCGCTTCATGCGGCAGCGTCGCCAGCCGCAGGCCGACTTGAGCCAGCCGATGCAGCGCGCCGTTCATCGCCAACTGCAGGTGTTGCAGGAAGGGCCTGCGGGGTGGTTTGCGGACAACATCCTGCGCCAGTGCCAGCAGGGTAGGCAACAGCAGGATGATGGCGAAGAACGCCAGCCAATAGCGGGTGTTCGGCAGCCAGACAAGACCGCAAAACAGCAGCAGCAGTAGGCTGGGCGACGTCAGGCTACGGCGCAGGTTATCGAACAGCTTCCAGCGTGACAGGGTGCTCAATGGGTTGGCCGTGCGTGTACCGTCTTCGGTTTTTACCCGTGGCAGCAGCCAGTTGAGCAGTTGCCAATCGCCACGGATCCAGCGCGTGCGGCGCGCGACGTCCACCAGATAGTTGCTGGGATACTGTTCGTACAACAATACGTCGCTTAGCAGGCCGGAGCGAGCGTAGCAGCCTTCCAGCAGATCGTGGCTCAGCACCAGATTCGGCGGGCAGGTGCCTTTGAGGCTGTGCGAGAACACGTCGACATCGTAGATGCCCTTGCCGATAAAGGATCCTTCGCCAAACAGATCCTGGTAGATGTCCGAAGCCATTAACGTATAGGGATCGTTGCCCGGCGTGCTGCTGCACAGCGCAGCGTAGCGGCCCTGGCCGTAAGTCGGTATTTCCTCCGCCATGCGCGGCTGCAGGATGGCGTAGCCCTCTACCACCCGCTGTTGACGTGCGTCGTACTGCGGTTGATTCAGCGGGTGCGCCATGGCGGCGATCAACTGGTGGGCGCTTTCGCGCGGCAATACGGTGTCGCTGTCGAGAGTGATGACGTATTTCACGTTTTTCAGCACTTCCAACCCGGCGCCAACCTGGGTGCAAAATGCGTTGCCCCGGTTGCGCAGCCAGTCGTTCAGCGCATTCAGCTTGCCGCGTTTGCGTTCCAGCCCCATCCATATGCCCTGTTTTTCATTCCACTCGCGGTCGCGGTGAAACAGGAAAAAGTGGCTGGGGCCTTCACAGGGATAGCGGCCGTTGAGCGCTTCCATTTGCTGACAGGCATAGGCCAGCAGATTGGCATCGTCCGCGTGCTGCTTTTGCGGCGCATCGTTGAAGTCGGTGAGCAGGGCAAAGTGCAGATGTTTCATTGCGTTGCCCAGATAATAGACCTCAAGCGCGTTGATCAGCTTATCGACGCCGCTTTTGCTGCCGATCAGCGTCGGTATCACCACCAGGGTGCGGAACTCGGCGGGAATGCCGCAGGAGAAATCTAGCCTCGGCAGAGGTTGCGGTGTGCGACTGCGGGTGGTGACCTCACTAAGCAGGTTGAGCACGAACTGGCTGACCACCGCCGCCATCGGGAAGAACAGCAGCGCCAGCCCCCAACTGATGCCGGTGCTGTAGGCATGGCGCAGCAACTCCGCACAGCAGGCGGTGGTGATCAGGCTCAGGCTGCCTAGCCAGGAAAGCAACGGCGCCTGATTTAATGCATGGCGCAAACGGGTAATGCGCCCGAGCCGAACCTCAAGCTGTTGTTCCAGCTCCGGTCGACCATCGTCAATCAGGTAGTAGCCAACGTGGTTGCGGCGTGGATCGCTGGACGGATCTTCGGCCGCCACCCGCGCCATATTCAGTACGTGTTGGGCGACCTGCACTTCATTGCGCGAGCAGTGGCGCGCCAGCATTTCGATCACGTGGCGGTAGTGGTCGCGGGTGTCGAAGTGCATCAACGGGTAAACCCCCGCCGGATCGTCGCGCAGGGTTTGATCGACCTGGCTCATGGTTTCGACAAACTCGGCCCAGTCCATTTCGCTGAGCTGGCGCAGGCCGGAAATGCTGTTGCTGACCGACAGCTGGCTGACGGCCAACTGCTGGTTAAAGCGGTGGATCAGTTCAGCCGAGCTCAGGCTGACCTCAGCCAAGCGCTGCTCAACCCAGGTGAGCGGCAGCGCCAGCATGGTGCCGTGGCCCTGTAAACGACGGACCAGCTCGGCGACAAAGGCGCTGGAACGCGGGGGATTGGAGCGCGCCATGTCGGCAATCACCACGATCAGGTTAGCCGGATCGTTTTCCGCCGATTCCAGCATTTTGGTCACCCAGCTGTCGGCCAGATTGCGCTCGCTTTGCGCTTGTGCCACTTCAACGCTAACGCGCCGCAGATTCTCGATCAGTGCCAGACGCAGCATGCCGGGCAACGCCCAGAGTTCGCCCATCGTCAGATTGACTTCTTTTTGATAGGCGGCGATATACCGCGTGAGGCTTTCGGCGTCCCAGCGGCCATCGCCGTGCGCAATGGCTTCGGCGGCCACGTCATAGATTCGCGGGCAGTTATAGGGCGCCGCCAACTGCGGCAGGCCGCGGCCAAAGGTTTTCGGCAAATGGTGACGCACGACGCGAATTTGTTCTTCGATCAGATAGTAGTTATCGAGCAGCCATTCGCCGGCGGGGGTCATGCTGGATTTCTTGCCGTTGCTTAACTGGTGGCAGCTATCCGCCAGTATGCGTTCGTTTTCATCCAACCGTTTCAGCAAAAAATAGGGGGTCTTGCGCGTCGCCAGCTTGTGTGAGCGCGCCAGGCGCTGGCCATAGCGTTCCATTTGATCGACAGAAAACAGTTCTGCCTTGATGGTGCCTCCGTTGGTCTCGGGGGCGTTTTTATTACGCCGCAGCGGCAACGGTTTTATTTTTGCAGTTTTTCGTTGCTTTTTTAACCAATTGATTAGTATTTCTTTCACACAAAAGCTCCTTACATCTGACCCAAAGGACAGCCGGTGAAACCGCCGGGAGATCGTGAACATCCTGTTTTTTACGCCGGGCAGATCTGACGTGGGTTCGCAGCAGGCAGGAACATGCTTTCTCAGTATAGTCGCAGAATGCCCGGTCGGCCGTTTTTTGAACTAATTGTTTAGATTTTATAAACAATTTTTGAGCGTGAGCCTTGACTTAACGCCGCTATTTTTCCGCCGTTCAGCCTTGATTTACCGTATAATTCCCTACATTAAGTTTGGTTATTGAGGTGGCCGTGGAACAACTTTCGGGATTGCTGAGGCGATTGCGCCGACAGCTTGAATCCCCTTTTTCCGTAGGGGGCGGTTTCCGCCAGTTTTCCCTTCCCGTGCCCGCATCGCTGGCCGCCACCTTATTGGAGTGGCTGGCAGCGCAGCCGGCATTCCCGCAGTTTTACTGGCACCATCGCGACGGCCATGAAGAAGCGGCAGCCTGTGGCGCACTGCGGCTGTTTACGCAAGCGAAAGAGGCGCAGGCATTTATCAGGGCGTATCAGGGCGCGCGCATATGGGGGCTGAACGCTTTTGACGGCGCTGCGCATTTATTCTTGCCACGTCTGGAAATTCTGAGTCGCGAAGGTGAAACTCAGCTAACGCTTAATCTGTTTTCTGAAAGCTCGCTGCGTGACGATGCGGACGCAGCCGGTCGCTGGTTGGAAAAGGTGGTGGCTGCACGGCCAATCGCGCCATTAAAGGCTGACGTGGGCAAGGTGCAGCATCAACCGGAACGTGCCGGGTGGGAAATCATGTTGCACGAAGCGCTGAAAGCGATCGATCGGCAACAGATGGAGAAGGTGGTGTTGGCGCGCAGCACGTTGCTGACGCTGGATGGCCCGCTGTCCGCGCCGGCGATGATGGACGCCAGCCGTAGGGTGAATCACCGATGCTACCACTTTATGCTGAGATTTGATGCACATTCCGCATTTCTCGGTTCCAGCCCGGAAAGGCTGTACCGGCGAAATGGCCTGCAACTACTGACCGAAGCGCTGGCGGGCACCGTGGCCAATCATCCGGATCAACAGCGCGCGCAGGCGCTGGCGCAGTGGTTGCAGGGCGACGCTAAAAACCAGCATGAGAACCTGCTGGTGGTGGACGATATCTGCCAGCGTCTGCAAGGGGGCGCCGGTTCGCTGGACGTGCTGCCGCCGGAAGTGGTGCGTTTACGTAAGGTGCAGCATTTGCGGCGCCGTATCGAAGGGTTGCTCAATCGCAGCGACGACGCCGATTGCTTGCAGCGGCTGCAACCGACGGCGGCGGTTGCCGGGTTGCCGCGTCAGGCGGCGCGCGAATTTATCCTGCAACATGAACCTTTCTCCCGCGGCTGGTACGCCGGATCGGCCGGCTATCTTTCTTCTTCCCTCAGTGAGTTTTGCGTTGCGCTACGTTGTGCGCAGTTAGAGGAGAAAGGGTTAAGGCTGTATGCCGGTGCCGGTATCGTGGCCGGTTCCGATGCCACCGAAGAGTGGCAGGAGGTCGAAAACAAGGCCGCCGGGTTGCTGACCTTGTTACAGCCGACCAATTCGGGCTGAATTTCCCTATTTATTATCCGGATTTATTGAGCGGCAGGGGCGGCGAGTGTAAACTACTCGTGATCTTTATGTTTGTTTTTTGTTCTAAATCAATAAATTGTCCGCCATAAAGTCACAGGGATATACGGCGTTTTTGCGCTGGCGCAAAAGTCGTAGAGATAACTACTCATATACTACAGAACATAATTTTTGGCACGCCGCCCAATGGCGGGCGTCAAAGGCTGATTCTGTTAACCGACTTGTGAGCGAATTATGTCGACAAGTGTTTTTAATCGCCGATGGGCAGCGCTGTTGTTGGAAGCGCTGGCCCGCCACGGAGTGCGGCATGTTTGTATCGCTCCGGGATCGCGCTCTACGCCGTTGACGCTGGCCGCAGCGGCTAACAGGTCTTTTATCTGCCATACCCATTTTGATGAACGCGGGCTGGGCCATCTGGCGCTTGGCCTGGCGAAGGCGTCGCGGGAGCCGGTGGCGGTGATCGTCACTTCCGGCACCGCCGCCGCCAATCTCTATCCCTCGCTGATTGAAGCCGGGCTGACCGGTGAACGGCTGGTGTTTCTCACCGCCGATCGGCCGCCAGAGTTGATCAACTGCGGCGCCAATCAGGCTATCCGCCAAACCGGCCTTTATTCCAGCCATCCGGCGCTGAGCATCGAACTGCCGCGCCCGACACCGGATATCCCCGCCAGTTGGCTGGCATCCACCGTCGACAGCGCCATGGCGCGCTTGCAGCACGGCGCTTTACACATCAACTGCCCGTTTGCCGAACCGCTGTACGGCGGCGATGAACAACACTACGCCGACTGGTCGGCGGCGCTCGGCGACTGGTGGCAAGACAGCCTGCCCTGGCTGCGGGAAATGGATCCCCATGCGGTGCTGAAACAACCGGATTGGTTCTCCTGGCGGCAAAAACGCGGCGTGGTGGTGGCCGGGCGCATGAGCGCGCAAGAGGGTGAGCAGTTGGCGCAATGGGCCGCAACGCTTGGCTGGCCATTGATTGGCGACGTGCTGTCCCAGACCGGCCAGCCGCTGCCCTGTGCCGATTTATGGCTGGCTCAGCCTCAGGCGCAGCGCATCTTGCAAGACGCGCAACTGGTGGTGCAATTTGGCAGCAGCCTGACCGGCAAACGCCTGTTGCAATGGCAGGAGCAATGCCGGCCACAGGAGTATTGGTTGATCGATGATTTGCCGGGCCGGCTCGATCCCGCGCATCACCGTGGCCGCCGCATCCGCTCTGGCGTGGCGCAATGGCTCGAACTGCATCCGGCGCAGCCGCGTTCCCCTTGGGCGCAAGAGCTGGCGCAACTGGCTGATCAGGCTCTGGACAGCGTCTCCGGCTATCTGGTGAACCGCTTTGGCGAGGCGCAATTGGCGCACCGCCTGCCGGAACTGCTGGCGGAAAATGGTCAACTGTTCCTCGGCAATAGCCTGGTCGTGCGGCTGATTGATGCCTTGACCCGACTGCCGGCCGGTTATCCGGTCTTCAGCAATCGCGGCGCCAGCGGCATCGATGGCCTGATCTCTACCGCAGCAGGCGTACAGCGTGCAACGGCCAAACCGACGCTGGCGGTGGTGGGGGATCTCTCCGCGCTCTACGATCTGAATGCGCTGGCGCTGCTGCGGCAGTGTTCTGCACCCACGGTGCTGATTGTGGTGAATAACAACGGCGGTCAGATTTTTTCACTGTTGCCGACGCCGGAAGAAGATCGTCAGCGTTTCTACTGCATGCCGCAGGACGTGGATTTCAGCCATGCCGCAGCGATGTTCCAACTGAACTATGCGCGGCCGGAAAACTGGGGGCAACTGAGGCAGGCGGTCGAACAAGGCTGGCGTCAGGGTGGCGCTACCTTGATTGAGCTGCAGGTGCCACCGAGCGACGGTGCCGAGACGTTACGGCACCTGGTGCAACAAATGGCGGTGCAATGATGCTGGCGACACGTATTTTACAACGAGGCGAACCGGATCGCCCTTGGCTGATTTGGTTGCACGGCCTGCTGGGTAACAACAATGAGTGGCGAGTCATCGCCGCGCACTGTCCGCAATGGCCGTCTCTGGCGATTGATCTGCCCGGCCACGGCGATTCGGTTGCCGTGGCATGCCGCGGTTTTGACGATATCAGCGCGCAAATCAGCGCCACTTTGCAGATGCATAACATCGAACGCTATTGGCTGGTGGGCTATTCGCTGGGCGGGCGCATCGCCATGTATCACGCCTGTCATGGTCAAACCGACGGCTTGCTGGGAGTGATTGTCGAGGGCGGCAATCCGGGGCTGGACAGCGAAGAGCTGCGCAGCCACCGCCGTGCGCAGGATGCCGCCTGGGCGGAACGGTTCCGCCATCAGCCGATTGCCGAGGTGCTGGCGGACTGGTATCAGCAGCCGGTATTCACCGAACTCAGCGGGGTGCATCGCGATGCGTTGATTGCCGCGCGATCCGACAACAGCGGCCCGGCGGTGGCCGACATGCTGCAAGCCACCTCGCTCGGCCAACAGCCTTATCTGGCGCCGCAGTTGCAGCAATTGACCGTGCCGCTGATGGTGTTGTGCGGCGAAAACGACCCCAAATTTCAACGGCTGGCGCGCGACGCCGGGTTGCCGTTACGCACCGTGCCGCTGGCCGGACACAATGCGCATCTGGCTAACCCGCAGGATTTCGTCGCCGAGCTGCAGGCCTTTCTCGTTAACCCTGGTTAAGGAACAGAACATGCTTTATCCGAATGAAGAACTACTGTATGCCGCCATCGACTGGCAGGATTGCTCCGGTGATTTCGAGGACATCCTGTATCACAAATCCGCCGACGGCATCGCCAAAATCACCATCAACCGCCCGCAGGTGCGCAACGCGTTCCGGCCGCATACGGTGAAAGAGATGCTGGAAGCGCTGGCCAATGCCCGCTACGACGACGGTATCGGCACCATTATCCTCACCGGCGCCGGCGACAAAGCCTTCTGCTCCGGCGGCGATCAGAAAGTGCGCGGTGACTACGGCGGCTATCAGGACGACAGCGGCGTGCATCACCTGAACGTGCTCGACTTCCAACGCCAGATCCGCACCTGCCCGAAGCCGGTGGTGGCGATGGTGGCCGGTTATTCGATCGGCGGCGGCCACGTGCTGCACATGATATGCGATCTGACCATTGCGGCGGACAACGCTATCTTTGGCCAGACCGGCCCGAAAGTCGGTTCGTTCGACGGCGGCTGGGGGGCTTCTTATATGGCGCGCATCGTCGGCCAGAAGAAAGCGCGCGAGATCTGGTTCCTGTGTCGCCAGTATGACGCTGCCGCCGCGCTGGACATGGGCCTGGTCAACACCGTAGTGCCGTTGGCGGACCTGGAAAAAGAAACCGTGCGCTGGTGCCGTGAAATGCTGCAGAACAGCCCGATGGCGCTGCGCTGCCTGAAAGCGGCACTGAATGCCGACTGCGACGGTCAGGCCGGCCTGCAAGAGTTGGCGGGCAACGCCACCATGCTGTTCTACATGACCGACGAAGGCCAGGAAGGGCGCAACGCGTTTAACGAAAAGCGCCAGCCGGACTTCAGCAAATTCAAGCGTAACCCGTAATGAACGCGCCGATCCGCAACGCCGCGGTTTATCGTTACTGCCTGCCGATGGAGGCGGGAGTGGTGCTGCGTAACCAGCGGCTGAAAACCCGTGATGGCCTGCTGATTCATCTGCAGCAGGGCGAGCAGGAAGGCTGGGGCGAGATTGCGCCGCTGCCGGAGTTCAGCCAGGAAACGCTGGCCGAAGCCGAACAGGCTGTGCTGGCCTGGCTGCAAGGTTGGCAGGCGGGGCTGTTGCCGGCAGACAGCCCGCTGCCTTCGGTGGCGTTCGGCACCAGCTGCGCGCTGGCCGAGCTGGAACAGCGCCTGCCGCAGCAGGCCGATTACCGCAAAGCACCGCTGTGCACCGGCGACCCCGATGAGCTGTTCGAGGTATTGAGCGCGCTGCCGGGCGAGAAGGTCGCCAAGGTGAAGGTTGGGCTGTATGAGGCGGTGCGTGACGGCATGATCGTTAACGTGCTGCTGGAAGCGCTGCCGGATTTGCGCTTACGGTTGGACGCCAACCGCAGCTGGACCCGAGCCAAAGCCGAGGGTTTCGCCAAATACGTCAACCCGGCGCTGCGCGATCGCATCGCTTTTCTCGAAGAACCCTGCAAAACCCGTGATGAATCGCGGGATTTCGCGTTGGCGACCGGCATAGCCATCGCCTGGGACGAGAGCGTGCGCGAGGCGGATTTTGTGGTGCAGGCCGAACCGGGCGTGGCGGCGATAGTGGTCAAGCCCACGTTGGTCGGCAGCCTGAGCCGCTGCCAGGCTCTGGTAGAGCAGGCCCATGCGGCAGGGCTGACGGCGGTGATCAGTTCCAGCCTCGAATCCAGTCTGGGGTTGACCCAACTGGCGCGCATCGCGCACTGGCTGACGCCGGCTACCGTCCCCGGGCTGGATACGCTCGATTTGATGCAGGCGCAGTTGCTGCGGTGTTGGCCGGGCAGCCGCCTGCCGTTGCGGGATCTGCAAACGATGGAATGCCTATGGCGCAGTTGAACGACTGGCCGTGGCGGCATTGGGCGCAGCGGCAACCGCAGGCGACGGCGGTCATTGTCGGGCGACAACCGATTGACTGGCAGGCGCTGCAACGCCAGGTCGATGAGCTGGCGGCCGATTTTCAGCATCAGGGCGTCGAACCCGGTTGCGGGGTCGCGCTGTGCGGCAAGAACAGCTATCCGCTGCTGCTGGCCTATCTGGCGCTGCTGCAGTGCGGTGCGCGGCTGTTGCCGTTGAATCCGGCATTGCCTGTTTCTCTGTTGGAAACGCTGTTGCCTGAACTGGATATGGCGTTTGTCTTCAGCCCGGATCCCTTGCCGGCGTTGCCGGTCGCCCTTATTCCGTTGACCCCGCCCTCTACCGAACCGCGTAGGCTGACTTTGCCCGCCTGGGATCCGCAGCGGTTGGCGACGCTGACGCTGACCTCCGGCTCCAGCGGTATGCCAAAGGCCGCAGCGCATAACTGCGCCGGGCATTTAGCCAGCGCAGAAGGAGTGCTGCGGCTGATGGATTTTCAGCCGCAGGATCGTTGGTTGCTTTCCCTGCCGCTGTTTCACGTCTCCGGCCAGGGCATTGTCTGGCGCTGGCTGGCTGCCGGCGCCACGCTGGTGGTGCGTAATATGTCTCCCTTGGCCGATGCGTTGGCGGGCTGTACCCATGCCTCGTTGGTGCCGACGCAACTGTGGCGGCTGTTGGGGCAGCCGCTGGACGATCTGTCGCTGAAAGAGGTGCTGCTGGGTGGTGCGATGATCCCGGTTTCGCTGACCGAACAGGCAGAGGCGGCGGGAATTCGCTGCTGGTGCGGCTATGGTCTGACCGAACTGGCTTCTACGGTGTGCGCCAAGCGCGCCGATATACGGCCGGGCGTCGGGTTGCCGTTGGCTGGCCGTGAAATCCGGCTGGTGGATGAGGAAGTGTGGATCCGCGCGCAGAGCCTGGCGTTGGGGTACTGGCATTGCGGCGCTTTGCAGCCGCTTGCCGATGAGCAAGGCTGGTTTCATACCCGCGATCGCGGTGAGATGGCGCAGGGCGAGCTGCGTATTATCGGGCGGCTGGACAACCTGTTTTTCAGCGGGGGGGAAGGTGTGCAACCGGAGGATATTGAGCGCGTGCTGACGGCTCATCCGCAGATTACGCAGGTGTTTGTGGTGCCGGTGGAAGATGCTGAGTTTGGTCAGCGGCCGGTGGCGGTGATCGACAGTAAAGGCGCCCTCTCGCTGGATGAATTGCTGACGTGGTCACAGGGCAAGCTGGCCAACTTCCAGCGCCCGATGGCGCTGTTCGCTTTACCCGACGAGCTGAAAGCCGGCGGTATCAAGATTTCGCGCCGTCTGCTTCAGCAATGGGTGGCGGAGCAACTTTCAACGGCATGAAAAAGCCGCCCGAAGGCGGCCGTGGCGGTAAACAAGGCCGATTACTTCAGGCCCAGCGCCCTGGCGACGCCGGCGCCGTAGTCCGGGTGCACCTGGGTAAACAGATCGACCTGACGCCGCTGGATCTGTTCCGGCACCTGCGACAGCTCCCCGGCGATACGGGTGAACATGCGCTGGTGTTCTTCGGCACTCAGCAGGTTAAACAGCGCGCGCGGCTGGCTGAAATAATCCTTATCCTCGCGGTGATTCCAGTGATCGGCTGCGCCTTCGATGCTCAACGGCGGCTCGCTGAAGTCCGGTTGTTCCTGGAACAGGCCGAAGCTGTTCGGTTCGTAGGTCGCCCCGTTGCCGCTGTTGCCGTCCACGCGCATCGCGCCGTCGCGGTGATAGTTGTGGAACGGGCATTTGGCGCCGTTAACCGGGATTTGGTGATGGTTAACGCCCAGGCGATAACGGTGCGCATCCCCGTAAGAGAACAGGCGGCCCTGCAGCATTTTGTCCGGCGAGAAGCTGACGCCCGGAACCACGTTGGCCGGGTTCATCGCCACCTGTTCAACTTCTGAGAAATAGTTGTCCGGGTTGCGGTTCAGTTCGAAGAAGCCGACGTCCATCAGCGGGTAGTCGCCATGCGGCCATACTTTGGTCAGATCGAACGGGTTGTAGGGCGTCTGCGAGGCTTCGTGTTCAGGCATGATTTGGATTTGCAGCTTCCAGCGAGGGAAATCACCGCGCTTGATTGCGTCGAACAGGTCGCGCTGCGAGCTTTCGCGATCTTTGGCGATGATCGCTTCCGCTTCGTCATCCATCAGGTTTTCAATGCCCTGTTCGCAGCGGAAGTGGAATTTCACCCAGAAACGCTCGTTATTGGCATTGATAAAGCTGAAGGTGTGGCTGCCGAAACCATGCATGTGGCGATAGGATTTCGGGATACCGCGATCGCTGAAATCGATGGTCAATTGATGCAAAGATTCCGGCAGATGGGAGAAGAAATCCCATTTGTACACCGGGTTGCGCAGGTTGGTGTGCGGATCTCGTTTTACTACGTGGTTAAGATCGGGGAACTTCAGCGGATCGCGCAGATAGAATACCGGCGTGTCGTTGCCTACCAGATCCCAGTTGCCTTCATCGGTGTAAAACTTCATGGCAAAACCGCGAATGTCGCGCTCGGCGTCTGCTGCGCCGCGTTCACCGGCTACGGTGGAGAAGCGGATGAACATGTCGGTTTGCTTGCCGATTTCAGCGAAGATTTTTGCGCGGGTGTATTGGGTAATATCATGGGTGACGGTGAAAGTACCGTAGGCGCCGGAGCCTTTGGCGTGCATGCGGCGCTCGGGGATCACTTCGCGATCGAAATGGGCCAGTTTTTCCAGGAACCAGACGTCCTGCAGCAGCATCGGCCCGCGTTTTCCTGCGGTGATCACATTATTGTTATCGACAACCGGGGCGCCGGCTGCGGTGGTCAATCCTTTCTTGCTCATCACTTGCTCCTTATCGTATTGCCATTGCGTTAAGACTCGGGTGGCTTAAGCGTTCATCATGGTAGTTCTGCCGGGGGTTCTCTCCTGACGTTGATTAATGCCAATACTATTTGTAGTTCTATTAGGCGATGGCGGCAAATAGGTCTGAGTTATCGTTGGCGTCGTCAGCCTGAATTCGCCTTTCACTTGCAAAACTTTACAATTATCTGATATCCGAAGGTTTTTTTTCGCCCTTATCCCTTAAAGACTCGTTGTGCTTTGGTATAGACTCGTGACCGTATTATTAAGGGTTGGCTCAAGCCATTCTGAACGGATAAAAAACGAGAGGGAAAAATGATGAAAAAAACTTTGGTCGCGTGCGCAGCCGGTATGCTGTTTGTGACCGGTACGGCGAGCGCTATCAGCCTGTCGGGCGAAGCCGGGCAGCATTACACCAACCTTGGTTTCGGCCAAGACACCGGTAGCACCGGATTGGGGTTAACGGGCAACTGGTCGCGCAGCGATCATGACGGTAACGTCGGTAGTCTGGGGCTGAATTTCGGCCTGCCGCTTGGGCCTTTGACCGCTACGGTGGGCGGCAAGGCTGTGTATTTGAGCCCGAAAGACGGCGATAGCGGTGGTGCTTTGGCGTTGGGCGGCGGCCTGGACTGGGCTATCAGCCGTTACTTTAGCCTGCACGGCGAAGGCTATTTTGCACCGGATTCGCTGACCAGCGGTGTGAAAGCCTATAACGAAGCCAGTGGTGGCTTGCGTTGGAATATTTTCCGCCCGCTCAGCGTAGATGTGGGTTACCGCTACATACAGATGGAAGGGAAGGACGGGCGTCGTGACAACACGCTTGCCGATGGCCCGTACATCGGCGTTGGTCTGAGCTTCTAACGCAGCAAAAAGGGGGCCACGGCCCCCTTGTTTCAATGAAAGTCCGCTGTTACCCCACTGCCGGCAATAGGCCGCTGGCGATACCCAACTGAATGGCAATCACCGTAACCCCGCAAACAAACACCAGCGCCAGCGCCGGTGTGCCGCCCCAGACGCGGTATTGCGCCTGATGCCGTTGACGCGTCTTCCAGACCAGCAATGACGGCAGCAACAGCGCCAGCACCGCCAACGCAATGGCGGCAAACCCCAGCGCCAGCACAAAACCGCGTGGATAGAACAGAGCGAACGCCAGCGGCGGCAGGAAAGTGATGGCCCCGGTTTGCAAACGGCCGCGCACGTTGTTCTGGCGCTTGCATAAATCGGCCAGGAAATCGAACAGCCCGAGCGCTACGCCAAGGAAGGACGTAGCCAATGCCAGATCGGCAAACAGATGTACCGCCAACTCTACGTGCGGTGACGCCACCACGTCGCGTACCGCTTGCAACAGGCCGTTTAGCCCGGCTTGTTGCGCCAGAATGCCGACGAAGGTGGTAGAACTGATGGCGCCGAGCGTGGCCAATTGCCAGAAGATATAGGCCACCAGCGGAATGGCGCTGCCGATGATGAACACCCAGCGCAGCTTGCGGATGTTGCCGCCCATGTAGTTAACGATGCTGGGCACGCTGCCGTGGAAGCCAAATGAGGTGAAGATGACCGGGATGGCCGACAGTGCCAGCCCCTGTTCCAGCGGCAATGTCATCAGATTGGTGCGGTGAATGTTCGGCAGCATCAGGCCCAGCATGACGATCAGAAACACCACTTTAGCGCTGAACAATATGCGGTTAAACAGATCGACCGAATGGGTGCCGATGCAAACCACGCCGCCTGCCACCAGAGTAAACAGCAATACGCCGAGCGTGGTGGGGAAATCCTGTGAGGTCCATTGGCTGATGCTGGCTGCCAGCAATTCACCTGCACCGCTGATATAGGCGGCGGTCAGCGCGTACATCAGGAACATCATGCTGAAGCTGGTCAGCCATTGGCCGCCACCGCCGAGGTAACGTTTTGCCAGGGTACCCAGACCGGTATCCGCCTGTTCATGCTGATAAACCTCCACCAGCAACAGCGCGGTGTAACACATCAAGAGCCACAGCCCGACCAGCAAGGCCAGCGTGACACCGAAGCCTACGCCGGCCGCCGCCAGTGGCATCGCCAGCATCCCGGCACCAATGGTGGTGCCTGCCACGATAAAAACACTGCCCAGAGTGCGATTCTTCACTTTTTTCTCTACCAGCCAAAGATTTGGGAAAATTATAGATAACTAATTCTGAGTGCGGCAGGATAGTAGATTGACTATTTCGTGTCAAACATGCGTTATGGGTGGTGTTAAGTTATGTTTACATCCGTACGGGCCGCACGGTACCGCAAAAATGCCTTCAACAGAAATTAACCTGTGATGCATAGTGAAAACTTATTTACGGGCTTCTATAGTGGAATGACTGGAAAATAAGGGAGAGATCAATGTTAAGGGTGGAGATGCTCAGCACCGGCGATGAGGTGCTGCATGGGCAAATTATAGATACCAACGCCGCCTGGCTGGCAGATTATCTGTTCCAGCAGGGTATGCCGATGAGCGGCCGTGAAACGGTGGGGGACAGTCTCTCCTCTCTGATCGAAACGCTGCAGGAACGCAGCCATATCGCTGATGTTCTGATCGTTAACGGTGGGCTGGGGCCGACCAGCGACGATCTCAGCGCGCAGGCGGCGGCTACCGCCTGCGGCGTCGAGCTGGTTGAGCATGCTGAATGGATGGCGCGCATCGAGGCTTATTTTTCCGAGCGCGGCCGGCCGATGGCGGCTTCAAACCGCAAACAGGCGCAGATCCCGGCCAACGCCGAAATGCTCGATAACCCGGTCGGCACCGCCTGTGGTTTTGCGCTCAAGCTGAACAAGTGCACGATGTTTTTCACTCCCGGCGTACCTTCCGAATTCAAAGTGATGGTCGAGCAGCAAATCGTTCCCCGCCTGCGTCAACGTTTTTCCCTGCCGGCACCGCCGCTGTGTCTGCGTTTAACCACCTTTGGCACCTCGGAAAGCGATCTGGCCACCGAGCTGGACGGCATGCCGTTGCCGCCGGAAGTGGTGCTCGGCTACCGTTCTTCCAGCCCGATCATTGAACTGAAACTGACCGGCCCGGAGAGCCAGCGCGCTGCGATGGAACAGGCATGGGAGCGAGTGCGTCAGGTGGCGGGTGAAAACACCATTTTTGAAGGCACGATAGGCTTGCCGGCGACGCTGGCACAGCGGTTAACCCAACAAGGGTTGAAGCTGGCGCTGAGCGAACAGTTCAGCGCCGGGTTGATCAATCTGCAATTGCAGAGCGAAGGCGCACCGTTGGCCGGCGGTGAGCTGTTGCCGTCGCATTGTGTGGAAACCCTGGAAACCACGTTGGCTCGCGCCCGTTCGTTGGCAGAGCTGGCAGGGGCGCAATTGGCGCTGGCGGTCAGCGCGATGAGTGAGGATCGAGTAAGCGTTGCGTTGCACACGCCGAAGGGGGGGATCGGCCAGACGTTACGCTACCGGGCGGCGCGCCATGGCTTGCGTCTGCGGCAGGAATCGGTGGCGATGCTGGCGCTCGACATGCTGCGGCGCTGGCTCAACGGCGAACAGGTCTGCGGCAAAAACGGCTGGCTGGAGATAGTGGAGATTATCGAGTAAGGACTCGTCAGGTTTAGTGATATATCCCTTATTAATCATAATATTATAAGGGGTTATCTTGGTTGGGACAGGCTGTTACAATCGCTGCGGGTGCTTGAGACTGTTCGTCTTGAGCATTGTGTGGCAAGGCGGATAAGTGAAAGCCCCAAACTGACTCTCAATCAGAATGGGGCTGCACATACCGCCTAGACACCGGTATGGTAGCCCCTTCACAGCAAGGAGGCAAGCCATGTATAAAAAGCATGCGCTATACGCGTTAACGGTTGTATGTATTACGGTTTTGGTATTTATCTGGATGATTAAAGATCGGTTTTGCGGATTGGAAATCTACCAGAAGGATATCACTATCCTGATGACGTTGACCTGTATGTGAAGCGGTAATCATCGGGCGGGGGAAACCCCGCCTTCTGGTGACCAGGCGCGGTTTCAGGCACCCAACGTCAAATTTCCAGCTCGATGTCCGTCAGCGGCATGCAGCAGCAGGGCAGGATCTCCCCGTCATTGATAAACGCCAGCGGCTGTTGGTGATAGGTCACTTCGCCTTTTACCAATTTCAGGCGGCAGGCGCCGCAATAGCCGGAGCGGCATTGGTATTCTACCTGCACGTCGTGCAGTTCCAGTACGTCGAGCAGGCAGCTTTCATTTTTCGGGCAGGATAACTGCGTGCCAGCGGCACGCAGTGTGATGAGAGGTGATGCCATCGCTTACAGTTCGAAGTCGCTCAGGTCGTCGGCATGCACTTCCGAGTCGATCTGACCAACCAGATAAGAGCTGACTTCCACTTCCTGCGGAGCAACCTGAACGTTGTCGGACACCAGCCAGGCGTTGATCCACGGGATCGGGTTAGAGCGGGTTTCGAACGGCAGGCCAAGGCCAACCGCCTGCATGCGGATGTTGGTGATGTATTCCACATACTGGCACAGAATGTCTTTGTTCAGGCCGATCATCGAGCCGTCGCGGAACAGGTATTCCGCCCACTCTTTTTCCTGTTGGGCGGCCAGCACGAACAGATCGTAGCACTGTTGCTGACACTCAACGGCGATTTCCGCCATTTCCGGGTCATCGGCACCGGAACGCATCAGATTCAGTATGTGCTGAGTGCCGGTCAGGTGCAGTGCTTCATCACGGGCGATCAGCTTGATGATTTTGGCGTTGCCTTCCATCAGCTCGCGTTCCGCAAAGGCGAACGAACAGGCGAAGCTGACGTAGAAGCGGATGGCTTCCAGCGCGTTCACGCTCATCAGGCAGATGTACAGCTGCTTTTTCAGCGCCCGCAGGTTAACGGTGACGGTTTTGCCGTTGACCTGATGGGTGCCTTCACCCAACAGATGATAGTAACCAGTCATCTCGATCAGATCGTCGTAATAGCCGGAAATGTCTTTTGCGCGCTTGAGGATCTCTTCGTTGGTAACGATGTCATCAAACACCAGCGCCGGATCGTTGACGATGTTACGAATGATGTGAGTATAAGAACGCGAGTGGATGGTCTCGGAGAATGACCAGGTTTCCACCCAGGTTTCCAGCTCAGGGATTGAGATCAGCGGCAGCAGGGCCACGTTCGGGCTACGGCCCTGGATGGAATCCAGCAGCGTTTGATACTTCAGGTTGCTGATGAAAATGTGCTTTTCATGTTCCGGCAGCGCCTGATAGTCGATACGGTCGCGGGATACGTCAACTTCTTCCGGACGCCAGAAGAAGGACAGCTGCTTCTCAATCAGTTTTTCGAAGATTTCATGTTTTTGCTGATCGAAACGCGCGACGTTAACCGACTGGCCGAAGAACATCGGCTCCAGCAGCTGGTTGTTTTTTTTCTGAGAAAATGTGGTGTAAGCCATAAGCCTGAATCCATCGTAACGTGGCTAAATGAAGGGGCCGGAAGAGTTCCGGCCCGCTGTGTCAAACATTAGATCTTGCAGGCGCCGCTTTCGCAGTCGTCATCGCCGCCCTTGGCCGGCAACAAATCTTCCTGCACATCGTCCGCACCGTCACGGGTGTTCTGATAGTACAGCGTCTTGACGCCAAACTTGTAGGTGGTGAGCAGGTCTTTCAACAGCTGCTTCATCGGCACCTTACCGGCCGGGAAACGGCTTGGGTCATAGTTGGTGTTGGCAGAGATCGACTGGTCGATAAACTTCTGCATCAGACCGACCAGTTGCAGGTAACCGTCGTTGTTCGGCATTTCCCACAGCAGCTCGTACTCGTTTTTCAGACGCTCATACTCCGGAACCACCTGGCGCAAAATGCCGTCTTTCGATGCTTTGATGCTGATGTGGCCGCGCGGCGGCTCAATGCCGTTGGTGGCGTTGGAAATCTGCGACGAGGTTTCCGAAGGCATCAGCGCAGACAGGGTGGAGTTGCGCAGGCCGGTTTCCTTGATCTCTTTACGCAGGGTTTCCCAGTCGTAATGCAGAGGTTCGTCGCAGATCACATCCAGATCTTTCTTGTAGGTGTCGATCGGCAAGATGCCCTGAGAATAGGTGGTTTCATTGAACCACGGGCAGGCGCCTTGTTCCTGAGCCAGACGGTTCGACGCCTTCAGCAGGTAATACTGGATGGCTTCGAAGGTTTTATGGGTCAGGCTGTTGGCGCTGCCGTCGGAGTAGCGCACACCGTTCTTCGCCAGATAGTAGGCATAGTTGATCACGCCGATGCCCAGAGTACGGCGGCCCATGGCGCCACGGTAAGCGGCTTTGATCGGATAGTCCTGGTAGTCCAGCAGGGCGTCAAGCGCGCGCACCGCCAGGGTAGCCAGCTCTTCGAGATCGTCCAGGCTTTCGATGGCGCCCAGGTTGAAGGCGGACAGCGTGCACAGCGCGATTTCACCGTTTTCGTCGTTGACGTCATCCAGTGGCTTGGTCGGCAGGGCGATTTCCAGGCACAGGTTGGACTGGCGTACTGGTGCGATCTGCGGGTCAAACGGGCTATGGGTGTTGCAGTGGTCAACGTTCTGGATGTAGATACGGCCGGTAGAAGCGCGCTCTTGCATCATCAGTGAGAACAGTTCGACCGCTTTCACGCGTTTCTGGCGAATGCTGTCGTCTTTTTCGTACTGGGTGTACAGACGTTCGAATTCGTCCTGATTGGCGAAGAACGCGTCATACAGGCCCGGCACGTCAGACGGGCTGAACAGGGTGATGTCTTCGCCCTTGATCAGACGCTGGTACATCAGGCGGTTCAACTGCACGCCGTAGTCCATGTGACGCACGCGGTTGCCTTCAACGCCACGGTTGTTCTTCAGCACCAGCAGGCTTTCCACTTCCAGATGCCACATTGGGTAGAACAAGGTGGCTGCACCGCCACGCACGCCGCCCTGAGAACAGGATTTCACCGCGGTCTGGAAGTGTTTGTAGAACGGAATACAGCCGGTATGGAAAGCTTCGCCCCCACGGATCGGGCTGCCCAGCGCACGGATGCGGCCGGCATTGATGCCGATACCGGCGCGTTGCGAAACGTATTTCACAATGGCGCTGGAGGTGGCGTTGATGGAATCCAGGCTGTCGCCGCACTCGATCAGCACGCAAGAACTGAACTGGCGGGTTGGGGTGCGTACGCCGGACATGATTGGCGTAGGCAGCGAAATCTTGAAGGTGGAGATCGCGTCGTAGAAACGTTTAACGTAGTCCAGACGGGTTTCGCGCGGATAGTTGGAGAACAGGCACGCGGCGACCAGGATATACAGGAACTGGGCGCTCTCGTAGATCTCGCCGCTGACGCGGTTCTGCACCAGATACTTCCCTTCCAGCTGTTTGACGGCTGCGTAGGAGAAGTTCATATCACGCCAGTGATCGATAAAGGAGTCCATCTGCTCGAACTCTTCAGAGCTGTAGTCTTCCAGCAGATGCTTATCGTACTTGCCCATTTCGACCATGCGCGTCACGTGAGCGAGCAGCTTTGGCGGCTCGAACTGGCCGTAAGCTTTCTTGCGCAGGTGGAAGATGGCCAGACGTGCCGCCAGGTACTGATAGTCCGGCGCGTCGCGCGAAATCAGGTCGGCTGCTGCTTTGATAATGGTTTCATGAATATCGGCGGTTTTGATGCCGTCATAAAATTGAATATGGGAACGCAACTCTACTTGAGATACCGAGACGTTATTTAAACCTTCTGCGGCCCAGTCGATGACCCGGTGGATTTTGTCGAGGTTGATGCGCTCTTTACGGCCATCGCGTTTAGTTACAAGCAGACTTTGGTTCATGTGGTTGTCCGTATGATTCCCCCAAGCAGAAGTGTAGTCGCTCTGCTCAGTATGTAAACACTACATATAGGGGTTGTATGTCGGTGAGGTAACAAGATAGTGAGAAAACAGGGCGTTTGCAAGTGAACAAAACCGGCCTATTTTGTGGATAACTTGGGGGTGAAATTTGGCTTCCGGCCGTGAGTGCGCGCTGTGACTGGTGCGACGAGCTTGTCAATAAGCGTGATAAGAATTTCCTTAGATTCACAAAAATGTGATCGTTTGCCGCTTTATTAAACGTTAGAAAAAAACGTGATATTGATCTGATTTAATATTCTTAAAAACTGTTTACAACGGCGATTTTGATCGAAATCGTGAAAATAGGGCATTTATCCTGATTGAGATGCGCACCGGATCCGGTGGAGCCAGTCCCGGTGCGGGCTGAGATACTTACCCTTCGTGCTGAGTATGTACCATATAGTTCACATCAACGTTGCGGCCAAGCTTGAAATGGTCAGTGACAGGATTGTAATGCAGGCCAATCATGTGTTTTTCGCGCAGCGGCGTACCGTCGACCCAGCCGATCAGTTCGGAAGGGCGGATGAACTTCTTGTGATCATGGGTGCCCTGCGGGACCATCTTCAGAATATATTCTGCCCCAATCACCGCCATCAACCAGGCTTTGGTGTTGCGGTTAATGGTGGAAAAGAACACATGGCCACCCGGTTTCACCAGGTGAGCGCAGGCGCGTACCACCGAGGCAGGATCGGGAACGTGCTCCAGCATTTCCATGCAGGTCACCACGTCATACCGTTGCGGGTTGGCCTGTGCGTGGCTCTCCACCGTTTCTTGCACATAAGTGACGTCTACGCCGCTTTCCAGCGCGTGCAGTCGGGCCACTTGCAGCGGCTCTGCGCCCATGTCCAGCCCGGTCACCTGCGCGCCTTCAAGCGCCATGCTTTCCGCCAAAATGCCGCCACCGCAGCCCACGTCGAGCACCGTTTTGCCAAAAATGCCGCCGGCACGCTGCAGGATATAATTCAAGCGCAGTGGGTTGATGCGGTGCAACGGTTTGAATTCACCTTCCAAATCCCACCAGCGTGAGGCCACTGCCTCGAACTTGGCGATTTCCTGATGGTCAACGTTCTGCGTTTGGTTGGATGATTCTGCATTCATGGGCGTGTTTGGCTCCTTGTTCTCGTTGCGCGGATTATACATGTATCGGCGCAGCGTCGCCTGCGCCGATACATTTTTACCGCACATATATGCACAATTTCAGCGAAACAGCGGCGGTTATTTTCCCGTAAAGCGTGCTTTGTGATATAGTTTTACACCTTTGCCACTATGGCAGCGGGCAGATGAATCATTAGTAGAGGGATAGCAGCTCCATGAGCGACCTTGCCAGAGAAATCACACCGGTAAACATCGAAGACGAGTTAAAAAACTCGTATCTGGATTACGCGATGTCCGTCATTGTCGGACGTGCGCTGCCAGATGTTCGTGATGGACTGAAGCCGGTGCACCGCCGCGTTCTGTTCGCGATGAGTGTATTGGGTAACGACTGGAATAAACCATACAAGAAATCGGCCCGTGTCGTCGGGGACGTGATCGGTAAATACCACCCACACGGTGACAGCGCGGTATACGACACCATCGTGCGTATGGCTCAGCCGTTTTCACTGCGCTATATGCTGGTGGACGGTCAGGGTAACTTCGGCTCCGTCGACGGCGACTCCGCCGCGGCGATGCGTTATACCGAAGTACGCATGTCCAAAATTGCTCACGAATTGCTGGCGGATCTGGAAAAGGAAACCGTCGACTTCGTGCCTAACTATGATGGCACTGAGCAGATCCCGGCCGTCATGCCAACCAAGATCCCGAACCTGCTGGTTAACGGCTCGTCGGGCATCGCTGTGGGCATGGCCACCAACATTCCGCCGCATAACCTGTCTGAGGTTATCAACGGCTGCCTGGCTTACATCGATGATGAAAACATCAGCATCGAAGGCCTGATGGAACACATCCCGGGGCCGGACTTCCCGACGGCGGCGATCATCAACGGTCGCCGTGGTATCGAAGAAGCCTACCGTACCGGGCGCGGTAAAATCTACCTGCGCGCTCGTGCCGAAGTAGAAACCGACGCCAAAACCGGCCGCGAAACCATTATTGTTCACGAAATCCCGTATCAGGTGAACAAAGCGCGTCTGATCGAGAAGATCGCCGAGCTGGTAAAAGAAAAACGCGTGGAAGGCATCAGCGCGCTGCGTGACGAGTCCGACAAAGACGGCATGCGCATCGTGGTTGAAATCAAACGCGACGCGGTCGGCGAAGTGGTACTGAACAATCTGTATTCGCTGACTCAACTGCAGGTCACTTTCGGCATCAACATGGTGGCATTGCATCAGGGCCAGCCAAAACTGTTGAACCTGAAAGACATTCTGCAGGCGTTTGTCCGTCATCGCCGTGAAGTGGTGACCCGCCGTACCATCTTCGAACTGCGTAAAGCCCGTGACCGCGCCCATATTCTGGAAGCGTTGGCCATCGCGCTGGCGAACATCGATCCGATCATTGAACTGATCCGTCGTGCGCCGACCCCTGCGGAAGCTAAAGCCGGGTTGGTTGCTCAAGCCTGGGATCTGGGCAATGTGGGCGCAATGCTGGAACGTGCCGGTGACGACGCGGCCCGCCCTGAGTGGCTCGAGCCGGAGTTTGGCATCCGTGACGGCAAATACTACCTGACCGAGCAACAGGCTCAGGCGATTTTGGATCTGCGTCTGCAGAAACTGACCGGCCTGGAGCATGAAAAGCTGCTGGACGAGTATAAAGAGCTGCTGACTTTCATCGCTGAGCTGATCTTTATTCTGGAAAACCCCGATCGTCTGATGGAAGTGATCCGCGAAGAGCTGGTGGCTGTCAAAGAGCTGTACAATGACGGACGTCGCACCGAGATCACCGCCAACACCTCAGATATCAATATCGAAGACCTGATCAACCAGGAAGACGTGGTCGTTACGCTGTCGCACCAGGGCTATGTGAAATATCAGCCGCTGAGCGACTATGAAGCGCAACGCCGTGGCGGTAAAGGCAAGTCAGCCGCACGTATTAAAGAAGAAGACTTTATCGATCGTCTGTTGGTGGCCAACACCCACGATACGATCCTGTGCTTCTCCAGCCGTGGCCGCCTGTACTGGATGAAGGTGTATCAGTTGCCTGAAGCCAGCCGTGGCGCACGCGGTCGTCCAATCGTCAACTTGCTGCCGCTGGAAGCCAATGAGCGTATCACCGCCATTCTGCCGGTGCGCGAGTATGAAGAAGGGCGTCACGTGTTTATGGCAACCGCCAGCGGCACCGTGAAGAAAACCGCTTTGACCGAGTTCAGCCGTCCGCGCAGCGCCGGCATCATCGCAGTCAACCTCAATGAGGGTGATGAGCTGATTGGTGTTGACCTGACCGACGGCAGCAACGAAGTCATGCTGTTCTCCGCCAACGGTAAAGTGGTGCGCTTCCCGGAAACGCAGGTGCGTTCAATGGGCCGTACCGCTACCGGTGTTCGCGGTATCAACCTGGGTGAAGGCGATGGCGTCATTTCCCTGATCGTCCCGCGCGGTGAAGGCGATATCCTGACCGTGACCCAGAATGGCTACGGCAAACGTACCGCAGTCACCGAATACCCGACCAAGTCGCGCGCTACCCAAGGGGTAATCTCCATCAAGGTGAGCGAGCGTAATGGTCAGGTTGTCGGCGCGGTGCAGGTGGAAACCACCGATCAGATCATGATGATCACTGATGCCGGTACGTTGGTGCGTACCCGCGTGTCGGAAGTCAGCGTGGTCGGCCGTAATACCCAGGGTGTTACGCTGATCCGTACTGCGGAAGACGAGAACGTCGTCGGTCTGCAGCGCGTTGCCGAGCCGGTGGAAGACGAAGAGTTGGACAGCCTCGAGCCGGGCGCGGAAGAAGCGGAAGAAGACGCCGCACCGCTGGACGACGCTGACGATGATTCTGAAGCCGCAGATGATGCGGAAGACGACAACGCCTAAGCGGTAGGGGGGCGGCGCGATGCTGACCCCTGATCGTACAGATGCAAACAGGGCCTGGCAGCGATGCTAGGCCCTTTTTCAGTTCTATGGTTTAATTGCCGTGCCAAAATCAGCGATCCCGACCCTGAGGCGAATGCGCTGGCCGCCACTTAATTTTTCATGGTATCCGATTGAAATATTTAGCTTCTTTTCGCACCACGTTAAAAATATCCCGCTATCTGTTCCGGGTGCTGGCGATTATGCTGTGGTCGCTGGGCGCGCTGCTCACAACCTTCTATATCCTGAATATCCTGAACGACAAAGAGACGGACATCCGGCAAGAATACAGCCTGGATTTCGATCAGGCGCAGGGTTATATCCGTCATTCTGCCGATATTATCCGCGATATCAAATATATGGCGGAAAATCGCCTTAACGGCTCGGTCAGCAGTCTGGACATGTTCGGTGGGATATTTTCCGCCAAGAACAGCACGCCGGAGTTTCTTCCGCTGTATCCGGAGTCCAACTGTTCGCTTAACACCACTTACCGCAGTTCGCTCAATTCGCTGAGTGGGCTGATCCAGTATTGGAAAGAGAATTTCGTCGCGGCCTACGATCTCAACCGGGTTTTTTTCATCGGCGGCGATAGCCTGTGCATGGCGGAGTTCGGTGGCGGCAATGCCGTGCCTAACCGCGAGAACGTGTTGAAATCGCTGCATGAGCGCATCCTTAAATACCGCAACGCCAAAAATCAGGATAAAGATAATAACCTGTACTGGATCAGCCCAAGCCAGCAGCGGCCGGATGTCGGCTATCTGTATGTGCTGACGCCAATCTATATTGGCAACAAGCTGGAGGCTCTGCTGGGCATAGAGCAGACCATTCGCCTGGAAGATTTCGTCACTGCAGGCAACCTGCCGATTGGCGTGACCCTGCTGGATGAGAATAACGAACCGATATTGCGTCTGGCGGAAGGGGAGCGTGCTGCCGCGACGCTCGATAGCTACCCGGATGCGCATACCTATTTTGGTTATGACGATAATTACCGCCATCTGATTATGAAGAAGGTGCTCCAGCCTTCGTCGCTCAGCATTGTTTATGCCTTGCCGGTAAAGAGTGTGGTCGAGCGTTTCAAGATGCTGATCCTCAATGCGTTGCTGCTGAACCTGTTGTCGGCCATTGTGTTGTTCACCCTGGCCTGGCTGTTTGAACGTAAAATGTTCCTGCCGGCGGAGAATAACGCCTTCAGGCTGGAAGAACATGAACAGTTCAACCGCAAGATCGTCGCCTCGGCGCCGGTAGGGATCCTGATTCTGCGCATCAGCGACGGCACCAATATTCTGAGCAATGAGTTGGCGCATAACTACATCAATTTGCTGACCCACGAAGACCGTGACCGTATTACGCGTATTATCTGCGAACAGCAGGTGAATTTTGTCGACGTGATGACCAGCAATAACAATAATCTGCAAATCAGCTTCGTTCACTCCCGCTACCGTAACGAGGATGTGGCGATCTGCGTGCTG
This sequence comes from Serratia plymuthica NBRC 102599, assembly GCF_001590925.1. Lineage (GTDB taxonomy): Bacteria > Pseudomonadota > Gammaproteobacteria > Enterobacterales > Enterobacteriaceae > Serratia > Serratia plymuthica. Next base: position 68,949 of record NZ_BCTU01000001.1, read on the forward strand.
GTAGACGTCAGCGCTCGCGTGAAAATGGAGGAGTCGCTGCAGGAAATGGCGGCGGCGGCGGAACAGGCCAGTCAGTCCAAGTCGATGTTCCTGGCGACCGTCAGTCACGAACTGCGCACCCCGTTATACGGCATTATCGGTAACCTCGATTTACTGCAAACCAAGGCGTTGCCGCAGGGCGTTGACCGTCTGGTCAATGCGATGAACAACTCGTCCGGGCTGCTGTTGAAGATCATCAGCGACATTCTGGACTTCTCCAAAATTGAATCCGAGCAGTTGAAAATCGAGCCGCGCGAGTTTTCCTGCCTGGAGGTGATCACCCACATCGCAGGCAACTATTTGCCGCTGGTGGTGAAGAAGCGGCTGGGGCTGTACTGTTTTATCGAACAAAACGTGCCGGAGCGTATTTCCGGCGATCCCGTGCGGTTGCAGCAGGTTTTGTCCAACCTGTTAAACAACGCGATTAAGTTTACCGACACCGGCTGCATCATCCTGCAAGTCTGCACGCGCAGCAGTTATCTGGAGTTCAGCGTTCGCGATACCGGCGTCGGGATTCCGGAAAAAGAGATTACCCGTTTGTTTGACCCTTTCTTCCAGGTGGGCAGCGGTGTGCAGCGCCATTTCCAGGGGACCGGGTTGGGGCTGGCGATTTGTGAAAAACTGATCAATATGATGGATGGCGATATTGCCGTTGAATCAGAGCCGGGGTTGGGAAGCCTGTTTACCATACGTATCCCGCTGTTTAACGCCCAATTCCCGATCCCGCAGGCCAGTGATACCTGGCAAGGCAAAACCCTGTGGCTGAGCATTCGCAATCAGCGGCTGGAAAGCTATCTGATGGAGATCCTTGGCGGTTATGGCGCTACGGTGCTGCGCCATCAGGGGCAGGACACCGCCGCAGGGGAGGTGATGCTCAGCGACTATCCGCTGATGGTCAATACGCCGCTGCTGGCGCAGATCCAGTTTTCCATCGAGCACATTGGCCCGTCGCAGGAAACCCGGCCGGGTTACTGGATGCATAGCACCTCGACGCCGCGCGAAACCTTGGCGTTGCTCAATCGGCTGTTTGGCACCAGCACTGAAAGCGGCAGCCCCCTGATGCAATTGCCGTTACCGGTCAAAGCCAGCACGGTGGACAACGGCGATATTCATCTGTTGGTGGTGGATGATCATCCAATTAACCGTCGGTTGCTTTCCGACCAGCTCGGCTCGCTGGGTTATCAGGTGGTTACTGCTAACGATGGGCTCGATGCACTCGACGTGTTGAATCGCAATACCGTCGATATCGTGCTGACCGACGTCAACATGCCAAATATGGACGGCTATCATCTGACCCAGCGCCTGCGCCAGCAGCACTTTACCTCTCCGGTGATTGGCGTGACGGCGAATGCCCTGGCGGAGGAGAAACAGCGCTGCATGGAGGCGGGAATGGATAACTGCCTGTCGAAACCGGTCACGCTGGAAACCCTGGAACAGACATTGGCGTACTACAGCCAGCAGGTGCGCCGCCTGCGCGCCGAGTCGGGGGAGGCCTAGAAAGCAAAAGGGCGCGGCATACAATGCCGCGCCCTCGGTTAACCGTGACGGTTTTACTCTTTATCCAGCGGCGCCATGCTGACGGAGGAGAGGTAGTTGAGCAGCGCGATATCGTTTTCGACACCCAGCTTCATCATGGCCGATTTCTTCTGGCTGCTGATGGTTTTGATGCTGCGGTTGAGTTTCTTGGCGATCTCGGTCACCAGGAAACCTTCGGCGAACAGGCGCAAAACTTCGCTCTCCTTCGGAGACAGACGCTTATCACCGTAGCCGCTGGCGCTGATTCTCTCCAGCAGTTTGGAGACGCTTTCCGGCGTGAATTTTTTGCCTTTTTGCAACGCGGCCAGCGCTTTCGGCAGGTCGGTTGGCGCACCCTGTTTCAACACGATGCCTTCGATGTCCAGATCCAACACGGCGCTCAAAATTGCCGGGTTGTTGTTCATGGTCAGAACGATGATCGACAATTGCGGATAATGACGTTTGATGTATTTGATCAGCGTGATGCCGTCGCCATATTTATCACCCGGCATCGAAAGGTCGGTGATCAGTACGTTAGCGTCCAGTTTGGACAGATTGTTGATCAGCGCTGTCGAGTCTTCAAACTCCCCAACGACATTCACCCATTCAATTTGCTCAAGTGACTTCCGGATGCCAAACAGTACGATAGGATGGTCATCAGCAATAATTACGTTCAGGTTATTCATGTTGTTGGCTACCTTGCTGCAGCAGTCTACTGACGAAAAAATCAATCTGACTGATGTTATTCTCGATCTTGAGCGCATCACCGTCTGCGATGTGCTGTTCTAACGATTCACACAGTTGCTTGCCGGGAAGCAGATTTAACATGGCAAACACGCCTTTCAGGCGGTGTGCTGTCTGTGACAGAGCATTGAAATCACTGCTGCCCGCCTCAGTATACAGTTTTTTGACATCATCGGGTACTGTATCAACGAACAGGCCATAGTAATCACTTGATTTCAATTGTTTTTCATAGAGTTGGATGTCATCGGTAGTCAGCGATAGCGCGATTTCTTCCTGTTCCAGCGCGGCCATTTGCTGTTCGATCAGCATCAGCACGGCGTCTATCATTGCGCCACTCAGGTTATAGTTTACCCGAATATAACGCTTTTCAAGCTGTTGCCACCCGGCCTCATCGCTGGCCAGCAGCAGGGTATAGTCGTCGGCCCTTTGCGGATTATCGGTCAGCAGCACGTCGTAGTCGCGATTAACCTGGCGGTCGTCGGCAATGATGCAGCTCGCGCCATAAGCGTGCAGCAAGGTGGTGACGATACCGCGCACCTCTTCGGAGGTGATGTCCAGCAGCGCGGTCACGCCGTCGAGCAGTTTCTCCTGCGCTTCGGTGTCCTTTTTCTCCATTTCCATCGGCACGCGGATGGTATAGCGAGTCCCGATGTCTACCTTGCTGCGGATGTCCAACTGTCCGTTGAGCTTTTTGCATAGCTGGTTGCACAGGAAGAAGGTGAGGCCAGAACCATGATTAAAGCGATCCACCAACGTTTGGCTGAGGAACGGATAGTTCAGGTTGCTGATTTCTTCGTTGGAAATGCCCGAGCCGGTGTCATTGATATGGAATACCAGGCGATCCTGGTGTTCCGGCTCATGGTCGATCACCAGCGAAATCTTGCCGCAAGCGGTAGTGATGATGGCGTAATGGACCAGCAGTGAGATCATTTTACGCAGCGCGTTTGCGTCGCCGATATAGTGTTGTTCGACGTCAAGATTGACATGGTTGAACAACGACAGACCTTTTTGATTGATGGCCGGCAAGGCTTCCAGCAGCAGCTCATCTATCAGAGCGGCAGGGTTGAAAGGTTGGCGCGAAGGCTGCCAGTCCTGGGTTTCCAGGCGGGTAAGCAAGGTGATGTTCTCGATCAACCCCAACACCGATGCCGATTCCTCGACCAATTGGTTCAGCAGCGTCTGTTGCTGTTCCTCATCCGGCTGGGTGCGCAGGCGATCGGCCAGATCGTGCATTTGGCGCACCGGTTGGTTCAGTTCGATACCCAGGTTATGCAGCATCAGTTTACGCGCCTGCACGTTTTTATCGTATTCGCGGCGGGCCTGCTGCAGCCTTTTATTCACCATCACTTCCTTGTCCTGATCGTTGAGCAGGAACAGGTAAGTTTCCGGCGATAGCTGGCTGCGGAAGATGCGAATTTCGTACACCTCATTGTTGACCGTTGCCTGAATGACGCCGTGATGTTGCTCGGCCATATGGGCGATTTTTTGCAGGCTGAGGTGGGGCAGCAGATGTTGGGCAATTTTATTGCTGGCGATCACCGTATTGCTGGCGAAGCTGTACACCAGCAGGCCGGAAGGCAGGCTGGCAATGATTTCCTGATTCAGCGCGCGTTCGGCCTCCAGTTCAACCGCCATGCTTTCGCTCGGCCGGATGTACTGGCGACGAATAGAGTAAATGCCGATCATCGACAGCACCAACAGCAGCAGATTGATGGCGACCAACCACACATTGTTACGCAGCAGGTCAATCGCCAGGTTTAGGGCCGATACGCGGTAAACCACTTTCAGCGGCGCATTCGGCAGCGGAGCACTGAACTCCACCCAACTGGAGGTCAAGGATACGCTGGCGTTGGTGGTCGTTTCCACCGGCAGAGTGCCGTCGTCCAAATCGGTATCATCGGGCTGCAACATAAAGTTGGAACGCGCCATATTAATCGGAATGATGTCGTTGATCGGCAGATCGAAAGCAATGACCGTAGCCAGGTGCCCCGGCTGATTAAAAGTGGTGCGGATTGAAAATGAGTAGGCGTTTTGGAAGCGCTGTTTGCGCAAGCTGGAGAAACTTTCCCGTTCGTCGAGCATGTTGGCCTGTTGCAGCATTTCTGCCCGACGATCCTCCGCCGACGATGTCAGGTAGCTTTCCCTGAAGCGTGAGGCCAGCTCTTTCAGCGGTTGAGTGGTGATCAGGCTCAGGCTGTTATCCTGGCCATTAAGATAATACATGGCGTAGCTTTCAGATTTGGCGCCCCAACGGGTATCCAGGTAATCCGAAATTCTGGCGATCATGGCCAGCGTGCTGTCGTCGTGGCTGCCAAAAATCACCGCATCGGTTTTTTTGTGCGGTTTCTCTACATAATAGACATCCGGGCGTAGCCGGGTTTCCTGCAAGCTGGGATCGGGACTTAAAGAAGAGACCGTGCCGAACTTATCGTAGATCTGGTAGGTGATATAGCGATAGTTGTCTACGCGTTTTTGCAGGCCGTTGGCGATGCTGTTCAGCGCGTACTTTTTCTCCGCCAGCCAGGCGTTGGTGTAGTTGTAGCCATACAGGCCGATGGCAATCGTCAGCAGGACGGTAAATAACAGGAAGAAGCGGGTAATATTGCTTGAGCTAATCGTCAGTTGTTTGTTTTGCATAGTTGACTGCACATTCCTGAATCAACGGGTTACGGCTCTGGCGCTGGCGGTAACCGCCAGGAGTAATACGGCGACGCAGGCAAAAGCCACCGTCAGGTTGAAGAACTGGGCGATGAAGCCAATCAGCGCCGGCCCGGCGAGAATGCCGGCATAGCCTACGGTGGTCACTGAAGCGATGGCCAGGTTTGCCGGCATATCATGCTGGTTGCCCGCCGCGCTGAACAGGATCGGCACCACGTTGGAAGCGCCCAATCCAACCAGCATAAAGCCAACCAGCGAAATCATCGCGTTGTTGAAGACAATCGCCAGGCTAAGGCCAATGGCCGCGCAGAGGCTACCGAGCAACAGCACCTTATACCTGCCCAGGGAGTTCACCACGCGATCGCCATTCAGCCTGCCGATGGTCATGGCAATGGAAAACAGCGCGTAGCCTAAACCGGCCTGGCTGCTTGCTACGTCGCGCAGGGTGGTGAGGAACAGGGCGCTCCAGTCGAGCATTGAACCTTCCGCCAGGAACATGATAAAGCACAGGATGCCGATAAACATCACCCAGCCGCGCGGCAGCACGAACAGGGGTCCACCTTCTTCGCCACCGCTCTCGCGCAGTAAATTGCGACTGGCGAGCGCCAGCAGGGCTGCAATGGTCAGTACGATAATCAGCGTTGCCAACAAGGGCGACAGCCCGAGCCACAACACCACGCTGACACCGCCGGCACCGGCTATGCCGCCGACGCTGAAGAAACCATGAAAGCCGGACATCATCGCCTTGCCGCTGGCACGCTCGACCACCACGGCCTGCACATTCATCGCTACGTCGATCATGCCGATAGCTGCGCCAAACAGCAACAAGGCCAGCGCCATGCCGCCGGTGCTGTCCATCAGCGCCAGCAAGGGTAAATCAATGCACAACGCCAGGCCGGCGAGCAGGATCACCGGTCGGCAACCCAACCTACCGGTCAGATAACCGGTCAGCGGCATGGCCAGCATGGAACCGGCACCGATGCACAGCAGCAGCAAACCCAGCGACCCATCATCAATACCGATACGTGCTTTGGCAAAGGGCACTAGCGGCGCCCAGGCGGCCATGCCGAAACCGGCGACAAAAAAGGCCAGGCGCGTGGCAATCTGTGCCGGGACACCGGGTTTTTGCTGTTCATTGCACAGGGTAGAAGTCATGTGGGCATCAGAATCTGTTATGGAAGTGCTGATTGAAAGTAATGGACTGTTTTTATCACAATCCGCGATCCGGGTCGAAAGGATTCGCGCTGCCGTCGGGGGGCATCGGCCAGGGCGGGGGGGGCTGCTATAGCGTTTCATCGGATTGAAATATCTTCGACCGTCTTCTTGTTGCAGGGTATTTTTGCTGTCTGGTAGACAAATGGGTTGAGCGTAGGTCGTGCTGAAAAAAAAACGCCATTTAAGCAATCGAATACTTTTTAAATAATGCGATTAAACTGCAGCCAATGAGAAATGTTAGCGATTTGTGCTGCAGTTAATTAGGGTAATGATATCGATGGGTTATTATTTCTTGGCAAAAAATGCGATTGAAGGAGGGTGTCGGTGCATGAATAAATAAAAAACCGGCCAGAAGCCGGTCGAAATGGATAAAAATTATCGTATAGATAATGAAGGTAATAATGAAAATAATGATGATAGCGGCGCAATTATAGCGCCAGTTGGATGGGATGCTTTTGGCACAATGTGCTTATTGTCGATTACTTTTGTATGGCTATCTTTTTTTTCTTATATTTTTGTATAACTACATGATTTTATATCAATTAATGTATTTTTTATCATTATGTGCTGTATTTGTTTTGTCTGTAATGTTTTGTGGAAGTTCGCGCATATTTACATTTCGAATCATTTGTTAATTATAATGAAACACTATTGGGTACTTGGTATCATTTTCTTTCTGGATTAATATAACCCCTGTTACCAGAATGGTAATGCACAGTCGTGCTAATAATGCTCAGAAGGGCAGTGGCCATAGCTCGACATAATTAATGAGGATAATAACGATGAAACTTCGAGTACTCTCTCTGATAGTACCCGCTCTGCTGGTTGCAGGCACTGCAGGCGCGGCGGAAATTTACAACAAAGACGGAAATAAACTGGATTTGTTCGGTAAAATCGATGGTCTTCACTATTTCTCCGACAACAAGAATTCCGACGGCGACCAGTCTTATATGCGTTTTGGTCTGCGCGGCGAAACCCAAATCAGCGATCAACTGACCGGTTATGGCGAGTGGGAATATCAGGCGAACCTCAATCGTGCGGAAAGCGAAGATAACAATAACTTTACCCGTGTCGGTTTCGCCGGTCTGAAATTTGGCGACTACGGCTCGTTGGATTACGGCCGTAACTATGGCGTACTGTATGACATCGGCGCATGGACCGACGTTCTGCCGGAGTTCGGCGGTGACACCTACGGTGCAGATAACTTCATGTTCCAGCGCACCAACGGCGTGCTGACCTACCGTAATACCGGCTTCTTCGGCCTGGTCGATGGCCTGAACTTTGCCCTGCAATACCAAGGTAAAAATGACAGCGCGACCGAATCCAATAACGGTCGCGACGTGCTGGCGCAGAACGGTGACGGTTATGGCATGTCTGCGTCCTACGATCTGGGCTATGGCATCAGCGCTGCAGCCGCTTACTTCTCTTCCGATCGTACGAACGACCAAAATGGTATGAACGGCAACTACAGCAACATCCTAGGCCGTGGCGATAAAGCCGAAGCCTACAGCGGCGGTCTGAAATATGACGCCAACAACGTTTACCTGGCGGCGATGTACACCCAGTCTTACAACGCTACCCGTTTCGGCAGCAGTGGCAGCACTGTTTACGGCTACGCCAACAAAGCGCAAAACGTCGAAGTTGTTGCACAGTACCAGTTTGACTTTGGCCTGCGTCCGTCCGTGGCTTACCTCCAGTCGCGAGGCAAGGACATCGACCGAGGTTACGGCGATCAGGATTTGATGAAGTATGTTGACGTGGGTGCGACTTACTACTTCAACAAAAACATGTCCACTTACGTTGATTACAAAATCAACCTTCTGGATGACAACAATTTCACCAAAGCTGCCGGCATCAACACCGACAACGTGGTTGCCTTGGGTCTGGTTTACCAGTTCTAAGCAACAAAGTGTGAAAGTGACCACGCGGCCTTCGGGTCGCGTTTTTTTTGCCTGCGATTAGGCACAAATGGATATTTGCCCGGCACGGATTGCTATTTCACTGCCCCCTTGTGTGACTAAGCTCTACCTATATAGATAGACACCTCAGGAGGTTAGTATGGAGCTCAGCATAGATCGGGTTATTGAAACGGTCCTGTATGTGCGCGATATCGAACGCGCCGACACTTTTTACCAACAGGTGTTAAAGCTGCCGGCGATGGTGGCCAACGAGCGTTTTCGTGCCTACAACGTGGGCGAACAAAGCGTATTGCTGCTGTTTATTGAAGGCGACTCGCTTAAGGGGGCCCATTATCCGGAAGGGTATATTCCTCCGCATGACGGCAACGGGCCATTGCATATCGGGCTGGCGGTGGCGAAAGAACAGTTACCGCATTGGGAGCAGCATCTGACGGCGCATGGTATAGAGATAGAAGGGCGGATGACCTGGGAACACGGCGGGGAGAGTATTTATTTCCGCGATCCCGACGGCCACCTGCTGGAGCTGGTGACGCCGGGGATCTGGGCCAATTATTGATCGAGCCAGGCTAGCGCCAACGCCTCAAGCATTCCACTCATCAGCAGCAATGTCTGTTGTGGTTGCTGCTCAATTTGCACTTTGACGATCGCCCCGTCTATCAACATCGCCAGCATTGCCGCTTGCTGTTCCTGCCGCGGGCCGACAGGCAGGTGGCGTGCAATTGCGTCGGCCATCTGCTCTTTGTGCTGCCGTGCGATGTTCAGACTTTCCGGCAGCATATCCGCTAATTCCACCGCCGTATTGATAAAAGCGCAACCGCGGTAGTGCGGGTCGTTGAACCATTCAGCAAGGCAGGGCGTTAAAGCAGACAGCACATTGCCTTGCTCTGCAACATGCCGTTCCAGAGATGGGTTAAACCAGGCCAGCCACTGCTCATGGCGATAGGCTAAAAACGCTGCGATCAGATCGTTCTTACTGGGGAAGTGCCGATAAAACGTCACTTTTGTTACGCCAGATTCGCTGATGATGCGATCGATACCGGTCGCTCGTACACCTTCACGGTAAAACAGATCGTGCGCCGTCAGCAGGATACGCTGGCGCGCAGGCAAAATGCTGGTTGTAACAGACATCAGAGCACCTCATGAATTATTTATCGGATCGATTGTAGACAACTCTGTCTACATGCGCTAGCTTAATTGAGTAGACAAACCTGTCTACTTAATCCCAAGCCCAGAGGTGAACAATGAGCATTAAACCCCCGTTACCGCCATTTACCCGTGAATCAGCCATCGAGAAAGTCCGTTTGGCGGAGGATGCCTGGAACAGCCGCGATCCTGAACGTGTATCTCAGGTTTATTCTGTAGATACCCATTGGCGCAATCGGGCTGAGTTCGTTGATGGCCGGGAGGCGGTCTGCAAGTTCTTGCAGCGCAAGTGGGCTAAAGAGCTGGAGTACCGGTTGATTAAGGAGCTTTGGGCGTTCGATGGCGCGCGTATCGCAGTGCGGTTTGCCTATGAATGGCGCGATGATTCTGGCAACTGGTACCGCAGCTTTGGCAACGAGAACTGGGAGTTTAATCCGGACGGCCAGATGATTAACCGGCATGCCTGTATCAACGATATGCCGATCCGTGAGCAGGATCGTCAATTCCATTGGCCGCTTGGCCGCCGACCGGATGATATTCCGGCCCTGAGTGACTTTGGCTTCTGATCGCGTTTACTGATAATAGGGCCGCAGTTCTAACCTGTGCGCAGAAATAATTGAAGGGATTTCAATCTGGAAAGTAAAAGTTAATTACGTTTTAGGCTATTTTATTTCGGGCGTAATAAACCCTGCCTGAATAAATAAGCATATAAATTAAAGTGGCTGTGCTGAAGGTGGAAATAACGGTGGGGCGCGTGTTTGATAAAATGGAAAGGTGGCCAGAGTAATAACGAGGTAAATAGCGTGAATGAGACGGGGGGCACATTGAATCGACAGGGGCGGTGCCGCAGGTATCAGGGCCATCAGCGGCGGGTTGTGATGTAACAGGCTGCAATAGCCGCAGAGGTCAAAACAGGCGCCGGAGGCCATATCCGCCATGCCGTGGCCTGCGGGCGGGCTGTCCTCTGGCTGATGATTCATCATCGCCATATGCTCGTCATGCTCCCCGCTCATCGGCATATTCATAGTCATCTCTATGTTATTGATATTGTTTTTCGAGAGATGCGAGGAGATGGACGGCGCGATGAAAACCATCAACATAGCGAATAAGCCCAGCCAGGCCAGAGTACGCATATGTTGAGTGGACAGTTTCACCAGGAAGGTCTTCCAGAGTCAGAGGAGAAATGATTGATGATGACGGTAATTGTGCCCGCATTGTAACATTAATGAGAATTAAGCTAAACAGAGAAGAAATCTGTTTGTTAAATGAAAATAATTCGGGTAGATTTCGCCATTATTCTATTTGACCACGGATAACCTATCATGTCTGAACGCACTTCTGCGTCGCCTGCGGCTGCGCAGAATATTAATCAGCAGGTAACCACCTGCAGTTGGTTTATTCCGTTGATGATGCGGATTCATTTCTATATTGGTCTGTTTGTGGGGCCGTTTTTACTTATTGCCGCAGTGAGTGGAATATTTTACGCATTGACGCCGCAAATTGAATCCCGCCTGTATGCCCAGCAGCTATTTAACGACAGCACCGGGCCGACGCTGCCGTTAGAACGCCAGATAACCGCCGCTCAGGCGGCAGCACCGCAGCAGGCTTCGCTTTCGGCGGTGAGGCCGTCACCTGGCGAAGGCGAGAATACTCGTGTGTTGTTTGACGTTGCGGGATTAAAGGCCTCTGAACGGTTGGCGGTGTTTGTCGATCCGGTGACCGCGCAAACGCATGGCGCAATGACGGTTTATGGCACCAGTGGCATATTGCCGCTGCGCACCTGGTTGGATCAATTTCATCGCAGTTTGCTGCTGGGGGATTTTGGTCGCAATTATAGCGAGCTGGCAGCGTCCTGGCTGTGGATTGCGGCGCTCGGGGGATTGATGCTCTGGGGCGCGCGCAAGCGCAAACAGACGAGGCCAGGGCGTAAAGGTTTACGTTGGCTGCATGAGAAAAGCGGCGTGCTGTTGCTCATCGGCCTGTTGTTCTTTTCCGCCACCGGGCTGACCTGGTCGCAGTGGGCCGGTGAGAATATCAGCGTGTTGCGACAGCAACTGGGCTGGGCGACCCCCTCGTTGTCTACGGCAGTGGGTGGGCAGAGCGCACTGCCTGCTGATGATCATGCCGAACACCGTGGCCACAAGATGCACATGACAATGGCTGAGTCGCCTCAGGACAGTGCCATGTATGACAGAGCGCTGGCTGTCGCACGTACGGCAGGCATTGATGCCGGCAGGGTTGAAATCAGGCAACCGGCAACGGCGGGCCAGGCTTGGGCGGTGATGGAGATCGATCGCCGGTGGCCGACGCAGGTTGATGCCGTGGCAATCGATCCCGCGACGATGGCGATCGTTGATCTGGTCAGGTTCGAACAGTATCCGCTGGCAGCCAAATTGACGCGCTGGGGTATCGATCTGCATATGGGTATCTTGTTCGGTCTGGTAAATGAGCTGGTGTTGGTGGCCTTCGCTGCCGGGCTGGTGGCGATGGTGGTGATGGGGTATTTGATGTGGTGGCGCGGCCGGCCCACTCGGGCAGTGCGTAAACCGCTGCGCTCACCCTTTATGTTGCTGCGCAAAACGCCCAAAGGGCCGCTGTTGCTGATCGTCAGCCTCACGTTGCTACTGGGCGTTTGCCTGCCGGTGATGGGCGTTAGCCTGTTGGCCTTTTTACTGTGCGATCTATTACGGTTTCTGATGGCGCGGCGACGTGAACCGCACCTATCGACAAAGTGACGTTTGTAGAAAAGCCTTTCCTCTTCTACACTTAGAGTACAATAAACGTACATCAAGAGGACAAGCCATGACTAATAAGCTGGTTTTAGCCATTTGCACCGCCGCGACATTTTCCATTCTTGCCGGCTGTACCGCTTACGACAGGGCCGCCAGTTACGTGAAGGAACCTGTGGTAAGCGATGTAAAAGTAGGGATGACAAAACAGCAGGTGCGGGCAATTGCCGGCCCACCGTCAACTTCTGCAACGTTGGTTAATGCGAAGGGCACATGCGACACCTACGCTGTGGCGCCGCGCGACGGTAAAGTGCAAACCTATTTTGTCAGTTACAGCGACACCGGTCACGTGATGAACAAAGGATATCAGACCTGTTCAGACTACGATTCTCAGCCTAAATAAGCCCCATTGCGCTGAACAATAAAACCTCGCTTGGGCGGGGTTTTTCATTTTTTAACCGCCAGTCGCATGAAGTTTAAGCAAACGCGCTTTTTACTGCATTTTTTTGCATGAAACGGTAGACATTTCATAACGGTATCGTTAATATCTGCGCCCATTGGAAGGATGGCCGAGTGGTTTAAGGCAACGGTCTTGAAAACCGTCGAGTGTAACAGCTCCCAGAGTTCGAATCTCTGTCCTTCCGCCAAATTTAGCCGGCTTAGCTCAGTTGGTAGAGCAACTGACTTGTAATCAGTAGGTCACCAGTTCGATTCCGGTAGCCGGCACCATATTAAGTTATACTGACGTTTAGCACGTCTTAAACCCCAGCAATCTAAATGATTGCTGGGGTTTTTTATTTCATTTTTTTAATCAGTATCGTTAAACCGACATCGATTGGGAGAAAACTTACTGGGTTTATCTACCCCCCCTTGTACATATTACAGGGGGGGATATTGAATCATCTACCTTTGTTTTTACGGCAAGACAATGGCTTTGGTCAGCTTACGGCTAATAATTGTTTTGCCCAGTTTGATACCCGGTTTTTCGATAAATTTATAGAGAAACACTGCAACCCCATAAGTTATGGGTAAAATGATAATAGATGCAGTCATAAATCTTGCTATGGAAGGCAACCCGGAAAATTGGGGATTTGACAGCAGGAAAGCGATGACAGGAAGAACTATTAACAGATGCAGCAGATACACAGAGTAGGAAACATCCCCCATAAAGACGCTAATCTTATTGGTCAGTATCCAGCGAGGGAAACGCAGTACATTGGCCCAGAGACTTCCTTCAACTCTTGGCCAAAGAATCGTAGCCAACATCAAGAGCATGCCAATTTCAGCCAGAAAACGGATCTTGTTAAAACTATCTTGCATATAAATACTGACGCAAGCTGTGGCCAAGGCAAAAAACACATATTTAAAGCTTTTTCCGCGTATAGCTTCAGAAATAAACATGCCAGCTATAAAAAGATGCAACTTTATCAGTATCATTGATGGCATAGGGAACGAGGAAAAGTAATTAGGCAACAACTGTTTAGCAATCATGCACAGTGCAATCACGGTCAAACAGGCCCGCGCGAAGCCTAACTGCATTACTGCTAACATTATGAATGGGAAAAGGAAATAGAACTGCATTTCCAGCCCTATACTCCAGTCTGGCAGCACGGTATTAAATGAAAAACTTGGCAGAAAGCCAAACATAAACGTTACATGGGTAAAAATGTTTAAGAACGAGTTATCGCTATAGCGCGAACTATCAGTTTGGGTTGCGCTATAAAAACTGCTGATGGTTTCCCGAGCTTCACCAAAATAACTGCCAAAACCAATAGCAAAAATGAGTAATACATAGTAAAGCGGGGCAATACGGAAGAAACGGCGTAGCCAAAATTTCTTGAAGGTTGCACTTTCAGTCCAGGGCTCTTTCTCTTTACGCTCCACATAATTTTTAGCCATCAGGTAGCCAGAAAGCAAGATGAATAGATCAACCCCGATTCCAGGATCTGAAAGTATGGGGAAGCGAAAGCTGGTTAATATACAGATATGGCCCAAAACGACCCATAAAGAAGCCAGACCACGTAACCCTTCCAGCTCCTGCGACCATTTCTTAGCAGGTTGCATTGGCAAGCCCCTCTGAACAATATTTCATTAACAACTACCCATATTCAGGTGAATTTTTGTCAGTATAGCATGGCATATTTAGATAGTTTACAGGGGCAATGTCTGAATTTGGCACTGACTATTGTTATGTAGATGGGGTTGCCGGGGGGCGTTACATACAAATTGCAGGCATAAAAAAACCAACCGCAAAGGGTTGGTTTCTTTAAGGATGTTTGGTCGGCATGAGAGGATTTGAACCTCCGACCCCCGACACCCCATGACGGTGCGCTACCAAGCTGCGCTACATGCCGACGCTATGGCAAATTATACTACCCTTAACCAAAATCAATGCAAGAGTAGCAGCGCCTGATTGCTTGTATTTTAAGCAGTTAGTTGGCAATGAAGCGTTTAACGTCAGTCAGCACCTGCAACAGCAGGGTAAGCTGCGGTTTCTCGTCTTTTATTTCTTTGTCGTTTTTATCGTACGCGCGATAAGTGCCATTGCCGTCCAGCACCAGGGTTTGTGTTGGCGTAGTGATGATCAACAGGTTGTTATCACCGGTGGCGACCCAGTTATTCTTGCGCTGTGCGGTGAACAGATCTTCACCTTGCGAGTAATCGTTAGGGGCCGTTTTAACGTGCAGTAAACGCTGCATCAGCGTGCGCATCACATCGTTATGGCCGGTCAGCTTATTGATGGTCTGAGCTGGCGTACCCGGCCAGTGGATAACCAGCGGCACTTGCAGCTGCTGTTGGTTATAACTGCTGCCAGCACCCCAGTAGCCTTTGCCGCTGTCATTAAATTCAACGCCGTGTTCTGCGGTAATCACCACGACCGTTTTATCCAGAACGCCACGGGCTTTCAGCGTGCTGAGCACCTCCGCAATCTGCGTGTCCACATCCTGCGCACCGGCGCGGTAACGTTGAATAAAGTCGGCCGGGGCCGGTGTTTTTTCATTGGCTGCCGGTTCAGCGCCACGGAAGTTGATGTAGGAGAACCACGGAGCCTTGTTGTTCTGATCGGCCAGCCAATTCTGCCATTGTTGAGTGGTGACTGCATCGTTTTGCCTGCTTGGCGTCGGCAACGAGAAGTCGGTCAACAGTGCCTGACGATATAGGCTGGCGTTAAAGCCGTCGGACGAGAACAGGCCAAACTGATAACCCTGGGCGCTAAGTGCGTTCACCAGGGCAGAAGGTTTGCGCGCGGCGAGAATGCTGTCCAAATAGGTCGGCGAAATGCCGTAGAACAGGCCAAACAGGCCGGTATCTGCATGATTGCCCGAACTGTAGTGATCGCTGAAGCGAACGTTTTCCTGCGCGAAGCGGGTGAGGGCAGGCATATCCTTCGTCATATCCTGGGCGCGAACGCCATCTACGACGATCATCAACAGGTTATAGCCGCTGCCTTTGTCGTTGTAGCTGAGATCGTTGAGTGGATATTCCACCGCTACGGCCTCCGGATTACCCTGCTGCACCAAACGGCGCTCATACTCTTGTGGATCGAGTAGGCCGTGTTTCTCAAGGAATTTACGTGCGGTCATGGGGTAGGAAAGCGGCAGGTTGGCTCGCTGCATGGTGATCGGGCGATAGAAATTGGCGTCGGCCCAGATATAAATCAGGTGCGAGGCAAAAAAGGCGCTGATGAACAGCACGGCCAACGGCTTGCCAAAGTGTTGGCGGTTCAGGCTGCGAAGCTTTTGCCAGCTCCAGGTGCCAAACAACATCTCCACCAGGAAGATAACGGGCACGCAGATGAACATCAGTTGCCAGTCGCGCGCCAGCTCGCTTTGATCCGGGTTGACCACCAGTTCCCACACCACCGGGTTAAGGTGAAGGTGGAAATGCGTGAACACTTCGCTGTCTACCAGCAACAGCGTTAGCCCGGTCGTGGCCAGCGCGGCGGAAATAAGCCGCAGCAGCCGCTGTGACATCACCACAAAGGTCAGCGGGAATATCACCAACAGGTAGCCGGCGAAAACGATAAAGCTGAAATGCCCCAGCAAGCTGACCAGGGCATAAACCCGGCCCAACAGGGAGGAGGGCCAGTCGGTGACAAACAGATAGCGGCTGCCCAGCCCGAGGGCGAGCAGAATATTGAATAAGGCGAACCAGTGCCCCCAGCTAATCATCTGGGAGACTTTTTCACGATAACGCTGACGGTTTGTCACCATAATTAATTATTAATGCGCTTTGTCTTCACGAATAGAAGCTTGCAGAGCTTCTGCAAACGATCTTGCCAACGTCTTCCGCTGCGCGGGAGCAACGCTGGTGTTGATCAGATTAGTTACCATGTTGCCCAGCACCATCAGAGAAAGATCGGTGGGAGTATGGTGTTTTTCCAGAACATTGACCAGCTCAGAGAGCAGTTGTTCAACGTGTTCGTCACTGTAACGGGATGATTGTGGCATAAAAATTGCGCTCAAAGCCTGACAAAGTCCCATATCTTACCGTATAGAGCCGTGATTTTCCGCTCTTTTATAGCGTGGTAGCCGTTAAGGTAACGATCGTTTGCCGATCCCGCTTTACAGTTGCAGGGCGAAGCCTTCGGTGCTTGAATACGCGCTCAAAGAACAGGAGGATTTATCATGAGTCTGGATATCGACCAGATCGCTCTGCACCAGTTGGTAAAACGCGACGAACAAACGCTGGACGTGGTGCTGCGCGACTCTCTTCTTCCCACCAATGCGGCGGTGGAAGAGATGATGGAGGAACTGCATCGTGTCTACAGTGCCAAGAGCAAGGCTTATGGCCTGTTCAATGAAGGCAGTGAGCTGGCGGATGCGCTGCGCACCTGCCGCAAGGACGATAAGGATTTTCTGGCCTTCAGTCGCGCGGCAACCGGCCGTCTGCGCGATGAGCTGGGCAAGTACCCGTTTGCCGAAGGCGGCGTGGTGCTGTTCGGCCAGTACCGCTACCTGTCGACAGAGTACTTGCTGATTGCGGTGCTCAACAGCCGCAACAGTTCACGCGTTAACGAGGAGCTGGATATCAACACCACCCATTATCTGGACATCAACCACGCCGATATCGTGGCGCGCATCGATCTGACCGAATGGGAAACCAACCCGGAGTCCACCCGTTACCTGACCTTCCTGAAAGGCCGGGTGGGGCGCAAGGTGTCCGATTTCTTTATGGATTTCCTGGCGGCGGCCGAAGGGCTGGACACCAAAGCGCAGAACCGGGGCTTGCTGCAGGCGGTTGACGACTATTGCGCCGACGCCCAGTTGGATAAAAATGAGCGCCAGTCGGTGCGCCAGCAGGTTTACAGCTATTGCAACGAACAGCTGCAGGCCGGCGAGGAAATCGAGCTGCAGGAACTGTCGAAAGAGATCGCGCCGGTGGGCGAGAAAGATTTCCTGCAATTCTCCAGCGAACAGGGCTATCAACTGGAAGACAGCTTCCCGGCCGATCGCGGCACTCTGCGCCAGTTGACCAAGTTCGCCGGCAGCGGCGGCGGCATCAGCATGAACTTTGACGCCATGCTGTTGGGAGAACGGGTGTTCTGGGATGCGGCAACGGATACGCTGACGATTAAGGGCACGCCGCCGAACCTGCGCGATCAGCTGCAACGCCGGTTAAACGGCGGCAACAAGTAACCTTTGCCGAATCGCAGACAATAAAAAACGCCGCAATTGCGGCGTTTTCTACTTCGGCGTCCCGAAAAGCTCGAATACGTTGCGATTACGCGCGAACGAAGTCGATGTGGGTCAGTTTTGGCTTGAACGGGTGACGCTGTACAGCCTGAACCTTAACTTTGGTTTCTTTACCGTCGATAACCAGAGTTACTGCTTCGCTGTAGAATTCTGGTTTAGCTTCCATGTTCTTTACAGAATCATGGTCTAATTCGATGGAAACTGCAGCTTCTTCGCCACCGTAAACGATAGCTGGGAATTTGTTAGCTGCACGCAGGCGGCGGCTCGCACCCTTACCCTGGTCTTTACGTACTTGTACATTGATAGTGAACATTGTTTTTTCTCTTAAAAGAAAATTTACCCTGTTAAGGCGACCCAGTAACAGGTTCGATAAACCACTTTAGCACCGGGCGAACCCAGCTAAAGCGGGCGGCATTTTAACGGAAAGCCGTCGGCAGGGCAATGGAAACCTCCCGAATCTGCGCGATGCGGGCATCAATACAGCTCGTTGGCCCGGCGGAAGCGGCCTTGATAATCGAACACTTTTTCCCGTACCTGCCAGAATTGCCCACGTTTGCGCGCCACGACAAAATCCGGATGACGCAACAGTGTCTGTTGGGCCAGCACGTCGGCTGCGGTTTGCCAACTGAACGGCACCCCCGGCGCGCGTTGATGCGGGCGCAGAAACAGCATCTCGAAGGCTTTGCGCTGTGCTGGCGTTTGCAGGCGGAAACGCTCGCTGGTGCTGGTGCCGTCTTCATCGTAATAGGTGGCCTTCAGCCACTCGCCTTTTTCATCGCGTCCGCTTTGCAACTCCATACCGCCGCAGCGCAGAACCAATGCGTCCTTCAGTTTCAGCGCCTCTTTCAGCATGTCGTCGGGATCGACCAGCACTTCCTGGCACTGGTGGCAGCGGCGCGCAGCAATGTCGTTTTCTGCGCCACAGTGCGGGCAACTCTTGAAACGAAAGCGGTAGTCGCACTGTTCTCGATGGCCATCATCGTCTTCCAGCCAGCCCTGGCAGCGGCGGCCGTAATGCTCGATGATGTCGCCATTTTCGGTGCATTTTCCCCAGAACAGGTTGGCGAAGCCGCAGCCGGGGCAAAATACCTGTACCGGCTGGCTGTCGCTGTGCGGTTTGCTGACGCCCACCTCCGGCGTAAACAGGTCATGCGGGTTGCCGGCGTAGTCGAGGATCAGGCAATCCTCTTTGCCGGGAGCCAGCCGCAACCCGCGGCCGACGATTTGCTGATAAAGGCTGACGGATTCGGTGGGGCGCAAAATGGCGATCAGATCGACATGCGGCGCGTCAAAGCCGGTGGTCAACACCGCCACGTTGACCAGATAGCGCAGCCGTTGTTGTTTGAACGCCTCAATCAACGCATCCCGCTCGGCGGCCGGCGTTTCGGCGCTGACCAGCGCGGCCTCACCGGCCGGCAGCAGGCCGTGGATCTCACGAGCATGCTCAACGGTGGAGGCGAAAATCATCACCCCTTTGCGCGTTTCGGCATATTCGACGATCTGGCTGATGATGTGCGGTGTGATGCGATTTTGCTGTTTCAGCTCGCGGTTGAGGTCTACCTCACTGAACAGGCCGTTGCTTCTGGCCTCCAGGCGGCTGAAATCGTACTGCACAATCGGCATGTCGAGCCGTTCCGGCGGCACCAGATAACCGTTCTTGATCATGTAGCGCAGCGGCAGTTCATAAATGCAGTCGCGAAACAGGCTGCCGGCATCGCCGCGGGTAAAGCCGTGGTAGTGATACTGATAAATCCAGCCTTTACCCAGCCGGTAAGGCGTGGCGGTCAGCCCCAACAGCCGCAACTGCGGGTTGGATTTTTGCAGGTGCTGAATAATTTGCTGGTACTGGCTGTCATCGTCATCGCTGATGCGGTGGCACTCGTCGATAATCAGCAGGGAAAATGCGCCGTCGAACAACGGCAGATTACGCGCCACGGACTGTACGCTGCCGAACACCACTTTGCCGGCGCTGTCTTTTTGCTGCAGCCCGGCGGCAAAGATATCCGCCTCCAGCCCGTAGGCGCAGTATTTGGCGTGGTTTTGCGCCACCAGCTCTTTCACGTGGGCCAGCACCAATACCCGGCCGCGTGCGCGCTTCGCCAGTTCGGCGATCACCAGGCTTTTGCCTGCACCGGTCGGCAGCACAATCAGCGCCGGTTGAGAATGCTGGCGGAAATGTTTGATGGTGGCTTCGACCGCTTCCAGTTGGTAGGGGCGTAGAGTAAAGGCCATGAATTAACGCCGTTGGTTGAAATGGGCCGCCGGGAACATGTTTTGCAACATCTGAACCCACAGAAACAGTGACATTTTACTCCTCAGGCGGCTAAAAAATTTCTATTATTATGCCTTGTGAGCGCATGCGGTGCGAGAAGTGCGGAAATTACCTCTGTCAGGGGGCCGTTTCCGCCGCTATACTCCCGTCACAGTAATCGCTGTTTCCCCCTCTCCGAACCTGCCCTGTTGCACCTGGTGCAACGGCGGGCGTCATATTTTAGCAATACGATCAATGCGATCATAACAACGACAGGCAAAGCAGATTCAATGCGACTGGACAAGTTTTTATCTCAGCAGTTAGGTGTTAGCCGCGCGCTGGTAGCGCGTGAACTTCGGGCAAAACGCGTCACCGTGGACGGTGAAGTGGTGAAGAGCGGGGCTGTCAAACTGACCCCGGAGCAGGAGGTGGCGTTTGACGGCAACCCGCTGCAGCAGCTGAGCGGCCCACGCTATTTCATGCTCAACAAGCCTCAGGGGTACGTTTGCTCTACGGACGATCCCGATCACCCGACGGTGCTGTATTTCCTCGATGAACCGGTCGCTTATAAATTGCACGCCGCCGGTCGGCTGGATATCGACACCACTGGCCTGGTGCTGATGACTGACGACGGGCAGTGGTCGCACCGCGTCACCTCACCGAAACATCATTGTGAGAAAACCTATCTGGTCACGCTGGAGCATCCGCTGGCGGAAGATACCGCACAGCAGTTTGCCGAAGGCGTGCAGTTGCATAATGAAAAAGATCTGACCCGTCCGGCACAACTGGAAAAAATTGAAGACACTCTGGTGCGTTTGACCATCAGCGAAGGGCGCTATCACCAGGTGAAACGCATGTTCGCGGCGGTTGGCAACCGGGTTGTCGAACTGCACCGCGAGCGGATTGGCGCCATCGTGATGGATGAAGATTTGGCTCCGGGCGAATACCGCCCGCTGACTGAAGAAGAAATCGCCAGCGTGGGCGCACCACATTTGCAGGACTAACGGCTGCGGCTGATTAAGGAATCGTTGAACGTGCAACAGAACCGGTCATCTCACCTCGGTTTGATTTTTATTCTGGGCCTGCTTTCCATGCTGATGCCGCTGGCTATCGACATGTATCTGCCCAGTATGCCGGTGATAGCCAAGCAGTTCGGCGTCGAGTCGGGCAGCGTGCAGATGACGCTCAGCGCCTATATGCTCGGTTTTGCCCTGGGGCAGCTGTTCTATGGGCCGATGTCGGACAGCATAGGGCGCAAGCCGGTGATCCTGTGGGGGACGCTGATCTTCGCCATTGCCGGCGGCGCTTGCGCCATGGCGCAGTCGATCGAGCAGTTGATCAACCTGCGTTTCCTGCACGGCCTGTCGGCGGCGGCGGCCAGCGTGGTGATTAACGCCCTGATGCGCGATATGTTCACCAAGGACGAGTTTTCGCGCATGATGTCGTTTGTCATCCTGGTGATGACCATTGCACCCTTGCTGGCGCCGATGATCGGCGGTGCGCTGCTGCTGTGGTTCAGCTGGCATGCGATTTTCTGGACCATGGGCGCAGCGGCGCTGATCGGTTCGCTGCTGGTGGCGTTCTTTATTAAAGAAACGCTACCGAAAGAGCGGCGGCAGAAATTCCATCTGCGCACCACGTTGGGCAATTTTGCTTCGCTGTTCCGCCACAAGCGAGTGCTGAGTTATATGTTGGCCAGCGCCTTCTCGTTCGCCGGCATGTTCTCGTTCCTCAGCGCCGGGCCGTTCGTGTATATCGAATTGAATAACGTTTCGCCGCAGCATTTTGGTTACTACTTTGCGCTGAATATCGTGTTTTTGTTCCTGACAACTTTGGTCAATAGCCGCAACGTACGGCGGCGGGGGGCGATCAAAATGTTCCGGCTGGGCTTGTTGGTTCAGTTGGCGATGGGGCTGTGGTTGCTGGCGGTGAGTGCCATCGGCCTGGGCTTCTGGGCGTTGGTGCTCGGTGTGGCGGTCTATCTGGGCTGCATCGCCATGATTTCGTCCAACGCCATGGCGGTGATCCTGGATGATTTCCCGCATATGGCGGGTACGGCGTCCTCGTTGGCCGGTACGCTGCGTTTCAGCATCGGCGCTCTGGTCGGGGCGGTACTGTCGATGGCGCCAGGCAAGAGCGCCTGGCCGATGGTCTCTTCCATGGCGCTGTGCAGTATCGTAGCGGTGCTGTTCTATTTGTATGCCAGCCGTCCACGCAGCAACCTTGCCTGATCCTTCCGCGATTTATCTCTGAATAACCCAGGCCGGCTTAGTGCTGAGCCTGGGTTATTCCATTCTTTTCAGCGCACTCTCATCAATCCCGTTGGCAATGCAGATTTTGTTGCTAAATATAAGTACGCTAATTAAATGCTTGGCGTGCAATCTGTGTGCTTTTTGTTAAAAAAAGCGCAGGTTGAGAAACGATAATTACAGAGGTTCCGCACGGTATCTTTGCCGGGATGGGGTGTTTGATTTTTGTTTTGTCTATTTAAAATCAATGAATTAAATCGATTTTTTACCTTGAAGGGCGAAGTTAAATGTTTCTGCAATGTAAAATTATAAAGAGTGAAAAGTAACCGCATTGCAAGAAAAAAGAGTTGAGATCGTGGCGGGAAAGGGTTACATATAACGCAAAAATGCGAGCTGAGTCGCAAAATGCCGTGAAATGACACCGTGCGGCGCACCAAAACAGCACGATATCAGCAAGCGCAGGGTACGGTTAATAAGTTGTGACAAATTTTACATTTAAATAACATGTACACTCGGCAGAGTCGGTTCTCAACGGCTATAACTTAGTTACCCTGTCAGGTAAAAACTGTTTCACTTTTCAAACTAGGGATTTCATGTGGATAGTATCCAACTTTCGGTAGTGCATCGCTTGCCGCAAAGTTATCGTTGGCTATCAGGTTTTACCGGCATCAAGGTTGAACCGATTCCGCTTAGCGGGATAGACGAAGATAACAATCTGATTGGCTTGAAACTGCTCAGCCATGAAGGGGCGGACGCCTGGCAGGTTATGCAACAGCTTAAGCTGTCTTTGCAGGAGATTCAGGTCGATTGCGCCATCGTGGAGTGGGAAGGGGAAGCTTGCCTGTTTGTGCACCGCAGCGATGAAAGCGCTACCTTATGCCGGTTAAAAAACGTTGGCGCCGCCATCGCCGAGCCACTGAGCGCGCAATATCCTTTCTGACCCCCGCCGCTAATCGGCCAACTGCAACAACTGCTGCGTATAAGCGGCGGCAGGCGAGTTAAAGATCGTCTGGCAGTCGCCCTGTTCAACCACTTCTCCCTGGCGCAATACGATCACCTGATGGCACAGTGAGCGTACTACCTGCAAATCATGGCTGATGAACAGATATGCCAGCCGATGGCGTTGTTGCAGAGATTTCAGCAACGTCAGGATTTGCGCCTGTACCGATTTATCCAGCGATGAGGTCGGCTCATCCAGAATCAGCAACTGCGGCTGCAGAATCAGCGCCCGTGCGATAGCAATGCGCTGGCGCTGGCCACCGGAAAACTCGGTAGGGTAGCGGTGGCGCAGGGCGGGATCCAGCCCCACTTCTTGCAAGGCTTCCATCACCTTTTGTTCACGCTGTTCGGCGCTCAATTTCTGATGTACCTCCAGCCCCTCGGCGATAATTTGCAACACGCTCAGTCGCGGGTTCAGCGCGGAGTAGGGATCCTGAAACACGATCTGTATCTGGCTGCGGTACGGCAGCATCTGTTTCAGGCTGAACTGGTGCAGCGGTTGGCCGTTAAACCAGATAGCGCCGCTGGCGCTCAACAGACGCAGCAGCGCCAGCCCGGTGGTGCTTTTACCCGACCCCGACTCCCCCACCAATCCAACGCTTTCCCCGGCCTTCAGCTCAAAACTCAGTCCTTTCAACGCGTAATGATGGTCAACCGTGCGGCGCAACAAGCCGCGCTTGATCGGGAAACTGACCTGCAAGTTTTCCACTTTCAGCAGCGGGGCGGCGTCCGCCGGCAACGGCAGAGGATCGCCGACATTTTCCGCTGCCAGCAGTTGCTGGGTATAGGGATGTTGCGGCTGGCTGAACAGGCCCGCCCGGCTGTTCTGCTCTACGCATTGGCCGTTGCGCATCACCGCCACATTGTCCGCCAGGCGGCGAACGATATTCAGGTTATGAGTGATAAACAGCAGCCCCATCCCCATTTCTTGCTTCAGCTCTTTCAGCAGCAGCAGGATCTGCGCCTGAATGGTCACATCGAGCGCAGTGGTCGGTTCGTCGGCAATCAGCAGTTTTGGCTGGGTCAATACCGCCATGGCGATCATGACCCGCTGGCGTTCGCCGCCGGAGAGCTGATGCGGATAGTCTTTCAACCGGCCTTTGGCGTTGCGAATACCGACGCGATCCAGACACTGAATAATCTCCCCGCGCGCTACGTCGCGCCGCATGCCACGGTGCAAAGCCAACACTTCCGCCAGTTGTTTCTCAATGGTGTGCAATGGGTTGAGCGACACCATAGGCTCCTGAAAAATCATCGAAATCTGGTTGCCGCGCACTTTGCGCAATTCGGCTTCCGGCGCATGCAGCAACGAGCTACCATTGAACAGGATATCCCCCCCGGTATAGACCACCGGCGGCGAAGGCAACAGCCGCAGCACCGACAGTGCGGTCACGCTTTTGCCGGAGCCGGACTCACCCACCAAGGCCAACGTTTCCGCTTTTTCTATCTGCAACGACAAGCCGTTGACCACCTGATTCAACTGCTCTCCCTGACGGAAAGCGACGCTGAGATCCTGAATTGAAAGCAGTGGAGTACTAGCCATATCAATGCGCCTTGCTGGGGTCAAAGGCGTCGCGTATGGCTTCGCCGATAAAAATGAGTAAAGACAGCAACACCGCCAACACCAGGAACGCAGTGATGCCGAGCCATGGCGCTTGCAGGTTGTTTTTGCCTTGCAGCAACAGTTCACCGAGCGACGGAGAGCCGATCGGCAGGCCAAAGCCCAGGAAATCGAGAGAGGTCAGCGTGGTGATGGAACCGCAGAGGATAAACGGCAAGAAGGTCAGCATCGCCACCATCGCATTGGGCAGCATATGTCGGTACATAATGACCCGATCCGGCACCCCCATAGCGCGTGCGGCGCGGATGTAATCATAGTTGCGGGTGCGCAGGAACTCGGCGCGCACCACGCCTACCAGGCTCATCCAGCCAAACAGAATGGTGATACCGAGCAGCCACCAGAAATTGGGTTGTACGATACTCGACAGCAAAATGATCAAAAACAGCGTCGGCATGCCCGACCACACCTCGATAAAGCGTTGTCCCCACAGGTCAAAACGCCCGCCGTAATAGCCTTGCATCGCGCCGACGCAAACGCCGATCACGCTGGAAAACAGCGTCAGCGCTAACCCGAACAGCATCGAAATGCGAAAGCCGTACAGCACGCGGGCCAGCACGTCGCTGCCGTTACCGTCGGTACCCAGTAGGTTATGGCGCGAGGGGGCTGAGGGGAAGGGCACCTCAGTGGCGAAGTTGATGGTGTCGTAACTGAAGCGAATCGGCGGCCAAACCGCCCAGCCGTGGCGGTCGATCTGCTGTTTTACGAAAGGATCCTGGTAATCGGTGGCGGTATTCAGCTCACCGCCAAAGGTGGTCTCGCTGTAATTGATCATGAACGGCAGGTACAGGCGGCCTTCGTAGCGCACCAGCAGCGGCCGGTCGTTGGCGATCAGGTTGGCGGCCAGGCTGAGGATAAACAACACCAGGAAAACCCACAGTGACCAGTAACCGCGGCGATTACTGCGAAAACGCGCCCAACGCGCCTGGTTGATCGGGCTTAAGCGGCTCATTGGCGGGCCTCGAAATCAATGCGCGGATCGACCAGGGTATAGGTGATATCGCTGAGGATATTCAACAGCAGGCCAATCAGGGTAAAAATATACAGCGTGCCGAACATCACCGGATAGTCGCGCTGCAGAGTGGCATCATACCCCAGCAGCCCCAGCCCGTTGAGCGAGAACATCACTTCAATCAGCAATGAACCGGTGAAAAACATGCTGACGAACGTTGCCGGGAAGCCGGCGATCACCAGCAGCATGGCATTGCGAAATACGTGGCGATAAAGGATTTTGTTCTCGTCCAGCCCCTTGGCGCGCGCGGTGACTACATACTGTTTGCGGATCTCGTCAAGAAACGAGTTCTTGGTCAGCATGGTCAGGGTGGCGAAACCACCAATGACCGTCGCCAGCACCGGCAGGGTGATGTGCCACAGATAATCGGTAATCTTGCCATACCACGACAGGCTATCGAAGTTGCTGGATACCAGGCCACGCAACGGGAACCAATCCAGGTAACTGCCGCCGGCGAACAGCACGATCATCAAAATGGCGAACAGGAAGGCCGGAATGGCGTAGCCGATGATAATCAGCGTGCTGCTCCAGATATCGAAAGCGCTGCCGTTATGCACCGCCTTGCGGATACCGAGCGGGATCGACACCAGATAGATAATCAGCGTGCTCCACAGGCCCAGGGTGATGGAAACCGGCAGGCTATGGCCCACCAGTTGCATCACCGACGCGCCGCGAAACAGGCTGTCGCCAAAGTCGAGACGCATATAATTCCACAGCATGGTGAAATAGCGCTCATGCAGCGGTTTGTCGAAACCATAGCGTTTGGTGATTTCGGCAATCACTTCCGGATCCAGCCCGCGCGACCCCCGGTACTGGCTATCCGTGGCGCTGCCGACGCCGATCCGCGCGTGCCCCAGGCCTTCACCTGCGCCACCGCCGCCAAAACCGCTGCTCTGGCCCATCTCGATGTTGGCAATGGCCTGATCGACCGGGCCGCCGGGCGCGATCTGCACGATGAAAAAGTTAATGGTGATGATCGCCCACAGGGTGGGAATAATCAGCAACAGTCTGCGAATCAGATAAGCCGCCATCGCCGACCCCTTATTGTTGTTGGGCCGGCAAACGCGCCGCCTTGTTGACGTCAAACCACCAGTTGTCGAAGCCAATCACGTAAGCAGGACGGATCGCCGGCGTGGAGAACTTGTCCCAGTAGGCATAGCGATCGTGATTGGAATACCACATCGGCAGCATGAACCTGTTCCAGGTCAGCACCCGATCCAGCGCGCGACCCAGCGGCAGCAGGGCTTTTTCGTCGCCCTGGTGTCGCAGGATGTTGCGCACCAGGCTATCGACCGCCGGATCGGTGACGCGGGCAGTATTCCAGCTGGAATTGATGTATTCGGAGTCCCAGTTCGTCTGGAGCGAAGAACTCGGGAACGGCATTGCCAGATAGACCGTCGGCATCATGTCGAAATCGCCGTCACGCATGCGTTTGGTGAATTGAGTGACGTCAATTTCACGGATCTGCATCTCGATCCCCAACCGCTTGAGGTTGTGCTGGAACGGCAAGACGTACTGGAAGTTGCTGCCGCTCAGCAACATCAGCTCGAAGGTAAAGGGCTTGCCGGTTTTACTGTTCACCAACTGCTGGTTTTTCACTTCCCAACCGGCCTGCTTGAGCAACTGGGTGGCTTTCAGCAGGTTCTGGCGATCGCTGCCGCTGCCGTCGGAGGATGGCGGCTGGTAGATGCTGGTGAACACCTCCGGCGGTACCTTGTCCTTCAGCGGCGCCAGCAGCGCCAGTTCGGCAGCATCCGGATAGCCGCTG
The DNA here is from genome assembly GCF_001590925.1 of Serratia plymuthica NBRC 102599. GTDB lineage: Bacteria > Pseudomonadota > Gammaproteobacteria > Enterobacterales > Enterobacteriaceae > Serratia > Serratia plymuthica. The sequence goes on from NZ_BCTU01000001.1 coordinate 96,504, forward strand.
GCGGCGTAGGGGGTATTCTGGAAATAGCTGTTGGTACGTTGATAAGCGTTGTAATACAGCGCCTTGTTCATCCAATCGAAATCGAAGGCCAGCGTGATCGCCTCGCGCACGCGCCGATCGGCAAACAGAGGGCGTTTCATATTGAACGCCATCCAGCGGGTATTCTGCGCCGACTGGTTGGTTTCATCCTGTTTGACAATGTAGTTGCGGGCGAAGTTGCCGCCCTGATATTGGGTGGCCCAGCTTTTGGGCGAACCCTCGATGCGGAAGTCGTAGGCACCGGCCTTGAAGGCCTCCAGCGCCACTTTGTCATCCAGATAGTAGTCGTAGCGGATGCTGTCGAAGTTGAAGCGGCCGCGATTGACCGGCAGGTTGGCCGCCCAGTAGTCGCGTACCCGTTGATAGGTAATGTATTGGCCGAGGCGGTAACTGCCGACCTTATACGGGCCGCTGCCAAGCGGCGGCGCTGCCAGCGGCTCGTTCAGCTTATGATCTTTCCAGAAACTCTCCGGCAGCACCGGCAGCCCAAACAGCCCAAGCAGCTTGTCTTTATCCGGCTGCGGGAATTCGATGCGTACCGTCAGGCGGGAGATGGCCTTTACCTTAATGCCTTTGTACGCCACGCGAAATTGCGGCACGCCTTCGGTCATAAACTTGTTAAAGGTAAAGGCGACGTCGGCTGCGGTGATAGGGCTGCCATCGTGGAAGCGGGCGCGGGCGTTAATGTCCAGCTCCACCCAGTGCATATCGGCCGGGAAGCGGGCAGATTCGGCGATCAGTGGATAGTAGCTGCCTATTTCGTCGTCCGAGGTGGTGAACAGCGAGTCATACAGTGCGTCGGTGCGTTCGCCGGGTACGCCGCGCGAGGCGTAACGGTTAAAGTTATCGTAAGTGCCGATCGCCGCCATCCGCACGTCGCCGCCTTTCGGTGCGGCCGGATTGACGTAGTCGTAATGGCTGAAATCGGTGGCGTATTTCGGCTCACCGAGAAGGGCGAAAGCGTAACTTTCATTGAGGGTTTCGGCCTGCAGGCCAAAACTCAGTGCTGAGAGCACCAGGGCAGCAAAAACGCGCACGGACATCTTGACGGTAAGCTCCTGCTGATAAGTCGGTTAAGTCTGCGGCCAGCATAACATTCACTGCCGCGCCGCAGGGTGAAGTAATGTAAAGATCAGGCTTTTTGCGCCTGATAATCAAAGACCTGCTGGTTAGTGCAGAATGTCACGAAGTTGTCGATGCTCAACGGCTTGCTGAAATAATACCCCTGCATAAAGTTAACGTCCCGTTCCTGCAGGAAGTGCAATTGTTCGGCGGTTTCCACGCCTTCCGCCACGGTTTGCATTTTCAGCTTTTTAGCCAGTGAGATCACTGCGTCCAACACCGGTGCGGTGACCGTATCCTGACCGATAGTGTTGACGAAACCACGGTCTATTTTCAGATAGTCCATGGTAAAGCGCTCCAGATAAATCAGCGCGCTGTGGCCGGTGCCGAAATCGTCGATGGCGATTTCAATGCCTTGCTGGTGCAGCCAGTCAAACTCCGCCAGCGCGTTGGCTTCCTCTACCATGCCGCGTTCGGTTATCTCGAATACCAGCGTAAAGTAGTCGCTGGGCAGTTGCGCCAGCAGTTCGTACACGTCCTGATGGAAGGAGGGGGCGCTCAGATGGGAAGGGGAGATGTTCAGACCCAGTTTGGCGCCTTTTGGCAACACCGTCGCCAGGCGTGGGACGTCTTCGGCGATCAGGCGGAACAGATGGCGCGTCAGCGGCACAATCAGCCCTTCGCTTTCGGCGTAGGGGATAAACAGGTCCGGCGGGATACGCCCTTCAATCGGATGCTGCCAGCGGATCAGTGCTTCCAGCCCGGCGACGGCGCCTTTGCGGGTATGGAACACCGGCTGGTATTCGATAAAGAATTCATTGCGCTTGATGCCGCGCATCAACGCACGCTCCGGGCTTTGGCGCAGCAGCAGCATGTAGTAGCACAGGACGCCGATCATCAATGACAACACCAGGCTGCCCAACAGGGTCAGGCGGATATCATTGGGCGTCAGCGTTTCGTTATAAAACAGAATCGTCATCGGCGTGCCTGGGATGGCTAAGCGATCGGCCTGATCGTTCGGCAACTGGCCCACCGGCATCAGGTTCGGGCTGAAGGTGGTCAGGGCGCGATCGCCCAGAATAATGGCAATGCCGGGTGTGCGTGCGTCACGCGAAGCGAACAGCAGGTAGGGCATCAGGTTGATATCCAGGGTCGCCAACACGCCGGTGTTTTCCTCTCCGGGATGACGCAACCAGACGGCTACTGCGGGTTTTCCCGGCACAAGAGGGGTGCCTTGCTGCAGTTTGAGATCCCGCGTCTGGCGCGGATCGATTTCCGGATAAATATTTTTCAGTGCCAGCATCATGCTGCCGGTAGCCGAGGAGCAATAGGCAAAACCGTTTTTCACCAGCAAGAAGCTCCGCACGCCGGAATTAAACGCCGCCTGATAGGTAATATCCGGCTGGCTGGACGCGCAGGAGCGTTCCGTCAACGGCATCAATTGCAGCATGATTTCCGTCAGACTATCCAGATTTTCGAGGGTGAATTTCTGTGTACGTTGTTCTACCGTGCGTTGATATTGTGTGCGCTGGTGATTAATCAGGAGGAGTGTGATGCCCGTAAACAGGATAAAAAATACCAGAGCGACAATGCTGCTTTTAGCCAGGCTGCGTCGTCTGTGCGAAACATGGCGTGCAAATGCCCTTTTCAAGCCCATAAACCTTTGCCCCCTGAGCACGGCGTATCATTCTGTTTTTGTTATCGAGTGATCGCTTAATATATCCCAATGGTGGTGGTGCAGTCATTATTCATCGTTATTTACGCAGGGTAATCCGCTAACAAACGCTTAATTGTATTTGATGATGATAGGTGAGTTTTTTATCAGCGTAACGTTAGGGATAAAAAAAACGCTGCCCGGGGGCAGCGTTTTATTGCTCGTTTGGTATTCAGGACAATCAGGTATTTTGCGCCGTCAGCTGCTGGTCAGCACTCTGCGGGCTTCACGATAACGTTTATTCCAGTAGTTATCGTTCAGATTAGAAATCATCACGCCGCTGCTGGTAGAGGCATGAACGAATTGATCGTTACCTAAATAAATGCCGACGTGGCGCCCGGTAGAGCCGGCGCGGAACAGCACCAGATCGCCAGGACGCAGTTTGGTACGCACGATTTTCTTGCCGAGGTCTTCCTGTTCGTAGGTAGAACGCGGTAAATCCATACCAAACTGTTCACGGAAGGTGCGTTGTACAAACGCCGAGCAATCAATGCCGCGCTTGCTTTCACCGCCTAAACGGTAGCGAACACCTTTCCAGTCTGCATACTGATCCATAATTTTTGACTTAACGTCAACGTTACGGACCATTGCTTCGAATTCATCCTGAGAGGCTTGCAGTAAAAGACCGTTTTTGTCATTAACTGCATGCATCTCAGTTTGTGCGTTATTCAAGTTCGAAGTGTGAGTCGAGCTGCACGCGGAGAGCATTACCGCTGCGGCAATTGCAGGTACTACCCGCAAAAAATATCTCAGAAACGGTTGAGATTTGACCATTGTTGTTGTTTTCCCTTGAAGTCCTTAACGACGAAAGTCGCTACCTGAAAATGCCAAACGAAACGAGCCTAATCTGCACCTGCTGCCCCGACAATCGCTTACCGCTGAAAACGTGGCGGAACGCACATTTTTCACGGATTTAATGCTGAAACGAGGTAAACCAGGCACAAACGCATCCGAGGTTACCGCAACGAATCAGGGATTGCGAGCCTTTTCCTGTCCTTTTTTATATGAATTTGTGATGTAACATAATGTAAAACTTCATATAAAAAACGCCGATTACCCGTTGTGTTGGTTTTACGTGAAATCAGGTGACGAAAGCGTTAACGCGCTGATGTGGAAATAGACAAAAGGCGGCGCGGAAATAATCAGGAGGCTGTGGGCCTCCTGCGGGTCATAGCGATTTGTTATGACTGGGTGGGGCGGTGCTTGCCGGGCAGCATGAGGTTCAACCCGTTAATCAGCTTGTCGCTGAGTGGGGTCATCAGGCACCAACTGACGCCCACCAACACCACGGACAGTGAGCCGACGGCGATATCGGTGAACCAGTGGGCACCGATCATCACACGCGGCAGTGAGAAAACCAGCGTGATCAGCAACGCCACGGCAAAAGCGCGGCGGTTAAAATAGCGCAGCATAAAACAGGTAAAAATCATCAGCATCATGCCGTGGTCGCCGGGGAAGCTGTCGCTGGAGGCGTCTTTGGTGGGAATGCCGGTCAGCATACTGACGCGGTTGATATTCTCGAAGCTGAGCGACGGGCTGGGGTGTTTTACCGGCAACAGGTGCCCAAGCTGGTTCAGCACTACGGCGGTGAGCAACATGACAACGCCGGTGACCCATAAACGACGGCGGCCGACGGCATCCTGCTTGAGATAAAAATACAGGTACAGCAGCCCCATGGCGATCAGGGAAATCACGTCGAAGGCGCGATTATTGGTGATGGCCACCAGGTGCAGAAAGCCGGGATCGGTCGCCAGATGGCGGTTGAAGAAAAAGAAAATCGCTGAGTCCAGAGTAAACCAGTAACCGTGGTTAGCCGGCAGGAACCAGGACAGAAACAGCGCAATGCCCAGTAAATTGAAGAAAATGATGAAGGGTAAATTGCGGCGTGTCATGACATAACCTGTTGTAAGTCTAAAAATAAAATGGTGCTAACGGTAAAGATTCTAACTTAAACGAATGTTAAACAATTGGGATTGCAGGGCGTTCCAGTCAGCATTGTCGCTGTGGATCAGTTCAATGCGGCTGTCCAGCGGTGCGACAGGGCGCGTTTCGATATTGAGATCCTGCCCCTGGCGGTTAATCAACAACGTGCCTTCCGCAATGCGGACCACGCCTTTGGCGCGTTCGACCGGCGCCAGCCGCACCCACTCCATGATGCCAATGGTATCGAATACCGTGTCCGCATCAAAAATCCAGCCGCAGCTGGTAAACCCCTGGCCCTGATTGAGCGCCCGTCGCCAACGCGAGGTTTCCGGCAGCCGCAATGCGGCCAGGCCCTGAGTTTTGGCATGGCTATGATGATGCTGCGCATCCGGTAATTCTGTGCGATTCGTGCGAGGCAGGTTGAGCCAATCTACATTTGCCTGGCCTTGTTCTATGGGATAAAGCGGCCGCTGGCGGGGATCTTGCGCCGCCCACTGTTGCAAGGCCAGCAGATCCTGCGGTTGATAGGTGTCGCTTTTACTGGCCAGGATAATGTCGGCTGCCGCCAGTTGATCGCGAAAGTTTTCATTTTCTCGATAGCGCGGCTCGCTGAGTTGGCGAGCGTCCAACAGGCACAGCGTGGCCTGCAGATCGATCCAGCCGGCGTAGCTGTCCTGCGTCAGCAACGACAGGATTTGCTTCGGATGGCCCAGGCCAGTCGGCTCGATGAGTAACCGGTCGGGCTTGCTTTGCTGCAACAGCATATTCAATCCAACCTGCATCGGCAGACCGTTTACGCAGCACATGCATCCGCCGGGGATCTCCTTCAGCACTGCGCCGCTGTCCGCCAGCAACGCGCCGTCGATGCCAATTTCACCGAATTCATTCACCAGCACCGCCCAGCGCTCGTGTTCCGGCTTGTTGGCCAGCAGATGACGGATGGTGGTGGTTTTACCGCTGCCGAGAAAACCGGTGATCAGGTTGGTTTTGGTCATTGATGATTCCTGATGTTGATAAAGTCCAGGGGGCGATAATTAAGCTGTGCCGCCTGACTGTGTGTGAGTGTGTTTAACCTGCGCCAGGTCACAAATTCAATACGTTAAAATGCGTTATTTAACCGGTGAAATCCACGTTTGGTGCTCGGAAAATTCCTAACAAAAACCCGCTATTAGACAGGTATGCAGGCAGTTAGTAGCTTGTTTTTACGCTATTAATGGCTGGAATATCCATCAAATAACCCCCCTTACCTTGCGATTATTCCTAAGAAAGTCCTCTATGTTTAAATTGAGTTAACAAAAGTGAGGTTGCCATGAACATCTTTCGGTTAGTTTTGATCGCAGGAATGTTGTTTTCATGGATGGCGGCAGGCCATGCCGGAACCACTGGCGGGGTTATTCATTTTGTTGGTTCTGTCGTAGAAAGCCCCTGCTCGGTGGATATCGCCGGTTCAACGGCCAATACGAAATGTTACCGCAATGGGCAACACTATCAAGGGCAACAGACCCTGTCGCACTTCGATGTTTCACGCAAAGAGCTTCCACTGAATTTAGGCACGACGGAAATGCAGTGGGTGGATCAACAGAAAAAATTGGCCGTCATGACCGTGGTTTATCGTTAAGTTATCCGACCATGCCGGACGCAGCTTGCCCGGCATGGTTTTCATTTCCTTAGGCCAGTTGAGTCGCAACCCACTCTTTCACCGTTTGGCGTGCCCCGCGATCGCGCAGCGACAGGTAAGCGCGGGTTACCGCCGCCACAAATTCCCCCTCGGCCGGCAACTGTTCACCGAAAACGCTTTTCAACCCCAATAGCGCCTTAACCCGCTGTTCGTCGTCCGGCGTAGCGGCCACCCTTTGCTGCAGTACAGGCAGTAGCGGATCGCGGATGTCGATAGACTGGCCGGCATCATCCACACCGCTGACATAGCGCATCCAGGCGGCGACGCCCAACGCCAGACCGGCATAACTGCCGCCGTGCTGCAAATGCCAGCGGACTGAATCCAGCATGCGCTGCGGCAGTTTTTGCGTGCCGTCCATGGCGATTTGCCAGGTGCGGTGCTGCAGCGCAGGGTTGCTGTAGCGTTCGATCAGCTGCGCGGCGTAGGCGGCCAGATCGATGCCGCTGACGCTGAGGGTCGGCGCCTGTTCTGCCAGCATCAGGTGGTGGGCGGCGCGGCGATAAGACTCGTCGGCCATGCAGTCGTTAATGTACTGATAGCCGCCCAGATAACCGAGATAGGCCAGGAACGAATGGCTGCCGTTCAGCATGCGCAGCTTCATCTGTTCAAACGGCAGCACGTCGTCGACCAACTGCGCCCCGGCCAGTTCCCAGGCCGGGCGACCGGCGACAAAATTATCTTCCACCACCCATTGAATGAAGGGTTCGCAAGCGATGGCGCACTCATCATGGACACCGCCGAGAGCGGCGGCAATGTCAGCCAGCGTTTCCGGCGTGGCGGCCGGAACAATACGGTCGACCATGGTGCTGGGAAAGCTGACCTGCCGGGCTATCCACTCGGCCAGCATGCCGTCACGCTCCTGCGCCAATCCGATTATTGCGTTACGCAGCACATGGCCGTTTTCCGGAATGTTATCGCAAGAGAGCAGGGTGAAGGCGGGCAGGCCGCGTTCAAGACGCAGACGCAGCGCTTCCACCAGAATGCCGGGAACGGTGGCCGGTTGGCCTGGATTGGCCAGATCGGCACGGATCGCCTCGTGTTGCAGATCCAGTTTTCCACTGCCCGGCTCGATGCAGTAGCCTTTTTCGGTAATGGTCATCGACACGATCGCCACCTGAGGTTCCGCCAGCTTTTCCAGCACGGCCTCGATCCCTTCCAGCTTGCTGTGCACGCTTTCATTCACTGCGCCTATCACGATAGCCTGATTACCCGTCGCGCCTTTCTCCAGCACGCTGTACAGATGCTCTTGCAAGCGCAGGCTCTGGAACAATGGCACGCCGCCAGACAGGCTGATTTCGCAAATACCCCAGTCGCCGCCCTGGCGATTCAACACCCGGTCGGTAAGCAACGCCTGGTGGGCGCGGTGGAAAGCACCAAATCCGATATGCACCATGCGGCTTTGCAATGCGCGGCGATCGTAGCGCGGTTGCTGGACCGCATCCGGTAGCGGCGAGTTGGCGATAGTCTTCATTCAAGGCTCCAAAGCTGAGTAAAAAAGTGCTGGCCGGTAGCTTTGCAAAAGCTATCGGACCAGTTTTTCGGGCGGCATGCGAGGCTGCTTTCAGCCTTTACCGTGCGGGCTCTCTGCCGCCAGTGTAAGGCTGTCTGCGCATCAATAAAATTGCTCAGTCCAAAATAAGCCAGATTCGTGAAGTGGATCAACCCAGCGCGATTTCTGTTTTGACAACCCGCCTCGACGGAGTAAGGTAAAAGATAAATGATATCTATCTCGTTTGGTATAACAAGATTGCCGGGTTTGAGCGGTCTTGATCACCAACCGGCAACCTCCGGCGATTTTTACAAGGATAAACAATGGAACAAACATGGCGTTGGTACGGGCCGAACGATCCTGTCTCTCTTGACGATGTGCGCCAGGCCGGTGCCACCGGCGTCGTCACCGCACTGCACCATATCCCGAATGGCGAAGTTTGGCCGATCGATGAGATCAAGGCGCGTCAGGCGCTGTTGGCGGAGAAAGGGCTGGTGTGGTCGGTGGTGGAAAGCATTCCGGTGCATGAAGAGATCAAAACCCACAGCGGCAATTACCCGCGGCATATCGCCAATTACCAGCAGTCGCTGCGTAATCTGGCGGCCTGCGGTATCGATACCGTGTGCTACAACTTTATGCCGATTCTCGACTGGACACGCACCGATCTGGAGTACCTGCTGCCCGACGGTTCGAAAGCGTTGCGTTTCGATCACATCGCCTTCGCCGCTTTTGATCTGCATATCCTGCAGCGCGCCGGCGCAGACCAGGATTACACACCGGAAGAGCAGGCGCAGGCGGCCGCCCATTTCGCTGCCATGAGCGAAGCGGAGAAAAACACATTGACCGGCAATATCATCGCCGGGCTACCGGGCGCCGAAGAGGGTTACACGCTCGATCAGTTCCGCGCCCGCCTGGCGGAGTACGATGCGATCGACAAGGCGCAATTGCGCGAAAATATGGCGGTGTTCCTGCGCGCCATTGTACCGGTGGCGGAGGAAGCAGGCGTGCGTCTGGCGGTGCATCCGGACGATCCGCCGCGGCCGATCCTAGGCCTGCCGCGTATCCTGTCCACCATTGAGGACATGCAGTGGCTGAAGCAGACCGTCGACAGCCTCTATAACGGTTTCACCATGTGCACCGGGTCTTACGGCGTGCGTGCGGATAATGACCTGGTACGGATGATTAACACCTTCGGCGACCGCATCCATTTCACCCACCTGCGCGCCACCTGCCGCGAAGAGAATCCGAAGAGTTTCCATGAGGGGGCCCATCTGCAGGGCGACGTGGATATGGTTGCGGTGATTGAGGCGATCCTCAGCGAGGAGCAACGGCGTCATCAGGCGGGCGATCGCCGGCCGATCCCGATGCGTCCCGATCACGGGCACCAGATGCTGGATGATTTGAAGAAAAAAACCAATCCGGGTTACTCGGCGATTGGTCGGCTGAAAGGATTGGCGGAGCTGCGCGGCGTTGAACTGGCGCTTAAGCGCCGTTTCTTCCCTGAATTGCCGTAACGTTTTGGTTTTCCAAACTTGCGGGCAATGCTCTGAAGGATTTACTGGATAGGGGAGTTGCACGCCGCGCCCGCTATTATCGCAGGGATGCCACTTTGTCATAAAAAACAGGGGCCAATGATTGGCCCCTGAGCATTGACTAGTCTGCGCGGCTCATATAGCGGCGCTCCGCAATATGAATGCGGATTTTGTCGCCGGCGCTGAGGTATTCAGGTACCTGAATGGTTAGGCCGGTCGCCATGGTGGCCGGCTTGTTGCGGGCGCTGGCGGAGGCGCCTTTGATCCCCGGCGCGGTGTCGACAATTTCCATATCCACGGTCTGCGGCAGTTCCAGCGCCAGCACCTGGCCGTCCAGCGTCAGCACCTGCATGCCCGGCAGGCCGGCTTCGGGAATAAACAGCAGCTCGTCTTCGATCTGGTCTTTCTTGAAGATGTACGGGGTGAAATCCTCGTCATCCATGAACACGTATTCTTCCCCGTCGATATAAGAGAAGTTCACCTTGCGGCGAGACAGGGAAATGGTGTCCAGAATATCGTCGCCCTTAAAACGCTCTTCTACCTTCAGCCCGGTGCGGACGTCGGAGAAACGCATTTTGTATAAGGTGCTGGCGCCGCGTGCGCTTGGACTTTGCACATCGATGTCTTTCACCAACAGCAGTTTGCCGTTGTAATTGATCGCCATGCCGCGCTTAATTTCGTTAGCCTTTGCCATATAAAGTAACCTGCAATGAAGAGTATTTGGGAAGTTGCGACAAGTTACTCGCGCCGCCGATTTCAGGCAAGCAGATCGCGCAAAAACAGTGACGGAAAGGGGATGACGAATGCCATCCCCTGAGCGGATTTACTGAAATACCGGCAGCAGGCCGAGCAACGCCAGCAGATGGGCGGCGGCGTTGATCACCCCGAACAGAATGATGAACAGGATCATGCCGTGGCCACCAGGCGCGCGATACTGCGCCTGAGGGAAGCGGCGGCGGCTGGCGCGCGCCAACATCGCCGGCACGATCACCGCCCAGATGGTGGCCGCCAGCCCGGCGAAGCCGATGGCGTACAGGAAGCCGTTCGGGAACAGCAGGGCGGCCAGCGTTGGCGGCGCGAAAGTCACCAGCGCGGTTTTGCTGCGCCCGGTCGTGTCATCGCTGAATTTAAAGAAGTCCGCCAGATAATCGAACAGGCCCAGCGACACCCCGAGGAATGAACTGGCCAGCGCCATATAAGAGAAGGCGTTCAGCAATTGGCCAACGGCCTGGCTGCTGGAGACGTTGCCCATTTGTTTGAGCAGGCTGCCGATGTTGCCGCCTTCGGCAATCACCTGTTTGAAGGCGTCGCGGGCGATGTTGCCCTGAATCACATACTGCCACAGGATATAGATAGCCAGCGCCAGCAGCGTGCCGTACACCAGGCTGCGCACCACTGCACGGCTGTCTTTTTGGTAGTATTTCACCAACCCCGGCACGTTGCCGTGGTAGCCGAACGACGTCAGCAGATAGGGCAACGCCGCCAGTGCATAAGGCAGGTAGCTGGCCTGATCATCGCCGCGGTTGAACAGCACCGCCGGTTGTACGTGGGTGAACATATCGCCCACCGACATCACAAAGGTGATCACCATCCCGCCGATCAGAATGGTGCTCAGGCGATCGACGGCGCGGGTCGACAACCAGACGATAAACGCCACCAGGATGGCAAACACCAGCCCTGCGGTGGTTTGGCCGACACCGACGATGCCTTCCAGCGTGTGGGCGATGATCGAGCCGCCGGCGGAAATGTAGGCGTAGGTGAGGATGTACAGCACAAAGGTAATGGAAATGCCGTTAATGGCGTTCCAGCCTTTGCCCAGCAGATCTTTGACGATGGTATGGAAGCTGGCGCCGCTTGGGTAATGCAGTGTAGCTTCCAGGATCATCAGGCCGGAAACCAGCATGCAGGCCCAGGTATAAATCAACAGCGCCACGGAGCCGCTGAACCACACGCCAGAAGTGACGATGGGAATGGAGAACATGCCGGCGCCGACGGCGGTGCCTGCAATGATCATCGCGCCGCCGAGTACCGAAGGGCGGGCTAGCTTCTGGATGGTGTCCGTGGACATTTTTGCTCCTGAGTGGCCGCGTCGGCCGTGAGTTCTTTTGTACTAGCTCAATGGTACATGTGAGATTGGTGCATGTAAAGCCGCGAATACGCTTGTTTCATGCATTAATTGGCGTTAATTGGACAATTTATGGCGTATTTTTAACCTGTGCGCGAATGGCCGCTTTGTAGCTATGAAGGTAGGGTGTAAAGATTGGCGGGTAAAGCCGGATTATGCTGGCGGCGGATGAGCCGTGCTGATATTGTCGCGCTTCAATTCCGCCAGCCCACCGGGAGACTCGCTGATGGACTGTCGTGCCGACTGCGGCGCCTGTTGTATCGCGCCTTCAATATCCAGCCCTATCCCCGGAATGCCCAACGGCAAGCCCGCCAATACCCGCTGCATTCATCTGAGCGAGCAACTGCGCTGCGGCCTGTTCCACTCGCCGATGCGGCCCAAAGTGTGCGGCAGCCTGCAGGCCAGCCGCGAGATGTGTCATGACCACCGCGACCAGGCATTGATCTACCTGATCAAGCTGGAAGCGGATACTGCACCTTAAGCGTCTTTAAGCTTCCACAGGCACAGTACCGCGCCGACAACCATCGCCAGCGCGGAATAAAACACCGCGTGATAGCTCCAGATCTCCGCCACCACGCCGGCGACAGAACCGGCAATAATCCAGCCCACGCGCGTGGTGTTGGTAAACAAGGTGGTGGCTGCACCCGCCTGTCCGGGCATCAAATCCTGGAAATAGAGCATGCCGATCCCCGCCAGCACGCCGATAAACGCCGCGTTAAGCAGTTGCAGGGCGATCAGTTGCCAGGTGCCGGTGATAAACAACAGCCCAAAATAAAACAGCAGGCCCGCCACCACCGCACAGCGCATCAACATACGTTTGCCGAAGCGTTTGGCCACCATGCCGGCAATCAGCATGGTCGGTATCTCCAGCCCGGCCGCCGTGCCCATCAGTATCCCGGCCAGCTTTTCCGACAGTTGCAGTTCGTGCACCATATACAGCGGCATATTAATCAAATACATGCCATTTGCGGTCCACATAAAGGTACAGGCCATAAACAACAGCAGCGTATCGCGGCGGTTCTGGCGTGGCGCCTCCAGCGTGGCACGGGTTGTCACCTGCGTTTTACGCATTGATGGCAGCATTTTCCACACCAGCGCGCCGCACAGGATAAATGCCGCCGCCGCCGCCAGATACATCACCTTAAAGCCAAAGCCCAATGCCAGCGCGAAGGCGATAGGCGGGCCTATTACCCAGGCGAGGGAAACCTGCGCACGCAAAATTGAGCTGAACATTACCGCCTCGCGGCCGGTGCGATCGGCGTGTTCGCGCGCCAGGGCAAACATCTGTGGGTTGGCGGTAGAGCCGAAACTGGTCAGCATCACGCCCACGATCAGCAGCAGGTAATAATTACGGTTCCAGGCGAACAGCACGCAGCCCAGCGCGCCCAGCATGCAGCAGAGGAAAATCAGCGACTTGCGGTCGCCTTTTTGATCCGAGCGGCGGGCGAGAAACTGGCTGACCAGAATGCCGATGACGGCGCTGCCGGTGAAAAACAGGCCCACCATCGAAGGACGTACCTGCACTTCCGTCGCCAGAAACAGGCTGAGCGTGGGGGTCTGTAAGGCACCGGCAATCCCGGTGAGAAAAGCCACGACGAGAAAGGCCAGCGAAGTGAGATCGGGCGAGCGTCGCGTTACCGCAGTCGATGTAGGCATAGAGGTCAGTAAAGGGTCGGAATGATAAGGAGGTCGGGTGAATAATACGCCCATTTATCAAGAAAGAACAAAAAAACAAAAAGCGGTTTCATTTTTCCTGGCAGTAAAAAACGTTTATTTGGATAAGGCTAAGTAAAAAGGGCGACGTTGCCGCCGCCCTGTCTGGCAGTTTACGCGCCTACAGGCACGGCGTGTGCGGTGTTTTTCAGCACCGGGCCCTGATACTTCTCAATCTGCAACTGAGCCATCTGTCCGCAATTGCCTTGTGCCAGGCTGGAGGAACCCACGTCGAAGGTCAGGCAGTTGACGTTGCCGTTCTTGCACAGCGACCCCGGTTGGGAAGGATCGGCCGGATCGAACCAGGCGCCTTCGCTGATGCGCACCACGCCGGGGCGCACGTCTTCGCTGACCACCGCACCGACCAGGATCTGGCCGCGATCGTTAAACGCCCGCACCAAATCGCCATTGGCGATACCACGCAGTTGGGCATCCTGAGGGTGGATCACAATCGCTTCCCGATCCGCTACCGCATATTTTTTACGCAGCGGCGTGTTGTCGAGTTGCGAATGGAGCCGGTTGATCGGGTGCGCTGTGTTCAGCGACAGCGGGTACTTCACCGCTTCCGGCCCGCGATACCATTCGTGAGGCGGCATCCAGGTCGGGATGCCCGGGCAGTCCTGATACTTCATTTTGGCGATGGCGTCGGAGTAGATCTCGATTTTGCCGGACGGTGTGCCCAGCGGATTCAGCAGCGGATTTTCGCGGTAGTCGGCGAAGCGCACCCATTGGGTATTGGCCTCGGGCACCGGGAAACGCACATAGTTGTTGGATTGCCAGAACATGTCGAACGGCGGCAGAGCTACCCGGGCAGCGCGCGCCTGGGTTTTCATGTCGTCGTACATGCCTTTGAGCCACTGGGTTTCATCTTTGCCTTCGGTAAAGGCATCCTGAACCCCCAGCCTGGCGGCCATCGCTGCGAAGATATCGAAATCGCTGCGCGACTCATGCTGCGGCGGCACGCACTGGTGCATCGGGAACACGTACAGCTGCGAATAATCGCCGCCCATTTCCAGATCGTTGCGCTCGTAGCTGGTGGTGGCCGGCAATACGATATCGGCGTGCTTGGCGGTGGCGGTCCAGTAGGGTTCGTTCACCACGATAGTGTCCGGCCGTTGCCAGGCTTTGACCAGGTTATTGGTGTCCTGATGCTGGTGGAAGGTGTTGCCGCCCGCCACGTACACCATTTTCACCTCAGGGTAGGTAACCTGCGCGCCATTGAAGTTAATGGTCTTGCCGGGGTTGGCCAGGCATTCGGCAATGCGTGCCACCGGGATCGGCGACGGGGAGTTCTTCGGAGAATTGCCGGCGGAAATACCGGCAATAATGCCGCCTTTCGCCGTCGGGCTGCCGCCGGAGGAATAATGATAGCTGAAACCGAAGCCGCCGCCCGGCAGGCCAACCTGGCCGAGCATGGCCGCTACCGTGACCAACAGCCAATGTTGCTGTTCGCCATGATGCTGACGCTGAATGCCCCAGCCGCCCATGATCATGGTGCGGTTTTTCGCCATGTCGCGCGCCAGTTGGCGCAGCACTGCGGCATCTACGCCGCAAATGTCCGCAGCCCATTCGGCGGTTTTCGGCATGCCGTCGTGTTCGCCCAGCAGATAGGCCTGGAACTTGTCAAAACCGACGGTGTAGGTTTTCAGGAAGTCTGGGTTATGCAGTTTCTCGGTCAGCAACGTATGGGCGATGCCGATCAGCATGGCGCCGTCCGTATAAGGGCGCGGAGCAATCCACTGCGCGCCGACAAATTTGGCGCTGTCGTTGTGCACCGGATCGATGCTGATGACGCGGGTGCCTTTTTTCTTCAACGCCTCAAAACCGGTCTGGCCGTAGTGATCCGGCACGTTCCAGCTGTTTTTCAGCGTGATCATCGGGTTACAGCCCCACATCACCACCAGTTGGCTGTTTTCAATCACGTTGGGCCAGGCGGTTTGCTGCTCGTAAACCTCCATCGAACCCACTACGTGCGACATGATCACCTGCGCCGCACCGGTAGAATAGTCACCGGCATAGCCGAGGAAACCGCCGGTCAGGTTCATCAGGCGTTGCAGCAGCGTGCGGCTGTTGTGCAACATACCGACGCTCTTCCAGCCATAGGAACCGGCGTAGATGGACTGCGGGCCGTGATCTTTTTGCAAACGGGTGATCTCGTTGCAAACCAGCTCAATCGCTTTGTCCCAGCTGACGCGCACCCATTCGTCGCGCCCGCGCAGTTCAGTGCGGCTGCCGGGGCCGCCTTCCAGCCAGCTTTTACGCACCATCGGGTATTTGACGCGGTTTTCGGCATGCACCTGGAAGGGCGCCATGGTGATCAACTCGTTCGGATAAGGATCGTCTTTCACCGGCTGTACGCCGACCATTTTGCCGTCTTGCACTATGGCTTCGAAAGCGCCCCAGTGCGCGCCGGTCAGAATGCCTTTTTGCGCCTGGCGCAGTACCACAAACTGCGGTAATGCCTGGCTGATGGCTTGCGCCAGCGCAGATTTAGGCCACAGGCCCGCCAGCAGCGGTGCGGCGGCCAGCGCGGTGGCGCCGGTCAGGAAGCGGCGGCGGCTCATTGTTAACGGATGTTGTTGATATTTGCTCATTGCGCTTTTCCCTTAAAGCTTGGCTGGTGCGGCAGGTGCCATGTCGCTGGCGTGTTTCTGCACGTACTGTGTCAGAACGCGCAGCTGTTCCTGCGTCAGCGAGGTGCGTGGAGCCATGCCTTTAATCACGCCGATCCACTGGTTGGCGTTGAAGCGATCGAGGGCGGTCAGGCCGTGACAGCCGGTACAGTTGGCCGACATCATATCCGCCGCGTAGCGCCAGATTTTTTGCTGATCGTCGATCAGTTGCTTACGTGGCAGCCAGACCTGCAGTGAAACCTGATGCCATACCAGGCCGGTTTCGGCGTCTGTCAGAGTATTGCCGGTTTTCAATAATTTACGGGCGTCTTCACCCAACAGCACGCTGAGGATACGTTTGCCCTGCGCGGCATAAAACACTTCGCTCACGCCGTCCTGTTGCCAACCTGAGACGTTGGCCAGCACTTTGTCGCCGTCTTGTTTCACCACCTGAACTTCGGTGGAAGGCATCAGGTTACCGGCATTGTGGCTGTCGTCCGGCTGCAGGAAGAACGGCTCGGTGGCGATGGTGTACAGTGTGGTGGCGGTAGGTGAGGTTTCCGCCGCCGCCTTCGCCAGTTCGGCGGCGCCGGCCTGAGTTTCACCGCTCATGTCCGGCAGGATATGCGCCACGCCTTTATGACAGTCGATGCAGGTTTCGCCCTGTTTGATGGCGACCGGGTGCTGAATGCGCGCTTCAGGCCGTTGGGCGGTGATGTCCATGGCGTCGAAACTGTGGCACGAGCGGCAGGTGGCGGAGTCGTTTTCTTTCAACGTTTTCCACACCGACTGGGCCATCGCCAGCTTGTGCGCCTCGTATTTTTCCGGCGTGTCGATGGTGCCGACCATTTCGCCGTAAATGTCTTTTACCGCGCGGATTTTGGTCCACAGGTAATCGAGCGGTTCATGCGGGACGTGGCAGTCGGCGCATTCGGCGCGGATGCCTTTGGTGTTCTGGAAGTGAACGCTGCCCTGATATTCAGCCAAAGGCTGTTGCATGGTGTGGCAGGAAACGCAGAAGGTGGTGTCGCTGGTTTTATGGAACACGGTGGCGGTGCCCGCCAATAGCGCCGCGCCGAGGATAATGCCGAGCAGCAGTAGCCACAGCCATCCCCACCGGCGCTTTGTTGCCCAGCCCGTTAGTTTTTTGTTCATATTGAACCCACTTATAATTATGAAATACCAAGGAAAACTTTTCCCTAAAAGGTGTTGGCCAAAGGCCAATTAACCAGATTAAGTATAAGGTTTATCGGTAAAAACATCTAACCCTATAGGGTTATTTTTAGTGGAAAAAAGGCCATTCGGGGAATATTTTAGCGTTATATTTTGTATTACATAGCGCGTTTTTACAGGGGATTATGACCTTGCAAGCGCCATCACGGACAGGGTATGAAAACCCTGAATGGGAAATGGTTATTTTGTCGGCAATAATGAGGCTGTCGGTAAATAGCATTGGCCGGTCAGCCACAGATGGATGGCGTTGCGGCTGGCTTCAAAATGCGGCTCCGGCAGCGCCTCAGGTAAACACCAGCGCCATTCCGAGCATTTATCCGGTTCTTTCAGTTGCGCCTCACCGCCAGGATGTTGCGTCACCATACATACCGATACCGTATGCTTTCCTTCGGCACGCCAGGTCTGCAGATTGTTACTGATGCCGATCAGGCTCGGCGGGGCGATGATCAACCCGGTTTCTTCGGCGATCTCACGCTGCGCGCACTGTTCAAACGTCTCGCCGGCATCCAGATGTCCACCGGGAATTGACCAGAAAGGGGCGTGTTTACCGCAGCGTTTTCCCAGCAAGATCTCTCCCTGCGCATTAACGATGATTACGCCTACGCCCGCGACTACAGTCATGCTTCTCTCCGTCAGCAAAGTTTCAGCACAGTATGTCACTTTTGCGCCGTAGCGGATAACCCATAGGCCAAAGTGTGCGTAAGGTCAAAAATTTATCACATCAAAATTGAGAAAACTTGCTTTCAGTCTGGGCTACTCACACACTGATTGAAACGTTTCAGCGTTATTGCCGCAATGACTTCGTGTCGATAACGCTCCTTTTTCTCAATAAAGCTGAAACGATTCAATTCAGCAGGAGAGGAGAATCATGTTCCAGTTATCACAACAAGACATCCACCTGGGCGCTGCCGCCGGCAGCAAACAGGACGCTATCCGCCAGGTGGCCGCCGGGCTAACCGAGGCCGGCTGCGTCAGCGCCGCCTATGTAGACGGCATGCTGCAGCGTGAGCTGCAAACCTCAACCTACCTGGGCAACGGCATTGCCATTCCGCACGGCACTACCGATACCCGAGATCTGGTGCTGAATACCGGCGTGCAGGTCTTCCAGTTCCCTCAGGGCATCGAGTGGGGTGAAGGTCAAACCGCGTATGTGGTGATCGGCATTGCCGCCCGTTCCGATGAACACCTGGCGCTGCTGCGTCAGCTGACGCACGTCCTGAGCGACGACAGCGTGGCCGAACAGATGGCGAAAACCACCTCATCCGAAGAGCTGCGCAGCTTGCTGATGGGCGAAAAGCAGACGGCTGAATTCCAGTTCGACGCTTCGCTGATCGCACTCGACGTAGCCGCAGATAACCTAATGACGTTGCAAGCGCTGAACGCGGGCCGTCTGCAGAAAATCGGCGCGGTCAACGCACAGTTCGTCAGCGACGTCATTACCCGTCGGCCGTTGAATCTCGGGCAGGGCATCTGGCTGAGCGACAGCACCGAAGGCAATCTGACCAGCGCGGCGACCCTGAGCCGCCCGGCGCAGGCGTTTGACGAAAACGGCGAGCAAGTGGCGCTGTTGCTGACGCTGTCCGTAGCCGACCAGCAACCGCTGGCGGTGCTGAATTACCTGGGTGACCTGCTGCTGGCGAACAAGGCTGAACGCCTGCTGAACGCCGATGCCGCCACCCTGTTGGCATTGCTGACCAGCGAAGTGGAAGAAGAAAGCACCATGCTGAGCGCTGAGTATGTGATCCGCAACGAACACGGCCTGCATGCCCGTCCCGGCACCGCGCTGGTTAACGTGATCAAGCAGTTCAACAGTGAAATTACCGTCACTAACCTGGATGGCAGTGGCAAACCGGCCAACGGACGCAGCCTGATGAAGGTCGTGGCGTTGGGCGTTAAAAAAGGACATCACCTGCGCTTTACCGCCAAGGGTGAAGATGCTGAAGCGGCGCTGAAAGCGATCGGTGAAGCCATTAACGAAGGACTGGGCGAGGGCGCAGCATGACCAGAAGAGTAGCCACCATAACCCTGAATCCGGCTTACGATTTGGTGGGCTTTTGCCCGGAGATCGAGCGCGGGGAAGTGAACCTGGTGAAAACCGCTGGCCTGCATGCCGCCGGCAAAGGCATTAACGTTGCCAAGGTTCTGAAAGATCTGGGCATTGATGTCACTGTGGGCGGTTTCCTGGGGAAAGACAATCAGGATGGCTTCCAGTTGCTGTTCAGCGATCTGGGCATCGCCAACCGCTTCCAGGTGGTACCGGGCCGTACCCGCATCAACGTCAAGTTGACGGAAAAAGACGGTGAAGTGACGGATTTCAACTTCTCCGGTTTTGAGGTGACATCGCAGGATTGGGATCGTTTCGTGACCGATTCTCTGAGCTGGCTGGGCCAGTTCGACATGGTTGCGGTGAGCGGCAGCCTGCCGGCCGGCGTTGATCCCGATGCCTTTACCGACTGGATGGTCCGCCTGCGTGCACAATGCCCGTGCATCATTTTCGACAGCAGCCGCGAAGCGCTGGTCGCCGGATTGAAAGCGGCGCCATGGCTGGTGAAACCGAACCGCCGCGAGCTGGAAATCTGGGCCGGTCGTCCGTTGCCGCAGTTGGAGGACGTGGTTGAAGCCGCGCATGCGCTGCGCGATCAGGGCATTGCCCACGTAGTGATTTCTCTCGGCGCCGAAGGTGCGCTGTGGGTTAACGCTTCCGGCGCCTGGATTGCCAAGCCGCCGGCCTGCGAAGTCGTCAGCACCGTGGGCGCCGGCGATTCGATGGTTGGCGGCCTGATTTATGGCCTGCTGATGCGCGAATCCAGTGAACACACTCTGCGTTTGGCCACCGCCGTGGCTGCGCTGGCGGTAAGCCAGAGCAACGTTGGCGTGACCGATCGTCCACAGTTGGCCGCGATGATGGCGCGCGTCGATCTGAAACCTTTTAACCAATAGCAGGAGGCGTAATGAAAACGCTGCTGATGATAGACAATTCGTTGGGGCAGGCCCGTGGCCACCTGGCGAAACGCATGCTCGGCGCTGCTGCGGCGAAAACCGGCCTGACGCTGGTTGAGTCGCCTGCCGAGGCCGAACTGGTGGTAGTGGCGGGGCAGACAGTGCCTGCTGACGCTGCTCTGAACGGTAAACGGGTTTATGTGGGCGATGTGGAGTTGGCGGTACGCGAACCGGAAGCCTTCCTCGCACTGGCCAAAGCCGAGGCGAAAGCCTGGCAGGCGCCGGCTGCGGTTGCCGTGCCGGCAAAAGCGGCGGGTCAAAAACGCATTGTGGCGATCACCGCTTGCCCAACTGGCGTGGCGCATACCTTTATGGCAGCCGAAGCCATTGAAAGCGAAGCTAAAAAACGCGGCTGGTGGGTGAAAGTGGAAACCCGCGGCTCCGTGGGCGCCGGTAATGCCATTACGCCTGAAGAAGTGGCGGCGGCGGATCTGGTGATCGTGGCAGCTGACATTGAAGTGGATCTGGACAAGTTCGCCGGCAAGCCGATGTACCGCACCTCTACCGGTCTGGCGCTGAAGAAAACCGCGCAGGAACTGGACAAGGCGCAGGCCGAAGCCGAGATTTTCCAACCGCATAAAAGCGGCGGCTCGGCCACAGCCGGCAAGAAAAAAGAGAGCGCAGGGCCGTATCGTCACCTGTTGACCGGCGTGTCGTATATGCTGCCGATGGTGGTGGCGGGCGGTTTGTGTATCGCGCTGTCGTTCGTGTTCGGTATCAAGGCGTTTGAAGTCAAAGGCACGTTAGCCGCGGCACTGATGCAGATTGGCGGCGGTTCAGCCTTCGCGCTGATGGTGCCGGTGTTGGCCGGTTTTATCGCTTTCTCCATCGCTGACCGTCCGGGCCTGACGCCGGGTCTGATCGGCGGCATGCTGGCGGTGAGCACCGGTGCCGGTTTCCTCGGCGGTATCATTGCCGGTTTCCTGGCGGGTTACGTTGCCAAATTTATCAGCACCAAGCTGCGTTTGCCGCAGAGTATGGAAGCGCTGAAGCCGATTTTGATCATTCCGCTGGTCGCCAGCCTGGTCGTCGGTCTGATCATGATTTACATCGTCGGTACGCCGGTGGCGAAAATCATGGAAGGTCTGACTCACTGGCTGCAATCGCTGGGTACCGCCAACGCGGTGCTGCTGGGTGCGATCCTCGGTGCCATGATGTGTACCGATATGGGTGGCCCGGTTAACAAAGCGGCTTACGCCTTCGGCGTGGCGCTGCTGAGTTCTTCGGTATACGCCCCAATGGCTGCCATTATGGCTGCCGGTATGGTGCCACCGTTGGCGATGGGATTGGCGACGCTGCTGGCGCGTCGTAAGTTCGAGAAATCCGAGCAGGAAGGCGGTAAAGCGGCGTTGGTATTGGGCCTGTGCTTTATCTCTGAAGGCGCGATCCCGTTCGCTGCCCGTGACCCGATGCGTGTGTTGCCATGCTGCATCGCCGGCGGCGCGCTGACCGGTGCGCTGTCGATGGCCTTCGGCGCCAAGTTGATGGCTCCGCACGGTGGTCTGTTCGTGCTGCTGATCCCAGGTGCTATCACGCCGGTGTTGCTGTATCTGGTGGCGATTATCGCCGGTACGCTGTTGGCGGGCGTGTCTTATGCGTTGCTGAAACGCGCTGACGTCCCTGCGGCTACCGCTGCTTAACGTTATCGCAGTCAATAAAAAAACCGGAGCATCAGGCTCCGGTTTTTGCGTTTTTGGGGCTTATTGTTGCGCTTTCAGCCAGGCGATTTCTTCCGCCCAGATATCCGGGTTCACGGTTTCGAGAATCAGGGGGATATTGTCGAAACGCGAGTCGCTCATGATGTAACTGAATACCGTTTTGCCGATATTGCCTTCACCCAGGCTGTGATGGCGATCGACGCGGCTGCCGAACTCGCTCTTGGCGTCGTTCAGATGCATGCCGCGCAGGTAATTGAAGCCCACCACGTCACCCAGCGCTTTAAAGGTCTGCTCGCAGGTTTCTTCGGTACGCAGATCGTAACCGGCGGCAAAGGCATGGCAGGTATCGATACACACGCCGACGCGGCTTTTGTCTTCCACGCCGTCAATGATCGCCGCCAGGTGTTCGAACCTGAAGCCCAGATTGCTGCCCTGGCCGGCGGTGTTTTCAATCACTGCCGTCACGCCGACGGTTTTATCCAGCACGATGTTGATGGATTCAGCAATGCGCGCCAGGCATTTGTCTTCATCAATCTGCATCAGGTGGCTGCCGGGGTGGAAGTTCAACAGCGTCAGCCCGAGTTGTTCGCAGCGCTGCATTTCATCCAGAAACGCCTCGCGAGATTTTTCCAACGCTTCGGTCACCGGGTGGCCGAGATTAATCAGATAGCTGTCGTGCGGCAGGATTTGCCCTGGACCGTAACCGTACTGTGCGCAGGCGCTTTTGAATTTATCAATCACCTCTGCCGGCAGTGGTGCGGCCTTCCATTGACGCTGATTTTTGGTGAACAGGGCGAACGCGGTCGCCTCTAATTCGTGCGCGCGGATAACCGCCTGATCCACGCCGCCTGACGCGCTGACATGTGCACCGACAAACTTCATTTTCATTCTCCTGTGTAATCGGCGTCATTATGGCATTGATAACGGCAGGATTGAATGGCGACAAAAAAGCCCGCGATAAATCGCGGGCCAGAGAAAGCTCAAGGCTCATCAGAAGAAATGTTGCACCAGCAAGTTCATCGCGCCGCCGCCGACAATCAGCCAGATAAACAGCAGGGTGGCCAGCAGAATGGGTTTGACGCCTGCCTCACGCACCGCGCTGATGTGGGTGGTCAACCCCAGCGCCGCCATCGCCATCGCCAGCATCCAGGTGTCGGCGGTAATCAGGTGTTTCACCCAGGTAGCCGGGATCAGGTTGAACGAATTCAGCCCGGCGACGGCGATAAACAGCACCGCGAACCACGGAATGGTGATGGCGGATTTGTCCGCCTTGCTCCCGGCATCGCGGCTGCGGCTGATATAACCGGAAAGCAGCAACAAGAACGGTGCCAGCATCATCACGCGGATCATTTTGGCGATCACTGCGGCGTTTTCGGCATCCGGCCCGACGGCATGACCGGCGGCGACAACCTGCGCCACTTCGTGGATGGTTGAACCGGCATAGATGCCAAAGGTTTCCTGGCTCAGCGGCAGCCACTGATAATGCTCATTCAACTGGAACAGCCACGGGTAGGCGAAGATTGCCAGCGTACCGAACACCACCACGGTGCTCACCGCGACCGCCACCTTGCTGGAATCGGCCTTCAGCACCGGTTCGGTCGCCATCACCGCCGCTGCGCCGCAGATGCTGCTGCCGGCGCCGATCAACATCGCCGTCTGGCTGTCGATGCCGAACACTTTTTTACCCAGCCAGCAGGCCAGCAGGAAGGTGGTGCTCAGCGTCAGCGCATCGATGATGATGCCGGTAGCGCCGACGTCGGCAATTTGCTGAAACGTCAGGCGGAAGCCGTAAAGAATGATGCCCAACCGCAACAGACGCTGTTTGGCGAGTTGAACGCCGCTGTGGCAACTCGGTTGCAGCCAGGGATACAGCGTATTGCCCACCAGAATGCCGAACAGGATCGCCAGCGTCAGCGCACCCAGCCCCAGACCGGCAACCCACGGGATATCGCCTGCCCAGATGGCCAGTGCGGTGAGCGCGCCGGCCAGCAATAACCCCGGCGCCAGCCGAGGTAAACCGAGCAGGGGAAAGTGTCGTGATGGAAAAGCAGGTGTGGTATCGGTCGCCATGAGTCAGCCCTTTTAATCGAATTCCTTGAACACAAGACTACGTTTTGGCGGCATAAAAGAGAAATTGATTATATATTTATAACCTATCTGAATAAGTGGTAATTCTCTTCCTCTTTCAGACTGCAACCTGAACGTTATTGAGGAGAGAAAATCGTGGGTGAGGTGCGGTCGTCATACCGATTTCTGCAAACGTGGTAATCTTAATGAATAGATACCCTGTGCGTCGTTGCCGGACAGCGGCGCAGATTTAGCATTAATTTCAGTGGTTTTACGATCAGGCCACTTTTCAATACCGAGATGGTTATGCATATCACCTTACGTCAACTGGAAGTCTTTACCGAAGTGCTGAAAAGCGGTTCGACCACGCAGGCCTCGGTAGTCCTGGCGTTATCACAATCGGCGGTCAGTGCCGCGCTGGCTGACCTGGAAGGGCAGTTGAGCGTGCAACTGTTCGATCGCGTCGGCAAGCGTCTGGTTATCAATGAGCATGGCAGGTTGCTGTACCCGAAGGCGCTGGCGCTGCTGGAGCAGGCGGGGGAGATTGAACAGCTGTTCCGCCATGACGGTGGCGCTTTGCGTATCGCCGCCAGCAGCACCATCGGCAACTATATGCTGCCGGAAATGATCGCCCGTTACCGCCACGATTTCCCGGCTACGCCGCTGGAGCTGAACGTCGGCAACAGC
This sequence comes from Serratia plymuthica NBRC 102599, assembly GCF_001590925.1. Taxonomy (GTDB): domain Bacteria; phylum Pseudomonadota; class Gammaproteobacteria; order Enterobacterales; family Enterobacteriaceae; genus Serratia; species Serratia plymuthica. Next base: position 121,036 of record NZ_BCTU01000001.1, read on the forward strand.
CAGGACGTGATCGGGGCGGTAGCGGATTTTCGCGTCGATTTGGGGTTGATCGAGGGGCCTTGCCATATGCCCGAGCTGGTGACTCAGCCGTGGCTGGAGGATGAACTGGTGGTGTTTGCCGCGCCGGAAAGCCCGCTGGCCCGGCAGCCTCTGACGCTGGAGCTGCTGGCCAATGCCCCCTGGATCCTGCGTGAGCGCGGGTCGGGCACGCGAGAGGTGCTGGATCACCTGTTGCTGGCGCATCTGCCGCACTTCCAACTGGTGATGGAGTTGGGCAACTCGGAGGCGATCAAACACGCGGTGCGCCATGGCATCGGCATCAGTTGCCTGTCGCGGCGGGTGATTGAAGAACAGCTGGCGAGCGGCGTGCTGGTGGAGCTGAAAATCCCGCTACCGCCGTTGATGCGCACCCTGTATCTGATCCACCATCGGCAAAAACACATCTCCAACGCCCTGCAGCGCTTCCTCAGTTACTGCACGTTGCCGGCCTGAGGCGGTGAACTGCGCCAATAACGCCCCCATGTGGGGAAATGAAGCATAAAAACCTGCACCCTGTCACATTAATGACAGTAAGTAAGGAAAAATGGGCTGCCGCTAATAATTAGCGCTGAGTTATGAAGCTATCTTATATCAGCGCAATGTTACTAGTTCGCCGGTGGGTATTTGTTACAATCCGCCCTCATTTTTTGACGAGCAGATAGGGTAAGAATGGCTCAGCAGGATATAAAAACATCGGGGCAGCAAGCACCCGGATTGCGCCGCGAGCTGAAAGCGCGGCACTTAACCATGATCGCTATTGGTGGCTCAATCGGCACCGGCCTGTTCGTCGCCTCCGGCGCCACTGTCTCTCAGGCTGGTCCAGGCGGGGCTCTGCTGTCTTATGCGTTGATCGGTCTGATGGTCTACTTCCTGATGACCAGCCTGGGCGAACTGGCGGCCTTTATGCCGGTGTCCGGTTCGTTCTCCACCTACGGCGCCAAATACGTAGAAGAAGGTTTTGGTTTCGCGCTGGGCTGGAACTACTGGTACAACTGGGCGGTGACCATCGCCGTTGACCTGGTGGCTTCGCAGTTGGTGATGACCTACTGGTTCCCGGATGCGCCGGGCTGGATCTGGAGCGCGCTGTTCCTCGGCCTGATGTTCCTGTTGAACTACATTTCGGTCAAAGGCTTCGGTGAAGCGGAATACTGGTTCTCGCTGATCAAAGTCACCACCGTCATTATCTTTATCGGCATTGGCGTGCTGATGATCTTCGGCATTCTGAAGGGCGGCGAGCACGCCGGCTGGCAGAACTGGACTATCGGCGATGCGCCCTTTGCCGGTGGTTTCTCGGCGATGATAGGCGTGGCGATGATCGTCGGCTTCTCGTTCCAGGGGACCGAGCTTATCGGTATCGCGGCCGGCGAATCGGAAAACCCGGGCAAAAACATCCCGCGCGCGGTGCGCCAGGTGTTCTGGCGTATCCTGCTGTTCTATATCTTTGCAATCCTGATTATCAGCCTGATCATTCCTTATACCGATCCAAGCCTGCTGCGTAACGACGTAAAAGACATCAGCGTCAGCCCGTTCACGCTGGTATTCCAGCATGCCGGCCTGTTGTCGGCGGCGGCGGTAATGAACGCGGTGATCCTGACGGCGGTGTTGTCCGCCGGTAACTCTGGCATGTACGCTTCTACCCGCATGCTGTTTACCTTGGCATCGGAAGGCAAAGCGCCGCGCATTTTCGCCAAACTGTCGAAGGGTGGGGTGCCGCGCAATGCGCTGTACGCGACCACCGTGGTGGCGGGCCTGTGTTTTCTGAGCTCGATGTTCGGTAACCAGTCGGTTTATCTGTGGCTGCTGAACACCTCGGGCATGACCGGCTTTATCGCGTGGTTGGGGATAGCCATCAGCCACTACCGGTTCCGCCGCGGCTATATGATTCAGGGGCGTGACCTGAACGATCTGCCGTACCGTTCCGGCTTCTTCCCGCTGGGCCCGATCTTTGCCTTTGTCCTGTGCCTGATCATTACGCTGGGACAGAACTACCAGGCGTTCCTGCAAGACCGGATCGACTGGTACGGCGTGACCGCGACTTATATCGGCCTGCCGCTGTTCCTGGTGATCTGGTTCGGCTACAAGCTGACGCGCGGCACCCGCGTGGTGAAGTACAGCGAGATGGAATTCCCGAAAATGGACGTGAAATAACGCCAGTCTGCACCTTGTGAATGCCCGGTTGCAGCCAACAGTGCTGCAACCGGGCAGACAACGAGTATGAAACGCGGTGTCTCTCGCCGCGTTATTCCTTCGTATTTATCGCCAGCGCTTGCTGCGCCGCCGCCATCAGGTTGTCCACCGTTTGATAATCCTGAGTTAACGCCAACGCCCCGGCGTTCAACTGCAACGTCACCTCACCGAAAACACCAAAGACATACGGCGCTTCCAGCGGCGGCATGATGCGCGCCAGAAACTCCCCTTCGGAGCCGTAAGGCAAATCGTGCACCAGGATCAGAAACTGGCCGCCGGTATAACGGCTGACAAAATCGCTTGGACGAATCAGCATTTTCAGGCGCTCGCCGATAGTGCGCAGCACGTCATCGCCGATCAGCACGCCGTGGCTTTGATACAGCGCCGCCAGCGGAGTGAATTCAATAATAAAGAGGTGCGAAAGCGGGTGTGCCGTTGCCGATGGCCGGCAAATCTCTTGCATCACGGCTTCACCCCCCGCGCGGTTGAGAAAACCGGTCAGATGATCGCGATGAGCCGCTTTTCGTTTTTCGCCTGTCAGCGTGACGTACTGCACCAACTGGCGATGGTAGAGCGCGATCACCCCATGAGCCAGCAGTAGCCACAGCGGGATGATATTCGCCAGCAAAAACAGGTTCTGCATGCGTGACAGCGGTGCGGCCAGCAGGTAAGGCAGCGTCAGCAGCATGACCTCCAGCAGGGCAAAGCGGGGCGCTGCGGCATGGCGCTGCATCAGCCAGAAGGCCAGCGCGGTAATCAACAGGCCGGCGAACAGGACTAGCACCATGCGGCCGGAAAGCATGGCCAGCAGCGCAATGGCGCCGACTAGCGCCGACCACAGCAGCACCGTCACCAGCATGGCATTCGGCCAGACGGGCGGCGTGACGCGAGCCAGCCACCAGCGTATGCCGGTCAACCCAAGCAGCAGCACCAGCAGCGCGGCGCCGATCGCCATATTGCTCAGCCAGGCGTAGGCCAACAGCAGCACGACTACACCGGCGGCGTTCAGCCAAGGGGTTCGGGGAGAAGGGACAAGCGTAAGCCGTAGTTGGTGTTGGAACTGGGCGTCATCAGCCTGTTGTGGACCTTGTACCAGCCAGTGCAGCAGGGCGGGTCTTTTAGGCGTTAACGTGGATGGTCGACTTCTCATGGCTGCCTCTTCAATAAGGGCCTAAGCAGTAGGTCCTAAATATCCGGCCAGGCGTGGTTGACGCGCCGTTGACCGGTCAGGATTTGGATTCTAGGTGGTTTTGTCGCAATTTGTCACAGCGCTGCGTGGGGCGATGAAACTTTCGGAATTATTAACCCTGCTCAGCAGAATGAGGTTGTTGCTGCTGCTTGGTGAATACCCTTTAAAAATAATGTTTTACATCTCAACATGGCAGGTAATAGCTATTGATATGATTGATAAGTATTATCGTTTGCTTTATTGTTAGCGGCTGCTTGTCAGGGTAAAGCGGCCGTTTGCATGCCGCTATGGTCATTGTCGTAACAGGTATCCGAAATAATGAGCGTATCCACCGAACCTATGTCTGACGACAAGGGGCAACCCGGCGTCAACGTCATGGGGCGTTATCAACATATTCTTCGCCACCGTTTATTGATGATGGGGGTGTTGGCACTGGCGATTGTTGGTTCGCTGCTGCTGGATTTTACCATGGGGCCATCCGGGCTCTCACTGTCCTCCCTGTGGCAAACGCTGATTGACCCTGCGGCGGCAGATGCCGGAACGCGAGTGATCGTGTGGGATATCCGCCTGCCTTACGCGCTGATGGCGGTGGTGGTGGGGTTTGCGCTGGGTTTGGCCGGCGCGGAAATGCAGACCATCCTGAACAACCCGCTTGCCAGCCCGTTCACTCTCGGCGTTTCTTCCGCTGCGGCTTTCGGGGCGGCGTTGGCTATCGTGCTGGGTATTGGCGTGCCGGGCATTCCGGACCAGTGGTTTATTTCCGCCAACGCGTTTGTTTTTGCCCTGTTTGCCGCACTGATGCTCGACGGCATCACGCGCTGGACACGGGTTGCCACCTCCGGCGTCGTGCTGTTCGGTATTGCGCTGGTGTTCACCTTTAACGCACTGGTTTCAATGATGCAGTTTATCGCCAGCGAAGACACGCTGCAGGGGCTGGTGTTCTGGACCATGGGCAGCCTGGCGCGCGCTTCATGGGACAAGTTGGGCATCCTGCTGGGCGTGTTCGCCGTGCTGTTGCCATTGTCGATGATGAGCTCCTGGAAGCTGACCGCGCTGCGGTTGGGCGAGGATCGGGCGGTGAGCTTCGGTATCGACGTGCGTCGCCTGCGCCTCACGACCCTGTTGCGCATCAGTATTCTTTCCGCGCTGGCGGTGGCCTTTGTCGGCCCTATCGGTTTTATCGGCCTGGTGGCACCGCACATCGCCCGCATGATTTTCGGTGAGGATCACCGTTTCTATCTGCCGGCCAGCGCCCTGATTGGCGCGCTGGTGTTGTCGATGGCTTCAGTCGCCTCGAAAAACCTGATCCCGGGCATTATCATTCCGGTCGGCATAGTGACGTCACTGGTGGGCGTGCCGTTCTTCCTGAGCATTATTCTGCGTCATCGGGGGAATGTATGAGTCAGGGATTGCGTATTGAGCATTTTTCCACCGGTTATCCAAAGCGCCAGGTTATTCGCGATCTTGCCGTGCCGATGTTGCCGCGCGGGCAAATCACCGTGTTGCTGGGGCCGAATGGCAGCGGCAAATCGACGCTGCTGCGTTCTCTGGCCGGGCTGAACCCGGCGCAGGGGCAGCTGTGGCTGGATGACATCGATTTGATGCAACTGCCCTTTGCCCGTCGCGCGGAAAAAGTGGTGTATCTGCCACAGTCGCTACCTGCGGGGGTGCATTTGCACGTGCTGGAGTCGATCATCGTAGCGCAACGCGCTTCGGGTGGCCGCAGCAACGCCGGCAGTGAGGCGGAGGTCATGGCCCTGCTGGCGCAGCTCGGTATCGACCATTTGGCGCTGAGCTATCTCGATCAGCTTTCCGGCGGCCAGAAACAGTTGGTGGGATTGGCGCAATCGCTGATCCGCCAGCCTTCGCTGTTGCTGCTGGACGAACCGCTGAGCGCACTTGATCTCAACTACCAATTCCACGTGATGGATTTGGTGCGTAAAGAGACGCGTAAACGCAATATCATCACGGTGGTGGTGGTGCATGACATCAATATCGCTCTGCGGCATGGCGACCACGTGTTGATGCTGCAGGATGGCGAGTTGATTGCCGACGGTACGCCGGAAGAGGTGATCACGCCGCAAAGCCTGGCGAGAGTCTACGGCGTGCGCGGGCGCATCGAGCGTTGTTCGCACGGGACGCCGCAGGTGCTGATCGACGGTTTGGTTAACCAGCCGGTGATCTGAAAGATTACTGCGTTTTGAAAGCCAGCTATTTTGACAACCAAAAGGCCCGGTGTCGTACAGATACCGGGCCTTTCTGTTTTAGCGTTTTGAGCGCGCAACGTGCGCGCCCCTATTGGCATCAGAAGTTGTACGTCATGCCGACGGTGTAGCGGCGGCCGTCCAGCGTGGTGTTGTAGTTATCGTAATCGACGGTTTTGTCGAGAATGTTGTAAACCCCGCCGGTGATCGTCAGGTCTTTATTCGCCTGGTAGCTGAGGCCGGCGTCAACAAAGGTATACGAAGGCGTGCTCTTGGCCATTGAGGTACGGCTCAGGTATTCCGATGTCTTGCTGCGGAAGTTGACGCGTGACCACAGGCTGACGTCATGGGTAGCCTGCCAGTCCAGTACGGTATTGACCATGTGCTTCGGCATCTGGTTCAGCGCCTTGCCCTGGAACTCGCCGCTTTTTTGCTCTGACGAGGTGAAGGTGTAGTTGGTGTTCCACGCCTCCTGGGTGCGCAAGCTGCTGGCGGCGGGTGATTTCCACGCTGCCGCGCCGTTGGTACCGCCAGACACCCTTTATTACCTGCAAGATTTGCAAACGCAGCGCCGGGTCAAACCGGCGGCCAAACCCTTTGGTTTACTGCCCAAGCCCGTTATTAGGGAGAGCGTGCCGAAGGGGTCGTAACGGCTTTGGCCGTCGGAGCGCCCCTCGGTGCGCTAGGCCCGGGTATCTCGGGCGTGAAGACCATTTTGTGATTAAACCCTTTGTATCCGCACAATCAGGTGAACGATGAAAATTATCCGAGAAGCAATGGCCGGCACGCTGGAATCCAGCGATGTCATGGTGCGCATCGCACCCGCCGAGGGGCCGGAGCACGATCTGCTGATCGCCAGCAGCGTGGAAAAACAGTTCGGCCAAGCCATCCGCCACACGTTGCTCGAGGTGCTGCAGCGTTATCAGGTGGAGCCGGTGCAGGTGATGGTGGACGACAAAGGCGCGCTCGACTGCGTGCTGCGCGCCCGGCTGGAAACCGCACTGATGCGCGCCAGCGACAATGGCCAACTGCCGTGGGGGGCCTGCGATGAAAACGCTGAATAAACACCGCGTGCGCCGCAGCATGCTGTTCGTTCCCGGTGCCAATGCGGCCATGGTGAGCAACGCCTTTATCTATCAGGCCGATGCACTGATGTTCGATCTGGAAGACTCGGTGATCCTGCGTGAAAAAGACGCGGCGCGGCGGTTGGTGTACCACGCGCTGCAACATCCTTTGTACCGGGAAGTGGAAACCATAGTGCGGGTCAACGCGCTGGATTCCGCCTACGGGCTGGCGGATCTCCAGGCGGTGGTGCGCGGCGGGGCGGATATCGTGCGCCTGCCGAAAACCGACAGCGCGCAGGACGTGGTGGAGATGGAACGCGAGATAGCCGCCATCGAAGCCGACTGCGGCCGCCCGGTCGGCAGCACCGGCCTGCTGGCGGCGATTGAATCGGCGGCGGGCATCACCCACGCGGTGGCGATTGCCCATGCCTCGCCGCGCCTGATCGGCATTGCTCTGGGCGCGGAAGACTACGTGCGCAACCTGCGCACCGAGCGTTCGCCAGAGGGCATCGAACTGCTGTTTGCACGCTGCTCGCTGTTGCAGGCGGCGCGGGCCGCCGGCATTCAGGCGTTCGATACCGTGTATTCCGACGCCAACAACGAAGCCGGATTCCTCCAGGAAGCGACGCTGATCAAACAGCTCGGTTTCGACGGCAAATCCCTGATCAATCCCCGGCAGATCGAACTGCTGCACAACCTGTATGCGCCGACCGCCAAAGAGGTGGCCCATGCCCAGCGCGTGGTGGACGCCGCCGCAGCGGCAGAGCAGGAAGGGCGCGGGGTGGTGTCGCTCAACGGCAAAATGGTCGACAGCCCGGTGATTGAACGCGCCCGGCTGGTCTTGCAACGCGCAGCGCTTTCCGGCATCCGCGAAGAGCCGGTTCAGCAGGGAGAAGAAGCATAATGAAACGTCAACAACGACTGATGCCCTTGAATATCCTGGCGGACCTGCGTTGCTATCAGGATGCCTCCAAGGCCAATCAACAGGCCCGCAAACCGCGTGATGCTAAACGCTGTGACTCGCTGGAACAGGCGGTGCAACGCAGTGGGTTACAGGACGGCATGACCATCTCCTTCCACCATGCGTTTCGCGGCGGTGATCTGGCGCTGAATCAGGTGATGGAGACGCTGGCGGCGATGGGGTTCCGCAACCTGACGCTGGCCTCAAGCTCGCTAAGCGAATGCCACGCGCCGCTGGTCGACCACATTCGTCACGGGGTTGTGAGCCGCCTCTATACGTCGGGCCTGCGCGGTCCGTTGGCGGAAGCGATCTCGCGCGGCCTGCTGGCCGAACCGGTACAAATCCATTCCCACGGTGGCCGGGTCAACCTGATCGAGTCCGGCGAGTTGAAGATTGACGTTGCCTTCCTCGGTGTACCGGCCTGCGATGATTTCGGCAATGCCAACGGTTACAGCGGCGAAGCCTGCTGCGGCTCGCTCGGCTATGCCAAAGTGGATGCCGACGCGGCGGGCACCGTGGTGTTGTTAACCGAATCGATAGTGCCTTATCCGCACCATCCGGCCAGCCTGGCGCAGGATCGGGTGGATCTGATCGTACAACTGCCGCGGGTGGGGGACTCCGACAAGATTGGTGCCGACGCCACGCGCATGACCTCCAACCCGCGTGAGCTGCTGATTGCTCGCCGCGCCGCCGAGGTGATTGCCGGGTCCGGCTACTTTACCGAAGGTTTCTCGCTGCAAACCGGCACCGGCGGCGCTTCGTTGGCGGTGACGCGTTTTCTGGAAGACAAAATGCGTGCACGCGGCATTCGCGCCGGTTTCGCCCTTGGCGGCATCACCTCGACCATGGTGGATCTGCATGAAAAAGGGCTGATCGGCCGGCTGATGGACGTGCAGAGCTTTGACCGCGTGGCGGCGATGTCTTTGGCGCGTAATCCCAACCACATTGAGATCAGTGCCAACCAATACGCCAACTTCAGCTCGAAGGGGGCCACGGTCGACAGGCTCGACGTGGTGGTGCTGAGCGCGCTGGAGATCGACACCGATTTTAACGTCAACGTACTGACCGGCTCCGATGGCGTGCTGCGCGGCGCTTCCGGCGGCCACTGCGACACCGCGGCGGCGGCGCGGCTGGCGATCATCGTGGCGCCGCTGGTGCGCGGGCGCATTCCGACGCTGGTGGAGCAGGTGACCACCTGCGTGACCCCGGGTTTCAGCATCGACATTTTGGTTACCGATCACGGTATTGCCGTCAACCCGACACGCCCGGAGCTGGCGCAGCGGTTGCAGGAGGCCGGTTTGCCGGTGGTCGATATCGACTGGCTGCGCCGCCGCGCGTTGCTGCTGACCGGCGAGCCTGAGCCGATCGCCTTTACCGATAAGGTGGTGGCGGTGGTGCGTTACCGCGACGGTTCGGTGATCGACGTGGTGCATCAGGTGGCGGAGTAACTCTATGGCTTACGTTGCCCCCGAACTGGCCGCCAACCGCGCCGTAAGCCTGCCGGAGCTGCTCACCAGTCGCGATTGCCGCCAGGCGCGCCAACAGGCATGGCTGGCGCGCCATCAATCCACGCTGCTGGTACTGACGCTGGTGGTGCCCGGTGCGCGAAAAGACAGCGCGTTGACGCGCAACATCTTCAACCTCGGCTGGCAGGCGCTGCAACAGCTATGGCGCGAGCAAGGTTGGCGCTGTCTGCAGGCCGAAACGCTGGCGCTCGCCACCGGCTGCGAAGGTTTTCTGGCATTGCAGGCCGATGCCCAGCGGGTGAAGGACTGCGCCTTGCAGTTAGAGGTGCAACAGCCGATTGGCCGGCTGTGGGATATCGACGTGCTGGATACCCAGGGGCGTATTTTGTCGCGGCGCGATCTGGGGCTGGCGGAACGTCGCTGCCTGTTGTGCGGCCAGCCGGCCAAACTGTGCGCCCGCCAACGGCGGCACGACAGCGAACAGCTGCTGCAGCAAATGGAAAGGATGCTCAATGATGCGCTCTCAGCCCGTTAAGCCTGCCAGGCGTGCGCCGCAAACGGCGGCACAGGATTTCGCCCGTACCGCCTACCGCGCACTGCTGGTGGAAGTGAACCTCACGCCCAAACCGGGGCTGGTGGATCGCCATAACAACGGCGCTCACCGGGATATGAACCTCGGCCACTTTTATCGCAGTGCCCGCGCCATCGGCATCTGGCTGCCGCGTTTTATCCAACAGGGTTGCGACGATGCGGCACGCCCGGCCGACGAACAGCTGTTGCGGCTGCGCCCGCTGGGCCTGGCCTGCGAAAACCATATGTTTCGGGCCACCGGCGGCGTCAACACCCATAAAGGCAGCGTGTTTTCCCTCGGCCTGCTGTGCGCCGCTTTTGGCCGCCGTTATCAGCAGCAAAAGAAGATCGATGCCGCAACGCTGTGCGCCGAGGTGGCGGCCATGTGTCGTGGGTTGGTGGCGCGCGAGCTGCAAACCCGCAACGCATTGCAGACCGCCGGCCAGCGCTTGTTTGCTGAACATGGTCTGAGCGGCGCACGCGGCGAGGCGGAGTCCGGCTTTGAGCGGGTGATCAACGGCGCGCTGCCGTTCTACCGACAACGGCTGAAGGCGGGCTGCGATGAGCAGACGGCGCTGATGGACAGCCTGCTGTGGCTGATGGCCCACAACCAGGACACCAACGTCGCTTCGCGCGGCGGCCTGGCCGGGCTGTGCTGGTTGCAACGGCGTGCCGACGGGCTGTTGGCGCAGGGCGGGGCGCAGGGCGCACGGGGCAGGCAACGCCTGCGGCAGTTCGACGCCGACTGCATCCTTCGCCACCTCAGCCCTGGCGGCAGCGCCGATCTGTTGATCGTCACCTGGCTGCTGGCGCAATTACCGAACTAAAAACAATAACCCTTCTTCAGGAGAGTTTTATGTCTCAAACCCAGGAAAAAATCTGGAAAGCGATAGTGCCGCTGCTGGTGCTCGCGATCCTGCTGTTGATACCCACGCCCGACGGCATGCCGCCGCAGGCCTGGCGCTATTTCGCCATCTTTGTGGCGATGATTGTCGGCATGATCCTGGAGCCGATCCCGGCTACCGCCATCAGCTTTATCGCCGTGACTCTCAGCGTGCTCAGCGCCAACTGGGTGCTGTTTGGCGCGCAGGAACTGGCGGAACCGGGTTTCAAGGCCGGTAAAGAGGCGTTGAAGTGGGGGCTGGCGGGCTTCTCCAGCACCACCGTCTGGCTGGTATTCGGCGCGTTCATCTTTGCGCTGGGCTACGAGGCCACCGGGCTTGGGCGGCGTATCGCGTTGTTCCTGGTGAAGTTTATGGGCAAGCGTACCCTGACGCTCGGCTACGCGGTGGTGATCATCGATATCCTGCTGGCGCCGTTTACCCCGTCCAACACCGCACGCACCGGCGGCACGGTGTTCCCGGTGGTGAAAAACCTGCCGCCGCTGTTTGACTCCTTCCCCAACGACCCTTCGTCGCGGCGTATTGGCGGCTACCTGATGTGGATGATGGTGGTCGGCACCAGCATCAGCTCGTCGATGTTCGTCACCGGCGCGGCACCCAACGTGTTGGGGATTGAGTTTGTCGGCAAAATCGCCGGGGTGCACATCAGCTGGATGCAGTGGTTCCTGGCCTTCCTGCCGGTCGGGCTGTTGCTGCTGATTGTCGCGCCGTTGATTTCCTATTACCTGTACAAACCGGGCGTGACCCACAGCAGCGAAGTGGCTGCCTGGGCCAATACCGCGCTGGGTGAAATGGGCAAGCTGACGCGCAAGGAGTGGACCTTGATTGGCCTGGTGCTGTTCAGCCTGAGCCTGTGGGTGTTCGGCGGCAAGTTGTTGGACGCCACCACGGTCTGCCTGCTGGCGGTCTCGCTGATGCTGGCGCTGCACGTGGTGTCGTGGAAGGACATCACCAAATACTCCAGCGCCTGGAACACGCTGGTTAACCTGGCGACGTTGGTGGTGATGGCCAACGGCCTGACGCGCTCCGGCTTTATCGACTGGTTCGCCCAGACCATGAGCACCCACCTGGACGGCTTCTCGCCGAACATGACGGTGGTGGCGCTGGTGCTGGTGTTCTACTTCGCCCACTACCTGTTCGCCAGCCTGTCGGCGCATACCGCCACCCTGTTGCCGGTGATCCTGGCGGTCGGCAAAGGGCTGCCTGGCGTGCCGTTAGAGCAACTTTCGATGCTGCTGGTGTTGTCGATCGGCATCATGGGCGTACTGACGCCGTACGCCACCGGGCCGGGGGTGATTATCTACGGCTGCGGCTACGTGAAATCGAAAGATTACTGGCGGATGGGCGGCATTCTCGGCGTGGTGTATATCGCCGCGCTGCTGTTGATCGGCTGGCCTATCCTGCGTTTGTGGTATTAAGTTGCCTGCGGCCATCTCTCGATGGCCGCTTGTCGGATCCTCTCCCCGTGATACTCGTCACACACTTCACCGGATAACCTCTCCATCATAGCGAGGCGAAAGCTAACATATTCAAAATAATCACTTTCCTGGAGCCTCTGCGGATGAGAAGAAAAACGTTATTGCTGTGCTTGCCCTTATTGTTGACCGGGAATGCCCTGGCGGACACCAACGACTATCAGCTGGAACAGGTGCTGCTGATGAGCCGCCACAACCTGCGTGCGCCGCTGGCCAATAACGGCAGCGTGCTGGCGCAATCTACCCCCAAAGCCTGGCCGGCCTGGGATACGCCGGGTGGCCTGTTGACCACCAAGGGCGGGGTGCTGGAAGTGTATATGGGCCACTATTTCAACGAGTGGCTCAAGCAGACCGGCGTATTGCCGCAGGAAGGCTGCCCGGCCGCCGGCAGCGTTTACGTTTACGCCAACAGCCTGCAACGCACGGTCGCGACTGCGCAGTTCTTTACCAACGGCGCGTTCCCCGGCTGCGACATCAGCGTGCACCACCAGGAAAAAATGGGGGAGATGGATCCCACCTTCAACCCGATCATCACCGACAACAGCGAAGCCTTCAATCAACAGGCGCTGGGGGCGATGAATACCGAACTGGCCTCGCTGAAGCTGGATGCTGCCTACAAACAACTGGCGAAAATCATCGATTACCAAGCGTCCAGCGCCTGTAAAACCGACAAGCACTGCGATCTGACCAAAGAAGCCAGCAAGATGAGCGCGGTGCCGGGTAAAGAGCCGGGCGTCGCCGGCCCGCTGCGGGTGGGCAACTCGCTGGTGGACGCCTTCATGCTGCAATATTACGAAGGCTTCCCGATGAAGGACGTGGCCTGGGGCAAAATCACCACGCCGCAGCAGTGGAAACAGCTGGCACAGTTGAAAGACGGTTACCAGGATTCGCTGTTCACCTCGCCGGTGGTGGCGCAGAACGTCGCCAAACCGCTGCTGACCTACATCAACGGCGCCTTGATTGGCGAACGCAAACCGGACGCGCCGAAGGTGACGGTGCTGGTGGGCCATGACTCCAACATCGCTTCGCTGCTGTCGGCGATGCGCTTCAAGCCTTATCAGCTGCCGCACCAGTATGAGAAAACGCCGATTGGCGGCAAACTGGTGTTCCAGCGCTGGCACGATAAGAAAAACGATCGCGACCTGCTGAAGATTGAGTACGTCTACCAGTCTGCGGACCAACTGCGCAATGCCAATCCGCTGACGCTGAAAACGCCGCCGCAGCGCGTGACGCTGGCGCTGGAAGGTTGCCCGGTGGATAAACAGGGTTTCTGTGCCTGGAGCGATTTCGAAAAAACCATGAAAGATATTCTGTAATCTCATCGAACCTCTCCCTCGGCTGTGGGGAGAGGTAACCGCACGAGCGATTACGCTTGAAACACCCCAGCCAATCACCTAGCATTTCAATAAGTTTTGCTGAGAGGATTAATCGATGCGGCCATCAATTGTACTTGCTGAAAAACGTCACGCCGTTCGTGAGGTGGTGGGGCTGTTTCATACTGAAAATCCACGTATCTTTGGTTCTGTACTTCATGGAACCGACAGAGACGGCAGCGATCTTGATCTGTTGGTTGATGCATTACCCGGCGCAACGCTATTTGATTTAGGTGGCTTGCAGGCTGAACTTGAGGCTTTGCTGGGTATTCAGGTCGATTTATTGACGCCAACCGATTTGCCGGCCAAATTCCGAGCCAAGGTTCTGGCCGAGGCGCAACCGGTATGAGCGAGAACCGGCTTGGCGGAATTATTATCCCAGTTGCATGCTTTGCGTTATGACACCGATGACAACACCTGAAGTGCCTGAATTTTCATCGCTGCACACTCACCCTGGACGACAAGTGTTCTCTTCTTTTATCCCCACCATAGAATGGCTGAACCTGGACGGTTATCCGGGGCAGGTCGCCCGTTGCCGCTTTTCCCTGGCGGACTATCAGGACCGCTGTTTCGGCGACGCCGGTATGGCGATCCCCGATCATCTGGCGCGTGCTGTGCCGAAGCGGCGGGCGGAGTATCTGGCCGGGCGTTATCTGGCGCGGGCATTGCTGGCGCCGTTGGGGTTTGCCGATTTTACCCTGCCGCGGGGAGAAGACCGCGCGCCGCAGTGGCCGCAGGGAATTGCCGGTGCGCTCAGCCATAATGCGGATACTGCGCTGTGCGCGGTGCATCGGGAGAGCGGGCTGGGTGGCGTGGGGCTGGACGTTGAAACGCTGATCCCGGCTGAACGAGCCGAAGAACTGTGGACCGCCATCGTCGGCGAAGAAGAGTGCGCAACGCTGCGCCAGCACCCGCAGGCGTTTAACCAACTGCTGACGATAGCGTTCTCCGCCAAAGAGAGCCTGTTCAAAACCCTTTACCCGCAGGTGGGTTGCTACTTTGATTTTCTCGATGCGCGTATGGTGGCGATAGATACGCGACAGCGGACCTTTGAACTGGAACTGCTTAAGCCACTCACGGCGCATTGCCACGCCGGCCGCCGTTTTAGCGGGTGTTACTGGCATGAAAGTGACGATGTAACTACGTTTATCTATTTATAAATCAATTAAATAATTCACGTGACGCCGTCACTTTATCTGCCGGCGGCGCAACAAGTGACGCGTACCTTCCGCCACCAACAACAGCACCGCCAGCCAGATCGGAATATAGGTCAGCCATTCGTCGCGGCCGATACTCTCGCCCAACAACAGCGCCACCACCACCAACAGCACCGGCTCCACGTAGCTCAGCAGGCCAAACAGGCTGAACGGCAGCAGGCGGCTGGCCAGGATATAACACACCAGCGCGGAGGCACTGAGAATACCCAACAGCGGGATCTGCACATACAGCAGCGGATGAGTGGCCAATGCGGCCTGCGGCCCGTTTCCGCCAAAGGCGAACCAGCCGGCGACCGGCAGCATCAGCGCCAGTTCGCACCACAGCCCGCCAAGGTTATCGGTGCCGAAATGCCGACGCAGAATAAAGTAAACCGGATAACCCAGCGCCACCACCAGCGTCGCCCAGGAGACGCCGCCGACCTGATACAGCTCGTTGCCGACGCCGATAATGGCGCAACACACCGCCAGCTTTTGCAGCAGCGACAGGCGATCGCGGAAAATCACTCGCCCTGCCAGCACCATGGTCAGCGGCAACAGGAAATAACCGAGCGACACCTCCAGCGCCTTGCCATGCAGCGGCGCCCACAGGAACAGCCACAGCTGAACCCCCAGCAGCGCGGCACTCAGCGGCAGAAACAGCAGGCGGCGCGGCCGCTGTTTGATCCAGCGCAGCGTCTCGCTGACCCGGCGCCAGTCGGCGGAAAAAATCATAAACAGCGTCAGGAACGGCACCGTCAGCAGGGTGCGCCAGCCGAAGACCTGTTCGCCGTCGAGCGGGGCCAGCGTGGAGGTGTAGTAATACATCACGGCGAACAATACCGAGGCGACAACCGAAAGAACGATCCCTTTAATCACGTGCGATCCCGAAAGGTTATTGATTTTATTGCAGGTACTCTAGAGAAGTTTGGCGCGGACAACAATGGCGCGCATCACACTGGACAATCCTCGGTGGCGAGTTAAAATAAATACTGGGTATTCATACAGGTATTAAGCAATGACTCTCGATCTTTTCGAAGACGCCGTGCCACCGCCGTGGCGCGAGCAGATCGCTCCGGGCGCGGTGGTGATGCACGGTTTTGTGCGCGACCACGGGCCGGAACTGCTGGCGGCGGTGAAGGGGGTGATCGCGCAGGTGCCGTGGCGGCACATGACTACGCCGGGCGGCCATGTGATGTCGGTGGCGATGAGCTGGTGCGGCAACGGCTGGAGCAGCGACAGCCGCGGCTACCGTTACTCCGAGCGCGATTCGCGCAGCGGCAAACGTTGGCCGCCCATCCCGGCTATTTTTATGGCGCTGGCGGACGAAGCGGCGCAGCAGGCGGGCTTTGCGCCGTTCGTGCCGGATTCATGCCTGATTAACCGCTACGATCCCGGCAGCAAGCTGTCGCTGCATCAGGATAAAGACGAACACGATTTTGGCTCACCGATCGTCTCGGTCTCCCTGGGATTACCGGCGGTGTTCCAGTTCGGCGGCATGCAGCGCAGTGACCGGGCCCAGCGCATTCCCCTGGCGCACGGCGACGTCGTGGTGTGGGGCGGCCCGTCGCGGCTGTGCTTTCACGGCATTATGCCGATCAAAGAGGGCTACCATTCGCTGGTGGGGCCGCACAGGATCAACATCACCTTACGCAAGGCGCTTTAGCTGCGGCTCTTTGGCCAGGCAGGCGACCAGATAATCGATAAACACCCGCAGTTTGGGCGGCAGATGCTGGTTGGGTGCATACAGCAGCCACAGGCCGCCGTGGTAGCTGCTGAGGAAATCCCACGCCGGCAGCACCTGCACCACCTCACCGCTGTCCAGCGCCTGTCGGGCGGTAAAGTAGGGCAGGCTGCCGATACCGAGGTGCTGTTTCACCGCATCCAGCCGCACGCCGGTATGGTTGGCGGCATAGCGGCCGCGCACGTTCACCGTGATCGTTTTACCGGCGCGACGGAATTTCCAGCGGGCGTCGTTGGGCGTTTCCCCCAGATAAATGCAGCTGTGCTGTGCCAAATCCTGCGGCTGCTGTGGCGTGCCGTGCTGCGCCAGATACTCCGGCGTGGCGCACAACAGATGTTCTATCGTCATCAACTGGCGGCCGATCAGCCCGGGTGACGGGCGATCGGTAATGCGTAACGCCAGATCGACCCGATCGTCAATCAGGTCCATATAGCGGTCTTCCAGCCGCAGACGCACGTCCACCTTGGGGTAGCGGCGCAAAAATGCCGGGATATGCGGGTGCAGCACGAAGCGGCCTACCGCTTTGGGGACGCTGACGCTGATCAAGCCTTCCGGTTCTACGGCGCCCTGGCCGCTGATTTCCATCACCGAATGCGCGGCCTCCAGCATGTTGCGGCAGCGCAGGAAGGCTTCTTCGCCCTGTTCGCTCAGGCGCAGCTTGCGGGTAGTGCGATGTAGCAGTTGCAGCGCCAGTGCCTGTTCGAGTTTCGCCACGCTGCGGCTGGTGGCCGAGGGCGAGGTGCCCAGCAGGCGGGCGGCGGCGGAGAAGCTGCCGCTTTCCACCACCTGAACGAAAACGGCCATTTCGGCCAGCAGAGAATGGGATAGATTTGTGCTCACAGCGCAAAGGTCCATTGTAAAGAAGACGGATTATCCTTTGATTATGGCATGAATATACTAGGCAGCGTTCCGTAACCAGGAGAAAGCCATGACCGAACGACTTTATTATTACAGCGACGAGCTACAGGGCGAAGCGCAGGTGTTGGCCTGCACCCCGGTCG
Source organism: Serratia plymuthica NBRC 102599 (assembly GCF_001590925.1). Taxonomy (GTDB): domain Bacteria; phylum Pseudomonadota; class Gammaproteobacteria; order Enterobacterales; family Enterobacteriaceae; genus Serratia; species Serratia plymuthica. Next base: position 138,404 of record NZ_BCTU01000001.1, read on the forward strand.
AAGACGGCGGCTATGCCGTGGAACTGAGCGCGACGCTGTTCCATCCGCAGGGCGGCGGGCAACAGGCCGATACCGGCGCTCTCGGCGCCATCCCGGTACTGCGCGTGGCGCAGCAGGGCGATAAGGTGCTGCATTTCACCGCCGAACCCGTGAGCGCCGGGCCGGTGAACCAACAGGTAGATGGCGAGCGGCGCCGGTTGCACGCCCGTTGGCATTCCGCCGGCCACCTGATTGGCTGGGTGGGGGAAAACCACGGCTGGCAACCGGTGAAGGCGCATCATTGGCCAGGAGAAGGGCGCATCACTTTTGCGCCGGGCGCAGACCCGCAAACGCTGGAGCAAGGTGCCCTGCAGGCGGAACTGCAACGGCTGATCGCGGCCAATTTGCCGCGCAGGCAGTTGGACGTCGATGGCGTGCGTCAGGTGGGGTTCGGCGATCTGCCCGTTTACGGCTGCGGCGGCACCCACGTGGCCTCGCTGAGCGAATTGGGCGCGGTGACCATCACGGCGGTGAAGATGAAAAAAGGGCAGTTGATTGTGCAGTATGAAATGGGCTGAGCAGGCTCAGCCCCGGCGATAAATCGGTCAGAATCGAATTTGCACCTTGGAAGACAGGTTTTTGTCGGCGGCGGCGATCAGCGCATTTTCAATCGCTTCCGGCGGGTATTCGCCGCTGAGCAGGGGCAGCGGGTCGATGCGGCCGTCCTGCAACCATTTAACGGCGGTAGTAAACTCGTCGACAAAGCGGAACGAACCGACCCAACGGATTTCCTTCACCAGCATGGGCATGACCGGATAATCGACGCTGTTGGCGCCCATGCCCACTTGCACCACGGTGCCGGCGGGGCGGGCCAGGGCCACGGTTGAGGCTATGGCCGCCGGGCTGCCGGAGGCTTCAAACACCACGTCGAAATAGCCTTTATTTTCCTGATAAGGCGCAGCACTGCCCTCATTCAGCGGATTGAAGGTGGCGGTGGCGCCCATTTGCCGGGCCAGCGTCAGGCAACGGTCACTGACATCGGAGGCGACCAGTTCGGACGCGCCGGCGCTGCGTGCAGCGGCCAGGATCAGGCAGCCGATGGGGCCTGCACCTATCACCAGCACACGTTTCCCCACCAGCGTACCGGCAACATTGACTGCATGAATGGCAACCGCCAGCGGTTCGGCAAAGGCCATCACCTGTGGCGCGACGTTATCGCGGTAAGGAATGCATTGTTGCTCCGTTGCCACCACGTATTCGGAAAAACCGCCGTTAACGTGCGGATTAAACTGCGCACTGCCCATAAAGCGCATGGTGGCGCACAGATTTTGTTTGCCCGCCAGACAGTATTGGCAATGATTGCAGGGTTGCGATGGGTTGACCGCCACCCGCTGCCCCACCCGCAGTGCCGATCCGGCGGGGGCCTGGCTGACGGTGCCGACGAATTCATGCCCGACCACCATCGGGTGCTTGAGGACCGACATGCCGGCGCGGCCGTGCTGGTAATAATGAATATCGGAGCCGCAGATGCCGCCGCGTTCCACTTTCACCAACACGTCATTCTCATCGTATTCCAGCTCGCGCAGCTCAACGCGCACGTCTTTTTCACCGTAGGCGAAGCAGGCTTTGCAGCTTAGGGTCTTTTTGCTCATTATTTTGCCTCAATGTTGTGGAGGTCCGCGTTGGCGTGCGGCGGTAAAGGTTTTTCCGGTTTCGGGGGAACGAGCACCTCAATCTTGCCGACCAGGAAGGTATACGCCAGCAGGCCCATTAGCGCGACGGCGGCGATATACCACATCGCATAGTGGAAGTTATTGGTGCGTTGCAAAATGACGCCAATGACGATCGGGCTGACGATGCCGGAAAGGTTGCCGCAGATGTTCAGGCAGCCGCCCATGGTGCCGATGAAATTGCGCGGGATCACATCGCTCCAGACCACCCAGCCCAAATTGGAGAAGGCGTTGGCGAAGAAGGCGATGGACAAAATGGCGATGGCGATCACCGGTTGGTCTTCGAAAAAGTTGACCAGGCAGATAATCATGGTCAGGAACAGGCCCGACATGACCGGCAGTTTACGGGCAAAGGTGCGGGACTTGCCCTTTTTCAGCAGCATATCGCTCAGCGTGCCGCCGCACAGCACGCCGGCCATCGCCATCAGGTAGGGGAAGGACGCGCCCAACCCGGCTTTGGCTATCGGCAGGTGCAGCCCTTTTTCCAGGTAAACGATAAACCAGGTCAGGAAGAAATAGAGCGTGGAGGAACAGGCGAACTGGGCGATGAACAATCCCCAAACGGTGCGCTGCCTGAGGAAAAAGGCGATATCGCTCCAGCGCACTTTTTCGCTGACGTTAGCCTGGTTTTTGGAGCCGTAACCGCCACCTTCACGAATGTAATCCAGCTCCCGCTGATTGGTTTTGCGGCTGTGCTGCGGATCGCGGTAGGCGATCAACCAATAGATGCCGAACAAAATGCCGACGCCGCCAGACAGATAGAACGACATCTCCCAACCGTATTCCGCCACTATGTAGGAGAGCGCCGGGGTTAACAGCGCCAGACCGATATACTGCGCACTGGAGTAAATGGCCGTGGCGCGCGCACGCTCATGGTCGGGAAACCAACTGGCGATGATCTTGGTGTTGGACGGGAAGGAAGGGGCTTCGGCAACGCCAATCAGCGCCCGGCAGGCCAGCAGCATCAGGAATGACGCGGTCGCGGTGGCGAATAAATGGTGCGAGGCAAACCCCATCATAAAGGTAAACAGGCTCCATAAAATAATGGCGCTGCCGTACAGAATGCGCGAGCCGATGCGATCCAGCACGTAACCGACCGGGATCTGGCTGGCGGCGTAAAACCAGGTAAACATGGAAAACAGCAATCCCAACTGGGTGGCGCTGAGATCGAATTCGGACTGAATCTTGCTGCCGGCGACGGACAGGTTGGCCCGGTCCATATAATTTATTGCCGTGACGATAAACAACAGCGACAGAATAAAGAATCGCGACTTTGTTGCTTTCATTTTTTTGTCCTGGTGAGTGACTTGTTTTTATAGGTTTTTTGGGTACAGAGGCGGTATGCCCGCCGTGGGCAAATACGCATTCGGAGGCTGTGGGAAAATTACAACACGGCAAGCCAACCGCCATCGACGTAAATGATTTGCCCGTTAACGTAATTCGACGCGTCGGAAGCCAGATAGACGGCGGTGCCGATCAACTCCTCCGGTTTGCCCCAGCGCTTTGAGGGATTGCTGGCTTTCACCCAGCTGTCGAAGGCTGGGTTGTCAACCAGCGCGGCATTCATATCGGTCAGAATATAACCTGGGCCAATGGCATTGGACTGAATGTTAAATTCGGCCCATTCGGCCGCCATTGAGCAGGTCAGCATCTTGATGCCGCCCTTGGCGGCGGTATAAGGCGCTACCGTCGCACGGGCCGCCTGGCTGGTCAGCGAGCCGATATTGATGATTTTTCCGCCCTTGCCGCGGGCGATCATCCGCTTTGCGGCGGCACGGGCAACGATAAAGGCGCTGGTCAGGTTGGTATCGAGCACGCGTTGCCACTGCGCCAATTCCAGATCGACCAGCGGTTTGCGATATTGAATGCCGGCGTTGTTGATCACGATGTCGACTTCGACGTGCTCCCGATCGAGCTGGCTGAATACCGCTTCAATGGCTTGTTCATCGGTCACGTCAAAAGCAAAACCGCGTGCCCGGTGGCCTTGCGATTGCAAGCGTTCGACCGCTGCCTGTACCGTCGCGGGTTGGGTGCCGTTAAGGATAACGGCGGCACCGGCCGCCGCCAGCCCCTCAGCGTAGGAAAAACCTAATCCGCGGGTGGAACCGGTCACCAGCGCCGTTTTCCCCGTTAAATCAAACAGAGCAGACATATCAACCCCTTATGGTTGGTTAAATGATCCTGATGCCTGCCGGGCCGTTAGGGGCATTATACGAAATGTTGCACCAACAGCTTGTATGACATCATTCATATTAAAATTGCGGTAAGCCTTGATGGAAATCAATGCGGTTAAACGGTTTTTGAAACTTCGATCACAAAAGAAAATTTCATTGTGGGAAGGGTTTATTTTAAATTGCATATAAAACAATTAGTTATTTTGTCTGTGTTTTACAGTATGACGCAGCGCACATAATTTTTAATTGGCGCTTTAGGGCTTGCGTCATCGGTGATATAAGTTTCTCCATCTTGTAGGACAACTTATAAGTTTTACGATCAAAGGAGTTTCCAGTGGGCAATCTAAAAATCACCGGCGTGAAAACCATTCTCACCGCCCCAGGCGGCATCGATCTGGCGGTAGTGAAGGTAGAGACCAACCAACCGGGGCTGTATGGGCTGGGGTGCGCGACCTTCACCCAACGCATACATGCGGTGAAAACGGCAATTGACGACTACATGGCGCCGTTTTTAATCGGTAAGGATCCGGCGCGGATCGAAGATATCTGGCAATCCGCCTGCGTAAGCGGTTACTGGCGCAGCGGGCCGATCATGAATAATGCGCTGTCCGGCGTCGACATGGCGCTGTGGGATATCAAAGGCAAGGTCGCCGGTTTACCGGTGTATGAACTGCTGGGGGGCCAGTGTCGCGATGGTATACCGCTGTATTGCCACACCGATGGCAGCGATGAGTTCGAGGTGGAAGACAACATTCGTGCGCGTATGGAAGAGGGTTACCAATACGTGCGTTGCCAAATGGGGATGTACGGCGGGGCGGGGACGGATGACCTGAAGCTGATCGCCACTCAGTTGGCGCGGGCAAAAAACATTCAACCCAAACGTTCGCCGCGCAGCAGCACGCCGGGCATTTATTTTGATCCGGATGCCTACGTGAGAAGCGTGCCGCGTCTGTTTGAACATTTGCGCGACAAGCTGGGGTTCGGCATCGAGTTTATCCATGATGTGCATGAGCGGGTGACGCCGATCGCGGCCATTCAACTGGCTAAAACGCTGGAACAGTACCAACTGTTTTATCTGGAAGATCCGGTGGCGCCGGAAAATATCGATTGGTTGAAAATGTTGCGCCAACAGTCCTCTACGCCGATCTCAATGGGGGAGTTGTTTACCAACGTCAATGACTGGAGAACGCTGATTACCCACAATCTGATCGATTACATCCGCTGTCACGTCAGCACCATCGGCGGCATAACCCCGGCGAAAAAACTGGCGACGCTGAGTGAAATCCACGGGGTACGCACCGCATGGCATGGGCCGGGGGATATTTCTCCGGTTGGCGTAGCGGCTAACCTGCACCTGGACATGAGCCTCACCAATTTCGGTATTCAAGAGTACACGCCAATGAATGACGCGCTGCGCGAGGTGTTCACCGGTTGCCCGGACATTGAGCGGGGTTATGCCTACCTGAGCGATCGCCCAGGGTTGGGCATAGATATCGATGAGAAAAAAGCGGCGCAGTACCCGTGCATCGGCGGGATCCCGTCCTGGACGCTGGCGCGCACGCCGGACGGCACGGCATCCCGGCCTTAACCTCGCTTGAGGGCGCATTTATTGCGCCCTTTGCAAGCGAGCTACTCGCTGCCCGATGCCGTCTTCTTGAGTTTTTCGATGGCGATGACGTTCTCCGCCATCGCCTCATTGAGCACCGCAACGGCGGTAGAAGAGTCGCGGTTCTTAATCGCCATAAACACCTTGATGTGCGCCTCGACGCTTTCCAGCGAGATGCCCAGTGCCCGGTTCAGTTCTTCCAGATAGTAGTAATAGGTGTCTTTGATCGAGTGCATCACGTTGTAGAACACTTTGTTCTGCGACGCTTTGGCGATCGCGAGATGAAACTCGAAATCGGCCTGGGAATACTTCTTGTAATCGTCTTTGTTGACCAGCATGCGGTTCAGCGCCTGTTCCAGCGCGGTGATGTCTTCCGGTGTGGCGTTTAATACCGCCAGCTCCATGCATTTGAACTCTACCGTTTGGCGGAACACCATCATGTCGTGAAACTCTTCACGGCTGAGGTGCATGATGGGTTGCTGTTCGTTGAACAGGTTTTGCGGATTGAGGTGTTTGGCGACGAAGCTGCCTTTGCCCTGATGGGTCACCACAATGCCCAAATCGCGCAGCCGCTGCACCGCGCTGCGAATGCTGACCCGGCTGACGTTGAAAGAGGCGGTCAGTTCGGCTTCTGAAGGCAGTTTGCTCCCCGGCGGCCAACTGCCGTCCAACAGTTTTTCTTTGATTTGTTCGTAAACCGCGTTGACCACGTTGTGTTTTTGGATTGATTGAAGACTCATGATATCCGTCGCATAAGTTGTCCTACAACATGCCTGTGGTATAGCACGCCGCGCTACAGGTGTGAAGTTTTTCACCGCATTTTTGCGTGGCTGGACCCAGCCAAGGCGTCATAAATTTATTTTGTGATCGCCATTTCAATTTACGGTACTGGCGATTGATTGCGGTGCAATAGTGATTCATTTTTGATCTTGAAGGATGTCATACAAGTAATGGTATGACATGTGGTTTTTTAAAATGATAAACAGAAAAGCCCTGTCTGCCCGTATGGACCGGTATTCATTAAACCTCCCTTGGGAAAACTCACATGAACATCAATTTACCCGTCAAACTGGCGCCAATCCGCTGGCGAAAGCTTATCCCACTGGCTTTTATCACCTATAGCCTGGCCTACCTTGATCGCGCCAACTACGGTTTTGGCGCAGCGGCAGGGCTGGCACAGGATCTCAATATTACGCCCGGCATGTCGTCACTGCTGGGAGCCTTGTTCTTCCTCGGTTATTTCTTTTTCCAGGTGCCTGGCGGCATTTACGCCGAGAAACGCAGCGCGAAGGCGCTGATTTTTGGGAGTCTGGTGCTGTGGGGGATTTTGGCCACGGCCACCGGCTTGGTCAGCAATGTGGCGACCTTGGCCGTTATCCGCTTCCTGCTCGGGGTGGCGGAGAGTGTCGTGATGCCGGCGATGTTGGTATTCCTCAGCCATTGGTTTACCAAGCAGGAGAGGTCGAAAGCCAATACCTTCCTGTTCCTGGGTAACCCCATCACCGTGCTGTGGATGTCGATCCTGTCCGGTTATTTGGTCGATGCCTTCGGCTGGCGCGGCATGTTCATCATTGAAGGGGTGCCGGCGATTATCTGGGCGGCAATCTGGTGGGTAATATTTGTCGATCGGCCAAAAGATGCCGCTTGGCTCAGCGAGCAGGAAAAAGCCGATCTCGAGGCTGCGCTGGCCGCTGAACAGACTGGCATGCAACCGATTAAAAATTACGGTGAGGCATTCCGTTCCCGCAAGGTTTTGGCGCTGTCGTTTATTCATTTCTTCTGGAATATCGGCATGTACGGTTTCATCATGTGGCTGCCGTCGATTTTGAAAACGGCCTCCGGCATGGGCATCGTCGCTACCGGCTGGTTATCCGCCGCGCCCTATCTGCTGGCGGTGCCGCTCATGCTCAGTGCATCCTACTTCTCTGATAAATATCAGCAACGCAAACCGGTAGTGCTGCTGTTCCTGGGATTGGGCGCGGTATGTTTTTGCGCGTCCTTCACGCTCGGAGCCCATCATTTCTGGCTGTCTTATGTGCTGCTGGTAATAGCCGGCGGGGCGATGTATACGCCGTACGGCCCGTTCTTTGCGGCGATCCCGGAGTTGCTGCCGCGGAACGTGATGGCGGGGGCAATGGCATTCATCGTGAGTTTCGGCGCATTGGGGTCATTTGTTGGCGCCTGGATTGTCGGCTATCTCAATGGCGTTACGCAGGGGCCGCAGGCGTCTTACGTCTTTATGGGCACGTCGCTGATTATCGCGGTGGCGCTGACGGCGCTGACCCGTTTCTCCAACCCGGCGCCGCGGATTGGCGCGCCTGACGCCGCGGCCTGCCGATAAGGTCAGGCCGGGTGGTCATTTCGCCAGCCCGGCCTGTCGCAGCTGGGTGCAGAAAGCGCATTGGCATCCGGCCTGCGGCAATGCTGCGCAGGTGCCGATGTTGATCGCCTGCGCATCCATCGCGTGAAAACCATAGAACATGGTCTCGAGGTTACTTTCCGCCGCACGCGCCTGTTCTGGCTGCGGTTCCGGCACCTTCGACTGAAACGCGGCCGCCCGCCCGGCCAGCAGGCCAAGGAACAGCAGCGAGAGTTGAATTTTCATCCTGGCTCTCCTGATTTTAGTTTTTGATACACTATAACATTACCTCTATTCTGCCAAGCCAGAGCGCCTTGTGCGTTTTCCACCCTTGGTTAGCGAAATTAGTTCGTTCAACTCCCCGCCGATTTGGTTTGTTATCTCACCCATAACGTTCCGAAATAAAGAAGGCGTGGCAAATCTATGTTTAAGTTCTCTTTCAACACATTAACCGGCGGGATAACAGTGGCATTGGGCCTGGCGGCGAGCGTTCATCCGGCGCTGGCGGCGGTGCAGGGCGGCACGCTGGTCTACCTGGAACAGCAGGCGCACACCAACCTTTACCCGCCCTCCGGCGGTTTCTACCCCAACGGCGGTATCCTCAACCAGATCACCGACAAACTGACCTATCAGAACCCGAAAACGCTGGAGATTGAGCCGTGGATCGCCGAATCCTGGAGCAGCAACGCCGATAAAACCGAATACACCTTCAAGCTGCGTCCGGGCGTCACCTTCTCCGATGGCACGCCGCTGGACGCCAACGCGGCGGCGAAGAATTTTGATACCTACGGTCTGGGCAATAAAGACAAACGCCTGCCGGTGTCGGAGGTGATCAACAACTATGACCGCAGCGAAGTGATCGACCCGCTGACCGTCAAATTTTACTTCAAACGTTCATCGCCGGGCTTCCTGCAGGGCACCGCCACCATCGGCTCGGGGCTGGTGTCCCTCGGCACCCTGAACCGCAGTTACGACGAACTCGGCGACGCGCGCCATATCATCGGCTCCGGCCCGTTCGTGGTCAGCGGCGAAACGCTGGGGCGCGAAGTGGATCTCAGCGTACGCAAGGACTACACCTGGGGGCCGGCCAAACTGGCGCAGCAGGGGCGCGCCAATCTCGACGGCATCAAGGTGATCGTCACCGGTGAAGACAGCGTGCGCATTGGCGCGTTGCAGGCCGGTCAGGCGGACTTTATTCGCCAAATTCAGGCTTATGACGAGAAGCAGACGCAGGATCAGGGGTTCACGATTTACGCCGCCCCGACGCGTGGCGTTAACGACAGCGTCGCCTTCCGGCCGGACAACCCGCTGGTGAGCGACCTGCGGGTGCGCCAGGCGCTGCTGCATGCCACCGACAGCAAGCAAATCGTCGAGACGCTGTTCTCCGCCAATTACCCGCAGGCCAAATCGGTCATCGCCTCGTCCGCCGCCGGTTTTGTCGATCTGTCCGACAAGCTGAAGTTCGATCCGCAGTTAGCCAACCGTCTGCTGGATGAAGCCGGCTGGAAAAAGGGCAGCGACGGCCTGCGCGAGAAAGAGGGCAAAAAACTGCTGCTGAATGTGTATGAATCCCTGCCGCAGCCACAGAACAAGGCGGTGTTGCAGCTGGTTTCGCAGCAGTGGGGCAAGGTGGGGGCGCGGCTGAACATCCTGGCCGGCGACGCCGGCAGCCGGGTAGCGGATAACCTCGATCCGCAGAAAACCCCGGCGACGGTGGTGGAAGTGGGCCGCGCCGATCCCGACGTGATTAAAAGCCAGTTCTACCCGACTAACCGCGATGCGCTGCTGCAAAAAGGCGGCAGCGGCAAGAACAGCCAATTCAGCGATGACAAGCTGAACGCGCTGCTGCTGGGCATCGCTTCCGAAGTCGATGCGCAAAAACGCCTGCAAATCGCCGGCGAGGCGCAAAACTACCTGCTCGATCAGGCCTATGTGATCCCGTTCTTTGAGGAGCCGCAGGTGTTTGCCGGCGCGCCTTATCTGAAGGGCGTCAGTTTTGAAGCGGTCGGCCGCCCGAGTTTCTATGGCGCCTGGTTAGAGAAACATTAAGGAGGCCACGATGACCCGATATCTGGCGAGGCGCATTGGGCAGGCGGCGCTGGTGCTGTGGGCGACCTTCACCCTGTCGTTTATCCTGCTGCAGGTGCTGCCCGGCGATGCGATTCTGATTAAGTTCCAGAACCCGGACATGGGGTTAAGCCCGGCGCAAATCGCCGATATGCGCGCCGCTTATGGGGCCAACGTCTCGCTGTGGCAGCAGTATTTGCACGCGCTGGGCAACGTGCTGCGTGGCGATCTGGGTTACTCGATTCAGGCAGGCGTGCCGGTCACCGATCTGCTGGCCACCAACCTGCCCGCCACGCTGCAACTGGCGGTGCTGGGCTTCTCGCTGGCGCTGCTCCTGGCGCTGGCGATTGCCTTTCTCTCCAATTTGAGCGGTTTCGGCGGGTTGAGATCGGCGTTGCAATCGCTGCCCTCGTTGTTTGTCTCGGTGCCCACCTTCTGGTTGGGCATCGTGTTGATCCAGGTCTTTTCATTCCAGCTCAAGTTGATCCCGGTGATCAACCCGGGCGAGTGGGAAGGGTTGATTCTGCCGATCGTGACGCTGGCGGTACCCATCTCCGCCCCGCTGGCGCAGATCCTGATCCGCAGTATCGATCAGGTCCAGACCCAGCCGTTTGTCGCCGTGGCGCGCGCCAAAGGCGCCAGCCGCAGCGGGGTGTTGTGGCGGCATGTGGCGCGCAACGCCATGCTGCCCGCGCTGACCATCGCCGGCATTTTGTTCGGCGAGCTGATCGCCGGGGCGCTGATCACCGAAACCGTGTTTGGCCGCAGCGGGCTGGGGCAACTGACACTTCAGGCGGTGCTTAATCAAGACGTGGCGGTGTTGCAGGCGATTGTGGTGATTTCCGCCGCCGCCTTCGTCACCATCAACCTGCTGGTGGATCTGCTGTTCCCGCTGCTGGATCCCCGATTGAAAACGCAAACAGGAGCCGCCGTATGAGCAGTATCTCCTTTGAAAAAGCGACCGTGCCGGAACGCGATCTGGCCGGGCTGGAAAGCGAAGGCACTTTACCGGCCAGCCGCCCGCGCCGCCGCAGGCGCGTACCGGTGACGCTGTTGCTGGCCTGGGCGGTGATCGCCATCGCGGTGCTGTGGGCGCTGGCGCCGCAGCTATTTACTGCCTACAGCGGCACCGAGGGCATTGCCGGCGCGCAGCGGCTGGCGCCGGGCGGGACACACTGGCTGGGCACCGATCAATTGGGGCGCGATCTTTACGCACGCATTGTTTATGGCGCTTCGCAAACGCTGTCCGCCGCGCTGGTGGCGGTGGCGCTGGGCTTGTTGCTGGGTACCGCGCTCGGGCTGATTGCCGGTGCGGTGGGCGGCGTGGCGGACGATGCGGTCATGCGCCTGGTCGATGTGCTGCTGTCGATTCCCGGCCTGCTGTTGTCGCTAAGCATCATTATCCTGCTGGGGTTTGGCACGGTGAACGCCGCCATCGCCGTCGGGATCACCTCGGTCGCCAATTTCGCCCGCCTGGCGCGCGCGGAAGTGGTGCGGGTGCGGCACAGCGATTACGTCGAGGCGGCCTATGGCAGTGGCGGCACCTTTTGGGCGGTGCTGTGGCGGCACATTCTGCCGAACTCGCTGACCTCGGTGATTGCCTTCTCGGCGCTGCAATTCGGCAGCGCCATTCTGGCGATCGCCACCCTGAGCTTCCTCGGCTACGGCACGCCGCCGCCAACGCCGGAGTGGGGGCTGTTGATCGCCGAAGGGCGCAACTACATTTCCACCGCTTGGTGGCTGACCACTTTCCCCGGTTTGGCGGTGGTGGCGGTGGTGCTGGCGGCTAACCGCATCAGCCGCGCGCTGGCGAGGACGCACTGATGAGCATTCAAACCGCATTGCAACGGGCCGCCGCCACGCCGGTGCTGGAGCTGGACAAGGTGTCCATCGCCTATCAGGAGGCGGCCGGCAGCCGCCGGGTGGTACACGACGTTTCGTTCTCGATCCAACCGGGTGAGGTGGTGGCGCTGGTCGGTGAGTCCGGCTCGGGCAAGACCACCACCGCGCAGGCGATCATTGGCTTGCTGACGGAAAACGGCCGTCTGGAGCAGGGGGCAATCCGCCTCAACGGCACCGACATTACCCACTGGTCGTCACGCCGACTGGATGCGGTGCGCGGTGCGCAAATCAGCCTGATCCCGCAAGACCCTTCCAGCTCGCTTAACCCGGTAAAAACCATCGGCGAGCAGGTGGCGGAGATCGTCAATATTCACCGCCGCTTGCCGCGCAAGCAGGTGCAGCAGCGGGGGTGGTGGAACTGTTGACCCGGGTTGGCCTGACGCACCCGGAGCTGCGGGTGCGGCAGTATCCGCACGAGCTTTCCGGCGGCATGAAACAGCGGGTGCTGATCGCTATCGCCATTGCGTTGCAGCCGGCGCTGATCATCGCCGATGAGCCCACCAGCGCGCTGGACGTCACGGTGCAGAAACGCATTCTTGATCTGATCGACGAGCTGCGGCAGGAATTCGGCACCGCGGTATTACTGGTGACCCACGATCTGGCGGTGGCGGCGGAGCGCGCCGATCGGCTGCTGGTGTTTCGCCACGGCCGGGTGCAGGAACAGGGCGTGACCGCCGAGGTGCTGCGTGCCCCCGCCAGCGACTATACCCGCCGGCTGTTTGCCGATGTGCCTTCGTTGGCCGGCGGCGCCGCGCCGCAGCTAAACCTTGGCACGCAAGCGCCGGCGATCCAGGTTAACGGGTTGGTGAAAGATTTTCGTCTGGCCGGCTCCGGCGGCAAAAGCTACCGCGCGCTGGATCAGGTTTCTTTCAGTGTGCAGAGCGGCACTACTCATGCGCTGGTGGGGGAATCCGGCTCCGGCAAGACCACGCTGGCACGCTGCCTGCTCGGTTTTCAGCGGCCGGACGCCGGGCAAATCATTATCGACGGCACCGATTTCACCCGGCTGAAGGGGGAAGCGCTGCGCCAGTTCCGCCGCCGCATCCAACTGGTGTATCAGAACCCCTTCGGTTCGCTCGATCCTTCGCAGACGCTGTATCAGGTCATTGAAGAGCCGCTGCTGAACTTCGAACCCTTGGGCAAAGCCGAGCGCTATCGTCGGGTGCGTGAGCTGTTTGAACGGGTGGCGCTGCCGGACGATCTGCTTGGCCGCAAGCCGCGCGAGCTGTCCGGCGGCCAACGCCAGCGGGTGGCTATCGCCCGCGCACTGGTGTTGCAGCCAAGGGTCCTGGTGCTGGACGAAGCCACTTCGGCGCTGGACGTGACGGTGCAGGCGCAGATCCTGCGCTTGCTTCAGGATTTGCAGCAAGCGTTGGGGCTGACCTATTTGTTTATCTCGCATGACCTGGCGACGGTGCGGCAGATTTCGCACAGCGTATCGGTGTTGCACCGTGGGCAGCAGGTGGACGGTGGCGCGACCCGCGACCTGTTCGCCATGCCGGGCAGCGATTACACCCGCCAGCTGATTGAGGCCATTCCCGGCCGCCAAGGGTATGCCGCACAGCCAAAGAATGAGGACGCGTTCCATGAGCAGTAAGAGACTTGGTTTTTTCACCCGGTTGTTGGATCAGGGCAGCGCGCAACAGCGTTACCGGCTGGCGACCGAACAGATTGTGCATGCCGAACGGGCCGGGTTTGATACCGCCTGGGTGGCGCAACACCACTTCCATGAGGATGAGGGCGGCCTGCCTTCACCGCTGGTGTTTTTGGCGCAGGTGGCGGCGCGTACCCGCCATATTCGGTTGGGCACCGGGGTTATCACGCTGCCGATGGAATCGGCAATTCGCGTGGCGGAAGACACCGCGGTGCTGGATCTGTTGTCCGACGGCCGGCTGGAGGTTGGCATTGCCGCCGGCGGCACCCCGTCCTCGTTCAGCGCCTTCGGGTTCGATGCCCAACAGCGCAACGCGGTGTTTGCCGATAACCTCGATACCCTGCTGCGGGCCTGGCGCGGCGAGGCGTTGGGCGGCGAGGATAACCGCTTGTATCCGGCAGCGCCGCAGTTGGCGCGGCGCGTCTGGCAAGCCACTTTCTCGGTGGAAGGCGGCGAGCGCGCAGGGCGGGCCGGTGATGGCCTGATGCTGTCGCGCACTCAACCCCGCCCGGCGGATACGCCGGATTTGCCGCTGGACGCGTTGCAAAACCCGATTATCGACGCCTATCTGGCGGCGCTGCCGCCCGGCATAGCGCCGCGCATCATGGGCTCGCGCACGGCGTTTGTCACCGACCACAGCCAGCAGGCGCGTGACTTCGCCGCACAGGGGCTTGGGCGGGGGCTGGAACGCCTGCGCGCCAGCGGCCACCGGCCGTCCGATGAATCACTCGACGGATTGATTCGCGCCTTTGACGTGCACCTGGGCACGACGGATCAGGTTATTGCCTCGCTGCAACAAGACAGCGCGCTGGCACGGGTGACCGATCTGGCGTTTCAGGTGCATTCGATCGACCCGCCGCACGCCCATGTGCTGCGTTCGATCGAGCTGATCGCCCGCCATGTTGCTCCGGAACTGGGCTGGCAACGCCGCAATCCCGCTTCCATCTCCCACGAACATCACGCTGAGGAAAAGGTATGACAACCGCATTGAACACTGAAGATCTGCTGGCGACGCTGGCGGAGATCGTGCCCGGTTCGGCATTGGCGCAGGCCAGAGCGACGCGGCAGGCGGCGACAGGCGCCATTCAGGCCAGCTATCAGGCGCTGTTTGCTCCCGCCGACGCCGGGGATTTTCCGCCGGCGCAGCGGCTGCTGATCGCCCAGTGCATCAGCGAATGGCAGGCCGACCAGCCATTGGCCGCACACTACGCGGCGTTGCTGGAACAGCAGGGCGGTGCACCGGCCGGCCCGCGTTGGCAGGCGGCGCTGGCTCATGCCGAACGGCTGGCGTTCAAGCCCGCCAGCGCCGACGCTCAGCATTTGCAGGGGTTGCAACAGGCCGGTTGGTCGCTGGACGATATCGTCACGCTGTCGCAACTGATCGCGTTTGTCAGCTTCCAAAGCCGCCTGCTGACCGGTTACCGGCTGCTGGGCGACAAACCTGTTGAGGTGACCGGCACCCCGGTCAGGGCCGGCGCTTGGCGTACCGACCCCGTTACCTTGAGCGGCCGCCATGCGCCGCCGGTGTTTACCCGCCAGGAACTGGGGTGGGAACCCTGGATCGCCGCCAAGCCGCTGGCGGAGTTTGATGAGCCGGGCCAGGCGTTGTTGACGCGTTTCGGCCATAGCGATTCGGATTATTTCCGCCTGCTGGCGCGCAATCATCCGGTGCTGGAACAGCGCACGCTGGCGGACAGGGCGATTTTCTATACCCCCGGCGGGCTGGAGCGTAAAGATCGCGAACTGGCGGCGACGGTGGCCAGCAAGGTCAACGGTTGCATCTATTGCGCTTCGGTACATGCGCGCAAGGCAGCGCAACTGTCGAAACAAACGGAAGAGGTGCAGCGTCTGCTGGACGTAGCGCCGGGCGGCGTACTGAGTGAGGGGCAAGGGGATCGCTGGCGGGCGCAGATTGATTTTGCCGCCGCGCTGTCCGCCACGCCGCCGCAGGCTGAAGCCCGGCATCTGGCAGCGCTGCGCGAGCAGGGGCTGGACGAACTGGCGCTGTTGGATCTGGTGCAATCAACGGCGTTCTTTGCCTGGGCTAACCGGCTGATGCTGACCCTTGGCGAACCCTATGTCTGATACCCTTTATCTTTCAAGCTGCAGCGTTGTTGGCTGCGTACGCGCGCCCCAGTCACTTACTTGAGTAAGCTCCTGGGAACCCACGTACTTGCCGCCTAGCTGCAACTCGAGATCTATCGGGTATATAGCGCCGAGTTCTTCAGCAATAGTGGTTTACATCGGCCACACCGCATCGCGCACGGTGATCGCTCTGGGCAGCAGGCCCAGGGCGTAAAACCGGTCGGCAATGCTTTGTTGTTCGCGGATCACCTGGACATTCATGGCGCGGGTTTCATGGCTGCGGCGCGACAACGCCAGCTCAAGCGAGGCCGGTGGCAACCCCAGTTCGCTGGAGAGATAACGCGCCGCTTCAACCGGATGCTCGGCAATGTAGCGGCCGGTATTTTGCAGCGCCAGCATCACCTGCTGGAGCAGATCGCTCGACTGCTCGGCAAAGCGACGTCTCGCCAGATAGAACTGCTGATTCAGCACCCGCTGCGTGCCGTCGGCGATCACCCGCAATTCCCCCGAACGCTGCGCGTCGCTGAGCAACGGATCCCACATCATCCAGGCGTCTACCGCCTGATAGTCGGTCGCCGACAGCGGATACTTCGGCGGCGCGTAGACTATGCGTACGTCGCTTAGCGCCAGCCCTTGCTCGTCGAGCATCTGCACCAGTAAATAGTGGACGTTGGAGCCTTTGTTGACCGCGATGCGCTTGCCGCGCAGATCGGCGGCGCTGCGGATCGGGCTGTCGTTCGGGACTACCATCGCCACGCTTTGCGGCGCCGGCGGTTCATAGGCCACATAGACCATGCCATGCCCTTGAGCCTGGGCGAAAATCGGCGGTACCTCGCCGGTGGTGCCGAAATCGATCTCGTCGTTGTTCAGTGCATGCAACAGCTGTGGCCCGGCGGGGAACTCGCTCCACAGGATGCTAATGTGCCGGTCGGCGAAACGCTGCTCCAGGCTTTGCCGCGCTTTGAGCACCCCGAGATTGCCGAATTTCTGATAGCCGATACGCAACTGTTGTTCCTGCTGCGGCCAGGCGGCGGGAGGCGAAACGGCGGTAGAGGCGGCGCGGCGGCGCGGCTTGATCAACCCGAGATGCGCCAGGTGGGTGCGCAGCGTGTTGCGGCTGATGCCAAGCAGCATGGCGGTTTGCAACTGGTTGCCGTCGCTGGCCTCGAAGGCGCTGCGCACCAGCGAGTTCAGTACCCGCTGATAGAGCTGCGTGGTGTCCCCTTGCAACTGGCGGCGCATAAAGTGCCCGATTGCGTCATCACCGGCGATGCCGGCATCTTGCAGGTTTTGATTTAGCCGCAGCTGGTGGGGGGCGATCAGCGCATCTTTGCTCAGCAGCACGGCGTTGTGCAGGGTATTTTCCAGTTCACGCACGTTGCCCGGCCAGTGGTAATCCAGCAGCGCCTGCAGGGTTTCTGGTGCCAGCCGCAGCCGTGGCCGCCCCAACCGCTGGCCGTACAGAGTAAGAAAATGCTGGGCCAGCACCGGAATATCGTCCGGCCGTTGGCGCAGCGGCGGCAGCGTAACTGCGGCTACGTTGAGCCGATAATAGAGGTCTTCGCGAAACAAGCGCTCGCGGATCGCGTTGGCCAAATCCACATGGGTGGCGGCAATCACCCGCACATTTACCTTCAGCGCCTTGCGCGAACCGACGCGGGTGATCTCCCGTTCCTGCAATACCCGCAACAGTTTTACCTGTAATGGCAGGCTCAACTCGCCTATTTCATCCAGCAGCAGGGTGCCGCCTTCCGCCGCCTCGAACCACCCCTGATGGGTGCTGGTGGCGCCGGTAAAGGCGCCTTTCTCATGGCCGAACAGCTCGGCCTCGGCGAGGCTTTCGGTCAGCGCGCCGCAGTTCACCGCCAAAAACGGCTGATGACGGCGCAGGCTGTTGTGGTGCAGATAGCGCGCCACCACCTCCTTGCCGGTGCCGGTTTCACCGACGATCAGCACTGTGGCTTCGGTCGGCGCCAGCCGGTCCAGCACGCTTTGAAAGGCGATCGACGCCGGGTCGATCAGCACCGGTTTGTCTGGCGCATAGGGTTGCGGGTTATGCATTGGGCGGCTCCAGGCTTGGCCGAGGCTAACGGAGAAAAAATCTTATCCCAGCAGGGCGCCAACGGCGAGGGGAGCCAAAGCGCGGGGTGCTGCAAAAGCAGCAGTTCATCAGCAACGGTTGTTGCCAATGCAGCAGTTTTACTCGCGCTGTAAATCTACAACCGGATGATTTTAAACAACTAAAAAATCCCACGACGCTGGCATGCATCCTGCTAACAGATTTATAACCAAAGGGTAATTTTCTATCGATAAAAACCAGGAATGGTTATATGGGAAAGGCATAATGACTGAGTCCGTGAAAGAGAATATTAACGTTTTCTGGTTCCTGCCGACCCACGGCGACGGCCGTTACCTCGGCACCGCCCAAGGAGGGCGGCCGGTGGATTTACCCTACCTGCAACAAGTGGCGCTGGCCGCCGACAATCTGGGGTATTACGGCGTGCTGATCCCCACCGGCAAGAGCTGCGAAGATTCCTGGTTGGTGGCGGCGGCATTGGCGCCGATCACCCGCCGTTTGCGCTATCTGGTGGCGGTAAGGCCAGGTTTGCAGCCGCCGAGCCTGGCTGCGCGCATGGCGGCGACACTGGACCGGCTGTCCGAGGGGCGGCTGTTGATCAACGTGGTCACCGGCGGCGATCCGGTGGAGAACAAGGGCGACGGCATTTTTCTTAGCCACGCAGAGCGCTATGAGGTGACGCAGGAGTTTCTCGAGGTCTACCAGCGCTTAATGAAGGGCGAAAAGGTTGATTTTGCAGGCAAGCACATTCGTGTCGAAGGCGCGGAACTGCTGTTCCCGCCGGTGCAGGAAAACGGCCCGCCGCTCTATTTCGGCGGTTCCTCCGAAGAGGCTATCGGTATCGCCGCCAACCAGATAGACACCTATCTCACCTGGGGCGAGCCGCTGGAGCAGGTGGCGGAGAAACTGGCGGTGGTACGCCAACGCGCCGAACAACAGGGGCGCAAGCTCAACTACGGCATTCGCCTGCACGTCATCGTGCGCGAGACGGAAGAGGAGGCCTGGGCCGCCGCCGATCGGTTGATAAGCCATCTGGACGAAGGCACCATTGCCGCCGCGCAGAAAATTTTTGCGCGCATGGATTCCACCGGGCAAAAACGCATGAGCGCATTGCACGGCGGCTCGCGGGACGATCTGCGCATCGGCCCTAACCTGTGGGCCGGCGTCGGCCTGGTGCGCGGCGGTGCCGGCACCGCGCTGGTGGGTAATCCGCAGCAGGTGGCGGAGCGCATTCTCGAGTATCGGCAGCTTGGTATCGACAACTTTATCCTTTCCGGCTACCCGCACCTTGAAGAGGCCCATCGCTTCGCCGAACTGGTGATGCCGCTGCTGCCGCTGGCGCAGCCGTTGAACCCGACGGCGCGTACGGTGAATACCGGCCCGTTCGGGGAAACCATCGGCGGCGACAAACGGCCAGCCTGATGATCAAGGCGGCGTGATGGCCGCGTGCGCAATACCCCAATACCCCAATTCCCTCAGGGTTAAGCCCCCAATCTCATTCTGCGGCAGCGCTTTCTGCCGCAGTTTTATCTTTCAAAAAGAGAATAATTACGTTTCCCTGCATTTTTTTAACCTGGGTTACAAATGCACACATCTCTTATCTCTATCGTGACGAATAATTCAAATTGATAAAATTGCCCACTGTAATAAATGCTCAGATACTCGGGTTTTGAGTTGGCGTAATTAAAATAAGAGCAATCAGCTCAGATGCCAATGCATTGACCAGGGGAAATGGGCCAGATGGGCAGTTTTTTTAAGCAGGTATATCGGTATTCTCATTCTCGCCCTTATCGGCACAATGAAAATCTCTGGCCCTATGTGAGGATTGAGCGGGCCCAAAGCGGCGAAATTGCCGTATTGCATTATAAAAAAAAGCCGGTTCCACTGGTAGCGCTGTCCGCGTTGAAAGACAGTTGCCAGGGGCCGCTGCTGCTTACCGCAACCGGGCCTTCGGTCAAGGATATGTGTTTTAACCATATTCCCGCCATGCCGACAATGGGGGTTAATGGCGCTTATTCGTTGCACCCGCGGGTCGATTTTCACTTTTACGTTATTGTCGATATGGGGTTTATTGATCAACGGCCGGATATTATAGAAAACATTATCCTGAAGCCGGATTTAATTCTTTTTACCACGGTGCACGGCATTGCCAAAATAATCGACCGGTTTACGCTGGCGGGCGTGAAGTGCCGGTTTGCCGTGGTAGAAGACGCGGCCTTTAAAATCTACAGCCCCAAAATAACCCCCTCAGAGCTGTGGGAGCATTACCGAAACGACCGCAGCGTCTCTTTTTCATCGGCCAATAAAACCATCGCCTTCACTCACGATATCCGGCGCGGCATTTTCGATGCCGGTACGGTGGTTTATTGGGCTTTCCAGATCATTTCATTTCTGGGGTTCAAACAGCTGTTTATTGCCGGATTGGATATGAATAATTTCCATTTGCCGCGCTTTTATGAAACGAAGGAAAATAAACTGCCCACTTTTTTACCTGAAAAAATTGACGATATCATCATGCCTGCTTTTAGCCACGCCAGTGAAAGAATGAAAAACAACAGTATCGCCATCAAGAATTTTTCGTTGAGCAGCGCCATTGACAGTAATGTTTTTGAAAAGGTTGATTATAATGATTTTTTCAAAAAAGGCTGATGTCACTACGGCTTTCTATGTATACCCATTCCTGGCCTTTTCATTTTTCAGCGCC
The DNA here is from genome assembly GCF_001590925.1 of Serratia plymuthica NBRC 102599. Lineage (GTDB taxonomy): Bacteria > Pseudomonadota > Gammaproteobacteria > Enterobacterales > Enterobacteriaceae > Serratia > Serratia plymuthica. The sequence goes on from NZ_BCTU01000001.1 coordinate 158,741, forward strand.
GTGTTTTGCGGGTATACCCGGGTCAATAATTTATTCCATATTGCCGCTTTTTTTTACCTTATCGCGTTGGTCACCCGCCCGGAGCTCCGTTCGGCATGGCTAAAGCAGCGCAAGGCGGTACAGGGGCTGGTGTTGGCGGCGTGTTTTTTGGCCTATTACTCCGCCAGCAATCTTTGGGGGGGAACGCCGGACGATACGGGGTCAGCCTTTACCCACAGCGCTTATATTCTGATCTACCTTGCCCTGCTTGTCACCTTGCTGGCTGGGCCCAGGCGTAATTTCTTACTCTGCGCGGTGATTGCCGGCATTGTGCTGCTGTGCGCATATCTGGCTATAAGCGATTATCACGCTATTTATACCCTCAGGGAGACCTCGGCCCTCAATCCGGGCCCGCGTAATGTGATCGATCTCGCCGGCTATGCCGCCGTGGGCATTATTTTAAGCCTGATGGTAGTGCGCGATACCCGGCAAAAGAAAGTGCTGCTGGCGATCCCGCCGCTGTTTGCCTTTATGGTGCTGACGCAAAGCCGTGGCCCGTTGATTGCGTTATTGGCAGCGCTGGCGTTGACGACCTCATTCGTTACGCTCAATAAAAAAACGGCTATGGGCATTGCGACCACGATGATACTTGCCGTCGTCGTCGTTTTGTTTTCTGACATTGGCGAGATGCTGATTACGCGCTTTGAAGAGCTGTACCAACAGAGTTTTGTGCGCATGAGCATTTGGCGACACAGCCTGTCGCTGATAGGTCAGGCGCCGTTTTTTGGCTATGGCTTTGATAAAGAACTGGCCTTTACCAACTATACCGGTGAGTTTATTCATACGACCCACAGCCTGTATCTGGGCGCGTTGCTCAAGGGAGGATTGGTCGGGTTCTGTTTATTCGCCGCGTTGCTGGCGTTTGGCGCACGGCTTGCGCTGAGCCATATCAGGGCCGGCCGCCGCCTGGAGGCCGCCTTATACCTGTTTATGCTGATCTTCTATTGCTCGCAGGGCATGTTTGTCATCGCCAACCCGGCCGAATTTTGGTATCTGTTCTGGTTCCCGGTGGCGATGGTATTGACGTCGCCACCGCCTGCCGAAAATTGATCAGCCGTGAAGAGGGGCGAGTGCCAAGGCATTCGCCACTTTTTCAAACACCTGGTTCTCGGTGATGATGCTGAGCGGTTGACGGCGTTGCGCTACGCTAAGTTTTTCGGCATCGACCGGCACGTACATCACCTGATGCAGTTCGCTATTTTGATAGGGGCCGGTGTGTTGCGGATTTGCCGTGACAAACAGGCTGACGGTCGGCGTTTTCAGGGCGATGGCCAGGTGCAACGGGCCGGTGTCGCCGGTCACCAGAACCTGCATGTTCTCCATGACCGCCAGCAGCTGCGGCAGCGTGGTTTTGCCGATATGGCTGACCACCCGTTGCCGTTCGGCTGCCGTCAATCCCGCCATAAACGCCTGCTCGATATCCCGCTCTTTAGGGGCGCCGATTAATTCAATTTGGTTATGCGCCGACTGCGCCAGCAAGAGCTTTGCCAGACGGATAAACTGGCCGACGGGCCAGCAGCGCAGCGGTTCAGACGCGCCCATCTGGAAGCCGATAACGGTTTTCCCCACGGCCTTGTCTCTGGGCGGGAAGGCGATGGGAATAAACATCTCGGTATTTTGAGTCTCGCAACCCAATTGGGCCACCAGATCCAGCTTGCGCTGAATTAAATGCCCGCCGGTGCTGCGGCTTACGCCACTCAGCCAGCGTTCCATGCCGGTGGCTTTATTGCCGTAGGCGTCTTTGAACACATAATGGCAGCCGGCGGTAATCGCGGTGATCACGTCATAAGGGGATTTTGAGTGCAGGATGATGGCCAACTGGGGCCGGCGTTTTCGCAGTTGGCAAATCACGCCAAGCATGTCTTTCGCTTTATGATCCCAATAGATGACATGGTCAAAGTAACGGCTGGTCGCGACCAGTTGCTTGTTTTTGTGGCTGGAAACGAGAGTGATGCCGGCCGCCGGATAACGTTCGCGCAGCGCGCGAATGGCCGGCGTATTGAACATCAGATCGCCAAGAGCGGTGGTGGAAAAAATAACGATACTGTCGAAAACCAGGTCCGGCTTAAACGTGGCCTTGTCTTTGAAATGCCCTCCCAGCCGGGTGTAAAGCTGTAGGCCAGCGTTGGCCGCCGTTATTTTCCACTGTTTCGACATCTTGATTCACTTTGAGTTGATGGGCGCGCCGGTCGGCCAGGTGCATCATATGATGTTTACCTCAACGGGCCAATGGGCGGCAATATATTGCTACATATGTTTGCGTAACCTTAATAAAGGGCAGCGGGCTGCCCCTGTGTTGCATCAATTTGGCCAAACCTGCGAACTGCGTGGCGTATCCATCCGGTAATCCGAATAGGGCCGCGTGAAGATCTCGCGCCCCAGATCGCGGGCGGCCAACAGCGGGTTACGCGGATCGCGGTCGATTTCGCCCCGGCTGTTGCCCGCGCCGTGCACCACTCCGACAAACTCGGAGTGCGAGTAGCGGCTGAACTCCTGGATCTGATGCGCGATACCCATTGCCGCGCCGGGGTAGGTTTCTTCCGAGGCGACCGCCAGCCCGATGCGTTTGCCGCTCATGCGCTGATGCACCTGCTTCGCATCCGGATAGGCGTCGGCGTAATAGCTGAAAGCGCGGTCGAAAAAGGCTTTGGTCTGTGCCGACATGCCGTACCAGTAAATGGGGGTGCAAAACACCGCCGCATCGGCCGGCAGAAAATGCTCCAGGAACAGTTCGCCATAGCGATCGGCCGGCGGCGGGCTGTGGCGCTCGTCCGTCAGAAATCCGCTGATATAGTCATCCAGAAAATGCAGGCTGGCCCCGGTCCCCGCCTCGGCGGCGCCCGCCATGACGGCTTGCGCCAAAGCGGCGCTGTTGCCGTCACGGCGCGGGCTGCCGACCAGCACGATAAGGCGTTTGGGTTGATGAGTTGAATTCATGTGATTCTCCGTTTGCCGAGCGTGAAATTGTCATCGCCACTCTATGGGAAGCAGGGAATAGGCGACAAATGACGCTTTCTCTGCCAGGATGAATTCAATTCATCCCTATGGATTGTCCACTATGTTCGCCACGCTTCCGGTCACCGCACTGCGCACCTTTGAATCCGCCGCCCGCCTGCGCAGTTTTAAACAGGCTGCGCTGGAGCTGGCGGTCACCCCGACCGCAGTTTCGCACCAGATCAAGGCGCTGGAGCGGCAACTGGGTTTTGCCCTGTTCGACAGGGTGCCGCGCGGCGTGCGGCTGACGGAGAAAGGGGAGCGTTTGTTCGCTGGGGTACATACCGCGCTGCTCGATGTGGCAAATACGCTGGATGCGCTGCGGCCGGTGCCCAGCGCCGGCGCGCTGTGCGTCTCCGTGACCCATTCTTTCGCCGCCCTGTGGCTGGTGCCGCGCCTGGGGCGTTTTTATCAGGCTTATCCCCATTATCTGGTTCGCCTGGAGGCTTGCGCTGAGGTGATTGACCTGCAGCAGGACGCCAGCGTGGACATTGCCATACGCTACAGCAGCGCCAATTATCCTCGGTTGCATCAGGCCGCACGGTTGGAAGAACGTTTTGGCGTTTACGGCGCGCCGGGGCTGTCTGCCACACAGTTGCAAACCCCTGCGCTGATCACCGTTCGCTGGCGCGATTCAACGCTGTATGAAAACGGCTGGCGCGACTGGTGCCTGGCTGCCGGGGTCGATTGGTGGCAGCGGCACACGTCGCTGCGGGCCTACGATGAGGAGCATTATGCCTTGCAGGCGGCGGTGGCCGGGCAGGGGCTGGTGCTGGCCAGTTCGGTGATGGTGTCCGATCTGGTGCGTAACGGCCTGCTGGTGGCTTATCGACCGGAAATTGGCGTGCCGGGCGCCGCTTATACTGCGCTGTGTGTGCCGGGGCGCGAACGACACCCGCCGGTGCGGGCGTTTCTGGGCTGGTTGCAGCAGGAATTGCGGTATTGAATACAGCACAAAATAAAAACTTTTCTGATGTGGGGCGTGGGAATATTGGGTAAATTCGGTATTCCATTCCCATGAGAGAGATGTCCATGAGCCAGCCAAGAACTTCTGATTACCCGATTGACGCGCAGTTTATTGAACGCTGGTCGCCGCGTGCGCTGGCCAATGATCCTATCGACGACGAAACCCTGCTGAGCTTCTTTGAAGCGGCGCGCTGGTCACCTTCGGCGTATAACATTCAGCCCTGGCGTTTTGCTTACAGCAAGCACGGCTCGGCCAGTTGGGACAGTTACCTGGATTTCCTGATTGAGTTCAACCGCGGTTGGGCGCAACACGCCTCGGCGCTGGTGGTGGTCATCTCCAAAACCACCAGCCTGAATGGCGATAAGGAAGTCGCTAACCCAAGCCATGCGTTTGATGCCGGCGCCGCCTGGGCGAACCTGGCGTTGCAGGCGCACTTGAAAGGCTGGCTGACCCACTGCATGGGCGGCGTCCACCACGACAAAATCAAGGCGGCGCTGAACCTGCCGGATAACTATGTGGTGCACGGCATGGTGGCGATCGGCAAAGCGGGCGATAAATCCCAGTTGCCGGAGTTCCTGCAGCAAAAGGAGATCCCTTCAGGGCGGTTGCCGCTGGAGCAGACGGTGGTCGAAGGGCTGAACTTCACCCTGTAATCGTTTCGCCTGACGTGAAAAAGCCCGCAGAGGATAACTTTGCGGGCTTTTTGCTTTCTTCAGGCCTTGCTCATCACCACAACCAGATAAATGCAGGGTTCGCCGCTTTCGTTTTTGAACACGCAGTCCGCCGGTGGGCCAAGTTCAAGGCAATCCCCTGCGGCCATTTCATGGCGATTTTCCCCTTCCAGGAATACCAGCTCGCCGGACAGCAGCCAGATTAATTGGCGTTTGAACGCGTAGACGGAGGCCGGCATCGGGATCTCCGCCCCGGCGGGCAGTTCAACGCGCACCAGATCGAGCGGAATGTCTGAGCGCGGGGACACATGACGGCGAACGTAACCGCTCTCGGGATCGACCCAGACCGGTTGATCCTCCCGGCGCAGCAGCCGGCCTTCCTGCGTTTCCGCACGCGCAATCAGTTTGGACATGCTCAGGCCGAAGGCGCCGGAGAGCCTGGCCAGCAGCATGGCGGTGGGGCTGCTGTCGCCGCGTTCAATTTTATGCACCATGGCCCGCGAAACGCCGGCCCGTTCGGCCAGATCGGACAAGGACCAATGGCGGGCTTCGCGTTCGATGCGGATGCGTGCGCCGATGCGCTGATTTAGGTTGTCTAATTTATTATTCATATCGTAGTATGATAGTGGACAGTCAACCAGGGGGTCAACATGCTTATCCGTAATGCGACTATAACCGATAGCGAAGGCATTGCCGCTATCTATAACGACGCCGTGCTTAACACCACGGCGATCTGGAATGAACTCACCGTCGATGCGGCAAACCGTGCGGCATGGATGGCGGAACGCCAGGCGGCGGGGTACCCGGTGCTGGTGGCCAACAATGAGGCGGGTGAGGTGATTGGCTATGCCTCGTTCGGCGACTGGCGGGCGTGGGACGGCTATCGTCACACCGTGGAGCACTCGGTGTATGTGCGGCGCGACAGCCGCGGCGGCGGGGTGGGGAAAACCCTGCTGACAGCCCTGATTGAACAGGCGAGAGCGATAGGTAAACATGTGATGGTGGCGGGCATCGAATCCGGCAATACCGCGTCGATACAGCTGCACTTTAATCTGGGGTTCCAGAACGTGGGGCGGATGAGCGAAGTGGGCGCCAAATTCGGCCAATGGCTGGATTTGACCTTTTTGCAGTTGCAGCTTGATCACGAAAAATCGCCGCCGGTCCGCTAATTCTATGAATATCATGTTATTGCTGCTGGTGGCGGCAGGTGTCAGCCTGGTCGTCCAGAACCTGCTGATGGTGCGCATCAGCGAAAGCGCATCGACGATCCTGATCGCTCTGGTGATCAACTCCAGCGTCGGCCTGCTGCTGTTGATGGCGCTGCTGTTCGCCAAAAACGGCGCCAGCGCCCTGGCTGAGGTGACCGGCAATTTCAGGGGCTGGATGCTGTTGCCCGGCTTGCTGGGCTCGTTCTTTGTCTTTTCCGGCATTTTGGGTTACCAAAAGCTGGGGGCTGCGACCACCATTTCGGTGCTGGTCGCCAGCCAACTGGTAGCGGGGTTGGGGGTGGATATTTACAAGGCCGGGCCTGCTGCGCTGCGCGACAACCTGCCTGCGCTACTCGGCGCCGTTTTGTTGGTGGTGGGCGCTTTTTTGGTGGCCAGAAGAAGTTTTTGAAACTGAGAAAAGCCTGCTCAGATTTCCCTCTGGCAGGCTGCCTATTACAACTGTTGCACCAGCGCTTTCAGTTGCCTGATAAGCGCGTTTTCCGAACCCGCAGCCTCAGGTTTGCCGGTGGACTGCCGGATAACCAGGGTGGTTGGCAACAGATCGTTAAACGCCTCTTGCGGCTGATTCGCCATACTCAACAAATGGGTGACTGCGCGTTTTCCTATCAGATCAAAATCCTGCCTTACCGTGGTCAGGGCGGGGTGGAAATACTGGCTGTCGGGGGTATCGTCATAGCCAATCACGGACACGTCCTGCGGTATGCGCTTGTTGAGTTGCCGCAACGCGCTGATGACCCCAAGCGCCATCTGGTCGCTGGCGACCAGCATTGCCGTGATATCCGGGTGCCTGCCGAATAATTCCATGGTTTTTACCCAGCCGCTGTTGGCGCTCCAGTCGCCGTACTCGGTATCCGTCTCCGCAATGCCCGCCTGATACAGGGTGTCGCGCCAACAGGCCAGGCGCAGCCGTGCCGAAATGGAGCTTTCCGGCCCGGCCAGCAAACCGAATTTCCGGTGCCCCAGTTCCAGAAGCAGGTCGACGCTGCTGGCGGTGCCGTCGCTGTGAAGAAAGCCAAGGTGGCAGACCTCTGCGGCGGGCGGCACGTCCAGAAACAGTTGCTGTATGTCCGGGTTATCCCGCGCCAGGGTTTCCGCATCCGCTTTTTCCAGCGGCAGGCTCATGACCACGCTGTTGATCTTCTGCGCCCGAAATTCATTCAGCGCCGATTGCAGGACGTTCAGCTGCCCGGTTTTCAACATCGATATCGCCACCTGATACCCCACCAATTCCGCATGGTGCTTGAACGATGAAGCGATTTGCGAAGGGGCGTGCAGCGCAAGGGAGGTGGTGATCAAGCCAAACGTCGGCAAGGTTTTGCCGGCCAGGATCTGTGCGGAGCGGTTAGGCACATAATTGAGCGTATTCATCGCGCCCAGCACCTTATTGCGCGTGCGCTCGGAGACGATATCCGGGTTGTTCAACACCCGCGACACGGTTTGCTGGGAAACTCCCGCCTCTTTTGCCACGTCTTCCAACGTTGCCTGCCGTTTATTCATCAATTCAATCTCGCAATAACGCGCGGCGTTAAATAGTGCTACCGGTGAGGAACATGAAGAGCGCCGACACGCCGTGAATCCGTCCATGGAGGCTCGTATCGCGCGTCCATGTGCTTGGCGATCGGCTAACCTGCATGCTCCCACCCGTCTCAAGTTTGGGTGTCGCGGTATTAAACGCAGTTATTTAGCCCGCAATGTGCCCTTCTGTCTGAAAATGTATTAAAAAAACATTTAATGTCATGCGTAATACATTATAGGAAACAATCAACAAATAGCGTGATTGAGCTCAAATATACCCACCAAATTTATTGCCCGTCAGGCCGGATATCGTATTTACTCGTTTAAAAATGTATAGCGCTATACATCCCTTTGACAGCAGGTAAGGATTGTTATGAAGCAGCCTCTTTATTCGGTAAAGGATAACTCGCCGGACAGCGTTCTCCGTCAGGTTTTGGCCCGGCAGGACTGGCAGAACCCGGCCGTCACCCACCTCAACAGATTGCCCGCCCACCCGCAATTTCGCAGTTGGCGCGCGCTTGAAGAGGCCAGGGACAACCGGCGCTCCGACCAGCGCGTTTCGCTGGATGGCGAATGGCAGTTTGTTTATCTGGCGCAGCCCGAAGCGGTAGATCCGCGCTGGTTGGTGGCGGATGGCCCGGACAGCCGGGCCGTCACCGTGCCTTCTAACTGGCAGATGGACGGCTATGATGCGCCGATCTACACCAACGTCCGTTACCCGATCTCGACCGAGCCGCCTTTTGTGCCGCAGGAGAACCCGACGGGGTGCTATTCGCGCGAAATTGACATCCCTGAAGCCTGGCTGAAGGCAGGCAAAACCCGAATCATCTTCAACGGGGTGAACTCGGCGTTCCATCTTTTTTGCAATGGGGTGTGGATTGGCTATTCGCAGGACAGCCGTTTACCGGCCGAGTTCGATTTAACCGACTCGCTGCATGCCGGCGGCAACCGTATCTGCGCGATGGTGATGCGCTGGAGCTCGGGCACCTGGCTTGAGGATCAGGACATGTGGCGCATGAGCGGCATTTACCGCTCGGTGTCACTGCTGCACAAGCCGGACACCCAGCTTACCGATTTTCAACTGACCGCCGGGCTGGATACGGAGTATCGGCACGGCACCTTGCAGGCCTCGGTGCAGGTCGCGGCGGGGAAAGCCCAGCAAGCGGGGCTGCAGGTGGAGTTATCCCTGTGGCGAGGCGACGAAAAAATCGCCGGCCAACGCAAGCCGCTGGGCACCGAGGCGATTGACGAGCGGGGGGCTTATGCCGATCGCGTGACCTTTGCATTACCGGTGCAGGCGCCGGATTTATGGAGTGCCGAGTTACCCCATTGTTATCGTGCCGTCATTGCGCTTTATGGCGCCGATGGGGAGCTGATTGAGGCCGAGGCGGCGGACACCGGTTTCCGCCGCGTAGAGATAACGGACGGGTTGCTGAAAGTGAACGGCAAGCCGCTGCTGATCCGTGGCGTCAACCGGCATGAGCACCACCCGGAACGCGGCCAGGCGATCAACGAAGAGGACATGCTTCAGGATATTCTGCTGATGAAGCAGAACAACTTTAATGCCGTGCGCTGTTCGCATTACCCCAATAATCCGCGCTGGTACGAGCTCTGTGACCGCTACGGCCTTTACGTGGTGGATGAGGCCAATATCGAAACGCACGGCATGGTGCCGATGGCGCGGCTGAGTGACGATCCGAGCTGGTTCCCGGCTTACAGCGCCCGCGTGACCCGCATGGTGCAGTGTAACCGCAATCACCCCTCCATCATCATCTGGTCGTTGGGTAATGAGTCCGGGCACGGCAGTTTGCATGATGCGCTTTATCGCTGGATTAAAAGCAGCGATCCCACTCGGCCGGTCCAGTACGAAGGCGGCGGAGCCAACAGTGCGGCAACGGATATCCTTTGCCCGATGTATGCCCGGGTGGATGAAGATCAACTTATCCCTGGGGTGCCAAAATGGTCGATAAAAAAATGGGTCGGGATGCCGGGCGAAAACCGCCCCCTGATACTGTGCGAATACGCCCACGCGATGGGCAACAGCCTGGGGGATTTTGATAAGTACTGGCGGGCGTTTCGTCAGTATCCGCGGCTGCAGGGCGGGTTCGTCTGGGACTGGGCCGATCAATCGCTGCTTAAAGACGATGGGAATGGCTCGATGGCATCGGCCTATGGCGGCGACTTCAACGACACGCCCAATGACCGGCAGTTCTGCCTGAACGGCCTGGTGTTTGCCGACCGTACGCCACACCCTTCGCTCCATGAAGCCAAACATGCGCAGCAGTTCTTCCAGTTTTCGTTGGTGGGCCATGCGCCGCTCGAGGTGGCTGTCGGCAGTGAATACCTGTTCCGCCGTACCGACAATGAAAGGTTGCACTGGCGCATTGAACAGGATGGGCGCGAATGGCGGTCGGGCGAGGTGGCGTTGGACATCCCGCCACAGGGCAATGCCGTCGTCACCCTGGCGGAACGTATCGATTTGCCGGCCAATGCCCGCAATGTCACGCTGATCCTTGAAGTTATCCAGCCGGAAGCCACCGCCTGGTCATCGGCCGGGCATCGCGTCGCATGGCAACAATTCCGCTTGCCGACGGCGCTGGCGTTGCCGGATGCGCCAACACCCGGCGTTCGCCCTGAACTGCAGACTCATGAAGAGGGTTATCGGGTGTTGCATGGCGAACAGCAATGGTTTATCGACCGTAACAGCGGTTTGTTAACGCAGTGGACGGTGGCGGGTGAAGGCAAGCTGATGAGCCCGTTCACCGACCAGTTTGTGCGTGCACCGCTGGATAACGACATTGGGGTCAGTGAAGTCGAACGAATCGACCCTAACGCCTGGGTGGAACGCTGGAAAAAAGCCGGGCTTTATGCAATGCAGAGAACCTGCACCCAGTGCACGGCGGTGGCTTACGAAGACCGGGTGGAGATCCGCAGCACCCTCCATTACCGCTATGGCGATGAGGTGCTGATCGTCAGCCACTGGCAGATGATGATTGATGGCCACGGCGCGCTGAAGATCAACGTCGAAGGGGAGCGTGCCGGTCATTTGCCGCCGCTGGCGCGCATCGGCATGGTTTTCCAGGCCACACCGGCAGCGGAAGACGTCGAGTGGTTAGGGTTGGGCCCGCATGAGAACTACCCAGACCGCCAAACAAGTGCCTGTTTCTCACGCTGGCGCCTGCCGTTGAGCGAGATGGTCACCCCGTACGTCTTCCCCACGGAGAATGGCTTGCGTTGCAACACCCAGGAGCTCAATTGGGGAGGCTGGCGTGTCGACGGATTATTCCATTTCTCCATCATGCCTTACGGCAGCAAACAGTTGATGGACGTCGACCATTGGCATCTGTTGCGCACCGAACCCGGTATCTGGATCACCCTGGATGCGCAGCACATGGGCGTGGGGGGCGATGACTCCTGGACGCCGAGCGTGCATGAAGAGTGGTTGTTAAAGGAAACGCAGTGGCGTTATCAGGTCAGTATTAAGCATCAGTAAGCGTGGAGGGGGGAATATTCCCCCCATTACAAAATAATAATCCAGGTGACACTATGAAATTGACTCAGCTCTCGGCGCAGGAACGGCATAACTTTATTTATTTTATGCTTTTCTTCTTTTTCTACTATTTCATCATGTCGGCGTATTTCCCTTTTTTCCCGATATGGCTTTCGGATGTCAATCACCTCACCAAAACTGAAACCGGGATGGTTTTTTCATTTATTGCCTTGTTTGCCATTATCTTCCAGGTGGCTTTCGGCTTAATTTCCGACAAGCTGGGCCTGCGCAAACATCTGCTTTGGGCGATTGTCATTCTTTTGATTTTATTCGCGCCGTTCTTTATTTACGTGCTTGCGCCTTTGCTGCAATACAATATTTATGCCGGCGCGCTGGCGGGGGGCCTTTACCTGGGGTTTGTGTTCTCCGGCGGCGCGGGGGCTGTGGAGGCCTATATTGAACGCGTCAGCCGCACCAACCGTTTTGAATACGGCAAGGTTCGGGTTTCCGGCTGCGTGGGCTGGGCCATTTGCGCGTCGATAACCGGGCTGCTGTTCAGCATTAACCCTAACATTACCTTCTGGATCGCCTCCGGGTTCGGGGTGGTGCTGGCCGTCTTGTTGATTGTATCCCGGCCGCAACCGAACCAGACGGCGCAGGTAATGGACAAGCTGGGGGCGAATCAGCGCGAGTTCTCGCTGGCCATGGCGCTGGAACTGTTAAAGATGCCGCGCTTCTGGGCCTTTCTGTTATACGTGATTGGCGTCGCCAGTATTTACGACGTGTTCGACCAGCAATTCGCCAACTTTTTCAAAGGCTTCTTTTCATCGCCACAAAGGGGCACCGAGATCTTCGGTTTCGTCACCACCGGCGGGGAGTTATTGAATGCCTGCATCATGTTCTGCGCCCCGTTTATCATTAACCGCATCGGTGCCAAAAACGCGCTGCTGGTGGCCGGCGCCATCATGTCGGTGAGGATTATCGGCTCGTCCTTCGCCAGCAGCGGCATTGAAGTGATTTTACTGAAAACGCTGCACATGTTTGAGTTGCCTTTCCTGCTGGTGGGCACCTTTAAATACATCTCCTCGGTGTTTGATCCCCGGGTGTCGGCAACCTTGTTCCTGATCGGTTTTAATTTGTCCAAACAGCTTTCGGGCGTGGTGCTTTCCGCCTGGGTGGGAAGAATGTATGACTCGGTGGGGTTCCATCAGGCCTATCTGATCCTTGGTTTGATCACCACAACCTTTACCGTCATTTCCTATTTCACGCTGACGGGGCGCGGCCTGCGTGCACCGGCGGAGGCTAACACCGCCACGCCGTAACGCATTGCCGCCAACATAGGGGAGCCAGGGAACGACCCCGACAAAAAGCCCGCTCAGGTTTGCCCCGAGCGGGCTTTTTCTTCGGTCTGGCTAAAGGGGGCGGAACGGCTTAGAACTCCACGCTTGCCTGCACCATCAGATTACGGGTTTCCCCTTCGCGCACGCGCAGATTGCCGCCGCTGGAGGTGTAATAGTGCTCATTAAACAGGTTGTTCAGATTCAGCTTCAACTGCGTTTTCTCGCCAAACAGGCGGTTGTTCCAGGCGATGAAACTGTCGGCCACCACATAATTCGGCAGGGTGAAACTGTTCTCCGGATCGCCCGCCCGCGTGCCGACGTAGCGTGCGCCACCACCGACGCGGAAGTCGCCCGGAATGCCGCTGATCACCAGATTATGGCTCAGGTAGAGCGCGCCTGAATGGCGTGGCGCATTCTGCAGACGGTTGCCGTTATTCGCGGCGTTCACGCCGTCGTCAATGATCTTGGCGTTGGTGTAGCTGTAATTGGCGCTCAGCTCCCAGTCCGGCAAGATCTCGCCATTCAGTTCGAATTCCGCACCGCGAGAACGCGCTTTATTGATAGCGCGCGTTGCGCCGTTGATGCTGAGCGACATGTCGCGCTCGTCAATATTGAACAATGCCACGCTGGCGAACAGGCGCGGCGAAACCTGCCACTTGCTGCCCATCTCCCAGGTGGTGCCCTGTTCCGGCTTGCCGACGTCACCGTCGTCGTCGACGTTGGTGGACGGCGTAAAGGATTTGCTGACGCTGCCGTAAAGCGAGACATCCGGCGTCAGTTTATAAATCAGCCCAGCCTGCGGCAGGAACTTGTTGCCTTCGTCATCCAGCGTTTCCACCACCGGATTGAAGCCTTTGGAGGCGCGCTGCTCGTAATGCTGATAGCGCCCGCCCAACACGGCGATCCAGTCCGGCGTCAGCGAGATGCTGTCTTTGGCGTACACCGAACGGCTGTGAATGCGGTTCAGGTTATTGCTGTTGGCTACGTTTTCCGTGCTGCTGTCCGTCACGGGCGACAGCATGTCGTATTGCGGATCGTTGAGGTTAAAGCTGTTGTTGGCCTTGCCCTGGTATTGATGCGCGCGATAGGTCTGGTTCATCTCATAATCGGTACCCAGAACGATATCGTGCGTCATGCCGAAGATGTTCTGCGAGCCGAGCAGGTCCCAGGAGACGTATTTGGTTTTATGGTTGTAACCGCGGTTGGCATCGGCGCGGCGCGTGACGGCGCCGGTGGTGGTGTTGACGCCGGTCACCCGGACTTCGTTGTTGTCGTAGCGGCGCTGGTTCCAGCCCAGCGTCAGGCGGGTGCTCCAGTCTTCGTTGAACTGCCAGCCATACTGGGCATTCAGCGTTTTGTTGTGGCCCCAGGCATGGTTAGCTTTGTCGTCCAGGCGGTTTTTATAGCCGATATCGACCGGTTTGCCGTCAATAAAGGCGGTGCCGCGATCGTAAGGAATGTCGTAGCGATATTCGGAATAGCTGATCAGGAAGCTGGCTTTTTCGCCGAACCATTGCAGCGATGGGGCGATCAGCGTGTGTTCGTCACTGCCGAAATTGCGCCAGTAATCCTGATTTTGCTTCTCGGCAATCAGCCGGAAGGCAAAACCGTTGCCGAGCGGGCCGGTGACATCTACCGTGCCTGCACCGCCGCCTTCGCTGGCGTAGCGGCCGCTGACGCGGGTGTGCCAGTCGTATTGCGGTTTTTTGCTGACGACGTTGATCACGCCGCCCGGATTTTGGATGCCGTACAGCAGCGAAGCCGAGCCTTTCAGCACTTCAACGCGCTCGGTGGTGGCATCGAAATTCAGCCCCTGGCTGCTACGCACGCCGTCGCGGTAAATGGAGCCGTCCGAGTTGGAACCAAAACCGCGGCGCACAAAGCCATCTTCGGTGCCTGCCAGCGTGTTGCCTTCGGTGACACCGCTGACAAAACGCATCGCATCGGCCAGGCTTTCGGCCTGATAATCTTCTAACTGTTGTTGGGTGACTACGCTGACGGACTGCGCTTCATTCAGCCTGGAGGTTGGCGTTTTGCCGGCAACGGAGCTGGTGCTGGCGCTGTAACCCTGTTCGTCTGCCGCTTGCCCGGTAACGGTGAGGGTATTGTCGTTCCATGCCGCATAGCTGGCGCCTGAGGTGAAAAACGCGGCGCCATAGATTGCGGCAAGAATGGCCGGATGGCAGCTGCGTTTAAAATAAAACAATGTGTTGTTATTCATCTAATTAAACCCGGTGTTAATGATGTTGTTATTTTCTTTTTGCCAATAAAAACCCGGCTGTTTTTAAGTGAAACCGCCAGGGTAAGGGAAGTCTTGATATCAATGTAATTGATAATCATTCAATCATAGGGCAATGTAGTAGTAAATATGAAAATTTAACCCACCACTACAGCGCTGCGTGAAAAAATGCCTCGTTTTATGTGGGTGATTGTTTTTGTATAATGCTATGTATTTAAAGTAATTTTGTTGAATTGTTGGTTGCGGATTGGCGACGGCTTTCCGTTGACTGGCCGAGATGGGACTATTTTCATAGCCTGACGGCTACTACATTTAGCGCGAACGAGGCGGCCTTTGCAGGATGGCCCCGGTCAATAAACCGATGAAAAACAAACGGATTGAGCAAAGATTATGGCGGGAAATGAAATAAAAAAACGTGTCGATGTTTTTGGCGAACGTTACCGCGCGCGTGCAGCGGCCCTTTCACCACGATTACAGGCGGTGGTGCGCTACATCCATGAGCATCGCGAGGCCGTAATGGAAGCGAGCGCCATGGAGATTGCCGCAGCGACAGGCACCTCGGATGCCACCGTAGTGCGGGCGGTGCAGGCATTAGGCTTTGCCGGCTTGCGCGACATGAAAAGCACGCTGGAAGCCTGGTTCGGCACCGCGGTCAACTCCGAAGAAAAGATGAACGCGACCGTGAGCGATCTGGCCTGCGACATCAATTCCGGCATCGATTTCGTGTTAGGGGGGCATAAGCGCGCCTGCGACGTGTTATCTGAACCGCACAACCGCCAGGCCATCTCGCAAGCGGTGAGCTTGCTGATAGAGGCACGCCAGGTGGCGCTATTCGGCATTAATGCCTCCGGGATTTTGGCCGACTACAGCGCCCGGCTGTTTAATCGCATCGGCATTCCTGCGGTATCGCTTAACCGCTCCGGTATTGCCCTCGCCGAACAGTTGATCACCCTCCAGCGCGGCGACGTGTTGATCATGATGGCGCAGAAGTCGGCGCACAGGGAAGGGAGGACAACCCTTCGCGAAGCGAAGCGCCTCGGCATCCCGATTATTTTGCTGACCAACGCCAGCGACTCATTTTTTGCCGGGGAAGCGCATGTCGTGATCAACGTTCCCCGCGGCGGCGAGAATGGCCGCTTACCGCTGCACGGCACCGTATTGGTGTGCCTGGAAATGCTGATTCTTTCCGTCGCATCGGCCACTTCGGCACGCACGATGAAAACCATGAAACGCATTCAGGATTTAAATCGCGGGCTTAAAGGGGCGGGGCGGAAGTAGGGGGCTTGGTGAGTTGGGGAAGCTTTGAAGTTAGTGGTAAAGGGGGAGGAGCGTCTGGTATTTGGGTGTGTAGCTTGTGATGGGGGTATGGCAGGTGTAGCTGAATTGATTTGTACTTAATCTGATGATTTTTTGTGTCCAATCAGGCCTGACAGTCATGTTAGTGCCAGAGGTGCTCTTTACTATAAGTAAATGCTCTTAGCTATTTAGTCATTTCAATGGAAGATACCTTATTGAAATAATAGGTAATATGAAAATGTTAACTGAGAGAAAGTTTAGCAACTCGAGTACTATCTGTATAAGCTATGTTGAGGTCCAGTTCAAAAATTACAAAACAATTTGTTGAAATAGAGATGAATCAGCATTAGTTTATGCTACATGAATAAAAACCATGAAAATTTATACTTGTGTATAACAGTTCAGTTAAATTGTATGTAGGAGTAAAAGATGATGATGGAAGTTCTTACTGCAATTCTCGTTATAATCACAGGCATTTATGCATATTTAACATACAAAATGTCTAATATAAGTGAACGTTCAGTTCAAATGATGAAAGAACAAACGGAAGCGATGTCCCGTCCTTATTTGGTTATTCAACCAGTGGTGAGGTCTCATACTTCATTTCTATATTTAAAAATCTATAACATTGGAAGAATACCAGCTTTAAACGTCAAGTTTGAATTGGATAAGGATTTTCATCAGTTTGACGAACCAGATAGAAATTTAAAGGATATTAGTGTGTTTACATCAACTTTTGATAGCTTCGCTCCTAACCAAAGTTTACTCTTCGCCCTTGGCCAAGGGTGGCTTATTTTTGGTGAGTCAAAAAATTCATTGCCGCAGCAATTTGTAATAACTGCAACTTATAGCTATATGGATAAAAAAGTTATTGAAAAGAATCATATAGACCTAAGGCCTTTCGAACAAAGTGAAAGTGAGAGAAACCCCATTGTAGAAGAGCTTGAAAAAATAAGAAAAGCGCAGGAGAAATTGGTAAGTAGTTCCAAATGGCCCAATTAATTAAAATGGTAATATAAGGGGTGTATATGGGTCTTCATGTGAATTCAATATCGGATTTTCCTCTTTCGGAAAAAAGAGATTACTATCTTTAGATACTCGACTATTACAATTGGGATGAACCTATATCAAATACGTTAATGGCTAACCTTCCTAGAATTGAGTCATTTTGCGCAAAAAATGATTCTGTAATGGTACGTGGACTACCTGATAGTCATTTTTATTCAGAAGTGCTTTCCTGGGTGAAAATAAATGGACAAGGGCTAAATACAATATTACCTGCATTGATGATAACGACGGTCCATCCGAAATATTTCATCGAAGCAAACAATTGCAAGGCAGAGTCTGAAATTATTGACTCTCTTATCTTTCTGAAGATAAGAGACATTTGCAAGCAGCCTTCAGATGTAATAGACCTAATAGAGAAAATATTTACTGATATTAGTGATAAGAAAGAAATTAAGAACTTCGTCATTACTAAAGAACTAAGGGCATCCGAGCATGGGGCATTGGTTGATGCTTTAATTCTTGAGCCAAACTTCGCAGGATTTGGAATAAATATTAAAAAGCTTGCGGCATGGGTAAAGTCACGCCGTAAAGCTTTAGGAAAATGACACTTATGATGTTACTCGTTTGCTAATGTCGATGTTATTATTCCATGCGTAAAAGTTAAGGTGAAATAAAAAATATCCGAATTCCTGGTGTTTGGGATTTTTATTTAATTATTAAACGGATTACAGATGAGCACACACTATCGACTTATACCTCCATTCTTATATGTAGCGGAAGAGCAGGACTTCTCTAAGGCATGGGAGCTATTTTGCTGCAAGCTATTGAACTTGAGTAACAAGACGACGGAAATTTATGTCAGAAACCCACCTGAGCAAGGTGTAGATATTTACGACCCTTCTAAGAAGATTGCCTATCAATGTAAAAGCATCGAATCTGGAAAATCAGGTGATTTTAATGTGACCCATGTAGTGAAATCCATAGAAGCAGCTAAACTCATTCAAGCTGAACTCAAGTGGGAAAGATACGTCTTGTGTGTGAATGTGGCTATAAGTGGCATTGCCGAAGCTACGCTAAAGAAAGCGCTACCTGATATAGAAATTTTTCCAAATTCACACTGGGTTGGACTTTGCGAAAAAAATCCAGTGGAGGTAGAACGTAACTTTAGACGACTGATCGAAGTTCCACGCGCAAGAGTTCTTGATGCAATACATAATCGTTTTCTCGACCACTATTCTGAACAACTGAAACAGAATATTGAGGACTCATCATTCGACGTCTTCCTTTATTCGAATAGACACGACACTGCTTATCGTGTCCCAGTATCGGACAATTTCAGTTGTCAGGATCTTCTGGGTATTTTTCGAGAGTTTTTTAAACTTCCTGAGTCAACCATAATTTCTACAGAAGGGATTTATGTTTCTCTTTCACATTCAGTGGTCTTCAACGGTAAAAAAATATCACGCCTCACTAGTTTGAAGAATGCAGGAATTTCTCACGGAAGTGTAATTACGTATTGGACGACAATCCTTTGGAAGGATGCAGATACACAGTTCAAAGGTGACGTAATAAATATGATGACATCTCATATACCTAATATTACGCTTAGCCAAAGGCGGAAGCGAGCCATTGCAGTGTTCTCGGAGGACTTGAGGCAATGTTTTCACTCCTTTGATAATACTCTCTAAAGCGCGAATGTATAACAAACGTGTCAATGGGGACTGGTTTCTGAGCCTGTCCATAATTCTGTGTAACTGGCAGCCTATTAAAGGTGATCGTTTAGACGGTCACCGAACTCGATAATAAAGCGACTAATGGCCAACCGCCAGCTCACGCTTTATCGCTGGTTTTAAAGCTTTTTTCGATGACATCTTTCAGTGCCCGGCATTCAAGACTGAGATCGGCAAACATTTGTTGAGACGGAGGTTTCGTCCTCAAGGTCTTTCATCTTTTTGATATCAGAGGCTTCCATCCCGCCGTACTTTGCTTTCCAGTTGTAGTAAGAGGCCTCATAAATACCCGCTTCGCGGCAGACATCCTTGACGGTGCGTCCGGCTTCGACGGGCTTCAGAACGGCGATGATCTGGTGTTCGGTAAATCGGGCTTTACGCATAGCGATCTCCTCAGGGAACATAATCAGTATGTCGGAAGATCTCTAAAAGTGAATGGTTCGTTTTGCAGGGATGCTTACAAATTGAACTCTGAGCTTGTCAGGGGGGCTTTAGCGGCCCTGTGCCAGCAGTGGACTTTTACGTGACTGCTTTAGTCATAATATTATTTATTTTTTTGTTAAATTTCAAATTGATGTGATTTTTCTTGCTGTGAATTTTCTGCGACTTCAAGAAACTGAGCTGGCTAATTGATAAACAATTAAAAAGCGGTTAATTTCAGGAAACATAAAATTACAAAAGGAAGGATTACGACATGGCTAGATGTACGGCACCAAGACAAGGCCACCGCACCGCAAGCGGCGCAGCGGCCTGCCCCGCATGTAGTAGTCGCTATAGCGGCTATCGCTCAAACTTATATTCACCCTCTTCCTACTCATCTCCAGGGAACGGCGGGGGCAGCCGTAGCAGTAGTGGAGGATCAGGAAGCAGCTCAAAACCGCGCTGGTCGAGTGTAGGTTCGTCCGTGTCATACACATTAGCCCAAGTGCAGTCACTCACACCAATCCGACAAACTGTTGAGGTACGAGCAGCGGAGCAACCTGATCTTCGTGACGTCTTCCTGTGTCACGCATGGGATGATCGGCAGGGGGTAGCCAAAGAGCTACACGATTTACTCGTGGCGGCTGGTGTCAAAGTCTGGTTCAGCGAGAAGGACCTCGGCCTTGGCGTTCCTATGATGCGCGCCATCGATAAGGGCTTGGCAAATTCACGAATCGGGCTTGTGCTAGTTACACCTGCGCTGCTGAACCGGTTACCCAAAGAGGGCGTTGCTGACAAAGAGCTTTCTGCACTCCTGGCAGGTAACCAGCTCGTTCCAATCGTGCATAACACATCGTATGAAGCTCTTCGTAATGTAAGTCCCTTACTTGCTTCACGAAGTGGTTTGGACACTGGGGAAGATTCAATGACAGTTGTAGCGACGAAAATCGCCGAACTGGTCACCCTTTAGCTCGGTGGCCCATACAGGTTTTCGACTCAGATGTGGGCGATTGTAAAATGCGAGCTAACTCTTGGTCAACTGGGCCTGTCTCCGGCAGGTCAGTTGTCTACAAGATGAATGTCCGCCTTGATCATGGCCGACGTGATTCCCACTCTGCGGCACCGGTCAGTACCAGAAGCGGACACTACAGGCACTATGGGTTAATCGGTTACTGGTGCGTGGGGGCGTTTTTATCTCCTTCTTCTAACATCTCCTTGTTAATTAATTTGCAGTTTACGCTCTAGCGAAACGGTGCTTTGATGGACAGGTCACAGCAATATTTTTAGTGAAAATAATACGCAGTTTTTTATCAATTCAGCCATTAGAAGGATTTTGCGATGGATATTGAAATTAGCTACTGCAATAACATTGATCACGGCCGTATCGCTCTTTCAGAAAATAAGCTGAACATTAAGTTTGCTCCAAACGGCACTGGTAAGAGCACTATTTCTCGCGCAATACTGCACAGTGTTGCTGGCGATGCACAAAGCCTCAGTGCGTTGCTTCCTTTCAAGCTTCGCACGTCTAATCCCTTAGGTTTGCAACCGGGGGTGAGTGGCACGGAAAACATTCGCGATGTTATGTGCTTTGATGAAAAATACGTCGCGCAGTTTACCTTCCAGCCAGACGAGTTGGTCAGCAACAGTTTCGACATTTTTATCAAAACGGAAGCTTACAGCCAAACCGAGCGTGAGATAGAAGCCATGGTCATGGCCATCCGGCAGGAGTTTACCGAAAACGAGGAACTGGAGCTTTTCATTACACACCTTCAGGAGCTCAGCGGGGCGTTTAAGCTCACTAACAAGGGGTTGTCTAGAGCTTCCACGGGGATGAGGGGGCTATCAGGCGGCAATAAGCTGCAGCACATTCCTGTTGGACTTGAACCCTATCAGCCGTTTATACAGAGTGTGCGCAACGTAGAATGGATCGAATGGCAGACTAAGGGGTATGAGAATTTCTTCGAGCTGTCAGAGGGCTGCTGCCCTTTCTGCACGGGTGATTCTCGCGATAAAACCGAGCAGATCCGCAAAGTCGGCAATGAGTATGACAAGGCCGTGATCAAAAACCTCGTTGGCATCATCAACGTGCTTGACAAGCTGGGTGAGTACTTTTCCGACGCCGCGCGGGCGCTACTGAAGGGGATCACGACGCTGCAGGGCGGGCTAGAACAGCACCATGAGGACTATCTCCTCGCTTTCAAGCGGCAGACTGACAATCTGCTCGTTCTGTTGAATACTCTGAAAACCTTAAATGGCTTTACGTTCAGCGATGCTGGCAATGTCCGGACGTCGCTGACGGCCTGCAGACTCGACCTGCAGTTCTTCCCCGATCTGCAGTCGGAAAAAACTCGGCAAATCGTCGATCGCCTCAACGCCTCACTGGACGTGCTCATGGCCCAGGCCGGTCAGCTTCAGGGACAAATCAATATACAGCGTGCTGGTATGCAGCGGCTCATCCAGAAGCACAAGACTGATATCAATACATTTCTTGCTTACGCAGGCTACCGCTATCAGGTCGATATCTCCGGTGATGGCGAACAGTGTCGGCTCAAGCTACAGCACGTGGATTATGAGGACTATCTCAGCGGCGGAAGCCAGCATCTCAGTTATGGCGAACGTAACGCTTTTGCAATTGTCCTCTTCATGTATGAATGCCTAGCCCGCAAACCCGGTCTGATAGTACTAGACGATCCAATCTCCTCGTTCGACAAGAACAAAAAGTTTGCTATTCTCGAAATGCTATTTCGTCGTGACACGGGAGAGTGCCTGAAAAACCTGACGGTGCTGATGCTGACGCACGACGTGGAGCCGATCATTGATACGCTGAAATCAGTCAGACAAATGTTCAGTAATCAGGTCACGGCATCGTACCTCCGCTACAGTGCGGGTACCATCGCAGAGCTACCAATCCGCGAGAGCGATATAATGACGTTTGCGCAGATCTGCAAGGCAGTGACAGAATCAGAGTGTGACGACCTGATTAAGCTGATCTACCTTCGCCGGCATTATGAAATTCTCGACGATCGCGGCGACGCTTATCAGGTGCTCTCTAATCTTTTTCACCACCGTGCTGTACCCATTGACTCACGCGAGCCGATGGAGGAAGGCATCGGCTACCCTGCTATGGCTCAGGCTAGGCTGCAGGGCGGCTGCAGTACGATCGCAGAGCGTATTCCCGGTTTTGATTACGCAAACATATTGAGCATTCTGTCCACTCCGGAGCACATCAGGACACTCTACTATAGCTGTCAGACAGGCTA
The DNA here is from genome assembly GCF_001590925.1 of Serratia plymuthica NBRC 102599. GTDB lineage: Bacteria > Pseudomonadota > Gammaproteobacteria > Enterobacterales > Enterobacteriaceae > Serratia > Serratia plymuthica. Next base: position 180,939 of record NZ_BCTU01000001.1, read on the forward strand.
TGAGAAACTGCAGGTATTCAGGCTATTGGGGCCAGAGGTTGATAACCGGGTGATCCGTAAATTTGTGAATGAAACCTATCATATTGAGAACGAATTCATCTGCCAGCTCGATCCGGCCCGATTCGACTTGATCCCGGAATACGTCATTGCTGAGTGCGACAAGCTGCTGACTCCACTCCAGGTGGCCAATGATGAGGTCGGACGGGAGATTGCTTAACATAACCGTTCAACACGCTTTACCTGATACTCGTCTATTTTTATCAGCGAAAAATACGTACATGGGATACTGATCACCCGTAGTTGCTTGAAGATGCTACGGCTTGGCAGCGCTTAACTGCGTTGCTGTTTTTGAGTTGGTCGCTACACGTAACTTTATTATCGATAAAACTTACTCAGGAGAGTAAAAAATGGCTAGTAACTATGATCTAATCGCTGAAGCAATTAAAGGAAAGCTTCAAATAACAGCAACATACCAAGGACATTATCGCGAAATGTGCCCTCACGCACTTGGAAAAAAAAGAGGGAAATATCAAGCGTTATTTTATCAATTTGGGGGAAGTAGCAGCAAAGGTCCCGTAACTCCCGACTCCCCTTTTAACTGGCGTTGTATTCCTATAGAAGGATTGATAGACATTAAGTTACGTTCTGGAGAATGGCATACAGCGCAAAATCATAGTCAAGCGCAAACATGTATTGATCAAATTGATATAGAGGTTTGAATTTAAACCTAATATATTCAAACTATTACATCTAAGTGTATTAGTCGAGACTTGATCTGACATATTGACCTGAAAGATTGGGAGTTACCGGTTTTTATGTGGATATCGAATCCTTATAAAAAACTTGAGATGGCTCCCATGCCTCATACTAATAATCACGTCATTAAACAAAGCGCAAGTATGATCAATCTGGTCGTAGAAATTAGCAATTTGTTAAAATTCTGAGATTCTTATCGTTGATTAGACTCACTACTGTTAGTAATGTATTTGTTATATCCTAATAGTCATTGCCCATTGTTGAGCCAGAACGCCCGCTCCTCGTCCATAACCGATAAATCCCATGAGTGAGGAGACTGGTCTGTGCCAAAAGCAAACGCTCGTAACTGGATCGCATAAAGTCGCTGTATCACTCCATCAAGGGTTAGTATCTGTCTGGAAGGGCCCTAGTGATTGAGCAATGCATCTGGTGCTGGCACCTAATGTAGAAGACTAGTAATGACTAATCAGATGGCCGGTATCCGTCTATCTCTGCCCAGAGTGGAGGTCATGGGGGCTTGGTTATTCCGGCACATCATAAAAATGTTATTGATTTCATTTCTGATGATTTCTTTGTTTTAAACGGGTTTTTCCGTTCATTTTTGGCCCTAGATAGTAAAAGCCAAATGGCAACGACCCAATGTAAGTATTAAAAATCATGCGTACATAGATTCATAATGCAAAGAAATCAGTAAAGATGATGATGTGATTGATTTTTTATTGTAGCTTTGAGTGATTGTCGACATGGGGTGGTGGGAATGATGAAAAAGTTTCCAGAAATTGATGTAAACGTATGCAAGTCAGAATACTGTGAAAATTTTTCTTTAACAGGCTGTGATGACTACATCATCCCGTCATTTAAGTTGGGGTTTCGCGCTATTCATTGCCAGCGCTGCGATGGTAATAGCGTGTTAATTAATAATGATGATATACGGGAAATGATATATCCGTATATTTCACTCTATCGTGTTAAGGTTGAGGGGCGCTGCCCTGAATGTTTTTCTGACATTGTTATTCGCTATGGCGTTACAGCGAAGGGCACATCAAGATATCAATGTAAAACCTGTCAGTGCGTTTACTCCCCTCATCGGGGGAATGATTATGATACGCATAAAAATAAAATCATTGAACTGCTTTGGGAAGGCAAGAAAATCAATGACATTTTGTCGACGTTAAAAATAACCCCGGCAACATTCTATAGAAAACTTCATCAAACAGAGGCCTCGCTTGAAGTGTTGTTGCGCTCACGAGAAAAAGAATTAACTGATACCTGGGGGCACAGCGTTCAGACCAATATTTTCAGGCAGACGTGTCGAGTGGAAAACAATACGGGGCTTAAGAATGAACTGCTGGGCATGATAAGTTGCTGCTCCAAAACAGGCTATGTTTTTCTGGCCAGTCTGAACTGGACTGATGCGCCATTGAGTTCCGAGAGTCATTATAACGCCCAAAACAGAGCAACTGAGCCGACAGATCTTGGTGGGGATGATATTCTCAAGGGGATATACAGGAAATATGAATCTTTTAATAAACGCCAAAGTTTTGGCTATTTTAAATATACAGACGAAATCTGCTCAAAGAAAGTAATAGAGCCTGTTGTCATGGCCCATTTCCATTTCACAAAATTGCGATTTATTTCACCTGTGAGTATAAGATATCACTTCCTTTATTTTGATTTGTTTGTGAGAGGATCTTGTATTACCGTCTATGGCGCTGACATTCGCGAGGGGAAGTGCGATGTTTTTTATGTGGCTTCTGACGAAAGGATCACGGACAAACAGTATATCTATAAAGGGAGCTATAAAATCGGGTGGTGGAATAACATTTGGCATGAGTATTCTTGCCCAGCGGATGGCGGATTAAAGTATTTGTGTAATCTCACCAACTTAAAAAGCGACAAACCGGATGAATACCTTCAGCTTCACCCATCGCTTAATTATTCTGAGGCTTTTATTGATGCTCTTCAGCATTTTTTCCCTAAAGAGAAGGTTGAAAGTTTAACCCCAAAAGTATTGGCATCTATTTTGTCTATTTTTGTTAAATTCTACAATTACTGTTACCTCTCGCCAGGTGAGGAGATAACGCCAGCACAAAAAATTGGATTGGCCAAGAAAAAGTATGATATCGAAACCCTTATAGATGGCTTCATTGAAGGAGATATTTGAATTTCACACGCGATTATTTTGCGTATCCACACCAACACAAAATGATAGTGTCGGTGCTCCCAGCCTGGAATCAACAATTAAATGTGATCACCCTCACATATGCGTAACTTTTGGTGCGATTAACTGGATGCGCCAAGGGGGCGTGCGCATTTCTGTATAAGTTTTTATAGTTGAAAATGTCACGCATAAAAATTACGTATACTAAAGCTGGATCATTAACAATGCATAAAAGACTATTGATTTTACCTCTTATAATTGGCTCCTTGCTGGGGGGAGCACCTGTTTATGCGAAGGAAATTACTCTTTATCATACTAATGATTTGCACGCGCATGTCTTGCCTTTTATTGTGCCTTATATCAGTAAGGAACGACAAGTAGGCGGTTTCGCCAATATTGCCAGCATCGTGAAAGAGGCAAAAGCAAAAGATGATGGCGTATTTTTCTTTGACGCTGGGGACTACTTCACCGGGCCTTATATCAGCACTCTGACGAAGGGGGAGGCCATCATTGATATTATGAATGAAATGTCATTTGATGCTGTTTCTGTCGGTAATCATGAGTTTGACTATGGCGTACCAAATATGGTGAGCCAGTTGAATAAAGCTAAATTCCCCGTGCTTCTTGGTAATGTTTTCTATGAGAACACGGATAAGCTTGTCTGGAACAAACCCTGGACCATCATAGAAAAAGAGGGCATCAAGATAGGTGTGATCGGGCTGCATGGTAAATTTGCTTTTTATGACACGGTCAATAAAGATAAACGCCAGGGTGTCGAAGCCAGGGATGAAGTGGAATACCTGAATAAGTATCTTAAAGAAATAAAGAGCAAAGTTGATATCACGGTGCTGTTGGTTCATGAGGGTGTGCCCGCCCGTCAGTCCAGTTTTGGTACCAATGATGTCGCGAGGATGTTGCAGAAGGATATTGATTTGGCTAAACAGGTTGATGGCGTAGACGTTCTTATTACTGGCCATGCGCATGTAGGCACACCTCAACCTATTAAGGTGAATAATACGCTTATCGTATCTACGGACTCTTACGGCATTAATCTTGGTAAGCTGGTTCTGGATGTTAATGACAAAACAAAAAAAATTGATGGTTATCAGGGTAAGCTGATTAATATTTTTGCCGATGAATATAAACCGGACCCCGCTACGCAGGATAAAATCAATATCTGGACGAAGAAGCTCGATACGTTAACTCAGGCGAAAATTGGGCGCGCGGATACAGAACTGACGCGAGCATATGGTGAATCTTCTTTACTGGGTAATATAATTACCGACGCTTTCCTCGAAACAGATAAGCGCGCTAAAGTTGCCTTTGTGAACAGCGGTGGTATTCGAAGCGAAATTGCGAAAGGCGACATTACTCTTGGCGATGTCATCAGTATGTTCCCTTTCCCTGATGAACTGACCTATATGGAACTCAGTGGCAAGGATTTACGCGCTTTGATGGATCATGCGGCCAACCTGAGTAATGGTATTCTTCAGGCGTCGTCCGGGTTAAATATGACGTATGACAGCAAAAAAACGCCGGGTCAGCGCGTCATCTCCTTAACCATCGATGGCAAAAACGTGAAGGATGATGAGTATTATCCAGTGGTAGTGAACTCGTTTCTCGCAACGGGCGGGGATGGATTCTCTGCCTTTAATAACGGGAGGAACGTGAAAACCGTCCCTGGTATCAGCGCTGCCGATGCCGTCATCAACGCTATAAAACATCACCCAGAACAGAACCCGAAACAAGATTTCCGCGTGCGGGATATTTCTGTTAAGAACTGATGGTCTATAACGCCGGGAGTTTCCCGGTGTTATTTTCGGAAATTACAGCTCCGCCATTTAATTATTTAAATTAATCGATTTTATTTAAATTTTTCACGAGGGAAGGGTATGAGCAACGTAAACATTCAAAGACTCTTTTTTATCAGCTGTCTCTCCTACGCACTTACTGGAGGGTTGGTGATCGTTACTGGAATGGTGATGGGCGATATTGCCAATTATTTCGGTGTTCCGGTTACCAGTATGAGCAACACCTTTACATTTCTGAATGCCGGTATTCTTATCGCCATTTTCCTGAATGTATGGTTAATGGAGGTTTTTGCTCTTAAGAAACAACTTATTTTCGGTTTTTTTCTGATTGTTCTGGCCGTTGCAGGTCTTTTTATGGGGAAATCATTGATTGTTTTCTCTGCATGCATGTTCGTTCTGGGAACCGTCAGCGGAATTACCATGTCCATTGGGACCTTCCTTATTACTCAGTTGTATGAGGGACGCCAGCGTGGCGCTCGCCTTCTTTTTACGGACTCTTTTTTTAGTATGGCAGGTACTATTTTACCCATTATTGCCGCAGCGCTCTTGTCTCGGCATCTGGGGTGGTACTGGGTCTATGGCTGTATTGCTTTGCTTTATGTCGGGATTATGATACTGACCCTAATGTCAGACTTTCCGATTATCGGTAAAAAAAGAAGTAAGGATGACCGAGTTGAAGTATTAGCTAATGATAAGACGCCTGAAAAGTGGGGAGTCAGTGTAGTGTTGTTATCTATCGCAGCTCTTTGTTATATCCTCGGGCAACTCGCATTCATTCAGTGGGTGCCTGAGTATGCCACTAAATCTCTGGGAATGGATATTGGCGCGGCCGGTGCGCTGGTCAGCAGCTTCTGGACGTCCTATATGCTAGGCATGTGGGGGTTCAGTTACGTACTTAAATTTTTCGACTTGCAACGCGTAGTGACCGTACTGGCTGGGCTCGCCACTGCGGGGATGTTTATATTCATTACCAGTGACCAGAGTCATCTTCTCAAGTATTTCATTTTCGGTCTCGGTTTTATTTCAAGCGCAATTTATACCACGTTGATTACTCTTGGTTCACAGCAGACAGAAATTTCCTCTCCAAAACTGGTCAATTTTATTCTGACATGTGGGACAGTGGGGACCATGCTGACTTTTGTTGTCACGGGGCCTGTTGTAGAGCATTTCGGTGTGCATGCTGCGCTAGTCACCGCCAACTGTCTGTATCTCACGGTTTTTGCGCTGTGCTTTATACTTGGCTTTTTCACCAAACATCGTCTTTACAGTAATCCAGAAGCCCATTGATGATCCAATGACAGCGAAAAAGTTATCGGTTCGGGGATTATTTTCAGAGCGGGTAACATTTTCTGGCTAACAAAGAGGCCTTATGAAGAAAGCCTGCTTGATTTTTAAGCGGGCTTTTCTAAATATGGCTCTCTGACCGTGATCGCTTTTGCCGGGAACTGGCAAATTCGTCAGCTAATGGGAGAGGTACTTTTTATCAAGCCCTGCAAAGCACCTACCTTTTACTGAACACCCGACCCGCTACTTATCCAAATACGGCGCCAATACCTGCTGCGACCACTCCATAAAACTGCGTACGCGGCGCGATAAGTTTTGCCGGTGTGCGACGACGAATGAAACGGTCAAGGGCTCGGGGCGCAAATCCGGCAGAATCTCTATGAGCTCGCCGTTCTCAATGTATTCGATCAGGCTTGAGCGACCCGCCTGGATCAACCCCAAACCGGCCAGACCTGCGGCATGGTAAGTCTGCACGCTATTGACGCTGATAGAGCCTGCCAGCATCAGCGTAGCGTAGCCGCCACCCTTAGGGTATTCCCATCCAAACGGCCGGCTCCCCAGTATTGGCGCGTAGTGGATCATGCGGTGTTCCTGCGCCAATAAATCCTCAAGCGTCTGGGGCACGCCGTGGTTTTTCAGGTAGGCGGGGCTTGCCACGTTCACCATGCTTAAAGCGCCCATCTTCTGCGCGACCAGCGTTTCGTCGACAATCTCTCCGATGCGCAGCGCGCAATCTATGCCTTCCTGAATCAGGTCCACACGCCGGTCGGTACTGGATATCTCTAACTGAATTTCAGGATAAGTGGCCATAAACGAAGGGAGCGCGGGCACGATCGGGGTACGCGCCAGTTCCGTAGGTAGATCGATGCGCAGCCGCCCGCGCAGTGGCGTTTTACTGCCTGCGAACATGGCATTTAATTCTTCGGCATCCGCCAGCAATGCGCGTGCGCGGTTGTAAAAAGCGCGCCCATCGTCGGTCAACTGCACGGTACGCGTCGAGCGGTGCAGCAGCCGCACGCCCATGGCCGCTTCGATGCGGCGCACCACGTTCGACGCCCGGCCTTTTTGAATGCCAAGGCTTTCCGCCGCATGGGTGAAGCTCGCCATTTCCGCGATTCGTACAAAAATTGCCAGAGACTCGAGATCTTGCATTGTGTCTTTTCGTGATAACTATGGGTTTCGATTGGCATACTTTATGACAAAAATAGAATGACGCATAGTCACCTCTCCGGGAGCCAGAAGGGCTGGCCGCACGGAGTTCGGAGGTCGCCATGCGTTACAACCCATTGGGCAACACGGGCTTTTCGTGCCCGAGCTTTGCCTCGGCACCATGACATTCGGCCCATCGGGGCAGGAAGGGCTCTATAAAGATATCGCCGGCATCAGTGGTCAACCCTGAACTTTCAAGCGCAGTACTCACTTAACCAAAAGGTAAATCATGAGCATATCCAGGGAAACCTTTATCGATTACGACGCCGTGATGCAGGCGCCTATCCATCGCGTGTTCGCCGAGCAAGATACGCAGAGGCGGCGTGCGGCGATCCGAGAGATCTATGCCGAAAACGTCCTGGTTTACGAACCTGGCGTCGAAGCGCGCGGGTATGAAGGTATCGAACAGGTCGTCAACGAGGTTTTATCGCAGGCGCCTGCGGGCTTTGTTTTCGGCACCTTCGGGCCGGCGGTCGGGCACCACGGTATCGGCCGCCTGCGCTGGCACTTCGGGCCGCAAGAAGGGCCACCGGCGATAACCGGGCTTGATGTTGTCGAGATCCTCGACGGCAAGATCACCAAGCTTTACGTGTTTATCGACCCCATGCCGGCCTAAGGTCCACATCGATAGGCGAGCCGGCATCTGGCCATGGTGATATTTTCGCCATGGCCCTCTAAAACCCATTTAACGGCGCAAACACGGGTCCATTGCCGATTCTAAATCGGTATCTCGGTTTTTGTTTTGTTGTGGTTTTCTATGCTGGTTTTGTTTTTTTAGTTGGTTGTTGATGCTGGGTTTTATGATAGGGCTGGTTTTTTTACACAAAATCTAAAGGGTGCAACGATTGCAGTTGATGTTAATTTTAATAGAAATTATTATCATTTTCATCTTGATTTCAAGAAAATAGAATAAATTATTCTAAGAGTGAACCCAAATCCCGAGGATTTTCATTTTATGGGCGTTCGAAATTTAATCACCTTTATGATGTTCACTGTTTTTTTAACAGTGTCCGGCATCGCTAATGCAGCCACCACGACCTTCACCGATGTTATGGGGCGACAGGTTACGGTCGATACGCCTGTAAAGCGGGCTATTTTAGGCTTTAACTTTGAAGATTACATGGCTGTGGGCGGGGAAGCCGCATTCGATCACGTAATAGGTATTTCACGTGAAGCATGGCGGGGAAAAGTACCCGCCAATTGGAATATGTATGTTAAACAGATGCCGTCCCTTGGCCGTATCGCCGATATTGGTGAGGTCGATCTCCATAATATCTCGCTTGAAAATATCATCTCGTTAAAACCTGACGTGGTCATTTTGGCGCAGTGGCAGTATGTCGCTTTAAAATATGAAGTGTCTCGCCTTGAAGCGTTAAAAATCCCGGTGGTTGTGATCGACTACAATGCTCAAACGGTAGAAAAGCATGTCAGCTCTACCAAAATATTTGGAATACTGACAGGGCAAGAAAAACGGGCCCAGGAACTCGCGGACCTTTACGCCAATAACATTGCGGATGTGCAACGCAGAGTAAATAGTTCAGGCCTGAAAAAACCCAAGGTTTATATTGAGTTTGGGAATAAGGGACCTGGCGAATATTCATTTACCTATGGCGAGAACATGTGGGGCGCGATGCTGAAACTCGCCGGCGCGAACAATATAGCTGAATCACTTTTTGAGTGGTGGGGAGTCATTAATCCAGAGCAGCTTCTGGTTGCGATGCCAGATGCGATTTTTATCTCGGGCAGAGAAAATAACAAGGTTTCGTCGGCACTGTCCATGGGGGTTGGCGTTGATAAAAACATGGCCACTCAGCAGCTTATCGGTTTTTCTGCGCGTAATGGCTGGGCCTCGCTGCCGGCGATCAAAAACAAACAGCTCTTCGGCGTATACCAAGGTGCGTCCAGAACGCTTTCCGATTTCGCCATGATTCAGTTCATTGCCAAATCACTTTACCCAGAGCAGTTTAAAGATGTGGATCCAGTCAAAAATTATCTGGATTACTATGCCAAGTACCTGCCGGTGAAACCCGAAGGGACATTCGCTATTTCTGCATGGAAGTGAATTTTAATCCGCTTTAAATAGCGGATTTCACTATTGGCCCCCGTTAAACGCGTCAATTCAAGCGGTGGGGGCTTTATTGCCGACGAACGGCAGTTTGAATGGCATGTGATGGGGAATTTGTCAGCGTCTTAAGAGAAGGTCGCCGAGCACTTTCTAAAAGGTTGCCGTTGCCCAATAAGCGGCTATCATCTCTCCTTTACGCCCTTGCCGCCTCTGAAAGGATTGTCTGCCGCTATGCCCGTGAATTTTGATCTCAACGATCTTTATGCCTTCCGAGCGCTGGTTGAATACGGTAATTTTCGGCTTGCCGCAGAGTCCATCTGCCTTTCGCAGTCCGCATTGAGCCGCAGGATAGAGAAGCTGGAATCCGCGCTGGGCATCAAGCTGTTCGACAGAACCACCCGACGCGTCACTCTGACGCTGTATGGGCAGACCTTTGCCGAGCGTTCAGACCTGCTACTGGCGAATGTCGAATTGGTGTTGGCGGACATCAATAAGGTCAGTCAGGATCGCGTGGGGTTGGTCACCGTCGCTACTGTGCCCTCGGCGGCCTATTACTTCATGCCCGACGTGATCCGCCGTTTCCAGGCGCGCTATCCACGGGTACGCGTCAAGCTTATCGATAGCAGTGCGGGTAACGTCATCGAAGCGGTTGCCAGCGGCCAGGCGGATTTCGGCATCTGTTTCGCGACAAGCCTGCAACCCAATATCGAATTTTTGCCGTTGGTGGGGGATGTCTACGTGGCTGCCTGCAGGCGCGATCATCCCATCGCCAGTAAAAAAAGCCTGACCTGGCGCGAGTTTTATCAGCAGGATTATGTGGGGCTGGATAAGACGTCCGGTAACCGCAATTTGCTTGATCAGATGCTGGAGCACATCATTCCTGATCGCCCCAGCATCTGCGAAACCCGCCATGTGACGACCATGTTGGGTATGGTTGAAGCGGGTGTCGGCATTGCCGCCGTGCCCGCCATGTCGATGCCGGCGTCAGAGCATTCGGTGCTGACGCACCTGCCGCTGACCGACCCAGTGGTGAAGCGCACGGTTGGCCTGATCCGGCGTAGCGGGCGCATGCAGTCCTACGTTGCCGCCGAGCTGGAAAAGTTGATCACTGAACAGTATCAGGCTGTTTAACCGGCTGTTCTGCTTTCACGGTTCTCATCCCGGTGGCGCGAATGGTGTTTTGCGCCTCGGCGGAAGACAGGAAATCCAGTAGCGCTTTGCCTTCCTGGCGGTGTTCCGCGTTGGCGGTGACCGCGCCGGCAAAGCGGGTAATGTACTGCACATCCTCAGGCAGTTCGCCGATAAAGGTGACGCCCGGCACCGGCAGCAGTTCACTCACCTGCTGGAAACCTACCGCATATTTCCCTTTTGCCACCTCGGATGCCACCGGAATGCGCTCAATCATGTGCGCCTTCTCTTTCACCTGATCTTCGATCCCCAGTTTTTTGAACAGCTGGCTGCTGACATAGCGGCCGCTGGCACTGTCCGAATAGGCAATGGATTTGGCCTGCAGCAGGGTATTGCGCAGATCGCTATCCTTTTGGATAGTGGGTTTAGGGTCGCCTTGTTTGACCACTATGCCAATCGGCGAGTCGGCCAGCTCCACACGCGAACCCGGCTGGATCCAGTTATCCTTTTCCAGATTTTTCAGCGCGTCACCCACCATGATCACCACATCGGTCTTTTCTCCGCGAGCCAGGCGCGCGGGGAACCCATAGAGGGGCCGGACACCAAAATGATGTGGTCGCCGCTCTTGGCTTCAAATTGCGGGGCCAGTTTTTCCAGTGCGGCTTTAAACCCGCCGGAGATCATGACGGTCACGTCTTTGGCCAGAACTCCGGTGCTGACAGAGGAAAGCACCAGCGTGGCGAGCAGTGAACGATAAATTTTTTGCATGACGTAATCCCTGATTTAACGTGCGGTTTGGAGTGTTAACGCGCTGCGACGGTACAGATAAAGCGTCGCCAGTAATGCGCATACGGCAGCAAAACTCATCCAGTAGCCGGGTGAGGCCTTATCGCCGGTGTACTCAATCAGTGCGGTAGAAATAACCGGCGTAAACCCGCCAAAGACGGCAGTCGCCAGGCTGTAGGCCAGCGAGAAACCGGCAACCCGGACTTCCGTCGGCATGATCTCGGTTAAGGCTGGGATCATGGCGCCGTTGTAAAGGCCGTAGAGGAAGGACAGCCACAGCAAGACCGTCAGCATCATCGAAAAGCTGGGGGCTTCGGCAAGCAGGCTAAGTGCCGGATAGGCAGTGATCAGCGCCAGCAGTGCCATGGTCACCAAAACTGGCTTGCGGCCAAAACGGTCCGACAGGGCACCGCCGACCGGCAGCCAAAGGAAGTTGGAGATCGCGACCAGCAAGGTCACCAGCAGGCTGTCGGAGGCGCTGAGCATCAGCACTTTTTTACCGAAGGTCGGCGCATAGACGGTGATCAGATAAAACGCGGTGGTGGTCATGGCGACCATCAGCATGCCGGCGATAACCACCTGCCAGTTCGCCAGGAGGGTTTTAAATACGTCGCGCATCGCCAGGTGGTTGCGGCGGGCGGCGAACTCCTGGGTCTCTTCCAGTTTGCGGCGCAGGAAAAAGATGAAAGGCACAATCAGGCAGCCGAACAGGAACGGCAGACGCCAGCCCCACTCGCGAATGGCACTTTCTTCCATAAAGGCATTCAGTGCGAAGCCCATCGCCGCGGCCACCATAATGGCCACTTGCTGGCTGCCGGACTGCCAGCTGGTGTAAAAGCCTTTACGGCCTGGCGTGGCAATCTCGGCCAGGTAAACCGATACGCCGCCCAGCTCAGCACCCGCAGAGAAGCCTTGCAATAAACGGCCGGCCAGCACCAGCAACGGCGCCCAGAGCCCGATCGTCTGATAAGACGGGATGAGTACAATCAGGAAGGTCCCTGCGGCCATGATCGACAGGGTAACGATCAGCCCCTTGCGTCTGCCGACTTTATCGATGTACGCGCCCAGCACGATTGCGCCGATAGGGCGCATCAGGAAGCCCGCGCCAAAGACCGCGAAGGTCATCATCAGCGAGGCGAATTCACTGCTGGCCGGGAAAAAGGTATGGGCGATGTAGGTGGCATAAAACCCGAACAGGAAAAAATCGAACTGTTCCAGAAAGTTGCCAGAGGTCACGCGCAGTATCGCGCTGGTCCTTGCCCGAGTTGTCATTGGTGCGTTAGGTGAATGCATCTTTATCTCCAGTTTGTCATTGACGCTTTTAACCGCATCTGTTTCTGCAGACTGGACCATGAAAATAAAGTAAATAAGCGCAATAAACGCATGCGCTGATGCGTTTGGCGCATGAATAAATGTTAACAATTGCCTGCGATAAGCTGTAACGGGCCATTAACAAGATTGCCCCGTGTTGCCTGGTCCGTTACAGGCTAAAAACTTCATGCGCGTTTTGTGACAGGGTTCATACAAGGCGAAGGGGCAGAAAAATGCTGAGCGGGGGGCAAAAGGGGGCGTTTGGGTTTTTCGCAGAGTCCCCCGGAAAGCCACAACGAATCTGCCGCAAACCCTTAACCGGCCCAACAAAACTTGCGCCGATCACAAACCGGGCCCTGAGGAAAAGGCTAGCGCAACCGTGAGGGAGACAGGCCAAAGCGCTGGGTGAATCGTTCAGCAAAACGCGAAACCGATTTGTAGCCGCAGGCATCGGCCACCTGCGCCATGTTCCAGCGGGTAGTCTGTATCAGCATCAGGCCGTGGTGCATGCGTATATCCACGAGCAGCTTCTCAAAGCTGCCCCCTTCCTCGCGTAAGCGTCTGCGCAGGGTGGATTCACTCATCGCCAGCGCTTCGCCGGCAGATCGCGCGGTCCAGTCGGTTTCTGGTGAAGCACGCAGCAAATTGCTTAAGCGCGGTAAAATGCCCTGTCGCCGGGGCAGAGCAAAATGAATGTCTTGTTCTGCCAGTACCAGCAGCAAGTCGAATATCCTCAAACGTATTCTCGCATCACTGAGATTCGGCTGCGCCAGGCTTTTCAGCAGCGTGTGTAACGACTCTTGCAGCGCGCTGTTAAGCGCCATCGCGGTAAATTTCGGCTTCTTTCTGTCACCTGAGAGAGATAAATGGCTTTGCGAGAACTGATAAAAAGATTCCAGCACATCGGCGCTGAAAGTCAGAAACAGCGATCGGAACGGGGAGCCGTTATCCGGAGGAAACTTGGTATAATCAGCAATGACGCCCTGATCTATAAACCCCACGGCGGCAGTATCAGCCAAAGTATGGCTTTCTCCGGAGGTCAGAAATTCAATTCTCCCCGCCAGTACGATTAGCACCGTCGGTTCGAAGAAGCAAAATGAGGGTGTGCTTTGTCTCACCCTGAGCTGCGGATAAGCCACCGAAATCAGATTATCGCGGCTGAGACTGCTGCCATAGTAATCTGACCAGGAAAGAGATTCATTGCTCATGGCGTCTGGTTCATCCGGGAGAACTAATCGACTTTCTCTGGTCATGATTTACCTATTGATGGCTCGTGGAGAGTTAAACGCTGACGTCCGGATTCAGGGTATAGATCCCGGTCAGCGTGGCCGTTGCCAGTACATTGCTGTTTTCCAGCGCACGACGAACGTTAGTGCCAGTCAGCTCTCCCTCGACGTTTAATGCCGGCATTGGAATCGCATATAACGTGAATATGTAATGATGAACCAATTCATCATTCCACGGCGGGCAGGGGCCATCATAGCCATAATATGTTCCGGCCATTGACTCATCGCCTGCAAACCACGCGGTGTAATCATTGATACCATGAGTCAGACCGCCCGGTGCGGAAGGCCCCTGTTTACCTCTGGCAGAAATGCCGCTGGACTGAGCGCCTTCGATGATTTCGCCTTGATCCGCCGGAATGTTCAACAGCGACCAGTGATAGAAATCTGTACGCGGCAGAGACGCCGGAACGGTTTTCCCCGGTTGATTAACATCTTCTGCACTGGTTGGAACATCAGGATCGTGGCAAAGAAGCACCAGCGCCTGTGTGCCTGCAGGCACATCTTCCCAGGCAAGGTGTGGGTTGAGGTTATCAGATAAACGAATGCGGTTTTCTGGATCATAAACGGCAAAGCTGTTCTTGCCTGGGATGGCCTCACCGTCTTTAAAACTGTGGCTGTATAATTTCATGTTATTGCCTTATCAATGGCTGAAAACACGATTATACGACCATTGCACATCCTGAGATTCACTCATCCGGTCAAATTACTTCCTTAAGCTGTCATTCTGACTGGATGTGTTGAGTTGGTTGAGCTCGCAGCTCATAACAGACCTGACGACCCTTCAGTCTGGCCTAGACGCGGTTGTATTGTGTTAAACAATGAAGAGCAGCTCAGCCCGGTTGGTGGTTTAGGGTATTTGGCGATTGATCAGATCGCCTAACACGGACTGAGCTCCCTTCAAGTCATCTACTATTTGGCGACGTTATTTGGCCAAGAGTTCTTTGCGGACGATTTCTGCGCCTGCACTTAACGCATCCAGCTTGCCTCTTGCCACTCCGCGAGGTAAAGGGATCATGCCGCAGTTAGTGCAAGGATAGAGCTTGTCGGCGTCTACAAACTGAAGCGCTTTTCGAAGCGTAGCGGCGACTTCCTCTGGCGTCTCAATGGTATTGCTTGCCACGTCAATGGCCCCAACCATCACCTTTTTACCGCGAATGAGTTCCATCAGCTCCATGGGAACATGGGAGTTCTGACATTCCAGTGAGATGATATCGATATTGGATTTTTGCAGTTTTGGAAAAATCTCTTCATATTGCCGCCACTCTGTTCCCAGCGTCTTTTTCCAATCGGTATTGGCTTTGATGCCATAACCGTAGCAAATGTGTACTGCGGTTTCGCATTTAAGCCCTTCAATGGCTCTTTCTAACGTGGCGATTCCCCAATCGTTCACCTCATCAAAGAAGACATTAAAGGCGGGCTCATCAAATTGGATGATATCGACACCGGCAGCTTCTAATTCTTTGGCTTCTTCATTGAGAATTTTAGCGAATTCCCAGGCTAGCTTTTCGCGGCTTTTATAGTGGTTATCGTACAGTGTATCTATCATGGTCATGGGGCCAGGCAGGGCCCATTTAATGGGTTGGTCGGTTTGCTGGCGTAAAAACTTGGCATCTTCGACAAAAACGGATTTTTGGCGACTCACCGGGCCCACGACTGTCGGTACACTCGCCTCATAGCGATCACGGATTTTAACGATCTCACGTTTCTCAAAATCAACGCCGTTGAGGTGCTCAATAAAGGTAGTGACGAAATGTTGGCGCGTTTGCTCGCCGTCACTGACAATATCGATACCTGCCTGCTGTTGATCTTCCAGGCACAAACGCAGAGCATCTTGTTTGCCGTCGATTAATTCCTGGTCCTGCAATTTCCAGGGTGACCAAAGTGTCTCAGGTTGTGCCAGCCAAGAGGGCTTGGGTAAACTGCCGGCCGTTGAAGTCGGTAATAACTTTTTCATAATAGATGACCCTGTATTTTGGTTAATCAAGCAGCGTAGTTAGCAGACCATTGTTCAAGAATAGTTTGGTATGGTTTAATAAAATTCTCTTCAGTAAACTTTCCCTGCTCAATCGCCAGCTGGCTACGTTCTTCTCGATCATAAACAATTCGAGTTAAAGAATAATCCTGTTGATTCAAGCTTGGTTGATAGTATTGCCCTGCTGCAGAATTAGCGTTGTAAATCTCAGGCCGATAAATTTTTTGGAACGTCTCCATCGTACTGATGGTGCTAATAAGCTCAAGATCAGTGTAATCGCTGAGCAAGTCGCCACTAAAATAAAAAGCCAAAGGCGCAACACTATGTTTAGGCATAAAGTAGCGAGCCTGTAACCCCATTTTATTGAAATAGGCATCGGTCAATGAAGGTTCATCTTGCTGATATTCCACGCCCAATACAGGGTGCTCATTACCCGTCCGATAATAGGTGTTTTTACTTGAAACGCTCAGGCATATAACAGGCGTTTTATTAAAGTTATCGTTGTACGCATCTGAATCAATAAAATATTTAAATATGTTGCCGTGTAAATCACCAAAATTAGCGGGGATGCTGAATTGAGGTTGGTTCTTATTGTGCGCTGACAGCAAGACGCTAAAATCATAATCCCGCACGTAAGAAGAAAAATTATTCCCTACAATGCCGTCAATACGTTCATTGGTTTTTTTATCAACAATGTTCGTTTTTAATATTTCAATCACCGGAAAGGTATTGCCATTGTCTTCAATATTCATCTCGACAGAGATAATTTCAAGTTCGACAGAATAACGATCGCCTTTGGGGTTGTCCCAATGCGCCAGCGTATTGAAACGATTGTCAATCATCACTAACGTGTTGCGCAGGTTCTCCTGGCGGTTCTTTCCTCTGGCCAAATTGGCAAAGTTAGTCGTGATACGCGTATTTTCGGAAGGGTTATAGTTTTCATCGAAAACACTGCTCTTAAGCGTAAATGTAAAATTTTTATTCATCGTGTTCTGCATCCTGAGTTCTGACATGAAAACTGAATTTATTTCTTGATTTCCCAGAAATCACTGACTTTCTCTTCATCAGTCTTCATGTTGTCAATAAGTTAACAATGCATCTTTTATGCCAGAGCAATGGGATGAGTGAAAGCGACTTAATTTCATTACAACATGAACCATCTTCATGATGTGGCGGGCCGTCATGTCCGGCATCGTCTGAAACCCTGGCACACAAGATTTACAGCGGGGATCCCGGGGGCCAGAAGCGGCTGACTGAACAGATTTATGGCAGGGCTAAAAGAGGTGGAAGACCGCTTTCATTGTATGAGCATTTGCTCATGCATTGATGACGACGCTTCACTTTCCATCTGGGCATGTGTTGTTTAGCATCAGCACGGGGTTATCTTTTTATCGGCGAAAGGTTAACGCCGAGAAAATGCTGGCGTGTGCGGTGATTGCCCCGGCACACTGATGATGGGCTAACCAAATCAGGAGAACACCAGATGTCTGACCATCCCACAATTGCTCTTATTGGTCCGGGTGCTATCGGTACCACCATCGCCGCTGTCTTGCATGAGGTTGGCCGAACGCCCGTCCTGTGCGGGCGTACCGCGCATCCGCAGTTAATTCTGCGGCACGATGGCGGCGAAGTTGTGGTGCCAGGGCCGGTATTGATCAATCCGGCGGCTATCAGCCATCCGTTGGATCTGGTGTTTGTCGCGGTGAAAACCACCCAGGTCGCTGACTGCGCCGACTGGCTGGCCGCGTTGTGCGATGAAAACACTGTGGTATGTGCACTGCAAAACGGCGTCGAGCAGGAAACCCAGTTGGAACCTTACGTCAACGGCGCAAAGGTGCTGCCTTCGGTCGTGTGGTTCCCGGCCCAACGCGAGCCGGATGCTTCAGTCTGGCTGCGTGCCAAACCGCGCCTTACGCTGCCGGATGTGCCGCAGGCGAAACGGGTCGCCGGTGTGCTCAAAGGCACAGGCTGCGCGGTTGAGTTGTCATCCGATTTTCTCTCCATCGCCTGGCGCAAACTGCTGCAGAATGCGGCCGCGGGTCTGATGGTTCTCGCCAATCGTCGTGCCGGGATGTTCTCACGCGGGGATATCACTGAACTTGCACTGGCGTATTTGCGCGAGTGTTTGACGGTGGCGCGTGCGCAAGGTGCCGTACTGAGCGATAAGGTTCCGCAGGAGATCGTCGAGGGTTTTCATCATGCCCCTGCGGATTTGGGGACCTCCATTCTCGCCGACCGCCAGGCCAACCGCCCACTGGAGTGGGATATTCGCAACGGCGTGGTACAGCGTTATGGTCACTTGCAGGGTATTGCGACGCCCATCAGCGACGTGCTGGTGCCGCTGCTGGCGGCAGGGAGTGAGGGACCGGGTTGAGCGAGATATCCCGCCCAGTAACATGGCTGGATAATGTCCGCATGCAAGATGCGGCGGGGTGCCTGCTTTTCGTTCATCACTGACTGTATGGGCCATTTTTTGCCAAAAGTGTTTATAAAACAGGTGGCGGCCCAGAGGCAAAAATTGATAAAACCTTACCCTTGTTTCACAATCGCGGCAGGACCATGGTTCTTGAGGGAGTAATAACAGGATGGCACTCGGATTTGTTACGAAGAACGCTCTGGCTGACTGGCAAAATGTCCCTCTCTATCTGCCGAACTTTCAGTTCCATGAGCGGCACAGCACCACCATAACCACGGCTTACCCCGAAAAAATCTTACCGGCCATTGCGGGTTATGATATCCAGCAGGATATCGTGATTAAAACGCTAATGGCGGTGCGGAAACTGCCGCAAAAATTACGACGCCATCAATCTGAAAGTGCCATTGATCAGTTTGGGCTACAGAGTTTCACTGTGTTGGAAAACTCGCCAACCGAACTTTGCTATGGCTTGAGAGGACAATTCTGGCGAACCGATTTTGGCCTTGAGGATGTCCCCGATATCAGTGCCTATTGCGCCGCGCTGCGGCCAGGCAACGCAAAGCTGCTGCTGAGATATCAGGTACAACAACTCGCCGCCGACGAATATGCACTCTGTACAGAAACCTTCATACATTGCCCAGACAGAGCGACACAGCTGAAAATGGCCGGATACTGGCTGGCAATCCGAGTGGGAAGTGGCTGGATTCGGAAAAGGACATTGAAGGCAGTAAAGCTTGAGCTCGAGAAAGCGGGCCAATAGCCTTACGGCAGATAATCATCCCCTCAGTTGAGGTTGGCCGCACAGCCGTAGCGGGGCGAAATGCCGGCATTATGCCGACTCAACTAATGCCCAAAGAGGGTGCCCTTGAAGAGTTGTTCAGTACTCTATGAGGATGACGTCCGCTTCTCGCTCATTGCCGACCGGGCTCTGCCTAACGGCAGGTAAGTGCCAGGAGCGGACGTTAACCTCAAATCAACCAATAATGTGCTATCACCTGCTATTTTCATTTCTGGAGAGCCTGCAGGAGCAAGAAGGCGCTCTTAAAAGCACCCACGGTAAAGAATTTATGTTTCTTATTTTGTGAACGAAGAGTAGATCAGTTTGATGCCCAGTATGCCCAAGACCGTTGAGGAGACCCGATCAACCGAAGATTTTATGCGTAAGTATATCTGACGCGGTTTTTCTGCAGATAGAGCTACAGAAACAATGGAGTACCAGACAAAATCTATCAAAAAACTCATTAGAGGGATTGCGAAATAAAATATTACTGGGATATTTTTTGGTAAAAGGGCACTAAAGATAGATGCAAAGATAATTGCCGTTTTTGGATTGCTTAGTTGTGTTAACAGGCCATCTCTGAACGTCTTCAGCAAAGTTTTGCTGCCCCCTTTTTCTCCATTCAAAACTAAGGTTACAGGCTGAGATGCACCTTTGAAAATTTTAAAAGCTAGCCATAACAAGTAAATACCGCCCGCCACCTTCAAACCAACAAATAATTCCGGCACCAAAAGTAGCAGCCTCTGTAGCCCAAGCATAGCCACCAAAGCAAAAATCGCAGCTCCAACGCCTGTACCCAGGGCTGTCACTAGTCCATGAAGACGAGAGTACACAACCGCATTTCTGGCAACATATATAAAGCTTGGACCAGGGCTTATAACACCCATAATCAGAACGGCAGCAATAGCCATAAGGCTTGAAATAAGCATCGTATACCTCGGTAAGTAGTAATCTGAACGGGTATTCTAAAGGAAATATGCCGTGTTCACAGGGGGAATTGTGTTGTATCTAGGGTACGAAAGCGAAGTGAACCCCGCTAAGGTCAGGTAAGCGCCACAAGCGCACGTAGGGGTGTCTTAAAAAGTCATTGTCTGTGCCGGTATCATCTCTTGCTGAGTACAAAAAATCCCTGCAGCAGGTTCGAGTGCAAGCCTATTCTTTGATGCAGGCGCCATCGGCCTGATTCTGGGCGTTTTTTCTGGAGTAAAGTGAGACTTTTGATTTCTCCGCACTCCGCGTGTTTGGCGGACTGCGGCAGGATATGCTGTCGAGATGGTATGATAAATGGACTTATTCTTTGTAAAACTCGTCTTTATGCTGATATCGATACTCTTGAGTGATCCCCGTGTATCCGTATGAAGCAGCTTTACAGTCGATTATATGAACATTCGACTGAGGATGCAGGTTACCAATGGCTTGTTCCATAGCGTTGTAAATTGCTTTTTGGTATGCCGATTTCTGGTCCTTGCTACAGGTTTCATCGACGATAGTCACTTCGAGTCTAAACGAATTTTTGCCCCATTCGGCCAGGCTTTTGCCATCAATAAACCAGTCTTCATCATCGACATGTCTCACTATGACCATAGTTTCGAAGCTATTTTTCCTTAAAACATCGCATGTGATTTGAGTCGCTAAAAGTACACACTTTTGGGTTAATTTTTGATTCTTTAAGCCAGACAGCGTCAGGGTTATACCAGGCATACCATGTCCTTAATTAGATTGTCATTTCGGCTAAATGATTACAGGAACCGCGGTTATTTTATAAACCCTTAAAATGGCATAATCGAGGCCGTGAGCACAATGCGTTAAGGCCCGCCTCCGCTCATAGCAGACCTGACGGCGCTTCGGTTTTGCCGCTTCGTGCCCGAGGCGGACACCACAATATCCTGCCATGCCGATCAAAGGTGAGCCGGTTACCTCGGACGCACAGGCACCTGTTTACGCACGGCATTAGACAGAACTAACGACGTGGTCACTGAACCATGAACCGCCAGGGCATCGACGATGGCTTCCAAATCAGTCGGTTGAGAAAACACACAACGTACGATGAAGCAGTCCTCTCCGGTGATCCTGTCAGCTTCTATCACTTCAGGGATATCTGTAAATAACGCCAGATACTGTTTGATGTATTGGTGGGTTGTGCGTACTCGCAGGATCGCCTGTAATCCCAATCCTATCTCTCGCAAATTGACGCGTGCACCGTATCCTTCAATGACGCCTGCGCTTTCGAGTTTTTTGACCCGTTCGCTCATCGCTGGCTGCGAAAGTCCAATGCATTTGCCCAGAGAGGCCAGACTCTGACGTGCATTCGTTTGAAGTGCTTCCAAAATTTGCCGATCTTTGCTGTCAAGCTCCATGCTGATCCTTTGCTCGAAATGTAGATGAATCATCGGTTAATCGGGCTCTATTTCGATGACTTGCCATTCAGGAACGATGTGTCATTCGCCTACATTATGTGAACACCTATTTGGGAATCAAGACATGACATCTTCAATATTGCTTCTTCCGGGAATTGGCAACTCGGGCTCTGGACACTGGCAAACGCTATGGGCACAAACTGACGCGTCAATGACCTTCATTTCGGGACAAGACTGGGATCACCCGGTTTGCGAAGAGTGGGTCGAAAATTTAGAAACTGCCGTCAGAAAGACCGGGCCAGACGTCATTTTGGTCGCCCATAGCCTTGGCTGCCTGCAGGTTGTGAACTGGGCACAATATAGCCGCACGGTTGTGAGAGGCGCTTTGCTGGTCGCGTCACCTGATCCCACATGCGATGTGTTTCCAGAAGAGGCGAAAGGGTTTAGTTTTCCCCTGAGTGAAAAGCGTTTCGCATTTCCGAGCATGATGATTGCCAGTTCCAATGACCCTTATGCCGACATCCATTACAGCCAGAGCCGTGCCGATGCCTGGGGCAGTAGTCTGGTCAATATCGGTGAGCGAGGGCATATCAACGCAGCCAGCGGACTCGGTGACTGGCCTCAGGGGCGAGCATGGTTAAAAGAGCTTATCGCCATGTCCATGAGCGCTTCCGGATACCAATAAATCCACTGAGAAGCCCCTTAAACACCAACACCAAAAATTCATGCCACACCTGTTACGGAAAGCTAAATGAACAATTCACCCAACACGCCTATCATATTTATCAACGGTTTAATCGGTACTTTGAATGACCCGACATTTCACCGACTGATAACAATTAATTTCAAAACAGGTTTATTCTTTCACGTAAACATGTCCTTAAGCCCATTATCTACTAAAAGAACGGACAGGATGAGTGCTGTAATATTTAGATGATATCTTCACTCACTGTCCATGACTGCAGGGAGCGTAACAAGGACAATGTTATGCTCCTCGCTCAGAGCAGACCTATCTCCCACTTCTGACTGCAGAGTGCCAGAAGCCGATTTTACTGAATTCGCACTGCATTAATTATTGGGGAGCAGGGCACTCAAATATTACTCACTTTATGGCGTTTTTACGCTGGCCTACAGAAGCGTATATTGATATTGAAATAACCCCCAGAATAAAAAGTGTCGCAAACATCAAGTAACCTAACCCGGCATCAATAAAGAATCCACAGAAAAGCGGACACAATGCGGTTCCGAGTGATGTCAGATTAATTAAACCAAAAGATGTCCCCCTTAATTCAGCAGGAGCAAGTCTGTCTACCTCGACGCTGAAAGCTGGCATTGTTATCAATTCCCCAACGCTGAGGACGAATACGGAGAAAGCGAGCAATCCAAGAGATCCTGAGTATACTGTCAAAAACAGTAACTGGGATAAAGAGATAAGAGTTATCCCCAGAATGACTTTCCCTTTTATACTCCATCTCTTTAACAAGAACAAAACTGGATACTGAAAAACAATAACCGTTATTGCGTTAACCAAAAATATCACACTAATAGCATAATTCAAGTCGGGAAATTTTAGTCGAGTTAGAAGTTGAATGAGAGGGGAGTCAAAGGAAGTATACACAAGCATCACAATAAAGTAACAAATAATTAGCTTTGAAAATTGTGTCTGCGAGAATATTTTTGAAACGGAATTGGCAAAACTTGGAATTTTTTTCTTATGGCTAACCTCTCTCTTTTGCAAACCTTTCAAAATAAAAATCAATGCTAAGGCGTAGATCAGATAAATAACACTGGAAGCAAAAAAAACATTTATGACTGGTGATGCAAGAGCATACGTCCCTGCAAGCGGCCCAAGAGCAGAGCCAATATTTACGACATAATACCGTATATATTGATACTGTTCCCTCTGCCTAAAATCAGTAATATAATCACCAATCATTGCCTTGCTAAACGACTCCGTACATGCGCGTCCCGTTGAAATCAGTAACATGGAGCCAACAAATTCAGCAGCATAATTAGAATAAGCCATTGATGCAAAACCGATAATGCTCAGAAATAGACTCGCTATAAGCGATCGTTCACGCCCTAGCTTGTCAGAATAATAACTAACGAAAACGCCAATCAGTGTTCCAGTAGCTAATGTCATAAAAAAGATGGCACCAATCTGTAATGCGCTCAATTGAAACTGACGATAAAGCTCTACAGACAGATAAGGCCATACCATGAAATATCCTGCCCGAGACAGAAATGTTCCGGCCAGCATAGTATGTATAACCGCAAGCTGTTTTGGTTGTGCTAGCGATAGGTTTAAGTTCGTCATAAGTCAGCTTATTCTAAATCCAGCGGTAAGCTTTCATCAGCTCCCCATTCAGCCCAGGAACCATCATATATGCGAAGTTTTTTAAAACCGGCCAGATATGCAGCAAGAAGAACTATACAAGCTGTAACTCCAGATCCACAGCTGAATACAAGCTCATCGTTATCATTCAGCCCGTTACGATTAAAAATTTCAGCCAGAGACTCGGGTGATTTGTAGTGCCCATTGTTCAAAACCTCACTAAAAGGGATATTTATGGATCCTGGTATATGACCGCACCTTAAACCGGCTCTGGGTTCAGCTTGTCGTCCAGAAAATCTCTCTGAGGGTCTTGCATCAATTAACATAAAATGAGGCGTAGTGATGTTTTTAAGGACAGTGGATTTATCAACAATCTGCTCAGGCTTAATGTCAAAATCGCAGACCCTATTTACCTTGGGCCTTGCATAGCTTTCGGATATACCCAGTCCTGCGTCAAGCCATGCCGGTAATCCTCCGTCAAGAATGTAGGTTTTCTCAATACCCATAGCCTTTAGCATCCACCAGACCCTCGGTGCCGAATATATACCCTGCTGATCGTAAACTACCACGGTTGAGTCGGGCCTAATACCGATTCCGGAAAGCAGGGATGGAATACTTAATGCAGAAGGGAATGTATGGGGCAGATCAGACTCAGGCTCTGAAAAAGTACTGTCAAGGTCAAAATATATTGCACCTTGAATGACTAATCCCTTAATTTCACTAGTCTTATTCGCTGTTTTATTTAGCGTAGCATCCAATATGATGATGCTATCTGAGTCCGGGTTGTTTACAACCCAGTGAGGAGAAACCAGAGCTTCCATATTTGTCCTTTTCAAAGAAGGCTCCTGCAGGAGCCCAAGATAAATTTTAAACTTCAATAATGTCAATACGATTCTGATTTACCAGCGGAATGTCATAATTTTGCATCTGAAGTATCTCTCCTGCAAAACAGCCATTTTTATAAACGCCAGAAAGTCTGTCCTGAGTGAATGCTTCAATAGCATCTACATTAAAATGAATCTGATAATCAGTCTCACCACTGTCGGTATGTTTAAAGCGCGTCAGATACCCGAATGTCGGTTCAAAAATGTTGACGCAGCCAACGATCTGGCCGATACGTTCATGAGCTATCCCGTTGATAACCAGACTTTCACCTGCCTCTGGAATGATGGCAAATAACTGACGGCCCGCCCGACACCATCCAACATGCGAAGGTAATCCTAGAATATCAATGCCTGACGTTCCAAAATCTTCGCTGACACCGAGTTGGAAATTAAGAGGAATGTTTTCATGTATCCACTTTATGTCCTGATAAAATTGCGCCACTTGTTCTTGAGTAAGCTGCAAGTGAGGATGTCTGCGACCATGATCTGTAAAGCAATTGAACCTGACTGTCTGCACGCCAAGTTTGTTAAAAAGCTTACAATAATTCACAAGATCATTTTTGGTATGATTGTGCGTTCCAACTGTAATACCAATATTAACCCGAATGAGGTTATTGTCGCCACTTTCCCGGCTATAACTTTTAATCCTGGAAATCACGTCGATACATTTCGCTCCAGGAAACACCCCTTTAATGGGATAATCTGCATGGGAATGCAAAGAGCACTCTTCCGCATCGTTAACCAGTCCGTGAAATGTAATGGATATAGTGCCGTATCCATTTTTCACTGCTTTATCCAACAATTCCTTATAGTTTTTCTGCAATAATGGCTTACCACTTGTCCATGCATCACCCGCTATCATGGTGTCCGTCTCGTTTTTGTCCTCTCCGGAACGAAACTCGCGATTGTGGGCCGGGCCATAGATATCCATAAACTCACCATTGTGAGCAAAGCTATCCACATAGCGAGGATAAATATTAAAATTCTGATCCGTTAACTTTCGATAAATTTCATGACCTTCATTAATGCCAAAAGATTTAGAGAATACCTTTTCATAGTTCACGAACCAGCAATGATTACAATTCTGACCACATGTGTCCTTGCCCACAAATGTATCAACATCCAGATAAAAATGGATGTCTTCATTTTTGATTGATGTAAAAGGAACTCGAAAATCAATGTCCCCATGATAATCGTATGACATATCCATATTGCCTTGCATCGACATTGCCTCATTTTATATTTATCGCGAAATGATTTACGTAAATTAAATTAGTTTTGTCAACCAGATAAATACTTAATATATATAAATGTTTTTTAAATTTAATTTGTAGATTTTTATTCCATTAAAGTTAATGAAGTCAGCATAACCAACTGATTATCGATTGTGAAAATATAATAACCATTGGTAACAGTTAAGTTTTAAAATAATTTATCGACTATGGATTTTAACGTTTTAATTGTAACTGATTGAATTAAAACAAATTAAATAAAAAGTAACAATTAGACAACAGTTCATTGTTTACTAATTCTTTACTGTTGATATTGTCATATAAAAAACATGGATTAACATAAGAAAATGAAAAAAGTTCTCATCTTGGCAAAAACGGAATATACACGCACCCCTTATGACTTATGGCTTAAAGACTCGGGTGTCGAACCTGTCTTGATTACTTCTCCAAAATTTTACCAAGATTATGCCAGACACATTAAACACTGTTTCTGCTTGGAAAATTATGATCATGATGATGAATCCCTCTATGATTTAACAGAGTCAATTTATCAAAAGACGCCATTTGACTATATATTTTGCCGAGCAGAAGTAGATATACTTCGTGCTGCTAATATAAGAAAACGCTACAGCATCCCTGGGCAAGATGTAACCAGTGCTCTATGTTATAGAGATAAATTCTTCATGAAAGAGCAATTATCTCTTTCTCAGGTAATGATGGCAGACTACCGGAGAATAGATTCCCAGGAAGAACTCTTGGCATTTGCTTCAGATAATGGAATGCCATTTGTTATAAAACCCCGCCTTGCTTCAGGTTCTTCTGGTGTAGTAATAATTAAGTCACAGGTTGAACTTCATTCATATCTTCAAAAATATAACAATCAAATTGTTAGTATGTTAGCAGAGGATTATGTTGACGGTGAAATGTTTCACATTGATGGGTTAGTTGTTGAAGGTGAACTTACATTCATCCAACCCTTCAGATATGTAAATAACTGTCTTTCCTATCGAGATAACTTATACATTGGTAACATTCCACTCGATCGAAACGATAAACTGTATTCTCGTTTGGTAAGTTCTGTTAAGGATATACTTCATATCATGCCAGAAACTCCGCATTTTGCTTTTCATTGTGAAATGTGGGTTACCGGAGAGGGCGATATTATTTTCTGCGAGATAGCGAGTAGAACCGGCGGAGGAATGATAAGTTTTCTGATTGAAGAGATGGCGGGGTTTAATATCGATAAGGCATGGTTATTGGCAGAATGTCATATTCATCAACAGTCCTATCCTCAGTATCAAGAACGTTTTCTAAGGTTTGGCTGCGTTTGTATCCCCCCTTCAAACGGGAGACTTGTGTCCTTACCTACCGAGTTTCCAGTTGAGGTGCGCAAAACACATCTAACAGGTAAAGTTGATGAAATTTATGACGGTGGAGAAAAATCTGGTCTTTATCTTATAGGGCACGTAGTAGAAGCAGACGATCCGAAATCCGTGTTAAGACTATTTAGCTCATGCTACCAACAAATTCATGATGCTGAACGCTGGGAAACGGTCAATAATGGTTGATAAAGTTTACAGCGAAGAGGACAGCTATTTCCCCCATCCTCCAATCCATCGATTTACTTCCGGAATATATCCGGATTTTGAATCTTTGATGTATGCATCACAGGATTCTCTAAAGAGTCGGTATCCGCGTTATTCACGATTTGGCACGCCGATGACGGATACTGTCGAGTGTGAGATTACGCGCCTGGAGGGCGGCTACCGTTCGCTCAGCACATGTTCCGGTCTTGCTGCGATCACCTCCGTTCTCATGTCTTTCCTTCGCCCCGGCGATCATATACTTATGACTCGTTCAGTCTATGAACCAGTCAGATGTTTTGTCATGACATATTTGTTTGAGCTTGGTATAAGCGCTACCTTCCTGAGTGCTGATGAGTTCGGCCACTTAGAGGACTATGTCACTGATAAAACAAAGCTGATATATGTTGAGTCTCCATCATCAAACATATTTGAAGTAACAGACATTGATGCTGTCGCTAAGCTGGCCAGGCTAAGGGGAATTGCCACCATCATAGACAATACGTGGTCTACGCCCCTGTTGCTTAATCCGCTTCATCATGGTTTTGATGTGGTTATTCATTCAGCATCAAAATATCTAGCTGGTCATTCCGATGCTGTAATGGGCATCATAACTACTACAGAGCAGTATTATGAACCGGTTCGTCGCTACCTTATTAAATCAGGAGTATGTGCGGGCGGAGAAGAGTCCTTCAGCCTTTATAAAGGACTTAAAACATTGGCTGTCAGGCTTAAAATACAACAGGGCACTGCTCAAAAACTGATCAGGATGCTGCTAACTCATCCTGCAATTAGTACAGTGATTTCACCAGATCTTCCCTCTCATTCTGGTCATGAAATTTTTTGTAAATATTATCGGCAAAGTAATGGTCTTTTTAGTTTTTCAGTTAAAAAGCCTACAGATCAAAAGCGCGATGATTTTTTAAGAGAATTGAAAACATTCAAGTTAGCGTATGGCTGGGGAGGCGTCGATAGCTGCATGATTCCATTTAGGTCTCCAGACTGGATGACACAGGATGAAGAACAGTTGTTTTTAAGGGTAAGCGTCGGAATTGAAGACGCAGACATGTTAGCAGCAGAGCTATCATCAGCATTGTCTAAACTTTAATTTATTTTCTATAAAAACATGCAGTTGTATCATTCAGGTCCTGGCGACCATCTTAAATATAATAACAGCCTGGTCCTTCAGAAGAATTAAACCTCTTTCGTTAGAAATTCGTTTTTCTGACCCGCTTTCCGGTGATTAACATTCTGTAATATTATTGAGGCATCCATTAATGGTGAGAGCGATTACGAACTTCCGCTTCTCGCTCACAGCTGACCTTCTGAACGACACGTCCGCTCCGTGCCTGAGCGGACGTTGTTGCCTCAATGTACTTTAGCTACTCTTATGCTAATAATTTGACGGAAAAGAAGGGGCATTCATGCGGGAAATCGTTGTGGCGCCATACGATGAAAAATGGCCTGCTATGTTTAACGCTGAAAATTTTCTGCTACAAGCATTGCTTGGTGACGTGGTTAGGAAGATTCATCATATTGGCAGTACGTCAGTGCCTGTGTAAGTATCCCAGCTTTAATTCCATGCACTTTTTGAGATTTCCGGGCTTTCAGCTATCAGTCGGTACTTTCCGGCGTCAGGTTATTCAGGGATTCATAAGGCCGTTCGCTGTTATATTCTGCCAGCCAGCGCTCTGTGATTTCCCGAGCTTCATTCAGTGTTCTGAACAGATAAAAATCCAGTATTTCTGTCCGGCACTCTCTTTTACCTGGTCTTCGATACCCAGTTTTTTGAACAGCTGGCTTTGGGGCTCATCAAAATGGGCAGTCGAACATGCACTATATTCGCGTACGCCCTGCACAACTTACAGTATCTTTCATTAGGGTGGGGCGCCTCTTAAAAGCATCACTTTCAATTGTATAGAGTCCGCTTTTATACAGCTGTATCACCCCTGTTTACATGTCCTAAAACAGCGAGCACCTCCCGAGAATGAAAGCTACTGTATTTATGACAACAACGGGAGAAAGTTATGGGATACAAAATTTCAGGCCTGCAAGCCGGGCAGTTTACCCATCTTTTTGGGCAGAGCGAGTCCTATCTAAAAAGACAGGGTGCCGTAAGAAATACAGTGGGTAGCTATCCTGGCTACCCTGACAGAATTTCGTTGTGTGACATTCCTGCTGGAGAAAACGCGCTTCTGATTAACCATATATACCAACCGGCTGATACCCCTTATTTCGGCTCTCATGCAATATACATCTGGGAGGGATGTACTGAGCAGGGCATCTATATCAATGAGTTACCGGAAGTTATGACAAGTCGGATCCTTTCATTGCGGGCTTACGACGAAAACCATTTTCTAAGACAAGCGGATCTCTGTGAAGGAAAGTCTGCAGAAAATCTGATAGGCCGTTTTTTCAACGACCCGGCGATCAGTTATATCCAGATACATAATGCAAAACAGGGGTGCTATGCCTGTCTTGCCGAGCGTTTTAGGTGAACCCTCTGGCATTAAATTTATTATTCCACCTTTTGCCTGTTCACTGGGCTATTTACCCTATGCCCCCCTCAGTCGACTCCTCACTCAGAGCCGGCCGGTACAGGTCCGGCCAACGGCTTGGTGCCAGGAGCGGACGTCGATAAGGTTTATGGTGCAGCAGTAAACCGGAACCGGCCACTCTTGCTATTTCGGCAATTTCTGTGTCCCGAGAATCAACGCAATCAGGTAACGTCTCAATCGACTAAGCTTTCGGGCCGGTTAAACCTCGCGTTTTTCCGCCCATTTCAGCATTGCATCGAGAGCAGGGCACAGCGTTTGCCCCCATTCAGTGAGTCGATATTCCACTTTCGGCGGCACCTGGGGGTACACCGTCCGCGACACGATCCCGTCGGCTTCCAGCTGTCGCAGTTGCTGCGCCAGCATCTTCTGCGAAATGCCGGGGATCAGTTTTTCAAAATCGGAATAGCGCTGTACTTTCCCGTCGAAAAGATGAAAAAGAATGATTAATTTCCAGCGGCCTTCCAGCAGCTGCAGGACCTGCTCCACGCCGCTTGCGGCAGATTCCGGGGTATATAACTTACTCATAATGCAGTAACTCACTTTTTCGTGCGTACTTGTCAATTTCAAAGTCTATGTTGAAGATATCCATACTGTAAATAACGGGAGTACAGAACCATGTCATTATCACTACCGTACGCTATTTCTACCTATTTCTCGATCAGCAATGGTGCCGATATCGCCAACGTTAAGCAGTGTTTTACCGCCAATGCCGTCGTGATCGACGAAGGTAAAACCCATCAGGGGCATGCGGCGATCGAAGCATGGCAACGTGCCGCGCAGGCCACGTTTGACTACAGCGTTGAGCCGATTCAGGTTCTTGCCGAAGGCGAGCGGGTGACGGTCACCTCGAACGTCGTCGGTAACTTTCCCGGCAGCCCGGTAGAGCTTAAGCATGCTTTCGGCCTGGTCGGCGACAAGATCAACACCCTGGAGATTCTCTGATGCCATTGGATTTTGATTTCCAGGGTAAACGCGTGCTGGTTACTGCGGGCACCAAAGGCGTCGGTAAAGCGGTCGTCGGGCTGTTCAAACGGCAGGGCGCCAGGGTGTTAACCACTGCGCGACACGCACCCACGGAATGTATTGCAGACGCCTTCGTGGCGGCGGACCTTACCACGGTCAAAGGCTGTACCTCAGTAGCGAAAGCCGTTCAGGAGCGCCTGGGAGGGGTCGATGTCATCGTTCATGTGGCGGGCGGTTCTACCGCACCCGGCGGTGGCTTTGCGGCGTTGGGCGAAGAGGAGTGGCAGCAGGAACTCAATCTTAATCTGTTGCCCGCAGTACGCTTGGATCGTGCGCTGTTGCCAGGGATGCTGGCGCAGGGAGGCGGGGTGATCATTCACGTCACTTCTATCCAGCGTGAACTGCCGTTACCGGAATCAACCACCGGCTATGCGGCAGCGAAAGCGGCGCTCTCAGCGTACAGCAAAAGCCTGTCGAAAGAAGTATCGCCGAAGGGCGTTCGGGTGATTCGCGTCGCGCCCGGCTGGGTCGAAACCGAAGCTTCGGTGGCATTGGCGGAACGACTGGCGCAGCAGGCTGGAACGGATTACGAAGGCGGTAAGCAGATCATCATGAAGGCACTCGGGGGTATTCCGCTGGGGCGCCCTTCAAAACCCATTGAGGTGGCTAATCTCATTGCCTTCCTGGCGTCATCTTATGCTGCCGCCATCACCGGCACTGAATATGTGATAGATGGCGGCACCATCCCGACTGTATAGACAAGTATCTTAATCGGCTCATGCTGGTAGCGAATGATAGGCTTGCGCCCTCCAAGATAAAGGAGCCAGAACCAGGAACTCAACTCAAAGCCACGTAAGTGGCTTTTCTATGAAGTCTTAGACGATACTGCTGGGTGATACCCTTCTCCCATTCTCTTCTTCGCCAATGTTCGCTCCTCGCTCAAAGTTGCCCGTCAACTCCTATCTGCTTAAAAACAGGTTTGGCGTGGGATGTTTTCCGTTTTCTAAGCGGATCCCTCAAACTACACCGCGCAGGTCACAACATATGAGCAATGACCATAACTGGCTGTAATCCGAGGTTTTTAGACCCGTAACGTGAGTTAGAACCATTGCCAGATTCATGCGTCGAAGTTTATCGAGCTGGGCAGTGAGCACCGATATTTTACGTTCGTGCAGAGCCAGCTGTTCTTCAGCACGGGCAAGGGCCTGGCGTAGCCAGGCCTCTGTTTCCATCACGCAGGCGAAGCGGCCGCACTCCAGGCGTTTGGTCAGCAGGCACAGACCGTTACCGGTGGACCACAGCAGTTTTAGCTGATTTCCGCTGCGGCCACGGAAGATGAAGACGTGGCCGCAGCGGGTCATCTTTTAGTGCAGTCTGCACTTTGGCGGCCAGGCCGTGGAAGCCATTACGCATGTCGGTCATGCCCTCCACTATCCATATCCTGGTGCCGGTCGGTAATCCCATCATGCCTGAGGCCCCTTCATCATTTCACGGAGCAGGAGAGACAGCAGTTCGGGCGTTGGGTGAGTGAGGGTCAATTCACCCTGGCGAAGTCGCACCTTGCAAAGGGTATTTGCAGGTTCGCACGGCAAAGGTGTTGAGCGTGCAGGCGGTGGCAGCATCTGAACCGGGAGAAGGACGGGAGGGGGTTGTCCGTGATGCGCTTTACGTGGTCGGGAGACATACCCCTCGTGTTGCCAGAGACGTATCCATTTGAAAAGAAGATTATCATTGATGTGATGTTGCCGCGCCAATTCGGCGATGCTGCCGCTGCCTTCGAGCGCCTGCGTAACGAGTTTAAGTTTGAAGTCAGGGGAATAATGTTTGCGGGGTTTTCTGGCAGTCATGAGGTGTCCACTTGATGAAATAAGTGGGTGCTTAAGCTACAGAGGCGACAGAAAAATAACAGACGGCTCAGGCTGTACGCTTACGAATAGTCGCACTCGCACTGCGCCATGCCATATTTTCATTCTAATAACAATGACCCGCATTAATCTTATTGAAAGTTTTTTTCGATCATTATTTCTAGTTTAATAGTTACTGACTATTCATTGGAGTGGTAACGATCGTTACTAACGATTATTATTTATTATGTTTTGCTTCTATAGTCTATTCAGACACACAACGGAACGAACCTGAAAAATAGGATAATAGACTGAGTAATAGTCGCCAGGCGTATTGTTAATACGTCCTATTATGTCAACCATACTTATGATTAGAGGGCCATTTTTAGGCTGGTTGCCATATGGCTTATCATTACTGAGGTCTTTTATATGAGATTGCATTCAGTTCGGTTGTTTATGTCGTGAGGTTAACCTTTCTGCTGTCATTATTTTCCTTACGTTAATAGAGGCTAAACAGGGAGAAGGATGAAAGGTATCAATGTGAGGCGCAGTTTGGGGATGCATTCTATTTATCGCTGTGGGATTTTCGTGGTCAACGCGATATTACTATCAGCAATCCATCAGTTGGCAGGGAAAAGCAAAAGAAGCAAGTGCGTCAGTCAGGCAATATGAAATCGATCTCAATTTGCTACAGCGGCAGCAGCGAAAGCTTGCTGAATGAGGCTGAACAAGAGAATACGGCTCTGCGCTCTCAGCTTGACCGTGGTCATCGCAGGATGCTCATCTCTGGACAAAAAGCCTGTCCAGACCAAACATCCTCCTCAACCCGCAGCTTGGGCGATGGTGGTACCCTCGAACTCTCTACAGATACTGGACAGCGTCTGGGAAGGCATCACCCGAGACCAGCAAAAACTGATGTATCTTCAGAGTTATATTCGGCAGTTCTGTCTGCGAGAGTAAGAAGAGATAGCTGTTTCATTATGTGGTACGTGCCCATTATTACAATCCGACTTACGCGAATTTATAACATTAACAAAAATTGGAGTTCTAATGATGATTTTCACGTTACCCAAACCGCTTCCTGATAATGGCCGAGTTTTCTCGTGGTTGATTGTGGGAGGATTCTCCGCCTGGGGCGGTATTGTCCGATACCTAATGGAAAACAAGGCCTCTGGAAAAGAGTTTTCATGGCATGAGGTTTTCAAACAAGTCGTAATTTCCGGATTTACGGGTTTTTTAGGGGGGGTTTATGGTTATGAAGAAGGATACAGTGAGTTTATGACCATGGTCTTTTCCGGTTTGGGAGGGATATTAGGTGGTCGCTTATTGGACTTGTTATGGAAGAGATTTTCAAATCATTTGGACAAAGAAAATCACTTTAAACACTAGCTATAGTGGCAAGCCGCCTCGCGCTGATTATTTTACTGAGCGTCGATATGACTCATTATATTTTGATGTGAAATGACACAAGTAAAGTTTGTGACTTTCTTTTTATATTTAAAACGAGTTGCTCATATAAAATGCATTAACATCTGATGAAATTATTTAAATTAAGTTTCTCTTGCTGAAAAATCCGGACTGAAGAGTCGTTATCGCTGGCTTTGTGGTGTTGTCACATTCATGACTTTTGACTCTTTCATATGACACGTTGGGGAAAAACGTGCAGGGTCAAGTTAGTCGGAATTTTGATTAATATTGCTTTTTTGACTGCATAGATTGTTGAGTATAGGGGGCGGTGGCGATATTTCAGCGATGCCATTTTATCTCTGTCTTAAACTGTCAGATAAGCCTGTTGGTACGGAGGTTAAAATGAAAATAGATGTTAATGGTCTTAATCTCATTAAAGAGTTTGAGGGGCTAAGGCTCCAGGCCTATAAATGCCCGGCGGATATATGGACTATTGGATATGGTCATACCGCAGATGTCAGCGCTAATGATGTCATCACCGAAGAGGACGCGATTTTTTTGCTGCGTCAGGATGTGGCTGAAAGTGAACGGGCGGTAAATAAGTATGTGCATGTTCCGCTTACGCAAAATCAGTTTGATGCTCTTGTTTCATTTGTTTTCAACCTGGGCGTCGGGAATTTCCGTACCTCAACGCTCCTGAAAAAACTCAATGCCGGTGATGATGACGGCGCGGCCCAGGAATTTGGGCGTTGGATCCATGCCGGCGGTAAAGCGCTGCCCGGTCTGGTACGCAGAAGAGAGGCCGAAAGAGCACTCTTTCTGAAATAAGCAGCACAATTAAACGCATTTCTTTTTTTATAAGCATGAAAAAACAACTGGTGTAAATCAGGGGCGGTAGCGTGCTTTTTTACAGGGAATTACCGAATTAATTACATTTTTTTTCATGCAAATAATTCTACTGAGATTATTTTTGCTCATTATTCATTGTAAACAGAAGGATTTAAATCATGGCTATTACCGCGGACGACATTGCAGTGCAATATCCCATTCCTACCTATCGCTTTATCGTGACCCTGGGCGATGAGCAGGTGCCGTTTACCAGCGCCTCCGGTCTGGACATTAATTTTGACACCATTGAATACCGGGACGGGACCGGCAATTGGTACAAAATGCCCGGCCAACGCCAGGTCCCTAATATTACGCTGAGTAAAGGGGTATTTCCGGGTAAAAATGCGATGTATGAATGGATTAATTCCATTCAACTTAATCAGATTGAAAAGAAAGACATCATGATCAGCCTGACCAATGAAGCCGGTACAGAAGTGCTGGTCAGCTGGAATGTGAGCAATGCCTTCCCAACCTCGCTGACCTCCCCGTCATTTGATGCGACCAGTAACGAAATCGCGGTACAGCAAATTACGCTCATGGCCGATCGCGTGACCATTCAGACTGCCTAATCAAGAGGACATGTTGCCATGACTGTGACAACCACTTACCCCGGCGTTTATCTCAGCGAAGATGCCGTATCGAGCTTTTCGGTCAACGGTGCCGCCACTGCCGTACCCTTGTTTGCGTACGACAGTAAAAGTGCCGCCTCAGCGAATGAAGCTATTCAGGTTTTCCGCAACTGGGCGGAATTTACCTCCTTGTACCCTACGCCGCTGAAAGACGCTTTTTATACCAGTCTGAGCCTGTGGTTTATGCACGGTGGCGGTAAATGTTATCTGGTTAACGAGGCTAATATCGCCGGCGCAGTGGCGCAATACGATGATATTACGCTGATTGTCGCGGCAGGGACAGAGACCGCCACCTATACCGCGTTCACCACGGTAGTGGGCCAGGGCTACCGTATTTTTGGCCTGTTTGACGGCCCGAAAGCGAAAATTGCTGGCACGGCGAAGCCGGATGAGGTCATGAAAGCGTATCCAACCTCCCCATTTGGCGCGGTGTTTTACCCGTGGTGCACCCTGGCCTCGGGTGAGGCGGTGCCGCCGAGCGCCATCGCCGCAGCCTCCATTGCCCAAACCGACCGTACGCGTGGCGTATGGAAAGCGCCGGCCAATCAGGCTGTCAATGGGGTGACGCCCGCATTCCCGGTCAGTGATGATTTCCAGGGTAAGTATAACCAGGGCAAGGCGCTGAACATGATCCGCACCTTCCCGGGCCAGGGCACCGTGGTGTGGGGCGCCCGCACGCTGGAGGACAGTGATAACTGGCGCTATATCCCGGTTCGTCGCCTGTTCAACGCGGTTGAGCGAGATATCCAAAAAGCCCTGAATAAACTGGTGTTTGAACCCAACAGCCAGCCGACCTGGCAGCGCGTCAAGGCCGCCGTAGACAGTTATCTGCACGGTCTGTGGCAGCAGGGCGCGCTGGCCGGCAATACCCCCGCTGACGCCTGGTTTGTTCAGGTCGGCAAAGATCTCACCATGACCCAGGAAGAGATCAATCAGGGGAAGATGATCATCAAAATCGGCCTGGCCGCGGTTCGCCCGGCAGAATTCATCATCCTGCAGTTCAGCCAGGATATCGCGCAATAATTCACTGAAGGAAAAGAACATGCCTACAGATACAACTGTACCGGGTATCACTATTGAAGAAGATGCCTCGCCGGCGATGTCGGTGAGCGCGGGAGCGACCTCCGTGCCGTTATTTGTCGCTCGTTTTACCCCTCTCAAGCCAGAACTGGCGGGCGTGATCACCCGCATCGGCAGCTGGCTGGACTATACCACCCTGTTTGATAGCAACGTGCCTTCTTCCGCAACTGTCACCGTGACGTCTACTGAACCCGACTCGCTGGAAACGGCGTCGTCTAAAGCGGCAGCGCGCGCCGCTGAGGCGACGAAACAGTACACCTATCAGATTAATGAGATTAAGGTCGTGGACCCTACAGCCTCCGTCGCCCTGCGGCTCTATTTCCAGAACGGCGGCGGCCCTTGCTACCTCTATCCGCTGGAAAAAGCAGACGATAACGGCCCATTGGCCGCGTTGCCGGGTCTCATCGACGAGGTGGGGGAGATCACGCTGCTGGCCTGTCCGGATCCCGATGAGGCTTACCGCACTGCGGTCTATGGCGCTCTTGCTGCCTCACTGGGCTTGCACAAAGGGTACTTCCTGCTGGCCGACAGCGTCAATGGCGACGCGCCCAACGCGGTCAGCGGTTCCGCCCAGATGGCGGTGTATTACCCGAATGTAGAGGTGCCGTACACCCGGAAAATTGATGATGCGCAGGTCGCTATCGCCGACTACACCGACGGGACTGTCACGACGATCGCCACACTGGCCGGACTTCGTACCGCTAACGCCGATTTTGCCGGTGAGATTGCACAATCCCTATCCGGTTACCTGAGTGCGCCGTTGTCGCTGCCGCCTTCAGCATTGATGGCTGGTGTTTACTGTAAAACCGACCGCGAAAGGGGCGTCTGGAAAGCGCCGGCGAATGTGGTGCTCAATGGCGTCAGTGATGTCAGCGTTCGGGTCACCAATGAGCAACAGGCGGAGCTGAATCCAAAAGGCATTAACGTCATTCGTCATTTCAGCGATCGCGGACTGGTCGTGTGGGGCAGCCGCACACAGAAAGATGATGATGACTGGCGGTATATCCCAGTGCGTCGCCTGTTCGATGCGGCAGAGCGCGACATCAAAAAAGCCCTGCAGCCGATGGTGTTTGAACCCAACAGTCAGCCGACCTGGAAACGGGTGCAGGCGGCGATTGAACACTATCTTTACCGCCTGTGGCAACAGGGCGCCCTGGCCGGCAATAACGCGGAAGAGGCGTATTTTGTGCGCGTCGGTAAAGGGATCACCATGACACAAGACGAGATTAACCAAGGGAAAATGATCATTCAGGTTGGGATGGCCGCCGTGCGCCCGGCCGAATTCATCATCCTCCAGTTTACTCAGGACATGTCACTGTAAAGGGGGAACCCCCTTTTCCGACTCTTTATAAGGATACTGTGATGGCAATGGTTCTTCCTGGGGTTTCGTACGATGAAACACTGTTAACGCAGGCATCAAATGACGATCCGGTGACGATGCCCCTGTTTATTGGTTATACCCTTCGCGATGTGGCTTCTGATACGACGATACCGACGATGCAGCCCGTCAGCGTGGGATCACTGACACAGGCGAACAGTCTCTTTGGACAGCGTGGGACGCTGGCGTACTCCCTGCGCCACTTCTTTGAAAACGGCGGGCGGCAGTGCTACGTGCTGTCCCTCGGGCCAGGGCAGGGAGAACCGGCCGCGCATCTGCAAGACTTGATTGCCGCATTACAGGCGCCGCAGATGCTGGAGACGCTGTTAGCGGATGACAAGACCGGTCTGGTCCTGGTACCGGAGCTGAGTGAGCTCAATGAGGTTAATACGTTCGAGGGAGCGGATACGGCTGAGGTTGACGTCGATGCCTTGTGGTATCAGGGGTGGCAAGCGTTACTGACGCTGTGTCGTCAGGCCCCGCAGCGCTTTGCGCTGCTGGAGTTACCGGACTCCCCGGCGCACGCCGTGACGCTGACCGGGCAGTCTTTTTCAGCAGACCTGTGCCAGCGCGGGGCGGCCTGGTGGCCACGACTGGAAACCAGTTACGAAGATGAGGCGTCGGCGCCCGTGGTGTTGTCACCTCTGCCGGCCGTCGCGGCGGCCATTCAGCGCAGTGCCCAGGATAACGGGGTCTGGAAGGCGCCGGCCAACATCCCATTGGCCAAAACCCGCCGACCCACCCAAAGCATTCTGACGTCTCAGGCGTTACTGGATAACCAGGGGGTGTCCTGCAACCTGATCCGCAGTTTTGTCGGAAAAGGCGTTCGCCTGTGGGGATGCCGGACCTTGCTCAATGAGGAGAACACGGCCTGGCGTTATATCCAGACCCGTTTGCTGGTCAGCAGCGTGGAGCACTATCTGAGCAAACTGGCCCGCGCTTACCTGTTTGAGCCGAATACGGCCTCGACCTGGATGAAATTAAAGGGCCAGGTCTGGACGTGGTTGCGTCAGCAATGGCTGGCCGGGGCTTTTTTTGGCACGGTTGAGGATGAGGCCTTTTCGCTCAGTATCGGGCTGGATGAAACCATGACGGAAGACGATATTCGCCATGGAAAGATGATCCTGCAGGTCCGTCTGGCGCTGCTGGCCCCGGCGGAATTCATTGATATCAGCCTGACGCTGGATCTGCGTGACGGCACGGCCAGCGCGCAAACCGGAGGTCAATCATGATGAGTACACCCGCGGTATCCCATCGTTTTCTCGTCAATTTTTTATTTAACAACATTCCCAATCCGTTTGACATCGCGTTCCAGCGCGTCTCCGGCCTGTCGCGGACACTGGAAGTGAGCCAGCACCGGGAAGGGGGCGAAAATGCCCGCAACCTCTGGCTGGCCGAGCAGGTGAATCACGGTAGCCTGGTGCTGGAACGGGGGGTGATGAATGCCTCCCCCCTGACGCTGCAGTTTGACCGCGTCTTGCGCCGGGAAAGCACGCAGTGGGCGAATGTGGTGGTCATGTTGCTGAATGAAGTCTCATTACCCGTGACCACCTGGACGCTGAGTCATGCCCTGCCGGTGCGCTGGCAGATGGGCGATTTGGATGCGAACAGCAACCAGGTGCTCATCAACACACTTGAGCTGCGCTATCAGGATATGCGCATGCTGGGGATAAAACTATGACCGTCGAAATTCGTGAGTTGATCGTACAGGTTGAGGTCACCGAGCCTGCCCCTTCTGCCCCGTCCTTACCGTTTGCGCAGCGCCGTGAGTGGGACGATCAGCGGTGGGTGGAGAGGATTAAACAAGAGGTGCTGGAACAGCTGCTTGAAAGGGGGCGTCAGTGAGCTTACTTGAACGGGGGTTGTCGAAGCTGACCCTCAACGCCTGGAAAGATCGCGAAGGGAAAATTCCCGCGGGCAGCATGAGCGCGATGTATAACCCAGAGAATATTCAGCTGGATTATCAGACGCGTTTTAGCACAGAGGACACCATCAACACGGCGTCGCAAAGCAACCGCTATGTGATTTCCGAGCCGGTCGGCCTCAATCTCACCTTGTTGTTCGACAGCCAGATGCCGGGGAATACCACCCCGATAGAGATGCAGCTGGCGATGCTGAAATCCCTCTGCGCCGTGGATGCGGCCACCGGTTCGCCTTATTTTTTGCGCATCACCTGGGGAAAAATGCGCTGGGAGAATAAAGGGTGGTTTGCCGGCCGCGCCCGTGATTTGTCGGTCACCTACACGCTGTTTGACCGTGACGCCACACCGCTACGGGCCACCGTGCGGTTAAGCCTGGTGGCGGATGAGAGCTTTGTTATTCAGCAATCCCTTAAGGCACAAAGCGCCCCCGATCGTGCACTGGTCAGCGTACCGGATCTGGCCTCGTTGCCGCTGCTGGCGCTCAGTGCCGGCGGGGCGCTGGCCAGCAGCGTCGATCCTTTGTCGCTGGCCTGGGATAACGATTTGGATAATCTGGATAATTTTCAGTCCGGAGACCTGCTGCGGGCGACGAAAGGGGGGGAGGCATGAGCCACATCACCCTGGATATTGCGGGAAAGCCGAGCACATTGGGGATCCGTCGTTTGCGGGTACAGCAGCTGATCAATGAGATCCCGCTGGCGCAGCTGGAGCTGCGTATTCCCACGGATAACCATGGCGCAGCGGATAACGCGGTACAACGCGAAGTCAGCCGTTTTAGCCTGGGCGCCCGCGTGGTGATTGCCCTGGATAACAAGCCGCTATTCGACGGTTATCTGGTGCAAAAGAAGATGCAACTGAAGGGGAAAGACTGGTCCGTGCGGCTGGAGGCCCGCCACGCGTTGCAAAAACTGACGTTTTTGCCCCATAGCCGGGTATTCCGTCAGCAGGATGACAGCACTGTCCTGAAGGGGTTGCTGCAGTCTGCGGGGGTGAAATTGACGCAAAAAGCGGCGGCGCAGCTGAGCAGCAAGCACGATCAACTGATCCAGTTTCGTCTCAGCGACTGGCAGTTTATTCGCAGCCGGCTGCTGTCCACCAATTGCTGGCTGCTGCCCGATGCCGCCAGCGACACGGTGGTGATCCGCCCGCTGTCCGACGCGGCAATGGCTTCACGGCGGCTTACTCGCGACAGTCGCGACTATACGCTGTATGAAATCAATTTGAATTTTGATAACCGCTTTACGCCGGACAGCCTGTCACTGCAGGGATGGGATATTGCCGCACAGCGGCTCACGCCGGCGCAAAAAAGCCTGGCCGGCGCGTTTCGTCCCTGGAAGCCTGAGGGTCAGGCTGGCCAATCCCCTGCAGGGCCGCAAGACTACGCCCTGGCATTCAGCATGTTGCCTGAAGCCACGCTGAAAACCCTGTCGAGCTCTTGGCTGAACTACCAACAAATGACCGGCGTACAGGGCCACATTGTGCTGGCAGGGACTCAGGACTTCGCCGCGGGCGAAAGTATCACCCTGAGCGGGTTTGGGGGGGGACTGGACGGCACGGCGATGCTGAGCGGGGTCAATCAGCTGTTTGATACCAAAGATGGCTGGCGCAGTGAGCTGGTGATTGGGCTACCGGCGTCCATGCTGGAGCCCGCGCCACCGGTGCGGTCGCTGCATATTGGCACGGTAGCGGATTTTGCCGCCGATCCCCAGCATCTGGATCGGATCGCCCTGCATCTGCCGGCCCTGAATCTGCCCGACTCGCTGATTTTTGCCCGCCTGAGTAAGCCCTGGGCAAGTCACGCGAGTGGTTTTTGTTTTTACCCGGAACCCGGTGATGAAGTGGTGGTGGGGTTTATCGACAGCGATCCGCGTTACCCGATGATCCTGGGTGCGATGCACAACCCGAAAAATATCGCGCCGTTCCCACCGGATGAAAAGAACAACCGTAAGGGGCTGATCGTTAGTCAAGCCGAGCAGACACAGGCCCTGATGATCGACACCGACGAGAAAACGCTGAAGCTGATGGCGGGGGACAATACCCTCACCTTAACTGGCGAGGGGGACATTGCCATGCGTACGCCGAACGCCCTGCAACTTCAGGCCGATACGTTGGGTCTGCAGGCTGACAGTGATCTGTCGATCGCGGGCAAGCAGCAGGTGGAGATCACCAGCGCGAAAATTAACATGAAAAAATAACCTATTAGGGTGAGGGTGCCATGAGTAACGACATATTGACAGCGACCCTGGGACAATGCTGGGCGTTTCCACCGCGGTTTGCCCCCGACACGGGTGTGTCCCTGACAGCGGGCGTTGAGGCAGTGATGCAGAGTCTGCGCGTGCTGTTTATGACTGAACCGGGCGAACGCATTATGCGTGAGGGCTATGGCGGGGGCATGCATGACTTTATCTTTGAGAATATCACCGATGAACTGCTGGCCAACATCCACAACCGCATCGAAGAAAGCATTCTGCGCCATGAGCCCCGGGCGCTGCTCAAGGACGTCATTATCCAGCCGGACAAACAGGAAGCG
The DNA here is from genome assembly GCF_001590925.1 of Serratia plymuthica NBRC 102599. Classification (GTDB taxonomy): domain Bacteria; phylum Pseudomonadota; class Gammaproteobacteria; order Enterobacterales; family Enterobacteriaceae; genus Serratia; species Serratia plymuthica. Next base: position 223,492 of record NZ_BCTU01000001.1, read on the forward strand.
AGCCGTCTGCGGGTGCAGATCACCGTGTATCTGTCAGGCACTGATCTGGTCGAGACGGTGGACGGTACGCTGAACATCCATGACGGCCAGACGCTGAGGTTACTATGAGCAACCTGGTGGTCATCGACGGTGATGCGCTGACATTCAACCCGCAGTTTGGCGCTATTACGATCACGCCACCGCCCCAGCCACGGATCAGCGGCAGCGGTGAGGCCAGCATCGGGGGGAAAAAGATCTGCATTGTTGGGGATGAAAAACAGGTCTCCTTTACCGTTGACTATATCAAGCCTCCCTTTATCGCCACCCCTGGAAAAGGGACGCTCACCATCAAACAGTTGGCGTCCGATCAGCGGGCTGAGTTTGCGACGGCGCCGGTGCCGATGATTGTAGTCGGCAGCCAGTTTACGACGCAATTTCAGCCCACGACACCGGCCCAGGATCCGCAAGGAAAACCGGACCCGAATATGGGCCCCACGCAAGCAACCGGCGAGTTTATCAACAGCCAGTCGTTTGTCACGGCCGGGTGAGTCATTGTACTGCCAATGCGGCGGAAACGGGCCCTGCGTGCCTTATTTATCATCACATAACCAATGGACAACATCATGTCTGACCTGGAGCAACTGAAACAGAGATTGGGCAGCGGATTAACAGACCAGACCTTTCTGCTGGAGCCACGGACAGGGAGGGACCTGCTCAACCTGGTGGCGAAATATACCGAAGCCATGCCGTTTGCCGGCCATGGCGACGCTGACTGGAACCGCTTCTGGATGGCCGGCGGCACGCCGCAAGGGCTGAGTGACATCTATCAGCACCCCGGCCTGGCAGAGAAAAAACTGCCGGTGCAGCAGGCGTTTCTGCTGGCGTTGCTGCAGCTGCTCGAGACACCCAGATCCCTGCTGAACACGCTGCCAGCGCGGCACCGTTCACTTTATTACCGTGATTTATTGGGGTTTGCCCCCCGCGCCCCACGGCCGGACAGCGTGGCGGTGAGCTTTACGCTGCAAAAAAATGCGGCCCCGTATGCGTTACCCGCCGGCAGCCTGTTGGATGGAGGCCAGGACAGCGCTGGCAATAGCATCACCTACCAGACTGACGACAGTCTGCTGATCACCGGCCAGCAACTGGAACAGCTGTGCTGGACGGCACAGGTTGGGGAGACGTGGAAACGGTATACCGCCATCGACAGCGCAACGGGCGTGACGCTACCGCCTGAGGGGCTGCATCTTTTTACCGAAGCAGGGGAAGGGACGGACACCAAAGAGCAGGCCCCCGTGCTTTATCTGGGGTTCAGCGGGACGTCTGCGCAGGACACCCTGTCGGTTTACTGGTCTGTGCGCGCCTCATCGGCGCTGGATGTCACCTGGTGGTATTACAACGATAAAAAACAGTGGACCTCGCTGGATGCCGAGCTGCAGGACAATACGGCGGGCTTGTCCGTCAGCAACCTGTGGCGGGCGCGGCTGCCGGCGGACAGTCAGCCGGGGGGCAGTCTGCCGGAGGGCGACGAGCCGCTGGAGGCCGGGTATTACTGGATCAAAGGCACGCTGAAAGAAAATAAAGCAGAAAAGGACGAGAACGCGCCCTCCGAGGCGATGCCGAAACTGCAGACCGTGCTGGCCAATGCGATGACCGCGATCCTGAATGTGGCGCAGGCGATGGATGACAGCCACTTTGCCCAGCCGTTGCCGGCCAACACAGTCAGCCAGCTTGTGACGCCGGTTGCTGCCATCAGCGACGTTCGCCAGCCCCTGCCTTCTGTCGGCGGGCAGCCACGGGAAACAGAGGTGGCGATGTTGCAGCGCGCCGCGACCCGGATAGCCCACCGGCAGCGGGCTATCACCTGGAACAATATGCGCAGCCTGCTGATGGAGCACTACCCGGAGATTTTTGATGTCCGTTTTCCCGATGTGGACAAACTGAGTCGCCTGCCGGCGCTTGAGGTGCAATCGCTGATGGTTATCCCTGACGGTCGTTATGGCGATAACGATGACGCGCTGCGCCCGGCGTTGAGTGACGGAAGGCTGACCCGGATGGCGCAATGGTTGGCGCAGTATACCTCGCTGTGGGCGGCGCCGACGCTCAAGAACCCGAGATATAGCGATGTGACGGCCCGCTATCGGGTGACGTTCGTGGCGGGTATTCGCCCTGATTATGGTTATCGCCAGCTCGCGGCGCAGTTACAACACGACTATATGCCCTGGTCGACCGATCGACGCCAGGCGGTCACGCCGGGCAATCAGGTGGACTACTACCAGCTGCTGGCCACGCTGCAACAGTCACCGCTGGTGCAGTCCGTGAACGCGCTGGTCCTTATTCACGACGTTATTGATGAAACGGGCAAGCGTAAATCTGTGGAAACACAAAGCACCGTCACCGCCAGGGATGACGAAGTCCTGATTTTGTGCCCGGAAGGAGAGCCTCATGTCTAAAGAAAACGCCCTGTTCCCGGCGGTGAAAGACGCGATTGCGTTTGATGCGCTGTGGCAACAGGCTCACGAGAAAGTCACTGCGCTCAGTGGCGAGATCTGGACGGATACCGGCGATCACGATCCGGGCGTCACCCTGTTACAGTCCGCGACCTGGAACTGTTCCGACCTCAGTTACCGTGCGTCGCTGTCGCTGAACGATCTGTTGACCCATCAAGACCGGAACACCTTGTTCCCGGAAGAGTTCGGTCCTGAACAGGTGCTCACCTGCAACACAGTGACGGCAGAGGATTACCGCCGGGCCTTACTGGACTTGCACAGCAGCGATATTGACACCCTGAACACCGATGAGCAGGATTTTTTATTCAGCGATATCAGTCTGATTAAAGAGCCTGAGGATAGCAGTTTCCACTGGTGGTATAACGCAGAAAAACGCGAATACAGCTTCACGGAGCCGACGGTCACCCAGCCTGAAGACAAGACGAAGTTGTCTCTGCGGGGGAACCTCTGGCTATCGGTGGTCCCCACCCGCTATACCCAGTCCTTGTTGCCTGACAACCGGGCGGCGGTGGAGCAACGCCTGGCTGAGTTTCTCGCGGCACACCGTAATCTCGGCGAAGCGGTGTCGCGCATTACCTGGCTGCAACCGGCGACCTTTAGTCCGCAGATGACGATTGAGCTGGCCGATAACATCAGCGACATCAATCAGGTGGCGGTGCACATCTATCAGGTCACCGACGCGTTTTTACGCCCGACGGTCGCCCGTTATACCACCGAACAACGGCGTGCGCTCGGTGACGCCGATGACGCGATTTTTGCGGGGCCGAAGCTGAAACACGGCTGGCAGCAAACGGCGCCCTCGCAGATTACCTCAGGGGGATACGTCCTCAATCTCGGCCCGCTGGTAAACCTGTTGCTGGCTATCCCCGGCGTGGCCAGCCTGAGCGCCTTGTCGGTCGATACCGGCGATGGCCACATTACGGCCGTTGCGGGGGACAACTGGCGCTGGCAGGTGGCTGACGGTTATTACCCCCTGCTGTGGGGGGCGGCGCCGCTGGATCTGCTGGCCATGGCCGGCGGCCCGCTAACCCTGGTGTCGAAAGGCGGTATTCGCAACACGCTGGACAGTGAGGTGATGGCGCGCTACCTGACACAGGCAGACCTGATTATAACGACGCCTACGGTGTTACCTGCCGGCCGCTTTCGTGATCAGACGCGCTATATTCCCGTCGGGCAGCGCCTGCCTGAATGCTATGCCTTGCAGCAGCCCGATGCCGTGATTGACGACAAGACGCGTGCGGTGCATCAGTTTCTGCTGCCAGTCGACCAACTGCTGGCCGACGGCACGGCAGAGCTGGCGCTACTGCCGATATTGCTGGCATTTAAAGACAGAGGCAACGCCATTCGGGGGACCCGCTGGCCCTATACCCATGAGATGGTGCAACAGGACATTCATCAGCCCTACGCGGCAACGCTGAAAGAGAGTGCGCAGCAGGATGCGGCTATCTTCACGCTAGATAAGCAGCCTATTGAGGCCAATTTTGCCCGCGAACTCGATTTTCTTCAGTATTTGCTGGGGTATTTCGGCACCCAACGGGCCGCCCTGCCGCTGACGCTGGATTTACCGGATTTTCTGGCGACGCAGCGGGCGTATCTGGCGCAACAACCCGCTTTAGGCTATGACCGCATCAATATCCGTATTGACCAGGTATCCGCTCTGCAAAAGCGCATTGCGGCACGCATCGGCCTTGACAGCATCTGCTTTGCTGAAAATCCGGACCTGGGTCAATTGCCGTTTTACCTGATTGAGCATCGCCAGCTGCTGCCCCAAACCCCGGACAGTGCCTTTGACAGTGAACAGACCCCAACGGGGTTTAGCATAGACGAACCTAACGTTACCATGACGCAGGCGGGCAGTGCCGGCAAGGTGGGCCAGGGGCAGCTCATCGACCTGATTGCGATTGAAGGGAACAGTCGACTGAATGTAAGCCGGCTGCTGGTTATTGCGACCGACGGGGACAGTTTTACCGTCAGCACAGAAAACAGTCAGCAACTGCACAACACCCTGTCACGGCTTCAGACAGCCTGGGCGAGTCACAACCTGCGCTGGCAGAACAGCAATGTCTGGCTGCAGGATATGGATTACCGGCTGAATTATGCCGAGGCTAAACGGCAACCGTCCAATCAACAGCAGCGTTTACTGGCAAGCAACGCGCAATCCCCGTATCCCGCCATGGTCAGCGTCGGTGATGCCATTGTCATACGTCCTGCCGGCCTGCAGTTTTCCCAGCCAGGGGCGAAGGCCTACCGCGCTGCCACTGTGGATGCGGACTGGCAGCTTGCGGCGACCGTGAAAGCAGTCGACCCGATTGCGGGCACGTTACTTATTGAAAAAGCGGCCGACAGCACAGAGGATTTTCCCTCAGCGGAGACCAGCTATCGTTATCAGTGGGCGTTTAGCCAGGCGAACAACTATGCAACGACAGACCGGTTCTCATTTGTGGTCAGCGCCGTACTCAATCGCCGTCTGATAGAGAGCCCCAATATTGTGCCTGACCAGCTGGTTGCCTGGGTACAGGAAACCATTATGGCGGAGTTCCCGGCCCACGTGTCCCTGATTAATCACTGGCTTGATGACCCAACCTTTAACAACTTTGGGGCGACCTATGCGCGCTGGCAAAACAGCGGCATGCCGCTGGGTGATGATGCCTTTGCGCTGATGCAGATGCTGACCTTAGGCCATCTGCCGGTAACCCAGTTGGATATCGGCCTGATGCGCATCGCCACCGAGGCGCAGCGCACCGAGGTTGTCGGTGACGGCAGCCAGTGGCACGAAGATGTCATCCTGCGAGAAGAGCTGTTCTACGTGCCGAAAGACGTACCAACCACCCTTGAACATCATGACGAATCTGGAGAGCAAAATGACTGATAAAACCCCGCAGAACAAGGTAGAGACCCCGGCAACCTTTGCCGGCACAACGGACACAACGGGTGACAGCGAGCCAAAGAGCAGAGCCTTGCCCCAGGCCGATGCGCTGAAAGCGCGTTTTAAAGCGGGCAGCATTCCGCTGCAGACGGATTTTGCGGACTTGATTGATCTGGCCAATATAGGGCGCCAGGCGGTGGGGGGCGCTGAGGGTCAAACCGGCCCGGCAAATGGGCTTACCCTCTCTTCTACTGGCCGTCTGGAGTTAAAGCCCAACACGGCTAAAGGGATTAATGTTGATAAAGACGGTGTAAGTGTTAAATCGGGGAATGGCGTCGCGGTGAATAGTAGTGGCGTGAACGTAAAACTGGCGAAGGGCGCCAACAATAACGGAGGAGGAGGGCAAGGGGCGGATGGATTCACTTCGATTGGGAGTGCCGGTGGACTAGCGTTAAGTTCGAATGGATTGTCCGTAGATGCGGGGAATGGTATTAAAATTGATTCAAAAGGTGTAAGTATCAAGCTGGCCGCTAATAGTGGGCTGAGTGCCGATGAGACGAATGGTTTGAAAATCGTTCCTGAACAAATGTTCCAGAAAGGGATGGTGATGATGTTTGCCGGCACCACGGCTGAAATACCGAAAGGATGGGATCTATGTGATGGGGGGAATGGTCGCCCGGATTTACGTGACCGATTTATTGTAGGAAAGGGGAGCAAATTTACTGGGAAGGGAGAAGGTACAACGTCAACCAGCCAGACTACGGTTACGGGAAGTGTGAATGTTAAAGATACAAAGCTAACTTTAAGCCAAATCCCTAGCCATTCACATAATTACTATAAGATAGAATATCGTAGTTTTGGCTATTATTATGGCAATTCAAGACAAGGTATGATTGATTCAAATAGTTCCGTGTCGACTTCCTCTTCAGGTGGAAGTATGGGGCATAAACATGATGCGACGCTAAATATTAATTCACATCAACATTCAATTGATCCCATCCCGCCTTATTATGCGCTGGCATTTATTATTAAGTTGTGATTTCTGTGAGGTTTGATATTTATTTATGGATCGAATCTTAATTCATAAGATGAGATGTAAAATAAAAATGGGTGGGAGACTATCCGGAGAGAAATTACTACACTCTGCTTTATTAGATTCTGATAATTTGAAATCTGCTCTTCTCCAGGGTTTTCGTAATAAAACGGCGAAGATATCACTCCGTTTAAATACGCTGGAGCTTAATCTCGGTGCTATTTCGGTAGCACAATTTGACACGCAGTTTAATCAGCTGCTGGCACAGGCATTTGCACAATGCCTAGCCCGCGAGCATGCGACCATCGGAGGGCCGCAAGAAATGAATCTCCAAACTCCTGATATCACCGCGTTTCAGGACTGGCTTCATGAGTGTCATCCCGGCGAAAAAGAGTTGTTTCAACGGGCCCAGGGCTGTTTGCAACCCGCCACTCTTAAGTCCTTGATACAGGATAGCCCGGCATACCAGCTTCAGCAGTTGCTGAAGCTGTTACTTGATGGGGGATGGCAGTCCCCGAAAGTGCTGCCGGTATTTTGGTACGGCCGGGTGACGGCCAGTCGGTTGTCGATAGCCGCTGCATTGTATTTACTCAATAGCCAACGGGGGCATGATTGGCTGATGCATCAGCACTCCCCCACAGCCAGCCAGGTGACTGGCTGGGCAAAGGCCATTGCTCGGGGGGAGATCCCCCCTGAACAGGTGGCGCAGTTACTGACCGGCAACCGGGCTTCCGATAGCGCATTGCCCGATCAACGAGCTTATTCCCCCTTAGTCGTGATGCGTTGGTTGTTGCCACTATGGCGACAACCCGCCGTGCGCCAGGCGATTCATCGACTAAAAGGCGGGCGGGGCGTGCAGCACCTTGATGCTTACCTGAGTCGCTGTTTACAACGCCAGGAGGATGATGCCATGCGGGAGGGAAAAGGGATGCAGTCCGACGCCGGGCAGGTTGCGCTACCGCGAGATAACGCCATATCGCCGAATGCACCGCGCTCGTCGAGTCAGGGTATCAGTAACGCCGGTTTGCTCCTGCTGTGGCCGCTTTTGCCTCAACTGTTTTCTCAGTTGAGTCTGTGGGAGGAAGAGCAGTTTGTCAGCGATGCTGCGCGGTGGCAGGCCGTGTACGGTCTTGACCGACTGGTCTGGGGCGAAGTTAGCCCGACGGAGGAACGGTTGACGTTGAATCAGGTGTTATGTGGGGTGTCCTGCTCAGCCTCCGTACCGCCGCCCGCCCCACTGAGTCTGTTGCAACAGCAACAGATTGACGACTGGCTGGCCTCTATCGGCCAACAACTTCCCGGTTGGCAAAAATTGAGTCTGACAGACATTCGGCAATTGTTCTTGCAACGGGCAGGTAAGATCAGCACGCAAGGGGCAGTCCCTCAAATCAGTGTGTGGCCGGAACCCTATGATTTCTTACTCAGAGATTGGCCGTGGCCAATGACGCTGGCGTCTTTCCCCTGGACTGAACAGCCACTGACTATCGTCTGGCCGCTAACCGATTTCACAGGATAAACAGCCGCTATTTTCTATTCTTATCGGATATCAACATGACGCTTTCTTCCGCCTTTCAGCCCGTGTTTATTCCGCAGGGTGATTGCCAGCTATCGCTATTGTTTAGCGAGCTGGAACGTATCGATCTGCTATTACAGCATTATTATTATTGCCATTCACCGCGTCACGAGGGTTTTAACGCGTTTCTGCTCAGCGAAGAGGAGGTTGAGGCGCGAATGCAACACCCCGTCGGCAGGCCTCATTGGGCCAGCGTCACACAACCGGTATACCGGGCGGGAAACGGGCAACCATTGTTAACCGAAGGCTTAACTGACCTGATTAATCGCTTCGAACTCACTGACTTTGAACGAGACACGGTGTTACTGGGATTGCTGCTCCATTTTGACAGCCATTATTATGAGCTGTTTTCCTGGATCCAGGAGGGAAAGCAAAGTCAACTGCCCAGTTTTTCATTGGCCCTAACGCTATTTTGCCCTTCAGACAGGGAAAAGCGGGCACAGCAAGCCAGTTTTCTGCATCAGGCGCCGTTAATGAGCTGTCAGCTATTAACGATTGAGGAGAATAAAAAAATCCGGCATGGAGCCAAACCCGCTTTATGACCGACAGCAGTGTGTACCATTTTTTACTCGGGCATCATTATTTGGCTCCGGCGTTAGCGTCGTGGGCTGAATGGTCACCCCCTCCAGCGTTGCCGTTTTATCCTGCCGGCTTAAAACACGCGCTGGCAGGCGTGTTACTGACTGACGATATTGAGCCGCGCCCCGTGGTGTTGCTGCGTGGTATGCCGGGTAGCGCCAGAGCCCATGCGGTGTCGAGCATTTTTGCCTCTGAAAACCGGCAGACGCTGCAGGTTGATATCGATAAGTGCACCGAGAGTGATGACGATGCGCTGCTACTGCATTTAACCTGTCTGATGCGCGAAGCCCGTATGCGCGGCGCGGGTATGGTGATCCGCAACCTGCAGGCACGGATGGAAAAGAGCACGTCACTGCCGGAGAGGTTATCTGAGCACCTGAACCAGCCGGGATTAAGGGTGGTGTGCCTGGTCGAACCCTATGCCCCGCCTTTATGGCTGAAAAAGACGCCCATATTGCAGACAGAGATGCCGGTGTTGACGCATGAGGAAAAAACGCACCTGCTCAGGGATTGCCTGCCGGAACGACGTGCGGCGGATATGGACCTTATCAGTCTCAGCCAGCGCTACACCTTTACCCCGGAAAGCCTGCCGCTGATTGTGCAAGAGGCCGAACTGTATCGGCAGCAACGCGACCCGGCGGATATTCTGCAACAGTGTGATATTCGTCAGGCGCTCAATTTACGCACCCAGCAGAACTTTGGCTCGTTAGCGCAAAGAATTACGCCGAGACGGACATTAAGCGACCTGTTGGTGTCAGAGAGTCTCTTACAGCAACTCCAGGAGATGTTGACGGCCATCCGATATCGGGAAAAAGTCCTGGCCGGCGGTTTTAAAGATAAGGTGGGCTATGGCGTCGGGATTAGCGCGCTGTTCTACGGCGACTCGGGAACCGGGAAAACCATGGCGGCGGAAGTGCTCGCCCATACCTTGGGGGTAGATTTAATCAAGGTTGACCTCTCCACGGTAATTAATAAATACATTGGTGAAACCGAGAAAAACCTCTCCCGTATCTTTGATTTGGCAGAGCAGGACGCCGGTATCTTGTTTTTTGATGAGGCCGACGCCTTATTTGGCAAGCGCAGTGAAACCAAGGATGCCCATGACCGGCATGCCAATATTGAGGTGTCTTATCTGTTACAACGGCTAGAGAATTTTCCTGGGTTGGTTGTTTTATCCACCAATAACCGCAGCCATCTCGACAGTGCATTTAATCGGCGCTTTACCTTTATTACCCGCTTTGCTTATCCGGATGAAACGCTGCGGCATAAAATGTGGCAAAAAATATGGCCGAAGAATATCAAAATATCACCGGACGTTGATTTTGAAAAATTAGCGCAGCGAGCAAATATCACCGGCGCCAATATCAGGAATATTGCCCTACTAGCCTCTTTCTTTGCCGAAGAAAGTGATAATCAGGAAGTCAGTCACCGTCATATCGACGCGGCGCTAACCCGTGAGCTGGCCAAAACAGGGCGGCTGGCTATTTAACCTGCTGACTGAATACCCCGTGTCAATAACTCATCATGGACAGTGATGATTGACTATTAATGCAGAGGAACGAGTATGTCTAATTATCAAACGCTGGTCGACGTGAATAACGCGATGAACAAGATGCTGCGCGCCTATGTGAATGAGGCGGTGGCGATCCGCTTTGATTTACCGGATGTGGATGCTGCGCAGTCCGATGCCGCGATAAGTGTGTTTCTTTATGATATCCACGAAGATCTGCAGCTGCGTACTGCAGAATCCCGCGGATTTAATGCCGCCGCGGGTCGGTTATCACCCGGTTGGGTCAACGTGAAGTGCAACTATCTCATTACCTATTGGGAATCAACCGGCCCCGCCACGGATGCCGGCAACCCGGACAGCCAGCCCGACAACCAGGCCATCCAGGTGATGTCCCAGGTTTTGGCGGCGTTGATTAACAACCGCCAGTTAGCGGATATCCCCGGGGCTTATACGCAGGTTATGCCGCCCAAAGAAAACCTGAACAGCCTGGGTAACTTCTGGCAATCGTTGGGCAATCGTCCGCGCCTTTCACTCAACTATTGTGTCACCGTACCGATTAGCCTGAGTGATAAAGGCGAGGAGGTGACCCCGGTTAAATCCTTGTCTACCACCGTTGAGCCAAAAGCGCCCGTTTCTCCACAGGCCATTTCCGATGTCCTGCGGGAAAGGCTGGTTGTGGCGATAGGAGGTGATTATGATGCCCATCTTGCCGTGACGCACGTCATTCTGGATGTATTGCCGCTTACCACTCAGAGCGGGAGTACTGCTGATATCAGGGTGTCGTTGCGGGTTTCAGGTATGACGCGGACAGATTATCTTGCGCCGATGAACAGGGTTTTTGATGAATGGGAAAAGGGTGAGGTTGCGACGGTCACGCCCGATGGCTATCGTATTTATATCAATGAAGTTGATAAAACCGGCCTGACGGGGATTTAAATACATTTTATTCTGGCATTACCATTACGAAAAAACTTGAAAATAACGAGGGCATTTTATGCGTAACCAATAACCTTTACCCAAAAGAAATCGAAACCGATGCAAGCTCCGCTTGCTAAAGAGGACGAGTCCTTCAAGGCGTTTGAGGACGAGATGCATGATGAGGATAAAAATCGTATATGCCGATAGTCTGGATGTTATAACCAAAGTTGTAAACAGCATTCACGACAGTGTCGACAATACGATTAATCTCTCTCGAGCAGTGCGAGCCCTTGCCAAGAATGGCTCTAACATTCTGATCACTCATACTACGTCAGCGTTCTCTGGCCTGGCAGGATCAACGCTCGGAGCAGTAGTAGGGACATTGATTTTTCCTGGTGGCGGCACTGCTGTTGGGGCCGCAGTCGGTGGCCTAAGTGCAGGGATCGCAAGCAAAGAATTAACCAAAAGAGTTCTTGAGAAGACGCCTCTGAAAAAACAAACGATTGCAAACATCAATATCCCAACAGGGAATTGAACATACTCACGACTCCATTCTCCGGTCAGGTTTATTTACGGTCAAAATTCTTATTTGAGCAACAACAATAGCACCAAGAAGAATCTTGCCGTTATGGGGGTTAAAAAGGCGATAGATGAAGCGACGGGGTTGTCGTTACCTGTCGGGGATCTCGCAAACTTTGCCCTTCAGGCAAAAGAGCTGTGCGATGGTGAAATAGGAATTAAAAAATCAAGAAAATTGAAAAAATATTTGAAGTGATTGAGTCTATTATAACCATGGAGGGGGATGATGACGTACAGAATCGTTTCGAATTTCTTGGTAAAGAGAAAATAAGAAGAGAGGGTGTGCTTAACACTATCAAGCGTGAAAAAGTAAGTGGCGAAGGTATATCAAATTCTGTGGCGCATATGGAAAACAGGAAAAAAGATACACAAAGAATGCTACTCAACTTTCAGTCTGGAGGATATTGAATAGGTTTTTCGCGTTAAGACATCGTCATGTGATATTGCATGGCGGCGTAAAGAGAAACGGAGTTGATTTAAGGGGGTTGTTATAAATGGTTGGATGAGTTATGAGTGAGGAAGAAATTAAGCTGAATTAAGGCTGGCATGTAGAATGACTCATGGATTAATTTTCGGCTAAGCAGTGACGTAATTACTAGCGAGAACAGCAGTAAATGGATGGGGCTATGCTGAACCATAACATTGTCAGGTTTTTTGGAACTTGATAATAAACCAATTTAGACCTTAGCAGATAAGGTTAACTGTCAACTCGGTTTTTTATCAAGAACATTTCCCTTACCTTTTTATATCAATCAGTGGCGGCCACTCCTATACACATTTTTCACCTAGAGGAGATATATCGATGCCAACAGAAAATCCACAATTACAGCCGGCGATCGACGAGTTTAATAAAGCCATTATCCGCGCGGCAGAGTATGAAGGAAATATTGAAAATATTATTCGGGATAAGGTTGACAGACTTTTCCCCGCGGCAGGTAAATCTCTAAAAGAGAATGTAGTTGCCCAGGCGGTAGAAAAAATAGCTGAGGCAAACCAGGCATTTGAGTTTAATCATCTGGGTAACGATCTGCTTGAGTTCCCCGCGGTGGAATATATCGCACGCTCTTTTTTACGGCGAACGCTGGAAAAGATGGCTATTGTTCAGGCGCGCGATCCCGCATTTTCCATAGCAAAAAACAATCCGGATGCCGGGATTGGTTTCCTGGACGGGTGGAGCAGCGATAACGCGGAATGGGCAAAGCAAATGAACGCATTGCTGAATGAAAGCAAGGTTAATGCCCGCGTGTTGACCAGCCTGGCATACAGCTATATCCGCCCTTTTCGCAACCCACAGACATTGCGCAAGCTTGGGGGGGAAGCTAATGAGCCTTTGCTGAACAGCAAAGAAGCCAACCCGCGTTTGGATATTTTTGCCAGCTCAACGGCGGGGGCGCCGCCGGTCATGTCGAAGCCGATCACCACTCAGCCTCACGGCTGGCCGTGGCTAAAATACGTTGACTGGAACGCTGCAGAAGCATTGGGCAACAAAACGTCCCCGGATTTAATTGGCGGCCGGCAAAGCAGCGATCCGCATAAAGGGACGGGCTTCAAGTTTAAGGGCATGTTGCAGGCGATAAAGCCACCGCCGTATCGACGCCATTCATTCTCCCTCAGGGAACGCGACGAACATGAATCGGGGTACGGCGGCTTCGTTATCAACGATAAGTCGATGACCTCTATAGGGGCAGAAAAACCGTTGGTGGTGAACTGGCGTCAGCAGAATATGAATAAAAAACTGCCGATGTTTTCCGGCCCATCCAGCACCACGTCCTATATGTATGAAATTGCCCGTTTGCTGAATCTGCCTACTGCTGAAGCACAGGCATTCAGGCTGCTTTTGTTGGGCTGGATGATCCAGGCGCGCGATCACAGTTTTACCGAGATTATGGGGGCGCTGGATGCTTATGCCATGGAGTTTGATGAGCAGGGGCCCACGTCCGTACCCAGCGATGCGAAAATGGTCTGGGGAGCCAGACAAAACGGCGACTGGCTGCGCGCCTATGAAGATTTGGTGACTGAGGATATTGACCTGCCCGAGCTGGAAGCCAAAACCCTTATTCTCGAGGGGCAAGCGATCCACTTGCCGGCGCAGGGCGCCGTTCACATCAGTCGGGGTGAGTTTGACCAGTTCATTACCGCTGGCAGGGGATATCCGGCGCAATATACTTCAGATGACTACTTGTTGAAAATAGGTGAGGCGGCTGCCGGTGGGGGGGAAGCAGAAGATATGTCCGGGCTGGCGTCAGAACGGATCCTGTATGCACCGCAAAACATGGAAGATCTCAAACTCTATAATGTGCAAGAGCGAGTGCTACCGCCGCGTCCTGCGCAGGGCTCCGCCCGCACACCTTTTCTGGATGCGGAAAAAGACGCGGTGGTCACGGCCTGGCTTGACGCTTTACCTGAGGCTAAACGCGCGAGTATGCTCAAGAGTGCGGCCTCGCTCCTGGCTGAGTCCACGCAAAAAGATTCCCTGGGTCATGTGTTCAATTACGGCAACCGCAACGATATCTGGGAGGTGTTCCTGACACCGCCGGGGACGCATATGCTGGCCGGTCAACTGAAGCTGGATCCGCTTTATCACAGAGAAGGTCCGTTTGTGAATTTGCTGGAACGCGTGGCAACAGAAAAGACGCCGCAGGCACGTGCCAGTTGCCTGCTTGATGTTATCGGCGACAGCAAACAGAATCAGGATATTTTACTTAAAGGGATGCTGCTGGCCGTCACCCGCTTCTACACCGCCAACGGGGCCAATGTGATCAACCCGGGTTACGGCGGGTTCGCGCCGCCGAAAAATGCGGGGGAGATGGAGAGTAGGCTGCAAGCTCTGCTGAAGAGAAATCAATACCTCTCTTCCGGACAGCGCTCACAGGCAAAAAGTGAGTATCGCCAAACGGTTGAACTGCTCCATAGGGCGCTTGAGTCGCCGATGTTTGAACGGTATTCCGGCACGCTCTGGCACGGCAGCCATGTCGCCGTGGCTGAGGCGTTGCTTGAGCAGGGCAACGATGCCCGGTTCCCGGGGTTTATGAGTACCACTTACGATCCGGCGGTAGCCAAGAGTTATATGGCGAAAGGGGCGCTGATTGTGGTTAAACCCGGGGAGGTCAGCGGATCGTTGGTTGAAGGGATCAGTAATGCTCCGGGCGAGAAAGAAGTGCTGTTTCCTGAGGGGACACCGTTTAGCGTTGAAAAAAACTATGTGCTGCATCTTGAAAAAGGTTATCCGCCAGAAGTCAATACAAAGATGAAGCAAAGGAGCTTCGATTTTGAGGTGGCTCGCGGGACGAAGCCGCCTTACGTTAATATTCGGGTGACAGCGCCCGGACAGACCGACGGTAGCGACCCTGAGGGTGAGTGTGAGCTGGCATCGCTGATTGAACAGCTCAAAACCGGCAGCGTCGAGGGGCTGGAGTCGGAGACCAAAGTGGTGGTGCTCAGGCCGAAGGCGTCAAAAGAGGATGAGGTGTCAGCTGAGGAAGCGGATGCCGTCTTGCCGATCCCTGGAGCGAAAAAACCACAGGCGCAAATGATCGCGCGGTGATGACGGCGATGGGACACGCCCACGCTCTCCAACGCCAAAAGCCAGGAGAGGGGATGGCGTGGATGGAGACTACAGGCCACTTCGCAACTATTTGACCTTCATCAGGCAATGACGATTTCTACACTGAAAAAAATGAGTACAGAGCTAAACTTTTATTTTTAAGTAAATTTATATGAAAAGGAGTATGAAATGGGGTTAAAAACATTGTGATTTTCGGTATCGCTTCCTGGCTGAAAGCACTGAAGAACGACAAGTGCTATATTTTCAAGGCCGCCAGCGCGGCATCCAAAGCGCATCGTTATTTGCTGGATAAAATCTGAGTCTGTTAGAGATTCACCAATCACACCAAAGCAAAAAGCCCGCTCAGGTTTCCCTGAGCGGGCTTCTCTAATTTGGCTCCTCTGACTGGACTCGAACCAGTGACATACGGATTAACAGTCCGCCGTTCTACCGACTGAACTACAGAGGAATCGTGTGAACGGGGCGAATAATAGCGGTGCGGCCCGGGCTTGTAAAGCGTGAAAACGTCTCGCCGTTCCGTTTGCTGCAAGATTATTCAACCTGCTGCTTTTTATCGCTTTTATTGGCGCAGTGCTGCACAACGGCCCACGGCGGGCCGCGAGATGCCTTATGGTGGTGCAAGCCTGCGTCACCGGCCGCCGCTTGCGCGCTGGTGTCTGGTCGCGCAAATATCATTTTTTCTTATTTTTCCGTCGATTAGTTAGCACTTTCTCTTATTCCGTTACGCTGGCCCGGATTTTGCAATTCTGTTGTCAACATGGCTTTGCCATACGCAGTTCAGCGGCTCGACGGAGGCAATATGAATCTCAGACGTCTAAAATATTTCGTGAAAATCGTCGATATCGGCAGCCTGACCCAGGCGGCGGAGGTGCTGCATATCGCGCAGCCCGCACTCAGCCAACAGTTGGCGACGCTGGAAGGGGAGCTGAAGCAACAATTGCTGATCCGCACCAAGCGCGGCGTGCAGCCCACCGAAGCCGGCAATATTCTTTATGCCCACGCCCAAACCATTCTGCGCCAGTGCGAACAGGCGCAGAGCGCGGTCATCGGCGCAGGCCAGGCGGTGAGCGGGCAGGTTTCCGTTGGGCTGGCGCCGGGCAGCATGGCCGCGCAACTGGCGCTGCCGTTGTTGCAGGCGGTGCGCGATCGTCACCCGGGGATTTTACTCAGCCTGAACGAGAACATCGGTTCGATGCTGGCCGGGCAGGTGGCGAGCCAGAGCCTGGATATGGCGGTGATCTATGGCGCAAAAATGCCCGATGGCCTGCAAGCCACAGCATTGATGAAGGAAGATCTGTATCTGGTGGCGACGCGTGCGGTGCCAAGCCCCGGTAGCAGCGTCGATCTGTTGGACGTGGCGCGACTGAATCTGTTCCTGCCGCGCGAAGGCGATGTGGTGCGCACGCAGGTCGACGAAGCGATGGCGCTGCGCAAGCTGGCCGCCAACGTGATTGGCGAAATCGAATCCCCAAGTACGCTGAGCGCGGCTATCGCCAGCGGCCTGGGGGCGACCATTCTGCCGGAATCCGTTGCGCGGGCGATGATTGGCCCGGCCAAGGCGTGGATGGCGCGTATCGCCGCCCCGGCGCTGAGCGTGCCGCTTTCACTGTGCATTTCCAGCCAGCAATCGCTTTCCGCCCCGGCGTTGGTGGTGAAGGATATTTTGCTGTCGATTGCCGCTGGCCGCAGCCAGGAAAAACGCACGCTGGCGCTGGTGCAATAGGGATTTAAAAAGGCCCACACGCGGTGGGCCTGAAGGGCAGGTTAGCGGAACGGTGGCTCGTTGAAGGTGCGCAGCTTGCGCGAATGCAGCTTGTCGCCTTCGGCGCGCAATAGATCGATGGCGCAAATGCCGATCTGCAGGTGTTCCGAGATCGCCCCCTCATAGAAGCGGTTGGCCTGGCCCGGCAGCTTGATCTCACCGTGCAGCGGCTTGTCGGAAACGCACAGCAGCGTGCCGTAAGGCACCCGGAAGCGGTAACCCTGCGCCGCGATGGTGGCGCTTTCCATATCCACCGCCACCGCGCGGCTGAGGTTAAAGCGCAGCGCCGAGGCGGAGTAGCGCAGCTCCCAGTTGCGATCGTCCGTGGTCACCACCGTGCCGGTGCGCAGGCGCTGTTTCACCTCTTCGCCCGGCATGCCGCTGACCATTTTGGTGGCGTCATACAGCGCGCGCTGCACTTCGGCGATGCTCGGGATCGGGATATCCGGCGGCAGCACCGCGTCCAGCACGTGATCGTCACGCAGGTAGGCGTGGGCCAGCACGTAGTCGCCGATCGACTGGCTTTCGCGCAGCCCGCCGCAGTGGCCAATCATCAGCCAGGCGCTGGGGCGCAGCACCGCCAGATGGTCGCAAATGGTTTTGGCGTTGGACGGGCCGACGCCGATGTTGATCAGCGTAATGCCCTGGCCGTTGCGCGAAATCAGGTGGTAGGCCGGCATCTGGTGGTTTTTCCAGGCCAGATCGGACACCGCCTGTTCCGGCGCGGTGGTTTCCGGCGTGATGTAGATGCCGCCGGCGCTGGACAGCGCAATATAAGGGCTGTCCGGGTTGGCTATCTCGGCGCAGGCCCAGCGGACAAATTCATCCACATAGCGGGTGTAGTTGGTGAACAGCACGAAGGGCTGGAAATGTTCCACCGGGGTGCCGGTATAGTGCCGCAACCGCGCCAGCGAGAAATCGGCCCGCAGCGCGTCGAAGTGCGACAGCGGGAAGGTGCTGGTGGCATTGAACAGGCCGTCGGCGGTTTCATCGCCGATTTGCGCCAGCTCGGTGGTGGGGAAATGCTGCGCGAGGCTGGCGCTCATCGAGCGATCCAGCATCAGGTTCGAGCCGTCAATCACATAAGGAAAAGGGATCTCCTGCTGTGAAGGCGCCACTTCGATATGGGCGTCGTAGTCGTGCGCCAGCATCGCCAGTTGCTCGGCCAAATAGCTGCGAAACAGCTGCGGGCGGGTAATGGTGGTGGTGTAGCGGCCGGTATGGGTAAAACGGCCGAAGGCGCGGGTTTTGCTCTGGCCGGATTTTTGCCCGTCCCAGCTTACGCGCAGCTCTGGATAAACGAACAGCCCAGCGGCGCGGGTTTGTACGTCAGGCACGCTGCCGTGGCTGATAAAATCGCCCACCGCCTGGCGCAGCGCGGTAACCGAGGCGTCATACAGCGCTTCCAACTGGTCGATCGCCTGAGCGGGGGTAAGGCCGGTGCCGGATTGGTGACTACTCATTCTCTCTCCTTGGTTCTCCCGTCCCTGCGGTGGGAGGCATGCCGATATACCCTTCATCTTTGACGTTACCTCTGCGTTAGCGGCAAGCACTCACCCCAGTCACTGGCTTGAGTAAGCTCTTGCTGCCTTGAGGTAACGCCAACTCATTTGGTTATAGCAATTTATCACAACAGGTTAGCTGAAGCTGGGCGCAAAAGCTTTGCCGAAATGGAACCGGGGAAGACGTAAAGCGCAGCGGCAGGGCTGCCGCTGCGGCGTTGAGATCAGGAGGCCGGCTCTGCCTGTTCCACCTTCAGCGAAACCAGACCGATGCCGCGTTTTTTCGGGGTAAAGCCGCCGCTGGCGCCTTCCTGCGGTTCGGTCGGGGCCGGTGGCGTGATGCTGATGTTTTGCGCGCCGCCGGGGTTGTTGAAGCGCAGGGTGACGGTGGTGTCCTGCTCGCCGAGCGACACGAACTGCTCTTCGTCGCCCACGCGCACCGAGATTGGCGCACCGACGTTTTTGCCGTAGGCTCGGGCGTGCAGCACCAGATCGAAGGTCGGCGGCAGCGGGGCGACATAGTCGATGTTGACCGCCGGCGCGAGGTTGGCGTCCGACCAGCGGCCCCAGTCCTCGACGCTGGATACGCCGGTAATGGCCTTCACCTGTTGCGGCATGCCCGGCAGCATAAAGGCGATGGCGTCCGCCTGATATTTAACGGCGGCGTCGTCCACCTTCAGTTTGTCGACGGCGTTCCGGTAGGCGGCAACGCTGTCCGCTGCGGGCTCGGTAAAGCTGACTTTGCCGCGGTAGTTGCCGCCCTTGGCCTGCACGATGCGCGGCGGGGCGGCCAGATTGCCGGAGGCCACGCAGGTGTCGGTGCTCAGCGCCAGTTCGGGCGCCCACACCCGGCCAATCTCATAGCATTTATCCACCCAGACAAACTTTTCACCCGCCCCCAGGCCGGCGAGCTGCTTTTTCAGCGGTGTGGAAAGATAGACGTTAAACATGGGTTCGATTTTATTGTCCGTCACCTTGAGGATAAACGGCACCTTAAAGCTGATGCCGGAGAAGGTGAAACTGTTGCGCTGGGTATCCAGCTGATAGTCGGAAATGCTGTTCGGGAAGCCCCATTGCTTCACCACCGCCGGTTTCCAGCCGTTGATTTTTTCTTCGATATTCAAGAAGACGGTCGCCAGCGTGGGGCTGGACAGGCTGCTGCGGCCGAGGCCGAT
Organism: Serratia plymuthica NBRC 102599; assembly: GCF_001590925.1. Lineage (GTDB taxonomy): Bacteria > Pseudomonadota > Gammaproteobacteria > Enterobacterales > Enterobacteriaceae > Serratia > Serratia plymuthica. The sequence goes on from NZ_BCTU01000001.1 coordinate 243,040, forward strand.
ATAGTTGTCGCCGCCCATCACGTCCAGCACAGTGGCGCCGTTGTCCAGCGTGCTGCGTTTTTCGTTATGCTGCGCGCTTTGCGGCTGCCTGCCGTCGATAATAAAGAACAGGTTGCGACGTTTTTGTTTGGTCAGAATGTCGTAGGCGGTGTTGTTCATCGCCAGATGATCCGAAGACACTACGATCACGGTGTTTTTGAAATACTCCGACCCTTTGATTTTGTCGATCAGGGCCGCGATATGCTGCTGGCTACAGGCCACCGCGCTCAGCGAACGGTTCTCTTTGTTCTGCCGGCTGTAGGATTTTTTACTGCAGCTCGCGGAGATGAACCCGTCCGGGTGGTGGGTGTCCACGGTCAGCGCAAACAGCGAGAACTTTTTGTTCTGCTGCGACAGCTCGACGAACTTGTCGAAAACCACGTCCAGCACGGTATCGTCGTACCAGCCCCAGTCATTCTTGTAGCCCGGATCGCGGACCTGCTCGCGCAACTCCTTGTAGCCGTAGGCATGGTCAAAGCCGTGCGATTTCAGGAAAGTGTCTTTGCCGGCGAAGGCCAGTTCGGCGCCCTGATAGAAATAATTGTCGTAGCCGGCGGCTTTCAGCACGTCGCCCAGGCAGACGTTTTCCGGGTAGAAGGTGGAAACGGCGCTGGAGGCGTTGCCGTCGAACGGGGCGAACAGCGGAATGCCGCACTGCGAAGCCACCATGCCGGCAATGGTATAGCCGGTGCCCGGCAACTGTTGGGTATTGCTGAAGTCGATGCCGTTCTCACGGTGCTGATTCAGCTCGTCGGCGAGATCGGGAAAGATTTCCGGGTCGAAATAGGTACGCTCAAGGCTTTCGGCATAGATGTACACCAGGTTCGGCGCTTTACCTTGCAGGCTCTTTTTCGGCGCTTTGTAGTAGGTGTAAAAATCGGCGGTGTCGCCGGTAATCTGGCTTCTGAGCAGCAGCGAAATATCCTGAAAAGCCGGAGTGGTGCCGACGGAAAACAGCGCCAGCAGCACGGCGAGCACGCTGTAAACCACGCTGCTGCTTTTCGCTTTGTGCCGCACCAGGCTCCAGGCCAGCACGGCGAAAATCAGCGCCAGCACCGCCAGCAGGCCGATAAACGGCAGCACGTACTTGCTGACGCCGGCCCCTTTCAGGCTGCTGGTGAGGGTGTAGATCACCGCGTCGGTGATGCCGTCGCCGGTAAAATAGTTACTGGCGATCAGAATAACGTTGAGGATCAGATAGCTGCCCAGCAGGATCAGCAAAATGGAAAGCCACCAGCGGTTGGCGGCGGCCTTGTTCCGGTAGATCAAAATTGAGGCTAAAAAAAGTGCAAACGAGACTAATGCTGAAACCATCCACCGTACCCTGTCTGATTAAAAAGAAAATCTTAACTGCCCTGGCAAAGGCTGCCGATCCTGTCGCAGCGCGAAAGAGGAAGGGTATAGCGCATTGAACGCGCCAGGGTCAATGCGCGTTTGCACAGCGGGGTGGCCGCCAGGCGCGAATGAACAATTTTGTGACAATATTGTGACCCTAGTCACTACTGAGAGGCGTGGGTCGCTGAAATATTGCTCACCGGGCATTTGGCTCTACCATTAATGAATGGCGCTGATTGCAGACCGGCGAGGCGCATTAACCTGTTCAGGAGAAAACATGCAGAGCATTTCCACCACCGTACTGGATGATTTGGCGCCGCAGGGCGTGCTGCGCGCGGCGATCAATTTAGGTAATCCGGTGCTGGCGCAATGGGGGCCGGATGGGGAACCGCAAGGCGTGTCGGTCACGCTGGCCGGCGCGCTGGCGCATGAGCTGGGCGTGGCGCTGGAACTGGTGACCTATGATGCGGCGGGCAAGGTTTTCGCCGCGCTGGAAACCGCCGCCTGGGATGTCGCCTTTATGGCCATCGAGCCGGTGCGGGCGGAGCAAATCGCCTTCAGTGCGCCTTACGTCATTATTGAGGGCACCTATCTGGTGGCGCAGGAGGCGCTTTATCGGCAGGTTGCCGAGCTCGACAGGCCTGGCATACGCATTGCGGTGGGTCAGGGCGCGGCCTATGACCTGTATCTGTCGCGTACTTTAAAGCAGGCGGAACTGGTGCGGGCAGAGACTTCGCCTGCCGCGATCACCTTATTCTTCGAACAGGGATTGGACGCCGCTGCGGGCGTGCGTCAACCGCTGCTTGCCGCCGCTGCGGCGAACCCGGGCTACCGGGTGCTGGACGGGCATTTTACCGCGATTCACCAGGCGATGGCGGTGCCGCGCGGTAAAGAGCAGGGGGCGGCGTATGTGCGCTGTTTTGTGGAAAGATGCAAGGCCAGCGGGTTGGTGCAGCAGGCACTGAAACGCAGCGGCCAGGGCGAGGTAACGGTGGCCCCTGCGGCGTGAGGCGGTTGGCAACGGGCTTTTGTGGTTCAAGGGTAGGGGCGCTGCATAGAGCGCCCCGCGAATAATCTTTAATGCAGTTCCACGGCGTATTGTTCCACCGGGGTGATTTTCTTGATCAGCTTATTGTCGAACAGGAATTGTTCGTAAGCCTGGTAGCGCGCGCTGTCCAGCCTGGCCGGATCGGTGGCGAACAGCGGCAAGCTCGCCTGCCATGCCTGCTTGTTCAGTTCGGTGTTCAGCTCCGGATGGGTTTTGGCGAAGGCCAGCCAGGTTTCCTGCGGGTGAGCCTGCAGGTAATCGTTGCCTTTTTTCAGCGCGGCGAGGAATTTCTTGATCTTCGGCTCGGCTACCGCGTCGCGGTTGGCGACGATGATCAGTTCGTCATAAGCCGGCACGCCGTAGTCTTCGACGTTGAACACCACCGGATTTTTCCCCTGCAGTTTCAGCTCCAGCGCTTCAATGTTGCGATAACCGCCGATCACCGCATCGACCTGGCCCGCCAGCAGGGCGCTGGTCAGTTGGAAATTGACGTTAATCAGTTTCATGTCGTTCGGGTCGATATGCGCATGTTTGGCCATGGTTGACAGCGTGGCCTGCTCGATGCCGCTGACGGAATAGCCGATTTTTTTGCCCTTGAGATCCGCCGGCGAAGTGATGCTTTTATCCAGCGTCATCAGGGTATTGAGCGGCGAGTCAATCAGGGTGCCCACGCGCACCAACGGCAGGCCCTGATCGGCGAAGAAGTGCAATTGCGGCTGATAGGTGATGGCGAGGTCGGCCTGTTTTGCCGCCACCAGGCGCGGCGGCAGCGCCGGATCGGAAGGGGGCACAATCTTGACCTCGAGGCCTTCAGCCTTGAAGGCGCCAATTTGCTCGGCCACCATGATGGGCGCGTGGTCGGGATTGATATACCAGTCGAGCACCAGCGTCAGTTTTTCGGCGGCGGCAGCGTTGCCGGCCAGAGCGGCGCTGAGCATCAGCCCGCAGAAGGTTTGCTTGATCATTTCTTACCCCAGTCGTTAAAAAGTTATCAGTCGTTTTCCGGCGCCCAGTCGATCAGGCGCAGCAGCAGCGCATCCACCGTCATCCACAGCAAGACGGTCATCAGCACCAGAATAAACAGCGCGGCAAAGCAGACGTCGGTCTGCATGCGCGCGTTGGCGTTCAGCATCACGTAGCCCAACCCTTCCGCCGAGCCGACCCATTCGCCGATAATCGCGCCGATGGGCGCGACGGCGGCGGCCATGCGCAACCCGGAACCAAAGGCCGGCAGCGCCGCCATCAGCCGCACATGGCGCAGTTGCGCCCAGGGGGACGCGCCCATGGTGCGGGCCAGATCGAGATAATCGTTATTGACCCGGCGCAGCCCATCAAAAAACGCGGAGGTGACCGGGAAGAAGATCACCAGCACCGCCATCGCCACTTTGGCACTCATGCCGAAGCCGAACCACAGCACCAGCAGCGGCGCCAGCGCAAACACCGGTATCGCCTGGCTGGTCAGCACCAGCGGCATCAGCCAGCGTTGCAGCCGGGGCGAATAGATCATGCACAGCGCCAGCGCGGCGCCGAGCAGCACCCCAATCCCCAGCCCGCAGGCAATTTCCGAGGCGGTGATCAGCGTGTGATAAGCGAGATAGGCGCGCCCGCTCCACAGCGCCTGCGCTACCGCAGAAGGCGAAGGCAGCAAAAAGGCGGGAATATCGCCCAACGTGATGAGCCACCACAGCAGCAGTAAACCGGCGAACACCGTCAGGCTGCGGCGCACCCGTGACAGGCGGTTTTCAATGAGCGGCTTCATTCGGCGGCCCTCATCAGTTGCTGCAACAGCTCGCCCTGGCTTTTCAGCAGATGGGGATCGTCCGGCGTGCGCGGCGGCAGGCCGCTGATGACATGTGTATCGTCAATGCCGGCGGGGTAGCGGGAGAGCACCAGCAGGCGATGGCTCAGGCGGCAGGCTTCCATCGGATCATGGGTAATCAGCAGCACGGTATGCTGCGCCAACAGCTCGGCCGCCAGGGTTTGGATCATGGCGCGGGTAATGGCGTCCAGCGCCGAGAAGGGTTCGTCCATCAGCACAATCGGCTGGCGTTCATACAGCGTGCGCGCGATGGCGGCGCGCTGGCGCATGCCGCCGGATAAGGCCGAGGGCAGGGCTTTGGCGTAACCGCTCAGCCCCACGCGCTCGAGCAGATGCCCGGCCCATTCCCGGTCGGTTTTTTCACCGCGCAGCCGCGCACCGAGGCTGATATTTTCGGCGACGGTCAGCCACGGATAGAGCAGGTCCTTTTGCCCCATATAGGCGATGCGGCCGGCTATCGGCAGGCCATCGCTGCCGGTCACTTCGCCGGCGGTGGGCCGCATCAGCCCGGCGATAATCTTCAGCAGGCTGGTTTTGCCCGCGCCGCTGGCGCCGAGCAGGGCGACAACGCTGCCGCCGGCGATATCAAAACTCAGCCGATCGAAAATCACCTGCCGGCCAAAGCGCAGGCTGAGATCCCGCACCTGAATGCCGGGCGGCGCGATGCGGTCACTCATGAGGCGTTCAACCCCATCTGCCAGAAGGCGGACTCCAGCCGGGTGGCGGTGGTGAAAATCTCTGCAAGCTCGGCAAAGCGGCTTTCTGCGCCACGCTGGTGGCCCACGCTCTCCAGCAGATCTAGGGCCGCCTGCACGCCGGCCAGATAGTTTTTATCGCCATAGTTGCGGATCCACGAGGCGTAAGGATTGCCCTCCATCACCGTCTCCGGGTCCTCAAGCAGGCGCAGGCCAATCTCGGCATAGCCTGCGACGCAGGGCATCAGTGCGGCCAGCAGATCCAGCGCATCGCCGGAGTGGCCGATATCGAGCACATAGCGGGTGTAGTTCAGGGTTTCCGCCGCCTCGGGTTCGGCGGCAATCTCGGGTTCGCCCAGCCCCCAATCGGCGCAGTAAGCCAGATGCAAAGGCAGCTCGGCGACGATGGCATTGAGCGAAGCGGTGGCCGCGCGCATCTCCGGCAGCGTGCGCAGCTTGCTCACCAGCAGGGCGTAGGCGCGTGCGAAGTGGATCAGGAACAGATAATCCTGGGTCAGATAGCGGCGGAACGCGGATTCAGGCAGCGTGCCGGCGGCCAGTTGCCGAATAAAAGGGTGAGCAACGTAGTCCTGCCAGTCCGTGCCTGCCTGTTGGCGCAGCCGTCCGTAAAGACCGTTATCGAAAAGGGGAGTAAACATGGGACCTCCAAAAGTGAGTGGAGATCCGGGCGCGCTGAGGTATGAACAGGCAATGACCGAGAGAGTGATTGCCGACCCGTCCCTTCGCTGGCATGACCCAGATCAGGTTCAAAGGGTTCGGCTTGCGCCATCTCAGCCCGTAACAGGACACCCCTCGGAGGAGCCTGTTATACGATATTTGCTTTTTGATTACAATGCTCGGGCGGGGGCGGCAATCGGTTCGTTTAGTGCGGTTCGCGACGATTTCTCTGGCACCGGCGGCGGCATTTTTGCACTGTAATCCGGTAATGTTGACTCTGAGGAATACTCTCCATGAAGAAGATCGGCTTTCTCTCTTTTGGTCACTGGACGCCTTCGGCACAGTCCGGCACCCGTTCGGCGGCGGATGCGCTGCTGCAATCCATCGATCTTGCGGTCGCTGCAGAGGAGCTCGGGGCGGATGGTGCCTATTTCCGCGTGCATCACTTCGCCCGCCAGCTCAGTTCCCCGTTCCCGCTGTTGGCTGCCGTCGGCGCCAAAACCCAGCGCATTGAGATCGGCACCGGCGTGATTGATATGCGCTATGAAAACCCGCTTTATATGGTGGAAGACGCCGGAGCCGCCGATCTGATTTCAGGCGGGCGGCTGCAACTCGGCATCAGCCGCGGCTCGCCCGAGCAGGTTATCGAAGGCTGGCGCTATTTTGGCTATACGCCCGCAGAAGGCGAGACCGAGGCCGATATGGCCCGTCGCCACACCGAGGTGCTGCTCGATGCGCTGCGCGGTGAGGGCTTTGCCGAGCCGAACCCACAGCCGATGTTCCCTAATCCGCCGGGGCTGCTGCGCATCGAACCTTTCTCCGCCGGCTTGCGCGATCGCATCTGGTGGGGGGCCAGCTCCAACGCCACGGCGGTGTGGGCGGCAAAACTGGGGATGAACCTGCAAAGCTCAACGCTGAAAAACGACGAAACCGGCGAACCCTTCCACATTCAGCAAGCCAAGCAGATCCGCGCTTACCGCGCCGCATGGAAAGAAGCGGGCCACACGCGTGAACCGCGCGTGTCGGTCAGCCGCAGCATCTTTGCGCTGATGAACCAGCAGGACCGCAGCTACTTCGGCGGCAGCGGCAAGGAAGGCGATCAGGTCGGGTATATCGACCAGCAAACCCGGGCGATTTTCGGCCGCAGCTACGCCGCCGAGCCGGAAGCGCTGATCAAACAGCTGGCGCAGGACGAAGCCATTGCCGAGGCGGACACCTTGCTGTTAACCGTGCCTAACCAGTTGGGCGTCGATTACAACGCACACGTGATTGAGTCGATCCTCACCCATGTCGCCCCGGCGCTGGGCTGGCGTTGACAGAACGCAAGATGACGCGAGGCCAGGAAAATGTCGATGGTAAATGATGCATAGCAAAAGTCTGTTTAGGGATTCTGAAGCGGAGTCGTTTAGATAAAACTTATCTTGCGGGTTCTGAGTTCACCGATATCTCCTGCTATCAGGGTGAGTTCCATAAGATCACCGTTGAGCATTTTTCATTGAATTAGTCAGAATGGCTATCACTGATTTGAAGAGTGATAGCCCTTTTTTTATTTTTTGTTGATTTTTAGGTTGTTGTTTTTATCCTGTGATAACGAAAAACGTGCAGCGAAAGTTCGCTCATTATTCGCATCACTCTTTTGAAGGCTATAATACGCAGTGTAGGTGTTTTCAGGTTCGAATTTAAATCCGAATATAGGTAGGCATTCTCCTTGTACGGCAATGGGTCTCGTCACTGGATCAGAAAATGTCTTAAGCAAGCTTTGCCCTGATTCACTATAGAGTTGCACCGATGTGATATATTTCCAGTCTTTTTGTGTCGTTGAAATGCAAACATTACTACCTTTTATGGTTACTTGTGCAGGATACTCAACGACCATAGGGTCTTGATGTGCAGGGCAGCCAGTCAAAAGGAATGTGATTATTAATGTTGTGATTTTTTTCATAAATATTTATCTATGGCTTGTAATTATTTTTTTGTAAAGGGATGGGATGTCCCGCATGTCATTTATACCGCGATATTTTCCTATCCTGTTTGGATGTTGATAAAATCGCCATGTGTCAATCCCGTAGGTCAATAGCAACCAGTAGTCTGCAAGTATAGATGCTTGCTGTTCAAGAGAATAATCTACCAATCTCTCTTTATCCAATCGGTATGTATAATTAGCCGCCCAACTCAGTGATCCACGCAGCCTAACTCATTGCCCGCTTTGGTGTTGCCAAACATGGCCAAGTTCATGGATAAACACATATTTACTTTCAACTTTGACAGACAGGGATGAGAAATCAGGCGCGTATCCTTCTTTTCTGAACCATATTTCACCATTCGGGCTCATTGCGAAGTTTGGCTTTTGCAGCTTGAAAGGGAGATAACTATTACAATGTACCCAGACTCGACTATATACAATCGAATCTCCGTACACTCGACGAGCCATAGCTATCTCACCTTGGGTCATCAGACGCAATGTTCCTTCTTTTACCTGCGAAGTGTTATCTGGCATCAACAAAATCCTTTTGTTTAATAGTGAAGCTGGATTGTATCGGTTGATTTTTGCGCAGTCCAGTTCGCAGATAACGCTATCGAAAGGCAAGTAGGGGAATGATATTGAAGAGTGCCGTTGACTTATTTTGCTCAAATTGTATTTTAAAGCCATGCATACATTCCTGATTATCGTCCCCGAAGGGGGCATGCTGTTTGAGTCGGCGGGTGTCGCCGACATCCTGATGCAGGCCAACCGCTTGAGGCCCAACGACGCTCCGCTCTATCGGATTGAGGTCGCCACCACGCAAGCTCATCGGGTGGTGCATGGGTCATCCGGATTGAATTTGCTGGCCGATCATCGCCTTTCCGATCTTGACCCTGAACAGGAACGTGACACTGTCATTGTCACCGGAAAGGGGGCGACCGAGGAGGAAGGCGCGTTTGTCGCAGGCTGGCTCCGCCGTGCCGCGCCCAACGCACGCCGTATCGCTTCCGTTTGCGGCGGGGCCCTGCTGCTTGCCGAGGCCGGTTTGCTCGAAGGGCGCCGGGCGACGACGCACTGGCGTTTGCTGGATACCCTGCAATCTCGTTACCCGAAGGTGAAGGTCGAAAACGGGCCGATCTACGTTCAGGACGGGCCCGTCTGGACCTCCGGCGGCGTCAGCTCCGGTTTCGATCTCACTCTGGCGCTGGTGGAAGACGATTACGGTTTTATTCAGGCGCGTGAAGTGGCGCAAGATCTGGTGATGTTTCTTCGCCGCCCCGGCGGGCAGTTGCAGTTCAGCCGCTATCCGTTGAATCAGGCCAAAACGCCTGGCCCGATCCGCGATCTCCAGTCCTGGATCCTGGAAAATCTGGACGGCGATCTTTCCGTTGAGAAACTGGCAGAAAGGGTCGCCATGAGCCCACGAAACTTTACGCGCGTGTTCACCCGCGAGACCGGCATCTCCCCCGCTAAATTCGTTGAAGAAGGGCGCTTGCATACCGCCCGGCAGCGCCTGGAGCAGAGTGCGGAAGGCATCGAGCATATCGCCGTGACCACCGGCTTCGGCAATGGCCTCAACCTGCGGCGCGTGTTCGAAAGAAACCTGCAACTGACGCCGACCGAGTACCGCGATCGTTTTCACTCCCGCAATTTGGCGTAAATTGATCTATAAACGTCATTTACGCCATGTGTCTCTCCCGGCTAGATTGGCAGGCAGAGACAATAACGAAGGGGTAGATCATGGTCAAAGTAGGCATTAACGGTTTCGGCAGAATCGGGCGCAATGTTTTACGCGCGGCGTTAGGGCGCAGTGACTTTCAGGTTGTCGCGATCAACGATTTGACCGACAGCAAAACCCTGGCGCATCTGCTGAAATACGACTCGCTGTCAGGCACCTTGGCCGCCAGCGTCGAGGCCGGTGAAAACCAGCTGCTGCTGGATGGCAGGCCGATTCATGTTTTCTCTGAAAGAGATCCGGGCGCAATCCCGTGGAACAGCGTCGGCGTCGACATCGTGATCGAAGCTACGGGCTTTTTTACCGACAAAAGCCAGGCCGAAGTGCACATCACGAAAGGCGGAGCCAAGCGCGTTATCATCTCGGCGCCGGCCAAGAACGACGACATCACCATTGTGATGGGCGTTAACCATCAGGATTACGATCCGGCCAGGCATCGGGTGGTCAGTAACGGCAGTTGTACCACCAACGGGTTGGCGCCTGCCGCGCAGGTGTTGCATCACACCTTCGGCATTGAATACGGCCTGATGAACACCACCCACGCCTACACCAATAGCCAGGCGCTGCACGATCAGCCGGAAAAAGATTTACGTGGCGCGCGCGCCGCCGCTCAGTCGATTGTGCCTTACTCCAGCGGCGCGGCCAAAGCGCTCGGCAAGGTGATCCCGGAGCTGGATGGCCGCCTGACAGGCTACTCGCTGCGGGTGCCGGTCCCGGTGGTGTCTATCGTTGATTTAACGGTCACGTTGAAACGCGAAGCGACGAGCGAGGAGATCAACGCCGCCTTCCGCCAGGCGGCGGAGTCGGGGCCGCTCAAGGGGATCCTTGGCTACAGCGACGAACCTTTGGTGTCGAGCGATTATAAAGGCGATCCGCGTTCGTCCATTATCGACGGGCTGTCTACCTTGGTCATCGGCGGTAAACTGGTCAAGATCCTCGCCTGGTACGACAACGAATGGGGTTTCTCTAACCGGTTGGTCGATCTCGCGTTGCTGATGGAAAAACGCGGATTGTAGTCGGTTACCCGAGCAGGGGCGCAGCATGCTGCGCCCGCCATGTCAGACGCCAGAAATCGTCCCTTCAGGGGACGATTTTTTTCAGTGCAGTATCATAACCGCGCGATACGCATTAACTCGTCTTTGGCCCCAGGGGCCACCGCCAGCACCGGCGCGCCGCGCAACAGCTGTTCCCCTTGAGCGTTAAACGGATGCGTCCAGCCGCCGGCCTCGTTCACCAGGCAATAACCCGCCAGACAGTCCCAGGCGTGCATATAAGGTTCGTAATAGCCGACCAGCCGCCCGGCGGCGACCCATGCCAACATCATGGCACCGGAACCGTTGCGGAAGAAATTGCCGCCGACCGCCGTGATCTCGGCGGCGATTTCACCTACGCGTTCAGGCGCCACATAGCTGTTGGCGCCAAACCCGGTGATGTGGTTTTGCAAGGTGCGCGCCGGATCCACATGCAGCGGTTTGCCATTGAGCGTGGCCCCCGCGCCTTGCGCGGCGACGAAGCATTCCTGTTGGCAGGGTGCCATGATCACGCCGATCACCGGCTCGCCCTGATAAATGACGGCAATGGACACGCACCAGTTCGGCATGCCGTTGACGAAGGGGCTGGTGCCGTCAATCGGATCGACCACCCAGTGATAGCCTGAATTCCCGGGTTGCAGGCCGAACTCTTCACCGAGAAAACCGTCGTCCGGGAACGCCTGGGCGATCTGGCCGCGGATCAGCAGCTCGACCTCACGATCGGCGATCGACACCACGTCCTGCGCATCGCGTTTGGTTTCGATCACCAGGCTTTCGCGACGGTTGAAATAGTCCAGCGCCTTGGCTCCCGCCTCGCGCGCCACCCGTTCGGCCAGCGCCAGGCGCCGGGAGATTTGTTCGTTCATAGCAGATCCTTAAAGTTGCGGGCCGTCACTGGGCAATCAGCGCCAGCCCCTGAGGTTTGAAATCAATAGCCACGCGCGTGGCCGGCGCCAGTTGGCGTTCCATCTGCACATCGACGATAAACAGAGCGCCGAGGTCGGTCTTCACTTCATACTCGATATGGTCTCCGAGCCAGGTGCTGTGGGTCACCTCGCCGTTCAATGCGCCCGACTGCTCCGCATGCAGAGTAATAAACTGCGGCCGTACGGACAGTTGCGCGGCGCCGGGGCGCGCTTTGGCTCCCGGCACCCGATACTGACGGCTACCCAGGCTGATCAGCGCTTCGCCACCGTCCACCCGTTCAATGTCACAGGGCAGGATATTGGCCTCGCCCATGAAATCGGCGATAAACACCGACGCGGGCGAATGATAAAGCTCCTGCGGCGCACCCTGCTGGGCAATATGCCCTTCTTTCATGACGATAATCTTATCGGACACCGCCAGCGCTTCTTCCTGATCGTGGGTCACGTACACCGCAGTGAACCCGAGACGCTGTTGCAAATCGCGGATCTCGGTGCGCACGCGGCGCCGCAGCCGCTCGTCAAGATTGGATAAGGGCTCATCGAGCAGCAACACCTGCGGCTCCAGCACCAGCGCGCGCGCCACGGCGATGCGTTGCTGCTGGCCGCCGGACAGCTCGGCGGGCAAGCGCTTGCCCATGTTTTCCAGCCCGACCAGCTTCAGCCCTTCGTGCGCCCGATCCTGCGCCTCTTTGCGCGACAGCTTGCTGGCGAGCAGGCCGTACATGACGTTCTCCAGCGCGTTCATATGCGGGAACAGCGCGTAGGATTGAAACACCATCGCCACGTCGCGCTCGTTGGCGGGCAAATGGGTCACCTCTTTGCCGCCAATCAGGATGCGCCCGGCGGTCGGGTGCTCCAGGCCGGCCAGCAGGCGCAGGGTGGTGGTTTTACCGCAGCCCGAGGGGCCGAGCAGCGTCACCAGCGTGCCGGGCTCAACGGTGAGCGAGAGGCCGGGCAGGGCGGTGAAATCGGCAAACTGTTTGGTGACGTTTTCAAACACCACCGAGCCGGAACGAATGGCAGTCATACGGCAGTCTCCTGTTGTAAGGCCGGCGGTGATGCCACCGGCGGTGTGGCGATACGGGATACGCGGCGCAGGCGACGTTCGCCGACCAGCAGCTGGAAAGTGAGGATCACCGCCAGCATCACCACGATAAGCACGGAGGAGTAGGCGATAGCCACGCCGTATTCCCCGTTTTCGACCAACCCGACGATGTAGGAGGTGGCCATGTTGTACTGGGCGCTGACCAGAAAAATCACCGCGCTGATGGAGGTAATCGCCCGCACGAAGGCATAGACCAGGGCTGCGCTGATGGCGGGTTTCAACAGCGGTAAAATCACCTTGCGCAGGGTGCGGAAGCTGCCGGCCCGCAGCGTCAGCGACGCTTCATCCAGGCTGCGGTCCAGTTGGCTCATGGCCGCGATGCCACCGCGCACGCCAACCGGCATGTTGCGGAACACAAAGCAGGCAACCAGGATCAGGGCGGTGCCGGTGATTTCCAGCGGCGGCAGGTTATAAGCCATGATGTAACTGACGCCGATCACCGTGCCGGGGATGGCAAAGCTGAGCATCAACATAAACTCGAAGGTCTGGCGGCCGGCAAACTTCTGCCGCACGATAAGCCAGGCGGTGAGCAGGCCGACGATGGCCGTGAGCGGCGCGGCGATCAGCGCGATTTCCAGGGTGGTCCAGAACGAGTTCCAGGCGACGCCGGTCCAGAGGATCTGCCCGTCGCTCCACTGGAAGCCGAATGCACGGGTGTAATGCGCCAGGGTCAGGCTGTTGTCCAACCCCCACGACTGAACGAAACCGCCGATTAAAATCATGCCGTACACCACCAGCGTGAACAGGCCCCAGGGGATCACCAGCCCGTAAACGCCATAGCGCAGCCCGCGCGGCAGGCCGCAGTGCATGCCGGAATCGCCTTTGCCGGTCACGGTGGCGAAGCTTTTGCCTGCCAGCCACAGACGCTGCAACACAAAGGCGCTGAGGGTAAAGCACAGCAGGATGATCGCCAGCACCGCCGCGCGGCTCGGATCGTTTTGCGCCCCCACCACCGAGAAGAAGATCTCGGTCGAGAGCACGCCGTGGCTGCCGCCCAGCACCATAGGGTTACCGAAATCCGCCATGCTTTCGATAAAACTGATCAGGAAAGCATTGGCCAGGCCGGGCGCCATCAGCGGCAGCGAAACGTAACGGAAGGTGCGCCAGCGGTTGGCGCGCAGCGTTTGCGAGGCTTCTTCCAGCGAAGGGCTGACGCCTTCCACCACGCCAATCAGCACCAAAAAAGCGATCGGGGTGAAAGAAAGCACCTGGGCAATCCAGATCCCGGTCAGGCCGTACAGCCAACGCCCCGGCTCGATGCCGAACAGGGTGGAAAGCAGCTCGGTGACGATGCCGGAACGGCCAAACAGCAGCATCAGCGCCAGGCCAATGACGAACGGCGGCGTGATGATCGGCAGCACGCTGAGCAGGCGCAGCCCTTTCTTGAACGGCAGCGGTGTACGGGTAGCGGCCAGCGCAAAGGCCAGGCCGAGCAGCGTCGATCCGCCAGCGGTCATCAGCGCCAGCCACAGGGTGCGCCAGGCGGTGCCGCAACTGCCGCCGTTCAGGCAACCGAGGCTCCAGATCGCCGGATCCTGCATATTGGCGATCAGGCCGTCCGGTTTAAATGCGCCGTCTGCGTCCTGCACCGAAGCGACAAACATGCTCAGTACCGGATAAAGCACGAAGGTGCTGACCAACGCGACCAGCAGCACGATCGAGGACACCACAAAGGCATCCCCCTTCAGCACGCCACGCTCGGCCAACCCAAAAGAGAACAGCAGCAAAAACGCGGTGAGCAACGCAATAGCGCCGGCGCCAAAGGCGGGTTGGCCGTCGCCGAGCGCACCAAACAGCTGCTCGCTCCATTGCCAGTTCCAGCCGCTGTAACCGATGGCGTGGCCTTCAAACAGCAGGAAGAGGATGCCGGCGGCGGCGGCAGACATCAGTAGCTGCGAGCGCAACCGGCCTACCTGCAGCAGGCGGCCCAGCGAGCAAACCAGCAGCAACAGCAGCGCAATAGCCAGCCACGGGCGTTGAAAAACCAGGATTTGCCACAGCGCGGGAGCGCTTTCCCGATCCTGCCACAGCGTATTCAACCAGCTGAAGTCGAAGAATCCGGCTTCCTGGCTGTACCAGGGCAGCAGCAGCAATGCGAGCGCGCCCAGCACAAGAGCCACGTCTACGCGGCGGTTTTGAGCATTCATCGTAACCTCGATCGTTCATTATTCCTTTTCTGCTAGCCGTGCAGGCGCGGCGTGCCACGCCCGGTTCATCGGCAACGACAGAAAGTGCGAGAGGGAATGGACGGGAATTACTGCGCGCCGGAGCCGATCTCTTTATCCCAGCGGCTGAGCAGCTCTTTGCGTTTTTCCGTGGCGCCGTAGGTTTTAAAGTCGTAGTCGATCAGTTTGATGTTCTCGAAGCGCGGCGCATACTCGGAGATCGCCGCTTCGCGGTTTGACGGCAATTGGAAGGATTTGGCGTCTTTCATGTGCGATTGTGCTTCGGCACCGAGCGCCCAGTCGTACCACAGCTTGGCATTGGCAAGGTTACGCGCGCCTTTGACAATCGACATGGAGCCAATTTCAAACCCGGTCCCCTCGCAGGGCGCGATGGCCTTCACCGGGAAACCATCGACCTGCATCGCCACCGCATCGTGCATAAAGACGATGCCTACCGTCGTTTCGCCGCGGGCCGCCGCTTTAACCGGTGCGGAACCCGATTTGGTGTACTGCGAAATATTGGCGTTGAGTTTTTTCAGGTAATCGAAGGCCTTGTCTTCCCCCATGATCTGCACCAGCGTGGCGAGGGTGTTGTAGGCGGTGCCGGAGGAGTTCGGGTTGGCCATCTGGATCTCGCCCTTGTAGGACGGATCCAGCAGATCGGCCCAGCAGGCGGGGACCTTGAGTTTTTTCTCTGCCAGCAGCCTGGTGTTGTAGCCCCAGCCCAGCGCACCGGCGTAAACGCCCACGGTGCGGTAGTCGGCACTCTCCGCCTGCTTGCGCGCCCAGTCGTGTTGTTGGTCAAGCAGCGGCGATTTATAGGGCTGGGTTAAGCCTTCGTTGGCGGCCTGCATATGGGGATCGCCAGTGCCAGCCCACCAAATATCGGTGCGCGGGTTACGCGCTTCGGTTCGGATGCGTGCATAGGCTTCTCCGGCGGACAGACGCACCATGCTGACCTTGACATCCGGGTGCTGTTTCTCGAAGAGCGTGGTCATTTGCTCGCAGACCACGACATCGGCGGAGCATATCATATTCAGTTTTCCGGCGGCGTGAGCCGGCAGGGCCGAGAGCGCGGAGCCGGCGGCGATGACCGCCATCAGGGTGACTCGATGCATGGTGTTCTCCTGGTTTGTGTAGGGTGGCGATACGTTGTCGCCATTTTTTTTGCACGTGTGTGCAAATAACTAGAGGATAAAAATTGTGCTGTCAATTGCGATATAGAACAATTCAACCTATTCGTCACAAAAATGAAACAAATTTTCTGCGAAAAATTTGCACAGCTTTGCAAAGTGCGGCAAACTTTATCGGAACGGGTAACGGATGGATGTAACCATGGCGGTAGACAAGGCAATGATCAGTGCCAA
This sequence comes from Serratia plymuthica NBRC 102599, assembly GCF_001590925.1. GTDB lineage: Bacteria > Pseudomonadota > Gammaproteobacteria > Enterobacterales > Enterobacteriaceae > Serratia > Serratia plymuthica. Next base: position 258,946 of record NZ_BCTU01000001.1, read on the forward strand.
AGACGTAGCGGAGCTGGCCGGCGTGTCCCGATCGGCGGTGTCGCGCACCTATACGCCCGGCGCCAGCGTCTCGGCGGCAACCCGCGAAAGGGTGATGTGGGCGGCGGAACAACTGGGTTACCACGTTAATCATTTGGCGCGCGGATTGGTGCGCAATCGCAGCGGCATTGTCTGCCTGATCGTTTCCGAACTGGCGACCCCTTACCGGGCCAGCCTGGTGCGATTGCTGACCCAGCATTTGCAGGCGGCGGGAAAGGTCGCCATGTTGATTAACACCGATCGTTCCGACGACAGCGTGTCCCAGGCGTTGCAGCAGGCGATTAACTTCCGCGCCGATGCGTCTTTTGTCCTCTCCGGCATGCCGGACAGTGCCATCGCCCGCCTGTGTCACCGGCACGGTCAGCGGCTGGTGCTGATTAACCGCAATGATGCGCTACCGGGTTCGCTCAGCATCAACCTGGATAACGAAGAAGCGGCCGGCACGGTGATGATGGCGTTTGTCCGCGCCGGTTGCCGGCGGATCGCCTTTGCCAACTCGCTGGCGGGCACGCCAAGCCTGATGGCCCGTGAACGCGGTTTTCTCCAGGCGGCGGAAGCGGCGGGGCTGGCGGTGAGCGTCGAGCGCTTTGGCACCACGTCGTATGAGAGCGGGCAAATTCTGGCGCACCGGCTGTTAACCCGTCGGGAGCGGCCTGATGCGGTGTTCTGCGTCACCGATCTGCTGGCCTGCGGTTTTATGGATGAGGCGCGCCATCGCTTTGCGTTGCGTATTCCGGAAGATCTTTGCGTGGCCGGGTTCGATGATATCCCGCAGGCGGGCTGGTCATCCTACAACCTCACCACATTCACTCAACCGGTGGAGCAGTTCGCTCGGGAAGCGGTGGGATGGCTGGTGGCGGAAGAGGAGAACGAAGAGAACATGGCACCGGCACTGGGGCAGGAAATGCCGGGCGAAACGCGGATGTACCATGCCGACTTCATTTGGCGCAGCACCATTCGCGGCGGCTGAGAGCGGGGCGGTTCAGCCTTCTCCCCACACACGTTTCTTTTTCGTCAAATAATGCGCCCGCGCCGTGTGGCCGATCACAGATTGCACCCGGACGCGGTGAAAAGTTCTCCCCGGTATTTAGTCTGATATAACCCGCCGTTGATAACCGGTGCGCTGAAACCTGCCGGCCATGCCCCTGCACCGGGCAGCCAACCCAGTGTATGATGAGGGCCCGCATCAGCAACGGTTATTCCCACCGTGCCGCCACAGGAGAACGACCCGTGAATCAGAGCCAGCGCGAACACATTGCCACGGTAATGGCCAGCCTCAGCAACAAGGCGCATTTGCTGGCCCCGCGTCTCCACGAACAGACTATTCGCGACTCCTGGCAGCGCTGCGTGGAACATCATGGCCTTGATCCCAGCCGCATGCAGGAAGCGCGCATCTTGCCGTGGCATGAACTGCGGGAACACCGCCAGGAAATGGAAGAATTTCGCCACATTGCCCACCACGGCCTGACGGTGTTGTATCAGCAGATTGCCGCCGCCGGCTACGTGGTGCTGTTGACCGATGCGCGCGGTATCACCGTGGATTACCTGGGGGACGCCAATGCGGAAATCAGCCTGCGTCGTGCCGGGCTGTTCCTCGGGGCGCAGTGGACAGAAGCCTGCGCAGGCACCTGCGCCGTGGGCACCGCGCTGGCCACCGGCAAAGCGCTGACCGTGCATCAGGCCGATCATTTCGACGCCACCCATATCCCGCTGACCTGCACCGCCGTTCCCCTGTTCGATCCGCAGGGTCAGCTAAACGCCATTCTTGATATTTCCGCGCTCAGCTCGCCGCAACCAAAATCCAGCCAGCAATTGGCGTTACAGCTCGCTAAAATTTATGCGCATCAGATTGAAAATGCCTGGTTTGAGCATCGGCATCGCGGCGATTGGGTGCTGAAACTCAGCCCGGCATCGTCGTTTGTTGAGGTCAGCCCGGATTTCCTGATCGCCTTTGATGCCGCCGGCAAAGTGGTGGGGCATAACCACCGCGCCCAGCGCATGCTGGAAAACGAACTGGGCATCGCCGCGCCACCGGTACACTGCCGCAGCACGCTGCTCGGCCGGCCGATTGAACAACTGTTTAATACGTCCATCGACAGTCTTCCCGATTGGCTGGCCAGCGCCAGCGGGCAGCAGGGTACCCTCGAACGCGCCCGCAGCGGGGAGAAACTCTACGTTACCGCCGTGCAGCCTGTTCGGCGTGCGCCACGTAAGGCCGCAGCCAGCCACGGCGCGTTACCTCCTGCGCTGGCCGCACTGAACGGCGGCGACACGGCGTTGCAGCTCCAGCTCCAGCGTGCCGCCCGGCTGCTGGAGGCACCGCTGCACCTGATGGTTCACGGTGAAACCGGCTGCGGGAAAGAGTTTTTTGCCAAAGCCTTTCACCAGGCAAGCAACCGCCGCCATCGGGCGTTTGTGGCGGTGAACTGCGCGGCGATCCCGGCGGCGCTGATTGAGAGCGAACTGTTCGGCCATCTGCCCGGCAGTTTCTCCGGCGCAGGCAGCAAAGGGCGGCGCGGGCTGATCCAGGAAGCCGACGGCGGCACGCTGTTCCTTGATGAGATAGGCGACATGCCGCTGGAGATGCAGACCCGGTTGCTGCGGGTGTTGGCGGAGCAGGAGGTGCTGCCGGTGGGGGCCTCGCGTCCGGTATCGGTGGATATCCGCGTGATCTCCGCGTCGCACCACGCGCTGGATCAACTTGTGCAGGAAGGGCGTTTTCGTGCCGATCTGTTCTACCGTTTGCAGGGGGCGCGTATCTCGCTGCCTGCGTTACGCCAGCGTAGTGACCTCGACTGGCTGGTGGATAAATTGCTGGCCGGTAAGGTGCAGCTCTCCGCCGCTGCGCGTCGCCGCCTGCATCAGCACCGTTGGCCGGGCAACCTGCGTGAACTGAGCAATGCGCTGGATTACGCCGCCGCACTCTGCGATGGGGGCTGCATCGAGGCCACCGATCTGCCGGAAGGGTTGACGGCGGCGATCCCCGCCAGCCCGCTGCCGGTGGTTCACTCCGAAGCCGATGCAGCACTGCCGCCGGAGGCTCAGTTGTTGATCCAATATCTGCGTGCCGCCCGCTGGAACCACAGCGCCGTCGCACGGCAAATGGGCATCAGCCGAATGACGCTCTATCGCCGCATGCAGCGCTTCGGCATTCAGTCGCCGGTGCATGACTAACCCCGCCTTATATGAGTGGTGGACAAGGGGAGATGATGAAGGATGTTTCTCAGGCTGCCGCCGTTAACGGTGGGCGGTTTTCACTGCAGCCATCGCGGCTGATGTTTTTTCCGGACCCTACGCAGGCCGAAGCCGGCCTGTTTGCCCGCGCTGCCGCCGGAGAGGCGGTGGCACAGCTGTGGCACTCGCCGCTGTCGCTGGTGGTTCCGGGCAGCTATAAGCGTTTTGCCGCGCTGGAATCGGCGCGCCAACAGTTTGCCGCAGACGGGTGCCCGGTGTTTTTGCGTAAGTCCGGCGGCGGGCTGGTGCCACAGGGGCCCGGCATCGTGAATGTCAGCCTGGCATATCCGATAGCGCGCACTCTGGGTGAAGCGGCAGAAGAGGTGTATGAGCATCTGTGTGCTATTCTCCGCAGTGCGCTGGCCGCACGGGGCGTGGTGGCCCACTGGCAGGCGGTGGAAGGATCCTTCTGCGACGGGCGCTTCAATCTTGCCTGCGGCGACGGGGAGGCGGCGCGTAAAATCGCCGGTACTGCCCAATATTGGCGACCGGTGGCGAGTCAACCTGCCGACGAGGCGCGGCGGCATGTGGTGCTGGCCCATGCGGTGCTGTTGGTGGATTGTGATTTGGCGGCGGCGCACCGTTATGCCAATCAGTTTGAGGCGGCATTGGGCAGTGGGCGGCATTATCAAGCGGAGAAAACCGTTAGCGTGGCGCAAATGGCACCGGACGCTACCCACGATCTACGCGACGAGATAGTCGATGCGCTGCGGGCGGCGATCCTGCGTTCCCCGGCACCGTTGTAACCTTGCGGGGCGCTCGGAATTGCATCTTGATCTTAGAGGGCGGACCGAGGGGCCGCCCTCTCGTCATACCTGCGATACTTTTTACTGCGGTGGACGCACCAGGATTTTAACCTGTTGTTTTTCTTTCACCAGCGCTTCAAAACCCTGCTCCACCAAGTCAGCCAGTTCGATACGCTTGGTCACCAGCTTGTCGGCCTGGAAGTAGCCCTGGGTCATCAGATCCATCACCGCCGGGAAAATATGGCGATAAGCGATAATCCCTTTGACTGAACGTTCGCTGAGCACCACTTTGTTCGGATGGAATGCCGCTTCCCCTTCCCAGATGGAGACGATAATCGTCTCGCCTTCGTAGCGAGTGCTGTCGATACACTGCTTTAGCACCACCGGCACGCCGGTCACTTCAAACGCCACGTCAACGCCACCCGAGCTCAGCTCGCGTATTGTGGCGACGGCATCGTCTTTGCTGGGGTCGATAACCACTTTCGCTCCCAGTTCACGCGCTTTTTCTGCCCGCTGAGGTGACAGCTCGACCACATAAATTTCTGCCGCACCGGCCGCGCGCAGTGCTTCAATCACCAGCAGGCCGATGGGGCCGGCACCGAAGACGGCCGCTTTATCCCCGGCTTTCAATTTGCTCATCCGCACCGCATGAAGGGCCACCGCCGCAGGCTCTACCAACGCGCCTTGCTCATAGCTCAGCGCATCGGGCATGCGGTGTACCATATGCTCGTCCACCATGGTAAAGGAGGAGAAGCCGCCGCCACCGCCGGACAGACCGTGGAAACCCAGATCGGCGCACAGGTTATATTTGCCTTCGCGGCAGGCTTCGCACTGCCGACAAGCCAGGATAGGCTCTACGACCACGCGGTCACCGGCTTTGAATTTCGTCACGCCGCGACCTACGTCCACCACTTCACCGGAAAACTCATGGCCCATGACTATGGGTGCGATGTCATGGCTTAGCTTGTGAGGTTTGCCTACCGGGACAAAAATCGGTCCGGCGAGGTATTCGTGCAGGTCGCTGCCGCAAATTCCGGTCCAGGCTACCTTGATTTTCACCTTACCGGCGGAAACCTGAGGTTCTTCAATATCATCAATACGGATGTCGCGCGCCTGATACCAACGAGCTGCTTTCATCATCTTCCCCTTGAAATTAACCGTAAACCTGCCTCGGCGGCCAATACGTCGGTGGCCGAGGCAGAGACTCAACGCAGGAGATAGCGAAAAACGTGCCAATGTGACGATACAGGGAAAAGTGATGTTATTTCAGTGAGTTGTTTTGTTTCTGTTAAAGGCGTTACCCGTTACAGGTGTGTGATGAGACACCTGTAACAGATACGGGTGTAACAGGGCGCTTATACCTGGTGAACCGTTTTATCCCCGTCGGTGCCGGTGTTCATGTGTTTGTGGTGTTTGTGATGCGAGCCGGGAACCGCTCCAATACCATTGCCGCCGTTGCCGCCGTTGCCGCCGTTGCCGCCGTTGCCGCCGTTGCCGCCGTTGCCGCCGTTGCCGCCATCTCCTCCGTTGCCGCCGTTGCCGCCATTGCCGCCATCTCCTCCGTTGCCACCATTTCCTCCGTTTCCACCATTTGCATCGTTGCCGCCAATGCCACCCATGCCACCACCAATGCCGTCGCCGGAGGCACCGTCGCCTCCTTTTCCACCATCCTGACAGCCCGAGCCAAGGACGCCGTTTTTACCGTTCTGGCCGTTAGGGGAGTTGCTTTGGCCGTTTTGACCGTTTTGGCTTTCGCAGGCGGAGAGCTGAATGGCGACCGGGGTTCTGGCCTGACTGGATTGCGGTATGGAAAGGAAAACACCGGAAGAAAAGGGGATAAGAAATAATAAATTTCGTAGTTTCAACATAGACATTTCATCCTTGTCATTGATAGCCACCTCAATGGGCGGGGGCCAACGGGCACCCAGGCAACATTCTGCTTCGGTCATTAATGGCCGTCAATAAATGCAGGGGCAATGAAACGCCGGTCAGTCCTGCCCGGCAAATTGTCGCACTGCGCAAGGGCCGGCGGCGGTGATGGCGCGATAGCCTCTGTCAACCCAGCCAGCCGAGTTGAAAGAAGCTATGTCCGGGGTTTGCTCGGGGCATACGTGTCACTTTTTCTCACCCAATAGTGCGATTTGACACAATTTCATATAAGAAAAATCTGTATTGAAAGTGGCTCAGGAAAAATAGCGATGGATAACAGGGATAAAGCCGTCTGTGGACGTAAGGTCGACAGGTTGGTTTGCCATCACGGTTGCCGTCTGCAAAGGCAATGCCAAAAGCCCGCTGGCGGTGCAAGGAAGCGATTCGCACAAGAAAAGTGTGACGCTGGGGAGCGGGATTCATTTTCATAAGATCAGGGGGTTACATGTCATATTCATCTACGGCCCGCATCGTCGCACTGACGTTGGCAACCTTGGGGGGCGCCAGTGCGCAATCATCTTCCGGTGAGACGATATCGGTTGGTGTCGATAATTTTGTCCGTGCCGAGTCCGATCTTTACATGGGCAATATGGTGGCGGACGGCGGATTGGGACGGTTTGTGCATAGCCGCGAACCGATTGCCATTGACGCTCAGAGCGTCATCCGCATGAATCGGGACACGCTCTACTCGAGTGCGGTGTTCGATCTCGATGCCGGCCCGGTTACGATCACTTTGCCGGAGGCCGGTAAGCGATTCATGTCGATGCAGGTGGTCAACGAAGACCACTACGTTCCCGCCGTCTTTTATGGCGCCGGCCACCATACCTTGACGAAGGAGGAGGTCGGCACGCGTTATGTCTTTGTCGCTATCCGTACGCTCGTCGATCCTGACGATCGCAAAGACGTTGAGCAGGTGCATGCGCTACAAGATGCCATCAAGGTTAGCCAGGCTCAGGTAGGGGAGTTCGTGGTGCCGAAATGGGATCCGGCGAGTCAGAAAAAGATGCGCGATGCCCTGCTGGTTCTCGGGGATACGCTCCCCAACTACAACCAGGCATTTGGCACCAAGAGCACCGTCGATCCTATTCAGCATTTGATCGCGACGGCGTCCGGATGGGGAGGAAATCCGAGCAAGGATGCGATTTATCTCGGCGGCGTGATGCCGAAGAATGACGGGAAAACCGTTTATCGGCTCAAGGTCGGGCATGTACCGGTGAAGAGTTTTTGGTCCGTGAGCGTTTATAACGCCAAGGGGTACTTCGAGAAAAACCCGTATGACGCCTATTCGCTAAATAACCTCACCGCCCAAAAAAGCGATGATGGTTCGATTGTGATCCAATTTGGTGGTTGCGACGGCAAAATTGCGAATTGTCTGCCGACCATGCCCGGTTGGAACTACACGGTCAGGCTTTATCAGCCTGACGACGAAATCCTGAATGGTCAATGGCATTTCCCGGAGCCGCAGTGATCCGCCCGGTATTTTCCTGAACATGTTTTTTTACTTTTTCTCCCTTGATTGTGCCGTTTGACACAATTAGGGATAAGAAAAATCTGTATTAAAAATATGTCAGGGAGAAACAGGGATGGACGACAGGGATAACGCCGTCTTTGGACATGACGTTCGGTAATGATGGGCGCGGGAAGCGAGGGCGTGTTTTCACTCTCTCTTTGTTTCAATCACCCCTTTTAGCCTGTCGAATTGCACTTTTCGGCAAGCGGTGCAAAGACATAATGCTTTTTCCAGCTGTGCAGGTGCTTTTAAGCAGCCCCTCGCGCACCGGGGTTTTTTGCGCCCTTTTCCGGGCAGGAGGGTTATCCGCAGGCATAGAGTTGGCTATGCCATGACTGAAAAAATAAAAAGTAATTAGCCAAAACCTATTTCCGGTCAAGGGAATGGATGACGGGAATATATCCCGGATAGAGGTTAAACATGCCGATGAATCAGAATAAAAACGAAAAGAAAATAGAGAAAGGAACAAGGATATGACAAGCAAGAAAAACGGGATTCATAAATCGTTCGGGCTTCCTGCCTTTGCGTTGATGGTGGCGCTGCCGTTGTCCGTTCAGGCCGCCTCCGATACGGGCCAGAGTATAACGCTGGGCGGTGGGGTGGCGGTGACCCCGCTGTATGAAGGCTCCTCGCGTTATGAAGCCTTCCCTTCTCTGGTGGCGAAGGCGGTGATGCCGACGCAGAGCTGGGGAACCTTCACGGCAGGCTTTCCTGAGGGTTTGCGCTGGGACTTGCCGGGGGCTTCTTCCGTGGGGCTGGCGCTGCTGGCCGGATATGACATGGGCCGCAAGGAAAAAATCCGTACCCTGGGAGGCAGCAATAACCACCTGAAGGGCATGGGCGATCTGGACGGCAGCGCGATGATCGGTGCGGAAGCCTATTGGCGTCTACCGGCCGGCCGGCTGTTCGTCCGTGGCTGGCAGGCTACCCGCAGCCGCGAATATGGCGGTGAGGATCTGGGGCACACCGCATACCTTGAAGCCGGTGCCGACTACTCGCTGCCGCTGTCTTCCTCGCTGACGCTGGATTCCGCGCTGTACGGGACCTGGAGCGACAAAGACGACATGATGGCGCGTTTCGGTGTGACGGGGGAGCAGGCCGATCGTAGCGGCTTCAGCGAATATCATGCCGGCGGCGGCATGCGGAATGTGACGTTAAAAACCGGCCTGACCGTCCAGTTACAGCCTCATATTGCCCTGCAGGGTGGGATGAAGCTGTACGCCTTGACGGCGGATGCGCGTCGCAGCCCGTTGACGGATAAAACGGTGGGGGCGGGCTTCTACCTGAATGCGGTGTACCAATTCTGAGTGCCTTGATAGCGCTGCCCTCTGCGGCATCGACCGACTCTGGAGATCATCATAAATGAAAAAGTCATGCGTCCCTTTGTACCTGATAGCGCCGTTGGCCGGCCTGTTGTGTTCCGGCCTGGTGGCGGCGAGCGATACCGGGCCGACGGTAACGGACCCGCATTTTAAGCTGGCACCGGGTTACCTTGAACCGGCCAGCCTGCCGGTGCGCTTGGCCCTGCTCGGAGGGCCGCCAAAACCGGACTCTGCGGCATTCGCTCGCGATGAAGAGGCACGGCGGGCGGCATTGGCGTTACGTGGGTCTGCCCGTGAAAAACTGGCTGCAACGGACGCCGAGTTGACCTTTCCGGCGCCGGCAAAATCGTTCTCGTGCGCGCTGGGCACCGATATCAACGAGAAAAAGACGCCGCACCTTTACGCCATGATGCAGCACGTATTGACGGATGCAGGTGGCTCAACCTACGCAGGAAAGAACGCGTATAACCGTACTCGCCCGTTTGTGCAGCATGACGAGGGAACCTGTCGCAAAGACATGGAGCCGGTGCTGCGTACCGACGGTTCCTGGCCGTCCGGCCACTCGGCGGCTGGCTGGGCCTGGGGCTTGGTGTTGGCCGAAGTGCAGCCGACACGGGCGACCGAGCTGCTGGCGCGCGGTCTGGCGTTTGGTCAGAGCCGTGTCGTCTGCAATGCGCATTGGCAAAGCGACGTGGATGCAGGGCGCATCATGGGGGCCGCTACGGTAGCCGTGCTGCATGACAACCCGGCTTTCCTGGCAGATTTGGCCGCCGCCAAGCGTGAAGTGCAGGACGCCACCAAAGCGAACCTGAAACCCACCGAGGACTGCGCGGCTGAACGTGTTGCTCTCTCCCTGAGTATGCACTGAGAAGATCATGGCGATGATGAATTGTGACAATCTGCAAAACAGGCTCGCCTGGCGGGTTCTGCCTGCGGCGCTTTTAGCGTCGGGCGTTTTGAGTCTCCCGGCTGCGGCGGCTCAAGTGGCGCCACCGGTCTATCAGCCGGCGGAGGAGTGGCAGTTCACCGTCTCTCCTTATCTCTGGGCGGCAGGCATTCGCGGAGATGTCGGCCATCGGTCAACGGGCACGCAATTTATGAAAACGGATTTCTCCGCCATTGCCCGTGACCTTGATGTGGCGGTGATGGGGATGGGGGAGGCCCGTAAAGGACCTTACAGCCTGCTGATGGACCTGATGTTCATCGACACCACGACGCGGAACGGTTTGCCGGATGGGGCACCGGCATCGCGCCTGAAAGTGGATAGCCGGACAGTATCCGGGTTCCTCGGTGGCGGATATACCTTGCTGGAGGAGGGCGGTGCTCGCCTTGATGCCACCGGTGGCGTTCGGGTGTGGTACAGCAGCACCAGCTTGCATTTTCAGGGAGGGATTATCGATGGGGCGTCGGGCAGTGACCGTGCCACCTGGGTGGATGGCGTTGCGGGGCTGCGCGGCCAGTATGCTCTGACGCCAACCGTCAGGCTTTCGGCCTGGGGATTGGCCGGTGGCGGGCAGTCCCGATTGGACTGGGATGCGGCGGCGCTGCTGAGTTGGGAGTTTACCCCCGGTTTTTCTGCCGTGGCGGGATACCGGGCCATGGGGGGCGATTATCGGCATAACGGCTTTGTGTATGACGTGGTGCAGCAGGGGCCGATATTGGGGATGAACGGCAGGTTCTGAGGCCGCGAATCCTCCCCACAGCATCAGGCGCTGGTCGGCGTGATGCGGTTGTTTCGTCCGGTAATGCAGGCTCCTGGGGGGGCGCCTGCATTGCCGGCTTGTGAATGGCGGCGAACATTCGCCAGAGGGTTCGCCGGTTCATCCAAACAAATCGTCTTCGGTTTGCTCATGCTCATAGTCAGGTAGCGATCTCCGCGTAAGTCAGCCCACGAATCTGCGCCATCACAAACGCCGTGTGGACTTTCTCTAGCCATGCCCGCAGCGTGGCTCCACCCGAAATAACGTTTTCAGCCAGACGCATTGGATTTCTTTCCGGCGCCGCCGCAGGCGTGTAAATTAAGAGAGGGGTAGACCAACAAATCTACATGAGAATGATTTTTATTTCAGTATGTGTCAGAGGGCTCATATGCCATTCGTGAAAAATGAGAACGGGCTTTTTACCAAAAACGAATCGCGAAAAACCCTGTATATGCCGCTGGTATTATCCGGGGCGCTGTGTATTCTGGTGATGATCATTCATCTGGCGTACTTCCCGGCAAAAGAAATCGGGCATTCCTGGATACAAAATTCAGGCTGGTTATTTGATTTATTCCAGTTGTTAATACTTAATTTTATCTTATGGAGTTTTAACCGGCTAACGGTAAAAGCCAGCCAGCGCCGGTGGATTAATGTCGGCCTGCTTGTCTGGATCCTCTCCGCGGCGTGTGATTTTATGGACGAAATCATCCGCCAGCCCCAGTGGTTAGGCTATTACATCGAGGACCTCACCAGGCTCATAGGGATGCTCTGCGTCGCCGTTGGCGTGTATTTAATCGTGCACTATGTTAATGATAAATATGCCGATGCCAGCATCGACTCTTATCGTGACGAACTGACGAATTTGCCCAACCGGCGTTATTTTCGACGTGTCCTGCTGGATTTGCAGAGCGTGAATTATTATGTGTTTTTTATTGATATCGACTTGTTCAAGAAGATAAATGACAAATACGGGCACGATATTGGCGATGAAGTCCTCAGAGCTTTTGGGCAGATGCTGGGCGAGCTGTCTGAAAATAATGTCATTGCCGCCAGAATCGGTGGTGAAGAATTTGCCGTAATAGTGCAAACGTCGGTATTTGAAGAGGCACAGTCAACGGCAGAGAAAATATTAACCCGCGCCAGAGAATTGGTGGTTAATGATGAGGTTCGCCTCACTGTCAGCATGGGTGCCGGAAATAAAAGAGAAAATGAAAGCCAGGAAAGCTTGCTCAAGCGTGTGGACATCGCGCTCTATCAGGCAAAGTCCTGGGGCAGGAACCGAATCGAATGGGCATCCTCCCAGGAACATGGGGTTCCTCAGGCCTGCCCCGAAAACGCGGTAAGTTAAAACGGGCATGTTTGCAGAGAGGTTACCGCCGCCATCCTATTGCGATTGTACCCGGACATTCAATTCTCATGGACTTCCTGACCGAGAATGCGGGAGCGGCAAACCTCCAGAATCTCATCGGCAAGGGCAGAGTCATCTGGACAGGCACGCGATAGCACCAGGGCGCCGACAAGATGTGCAATGGTGCTGATTCTTTCGGCGCGTGCTTCGTCTCCCGATCCATTCTCATTCTCTAATGTGGTCAGCTGACGTTCAATGCCAGCCGCAAAGCTTTCTTTAATTGACGCCGACTGGCGCGCGGCATCGACACCCAATGCCGACATCACGCAGCCATTTCCCCTGGCATTACGGTGCTTGCGTGAGAGATATTGCTCTACAAAACCAGCCATATCCATACCCAGGGTACTCTCTACAGAGTGCGAAAAACCGCAGCTCATTGCCTCCGACATCAAATCCGCCTTGGAACCGAAGTGCTTGTAAAACCCGCCATGCGTTAACCCTGCGGCTGACATGAGCTCAGCGATACCCACGCCGTCATAGCCCCGCTCACGAAACAGCACTGAGGCAGTTTCGACAATGCGCATGCGATTTTCGCGAACCTGCTCTTTTGAAACTTTCATCGTTTCCGGATCCTCTCTTAAAAATGCATGCCGCAAGTATACATTGATGATGATCATAATCAAACCGTTTGACTTTTTAGATTACGATCATCATCATTGAATTCGTCGCTTCACACATCACTTAGCAGGGGTACAAACATGGCGAACCAACCTTTATTTCAACCCTATAATCTTGGGCCAATTTCGCTCACCAACCATATTGTGATGGCGCCGTTAACGCGTAATCGCGCCGGAGCGGGTCTGGTACCCAGTGAACTGGCGGCGACCTATTACGCGCAGCGTGCCACTGCGGGGCTGTTGATTACCGAAGCCACGCAGATCTCGGCGCAAGCACAGGGCTACCAGGATACCCCGGGGATCTATACTCCAGCGCAGATTGATGGCTGGCGCAAAGTGACTGACGCAGTGCATGCAAAAGGCGGGCATATCTTTGTGCAGTTGTGGCATGTAGGACGCATATCCCACGTCGACTTGCAGCCTGGTGGCGCAGCGCCCGTTGCCCCTTCGGCCATCCGTGCCGAGACGAAAACCTTTGTGAACAACGGTTTTGCTGACGTCTCTGAGCCTCGCGCGCTCGAGCTGGACGAAATAAAGGACATTATCGAGGATTTCAGAAAGGCATCCGCCAACGCCATTGCCGCTGGATTTGATGGTGTTGAGATTCATGGCGCGAATGGCTATCTGCTGGAACAGTTCCTCAAAGATGGCGCCAATCAGCGTACCGACGAATACGGCGGTTCTATCGAGAATCGCGCACGGCTGCTGTTAGAGGTCGTGGCTGCCGTTAAAGATGAGATCGGGGCTGAGCGCACTGGCGTCCGCATTTCACCGGTTTCTCCCGCTAATGCGATTTCGATCAGTGATCCACAGCCGCAATATGACTATCTCGTTGAACAACTCGACGCATTAGGCATCGTCTACCTTCATGTTGTGGAAGGCGCTACGGGGGGCCCCCGTGACGTATCGCCGTTCGATTATGGCTCTCTGCGCCGGCGCTTTAAAAATACCTATATTGGCAACAACGGCTATGACCTGGCGTTAGCCTCCGGCCAACTTGCTGAAGGTAAAGCGGACCTGTTCGCTTTCGGACGTCCGTTCATCGCCAACCCCGATCTGGTCGAAAGACTGAAAACGCAAGCGCCTCTGGCCACGCTGGTTCCTGAAACGCTTTATGGCGGCGGCGCAGAAGGGTACACCGATTACCCGCCGCTTTCCGCGAGCGGCAAGTAGCTCTGCGGGCGGCTCGCTTCTCTATACATCGCACATTGCGGATTCTATTGACTCATTAATAAAGGCAATCAACCCATGACCAAATCTTCAGTCCTCATTACAGGCGCTTCTACAGGTATTGGCGCGGTTTACGCCGAGCGGTTCGCGCGCCGGGGCCACGACCTTGTGCTGGTCGCTCGCGACAAGACAAAACTTGATCTCCTTGCAGAACGTCTGCGGCAAGAAAATGCTATTTCTGTCGATGTTCTGCCGGCGGATCTCACGCAATCGAGTGATTTGGCCACTGTCGAAGCGCGCCTTCGCGACGACTTGCGGATAGGCGTTCTTATTAATAACGCGGGGATCGCGCAGTCGGGCAGCTTCGTTGAGCAGACGCCTGATTCGATTGAGCGACTCATTGCGCTTAACGTCACTGCCCTGACGCGCCTTGCCAGTGCGGTGACCCCCCGATTCGTACAAGCGGGTGAAGGATCGATCGTCAACATCAGCTCCATCGTTGGTCTGGCCCCTGAATTTGCCATGTCGGTTTATGGCGCAACCAAAGCCTTTGTCCTTTTCCTGTCTCAGGGAATGAGTTTGGAGCTGTCGCCCAAGGGCATTTACGTCCAGGCGGTACTTCCTGCCGGAACTTACACGGAAATTTGGGAGCGCGCAGGTATCGACATCAGCAACTCGTCCAAAATGATGGAAGTGGGCGAACTGGTTGATGCGGCTCTGGTTGGCTTTGATCGCCGTGAACTCGTCACCATTCCGCCACTGCATAATGCGGCACGCTGGGACACTCTGGATACCGCGCGGCAGGCTCTGCTTTCGGACATTAAACAAGCCGAAGCCGCAGAGCGATATAAAAACGTTTAATCGATGAGTGACGCTCTGCAGGACACGGATAACGATCTTTCGACCCCTCCTGCAGAGCGTTAAAGCCAAAATATATTCCGTATCGCTTGTCATCGCACCACGGGTGATAACCCCCAAACCGCTTATGAAGGTCTTATTTCAGCATGACAAATAAACGTGTAGCGCTCGTGACGGGTGCCTCATCAGGGATTGGCGAGGCATCGGCCAACAAACTCTTGGCCGCAGGATTTACGGTCTACGGCACAAGCCGCCGTGGCTCCCTGGCGGGTAAACATCCCTTTCCGTTGTTGGCGCTTGATGTGACGGACGACGCTTCTGTTCAGGCCGCCATTGATGAGTTGCTGAGGTTGGAGGGGCGGATCGATATCCTGGTGAATAATGCCGGCTTTGGCGTTGCTCCGGCGGCAGCGGAAGAGAGCTCCATCAAACAGGCCAAGGACATTTTCGACACGAATTTTCTCGGAGTAGTCCGGTTAACCCGGGCGGTAGTGCCTCACATGCGCCGTCAGGGCAGCGGCCGTATCATCAACATCGGTTCGATACTGGGCATCGTTCCGTTGCCGTATGTGGCACTTTATGCTGCCAGTAAGCATGCGATTGAAGGGTATTCGGGATCGCTGGATCATGAACTGCGCACGCAGGGCATCAGAGTCTCTGTTATCGAACCTGCCTACATAAAAACGCAGTTTGAAGCCAATAATATAGAGCCGGATGCCAAGCTGGAAGAGTATGAGATTATTCGGGCCAAGCTGGCGAAAGTGGTGAGCAAGGCGATGGCTGAAGCGGAAAGCCCGGAAGTGGTGGCGGATGTGGTCGTTAAAGCGGCTCAGACTTTACAGCCAAAGTTGCGCTACACGGCGGGAAAATTGGCAGGCAGATTGAATTTTTTGCTCAGATTTGCGCCGGCAAAGCTCCTGGATAAGGTGGTACGCAACAATCTTCAGCTTGATACCAAAGAATAAAAACAACGAAATTTTCTCGATTGGCGATTCTGACGTCTACTTTGTTTTTTAACGGGCAGATCCTGTTTGCCGTATCTATCGAGGGTCTCCTGGGCGTGGCTTTTTTACGGGCCAATAGGGCGGCTAAATGAACGTTTTATCGACAAACACGATAGGGTAAACAACAAATGAACAAGAAGACGATGAAAGCCTTCACTTTCAAACGCTATGGCAAGTCGCCTGACTTAGGTTTCGATGATGTGGATTTTCCTACACTCAACGCTAATGAAATCCTTGTAAAGGTTTACGCTGTGGGTCTGAACCCTATCGACAATATGATCCCAACGGGAATATTTAAGCCGGTTCTCAATTTTCAGTTACCTGCCACCCTTGGCAGCGACCTGTCTGGCGTAGTCACCGCGGTGGGCAGTCGCGTGACCCGTTTCAAGCCCGGCGATGCCATCTTCGCCAGCATTTTCGATATGGGAAGGGGATCGCTTGCCGAATTTGCCGTGGTGCCTGAGAACGCTGCTGCAATGAAACCCGCGAACCTGGATTTCGTGCAGGCGGCGTCTCTGCCGATGGTGAGCCTCACGTCCTGGCAAGCGCTGAAAGAGCGTGCCGGGCTTCGGCCTGGCCAGAAGGTTTTCATCCCTGCAGGATCAGGGGGGATTGGTACCTTTGCGATTCAACTGGCGAAGTACCTTGGCGCAAAGGTAGGAACGACCACGAGTACGGGCAACGTCGAATGGGTCAGTCACCTTGGCGCAGACGAAGTGGTTGACTATAAAAAGCAGGAATTCGAAAACGTGCTGAGTGGCTACGATATCGTACTCGGCACTATCAGAGGCGATGCGATTGAGAAATCCACCAAAGTTCTTAAGCCCGGGGGAAGGATCGTTTCTCTCATCGGGCCGTTAGATGCCGCGTTTGCACGGGTTCGACGGCTAAACTTCTTTCTGACTTTTGTCTTCGGGTTGATGAGCCGCAAGATTATGCGGCTTTCGAAAAAGCGAGGTATCAGCTATTCATTTCTGTTTGTCCGCCCAGAGGGCGATCAACTCAGCCAAATCGGCAAACTGCTGGAAACTGAAAAAATCAAACCCGTGATCGACAAGGTTTTCTCCTTTGTAGACACAAAGGATGCGCTTGCCTACCTTGACCAAGGGCATGCGAAGGGAAAAGTTGTCGTCAAGATGCAGGAGTAATCCTTTTCAGTTAACAATCAGGGTGCCAGTCTGTGGTGGGGTATAAGCGTTAAGAACCTGGCAATGCCCTGGGCGATGTTCTTGCGTGCGGTACCTCATGCACCCAGACTGAGCGATTGGCGCCACAACAGCAAAAAGCCCGCTTAAGTTTCCTTAAGCGGGCTTTTCTAATTTGGCTCCTCTGACTGGACTCGAACCAGTGACATACGGATTAACAGTCCGCCGTTCTACCGACTGAACTACAGAGGAATCGTGTGAACGGGGCGCATCATATCCAGCCACCCAGAGTGTGTCAACGCTAAATTCGCCGATTCGGCGCGACTGCTCAGTATGCGAGCAATGCGCGGTCGCTTATGGCGTTTCTGCGCCGCTTTCGGCTTGCCAACGCTGCAAGCGCGCCAAGGTATCTTGTTTATAGAAACGGCAAAAATGCTGATACAACAGCGGAAAACGCTGGGCCAGCAGTTCGGGCGCGCTGAAAAAGTACTCCGACAGCACGGCAAAGCACTCGGCCGGATCGGTGGCGGCGTAGGCGTCCATGCTGGCGGCCTCTTCGCCGACCATGTCGATCTCGTCTTGCAGGTTTTCCATCGCGGCGTGCAGATCATGCTCCCAGGCGGCAATATCGCGCAGCGGGATCGGCGGTATCCCGGTGGCGCTGCCGCCATTGCGCATATCCAGCTTGTGTACCGCCTCGTGGATCACCAGGTTAAAGCCGGAGAGATCGAAAGAGTCCTGCACGTCCTGCCAGTTGAGCACAATCGGCCCTTGTTCCCAGCTCTGCCCGGACTGCACCACCGGCCCGGAATGGACCAGGCCGATGTCGTCCTGCCATTCATCCTCCACCACGAACGGCGAAGGGTAGAGCAGGATCTCATTGAAGCCGTCCAGGTATTCCGCCCCCAGTTCCAGCACCGGCAGGGCGAACAGCAGGGCGATGCGCGCCTGCATTTGCGACGTCAGCTCAAGCCCCTGCAGCGGCACGATGCGCTTTTGCTGCAAAATCTGCCCGGCAACGACGATCAGGCGTTGTTGTTCCTGCTCGTCCAGCGGAGAGAGCAGGGGGATCGCCAGCGCGTCCTGCCACTGAGCAAGCGTTTCCGCCTGCGGTTGATGCGTTTTCCACGGCCATTTAATCATCGCGTTGCTCGTAAAGTAGTCACTTGAACATTCGGCTGGAGGCTAACTCTGTAAAAATGCCGCAAAAAGGGGCATGATGACAAGCACTATCAGGAGAGATGCCGGAGCGGCTGAACGGACCAGTCTCGAAAACTGGAGTAGGGGCAACTCTACCGGGGGTTCAAATCCCCCTCTCTCCGCCACTTAATTATTTCAATTTTTTGATTTAAAAGTGATTATTATGATATTCACTTTTCCGGCATGTTATTCGACATGCCATCATGTTCAGGCTTGCTTGAGTTTGAATCAGCTTACCTCGGGACGACTCTCTCTCCTCTCGCATTATAACCCCGGCAGCACTATCGGATAGTATTTTGCAATTAAGTTATTCATTTTGTGAACTAAACCCGAAGATTTGATCGTTCTGCAGCAGGTTTCCGCAGGTATAAGTCGTGTCGCAGATAGTTGCCGGAGTGACAAGTTGCGGGTGAGGGCGCATAGCCAGGCAGCCCGCTCTTCCACGACAGCGGCTATTGAGAGGTGTTTTGCCCGGCGTATGGCAATGCGAATGGAGTCGGTCAAACGAGCGCCCGTGCAGCCCCTTTCAGTTATCGATGTCCTGCTCTGCATGTTGCCGTAACGCCACAGGGTTGGTGACGGTGATGGAACGGTAACCCGCCCCAATCCACCCTTCCTCCACGAAGCGTTGAATAATGTTGTTGACCTGTTTGCGGGAGGTATTGGCAATAATGCTGATATTTTCCTGAGAAAGGGTAACCGGGGAGTTTGTCGCCCAGGACATGCGGTGCAGCACCGATGCCACCCTGGCGCTGACATCTTTTTTCTGCAAATCATTCACGACTCTGAGCAGTGAGTCTGACCCCAGAATAGAAATCACGCCGAAGGCACGCATGTCATTGGGGTTTTGCGCGGCCATCTGTTCCATTGCAACCAGGGGAACGTGCATCATCCAGGACCCACTCTGCGCAACAAGTTGAAACCTCCGCGGCTGTCCGGTCATAAAGCCGTCGTCACCCGTCCAGTCGCCTGGCACGGCAAGGTCAATCAGCCGCGGCGTTGAGTCGCGAGGGGCCGTCTTGATGATCACCATTCCTTTGATGAAACCGTAGATCCCCTCCGCAGGATCGCCCGGGCTGAAGATGACTTGCCCGGGGGCGCATTTCACCAACAAGGCATGCTGAAAAAGTCTGTGCCTGAAGGATTCGGGCATGTGAGACAACCAGCCTCGTTGACTCATTATGCTTTCTGCGTTTTTTCGCGACATCTGTACCATGATTTATCCCCAAGGTGCCCTGTATGAACTTATCTTGCTTCATGTTCGCTAGCGGTAAACGAGATTTCGGCTATTGTCCTGCTCGCTATAAATTATTCCGTTACCTTTTTTCCGAGTATTGCCGTAAAGCCGCAGGGTTGGTGACCGTGATGGCGCGATAACTCGTCTCCACCCACCCCTCTTCGACAAAACGTTGAATAACGCTGTTAACCTGTTTGCGGGAGGTATTGGTGATGATACTGAGGTTTTCCTGAGAAACAGTAACCGGGGAATCTGTCGCCCATGACATGCGGTGTAATGCGGAGGCGATCCTGGCGCTGACATCTTTTTTCTGTAGATCATGCACAATCCTGAGCAGTGAATCCGATGCCAGAATAGAGATCGTACCAAAAGCGCGAATATCATTGGGGTTTAACGCCACCATTTGTTCCATTGTCTTAAGAGGGACGTGCATGACCCAGGTATCGCTCTGCGTGACCAATTCAATCCGTCGCGGTTGGCCTGTCATAAAACTGTCTTCGCCCGTCCAGCCTCCGGGACGAGCGATGTGAATCAACCTTGGAGCGGAATCAGGGGGCGCCGAATTGACAATCACTGTGCCTGTGACCAACCCGTAGATCCCACCAGCCGGCTCGCCTCTTCTAAAGATCACTTGCCCAGCTTCAAATTTCAAAAGCAATGCATTTTGCAGCAATCGGATCCTGAATGGCTCGGGCATATGAGACAACCAGCCTCTTTCACAGATCAAACGTTCTGCCACCTCACGCGACATATCCGGCATTTTTCTTCCCAATTGTCCTGTTTGACACAATGATCAATAGGCAAATTAGGTAGTAAACGCATATTAATCAAGAAAAAATGACGCGGTATCGAATTAAACGGCGATGGAATCTCAAGCCGATTTCAACCCAACCGGCGGCAATAAATCGCTGGTCGGGGCGCATGCTCCGGCGACTTAGCGGCTTTGCGCGTTATGACCTTATTTTGCCTGGATCGGGCAACCTTTTTTTATCCTGAATGAAAATGCCCAGGCGATGGCAAGGAAGGCGCACTGGAACAGAAAAAAGGGGGCAAGCCATTGGTTATTGAGATAAACGTAATAGCCGTTGTGGATGACGTCAACGGTGATGAGGGCTAATGTGGCCGGCAGGCCAATCCTTGGGTTGACGATCAGAAAATAGGCCACCAGCGGATCCAAAAGTGTCAGGCTGCCCCAAAAAAGGCGGCTGGCCAGGAAAGCCTGCTCACCGTAGCCATAATCCCAGAGAAAACCAAACTTCACGTCGGCGATAATATGATTGAGGGTCGCGACGATTAAGCACAGGGCCAGAAAGTACCGCATTAAGGTGGGGCTTGGCATGGGTTTGATGGTCTCGATGTGTTAACCGCAGTTTTACCCGGCAGGACAACCCGTCTCAGGCTTAAGGTCAGATGCGGCGCGCCCCGTAGAAGATTAACCACTTTCATTGAGCCTGCCTGGCTTTCGGCCATCATGATACGACGGTTACTGCAGCGATAAAACCCCTCTCATCCGCCGCGTATTTTTCAGAACCTCTCTTACAAAAAATTCTTTGCAGGATAACGATCTGTCATTCATCCTTTGAAATGTTGTTTCACTTTTATCCGAGTTCATCTTGAATTTACTTGCCGCCCTGCGTCAGCGCGTGGAAAAAACGCCCTGGTATGCCAAACGAAAAAGCTACTCTGTGCTCTTCTGGCGTGAAATCACGCCGCTGGCGGTGCCGATCTTTATGGAGAACGCCTGCGTCTTGCTGATGGGGGTGCTAAGCACCTTCCTGGTGAGCTGGATCGGTAAGGAAGCCATGGCCGGTGTGGGGCTGGCGGACAGCTTCAATATGGTGATTATCGCCTTTTTTGCCGCAGTGGACCTGGGCACCACGGTGGTGGTGGCCTTCAGCCTCGGCAAGCGGGATCGCAAAAGAGCGCGGTCGGCGGCGCGCCAGTCGTTGGTGTTGATGACTCTGGTCGCCCTGGTGTTGGCGGTGGGCATCCATCTGGCGGGCGAGCAGATTATTGACGTGATCGCCGGTGCCGCCACCCCGGAGGTCAAGGCATTGGCGCTTTCTTATCTGCAAACCACGGTGTGGAGCTACCCGGCCGCCGCCATTGCGCTGATCGGCAGCGGTGCGCTGCGCGGGGCGGGCAATACCAAGATCCCACTGCTGATCAACGGCGGCATGAATATCCTGAACATCATCATCAGCAGCATTCTGATTTACGGCATGCTGGGCTGGCATGGGCTGGGCTTTGTCGGCGCCGGGCTGGGGCTGACCATTTCCCGCTATATCGGTGCCATCGCCATTATTTACGTGCTGATGATTGGGTTTAACCCGGCGCTGCACATCACGCTGAAAAGCTACTTTACGCCGTTAAAACTGAACATCCTTTGGGAAGTGCTGGGGATCGGCATCCCCGCCAGCATCGAATCGGTGTTGTTCAACGGCGGCAAATTGCTGACCCAGATGTTTGTCGCCGGCATGGGGACCAACGTCATTGCCGGTAATTTCATCGCCTTTTCCATCGCCTCGTTAATTAACCTGCCGGGCAACGCCCTGGGATCGGCGTCGACCATTATCGTGGGAAAACGTTTGGGGAAAGGGCAGATAGCCCAGGCGGAGCGGCAACTGCGTCACATTTTCTGGCTGGCGACGATTGGACTGACGGTTATCGCCTGGGGAACGGCACCGCTGGCCGGGGTGCTCGCTTCGTTTTATAGCCAGCAGGACGATGTTAAAGAGGTGGTGAAAGTGCTTATCTGGCTCAACGCCGCCTTTATGCCGATCTGGGCCGCCTCCTGGGTGCTGCCCGCCGGGTTGAAAGGTGCGCGCGACGCCCGCTTTGCCATGTGGGTGTCGATGCTGGGCATGTGGGGCTGCCGCGTGGTGGCGGGTTACACGCTGGGCATTGTGTTGGGCATGGGCGTGGTCGGCGTTTGGCTCGGCATGTTTATGGATTGGGCGGTGCGCGGTGCGCTCTTCTACTGGCGCATGGTCAGCGGGCGTTGGTTGTGGAAATACCCGCGTATAAAACAAGAAGAGGTTGCGGAACAGGCAATCCCCCGCGCCAGACGAACGGGGGGCTGAACGTCACCTGCCAGGCTGTGGTGCCTGAAGGTTTTCCTGCCGCCATCTGGCCGGCGATACGCCGTGCACCTGCTTGAAGGCTTTGGAAAAGTGCAATTGGTTTTCATAGCCGACCGAAATACCCACCACTTTGATCGCCGTAGGGCCATTGCTCAGCAGGCTGACGGCGATACTCATGCGAAAATTAAGCAAATACTCCTTGGGGCCGATGCCGTAGGCGTTTTTGAACAGCCGGCACAGGTAGCTGCGGTTGATATTGCAGTAGGCGGCCAGGCTCTCAATCGTCAAATGTTCATGGTAGCGGTTTTCAATTTGTTTGACTGCTTTACGCAGATGCTGCGCCTTGTCATCGGGATGTGCAGCCGTGCCCTGCAGCCTATTGCCGATTAACGCGGAAAAGAACAGGTAGCTCAGCCCGAGCACCTTCAGCCGATGCTCATCGCCCTGGGCAACGATCTGTCGCAGGTAGCCCAGGGCGTCGGCGTTATCGTCCTGTTGGTTTGGCCGATAAATTGGGAATTGGCGGCTCAGGTGGCATTCTTCGAAAATCTTGCCGGCGATAAGCCCGTCGACCTCCAGCCACATATAATGCCAGGGATCCCTTTTGTCGGCGCAGTAGGTGGTTACGTCGTGCGGGTGGATCAGAAAACCTTCGCCTGCCACGACGGGAAAAGAGCCGTATTCGCTGTGCAGCACGCCGGTCCCGCTTATCACATAATGAAATAGATAGTGCTGGCGCACGGCAGGGCCAAAACTGTGGCCTTTATCACAATTCTCCTCCCCATACTGGTACAGGTTCAGCTCAATATTGTCGGTGCGATTGAGGGTGAAACTCTTGTGCATCCGTCATGGCCTCCGTTTTACCTCCACTCTATCAGCGTAGTTGCGGCGGAGCTGCCGGGATATGACCAGATCCCGACCTGGCTCACACTTTTTGCGGTGCGTCATTTTTCGCCATAACAAGGTCACATTCATCCATATCTCATGCCGAGGTTGCAGGGTAATTTCAGCTTATCGAAAACAGCAGCAGCGGAGAAATACGATGATTAAAGTGACATTTATGGGCGCGGGCAGCACCATCTTCGCCAAGAACGTACTCGGCGACATCATGGCGACGCCGGCATTGAAAGAGGTGGATATTGCGCTGTACGACATCGACAGTGCCCGTCTCAACGAATCCTTCGCCATGCTGAGCAATATCAACCGCAATACCAATGCGGGCAGGGCGAAGATTACCCCTTACCTCGGCGTAGAAAACCGCCGCGCGGCATTGAAAAACGCCAATTACGTGGTGAATGCCATCCAGGTCGGCGGCTACGATCCTTGCACCATTACCGATTTCACCATTGCCAGAAAATACGGCCTGCAGCAGACCATTGCCGATACCCTGGGCATTGGCGGTATCTTTCGTGCGCTGCGCACCATTCCGGTGTTGTTTGATTTCGCCCGGGATATCGAAGCGGTCTGCCCGGACGCCTGGCTGCTGAACTATACCAACCCGATGGCGGCAATAACCGGCGCCATGCTGCGCCATACCGAAGTGAAAACCGTGGGGTTGTGCCACAGCGTTCAGGTTTGCGCCGAGACGCTGCTGAAAAGCGTGGATATGCCGACCGACGACGTGCAATTCCACATCGCGGGCATCAACCATATGGCCTGGCTGCTGGACGTTCGCCGCCACGGCGAAGACCTGTACCCGGAAATCAAGCGCCGCGCCAATGCCTTGCAGGGCAAGCATGATGACATGGTGCGTCATGAAATCATGAAAACCTTCGGCTATTACGTGACCGAATCTTCAGAACACAATGCCGAATACATGCCTTACTGGATCAAACGCAATTATCCGGAACTGATTGAGCGCTTCAATATTCCGCTGGATGAATACCCACGCCGCTGTATTGAGCAAATTGAACAATGGCAGCAACAGAAAGTGGCGCTGACCCATGACGCTAGCCTGACTCATTGCCGCACTCATGAATATGCTTCTTACATCATCGAAGCGATGGAGACCGATCGGCCCTACAAGATTGGCGGCAACGTGCTCAACACCGGGTTGATCACCAACCTGCCCGCGGAGGCCTGCGTCGAAGTGCCTTGTCTGGTGGATGGGCAGGGGATCACGCCTTGCTACGTCGGCAACTTGCCGCAGCAACTGGCGGCGCTGAACCGCACCAATATCAACACCCAACTGTTGACCATCGAAGCGGCGGTCACGCACAAACGCGAAGCGATCTACCATGCGGCGCTGCTGGATCCGCACACCTCAGCCGAGCTTTCTATCGATGATATCCGCAAGCTGTGCGACGAACTGATTGAAGCGCACGGCAACTGGCTTCCCGCCTACCATTAATCGCCGCATTACCCCGATACCTCCTCAAAACGCACAAGGCGCGGGGTTTCCCGCGCCGTTAAAAATGGGATGGTGAGCCATGTTTTATTTGAAAAACAAGAACTTTTGGATCTTCGGTGCCTTCTGTTTTTTCTATTTCTTTATCATGGGCGCGGTGCTGCCGTTCTTTCCGATCTGGCTGCATGACGTCAATCATCTCGATCAGCAACAAACCGGGCTGGTGTTCGCCGGCATGGCGCTGTTTGCCCTGGTGTTCCAGCCGATTTTTGGCTTCGTCACCGACAAGTTTGGCCTGAAGAAACACCTGCTGTGGATGATCATCTTCCTGCTGCTGTTTCTGGCGCCGCTGTTTATCTATGTGTTCTCGCCGCTGCTGCAAAGCAACTTTTTGCTGGGCGCATTGCTGTGCGGCATTTATCTCGGCCTGGTGTGTAGCGGCGGTTCGCCGGCGATTGAAGCCTATATCGAAAAAGTGAGCCGCCGCAGCCAGTTCGAATATGGTCGCGCCCGGCTGTTTGGCTGTATCGGCTGGGCGATCTGCGCCTCGATCGTCGGCTACATGTTTACCATTAACAATCAATTCGCGTTCTGGCTGGCCTCGAGCTTCGCGCTGGTGTTGGCGGGATTGCTTTACCTGTTCAAGCCGGAAGAGAACAACACGCTGGCGGTGGCGGACGGCTTGGCGCTGAACCACAATCCCATCAAGCTCAAAGCGGCGCTGGGGCTGTTGAAAATGCGCAAATTCTGGTGTCTGGTGATGTATATCGTCGGGGTGGCCTGCGTGTACGACGTGTTTGATCAGCAGTTCGCCAACTTCTTCACCTCGTTTTTCCGCGATCGGCATGCCGGTACCCAGGCATTTGGCTATGTCACCACGCTGGGCGAGTTTCTTAACGCTTTTATCATGTTCTTTGCGCCGTTGATCATCAACCGCATCGGCGGCAAGAATGCGCTGCTGATTGCCGGGGTGATTATGTCGGTGCGGATCATAGGTTCGTCGCAGGCGGACTCGGTGACGGCGGTGATTGTCCTCAAGACCCTGCATATGTTTGAGGTGCCGTTCCTGCTGGTGGGCATCTTCAAATACATCACCACCCAATTTAACGTTAACCTTTCCGCGTCGATCTACCTGTGGGGCTTTTGCTTCTTCAAACAACTGTCGGCCATCGGCATGTCCTATGCGGCGGGGATGATGTACGTCAATTACGGCTTCAAAACCTCTTATCTGATCCTTGGCTGCATCGCGTTGCTGTTTACCCTGATCTCGGCCTTTGCCTTGACCGGCAAGGCGCGGGTATTGAAGGGGGAAGGCACGCTGCCGCTGGCGGTGAGATAGTGAAAACTGCATCAGGTGTTGTGCCTGTGTCCCCCAAAGCTGCTGTGACTGAAGGGGCTATGTATTTGTTGGCAGTCATTCAGGCGGATGTCGTTAAGGGGTCGGCAAGCCGATACACCCTGGCGTTCCAGTAGCTGTTGCCTGACTGGCTGTGAAGCTTCCAGCCGGCCTTCTTCAATTTATTGGCAATCAGGCTGTTCATTACGCCATGTCCCAACAGCAGTACTGCCCCCTGAGCCGCCGCGAGATCGGCCAGTTTGCCGCTGGCGGCCGCGGCGCGTTTTTGGGCTGATGACAAGGATTCGACATTTTTCGCGTAGCCGCATAGCCACAGAAGGCGAAAAATCACCACCCAATGCAAGGGGCGTAAACGTAACAGCGGTACAGAGAAAACCGGCAGCTCGGCTTCGCAGAACAGGGCATCGCTCTCGTGGGGCTGCAGGCCCAGCAAGGCAAGTGAAGCCAAGGCTCTCGGCAGGGTGCTGGCGACGACATACCGGGGTTGCGAAGCGAGCGACCTGGCGTTTTCGGGCGGCGTATCGGCGATGCCCGCAAGATTGTAGTGATCGATCCAGGCGCGCATCTCGTGGGTGCGCTGAAGCTTGTCGGTATCGATGTTCGGCTGACCGTGACGCAGTAGAATGATGTCCATTTATCGCCCTCCCTTCGGCGGCGCATTATGGCACAGTGCCGATGTGTCGGCAGCGGTTTGCACGGCCTGGCGCACCGGATGTTCATCCGTTTGCTGTCTGCGGGGTGAGTTTATTGCGTATTGAGGTTCGGGGGCGCTGCGGGTGGGGGATAGAGCACGCCGGATGGCGTGCTCCAGGGTAGGGCTTGGGCGATTATTTCTCGTCCGGCAGAGCGTAAGCGACGATGTAGTCGCCCAGCTTGGTGCCGAAGGAGCCATGTCCGCCTGCGGAAATCACCACGTACTGCTTACCGTTAACCTCATAGGTCATTGGCGTTGCCTGGCCACCGGCCGGCAGACGTGCTTCCCACAGCTTGTCACCGTTGGTGACGCTGAAGGCGCGCAGGTAGTTGTCTGCGGTTGCGCCAATGAAGAACACATTACCGGCGGTAGAGACCGGTCCGCCCAACATCGGCATGCCCATCTTGAACGGCAGCGGCAACGGAGAGCTGTCGCGCACGGTACCGATGCGTTTTTTCCACACGATGTCGTTGGTTTTCAGGTCTACGGCGGAAATATAACCCCATGCCGGCTGTTTGCATGGCAGACCAAACGGCGACAGGAACGGGTTCAGGGTCACGCCGAACGGCACGCCATACTGTGGCTGCACGCCGGCTTCAGTGCCGCTGCCGCCTTTGTCGTCGGCTGGCGGTTCAATCGGGTTGCCTGGGCCGCGCGGGATCAGTTTGGAAACGAACGGCAGCGCGATCGGGTTGGCGATGGCGATTTGACGGTCGGTATCGACAGACAGGCCGCCCCATTCGAACATACCGAGGTTGCCAGGGAACACCAGCGTGCCCTGCTCGGAAGGCGGAGTGAAGGTGCCTTCGTAACGCAGGCTGTGGAACATCACCCGGCAGACCAGTTGGTCATAGATGGTCGCGCCCCACATATCCGCGCCGGTCAGTTTTTTCTCCGGACGGAAAGTCAGCTCGGAGAACGGCTGGGTCGGTGACAAGCGGTCGCCTTTGGCCGGGCCTTGCGGGACCGGTTTTTCTGGCGCCGGCACCACCAACTCGCCGTTGGTGCGGTTCAGCACGAAGATATTGCCGGTTTTGGTCGGTACGTAAATCACCGGCACCTTGTTGCCGCTCTTGTCGGTGATATCCGCCAGAGTAGGCTGAGCCGGCACGTCCATATCCCACAGGTCATGGTGCACGGTCTGATAGAACCAGGCCAGCTTGCCGGTGGAGGCATTCAGCGCCAGCAGGCCGCTGGCATAACGCTCCATTTCCGGCGTGCGGTCGCCGCCCCAGATATCCGGGGTGGTCACGCCCATCGGCAGATAGACAATGTCCAGTTTGGCGTCATAGGCGGCAGGCGCCCAGGAGTTCGGCGAGTTCGGCGTGAAATGGTGCTCGTCCGCCGGGATGGCGTTCGGATCTTTGGCACCCGGATCAAAGGCCCACAGCAGCTTGCCGCTGTTGACGTCAAACCCGCGGATTACGCCCGAAGGCTCGCGGTTGGAGTAGTTATCGGTAACCGCACCGGCAACGACAATCACCTTATCGGTGATCACCGGCGGCGACGTCGGCTCATAGTGGCCTGGAGTCGCATACGGCATATTGCTTTGCAGATTCAACTCGCCGTTATTGGCGAAATCGGCACAAGGCTTGCCGGTTTCCGCATCCAGAGCAAACAGACGGCCGTCATTCACCGGCAGGATAATGCGGCGTGCGCACTGTGCCGGAGAGGTTTCTGCCGTTGTGCCGGCCGCTGCGGTGGTTTCATGGTAAGACACGCCGCGGCAGGTGATGTGCTGGAAGGTCGGGTTGAATTTCAACTGAGGGTCGAACTTCCACTTCTCTTTACCGGTGGCGGCATCCAGCGCGAACAGCTTCTGGTGAGGCGTACACAGATAAAGCGTGTCGCGGATTTTAATCGGGGTGACTTCGTTGGTGATTTCACCCGGATCGTTGGCGGTCTTCAGGTCGCCGGTCTGGAAGGTCCAGGCTTCCTTGAGTTGGCCCACGTTTTTATCGTTGATCTGGCTCAGCGGGGAATAGCGCGTGCCTTCCTGAGTGCGGCCATAAGCCGGCCAGTCGGCGGCAGACGCATCCGTTTCGGCTTTGACCTGCGCCGGTTCAAGGGTGCCGTGGATCTCTTGCGGATCGTTAAACACCGCGTAGGCCAGAACGCCCACGGTGATCACCAGCGCGATGCTCAAAGCACCGTACGCCAGCTTGCCGTTGGCGATAAGCCGACGATAGATAAAGGGCAACACCAGCCACAGGCCAAAGAAGAAGGTGACGTCCAGACGCGGCGTCAGTGCCCAGAAATCCGGGCCGACTTCCCACAGCGCCCAGACCGTGGTACCGAGCAGGAAGAGGGCGTACAACAACAACGCGGTGGCGCGGCGGCGGAACAGCAGCCAGGCCGTGACCAGCAATACTACCCCGGCGATGATGTAGTACAACGAACCGCCGAGCTTAGCCAACCAGATGCCCCCGGCCAGCAGATAGAGCCCGCTCAACACGGCGAACAGTGCCGTTATGATGACGAGCGGCGACAATGACGCTTTATTTTGCATAGTATTATCCTTACCAAAAATGAAAAGTCCCCGATTTAGAGATTAAGCTAAATCAAAAAAAACACGCGGTTTCTCCTTAAAAAACCAGGGTGACGCAAACCCTGTCCCGCGTTTTTGCCTCGGGGCACTTTGCCTTCTCCAAAGGGGGCGCTGCCACAGGTGATAGCCTGGGTTGCCGCCCGGTCTTGGTTTTATCATTGGTCAACCGATCATTGTTACCGGTAACGGTGCGAGAGTATCCGGATGCTTCCAGCGGGTGTCAATGCCCGACAATTTATTTCCAAAGCTATTACCGTACAGATGAAAGGGATATTTGGCAGTTCACCATTGGGCTTGAGGGAATGTATTCAATTATTTTATTTCCTCTCGGAATTTTCTCGTTACAGGATGAATTTTTTACTCTGCAATTTAAATATAAATAATCAATGCTTTGATTTTTTATATTTTAAAATTCTATTTATTCTTAATTGTTATTATTTATATTGTTTTTTTATTACGTTATAAATCTGGCCGCAACATGCCTGTTTTTTATTTTACCTATTGTTTTAACTGTATTTTATTTATTTTTATTTTGCGTGTTATTTGTGTAAAAAATAAAATAATATTCGATCTCCTATTTTCTTAAGCGTTTACATTAACAGGTCGCCTACTTTGCATGCGGAGGCGCTGCCGTGCTGCGCCAATGCCACCAAATATATAGTCATGGATTATAATTAAAAGGGATTGAATTAATGAAAGTAATTTCCGCCTCGCCTTATACCCAAACTTTTTGGAATGAATATATTCTTAACCCACAATCATGTGAATACAACTTGGTGCTCGACCAAACTATTGAGGGCGATCTGGATATCCACCGCCTGCGTGCTGCGGTGGAGAGCATGAGCCAAAATTATCTTCTTTTTCACCATGTGCTGGATGATAAACACCCGCAACTGCGGTGGGTAAAAACGACCAAGAACATCACCCTTGAAATAGTCGCTGCCGATTGCGACGTCAGCAAATTGATTAATACACCTTTCGATCTCAGAGAAGGGCCGCTGTGCCGGTTTTATCTGATTGAACTGGCGCCGCAACGCTATAATTTCATTAGTGTTGTCCACCACGTCTTGGTCGATGGCCTTGCCGGCCAAGAGTTTTATAACGCCATTTCCACTTATTACAATAATCCGAGCGCAGCGGAATTGCCGGCCGGCAGCATCGATAGCCTCAATGGGCTGTATCGACAATATGAAGAGGATATTTCAGGGCTCAGACAAGAATTCGATTCGCGCGCCTTCTGGCGCAATCTGCTGGCTGACTGCCCGCCACGTGTGGAGCTGCCTTATCTCCCCGATCCGTCCGTTCCAGCGGGCCGCGCCGGCGAAGTCCGTTTCGCGCTGCCTTTTTCCGAGTGGCAAAGCCTGAAGTCCGGCATCAAATACGCCAATCCTTTCCTGATATTCAAAACGCTGTGGGCGCTGCTGATTGCTCGCCTGTCGCCGCAGGACAGGGTGTATATCGGTTATCCCATCGCTGCGGAGGGCGGGAGCGCGTTGTACTACGGCGCTCAGGTCAACACCGCCGTTTTTCCGCTGACGCTGTCGCCGGAGGCCACCTTCAACCGGCTATACCGGGCGACCCTGGGCTACAGCAAAGCGCTAAAAGCCACGGGCAAACTGCGGCACAGCAAATTGCCGATTTACGACATTTTGGGCCAAAGCCAGATCCGCCAGTTGAACGTCAACTTTACTCAGGCTTATCTCAAGGATGCGCCGTTGAGTCTCGGAGAGTGCAGGGTTGACGTTAATCACCGTTTCAACGTTGATCTGGCCGGTTCCGAGCTGTTGCTGGAGTACCAACCTTCCGATTGCGCTTTTGAATTCAGGTTGCGTTACCGGTCGGATTTGTTCGATGAGACGCAGATGGCTGAAATGGCGGAACAGTTCTGTCATCTGTTGCGCAATGCCCTGAACGAACCGGATGCGCCGATCGCTTCGCTGCCGCAGATGACGCCGCCGCAGACCCGCCGTTTGAACGATCACTGGGCCAGCGGTCAGGATGCGCCATCGCAGCAGGCAATGACCTTGTTCGCCGGCGTTGAAAGGCATGCCCGTCTCTATCCTGAGCGCATCGCACTGACCGACGCCCGCGTTGAGCTGAGCTACGGGCAGTTGGCGCAGCGCAGCGACCAACTCGCGCTGCGGCTGCGCG
Organism: Serratia plymuthica NBRC 102599; assembly: GCF_001590925.1. GTDB lineage: Bacteria > Pseudomonadota > Gammaproteobacteria > Enterobacterales > Enterobacteriaceae > Serratia > Serratia plymuthica. The sequence continues at coordinate 290,245 of NZ_BCTU01000001.1, forward strand.
CGGAGTACCTGAGACTGAACGGCGAGGAGATGCGTCCCGATACGCCGATCCCGCTGTATTTGCACCGCAGTGCGGATGCGGTGGTGGCGATGTTGGCCATCATGAAGGCGGGCGGCGCCTATGTGCCGCTGGATCCTGATGCACCGGCACAGCGGTTGGCTTACATTCTGCAGGACGTGAACAGCCCGATTATCATGACCGAAACCGCGCTGCAAGCCGCAGCACAGCAGTTGTCGCCAGCCAGCCACTGTCTGTTGGCGGATGTGCAGTTGCAGGAAGAAGGGGCGAGCGCGCTACCTGTCGTGCGGGCGCAACAGCTGGCTTATGTGATTTACACCTCCGGCACCACCGGGCGGCCAAAAGGCACGCTGTGTGAACATCAGGGGGCCGTGAATATGATCGAGGGGCATACCCGGCGCTTGCTGCAGCGGGAGTCAGGTGTGCTCAACTGTTTGCAGTTCGCCTCGCTGGCCTTCGATGCGCATGTGTTCGAAGTGTTCGTGGCGTTGGGCAACGGACACCGTCTGTTTATCGCCAGTGAGCAACAACGCCGGGATCCCGCGTTGCTGTGCGGGCAAATGGCGGTGTGGCAGATTCATTTTTGCTTCCTGCCGCCGGCATTACTCCACACGCTGCCGGCGCTGCCGCCCTCGGTGCGCCATCTTGCGATGGGAGGAGAGGCGGCCTCACGGACGGTGCTCGATCATTATCTGGCGAGCGGCCTGCAGGTGGTCAATATGTATGGACCGACCGAAGCCTCGGTTAGCGTCAGCCTCAACCTTTATCGCCGCAACGGCGCGCGTAATATCGGCCAGGCTATCGCCAACATGCGCTGTTACGTAGTGGATGAGCATTTTAATCTGCTGCCGCTGGGGGCCGAAGGCGAGTTGTGCCTGGCCGGCATCGGCCTGGCGCGGGGATATCTGAACCTGCCGGAGCTCACTGCCTCCGTTTTCATTGCCAATCCTTTCAGCCAAGAGGCGGATTACCGGCGCCTGTACCGCACCGGCGATCGGGTGCGTCGCCTGGCCGATAACAGCCTGGAGTATCTTGGCCGCCACGATCAGCAGATCAAGATCCACGGCTATCGCATTGAACTGGGTGAAATAGAAATGCAGATGCGCGCCATCGAGGAGGTGGCCGAAGCGGTGGTGGCCGCGCGTCCGGATACGGCGACGCAACTGGTGGCCTGGTATGTGTTGCAGCCCGGCAGCCGGTTGACCGCCGACGAAATCCTTCAACGGCTGGCGGCACAGTTGCCGCACTATATGTTGCCGGCGGCGCTGATGGCACTGCCGTCGATCCCACTGACGGTAAGCCGGAAAGTGGATTACCGGGCATTGCCGGAGCCGACCCCGTTCGAACGACAAGGCGCGTTCCGCCAGCCGGGCACCCCGTTGGAAAGCCAACTGCTGGCGCTGTTCAACCGGCTGCTGGGCTGCCAGGCGGGCGTAGACGATCACTTCTTCCGCCTGGGCGGCAACTCCATCATGGCCATCCGGCTTTGCCACGAAGTCAATAAGCTGCTGGGGGTGAAGATCTCGGCGTTGACGCTGAACCGGCACCCGACGGTGGCGACATTAAGCGAACATATCAACCGGCAGCAACAGGCATCGGCGGATACGGCGATTGTCGCCAGCGGGCTGCGGGAAGCGCCGCTGTCGTTCCAGCAATCCCGGCTGTGGTTTATGCAACAGTTGTCGGGCGGTGCTACGCACTATCTTTCCCCGGTGTTGTTGCGGCTGTCCGCCGGGGTTGATTGCGAGCTTTTCATTAAAAGCCTGCAGGCGCTGGTGAGCCGTCATCAGGTGCTGCGCAGTCTGATCCGCCAGGATGAGCGAGGGGAGGCCAGTCAATGGGTCAGCGAAGAGAGATTGCCGGTATCGCTGCACCTGTTGAGCGCCGAGGCGTTTTCTGTGGCGCTGTCGCAGGCGCTGCAACAGCCGATGGATCTCACCTGCGAGCTGCCGCTGCGGGCTGCGCTCTACCGCTATCCTGAGCCTACGGGGGGCGAGGTAACCGCTTGCCTGCTGGTTTTCCACCATATCGTTTTTGATGGCTGGTCGCTGGAGGTGCTGCTGAAAGAGCTGGACGCGCTCTATCGCCATTTCCAGCGTTCGCCGACAACCCCGCTTCCGACGCCGGGCCTGCAGTATCTCGACTACGCGCTCTGGCAGCGTGCGCCGGAAAACGCGAGCCGCCAGGCGGACGATCTGGCCTTTTGGCAGCGGGAACTGGAGGGTTGCCAGCAGCTCGACATCCCCTTGGATTATGTCCGACCCAACGCTTTCGACGTGCGTGGGGACAGCCGCGAAGTGATACTGCCGGCGGAACTGGTGGCCTCGCTTGACGGGCTGGCGCGCAGAGAAGGGGTTACGCTGCATGCGGTGCTGCTGGCGGGATTCACCCTGTTGTTGTCGCGCTATACCGGCCAGAATGACGTGATGGTGGGTACGCCACTGGCTAATCGCGGCCGGCCGGAACTGGAGGGGGTCATCGGGTTCTTCGTCAATACGCTGCCGCTGCGCAACCGGTTGGATCATCAGCACAGTATAACGGCGTTTATCCGCCAGGTTGCGGCCACCACGCTGCAAGCACAGCAGCACCAGGAGTTGTCGCTGGAACTGTTGGTCGACAGCCTGAAGCTGCCGCGCGACTTCTCACGTCACCCACTGTTCCAGGTGATGTTTGCACTAGAAAGCGACGCCAATGCGACGGAGCGCCCGGACTGGTTGTCGGTGGTCGATCTGAGCGACCACGAGCGGACCGCCAAGTTCGATCTGACCCTGACACTGGTGCCGGATGAGCAGCGGCTGCGTGCCCGTTTCAACTTTGCCGCGGCGCTGTTCAGCCCGGCGTCGATAATGCGGTTGGCGGGTTACTACGTCGCCATTTTGCAGCAGATGGCGCAGCATAGCGATTGGCCTCTGGAAAACATCAGCTTGCAGCCGCAACGCCCGCCGGCGCAACCGGCGCCGGCATTTCCCGGCGCATTCGAGCGCACCTTGCAGAATGATTTCATCCGCCATGCCCAGCGTAATCCGCAGGCGGTGGCGGTGATCGATGAGCTGGGCGAAATGACCTATGGCGAATTGTACGAGGCGGCGCTGACGCTTGCCACCCAACTGCGGCGGCAGGGGCCAATCGTCGGTGAGGCCATCGCTATCATTGCCGACAAAGGGCGCCGACAACCGGTCGCCATGTTGGCGGCGCTGATGTGCGGCAAGGCGTTTCTGCCGATGGATACGAGCTGGCCGTTGCAGCGGCGGTTGGCGGTGATGATGCAGGCCGGGATCAATACGCTGTTGAGCAGCGCGCCCTGGCCGACCCGCGAGATTAACGTTATCGAACTGGGTGCCGACGGCCTTGCCCTGGGGCTGCCGGTGTCCGCGCCGCTGCTGCCGGCGATCGACGCTGCCCCGGACAGCCTGGCGTATATCATTTTTACGTCGGGTTCGACCGGGACGCCAAAAGGCGTGGCGATCGAGCACCGCAGCGTGGTGAGCACGCTCGACGTCACCCGGCGCTATTTTTCCCTCGATGAGCGGGATCGCAGCCTGGCGATCAGCGCACTGAGTTTTGATTTGGCGATCTACGATATTTTCAGCCCGCTGAGCGCAGGCGGTGCGGTGGTCATGCCGGCCGAACGGGACCGGGTCAGCCCGCAGGCCTGGTATCAATTGATGATTGAGCACCGGGTTAGGGTATGGCTGAGCGCCCCGGCGTTAATGGAGCTGTTGCTGGACTATGTCAAAGGAGCAGGGCTGATGTCCGGGCCTGAGCCGGCGCTGCGTGCGGTGATGGTGGGCGGCGACTGGATCGCCACTTCGCTGCCGGCGCGTTGTCGCGAGTGGGCGCCGCGCAGCCGCTTTTTCAGCGCAGGCGGCGCCACCGAAGCGGCGATATTCTCGATGTTGTACGAGGTGCAAAGCGAGCAAGCGATTTTGTCAGCCAGCATCCCCTACGGCAAACCGCTGGCCTACCAACGCTGCTATATCCTGGACGCCTGGCTACGACCGGCGCCTGAAGGGGTCAGGGGCGAGATTTATCTGGCCGGTGCGGGGCTGGCGCGGGGTTACTACGGTGATCTGCAGCGAACCGCAGACAGTTTCTTTTGGCATGAGCAGTTGCAGGATCGCGTCTATCGTACCGGCGACGCCGGTCGTCTGCTTGAAGACGGCAATATTGAGTTTTTGGGGCGCCTCGATCAGCAGATTAAGCTTAACGGCTACCGTATCGAACTGGGCGAAATTGAAAATATTGCGCTGTCTTATCCCGCCGTCACCGCCTGCTGCGTGGTGTTGATTACCCAGCCACAGCCCTATCTGGCCGCCTATTTTGTCGCCGATGAAGCGACAGAGACCCGAATGCTGGCGCAGCATCTGAGCAGCCAACTGCCGCAGTATATGATGCCGCAGGCGTTTATCCAGTTGGAACGGTTACCGCTGACCGAGAACGGTAAAATTGCCCGCCAGGCGCTGCCGCTGCCGGCGGTGGAAGCGCGCGAATTCGCCGCGGCGGAAAATGCCTGGGAGAGCGCCTGCGTTGCCATCTGGCGCGAACTGCTGCAACGGCCGGACATCAGCGTGGAGGACAACTTCTTCTCGCTGGGCGGCAATTCGATTCTGGCGATCCAGGCTTGCTATCAGATCGGCCGACGCTTGCAGCGTGAGGTCACGCTGAGCGAACTGGGGCAGTTCCCGACCATCCGCGCCCTGTGCCAGGCCCTGCGCCAGCTCGGTGGCGGCGAAGCGCCGCTATCGATACCGGCGTTGCAGCGGCAGGCTTACCCGCTGTCGTCTGCGCAGATGCAGCTGTGGTTTATCGAAAATCTGAACGGCGGCAGCAATCTCTATCATGTGCCGATGCTGTTTCGCCTCGACGAGGATGTCTGCCTGACGGCCTATGCCGACAGCCTGCAGGCGATCGTCGCCCGCCATCAGGTGCTGCACAGCCTGATTGACCAAACGCACTCCCACATCGCCGTTTCTCAATCTTGCACGCAGACGCTGTGCGTGGAGCGATTGACGATCGACGCACCGCGCTGGCGGGATCGGCTGAAGCAGGATATCGACCGGCCGTTCGCGCTGGATACCGAGTTGCCGATCCGAGCCTTTATTTATGAGCTCGCGCACCCCGAGGGGGGCCGCGAACGTTACAGCCTGATCCTGGTGCACCACCTGGCGTTCGACGGCTGGTCGCAGCGGCTATTTGTGCAAGAGCTGGACGGCCTGTATCAGGCGCGGCGGCAGGGGCGACCGGCGGCGTTGCCGCCGCTGGCGCTGCAGTATGGCGATTATGCCGTCTGGCAGCAGGAGTACCTGGCCTCGGCGCAGGCCGAAGGGGTGAAGTCCTATTGGCGGCAACGGCTGGCGGGGTGGCAAACGCTGGAGATGCCGCTCGATTTTGTGCGCCCGGCCCAGTTCGACCACCAGGGCGCCAATCACGCCATCAGCCTGCCCGAAGCGTTGATCGCGCAGGCGGAAAATTTTGCGCAACGTGAAGGGGTAACGCCTTTTGCGTTGTACCTGGCGGCGTTCAACCTGTTGCTCGGCTGTTTCAGCGGTCAGCAGGACATTCTGGTCGGCACGCCGGTCGCCAATCGCCCGACGGAGGAGACGCGCTCGGCGATCGGCTTCTTCGTCAACACGCTGCCGCTGCGTTCGCAGATCGACGACGGCCAGCCGTTGGCCAACTATGTGCATCAGGTATTCGACGGCGTGCTACAGGTGCAGAAATACCAGAACCTGCCGCTGGATCACCTGATCGATTTGCTGCAGGTGCCGCGCGATCTTTCGCGTCACCCGCTGTTCCAGGTGCTGTTCGTGCTGGAGGATGACGACGCGCAGCCGTCGCCGCCGGAGTGGCTGAAGCCGCAAAGCCTGATGGAACACTATCAGGCGGCGAAGTTTGACCTGACGTTGAGCATCCAATTGGCGAAGGGCGCCGGGCAAGCGGTATTCAACTATGCCACCGCGCTGTTCAGCCCGGCCACGCTGGAGCGGCTGTCCGGCTATTATCTGACAATCCTGCGGCAAATCGTCGAACGAGGCGAACTGCTCGTCAGCCAACTGGCGCTGGTGCCGGAAGAGGAGGTGGCGCACCAACGGGCTCTCCGCCAGTCCTGCCTGCCGCACTATGATTTTGAACGCGCCATCCATCATGATTTTATCCAGCAGGCCGCCCGGTATCCGCAGCGAGTGGCGATCGTCGACAGCCTGGGCGAACTGAGTTATGGCGAACTGTACCGGGCGGCGCTGACCCTGTCGCTGCAACTGCGTGAACACGCGGATATGACGGCCGAAACCTTGGCGGTAATGGTCGACAAAGGGCGGGCGCAAATTATCGCGGTGCTGGCGGTGGTCATGTCCGGCAAGGCCTACCTGCCGCTGGACGGCGCCTGGCCGGAACGCCGTTGCCTGGACATTATCGACCAGTCGCAGACCCGGGTGATCCTCAGCAGCAGGCCGTGGCGGGAGACCGGCGGGGCCAGAGTGCTGGTGGTCGATCCGCAGGGCGCGGTGGCCGAATTGCCGCCTGCGTCGCCGAGGGCACCGTTGTTGCCGCCACCTTCCGCGCTGGCCTATGTGATCTTCACCTCAGGTTCCACCGGTGCGCCGAAAGGGGTGGCGGTAGAGCATCGCGGTGCGGTGAACAGCATTATCGATACCCTGCGCCAATTGGATCTCGGCGCGGAAGATCGGGCGCTGGCGCTCAGTGCCTTGAGTTTTGATATCTCGGTGTTCGACCTCTTTGGCCTGCTGTCGGTGGGCGGCGCCCTGGTGATGCCGTCCGAAGCCGAACGCTATCAGCCGCAGGCCTGGCATCGTTTGCTGATGACCCAGGGCGTGACCTTCTGGAATTCGGCGCCTTCGGTGATGAGCCTGCTGGTCGAGGAGCTTGAAGCCGGGGCCGCAGAGGCCTGTTGGCCAGCGCTGCGCAACGTGGTGCTGGTGGGCGAGGTTATTTCCCGGCAACTGCCTGCCCGCATTCGCCAGTGGCGACCGGGTTGCCGGGTGGTCAGCGCCGGTGGCGCCACCGAAAGCTCTATTTGGTCGATCCTGTATGACATCCCGGAAACGCCGATAACCGCGCCCAGCGTGCCCTATGGACAGGCGATGGCGCACCAGCGCTTCTATGTGCTGGATCGCCATCTGCGGCTGCTGCCGCCTTGCCTGCCGGGCGAACAATACATCGGCGGGGCCGGTGTGGCCCGCGGCTATTATCGCAACCCGTCGCTGACCGACGAAAAGTTTATTTATCATCCAGAACTGGGGGAGCGGTTGTATCGCACCGGCGACGCAGGCCGCTACCTGCCGGACGGCAATCTGGAGTTTTTGGGGCGGATGGATTTCCAGGTCAAAATCAACGGGTACCGGGTGGAACTGGCAGAGGTCGAACAGCGGGCGCTGGCGTTTGGCCCGATAAAATCCTGTTGCGCCATTGTGTTGCAGGAGGCGTCACAGCATCGGCTGGCGCTGTACTACGTCAGCGATGAAGCGCTGGCGGAACCGGCGCTGCTGGCGTTTATGAGCCAGCGGTTGCCGTTGTACATGATCCCTACCGCGCTGATGCGCCTGGAGGCCTTGCCGTACAACTCCAGCGGCAAGCTGGATCGTAAAGCGCTGCCGGCGCCGGCGGCGCGTGAACTCAATGACTATGTTGCGCCGGGAAATGCGCTGGAACAACGGCTGTGCGCGCTGTGGCAACTGGCATTGCAGTGCGATCGGGTCGGCATGACGGACGACTTTTTCCAACTGGGCGGCACCTCAATTCGGGCGATCTCGCTGTGCCTCAGCATGGCGGAACTGCTGGGCACGCCGGTTCCGGTGGTCAGGCTGTTCCAGCACCGTACGTTGAAGAACCTGCTGGCGGCGGGTGAGCAGCCTTTGGTGATGCCGCTCAATCGGCCGGTCAGCGATGCGCCTGCGTTGTGGATGATTCACCCGGCGTTGGTGGGCGCGGAAGCCTTTCACTCTCTGGCTCAGGAATTGCAGGGGGAAATAAACTGTTATGGTGTTGATAATTACAATCTTTACCACAGACCGGCCATAGATTCTCTCGGTAACATCGCCGAGCTGTATCTGAATGAAATGACCGCCAACGGCCTGCTGAATCAGGCGGGGCCGATACACATTTTGGGGTGGTCATTGGGGGGCATCATTGCCTTGGAGATCGCCGCCAGGCTGGAGGTGCGCGGGCACTGCGGCGTCCGCCTATGTCTGCTGGACAGCTTCTATCGGCAAACGTCGGCTGAGCTGCCGCTTGAGCAACTGCTGTCGGCGTTGGGCATTGAGGGCGATGCGGCCCGGCGCGCTACGGCGGTGGCGCAGGCTGAACAGCGCCTGGCGGGGGGAAGGCTCAGCCGCAGGCTGCAAACCACTCAGGTGACCCTGTTCAAGGCGATGCAGGTGAATCCGCAACTGCCGCAAGGCGTGATGGCGCCGCTGCTGGCGGTAGCGGACAACGGCCTGAGCGCCGCTTGCGAACATTTGACGGTGATCCCGCTGGCCTGCCACCACCACAACATTCTGCAATGCGGGGAGGAGATAAGGGCGGCGCTTAACGCGGGGCAATGACGCTATGGGGAAGACGGTAGGCGCCATCGTCTGATTTATGAGCCAAACTCATAAACTCAAGCGGATTTGCTCCATAGTCACCGCCATCCCGCTCTTCTACAGTCATCACACGATAATCGGCCCCCGACAAGCACGTCGGGGGCCTGTGCGATTCACCCGGAGGAATGAAATGCAAACACGCAAATTGGGCAACGGCGGCCTGGAAGTCTCGGCGTTAGGGCTGGGTTGTATGGGCCTGAGTTTTGGTTACGGCCCGGCACCACTAACTCCATCATCAGACCGAAAACCTCGGTGCAGTGGCGGTGTGCTGTTTGCGGCTGGGGTAATAGAGGTAATAGCCGGCACAAAGGCGATGCCGAAGCCGAGCAGCGCCGCGTCATTTCCACCGAATTCAGCCTCTTATGCTGCGCCAGATGTCCTTCCAGCACAAAGATGGGGTCCCGCTGCGTATCGGGGAATACTATGCAGTGAAAACCGGAATATTGAAACCGGGCGGTGGCAGCGTATTATCGAGTGAGCGAATGGAGCACAATTGTATTGTTAAACAGGAAGGGATATCAGGGATGAGTAAACGTTCAGAAATACGCGACGTAAGGCAGGCCGCGACTGAAAAGTATGGACTGGTTTATACGGAGATGCTTGGCTGGATTGACCTGGGGCACGCGCAGGGAACAGATATTCGAGCACTGCTGAATAAAATAGCTCGTGGAGAATCATCGGGACAGGAATACTACGATGTCACTTACTCTCAGGGCATGACGTCACCCTATGGAGTAGTCCGTTCGGGTAAAGTGATGACGTGGCGTATCAGGTGTGGTCGCCCGTACTGGGAACAGAAGAGCATTGCGCTGGCGATGATGATGACAATGGCGCGGAGGTTTGAAGCTTTTCAGGGATCTTTCCCCAATAACTATGTGACAGACAGCGGATTTAGCGGTGAAGACCTGGTTTCTGATTTGCTTGGATTCTATCGTGCAGTATCGATTCAGAACCCGTTTGATATGCTGCGCCCGGTCAGCCAAGTGGCGGCGCTAAAGCGTTGGGATTATTACGGCAAAATGGGTAAATGGAAAAACGAAACTTTCCAGCCTCTGCTATTCCCTGATCCTGAAAAATTCCCTAATGCCAGGCCACGTCATGGGATACTGCCGCCGTTTATGCGAACTATCGTGCCCTATAACGATTTTTTATCAGGAAACGTGATTCTGCCGAACCCTGATAGAACATTTGTCGTTTTAGGTTCTGGCACTGGCAGAATGGATCTATGAAAAAGTCTCTGAAGGTGCTGGCTGCAGTGGTTGTGGGCACTGGTGCCGCGTTATCTTTCACATGGCCGTATCTCAAGATGGAGTTCGCCGACAGTGCATATTATACCCAGCAGGATAAAAGGGAATATGAGTATTACACGCCAGAACTGCTGAAAAACATGCCGCGAATCTCAGATAATTATAAGTTTGAATTCGGAAATGTTAGCGGCCCACAGGCTCATGTTTTTACTGTGAGATTTTATGGCACTCCTGATACGAGTAAGGTTCGCAACTACCTGGCTTCTGTGGGTTATAAAGTGCAAGCTCAATGTGATGTTGAAGCAGAATGCTGGAGAACTCAGCGTTCTAAGGATGTTGTGACGGTCATTCAATACACTTCGCCAGATAGCCTAGTGGTTCAGGTCTACCGCAGCCCTTACACAGAGTAGCGTCTGATATCTTCAGAGCATGTAAAGGGTCTTTCTGGGACCCTTTTAAATTGAGAGCAGTTAAATCAATAAAAACAGCAAACTATGTTCTTATTGTGGTTTGTTGCACGTACGATTGAACCTCAAATCCTTTGTATACGCTTGCCGGGGGCATCACACCCGAACACTCATGAATTAAGCTCATAGGTCCTTGCGTATTTTGTTATCTAGTCCCGGCAGCGGCGTGGCGTTATCTTTCTCTTTTTCGCGCCATCTTAACGGGAACACCCAGTGAAATTACTCGCAGCGTCTACCCTTATCTTGTTCATGTCAGCACCGGCAGCCATTGCCGAAACGGAGGAAAAATTGAAAATTCAACGCAGCGGTTCCCTGCCATCCCGACCAGGTCCCGAGGATTACTTTACCGGCCAAGTGCGGATTGATGCGCCTTTTGCCGGCACTGAACCGGCCCGCGTGGGCGGCGCCACCGTGACCTTCGAACCCGGCGCTCGCACCGCCTGGCATACTCATCCGCTGGGGCAGACGTTGATCGTCACCCAGGGGCGCGGTTGGATCCAGATATGGGGCGACCCGATCCAGGAGATGAATCAGGGCGATATCGTTTGGATCCCCGAAGGCGTCAAGCACTGGCACGGCGCTACCCCCGAAACCGCCATGACCCACATCGCCATTGCCGAATCCCTCAACGGCAGCCCGGTTGACTGGATGGAGAAGGTGAGCGACGAGCAATACCGGCAATAAGCTGGGGTATGCATGGCATAAGTAAAATGTGAAATATCGATGAAATCCTCTTCGCCCTGCGATTTCCTTTGCAGGGCCTCTATCTTGTTTATTTATCGATGGTACAACGCTCTCGATGGGACAGGATGCCCTGCGGTCATTAGTCTTGATTCTGCCGACTGTCGGCTAATGAGCAAACGAGGCTACTACCATGAATACCTGCCCTGATATTTCCACATTGCGCACTATCATACCGGCCGCTACCGGAGAACTGATTGAAGTGACATCCTATTATTCCAATTGGAATGCATCATCGACATTGCCGGACGGCGGTGGTTTATTCAGCGCGGTGCAATCGACAACGTTAAGCGATGACGGCGGAATTTATATCAAATCTGGCGGCAATTGGGTTTGGGTAAGAGTTTTGGATGTATCAGGCGTTGTTACGCCAGCCATGTATGGGGCTAGAGGAGATAATGTTACCGACGATACAGAGGCGCTCACCCGGTGTTTCCTTTCCTCTTATGGCGTAATTTGTCGCGCAGGTGCGACTTATCTGACGTCCGATACAGTGAGGGTTAAAGATGGCAGAACACTGCGTAAAACCATCAATCTAAATGGATCGACCATCCGGGCCAAAACAGGGCATGTGAAACCGATGTTCGCCAATGAAACCTCCACCGCAAGCACCTATGATTATCTGCATGGTGTTGAAATGTTTGGCGGCAAGCTGATTGGGGTAGCCAACCGCGATAGCATTTACAATGTGGTGCAGAAACACGTGGGTTACTCCGGTGCAGACGGTAGTTATTTCCATCACATGCAACTGAGCAATTTTTGCGACGGTTTTAGTCTCCAGGGTAAATCAATGGCTCATGACATTATAGTCGATGAATGCCGTGATGATTTCTTCGCAACTTACAATAATGACAATGTAATTTCTAACATCTCTTGTGGTTATTGTCTGGGAGATGGTTTCCTGGTGAAAGGCAATAATAACCATGTGACCAATATTACCATGCTGGGTGCGGGTATTCCGGCAGCTAAACCCGAAGCCAATTACCTTTCAGGTGCCGTATTGAGTATTGCTCAGGATGGGGATGTCGGCAGTAATAATTTCATTGCGAACATTCAATGTGGGCAATGGGGTAGCGGTGTCATCATTGGCTCTGGTAGCAATAATCTCTGTATTAACGTTAGTGCAGGGGATTGTTATTTTTTGAACAACCCGACCAGTACGGCGATAAAAAATCGCGCTTGTGCCGTTTATGTCTCAGGTAAAGGGCACACCGTCCGTAATGTGGTCGTCGGTGCCTGTCTGAGCGGCGTCGAACTGCATAATGGTTCTGAAGATACTTTAATCGATGACATTTCTCTTCGCTCTTGTTACCACAGCTTTGCGTTATCTGCATCGGGTACACAGAGTCGTTGTCGTATTGGGCGTTTGGATGTAGGTAAGGTCGATATTGCAGACAGTCTCTATATCAATATGCCGCAGTTGGTGATCGATGAAATTAACGTGCGCGAATTTTCTGCTGCCTATACTGCAGGTACTGCCATTTGCCGTATTTTGAGCCCTTGCTCCATTCGCCGCCTGAATTTCTCTCAAGGATTACCTGAAGGTTCACTGCCGGTAGTTTTGATGGCCGCAGATTGCGATATTGATGAGCTTATTGTCAAAGAAACCAAGGCCGTTTGCCTATTAACTACTGCCAACACTCTCAAAGTGCCGCGCAATGTAATCATTGAGCAAAGCGTCGAAGCTATTGATTCACCAGTGAAGTTGATGGGGATTGGTCAAAGCGTGGCGAACAATTGGCGCATCACGGGCAAAGAAACTGTACTTCCTGCGTTACGTGGCGCAGGGGTGCATCTGACGATTGGGCAGTACAGCGGTTTGCCTTGGTATATCGATACGCCAGTATCGTCGGCGCTTTATGTCGGTAAACCTGTTGGCGGCAGTTACCATAAGGCGGCTAATGCAGTGGCGCAGGGCGGGTTTACGTTAGCTGCCGGAACTGGGCAGACTGGCAACGCTGAACTGGCATTAGCTTGGGATGGCGCACGCATTCATGTTGCTCTTGATGGTGTTGATATCGGTTTCTTGGCACCGCAAAACTACAGTTGAACCCTTATTTATATCAGCCCTATTGCCCTGCGGCACGTCTGCGGGGCAACTTCTTGTGGGCATGGCATTCAACACTACGTTAGTGGTGGCTCGGCTCGCAAAAACGCAGGCAATTGCCGAAGGGATCGGTGAGGTTCACCTGTTTTCCCCAATCAAGGGTTTCAACCCCCGGACGGGCGTAACGGTACTGTTTCGCTATTAACTCCCGATGCAGGGTATCGACATCGCGGGTCGGAATAAACACCGCTGAGCCGGGCGTAGCGTCGCCGTAATGCTCGCTGAGATGCAGAGTCAGACCTGAGCGCGATATCTGGGCATAAAGCGGCAGGTCTTCGCTAAAACGGTGCTCCCAATCCAGCGTGAAACCGAGAAAATCCAGATAAAACTCTTTGGCTTTTTCAACCGAGAAGATACGGATAATGGGAATGGCGGCGGAGAATTCCATGTGAGAGTCCTTGAGAAGCCCCTGACGGGCGATCCAAAGTAGCAGAAATGGCAGCAGATTAGCCAGCGCTCAGCCCCCTTGCGGGGGCCGGTGACAGATTCAGATATCCAGCCCGCCAAGGCACAGATATTTGATCTCGAGATAATCCTCGATACCGTACTTCGACCCTTCGCGCCCCAGGCCGGAGTTTTTAACCCCGCCAAAGGGGGCGACCTCGGTAGAGATCAGCCCTTCATTGATGCCGACAATGCCGTATTCCAGCGCTTCGGCCACGCGCATCACCCGGCCGATGTCGCGGCTGTAGAAGTATGAGGCCAGGCCGAACGGCGTGTCGTTCGCCAGTTCGATGGCTTCGGCTTCGTGCTCAAAACGGATCAAGGGTGCCACCGGGCCAAAGGTTTCCTCATGGAAGATTTTGGCGTGCCTCGGTACGTCGGTCAGGATGGTCGGCGTATAGAAGTTATTGCCCAGCGCATGGGGCCGGCCACCCAGCAGCACCGAAGCACCGCGTTTCACGGCATCGGCGATATGCTCGCTGACTTTCTCCACCGCCTCCCGGTTAATCAAGGGGCCGATAGTGACGCCGTCGTCCATACCATTGCCCACTTTCAGCTTTGCCACAGCGGTTTTCAGCTTTTCCGCAAAAGCGTCGTAGACGCCGTCCTGCACCAGAAAGCGATTGGTGCACACGCAGGTCTGGCCGGCGTTACGGTATTTTGAGGCTACTGCCCCGGCGACGGCGGCGTCCAGATCGGCATCGTCAAACACGATAAAGGGCGCGTTGCCACCCAGTTCCATACTGGTCTTTTTGATGGTGGGCGCACACTGCGCCAGCAACTGAGCGCCCACCTCGGTGCTGCCGGTAAAGGAGAGTTTGCGTACGTCAGGGTTCGCGGTCAATTCGCCGCCGATCGCTTTGCTGGGCCCGGTAATCACGTTGCAGACGCCCGCCGGTAAACCGGCACGTTCGGCCAGCACGGCAATCGCCAGCGCCGAGAACGGGGTCTGGCTGGCGGGGCGGATCACTCCGGTGCAGCCCGCGGCCCAGCCGGGGCCGGCCTTGCGGGTGATCATCGCCGCCGGGAAATTCCACGGCGTAATGGCGGCAAATACCCCGATAGGTTCTTTTTGCACGATAATGCGCCGGCCGGGCAGGTTTTGCGGAATGGTGTCGCCGTAAACGCGTTTTCCCTCTTCGGCGAACCACTCGATAAACGAAGCCGCATAGGCAATCTCACCGCGGCTTTCGGCCAGCGGCTTGCCCTGTTCAGCGGTCATGATGCGCGCAAGGTCGTCCTGGTGTTCCATCATAAGTTCGAACAGGCGGCGCAGCTTGCCGGCTCGCTCTTTGGCGGTCAGCGCGCGCCAGGCCGGCTGGGCTTTTTTGGCGGCGGCTATCGCCTGCGCGGTTTCTTCGGCGCCAAAGGCCGGCACCTGGCCGACCAACTCGCCGGTGGCCGGGTTATGGATCTTGATGGTTTGCCCGTCTTTGGCCTGCAGCCATTGCCCATCGATGTAGTTTGCTTCGCGAAATAGCGCGGGATCTTTGAGGGTGGCGGAGAAGGTCGTGCTCATCGGTTATCTTCCTTTTCAGAATTTCAAACACTGTGGTCTGTCCCAAATATTCCTCTTTACCCTAGCAAACTTTTCCGCATTCATTTGCTGCCATGCGCACCTTCTGTACAAAAAACAGTCGTCGCCGGGACGATACTGAACTCAGTAAGCATATGTCCCTTTTCGAGATAACAAAAAGGAGTGTGCAGA
Organism: Serratia plymuthica NBRC 102599; assembly: GCF_001590925.1. GTDB lineage: Bacteria > Pseudomonadota > Gammaproteobacteria > Enterobacterales > Enterobacteriaceae > Serratia > Serratia plymuthica. The sequence continues at coordinate 305,577 of NZ_BCTU01000001.1, forward strand.
ATGGTAAATTCAGTGAATCGGCACCTTGCGGCCTACAGCAGCAACATGGATTTCCTCGCTTCCAGCATTGCGCTGATGGAGTGGCAGGGGCGCGAAATCGACGCCGGCAAGGTGGCCGGCAATATGTCGGAAGCGCAAAGTCGTTTATTTTTTGAGCGCCTGAGCTATTTTCGGCAGCTCTATCGGGCCGTTTCGGCGGCGGAACACAGCGTATAAATCCTTATCACCCAGACCCCGCCAACGCGGGGTTTTTTATGACGACTTACCTTTGCCACACCCCGGTGTTCAGCGTGGCCGGAGAGTATTCCAGGTTGCGGCCGCGCCAGGGCAAAGCCTGCGGGAAGCGCCACGCACTGCGCATATCAAATCGCCAGTAACGTTCCGCCCCCTCCACCCCGTGGTCGATATCCGTTTGCCAGAGGATCTGCGTTTCCCCTTGCAGATGCAAAATATCGCCATTGTCGAAATCGATAAACAGCAGCGCCGCCCGTGGCTCGGCCAACAGGTTACCCAGCGTGTTCATGTAGCGGTTGCCGCGAAAGTCCGGTATCCACAGGCGGTTGTCCGCCAGATGGATAAACCCCGGCTTGCCGCCACGGTGCGACATATCCATGCCGCCCTGCGCCAGCCCGGAGTGAGCGCAACTGGCGACGAAAAAGGTGTCCGCCCGCCGGATCAGCGCCTGCGCACCAGCATCCAGCGCAGGAAGATATTCAATCGGCGCAGGATCAGCGGCCACCGGGTAAAGCTCGCGCCGCTGAATATATTGCGGGCAGTTGCCAAAGCTTTGCCGGACCTCGATTTCAATGCGGTTCTTGTCGGTGCGGCCAATCACGCCGTTGGCTCGGTTGCGCCTGCGGTTGCTGAAATCCAGCCCCAACGCGCCAACCAGTTTGCCGCTTTGCAATGCGGCCTGCGCCGGATCGTCGTTGCGGCGCGGCGCGCTGATCCGCAGGTGGGTGTCATCCGGCGTGCGCAGAAAACCGGGCGGGCCGCTGAACAGCGTAGCGACCGGCCAGCCCTGATCGTCCAGCGTAGCGACGAACAGGTAGGGCAGCGCGGCGAAAAATTCGCGGTGCTGGTCGGGCATGGCGGCATAAATACCTGCGCCCACGCGGTCAAAACCGGCCAATGCCTGGGCGCGCACTTCATCGGGGTGGAACAGCGGCTGTGTCATCAGCGTTACCTCGCAGTGGGTTCCGGCAGCGCCGGCATGGCGAAGAAACCAGGCAGAGCGGCGATGCGCGCGACCCAACGCCGGATCGCCGGATAGGGCGCCAGCGAGATGCCGCCTTCCGGCGCTACTGCCACGTAACTGTAGCAGGCCAAATCACCGATGGTGGCGTGTTCCGTCGCCAGGAAATCACGTTCCGCCAGATGCAGTTCCATCTGCTGCAGGAAGCGCGCCGCGATCGCCAGCGCAGCCTGATAATCCTCCGGAGAGGAAAATTGGGCGATCAACCTGCTGGAGGCCGGGCCGTAGCGGACCTCTCCGGCAGCTTTGGACAACCACACTTGCACCTGCGCCGAAGCCTGCGGCGTTTCCGGTAGCCAGTGGCTGCCCGGCGCGTAGCGTTTGACCAGATACACCAAAATGGCGTTGCTGTCGGCGAGCGCCAAGTCGCCATCCACCAGCACCGGGATTTGGCCAAACGGATTGAGGCGGCGGAAAGCCTCGCTCTGGCGCACGCCGGCGGGAGCCTCGATAAATTCGTAGGGCAGGTCAAGCATGCGCAGCAGTAACGCCACGCGATGAACGTGGCCGGAAAGCGGGGTACCGTACAGTTTGAGGGTTTGCATAATGAGGCTCCTGAATAATTTTTATCAGCATACTCTTGCGGGCAGCGAGCGGAATCCGGCAATGTAGAAATTGATAATTTCACATTTTGGAAGAATCTATGGATCGGTTGGACGAACTGGCTATCTTTGTGGCGGTGATTCAGCACGGCAGCCTGGCTGCGGCCGGGCGCAAGCTGCGGCGTTCCGCGCCGGCGATTACCCGTGCGATTGCCTCGTTGGAGCAGCGCTTTGGCGCCCGCTTGGTGGAGCGCACCACCCGGCGGCTGGCACCGACCGAGGCGGGTTTGCGGCTGGCGGAGCGTGCGCGCCTGCTGCTGCATGACTATGACTCGGCGGTGCTGGACACGGCGGACAGCCAGCTCTCCGGCCTGTTGCGCGTCACCTCGCCGGTGCAGTTCGGGCGCAAACACGTGGCGCCGCTGGTGATGGCGTTTCTTGACCGCTATCCGCAGATGCAGATTGAAATGGTGCTCAACGATCGCAACCTGGATTTGATCGATGAAGGGCTGGATGTGGCGGTGCGCATTGGTCATCAGCAGGATTCTTCCCGGGTGGCGCGCCGGTTGGGGCAGGTGTCGCGGGTTACGGTCGCCAGCCCGGCTTATCTGGCGCGGCGCGGTGAACCGCAACACCCGGCGCAGTTGACCGATCACGATACCATTGTCGGTACCCAACGCGCGTCGCTGCGCGAATGGCGCTTTGGCCCGCAGGAAAATGGCGAGCGGGTGCGGCTGACGCCCAGGCTGTTGATCAACGAGGTGGAAACCCAACTGCTGGCGGTGCGGGCGGGCAAGGGCATCGCCCGATTATTGTCGTATCAGGTGGCGGACGATCTGGCGGCGGGCACGCTGGTGCGTTTGCTGCCGGCGTATGAACCCTTGCCGATGCCGGTGCAACTGGTGGCGCAGAACGTGCAGCGCATGCCGCTGAAGGTGCGCACCTTCTGGGACTACGCCTGGCAAGAATTAAGTCGGTTGGCGCAAATTCAGCCGGTATAAACCGGCGAATCAATACCGATAAGTTTCACTGGTTAAACTTATTTGGTGCAAAAATAAGATTTATTTTACCGTGCACGCATTGCTGCGGTTCCCTTCTTGACAATATTTTGGCCGGTGCTAATAGTTAACGCATATCTTATCTTAAATAATAAACGAAGTTTAATATATGAAACTTGTCCCGGGAAGTTACGATAACGGTTCGACGGTAGACAATGAAAATGAGATCCTGAACTCATTTCAAACCCGCAGTCAGGCCGTTTATCAGCAAGTACGTAGCGAACTTAATATTGCCTATGGTTATTCGGAACGGGAAGTTTTTGATTGGTTATATTCTGACGCGCCCTCTAAAGGAACATTAATATTTATTCACGGCGGTTATTGGCAATTTTGCCGTAAAGACGACTTCGCTTTTATTGCTGAGGTGCCATTGGCGCTGGGTTTTGATGTGGTGTTGCTGGAATATACGTTGGCGCCGGTGGCGACGCTGGAGGATATTTGCCGGCAAATCGGCACGGCGCTGGATGCCATTGAACTGCGGCTGGCACCGCAAAAAAACGCGCCGGTCTATTTGTGCGGCCATTCCGCCGGCGGGCATTTGGCCAGTTATTGGCAACAGCATGCCGTTGTTGACGCGGTATTGCCCATCAGCGGCATTTTTGAACTGGAACCGCTGTTAAGCACTTACGTAAATCGGCAATTGCAACTGACCCGGCGGCAAATCACGCAGCTGAGCCCGGTGCGCCATATTCCTGAACAGCTAAAACCCATGACGCTGTTTTACGGCGCAGCCGAACTGCCGGAGCTGATAGGGCAGTCGCTTCATTATTACGCCGCGCTGCGGGAGAAAAACCTGCCGGCTGAACTGGTTGCCGTAGCGGGAGCCAATCATTACAACGTACTGGATGCGCTGTTCGCCGCTGACGGGGCGCTGATCCGGCAGTTAATCACCACGGGGAAATAAACCATGCGCAGCATCGTTGATACCGGCCTGCCGGAGATTGGGCAACCCTTTTCCTGGGCCACCAAAGGCGGGGGCATGTTGTTCACTGCCCACGGCCCGGTCAGGCCAGACGGCAGTATTGAAACCGGTGCGCCGGAAAGCCAGATTACCCTGACGTTCGATAATCTGGCGCAAACGCTGAAAGCGGCCAATAGCCACAGCGATAACGTATTGCAGGTGATTGTTTATCTCACCGATGTGAATGACGTTAAATTACTCGATGAGATTTATAAAAAATACTTTAATTACCCTTACCCCAATCGCTCAACCGTGATTGTCGATAAATTGGTAGTGCCGGGAATGAAAATAGAAATAACCGTCAGCGCCACGGCCTGAGTCGCATTTAATTATCACCTGCACCAGTCAATTCATTAAATAATGAATTAAGGAATCGCTATGTTTAATCATATCGGCGCATCTGCGCCCGATCCTATTATGTCGTTGATGGAAGCTTATTTACAGGATGAAAATACGCAGAAAGTGAATCTGGGTATTGGCCTTTATTATGATCAGCAGGGCAGGATCCCGCTGATGCAGGCGGTTGAAGCGGCCGAACGGCGCTTGCTTGAACAGCGTACTCCCCACGGTTACCCGCCGATAGAAGGTTCGCCGCTGTTTACCCAACAGGTGCAAAGCTTGCTGTTTGGCGAACAGGATACCTCCGCTATCGCCACGGTACAGACCCTCGGCGGCTCCGGCGCGTTGAAACTGGCGGCGGACTTTATCCACCACTATTTGTCCCGCCGCGATATCTGGGTGTCTGACCCGACCTGGGCCAACCATTGGGCCATCTTCGAGGGGGCCGGGCTGAAGGTTCACACCTATCCGTACTTTGATGAGGCCAGCGGCGGTCTGCGTTTTGACGCCATGCTCGATACGCTCGCCAGCCTGCCGGAAGGCAGCGTGGTGCTGCTGCACCCTTGTTGCCACAACCCGACCGGCACCGATCTCACTCAGGCGCAGTGGCGCGCCACGATCGAGGTGCTGCAACGCCGCCGGCTGCTGCCGTTCTTCGATATCGCCTATCAGGGGTTTGGCGACGGCCTGGTAGAAGATGGTTTTGCGTTGCATGAGGCGCTGAAAACCGATCTGGAATTTTTGGTCGCCAACTCGTTTTCTAAAAATGTCGCTTTGTACGGCCAGCGGCTCGGGGGCTTATCGGTACGCTGTGGCAGCCCGCAAAGCGCGGTGAACGTGAAGGGCGCACTGAAAACGCTGATCCGCCGCAGCTACTCCTGCCCGCCGACCCATGGCAGCCGGATTGTGGAGACCCTGTTGGCGGACGCGGCGCTGCGGCATCAGTGGGAGAGTGAACTGGCCGGCATGCGCCAGCGCATTAAGCAGATGCGCCAAATTCTGGCCGCAGGGCTGGAGCAGGGCGGTTCACGGCTGGATCACCGTCGGATCCGCGATCAGAAAGGCATGTTCAGCTATACCGGGCTGAACCAACAGCAACTTGCCCGGCTGCGGCAAGAGTATGCCATTTATCTGGTAGCGCCCGGCCGCATGTGCCTGCCTGGCCTGAACCAAAATAATGTCGATTACGTTACTGCCGCCATGCTGGACGTCACCCGCGCTGTGTGAAAAAGGTAGGACATTGCCATGAAAGAGATGAAAGGTTTTGACGAAATAGCCCGGCGGCAGGGCGGGTTGAAAAAGCAGCTCACCGCCGGGCAGATGTCGATGCTGGCGATAGGCGGCGCGATCGGCACCGGGCTGTTTCTCGGCAGCGCCTATGCCATACAAATGGCTGGCCCCAGCGTGTTGCTGAGCTATTTTATCGGCGGCGTGGTGGCTTTATTGCTGATGGGATGCCTGGCGGAGATGACCTCCGAACATCCGACGCCCGGTTCTTTTGGCGACTACGCCGAGTTTTATATCAGCCCGCTGTTCGGTTTTTTGGTGCGCTATTCCTATTGGTCTTGCGTGGTGCTGGCGGTAGGCACCGAAGTGACCGCCATCGGCATGTACATGCAGTTCTGGTTCCCCGGCACGCCAATCTGGCCCTGGGTGCTGCTGTTTTCTGCGGCGGTGATCGCCATCAATGTGATTGGCGTCAAGTCGTTCGGCCAGGTGGAGTACGCGCTGTCGACCATCAAGGTGGTGGCGATTGCGGCCTTTATCGCCATTGGTATCGGCATCTTGGCCTTTTCCGCCAACCCGGCCTTTGGGGTTAAAAACTTTACCGACAACGGCGGCTTCTTCCCCTTTGGCGTCAAAGGCATGTGGTTCGCGGTGATCGTCTCCATTTTCAGTTACCTGAGCATTGAGATGATTGCGGTGGCCGCCGGGGAAGCCAAAAACCCGGTGATTGCGGTCAAAACCGCCTTCAAGGGCACCATTTTGCGGTTGTTTATCTTTTACATGCTGTCGATTGCGCTGATGCTGGCGATCGTACCCTGGCGGCAGTCCGGTACCGGCGAAAGCCCGTTCCTGGTGGCGATGAACGTGATCCATCTGCCTGCCGCCGCCGGTATCTTCAACTTCATCGTACTGGTGGCCGCGCTGTCGGCGATGAACAGCCAACTGTACATCACCACCCGCATGATGTTTTCACTTTCCCGCGCCGGGCAGGCTCCCGCTGCGCTGGGCCGCGTCAGCCAACGCGGCATACCGGTGAGCGCGTTGGCCATGTCCTGTATCGGCATTGTGGTGTCGATCGTGCTGAGCCTGGTTTATCCGGAAAAATCGTTCGCCGCCATGATGTCGATCTCGGTGTATGGCGCCTGCTTTACCTGGTTGATGATCTTTGTCACTCATCTGTTTTTCCGCCGTCAGCACCGCAAAACCCACCTGAAATTCCGCATGTGGGGCTTCCCGTACACTACGCTGGCGGGGGCCGGTTTGATGGCCGCGTTGCTGATCTCGACGGCGTTCACCGAGTTTTTCAAAATGACGCTGTGGTTTGGCATTCCGTTCACCCTGCTGCTGGTGGCGGTCTATTTCTTCTATAGCCGTCACCAGCCCGTGCCGGGCCGGGTGGAAACGACGGGCGCAGAGTAAACCGGTCTGCTGAAAATGTGTCTATGTGGCTCTGGCAATAAACCACTTTATCCGGAGAATGACCCCTCTTTGAAGCGTGTGGAGCCTTATTGGAATGACAAGTCAGACAGCAAAAACCGGGGTTAACGTTGGCGGGGTGCATGCGGGCGCCACGCGTTCGGCGCAGGGTTGGGTCAACGGTTTTTTGGGGATGTTGATTTTCAGCGGCTCCTTGCCCGCCACCCGGGTGGCGGTGCTGGAGTTTGATCCGGTATTCCTGACGGCGATGAGGGCGACGATTGCCGCGCTGCTGGCCCTGAGCGCGCTGTTGTTGATGCGCCAGCGTTGGCCTCGGCGCGCTGATATCGCGCCGCTGATTTTTGTCGCCGTCGGGGTGGTGATCGGTTTTCCGCTGCTGACGGCATTAGCCTTGCAACACACTACCTCGGCGCATTCCATGGTTTACATCGGCCTGCTGCCGCTGGCGACGGCCTGTTTCGGCGTTTTGCGCGGCGGGGAGCGCCCGAGGGCGGCCTTCTGGGGCTTTTCGCTGGTAGGCGGCCTGTTGGTTGGCGCTTTCGCACTGAGCCAGGGTTCTGGCGGTTCCTGGGCAGGTGATGCGCTGATGGTGGTCGCGGTACTGCTTTGCGGATTGGGCTATGCCGAAGGGGCGGTACTGTCCCGCCGGCTTGGCGGCTGGCAGGTGATCTCCTGGGCGCTGGTGATCGCGTTGCCGCTGGCGGCGGCGGTCGCGGCCTGGACGGCACCGGCAGCCTGGACAGGGGTGAGCGCCGGGGCCTGGTTCTCGTTGGGTTATATTTCGCTGTTCAGCATGTGGATAGGTTTTATTTTCTGGTATCGCGGCTTGGCGCAGGGCGGTATTGCCGCGGTGGGGCAACTGCAATTGCTGCAGCCGTTCTTTGGCCTGGCGTTGGCGGGGCTGGTACTGCATGAAACCGTCCAACCGGCGATGATTGCAGTGATGGCCGGCGTCGTGATTTGCGTGTTCGGCGCCAAGCGTTTTTCGCGTTAAATCCGGCGGTGTCAGCTTGTCAGCGACAAGATGACCTGATTCAACTTTTGGGCGGCGCGGTGAATAGCCTCGTCGTCGTAACCTCCCAGCCCCAGTATCAACCCGCTTTTTCCGCTGTCGGGTGCGTACATCGGCGACAGCGCACTGACCGCCACTCCGGCCTCGCCGGCGCCGGCGGCCACCCGTCGGTCGTCCAACCCCGCTTTCAACCACAATACCCGGTGCATCCCCTGGTCACTGGGGAGTAAGGTGGCAAGCTGCGGCGAAATATGCGCGTTGACGGCGTCGGTCAGCACGCGCCGCTTTTCCGCATAGACGCCGCGCATTCTGCGGATATGACGATCCAGATGCCCCTGCGCCATAAAGCTGGCCAGTACGTGCTGGTCGGCGGTAGGCGGGTGGCGGTCCATCAGCACTCTCGCACCGCAGAAGGCAGCCAGCAGCGGTTCCGGGACGATGGCGTAACCCAGCCGCAATGACGGGAACAGGATTTTGCTGAAGGTACCGAGGTAAATGACTCTGGCGGGATCCAACCCTTGCAGAGAGGGAAAAGGGTGACCGGCGTAGCGCATTTCACTGTCGTAATCGTCTTCGACAATCCAGGCTTTTTGCTCTTTCGCCCAGGCCAGCAGCTCAAGCCTGCGCGACATGCTCATCGGCATGCACAGCGGATACTGATGAGACGGGGTGACAAAAGCGGCCCTGGCCCGTAGCGCTATTCTTCGGCCCGCCGCCACGTCGATGCCTTGGTCATCGACCGGCACCCGTGCCATCTGCCGGTCCCTGAGCAGGTTGTCAAAGATAGCGGTAATACCGCGATAGGCGGGGTCCTCAACCCAGGCGGCGTCGCCGGCGTCCAGCAGGATTTGCGTGGCGAGATAAAGCCCCTGCTGGGTGCCGGAGGTGATGATCACCTGTTCTGGCGTACAGAGCACCGAACGCGATTTTCGCACATATTCACAGACTGCTTTGCGCAGCGGCAACTCGCCAAGAGGGTCGCCGTAGCCTGATGGGGCGCCAGGCCCCCGGGCGCGGATCCGGTTGCCGAGCCGGCGCCAGACGTCATCGGGGGCAGTATCATTGATCGGTACCGAGACGGTGAAAGGGACCGGTGGCAAGGGCGCCCGCTGGGCGGAGAATTGTGCCAGCGCCTGCGCCTGGGCGGTCAGGGGAATGTCGCAGGTCTGCGGTTTTTTGGCCGGTGGCGGGGTTTTGCGATTGAGCGACAGGGCCACGCGGGTACCCGAACCGGGCAGCGCTTCCAGAAATCCTTCGGCGGTTAGCTGCTCAAAGGCGGCCAGTACCGTTCCTCTGGCGAGCTGCAAGGCGCCCGACAGCACCCGCGTCGAGGGCAGCAGATCGCCTGCTTTCAGCTCGCCTTTATGAATGGCGGCCCGCAACGCCTGGGCAAGCTGGCGGCTGAGCTGCCCCGCGTTTCGGTCAAGTTCGCCGATGGCGGGGATTTCAACGGTTTTGGCGGTTCTTGGCATGGATTCCGGTCCAGAAGTCAGTGGCAATACAGGGTATTAACTGTAAACCACTTTTGAACGGAATGCGGTAGCCCGTCCCGTTTAAAGTTGGCTTTTTGGGAGCAGGTGATCGCCAAAACTCAGGCGCTGGCGGCCGGGCTCCACTTCGGCCAGCGGTTCGACCTCGTTCAGCGTGGATTTGCAGCGCAGCACCAGATCATGATATTCACGCGTGCCGGTCACTTTCCACGCCAGCTCCTGTTCGGTCAGGTCGCGCAGTACTCGCGCCGGGCTGCCGACCACCAGTTTGTTGGCCTCAATCACCGCCGCCGCCTTCACGAAAGCCATGGCGCCGACGATGCTGTTCTCGCCAATCTCTGCGCCGTCCATGATCACCGCGTTCATGCCGACCATGGCGTTGCGGCGGATGCGGCAACCGTGCAGGATTGCGCCGTGGCCGATGTGGCCGTCTTCCTCGACTACGGTGTCTTGTTGCGGAAAGCCGTGCATCACGCAATTGTCCTGAATGTTGGCGCCGTCGCAGATAACCAGCCGGCCAAAATCGCCGCGCAGGCTGGCGTTCGGGCCAATATAGACCTGCTTGCCGATAATCACGTCGCCAATCAGCACCGCCGTCGGATGCACATAGCTGCTCGGATCTACCACCGGCGTCAGGCCGTCAATCTGATACACAGGCATAGTTAAATCTCCTTGAGAGTATCGCGTGGCAGGCCGCCAAAACGCCGATAATAACTTGCCGCCGGGGCGGGCAGGGAACCGATAGTGGTTTCCGCCAGCGCGCTGACATAATCGGTTGCGGCGCGGTCTACCCGCTGATAAATGTTGATGCACAAATTGCGGGCGATTTGCCCCTCCCACTGTGCCGGTAACAGGGCGTCCGGCAGCAGCGGATCTTTCAGCGCCACGCGGCGAAAGAAGTGGATCAATAATAGCTTAATCTGGAAGCAACGCTGGGGCGTCAGCAGGGCGTCGTCGGCTTCGCGCAGCAGTTGCATCAGCGGGCGGAAGGAGACGATAAACTCGTGATAACCGGCAGCCACGTCTGCCAAAGACCAGCAGGTAGCCACCAACTGTTGCAGGGTAGGTTCGGAGCGGTTGTACGGGTAGTCGGCGCGGAAATAGATCACCTGCTCGCTGGCGTTAAGCTCGCCGAGCAGTGCCGTCACGTCGGTTTGCGCATGGGTGGGCGCCGCCATCAGGTTATTGGCGATCTGGCCGAAACCCAGCCAGCCCAGCTCTTTTTTCAGCCGTGCCCGCTCGCTTTTTTCCGCGCTTTCCAGCAGCAATAAATCCCATTTGCCGTCCCAGGCCGGCGGTTCGCTGAGGTAGATTTTCGACTCTGCGTGGCGGAACTGGCGCATGCCCTGATCGGTCACCCGATAAAAACTGCGTCGGCCTATTTTCTCCACCGCCAACCAACCCTCTTTTTGCAGACGGAACACCGAGGTGCGCACGAAGCGATCGCCGAAACCCAGCGCCTCCAGCAGCGCGCTCAGACTGCCGAGCCACACCTCGCCGCCGCGATGGCTCAGCGCATCGCCATACAGGGAGATAATCAGTGAAGTGCCGCTGATCGGCTGGTCGTCTACAGCATGGCGGATAAACTCATCCAGTTTATGTTCCATATTTTTCCATGGGTTAGCCGTCGATGAGACACAACATTAACACAATTCATTAAGGCGTCATCCGTGACGCCGGCTGAATTAGCGCGGCCGCAGATCGACCACGCGTTGGGCTTTGCCTTCCGAACGCGGAATGTCGCCGCAGTTGGCGATGCTGACGTCGGTGCTGACGCCGATAATCGATTTGATATGGTGACGCAACTGGTGGCAGATCTCGCAGCGCTGCTGGTGGCTGAGACTGAGCGCCGACTCTTTCAGCTCAACGCGTACCGCCAGGGTATCCAGATGCCCGCTGCGGCTGACCTGCAACTGGTAGTGCGGCGACAGCTGTTCGAACTGCATAATTTGCTCTTCCACCTGCGATGGGAACACGTTGACGCCGCGAATGATCAGCATGTCGTCCGAACGACCGGTGATTTTCCCCATGCGCCGCATCTGGCGCGCATCGCCCGGCAGCAGGCGGGTGAGGTCGCGGGTGCGGTAGCGGATCACCGGCAGCGCCTCTTTGGTCAGGGTGGTAAACACCAGTTCGCCATGCTGGCCGTCCGGCAGGACTTCGCCGCTCTCCGGGCAGATGATCTCCGGCAGGAAGTGGTCTTCCCAGATGGTCGAACCGCCGCCGCTTTCGGCGCACTCCATCGCAACGCCCGGCCCCATCACTTCGGACAGGCCGTAAATATCCAGCGCCCTGATGCCCAGACGGGACTCAATCTCGTGGCGCAATGCCTCGGTCCAGGGTTCGGCGCCAAACACCCCGAGGCGCAGCGAACAGCTGCGGGCATCGCCGCCCATCTTGCGTTCCAGTTCGTCGATCAGCGTCAGGCAATAAGACGGCGTCACCATGATGACATCGGGTTTGAAGTCGAGGATCAGCTGTGCCTGCCTTTCGGTTTGCCCGCCGGACACCGGGATCACCGTCGCCCCGAGCCGCTCCGCGCCGTAATGGGCGCCCAGGCCGCCGGTGAACAGGCCATAGCCGTAGGCCACATGCACCTTGTCTTTGGCGGTGGCGCCCGCGGCGCGCAGGCTGCGGGCGACGATATCGGCCCAGTTATCGATATCCCGTTGGGTATAGCCAACCACCGTCGGTCGCCCGGTGGTGCCCGACGAGGCGTGAATGCGCACCACCTGTTCCATCGGAACGGCGAAGGTATCAAACGGGTAGTTGTCGCGCAGATCCTGCTTGGTGGTGTAGGGGAAGCGCGCCAAATCGCTCAGCTGTTTGAGATCGTCGGGGTGTACGCCTGCCTGATCGAACTTGCGTTTATACATCGGCACGTTGTTGTAGGCGTGATGCAGCGTCCATTTCAGGCGTTCCAACTGCAACGCTTCTATCTCATCGCGCGAGGCGAACTCAATGGTGTCGAGTGGCCGTGGAAGGGTTGTCATAGTTAGCCTCGGAGTGTCATGCCCGTTCAATGATCATAGCAATACCCTGACCGGCGTCGATACGCTGGGGGTAGAGCGCGTCGCGGCTCATCGGCGTGCGGACGCCGTCGCAAATAAATGCCTGACTCATGGCTGCTCCCCTAACACAGGGTGGCCGAGGCGGTGCGCGCGGCCGCGGAACCAGGCGACGGTTTTGCCCCGTTGGTTGACGATCTCTACGTCATACAGCCCGGTGGTTTTGCCCTGATGACGCAGCTCGGCGCTGGCGGTGAGGCGATCGCCCGCCAGCGCCGGACGGATAAAATCGATACTGCAACCGGATGCCACCGCAGCCAACCCCTGACTGTTGCAGGCATAGGCGAAGGCAGTATCGGCCAGGCTGAACAGCTGGCCACCGTGGCAGGTCCGGTGGCCGTTAAGCATCTGCGGGCCAACGGTCATGCTGACCCTGGCGAAACCGGCGTCGACATCATCTACCTGCATACCCATCGCCTGCGCGCAGGTATCTTGTTGAAACATCCGTTCGGCGCAGCGCTGCGCCAGCGCATGGGGCGTATTGGCGTTCATCATTCGGCTCCTGAAGAGAGGAAAGCGTAGTGGCGCAGCAACGGCATTGGCCGATAACGCGGCTCGCCGTAGTAGCGATGCAGGTTTTCCAGCGTAGCGAGGATTTGCCGCCAGCCGAGCGCAGCCCCCCATTCCAGCGGGCCGCGCGGGTAATTGACGCCGCAACGCAGGGCGCTATCGATATCTTCGGCGCTGGCGACGCCTTTATTTACCGCATCCAGCGCCTCGTTGCTCAGCATGGCGAGGGTTCGCATCACCAACAGGCCAGGGTAATCCGGCAGCAAAATCACCTGCTTACCGAACGATTGCAGCAGGCGCACTACCTTGTCGTTGTGCCGTGCGTCGTTTTGCATTGCGCAGCTGATGGCGACGCAGGGGGCTTGCGAATAGTTGGCAGACAGATCAAACAGCACCACGGGGGTTCCGGTTTCCTCGGCAATCTGGCTGGCTGTTTTACCATTGGTTAACATAAATGTAACTTCGTCGATCCGGGCAAAGGCGCTGGTCTGGCCAGGTTGTATGATCGCCTCCGCATTTCCCGTCAGCAATCCGGCCAAAAACGCCACGCCCGCTTCGTCGCCGTGCAGTTGGATGCTGCGTGGCGGCTCCGCCTGCGAGAGGGGCAGGCAGACGGCGGTCGACGACGTTTGTTCGCCATCATAACGATAAAAGCCGCAGCCGCTTTTGCGGCCCAGACGCCCGGCGGCCACCAGCTCTTGCTGTACCAGCGACGGCGTAAATCGCGGGTCCTGGAAAAAGGCCTGAAACACCGACTCGGTGACGGCATAGTTAATATCCTGGCCAATCAGATCGGTCAGTTGCAGCGGCCCCATGGCGAAACAGCCGGCATCGCGCATCACCGCATCAAGCGTGGCGACATCGGCCACCCGTTCTTCCAGCGCGCGCAGGGTTTCGGCGTAAAAAGGCCGCGCCACGCGGTTGACGATAAACCCCGGTGTGGAACGGCACAGCACGCTCTGTTTGCCCCATTGCCGGGCCAGCGTTTGCAGAGTGGCGACGGTATCGGCGCCGGTGTCCAGCCCGCTGACGATCTCCACCAGCGTCATCAGCGGCGCCGGGTTAAAGAAGTGCAGCCCGGCCAGGCGTTGCGGATGCTGCAGCGCGCCGCCGATGGCGGTAATCGACAGCGACGAGGTGTTGCTGGCAAACAGCGTGGCGGGTGAGCACAGGGCTTCCAGCTCCCGAAACAGGCTTTGTTTGATCGCCAGTTTTTCGGCTACCGCCTCTATGATCAGTGTGCTGTCGGCCAGTTGTTCAAGCGTATCCACCGGCTGGATGCGCGCCAGCAATGCCTCGGTGGCGTCCGCATCGGCTTTGCCGGCCGCCACACGCTGGCGCAATCGCAGGCTTAAGGCGCCCAGCGCGTTTTGGGCAGCGGTTGCGGCGATATCAAACAGTTTCACCTGATGCCCGGCATGGGCCGCCACCTGGGCAATGCCGATGCCCATGGTGCCCGCGCCAATCACCGCCACGGTTCCGTTGAAGTTCGGCAGGCTCATGGTTATTTCCCGCTGAAATGGGGTGTGCGTTTGGCGAAGAAGGCGCTGATGCCTTCGCGATAATCGTCGCTGCGGCCGCCGAGGCGCTGAAGATCGCGCTCCAGCTCAAGCTGTTGATCGAGGCTGTTGGTTGCCGAACCGTAGAGGGCTTTTTTAATCAGTCCCAGCCCGTAAGTCGGCTGGGTGGCCAGATGCCGCGCCAGCGTTTGGGTGTGGTCGGTCAATTCGCCTGCGGCCACTACCTGCCAGATCATGCCCCATTCCAACGCCTGCTGTGCGCTGACTTTGTCGCCGAGCAGCGCCATGCCCATGGCGCGGGCATGGCCCGCCAGACGTGGCAGGAACCAGCTGCCGCCGGAGTCCGGCACCAGCCCCAGGCGGCAAAACGACTGGATAAAGCTGGCGTTGTCGGCGGCGATCACGATATCGCAGGCCAATGCCAACGCGGCCCCGGCACCCGCCGCCACGCCGTTGACGGCGCACACCACAGGTTTGGGCAAGGCGGTCAGGCGGCGGATCAGCGGGTTATAGAAACGTTCGACCGACAGGCCGAGATCCGGTGCCTGTTGCTCAACGCTGACGTTACGATCGCTCAGGTCTTGCCCGGCGCAAAAACCGCGCCCGGCCCCGGTGATCAGCAAGCAGCGCACCTCGTCGTCACGTTCGGCGCGGGTCAGCGCCTCGCTGAGCTGGTGGTGCATCTCGTCGTTAAAGCTGTTCAGCCGGTCCGGCCGGTTGAGGGTCAGGGTCAGAACCCCGGCGCCGAGGTGGGTGAGAATCAATGCGTTATCCATAAATCAGCGCCCCTGATAGTTTGGCGTACGTTTTTCGAAGAAGGCGGCGATGCCTTCACGGCGATCGTCGGTGGCGGCCAGCGCGACAAACTGCTGGCGCTCACAGGCCAGCCCCTGGCTGAGGCCGACTTCTTCCGCCTGTTTTAGCGCCTGCTTGGCGGCACGCAGCGCCAGCGGGGCTTGTAAGCTGATGCGTTCGGCGATCTGCTGAGCGCGTTCCAGCGTCAGCGCGTCGACGCACACTTCACTGACCAGCCCGGCTTGCAGCGCGCGAGTGGCGTTGATGGCCTCACCGGTCAACACCATCTGGGCGGCCAGGGATTTCCCGACGCAGCGGATTAAACGCTGGGTGCCACCCGCTCCCGGTATCAGGCCAAGGGTGATTTCCGGCAGACCAAAGCGGGCGCTTTCGCCGCAGATAATGAGGTCGCAGGCCAGCGCCAGCTCGCAGCCGGCACCGAGCGCGTAGCCGTTTACCGCCGCCAGCAGCGGCTTACTGAACTGCGCCAGCCGCTGCCACAGCAACGGTCGGCGATCCGCCAGTGCCGCGGGCAGGTCCTGCTGTTGCAGCTCCCGCAGATCGGCACCCGCAGCAAAGAAGCGCGCGGCACCGGTTATCACCACTGCGCCCACGCCTGCGTCGGCATCGGCTTGTTCCAGCCGATACGCCAACTGTTCCAGGCACGGGGTGCTCAGGGCGTTACGCGCCTCCGGGCGATGCAGCGTCAGGGTGACCACGCGTCGCTGCTGTTGTTGCAAGATCAAAGGGGTTTCCATTACCGTCTCCTAGACGTCAAAGTCCAACACCACGCCGTCGCCGCGCGGCCACGACTGGCAACTCAATACGAAGCCGGCGGCCAGTTGATCCGGCTCCAGGCTGTAGTTGACGGCCATCTCCACCTGGCCGGCCTTCAGCCGGCATTTGCAGGTAGCGCATACCCCGCCTTTGCAGGCGTAGGGCAGGTCCGCGCCCTGGCGCAGCGCCGCGTCCAGAATGCTGTCGTCTTGTGCGCCAACCTCGATATTCAAGCGGCGGCCATCGAGCAGGATCTCTACCTGGGTGGCGTTGCGGCTGCTGTCGTTGAGCGGGCGGGCGGCAATGCCGCTGGTGTTAAAACGTTCGCTGTGGATGTGGGCAGCCGGTACGCCGGCTTGTTCCAGCACGGTTTGCGCGTCGTCCATCATCGCCTCCGGCCCGCAGATAAAGGCGTGGTCGTAGTCGCGGTAATCCAGCAGCGCACTCCCGATAGCCGTCAGGCGTTCGCGATCGATGCGACCGCTGAGCAGCGGGCTGTCCAGGCTCTCCTGGCTGAACAGGTACAGCGGCTGAAAGCGCTGCGGATAGCGGTTTTTCAGGTCGCACAATGCCTCTTTGAACATCACCGAACGGCTGCTGCGGTTGCCGTAGATCAGCGTGAAGCGGCTGTTGGCTTCCAGTTGCAGCGTGGCCTTGATGATCGACAGCATCGGCGTGATGCCGGAGCCGGCGGCAATCGCCAGATAGTTGCCGCAGTTTTCCGCCTGCGGCTGATAGCCGAAACGCCCCTGCGGCACCATCACCTCCAGCGCGTCGCCGACCTGTAGCATTTGATTGACGAACGAGGAGAAACGCCCCTGATGAATCGCTTTGACGCCGATCTGCAGCAGTCCTTCTTGCGGGGCGCTGCAAATGGAATAGCAGCGGCGCAGCTCTTCGCCGTTGACCCACGCCTTTAACGTCAGATGCTGGCCGGGGGTGTAGCGGTAATGGCTTTTCAGCTCATCGGGCACGCGCAGCGTAATGGCCACGGCGTCCGGCGTTTCGCGCTCGATGGCGGCGACGTTAAGGCGATGGAAGAGCGTCATGGTGTTCTCCTATTGCAGGGCGCGGCCTATATACATTTGAAATAGTCGAACGGTTCCCGGCACTCGCAGCAGCGGTAAAGTGCCTTGCAGGCGGTGGAGCCGAACTCGCTGATTTTTTCGCTGTGGGTGCTGCCGCAGCGCGGGCAGGGCACCGGGCCGTGGGCCTCGGGTTTATCGCAGGTGTGGCCCTGCGGCGGCGCGACGCCGTAGTCCCGCAACCGCGCACGCGCAGCCGCATTCATCCAATCGGTGGTCCAGGCCGGGCTGAGGCGGATTGCCACCTTCACCGGGCTGAAACCGGCTTCCGCCAGCCGCTGCTCGATGGCGTTGAGCAGATATTCGGTAGCGGGGCAGCCGGAGTAGGTCGGCGTAAAGGTAATGCGCCAGCCTGCGCCGTCCGGCTCTACGTCGCGCACCATACCCAGATCGGTGATCGACAGTACCGGCAGTTCCGGATCGCTGATCTGTTGCAGACAGTGCCAGATTTGCGGGATCTCGGCGGCTTGCAGCCGGGTGATGTTCATGGCGGCCTCTTTACCAGTTGCTGTTGGGATAGGAGCGCTGCAGAAACTGCATTTCTGCCAGCAGCGGGCCGAGATGTTCGCTGTGCCGCCCCTGTTTGCCGCCGTGACGGAACGCCTGTTCCTCCGGCAACGTCAGGGTGGCCAGGCGCAGGGTGTCGTCCACCAGCGCCCGCCAGGGTGCCTCAAGCTGACGCGGATCGGCGGCGATGCCTTGTTCCGCCAACGCCAGCTCGAGGTCATCGGCGTGGAACAGTTCAGCGGTAAAGCGCCACAGGTTATCCAGCGCCTGCTGAATTTTTTGATGACTGACCGCGTTGCCATCGCCCAGGCGAATCATCCAGCCGCGGCTGAAGCGCAGGTGATAATCCGCCTCCTTCAGCGATTTGGCGGCGATGGCGGCCAGCTGTGGATCACGGCTGCGGCTCAGCGCCTGGTGCAACTGCACGTGGTAAGCGTCGAGCAAAAACTGCCGCACCAGGGTGTCGTTGAAACCGCCGTTCGGCTGTTCCGCCAGCAGCAGGTTGTGGAACTCACGCTCGTCGCGGCCGAAGGCCAGGCGATCTTCACCGTATTGCGGCCCGGCCAGTTCGGCGGCATAGCCGAGAAAGTTGCGCGCCTGCCCGAGCAGATCCAGGCCGATGTTCGCCAGCGCCAGATCGATTTCCAGCTCCGGCGCGTGGCCGCACCAGGCACACAGCCGCTGGGCCAGGATCAGCGGCGTATCGCTTTGACGCAGTACATAGGTGATTCGCGGATCGTTAAAGGTCATGGCCGCCTCTACATGTTCTTGATGCCGTCGGGAATGGTGTAGAACGTCGGATGACGGTAGATCTTGTCATCGGACGGATCGAAGAACGCCCCGCGATCTTCCGGCTGTGAAGCGATCAGATGGCTCGATTGCACCACCCAGATTGAGCAGCCTTCGCTGCGCCGGGTATAGGCATCGCGGGCATTTTCCAGCGCCATTTGGTCATCGGCGGCGTGCAGGCTGCCGACATGGCGGTGCGCCAACCCTTGTTTGCTGCGAATAAACACTTCATACAGCGGCCATTCAGCGTGAGTCATTTTCGATTCCTTCATCTATGCGGCGGTGGCGGCATTTTTCGTCGCGTGGGCCAGCGCGCCTTCACGCACCCAGGCACCGTCGTCCCAGGCGCGGCGCTTGGCCTGCAGGCGTTCGTGGTTGCATTGCCCGCGCCCCTTGATCACCTCATGCAACTCGCTCCAGTCGATAGCGCCGAAGCGGTAGTGACCGGCAGCCTCGTCCCAGGCCAACTCGGCATCGGGTGCGGTCATGCCCAGCGCTTCCAACTGCGGCACGGTGTTGTCGACAAATTTCTGCCGCAGTTCGTCATTGCTGTGGCGTTTGATCTTCCACGCCATGCTTTGCGCGCTGTGCGGTGAGTCGGTGTCGCTCGGGCCGAACATCATCAGCACTGGCCACCAAAATCGGTTAATGGCGTCTTGCAGCATCGCTTTTTGCTGCTCGCTGCCGTTAGCCATCGCCATCACCGCTTCGTAACCCTGGCGCTGGTGGAAACTTTCTTCTTTGCAGATTTTCACCATCGCCCGCGCATAGGGGCCGTAAGAGGCACGACACAGCGCCACCTGATTGACGATGGCTGCGCCGTCGACCAGCCAGCCAATCACCCCGATATCCGCCCAGTTGAGCGTCGGGTAGTTGAAGATGGAGGAATACTTCATCTTGCCGTCGAGCATTTTTCGGTAGATCTCCTGGCGCGAGCAGCCCAGGGTTTCGGCGGCGCTGTACAGGTACAGACCGTGTCCGGCTTCGTCCTGCACCTTGGCCAGCAGCACCGCCTTGCGGCGCAGGGTCGGTGCCCGCGTCAGCCAGTTGGCTTCCGGCAGCATGCCAACCACTTCGGAATGGGC
The DNA here is from genome assembly GCF_001590925.1 of Serratia plymuthica NBRC 102599. Classification (GTDB taxonomy): domain Bacteria; phylum Pseudomonadota; class Gammaproteobacteria; order Enterobacterales; family Enterobacteriaceae; genus Serratia; species Serratia plymuthica. The sequence goes on from NZ_BCTU01000001.1 coordinate 325,034, forward strand.
GTGTTGGCCAATCTGGCGGATCAGATTTTGGCGATAGGCGTCAGGCATCCAGTCTTTGGCTTCGATGGCGGTATCCGCCGCAATCTTGGCGTCGAAGTGCTGCTGATATTGCGCGTCAGTGGTCATGCTTGCCTCTTGGTGATTCGTATTTTTCACATTAAATATAAAAATGTGAATCACGTTAATTCACCTTAAGGCTACAAACTGATAACAAAAAGATCAAAGGGCCTTTATGTTGTTTTGCGATGCTACTCACAAAGGTGTTTTTTAATTATTTGTTTTATATGTTTTTTATAAAGTAAGTTCGAGAGTTTTTTCGATGTGTTTGGCTCCAGTCGGGGTCATGTTGTTTGATTTTTGTTAAATTTTTATCGGGTGTAAACTGGACAATATGTGATACGTAATTAAGCTATCTAGTGTAAATTTATGAATTCCGGAGATGCACATGCAGCAGTTACACAGTTACCTTTCTGGCGGCTGGGTGTTCGGCCAGGGGCAAGCCCGCGAAATCCATCACGCCATTACCGGCGAACCGCTGTATCAGGTTTGCTCCGACGGCCTGCCGCTGGCCGCCAGCCTGGACTATGCGCGCCATAAAGGCGGCAGGGCGCTGGCGCAGATGACATTCCAGCAGCGCGCGCAAATGATGAAGGCAGTGGCCAAACACCTGCTGGCGCACAAAGAGGCGTTGTATGCGATTTCATACCAGACCGGTGCCACGCGCAGCGACGGCTGGGTGGACATCGAAGGCGGCATCGCGACGCTGTTCGCCTATGCCGGCCTGGCGGGGCGTGAACTGCCGGACGATACCCTGTGGCCGGAGGACGAGCCGATTTCGTTATCCAAACAGGCGCAGTTCGCCGCTCGCCACGTGTTGACCTCGCGACCGGGCGTGGCGCTGCATATCAACGCCTTTAACTTCCCCTGCTGGGGGATGCTGGAAAAACTGGCGCCGACCTGGCTGGCGGGCATGCCGGCCATCATTAAACCGGCGACGGCCACCGCGCAGCTGACGCAGGCGATGGTCAGGTTGATTATCGACAGCGGGCTGGTGCCGGAAGGGGCTTTGCAGTTGGTGTGCGGTGGCATCGGCGACATGTTCGATCACCTGGATTATCAGGACGCGGTGACCTTCACCGGCTCGGCGCAGACCGGCCAACACCTGCGCGCGCACCCGCGCCTGCTGGCAAAATCTATCGCTTTCACTATGGAGGCCGATTCGCTCAACTGCTGCGTGCTGGGGGAGGACGTCACGCCGCAAATGCCGGAGTTTGCGCTGTTCATCAAGGAGGTGTGCCGTGAAATGACCGCCAAGGCCGGGCAGAAATGCACCGCCATCCGGCGGATTATCGTGCCGGCGAAGCGGGTGGTTGAGGTGCAACAGGCGCTACTGCAACGGCTGGCCGGGGTAACGGTGGGCGATCCCAAGCTGGAACAGGTGCGAATGGGGGCGCTGGTCAGCCGCGAGCAGCGCGATGATGTGCAGCAAAAGGTGGAATTCCTGCTGCACCACGGCTGCGAACCGCTGTGCGGTGCGGCGCTCGATAAACTGGATTTGGTCGGTGAGGGCGTGCAGAACGGCGCGTTTTATCCGGCCACGCTGCTGTATTGTCCCGATCCGTTTTCGCACCAGGCGGTACATGGCACCGAAGCTTTTGGGCCGGTGGCGACGCTGATGCCGTATCAACAGAGCGAGCAGGCGATTGAGCTGGCGCTGCTGGGCCAGGGTAGCCTGGTGGGATCATTGGTGACTGCCGATGAGGCGTTGGCAACGCGCTTTATCCGTGCCACCGCCTGCGCCCACGGCCGTATGCTGATCCTGGATCGCCACGCGGCCGTGGAATCCACCGGCCACGGCTCACCGCTGCCGATGCTGATGCACGGCGGGCCGGGGCGTGCCGGTGGGGGCGAGGAGTTGGGCGGGTTGCGTGCGGTGAAACACTATATGCAACGCACCGCCCTCCAGGGCAGCCCGGCGATGCTGGCGGCGATTGGCCGCGAGTGGGTGCGCGGAGCGACAGTGATTGAGGATCCGGTTCATCCGTTCCGTAAATACTTTGAACAGCTGCAACTGGGCGAAAGTCTGCTGACCGCCCGCCGCACCGTGACCGAAGCCGATATCGTGAATTTTGCCTGCCTGAGCGGCGATCATTTCTACGCCCACATGGACAAGATCGGCGCCGCCGAGTCGCTGTTTGGCGAGCGGGTGGCGCACGGCTATTTTGTGGTTTCAGCCGCCGCCGGGCTGTTTGTCGACCCTGGCGTGGGGCCGGTGATCGCCAACTATGGCATGGAAAACCTGCGCTTTATCGAACCGGTGAAAATCGGCGATACGCTCCAGGTGCGCCTGACCTGCAAAAAGAAAATCCGCAAGCCGCAGAAAACCGCAGAGGATCGCCCGCATGGGGTCGTGGTGTGGGATGTTCAGGTGTTGAATCAGCATCAGCAGGCGGTGGCGCTGTACAGCATTTTGACGCTGGTGGCGTGCCAGGAAGGCGACGTTGGGGCGGTAAGCTGACCGGCAACAGATTGCCGGTCATGTATCACTATGGGGCTGGGTTAAACCGCCGCGCTGTTGCAGACGATGCGGTTTTTACCCTCTTTTTTGGCCTGATACAGCGCGCTGTCCGCCATATTGATAAAACCAATTGGCGTGTCGTTGTACATATGCGGCACTTTGGCGCAGATGCCAATGCTGAGGGTGATAACGCCGTGCGGATTCCCCTGATGCGGTATCTTCAGTTCACGCACCGCCTGCATCACGCGTTCGGCGAAAATCAGCGCCCCCTGGGCGTCGGTATCCGGCAGTATGATGCTCATTTCTTCACCGCCATAGCGGGCCATGATGTCATTGCTGCGGCTGGCCAGCCCCTTGAGCATTTGTCCGATCTGCTGCAAGCATTGGTCGCCGGCGACGTGGCCGTAGATATCGTTGTACTGCTTGAAATAGTCGATATCCAACATCAGCAGCGCCACACTGCGGTAGTTTCGCGCCGCGCGCGCCAGTTCGTTCTTTAAGGCGATATCAAATTGGCGGCGATTGGCCAGCCCGGTCAGGCCGTCCAGCAACGCCAGCTCTTCAAGCCGCAGGTTGATGCTGGTGAGCTGATCGCGGGTGCGCATCAGTTCGGCTTCGGTGCGCACGCTGTGGTTTATCTGCCGCATCAACACCAGCCCCAACGCCAACAAAATGGCCAGCAGCGTGGCGCCTCCGGCCACAAACAGGCCGGAATCGTTGCGCCAGTCGGCCAGCGCGTCTTCCTTCGACAGCCCGGCGGTGATCACCAACGGATAGCGGCTGACCCTTGAATAGCCATAAATCCTTTCCACCTTGTCGTACAGCGAGGTGATGGTGGCATTACCGAATTCGGAATGCGGCAGGATTTCGCGGAACAGCACACCCTGAGAGATATTTTTGCCGATCGACGCGGCGGAATAAGGGCGGCGGTAGAGAATGGTGCCATCCGCCAGCAGCAGGCTGAGCGCGGCGTCGCTGTTAAGCGCAAAGGTGTCGTAAAACTGGCGGAAATAATCGACGTACAGCGTCGCCAGCACCACGCCGGCAAAGCTACCGTCCGGGTGATTTAAACGGCGTGACACCGGAATGATCAAATCGCCGGTTGAACGGCTGCGCACCACCTTGCCGATATAAATCGCGTTGCTGTTGTGCTCGAGGTGGTATTTAAAATACTCGCGATCGGCATTGTTGGCGCCCTGCACGAACCTGCCTGAAGAGGTGACTATCCAACTGCCGTGCGAATCATAAATAAACAGGCCATGCAACTGAGGCAGATTGCCGACCTCTCCTTGCATCAACTTTTGCAGCCTCAATTGCTGCGGCTGGCCCAGACCGTCGGTTTGAATGCGTTCGGTCAGATCGGACAGCGTACTGTCCACTTGCAAGAAAGTGTCATCGGCATGTTGCGCCAGCGAGCGTGCCAGATTGGCGGATTCATATTCGGCGCTTTTCAGCTCGCGCTGATGCGCATTCCAAATTTGCCAAACGTTAAACAGAATCAGCGTGGCGGCAACGATGATGACAAACACGCCAGCCTGAAATAATAACGGGGAATTTTTACCGTTGCGCGGCAGATCGGCATCCTGCGGTTGCTGCTGTGTCATGTAACCCTTTTTACTGTGTGATTTTTAAATAAAGTTAAGAACTATCTTACATCTTATTCGTTAATTCTGCTGACCACTACTCCCTTAAACAAGTTACCCTCGGCAGATGTTACGATTCGTTCAAAACCGCCCGAAAACCAGAGGATCGCGAGTGTGTCTGACACCATCATTATTACTTTACTGACGCTGGCGGTGTATTACCCGGTCACGTTGGGCGTGCTGGCGGTGATGATGTTTTTTGCCTGGCGGCGACGTAAATCGCCTTACTGGCGCTTAGGACTGGTGCTGCTGGCGGGGCTGTTTGCACTGTTCGCCATGGCAGCCTACGACTGGCATCACTATAGCTGATTGCCGAAGGCGCGGTGTCCGTCAGAGGCCGTGGGCACCGCGATGAGGTGGCATTATTCAACGTTAATCATCCAATTGACGCCAAATTGGTCGGTCAGCATGCCAAACCCCTTGGCCCAAAAAGTGGGTCCATAAGGCAGGGTTACCTGTCCGCCCTGCGACAGCTTTTCAAACAGTTCACGCCCTTGTTCCACGTCTTTTGGGTTGAGCGACAGGGAAAATCCTTTATGTGACGCGTCGGCGCCATCCTGCGGGCAGCCGTCGGAGGCCATCAGCGCGCTTTCACCAATCAGCAACCTTGCATGCATGATGGATTCCGGATCGGCATCCTGTGGGCCACCTTGTTTTGCTTCCTCGGGCATTTCCTTGTAACGCATGATCATTTCAATTTTACCGCCCAGTTGCTGGGCGTAGAAATTCACCGCTTGCTCGCAATTACCGTTAAAAAATAAATAAGGTTGAATCAACATGACATTGACCTCGGTTATGGCCCGTCAGGCTGTAAACCGGCCCGAGGGCGGGGATAAATAATTTCTCTGGGCAACTATTGCCGCAGGTGACTTACAAGTGTAGTGCGATTCGCGGTGAATGCCCGGTGGACGATCACGCTCTGGCGCTTTGGTATGCGGCCAAACAAATTGAGCGAAAAAGTGGGATGGTTCATCCCGATTTGGACAGATTATCTGAGCGGTCAGGGTTCCTATACTCGTTGCAACTTTCACTAACGGAGTCATGGTCATGAGTAAGCAATCTTTGAATGGAAAAGTGGTGCTGATCGCCGGCGGCGCGAAGAACCTGGGCGGCCTGGTAGCACGCGATTTGGCGGCCAACGGCGCGGCGGCCATAGTGGTGCATTACAACAGCGACGCGACCCGTGCGGCGGCGGAAGAAACCCTGGCCGCGGTGAAAGCGACGGGGGCGCAGGCGATAGCGGTGCAGGGCGATCTGACCCGGCCGGCCAACGTGGCGCATCTGTTTGAGGAAGGGATTAAGGCGTTCGGTAAGGTGGATATTGCGATCAATACCGCCGGTCTGGTGATCAAAAAGCCGATCGCCGAGGTGACTGAGGCGGATTACGACACCAGTTTTGACGTCAATGCCAAAGCGGCATTCTTTTTCATTCAGCAAGCAGGCAAACACCTGGCGGACAATGGCCGTATCGTGACCATCGTCAGTTCGCTGCTGGCGGCCTATACGCCGTTTTATGCGGTGTACCCCGGCAGCAAGGCACCGGTGGAACACTTTACCCGCGCGGCTTCCAAGGAGTTTGGCGAGCGTGGCATCAGCGTGAACGCCATCGGCCCCGGCCCGATGGATACGCCGTTCTTCTATGGGCAGGAAAGCAAGGACGCGGTGGAATACCATAGCAGTGCCGCCGCGTTGAGCAAGTTCTCGAAAACCGGCCTGACCGATATTGAGGACATCGCGCCTATCGTCAAGTTTTTGGTCACCGACGGCTGGTGGATCACCGGGCAGACGTTGTTCGCCAACGGTGGCTATACTACCCGTTAATATCAATTTGCTGCGGCAAACCGCCGCAGCTTTTTTCAGGATGCACTGCCGGTGGATAAGATAGGGAGATTACGGGTTTTTATCCAGGTTGCCGAGGTGGGCAGTTTTATCCGCGCTTCGCACATCCTGCTGATGCCAAAAACCACGGTGTCGGCGGCGATCCAACAGTTGGAACATGAAATGGGCGCGCGCCTGTTTCATCGCACTACCCGCAAGGTACAGTTGACCAGCGACGGCGAGCTGCTGCTCGACAAAGCGCGCAGCCTGCTGTTCGACGTGAATGTGCTGGACACGCTGTTTCAGCAGAAAAACGGGCCGATAGGCGGCCGCTTGACGGTCGATGTGCCCAGCCGCATTGCCCGGCGAATCATCGTGCCGGCGCTGCCTGATTTTTTCCTGCAATATCCCGATATTCAACTCTTCCTTAGCGCCAGCGACCGCTCGATCGATTTGATTCAGGAGGGGGTAGACTGCGTGGTGCGTGTCGGCAGCCTCAGCGACAGTAGCCTGGTCAGCCAGCCGCTTGGCCGTTTGAGCATGGTCAATTGCGCCAGCCCGGATTATTTGCGGCGCTACGGGACGCCGGAGCATACCGATCAACTGGACGAGCATTGGGTGGTGGGGTACGCGCAGCCTAATCTGGCGGGCGCGGAGACCTGGCAGTGGGAGCAGGAAGGGCAATCGGTTGAAAAAACGCTGCGTAGCCGGGTGACGGTCAACAATGCGGAGAATTATATCGGCTGCTGTCTGGAAGGGCTGGGAATGATTCAGAACCCGCGATTCGATCTCCAGCATCATCTGGATGACGGCAGCCTGCGAGAGATTCTGCCGCAGGCCCGGCCATCGGCGATGAGCATTGCGCTGCTTTATCCCCACCGGCGACAGCGTTCGGCGCGTTTCACGGCGTTTGCTGAGTGGTTCGGCCGTTTAATCAAACCTTTTTGCGAAAGTTGAATCGGGGCGCGAGATTACATTAGCAACTGCGCGGCAGACCCATCCCAGAAGGCGGCAAAGGTATAGATGACAGCCAGTATCAGCATGAATGGCGTATTGTTCATTGCCTATCTCCAGCGGAAATATTCACTTCAAGTATAGCCCGCGGAAATGACAGTCAGATGAATTAGATTGTTTTTTGTACAGCTAAATTCAGACAGACGGAAATGTGTAAACTGCTGATATTTGACTATAGTAACAGTGTGAAGCTGCGTGTTTGTCGCGAATCACCCTGTATCGCGCTGCCGGTAACGGCAAGCATAGGGAAACATAGGTGCGAATTTTTCGGCTATGTTAACTTAAGGATATGAAATGTCAGTTAAAAATGACGTTAAAGACAATGTGGAACAGCTGTGCGGCAGTACAAAATCTGCTGCATGCGAAGTGCGGGCCGGTTTGAAAGAGGTTGCCGGTCACTCCTGTTCTTACATTAAGGACAACCCCTGGGCTGGGGTTGGCGCCGGCGCCGTTGTGGGCCTGGTGGTAGGTTTTCTTTTAGGCAAAAAGTAAATAGGGAGAGTAAAAATGGGCATCATTTCCTGGATCATTTTTGGTTTAATCGCCGGTATCCTGGCTAAATGGATCATGCCGGGCAAGGACGGCGGTGGCTTTATCGTGACTGTTATCCTCGGGGTCATCGGTGCGGTAGTTGGCGGCTATATCAGTACCTTCTTCGGTATGGGTCGCGTAGATGGCTTTAACCTGGGCAGCTTCGTTGTCGCAATAATCGGTGCCCTGGTGGTACTTTTTGTCTACAGAAAGGTCAGAAGCTAGTCAGATGCTGATCAACAGGGTCGCTGCGGCGACCCTTTTTCGTTAAATCATAACGGTCGCGCGGCCTGGGCCGGCGGCCAGAAGGGGATGACCATGGGTCTGTTTGATAACGTATTGGGCAGTATTCTGGGTGGCGGCGCTAACGGCGGCAAAGGCCTGGATTACGTCGCTATCATGCAATGGGTCGAGCAGCAAGGCGGCCTGCAGGCGATTTTGGACAAGTTCCGCCAGGGGCAATTTGGCGATGTGGTCGGCTCATGGTTGGGCAACGGTGAAAACCAGCCGATCAGCGGCGATCACGTTCAGCAGGCGCTGGGCAGCGATGCCATCAACCAGTTGGCCGAAAAGCTGGGGATCGATCCTGCTCAGGCTTCCAGCACCATCGCGCAGTTCCTGCCGTCGGTGACTGACGCCGCATCGCCAAATGGCGAAGTGCAGCAGGACAGCAACGAACTGGGCGATATGGTCGGTAAGCTGTTCAAATAACGCTTAGGCCCCCGGCATCGAGTCGGGGGCCTTGTTTAGCCTAATGCCTTCAATGCCCTCCAACGCTCCCAGCAAATAATCTACCCATGCCCGCACTTTGCCGGGAATAAACCGCGCGGCGGGGTAAACGGCATGCAGCGCCATCGGCGGATAGTGCCAGGCAGGCAATACCTGTACCAGCGTACCGGCCGCCAACTGCCGGCCAATCAGCGGCCGTTGCGCACCGCCGATACCCAAACCAGACTCGATGGCGGCCAGCAGCGAGAAGGTGTTGTTGGCGCGGAATACCGGCCGTACGTTCACCATCTCGGCGCCCTGAGGACCGATTAACGTCAGCGCATCGCCGTCGCTAAGGCCGCTGTAACGAATATGTGCATGGGCCGCCAATGCGGTCGGTGTTTGCGGTGTGCCATGCGCCGCCAGATAAGCCGGCGAAGCCACGAGAATACGCTGTAATTCCCCCAACCGCCGTGCCACCGTGCCCGGCGCGCTCAGTTCGCCAAAGCGAATCGCTACGTCAATGCCCTCGCCGATGACATCTGCCCGACGATCGTCCAGCAGTAACTCAATATTCAGCTCCGGATGGCGCTGTTGAAAGGCGATCGCCAGCGGCGTCAGATGCTGCTGGCCGAACCCCGTGGGTGCATGAATGCGTAAGTTTCCTTGCAACCGCTGGTTCAGGCCGTGCAGCGCCTCTTCCGCTTCGTCTACCGCCGCTAAAATCGGTTTGATTTGCCGGTAATAACCACCGCCGGCATCGGTCAGGGAGACGGCGCGGGTGCTGCGAAACAGCAACTGCGTGCCCAATTGCTGTTCCAGACCGGCGATCTGCTGGCTGACCGCCGGTTGCGTCAACCCCAGATCGCGGGCCGCCGCCGAGAGGCTGCCCAGCTCCGCTACGCGGACAAAAGTCTTCATGGCGCTCAGCTTGTCCATCGATGCTCCACTTATAGGTTTTGCTTATAAGTGTTAGTTGAAAATGGCGTCTACCGCAAGTTTTGCTAATCGTTCACAGTGGGCGCATCCATACCTGGCAGGAGAGAGAGCATGCAAAACGGCAAACTGGCGCTGGTGGTCGGCGCTAATGGTGTCATCGGCCATAAACTGATTGAGGAACTGGTTGTGCAGGGTTGGCAAGTGGTTGGTCTGTCGCGGCGCGGTGGCGTGGACCGGCCGCAAGTGCGTTATCTGGCGGTTGATCTGCTGGATGCACAGGCGACGCGCGACGCGCTGCAACCTCTAACGCAGGTCAGCCATATTTTCTATGCCGCTTATCAGGACGCGCCGGACTGGGCGGGGCTGGTGGTACCGAATCTGGCGATGTTGACGAACGTGGTAGACGCGGTCGAGCCGGTAGCGCAAGGGCTGGAGCACATCAGCCTGATGCAGGGCTACAAGGTTTATGGCGCGCATCTGGGGCCATTTAAAACCCCGGCGCGTGAAAGTGACGCCGGACATATGCCACCGGAGTTCAACGTGGATCAGCAGCACTACCTTGAGCGGCGACAGCAGGGCAAACGCTGGCGCTGGAGCGCGATTCGCCCCAGCGTGGTCGGCGGGTTTTCGCTCGGCAATCCAATGAACCTGGCGCTGACCGTTGCCGTTTATGCCTCAATCAGCAAGGCGCTGGGGCTGCCGCTGCGTTTTCCCGGCAAACCGGGGGCTTACCACAGCCTGTTGGAAATGACCGATGCCGGCCTGCTGGCGCGGGCTACGCTGTGGGCGGCGACCGAGCCTGCAGCGGCCAATCAGGCGTTTAACATCAATAATGGCGATCTGTTCCGTTGGAGCGAGATGTGGCCGAAAATTGCCGATTATTTTGGCCTGGAGACGGCGCCGCCGCTGCCGATGTCACTGGAACAGATGATGGCGGATAAAACCGCGTTGTGGGCGACCCTCGCGCAGCAGCATGATTTGGCGGTGACTGATTACCATGCGGTGACCGGCTGGCGCTTTGCCGATTTTGTTTTCTCGTGGGATTACGACATGTTTGCCGACGGCAGCAAGGCGAGGCGTTTTGGTTTCACCCAATTTGTCGAAACCGAGGCGATGTTCTTCACGCTGTTTGACGAGTTCCGGCGCAGAAGGATTATTCCCTAGCGCCTGCTGGCGGGGCGGGCGCTTTTTATGGCACTCTTTGGCTGCCGCCCGGTCGGGCGGCCAGAGAGGCCGTCAGCCCGACCGGCCTGGAGGATGATGAGGAAATAAACGTGACGGGGATTACCGCCATACTGACGCTTTTGCTGGCGCTGGTGACCATTGCGCCACTCTCAAAGCATACAGCCTGGTGGATTCGGGTGTGGGATTTTCCACGCCTGCAAATACTGGCGCTGTCATTATCGGTGTTACTGCTTAACCTGCTTTTTCTGCCTCTGTCCTCGCCGCTGGTGTGGGGCATGATAGCGGTGAATCTGGCCTGTGTAGCGTATCAGGGGGTATGGATCTTCCCTTATACCCGACTGAGCAAGCCCCAGGTAGTGGACTTTACCGGCTACCAGCACAAGCCGCGTTTGCGCCTTCTGGTGTGCAATGTGTTAACCCCCAATCGGCAGGCGGATAAACTGCTGGCGTTGGTGGCGACCGAACGGCCGGACGTGCTGGTGGTGGTGGAAACCGACAGTTGGTGGGAGCAGCGGCTGGCGCCGCTGGAACAAGATTATCCTCACAGTTTGAAATGCCCGCAGGATAATCTTTACGGCATGCATGTTTATTCGCGGCTGAAACTCAGCGATGCGGAAATTCAGTACCTGGTAGATAAAGAGATTCCGTCGATGCACATGATGGTGCATTTGCCGCAAGGGCCGCAGGTGCGCTTGCACTGCGTGCATCCGATGCCGCCAAGCCCCACCGAGAATGACGAGTCGGAAGATCGTGACGCCGAGCTGGTCATGGTGGGAAAAAGTGTTGCCAAATCGGCGTTCCCGGCGATTGTGACCGGTGATCTGAACGATGTGGCTTGGTCGACCACTACCCGCTTGTTCCTTAAAGTCAGCGGTCTGTTGGATCCGCGTCGCGGTCGCGGCATGTTCAGCACCTTTCATGCCGGCTATCCGTTCCTGCGCTGGCCGCTGGATCATGTGTTCCACAGCGATGATTTTGTGCTCGGCTCGCTGCGTCGTTTAACCCACGTCGGTTCGGATCACTTCCCGATTCTGGTGGAACTGGTGTACGCGCCCAAGCAGGGGGCTGAACAGGAAAGCCTGGAGAAAGACGGCGAAGATGAAGCGTTGGCGCAAGAAAAACTGGCCAACACCGGTTCTTCGCCAGAGGACGTGCATACGCCGGGCGCTTGAAACATCACCCCGCGGCATCGGCTGCGGGGTGTCTCTCTTTAGAGGGTCAGCATAATCTTGCCGATATGCATGCTGGATTCCATCAACGCATGCGCTGCGGCCGCTTGTTCCAGCGGGAACGTTTTGAATATCTGCGGTTTTAACGCGCCGCGCTCCAGCAGCGGCCACACCTTCTGCTGCAAATCGGCGGCAATTTTCGCCTTATCTTCCACGCTGCGCGCGCGCAGGGTTGAGCCGGTGTGAGTCAGACGTTTGAGCAGCAGCGGCATCAGGTTCAGTTCTTTGACCACGCCGTTCTGGGTGCCGATTTGCACAATGCGCCCATCCATCGCCGCCGCCTGGTAGTTCTTCGCCACGTAATCCCCGGCGATCAGATCGACAATCACGTCTGCGCCCTTGCCGTTGGTCGCGTGTTTGGTCTGCTCGACGAAGTCTTCGTTGCGGTAGTTAATCGCCACATCGGCACCCAGTGCCAGGCTGGCCTGACGTTTCTCCTCGGAGCCGACGGTGGTGATCACGCGGGCGCAGAACGCTTTCGCCAGCAGGGTGGCGACGGTACCAATGCCTGACGTGCCACCGTGGATCAGCACGGTTTCACCGGCTTTTAGATGCCCGCGCTGGAACACGTTGACCCAGACGGTAAAGAAGGTCTCAGGGATGGCTGCCGCCTCCGTCAGGCTCATGCCCTGAGGCACCGGCAGCGCATTGCTCTCATGCACTTTGCAGTATTCGGCGTAGCCGCCGCCGGCAATCAGGGCGCACACGAGATCGCCGATGGCGTAATTTTTCACCCCAACGCCGATGGCAACCACTTCACCGGCTATTTCGAGGCCGGGAATATCCGATGCACCGGCTGGCGGCGCGTATTGGCCACGGCGTTGCATAACGTCGGGCCGGTTAACCCCGGCGGCGGCGACCTTCACCAAAATCTCACCTTGTTGCAGCGTCGGCAATGGCCGCTCGGCGACAACCAGCACCTCCGGTTCGCCCGGCTGGCTGATTTCGATCGCTTTCATGGTGTTGGGCAGTGGCGGGTTTACTGACATGGTCATTCTCCTCCGATTGGCGTTCAGGCACAGTGAACAGTGTAGATAAGCACCTGCTGTAATTCATATTTTATCTTACAGAAATGCCGACGAGAGAATGTGGATCATAGGGCGGTTTTTAGGGGGGCAGAAGAGGGGAGCCGCCGTAGGGGCGGCATGGTATCAGTCGTTTGGCGGAATGCGGAAACCTTTGAGTGAGACGATGAAGTGCTCTTTCCCTTTGGAGATCTTGGCGCCTTTATCACACCACAGACTGGCGAGCTGGAAAAAGTCGTCGCTGTCGATGTCATAAGCCAGTTCGATTTTCTTGGCTGTTCCATAACGGATCAGCTTTTCTGCTTCCTGGTGGTTTGTTGCTTTAATGGTGGTCATAACGAAATCCTTGGTGTAAGCCAGTGCGGATAATCGGGGACCATCATATGGCTGAATTGTGACAATTTTGTGATGGAAGCATGACAGTGAACGGTTGTGTGGCCTGGAGCATAACACGGGGGTTATGCTCCCCTCTGTTCTGTCAACGATCGTGCGGACGAATCAGCGTGCTTTTCTTCTGTGATTTAAAGTGTTTGTACAGCGCATATCCTGCAATGCCGGCCAAAACCGCCAGTAAAGACATATATTCTGTCGCCATGAGACTAACCTCCGATAAAGAGTGGCTAAGGAGCCGCTATTTGTGACAGTTATCACGTTATCGCGCAATGAGACCATTCTGTAACGCAGCAGAGTGTTGATATTTAGACATAAAAAAAGCGCCTATAGGAAGGCGCATAAAAATTTACAACACAGCTTGTCATGCTCAGCACCAGGAGGAGTGGTGAACACGGCGCCATTGTATGAACTCCCCGCAGCGGCAGATATAGGGATAACTCTTAAAGCTCAGCTACCACTGATAGCCCATATTCAGGCTGTAATCGGGATCCTGATTGGTGGAGTAAGGATCGGATTGGCGGAGACGATCGGTTTTTTTCACCGGGCCGCTAAGTGCCGAATAGGGTTTGGCGCGCGGACGGCTGCAACCGGGGTGATCGCATTCCATTTCAACGCGAAAACCGGTTTTGTCCTCTGACTCAGACCAGACAACCGGTGGCTTGGCCGTTTTAGCTGCCGGGCCAAGCGCGCTTTGCGGCACGGGCGCAGGAGTGGGGCTCGGCTCCGGCGCGGTATAAGATAAATCGAGCGCCTGGGCTGAGTAGGCGCTCAGCATCAACAGGGCAGTGCAGCAGGATGCTGCCAGCGTACGCTTTCTAAGCATGGTCGATCTCCCTTCATCATTACGCGGCGCAACTATAAAACAGCTCAACGAGAATGACTATCATTTATGGCTGTGGGAGTCTTCTTTTGAGGCTGCGCCATAAACAATTGCTCTTTATCAGGCATCGGACCAGGTTCGGTGACAGCCTGAAAGGCGAAATTGTGTTCAATCTCAACAAGGTGGCTACTTGGCCTGGGTGAAATTAAAAAAAATTTTTGGCTGTGCCTGGCCGTCATTATCGGGCAAATACGGTAGATAACGCTGAAAAATTAAACAAATTGGGTTAAATTCTGTGCATTTAACCCCGTTTCTACAGAGGGGCTGATAAAAAGAGTTGCTATTAAAGTCCTGTCATGAGTTAATGCTTCTCGGCCTGTGGTACAGACCTATTTATGCACGACATTTTGAGTAAAGTAGTTCAAATTTAAAGCGTTATCCTAGATAGCTCTTCTCTGACGAATTTCCTTTCTAGTGCCTCCATAAGTAACTGATGACCGGCTATATCATATGCCCATGGTGGCTTACATTTAATATTGAAGGAATTAGACATGTCTAACATGATCAAAGGTCAAGTGAAGTGGTTCAACGAGTCTAAAGGTTTTGGTTTCATCACTCCAGCAGACGGCAGCAAAGATGTGTTCGTACACTTCTCTGCTATCCAGGATCAAGGCTTCAAGACCCTGGCTGAAGGCCAGAACGTACAGTTCTCTATCGAGAACGGTGCTAAAGGTCCGTCAGCGGCTAACGTTACCGCTATCTAATCGGCTTCTGCTGATTAACAAAAACCCGCCAAGGCGGGTTTTTTTGTGCCTGCAATTTGCCGAAGGCAAAAAAAAGCCCGCAAGTCTGCGGGCAAAAGTTCCTTGTTACTTCTTCATTTGCAGGTACCTCTCTGGGGGGAAGCACCTGTGAACAGCCTATCCTTTACGGTCTTAAGATTCTGCGGTCAAAACGTTAAGAAAGTGAAAAAACATGTTGGTGCGGCGGCCTGCTACGCTTTAGAAAAGCACTAAAACGGGCGAGCTGCGGGTTTACCGGCACGGCACAGTGTTTTTCGCACCTTATTCTGTAATACACTGACATCAATGATAAATGATGGGGCACAGTATGAAAGTTAACGATCTGGTAACGGTTAAAACTGACGGTGAACTGAGGCGTGAAGGGGTGATACTGGCGGTAGAAGAATTCAATGAAGGGATAATGTACCTGGTCGCATTGGATGAGTATCCTGCCGGCGTCTGGTTTTTCAACGAGATTGACAGCCGGGACGGCACCTTCGTCGAGCTGAGACAGGGCGGAACCCGGTAGGCGCTCGGCAAAGAGCCAATATCTCTCCAACGGATTAATTTAATCAGCAAGTTTTTCGCAAGGTTACTATTTCGGAGGGGAGGGGCTATTTTTGCTGCGGGAATACCCGCCGCGGCCGAAAATGTCGTCGCGAGCAGGTATGAGGTTATTTAAATGTTTTATATCCAGGATGACTGGTTGTAAGACATTTAAAACCAAGGCTGAGCAGAATACACGGTAAATCTCTTTACCTAGCGGCTATTGACAAATATCCCACTGGTTAAGGTGTCGGTTAAACGGACAACATGATAAATAATTTGCTTGTTGTGCGTTTTAATTTTTCTTTTGATATTTCCCTTCTGGGAAGAGACGGTCTTGGCTTTAATTTGCATCTGGTCGGATATCTGGATGGTTCCCTGACCCGACATCCACATGCGCAACATGTTTGATTCTGTTTGACTCAGCGTAACGGGCGTTTGGTCAAATGAGGTCTTTTCCGTACGACTGGCTTTTTTCTCAAGATAGTGACTAAGTAGCTGATTCATAGTCTCTGGCTTGATGGATTTTGACGAGATAATGACATTTTTACGAACATATAAATAATCGTCAAAATGCACGTTGGTGATAGCCATAAAGATGAAGAATAAGGTGTCCGGGTGCAGTGAAATCACCCGCTTTATACGTTCTGTCGCATCGGCTTCGTGTATAAAGCAATCTTCGTTAATAAACACCAGGCTGGGTTTCAACTTGCTGCATTTTTCATGCAGATCGTCGATATCGTTGATGGCATTAATTTGGCGTTTTTTTACTCCATGTGTTGTCAGGTAGTCTGTTAAACCCAATCTGGTATAGCTGCATGAATCCATAATGATCGTTGGCATATCGCACCCCCACTTAAATCCGTTTTACCGCGGTAACAAAAAGAAAAAGCCTGAAGCCTAAAGGCAAAAAATGGAACAAAATTTCACGTATAGCCAGTGTTCTATCAATAAACACGACGGCACTCAACGATATTTTCTTTCTAAACTAATTAATTGCATGAACCTATAAGTTTAGCTTAAGTCAGAATAATCTGCTAACCGACAAATAGCCAGTCTATAACGCTAACTTATGCTTGAGCTGCGTGCCTGTGGGCATCGTTATGATTGAATCTGCGCATCATGTCACGAAATGAAATTTTAAATTGCTAGGAAAATTCTTAAAAAAAATTCATGTGTTGTTTTTTTAACATTTTTCAGTCTGATTTTTCATCGCATTGAGAACTGACAAGTCTTGTTTTTTACAAAATTATCATTATATATCAATATATTATTTGTTTTATTCTCGTATTTGATAATAAGAATTTTTTCTTTTTTTATCAGTTGCGATATCCAACGCTCACATTGAGTTAACATGGAACCGGTTCTTTGTTAAGGAAACAGGCGTTATAACAACGAGTTGATGTAGCTATATGTGCTATTCCACGAAATGTGAGAAATGTCAGAGCGTGATTAATTGGTTTCTCTGAACTATTTTGCCCATTGTGGCCAGTGTGGCGCTGAAGAGGGGCGATAAGGGGACAATGCGCCGGGCCTGCTGCTTGCAGTATGTTGGTAGCAATAACAATGATAAAGCAGGACGCCGCAAGGGCGCCCTAAACGTGGTGATTAAAATGCTTCTGGCAGGCAGTGTCGCAACGATTCCAGCGCCAGGCGGATATCTTCTTCTTCCGTCATCCAATTGACCAATGCGGCGCGGATCCCGGGTTGCCCGTTATAATGCGTGGGGGTGCAGCGCACTATGCCATGTCGATCGAGCCGGGCGATAAAGCGATCCCGTGCGGCCGCGGCATCCCCTTCAACGTTACTGAGAGCGAAACACACCACGTTCAAATTGACCGGCGCCAGCAGATGAAAACCCTCGCTGGCATCCAACCCTGCGCCCAACCGGCGTGCCAACTGGATATTACGCTCAACCATGTCTTGCATGCCGCTGCGGCCATAGGCCTTAAGCGCCATCCATAACGGCAGGGCGCGGAAACGCCGTGAGTTTTCCGGCGTCAGGTGCAGGTAGTCGTCCGGGCGCAACGTCGGCGCTTCCATATAGACCGAATGGTTTTGGAAAACCTGCATCTGCAGTTCCAAATGACGGGTGAATTGAATGGCGCTGTCATAGGGCACATTCAACCATTTATGTGCGTCAACGGTGATTGAATCCGCTTGCTCCCAGCCGGTCAACAGCGGGGAGTAGTGCGGTGAACAGGCGGCGACACCGCCAAACGCGGCATCAACGTGCAACCAGAACGGGTAGCGCTCGCGCAGTGCCAGCAGGCGCGGCAAATCGTCGAAGATCACGGTGTTGACCGTGCCGGCGCTGGCCAGCACGATGACAGGTGCGCCATTGCTGGCGGCCAGGTGCCGTTCCAGAGCTGCGGTGTCCATGGCTTCGGAATCCGGCAGACAATCGACGATTTTCAGCGCATCGCGGCCGATCCCGAGCATGCTGAGTGCCTTCACGCTGCTGGAATGGGCATTCGCCGACAGCACCTGTATTGGCCCTAATGCCGCCAATCCCTGTTCGGCGACATCAATTCCTCGTTGTTGCCCCAGCCACTGGCGGCCAATAGCGATGCCGACAAAGTTGGCCATGGTCGCCCCGCTGACAAAACTGCCGCTAAATGCTTTCGGTAAACCCAGCAACGACTTCAATTGCTCAATAGTGGCCAGCTCAATCGCTGCGGCCACGGTGTCGTGGCTCAGTAGGCTGTTTTGGTCTATGGCACTAACCAGCCAATCCGCCGCCAGCGCGGCCGGAGTAGCGCCGCCGGTGACAAAGCCAAAATAACGCGGCCCGGCGCTGCCTGAGAGGCCCTCGGCATAGCGTAACCAGAAATCCTCCAGCGTCGCCAAAGCGCCGTTGCCACTGTCCGCCAGTTGGTCGTCGCCCAACTGCAGCTGTTGGGCCTCAAGAGGAGGGTAAACCGGACGCTGTTTCAACCCGGCAAGAAACCCCTCTGCCAACTGGCGGGTCCGGTCGAGTATTTGTGGAAATTGGTCAAGATCCTGCTGTAAGCGAGGGTGCATCTGTGGCTCCGGAGAGAAGAGGATAAGGGTGACACCTTAGAGCATTTGCTTTAGTGCGAAAATCGATGAAAAATGACCCTTTTGGATAGCTGGACTAACCAATGCTTAATGAGCGTGTTCCCTTGCATACCCTGCCGACTTTTGTGATTGCCGCCAAACTGGAGAATTTGCGCGCCACCGCGCAGCAGGTACATCTGACCCACGGAGCGGTTAGTCAACAGATCCAGCAGCTCGAACAGGCTATCGGCTGCCCGTTGTTTGAACGACACGGGCGCGGGTTGCGTTTGAACGCCGCCGGCCGCGAACTGTTGGCGGTGGCGGAACCGGCGCTACAGGCGCTGCAACAGGGGATTGGCCGCGTCAGGCGTATTGCGCAAAGCCACAGGCTGCACATCAGCGTACTGCCTTCCTTCGCACACTATTGGTTAATGCCGCGACTGCCCGCTTTCCGCGAGGCCTGCGCCGGCATTGCGCTGGATATCGACGCTTCTCTGGCGGTGCAGGATCTGTCGCGTAAGGGGTTTGATGCGGCTATCCGTATTGGCGAGGGCCAATGGCCGAACTTGCAGGCACAGCGTATCGCTTCCGGAGAGGTGGTACCGGTGGCCACCCCTGAGTTGGCGCGACAGTGGCAGGCGGCATTCGACAAGGGTTCACCGCGCACGCCGCTGCTGGAGCATGATGTTACGCCGTGGCGCAGGTGGTTCGCGGCGCAGCAACAGGGGGAGTACGGTCAGCAAATGGCGTTGTTCAATGACGCCGGTTTGCTGATCCGTGCGGCCGAGCAGGGATTCGGCATTGCGCTGGTGAAAAGGCTGCTGGTCAGTGATGCCCTGGCGGAGGGGCGGCTGGTGGCGCTGGCCGAGGCCAGGCATCTGGATAATGGCGATTTTTACCTGGTTTGGCCACAGACCGCGGGATTGACGCCGGCGGTCGAAGAGTTATTACACTGGTTACAACGCCAATTGGCCTGAATCAGCGACGCAGCCACTCCGGCTGGGAAGTGCCCAGAGCGGTAGCGGGCAGGGCCCATTGCAGCGCAGTCCCGTTCAGATGCAGCGGGGCGCAAAGGCGCAGCGCAGCACCCCAATGGGTCAACTCGGTTTCCGGGTTTTCATCGGCCTCGGTGACCGGCGCCAACGGCTTTGACAGGTGCTCCAGCGGATAAGGATTATCGAACAGCATCTGTGCGGTGCGGGCCAGGGACAGCCGTGCACTGTAACCGGTGCCACGCGCCAGCCGCTCGCGCATGCCATGCAGCACCGCCGTCGCCATCAGGTAACCGGTAGCGTGATCCAGTGCCTGTACCGGCAATGGCACCGGCATGGCGGCGTTTTTCCACGTCATACCTGATGCCGCCAACCCGCAACTCATTTGCACCAGGCTATCGAAGCCGCGCCGCCCACGCCACGGGCCGCTCCAGCCGTAAGCGTTCAGACAGACGTCGATCAACCCCGGTGACAACGTACGCCGTTGTTCCGCACCATAGCCCAATTTTTCCAGCGCGCCGGCGCGGTAGCCATGCACGATGACATCGGCGTTTTGCAGTAGGTGCTCAAAGGTGTGGCGATCGTGGGCGTTATTCAGATTCAGGCGCGCGCAGCGTTTGCCGAGGAGCACTTCATGCTCGACGCCCGGTTCATCCCAACCGTAGGGATCGATACGCAATACGTCTGCACCCAACCCGGCCAGAAAGCGGGTGGCGATCGGCCCGGCGATAATCCGCGTCAGGTCCAACACCCGCACGCCGTGCAGCGGTCTGGCGGCCGGCAACGTCCAGGCAGGGGGCGGGGCTTCAGGTTGCCGCGTTTGATGGATTAACGGCTCTTGTACGACGCTTTTGCCCTGAATATGCTGCCGCCACGCCTCGACCGAACGCATTTCCGCCGCGCAGCCACCGGCCTCTATCACCGCCTGTTCCAATTCGCTTTTTTGCCACTCCAGCACCCGTTGCGCCAGCGTGCCTTTATCCTGATGCGGCCCCAGCACCCGCTCTACCGCTTTGCGGTGATGCGGCGCATTGGTATGCAGACGGATCCAGCCGTCGCGAGTGGCATAATCGCCCGCCAGCGCATCCCAGGCGGCAGGCAGTTGCCACCCCAGCGGCCGTAAGGTCCAACCGAACCACAGCGAAGCCAGCCGGCGATCGACCAATGCCTGCTGCATACCGCCTTTGCTTTGTTGCAACAGCCCGGCGCAGGCCAGGCCGGCGGCGCCCCAACAGGCCGTAGCCAGTTCGGTCACCGGGAATGCGCTGGCCAGTTCGCCTTCGCCGCTGACCGCCAATTGGCTCACAGGAGGAGGGGTGTGGCTCAGGCTTTGCCAGATTTCTTCGAGCAGCTTTTGGGTAAGGGTAGGCATCAGTAAACTCCATCGTTGCCGAACGGGGGACTGAGCCTAGCGTAGTTCACCCCGGCCGGAGTTGCTATTGCGTGATGTTCAGGGTGCGACCGTCCGCCAGTTTGGCACGCAGGCTATGGGCGGCGATGCCCTCGAACGGCTGGTTGCCAAAGTTGGCGATCAACGTTGAGCCGTCGCTGAAGGTGGTTTGCTGTACCCAACCCGCCGTATCCAGCCAGCGGAAGTCCGTCAGCGCCTTATCCCACAACGCCTGATGCAGCGGGCGGAACGCCGCATCGCTCCGTTTGATCTCCGGCAGGCGTGCCTGCAGGGTGGCTCGGCTGAGATGGAACATCGGCGCGGTGTTGTACAACTGGCTGAGCAGACTGCGAAGGGTTTTGACATCGCTGAACTTCAGGTTGTCGTAATTCCAGTGGTGGCTGCTGATAATCGCATCGTGAAATACCGCCTGATAAAGCGGCAGGCGATAGCGCGGATCAAACTCCACCGTTCGGTAGGGTTCTTTTACCTTGGCCGGGCTGAAGAAAAAGGCCGGTTGCGCGTTTGGCCACCAGGCACCCAGATAGTAGGGCGAGGATTTATCCTGATTCATTTGTTTATCACCCCAGCCGAAGCCCCAGGTTTCCATGCCGTGGGCAAACATGATGTGGCGGGCGGTCACCGCATTGCCATCCTCAGAACCAAGCGGCAGTTTTAGCTTGTCGCTGAACCAGGCCAGCCGCGCGTTGCGTGCCTGCGCCATTTGCGCAGCGCCGGTAGGGTGATTGGGCTGATAGTCATCAGACACCATTCCCGTGCCGTCAACGTCAAGGAACAGGCTGTTCAGCCCGGCCAGTTGTACCAGGCTGCGCATGCGCTGTTGGGAATAGGGCAGTACGCAACCGGGATTCAGGTAGTAGCCTTGCTTGCCGAAACCGGGTTTTTTAGTGCCGTCGGCGCGTACGATGGCGCAGTCTTCACGCAGCGCTGCCGGCAACTGGGCCGTCAGCCAGCTGTCGTTGACTCCGCGGGGAATCGCCGTGTCGTAAGAGTCGTAACTGGCGATGAGATAGCCCAATGTCTTGGCGCTCTCCACCGCCTGCGGATGCAGAAACTCGGCGGTCCAATTATCGGTGCCCAACCACAGGCGCGGCAACCCGGCCTGATGCAGCGCCTCGATCAGTGGTTTCGCCAGCCCCTGGCCCCAGCTATCTGCCGGTGCCAGATAGGCGCCAAGCTGCCGCTGCGCCAAATCACGCATGCTGGCGGCCTGCCGATGTTGCGCTTCCAGGAAGTCTGGGTCATCCGGCGTAGCGTTGAGCGGCGTCAGCGCGACCAGCGCCTGGTTCAGAGCGTCGATCAGCGTCAGTTGTTGCCAACCCTCCGGCGTTTTTCCCGCCAGTTGGCGCAGCGCTTTCTGGTTTTCGGCATCCATTTTTTGCCACAGCTCTTCGCCAGGCGGGGAGGTAAGCCAGGATAGCAGGCCCGGCCAGTTTTTCACGTCAGCGGGTGCCAGCAGTTTGTCGCCCCACAAATAGATATGCGTGGCGCCAATCAGTTTTTCGCCCTCAGGGGCCGAGCGGATTTTATCGCGAAGACTGCTGAACTGGCCGCTTTGCTGCAAATACTGGCGATAACGACGCGCGCCGGATAATGGCGTTTCACCCACATGCAGCAACACGTCGAAAGTCTGTTGCTGATTAAAACGGTTGAACAGGTGGCTACTGCGCATGCTGAATACGCCTTTTGCGCTGGCAAAGTTGACCTGATTGCTGAACGGCGTAAGCAGCAGCCAGCTATACACCTTGCCCTGCTGCTCCAGGCTCCACAATGGCAACTTCAGATCCCAGTTGGTATCCAGCGGCGTCATTTCCTTAACCAGATACTGCTGCCAGACGGCATTATCCAGCGGGATACGGCTGCCTTCACCTATTGGCAACAACAGGGTGTCGGCCTGCTGCGGCAGGGTGAACCAATTCAACGTCTGCGCCCGGCGGGTGTTGAAGCCAAGACGCAGATCGCCGTCCTCAAGCCTGGCGGACACCTGCATGGCGCTGTCCGGCCATTGCCAATGGGCCTGCGTTGGCGTGCTTTGCAGTTCGGCCACGGCTTGCGCGGCCTGAGCCTGATTGACGATGGTTTTGCCTGTTGTGATTTGCAGCGTGGCCGGGTCGATATCAAAACGGGCCGCTCCCTGTTGCAGTAACAGGGCGTCGGCGGGGAAGGCGGCAAACAGGGCGAAACTGATGGAAAGGCGAAGCATGTTCATCGGATTGGCTGTCCTTCGGGGATTAATGTCCTGTTGAGACGCTAGTCTATAGATAATAAACGCATCACCCAAAGCCAATGCGGCAGATTGCGTTGCGCGTCAAATAAATGGCGTTATGCAGTTTAATTTCCGTTTAATAAATTCGCCTTTACATCATTATCCTGCGTCACTATACTCAGCCAAAATTTCAGTGAGGAAACACAATTGGACAGTTTTAGTTGTAGCGATATAAATAAGGCAAGCTGACCAATCCTCTTTTTGATTTGTTGCTTGCCGAAAACGGCGGGCAGCACCCCTCTCTTTTTATTCCGAGCTGTGCAAACCCGAATCTCATTGTTGTAC
The DNA here is from genome assembly GCF_001590925.1 of Serratia plymuthica NBRC 102599. GTDB lineage: Bacteria > Pseudomonadota > Gammaproteobacteria > Enterobacterales > Enterobacteriaceae > Serratia > Serratia plymuthica. Next base: position 348,160 of record NZ_BCTU01000001.1, read on the forward strand.
CTGAGGCCCAATGGCATCAGGCGAATTGATTTGGACGTTATTATGGCAATTTGCAGTCACAGCCTTTTCCCTCCAGGCACCGACGCGTTCGTTCGCTAATATATTATTGGCGCAATTTAGCGTGTGCTAAAAAGCACATGATTTTATCTCCTGCAGTTTATTAAGGGGACAGTCATGGCTATGACTCCTTTTGTATTAAATTTATTACTGGCGATGAGCCTGGGCGCGGTTATTGGCGCCGAGCGGCAGTGGCGTCAGCGTATGGCCGGCCTGCGCACCAATGCGCTGGTGGCCACCGGTGCGGCGGTGTTTATCCTTAGCTCCATGTCCACCGATCCTTCCAGCGCCGGGCGGGTTGCCGCGCAGATTGTTTCCGGCATCGGCTTTCTAGGCGCTGGGGTGATCATGCGCGAAGGGCTGAACATCCGTGGCCTGAATACCGCCGCCACGCTGTGGTGCTCGGCGGCGATTGGCGTGCTGTGTGGCCTGGGGCAGTACTGGAATGCGGTACTGGCGACGCTGGTGATCCTGTGCGCGAATATTCTGCTGCGCGAAGCGGCGCAGCGCATCAATCTGCAACCTCAGCAACAGGCGACCGACCTGGAGCTGTGTTATCGCATTCAGGTTACCTGCGGCGAACAAGATGAAATACTGGTACGCACGCTGATATTGCAGGCGTTGAACGGCGTGGCACTAAGATTGCAATCTTTACGCAGCGCCGATATATCCATTCCCGGCCAGCTTGAGGTTTGTGCCGAGATAACGGCCAATCCCGCAGCGCAAAAAGAAATCGAGGGTATTGTCTGCCGCGTCAGCCTGGAAAAAAGCGTGAGCGCCGTACGCTGGCGAGTGGCTTCTGAATTACCCGTTTAATTCTTCATTAATATTCACTTCATTTGGTGGTAAGGAGGCGTCATGGACGATGATCCCATAATATTGATTGTTCGACGTGATTGCCTGTGGTTATAAATCCCGGCAATTACACTGATTAAATAAAATTCCACTCTGCGCTTATTCACCTGTTAATCAGGCGGGGTAACCCTGTGCGCAGAATAAGATAAGAGAATAGCGTTATGACCTATATTAATGACAACCTACGCCGTCGCGATAAAAAAGAGGCGCCTTACGCCATCGCGCAAGAAGCGAAAAACAGCGTCGATCAGACGCTGGCAAATTTAAAATGCAACCGTAATGGCCTGACCCAGGACGACGCCGATGAACGCCTGGAGCAATTTGGCGTTAATCAGGTTGCCCATGAGAAAGCGCCGCACGCGCTGGTGCAACTGATTGGCGCATTTAATAATCCATTTATCTTTGTTCTTATGGTGCTGGCTGCGATCAGTTTCTTTACCGATTACTGGTTGCCTCTCCGGCGCGGTGAAGAAACCGATCTCATTGGTGTGATCATCATACTGGTGATGGTTTCACTCAGCGGGCTGCTGCGTTTCTGGCAGGAATACCGGACCAACAAGGCAGCGGAAACGCTGAAATCGATGGTGCGCACTACCGCAACGGTATTGCGTCGCAGCAGCTACAGCGCGCAGCCTTTGACGCTGGAAGTGGCAATTCGCGAACTGGTGCCGGGAGATATCATCCAGCTTTCCGCCGGGGACATGGTGCCGGCGGACGTGCGCCTGCTTGCTTCACGCGATCTGTTCATCAGCCAGGCGATCCTGACCGGGGAGGCAATCCCGATCGAGAAATACGATGCGATGGGCAACGTCAGCCAAAAATCGAGCGAGGAGGAAGTCTCCAGCGAGCATGCGCTGTTGGAACTGCCGAACATCTGCCTGATGGGCACCAACGTCGCCAGCGGCACCGCCACGGCGGTAGTGGTGGCGACCGGCGGGCGCACCTATTTTGGCTCGCTGGCCAAGTCGATCGTCGGCTCCCGTTCGCAAACGGCCTTCGATCGTGGGGTGAACAGCGTCAGTTGGCTGTTGATCCGCTTTATGCTGGTTATGGTGCCGATTGTGTTGCTGATCAACGGCTTTACCAAGGGCGACTGGAGCGAAGCGGCGCTGTTTGCTTTGGCGGTGGCGGTGGGATTGACGCCGGAGATGCTGCCGATGATCGTCAGTTCCAACCTGGCGAAGGGCGCGATTGCCATGTCGCGGCGCAAAGTGGTGGTCAAGCGCCTGAATGCCATCCAGAACTTCGGTGCTATGGACGTACTCTGTACGGATAAAACCGGCACCCTGACTCAGGATCGCATTATCCTCGAGCATCATCTGGACGTCGGCGGCGCCAAAGATAATGAGGTGTTGCTCCTGGCGTGGTTGAACAGCGCCCACCAAAGCGGCATGAAAAATCTGATGGATCAGGCGGTGATCCGCTTCGGGCGCGGCAAGCCGGGCATCGAGGCGCTGGGGCGTTTTAGCAAGGTGGATGAGCTGCCGTTCGATTTTGTACGACGCCGTCTGTCGATCGTGGTGGCGGATGAAAATGGCCAGCAGCGGCTGATCTGCAAAGGGGCGGTGGAGGAGATGCTGGACATCGCCACCTACGTGCGCGAGGGGCAGCAGACGCTGGTGCTGGATGAGGCGCGGCGTGCGGCGCTGCAGGCGCTTGCCGCCCAGTATAATGAGGATGGATTCCGCGTGCTGGTGCTGGCGACGCGGGAGTTGGGTGAGCAGAAAGATCCCTTGCCGCTGAGCGTGGCCGATGAGCGCGATATGGTGATCCAGGGCGTCCTGACCTTCCTCGATCCGCCGAAGGAGAGCGCGCAGGAAGCAATAGCCGCACTACAGGAAAACGGCGTGGCGGTGAAGGTATTGACCGGCGATAACCCGGTGATCACCTGCAAGATTTGTCGCGACGTCGGGCTGGAGCCGGGCGAGCCGCTCTCCGGCCCGCAAATCGAACAGATGGACGATGAAACGCTGGCGCGTGAAGTGGAGCAACGCACGGTCTTTACCAAACTGACACCGCTACAGAAATCGCGGGTGTTGAAGATGTTGCAGGCGAATGGCCATACCGTCGGGTTCCTCGGCGACGGTATTAACGATGCTCCGGCGCTGCGCGATGCGGACGTCGGTATCTCGGTGGATACCGGCACCGACATCGCCAAGGAGTCGGCGGACATCATTCTGCTGGAAAAAAACCTGATGGTGCTGGAAGAAGGGGTCATCAAAGGCCGTGAGACCTTCGGCAATATCATCAAATACCTGAACATGACGGCCAGCTCCAACTTCGGCAACGTATTTTCGGTGCTGGTGGCCAGTGCGTTTATCCCGTTTTTGCCGATGCTGGCGATCCACCTGTTGATTCAGAACCTGATGTACGATATTTCCCAGTTGTCGCTGCCGTGGGACAAGATGGACAAAGAGTTCCTGCGCAAGCCGCGCAAGTGGGATGCGAAGAACATCGGTCGCTTTATGCTGTGGATTGGGCCAACCTCATCCATTTTTGATATCACCACCTATGCGCTGATGTGGTTCGTCTTCGCCGCCAACAGCGTCGAGCATCAGGCATTGTTCCAGTCCGGCTGGTTTATTGAAGGGTTGTTGTCGCAAACGCTGGTGGTGCATATGCTGCGTACCCAGAAGATCCCGTTCATCCAAAGTACCGCCGCATTGCCGGTTCTGCTGACCACGGCGCTGGTAATGGCGTTGGGCATTTATCTGCCGTTCTCGCCGCTGGGTGCCTGGGTCGGTTTGCAGCCCTTGCCGTGGGAATACTTCCCGTGGCTGGCCGGCACGCTGGTCAGCTACTGCGTAGTAGCGCAGATGATGAAGCGTTTTTATATTCGCCGCTTCGGTGAGTGGCTGTAATTACCCTGACCGCCGGGCGCAATGCCTGGCGGTTATAATAATTTTTTTACCAGCAGACCGAGCAAGATGGTCAGCGTAAAGGAAAACAGCGTGCCGAGCAGCACATACTCGGTACGCATTTTGTCATCGCTCTGTCGCAGGTCGCCAAAGCGAAAAATAGACTTTGCGGCCAGCAAAAAGCCGATCGCCGGAATTTGGCCGATCAGCACAAACGTCAGTATCAGCGTTCTTTCCAGGTAGCCAATCTGCTTGCCTGCGCGTAACAGCGAATCGCTATCGGCTTTGGCCGAGGGCGGCATTTGCGGCGTCCAGTGCGCCAGCAATTGCCCAATCAGAACGCCCATCGGCATATAAATCACTAAATACGCCAATAACATCAGCCCAAACTGCCCGCCGGTAGCGGCGGCGCCAAGCGTGGCTATCAGGTTGCGGGGTTCTGGCACCAGGCACAGCCACAGCAGAACAATCACCGTCAGATGCAGGCATTGATCGAGAAGAAAGCCGCCGGCCCGGCTGAGGCGTGCCAGGAGGGTGACTTTCAGCAGGTCGATAATATAGTGGCTGATAGCGATAACCAGCAAAGTAGCCAGCGCGGCGGCGGCGGTGAGCCCGCCATGCAGCAGACCGAAACTCGCCACCGCACAGGCGGCCAATATACCGTGCAGCAAGGCATGCAACAGCAGGAAACGCGAACGCGCGCGACGGCGAATTTTATCCTCCACCCAACTGAGCGGTTGCAGCGGGAAATCGGCCAGCAAATGTACAATAAGCAACCAGGTCAGCAACGGCGCGTAGGTTAAATCCATCTTCAGGTGATCCTGTTAATCGCGTGAATAAATCGCATGATCTCCTCATAGGCTGCGCGTTTTAGCGTTGCGGAGACCGTGGATGCGGCTTTATGCAGTTTCTCGGCCACTTCCAGGTTGGTGGCGGCAAACATCCGCGCCTGCACTATCTGCGCCTCGGTCTGCGACAGACGGCCAATGACATGATCTAACATTGGCAACAGATCGCTGACAATGGCATTCGTCTCGGCATTGTCATTTTTCAGAGCCAGCCTGCAATTTTTATCCAGGCTGTCCAGCGCGTGGCCGGAATTCACAAAGGCGCTGGCATAACCGGCCGCTCGCTCCTGGCCGTCTCCCAGGCCTACCGCGATGCGGGCGTCCCACTGGCCGGCGTCCATTGCTTTGAGTGCGATACGGATATATGCCGCCAGCAGCAGGCCGGATTGCGATTCGGCCACCGCCTGGAAGCCATCGCCGCGGAAAATCTCGAACCGCTGTATAAGCTTGGCCTGTTGCAGCCGGTTGAGCAGGGCATTTAGCCCGGTAATGTAATTTGCGGTGTCGAATTGCCGGGAGTTGACCAGATCGCCGGTGATTACGCTGAGTTGCGTTTGCATGCTTTTCTCTGCTCTGAAGCGATAATTTACCGTTAAAATTCGCACCTAAATACGAATATGTCAATTATTCGTATCTGAATGCGAATTTAGCGTTTATTCGCTTCTAAAGGCGAATTATTCGCGCAATTTAAGAACGTTATGGATCAGCGCAATAAGGGGTTTTTCCCTCCGCGCCAGAGCGACGCCGAGCAGGATCAGCCCGACACCCAAGATCTGCGCACCGACCGGAGCGCCGCTGTCGCGCAGGCGATCGATGACGACGCCCGCTAACATTTGGCCGCTGATAATCAGCAGTGCGGCGCGCAGAGTGCCAAGGCGCGGCAGCACGTAACTGTTCAGCGCCACGAACAGCGCGCCGATGACCCCGCCTAAATAGGCTCCCCACGGGGCGTGACCAAGGGAGAGGCCATTGAACCCGCCGCCTACCGCCAGCAGCAGGCTGAGGAACAAAAAACCGACGATGTGATTGCAGAGCGAGGCCTGGAAAGCGCCGCGACTTAACGCCAGGCGGCCATTGACCGCGCGGCTGATGCTGATGCAGACGCCATTGAACAGCGCGAGGAGTACCAAGGTTAGCATGGCGGTTATCTCAGAAAAATAAGCAGGGCGCAGCCGGCGAGGATCAGCAGCGTGGCGATAATGTCGTTGATGCGCAGGCGGCGTTGAATGACGCCAAACCAGCCGCGGCTGTCGGAAAGCATGCCGAACAGCACCTGACCGGTAAGCATGAGCGCCAGGCTACCGGCAAGCGCCAGCGGGCTATTGACGGTGATGGCGGCCACTATCACGGTCAGGGCACCCGGAATACCGCCCAAATAGGCCCAGCGGGGGGGCGCCGTCGCAGGAGAGAGGGGCGTACGGTGGCGCAGCAACAACAGCAGCAACAACCAGGCGGCGATCGCGCCAACGCCATGAGCCACCCAGGAAGCGAATAGCGGGCTGTTATAGCTCGCCAGTCCGCTGTTGACGCTGATCATCAGGGCCAGCAAAGCACCGGCGGCTAACGCCAGCAAAGGATCGGAGAAACGTCCGCGTATCATCATGTCAGGTTCCCTTTTTACAGTGACGAACAGCCTACATTGTTTTTGTTATCGTCATAATCCACTACAATGGAAACTCATTGTTGAGTAAAAGTTGACGATAAATGACCGATAATTTTGCGGCTATCCCGTTGTTTGTAGCGGTAGTGGAATGCGGCAGTTTTTCAGCGGCCGGCCAGCGGCTGGGCATTACCAAGTCTGCGGTAAGTAAACGCATTACCCAACTGGAAGGCTCGCTGGGCGTGCAGTTGCTGCATCGCACCACCCGCAGCCTGAGCCTGACCGAAGCGGGCGAGCAGTATTTTGGTTATGCGCGGAACGCCTGTGCGGTGGCGCAGGAAGGGGAAGACGCCATCACGCGATTGCAGGGGCAGCCGCAGGGCATTTTGCGGCTCAGCGTGCCGATGGTGTTCGGCCGTTTGCACATTGCGCCGTTGATTCCGGTTTTTTTGGCCGCCTGCCCGGAGGTGGAAATCAATATGATGATGGACGATAAGCTGGTCGATCTGGTGGAGGGGGGCTATGACCTGGCGATCCGCATTGGCCGGCTTGCCGATTCGAGCCTGATTGCCCGGCGTATCGCGCCTTGCTACAGCGTATTGTGCGCTGCGCCGGCTTATCTGACGCGCTGCGGCACGCCAAAGGATCTGGTGCAGTTGGCGCAGCATAACTGCCTGTTTTACAGCTACTACCGTGCTGGCAGCGAATGGCAGTTTCAGGGGCCTGAAGGGGCGGTACGTTTTCAGCCGAGAGGGAATTACCAGGTGAATAACAGTGAGGCGCTACGTGAAGCGTTGCTCGCCGGCCTGGGTGTTTGTCAGATGCCGACCTTTATCGTCGGAGACGATCTTGCGCAGGGGCGGCTGATCGAACTGTTGCCGGATCACAAGCTGCCGGAACACGCGATTTATGCCGTGTACCCGGAACGCAAACACGTGCCGGCGAAAGTCATGGCCTTTGTCGATTTCCTGCTGGCACACTTGGGTGGGGAACGGCCTTATTGGGACGTTCAACGTCAGACATGAAAGCGCATTGTCATTCAGCCGGGAATACGCACGCCTGTTTGGCATGCCACCGGCGAAGGCTGAGGTGGGGTTTAAAAGCTTTTTACCAACACTTCGCGCGGTTGCTCGGCGCCGTGCTTCAGCAAGTATTCAAAAGATCTTTCGCTGCTTTTCAACTGCTGCAGAAATTCTTGCGGCGACAGATCGTGTTTTTTGCCGCTCATATAAGCCAGCGCCAGTTCTTTTGCCTGATAGCGTGAGAAATTGTACATCGTGCCCCCGGTGAGAATAAATGGTGTTTTGTTAAGGCTGATTGTAGGGGAATAGCACGTAATGAACAGTCGCTTTGGCGTATGGAATCGATAGCTGAAACCTGTGTGGTGGTGAGCCGTTTTAATGCGGCGGCTGCAACAGTTCGTGGCAGAGTTGTTTGATCACTTCCTTTTGCTGCAGGCCGTTATGCCGCAGGCGGCGTATGCGGTCCGCATCGTTCAGCGCGATCTTGACGTAATGCTCAACATCATCGAGCAGCGCGTTTTCTTCGCTGTTTTGCACGCCAGGCCGAAGGGCGACGAGTGTGGCCAGCATATGCGATGTCAGGCTGCAGCGGCGCAGCGTGGCGGGATCCACATAGTCGGCGCCAAAGCCGTGGCGGCAGGCATTGATCTTGTTGTAGTTGGTAAAGGCGACATATTCCGCAACAACCCTTTGTCTGTTATCCAACAGGTATCTGGCCAGCAGCCGGCAGTAACCGGCTAATGTGGCCGCATGGTGAATATGCAACGGCGTATCGCAGACCCTGACTTCCACCGTACCTAACTCCGGTTTTGGACGCACGTCCCAATAAATATCCTTGATACCTTCAATCACCCCGGCACTGGTAAGTCTTTCATAATAAACAGTGAATTCGTCCCAATTATAGATTTGCTCAAGGCAGCCGTAGTTGGGGAAAGAGTTTTGTGCGCTGAAACGGGAACTGGCAAACAGGGTATCGACGCCCTGGTAGAGTGGCGAAGAGGCGCTCAAGGCAATCAGATGCGGCAAATAGGGCGTCATGGCATGGCACAGATACATAGCCTCGTCACCGTCGTTGACACCGATATGGATATGTTGGCCGAACACGCAGGCCAGCTTGGAGAGGTAGCCAAAGCGGCTGGCCAGCAATGTGTAGCGTTCGGAGTCGGTAATGACCTGTTGACGCCAGTCGTTGCTCAGATGGCGGCCTCCACCGCAGACGTCGCAATCAATGCGCTGTGCGCTTGCGCGTATCTTCCCGGTCAGCTCGTTCAGCTCTGCCAACAGTTCGCCGATATCGGTATGCACCGAACTGTTTAACTCCACCATCGATTTGGTCAGCTCGTGCTTGACGCGTTTTTTGTCGTCGACATCCACCACCACCCGGTCGGCCTTGTGCGACAGATCGTAGCTGTCATTGTCCACCAGTTGCAGTTCTATCTCCGTGCCAAGGGTAAGCCTTTCCGAACATTTGAAGGGTAGCGACATCACACATCTCCAAAACTGCGGCGGTGTACTCAGTATAGTGCGTCAGTAGGGCCTTGACGTTCGCGGATGCTTTGTAAAAGGGCTATTATATTTGATTATCCATATGTGTTGTTGACATCGCCCGGCTGCGAATTATGATGGGGGTTATCATTCGGAGAGAAATCTATGCCATCACTGACACCGCTGAAACTGTTTAAAAATCTGTCGGACGACACCCGGTTGCACCTGGTGTTATTGTTGCGCCAGGCAGGGGAACTGTGCGTATGCGAGCTGTCCGGTGCGTTAGACGAGTCGCAGCCCAAAATTTCCCGTCATCTCGCTATGCTGCGTGAAAGCGGCCTGTTGCTCGATCGCCGTGAAGGTAAGTGGATCTATTACCGGTTGTCACCGCATATGCCGGCCTGGGCTGCGGCGATTATCGATCAAGCCTGGCTCAGCCAGCAGCAACGGTTCAGCGAACTGGCGCAGCAAGCCGCAGCGGGTGGCCGGGCGCTTTGCCGGTAACGTTAAAAAAATTTGTTTTTATATATTCGAAAAAACATATGTATTTGTGGCGTGATGCGCCAGGGAGCGATGATGGTACTGGCTGGGGCAATTTTTATTCTGACACTCATTTTGGTGATCTGGCAGCCAAAAGGGTTGGGCATTGGCTGGAGCGCCTCGCTCGGGGCGGTGCTGGCGCTGCTGACTGGCGTGGTGCATCCCGCTGATATTCCGCTGGTTTGGCACATTGTCTGGAACGCCACGGCGACCTTTATCGCGGTGATCGTCATCAGCCTGTTGCTGGATGAATCCGGTTTCTTTGAGTGGGCGGCGTTGCACGTTGCGCGCTGGGGCAAGGGCAAAGGGCGGTGGTTGTTCACCTATATTGTGTTGCTGGGGGCCAGCGTGGCAGCGCTGTTCGCCAACGACGGCGCGGCGCTGATCCTTACGCCGATTGTGATTGCGATGCTGCTGGCCTTGGGGTTCAGCTCGGGCGCCACGCTGGCGTTCGTGATGGCGGCGGGATTTATTGCCGACACAGCCAGCCTGCCGCTGGTGGTCTCTAATCTGGTGAACATCGTCTCGGCGGATTTTTTCAAGCTGAGCTTTACTCAGTATGCCGCCGTGATGGTGCCGGTGGACATTGCCGCCATTGTCGCAACGTTGGTGATGCTGCACCTGTATTTTCGCAAGGATATTCCGGTGAGCTATGATCTGGCGCTGCTGCGACCGCCACGCGAGGCGATCCACGATTTACCGACCTTTAAAGCCGGTTGGGGTGTGCTGGCCTTGCTGCTGGTGGGTTTCTTTGGCCTGGAGCCGCTTGGCGTACCGGTCAGCCTGGTCGCCGCCGTGGGGGCGTTGATCCTGCTGGCAGTGGCGAAAAGGGGGCATGCGATTGATACCGGTAAAGTGTTGCGTGGTGCGCCCTGGCAGATCGTGGTTTTCTCGTTGGGCATGTACCTGGTGGTCTACGGCCTGCGCAACGCGGGATTAACCGACCTGCTGTCCGGTATGCTGGATAGCCTGGCCGAGCGGGGGCTGTGGGTGGCCACGTTGGGGACCGGCTTTCTGGCGGCGTTCTTGTCTTCGATCATGAATAACATGCCGACGGTGCTGGTGGGTGCGCTGTCGATCGACGGCAGCAACGCGGACGGCGTGATCAAGCAGGCGATGATTTACGCCAACGTAATAGGCAGCGATCTGGGGCCGAAAATTACCCCGATCGGCAGCCTGGCTACGCTGCTGTGGCTGCATGTGCTGTCGCAGAAAAATATCGTCATCACCTGGGGATATTACTTCCGGGTGGGGATAGTGATGACACTTCCGGTGTTGTTTGTCGCGTTGGCCGCTCTGGCCCTGCGCCTGTCGCTTTAGTGTTAACAAGAGAGAACCCCATGAGCCAGATAACCATTTACCATAACCCGGCCTGCGGCACCTCGCGCAATACGCTGGCATTGATCCGTAACAGCGGCGTGGAGCCTGCGGTGATCTTGTATCTGGAGACGCCGCCCAGCCGTGACCAATTGGTCAAACTGATTGCCGATATGGGCATTTCCGTGCGCGAGTTGCTGCGCAAAAACGTCGAACCTTACCAACAACTGGGGCTGACGGACGCACAGTGGAGCGATGCTCAACTGATCGACTTTATGTTGCAGCAGCCGATTTTGATTAACCGGCCGATAGTAGTGACGCCGTTAGGCACGCGGCTGTGCCGTCCGTCGGAGGCGGTGCTGGATATCCTGCCGGATCCCCAGCAGGGTCCGTTCAGCAAAGAAGACGGCGAGCCGGTGATTGATGCGCAGGGGCAACGAATCACGGGAAAATGACAGGCCCGCCGGCCCGTCAATCCTTCTCGGTGAGGAACTCGATAACGCTTTGGCCGAACGCTTCCGCGCAGGCCACGTTGGAAATATGCGAGGCCGGCAAGACGCTTAACCGGGCATGCGGCGCGTTGGCGACCAAAAATTCGGCGTCCGCCACGGTGGTGACCGGATCATGCTCCCCCGCAATGACCAACATCGGCCGCGGCATCTGGCGGGTTTGGTCACGAAGATCGGCCTGCGCCAGTGCATCGCAGCAGGCTGCGTAACCGGCGGCGTCGCCTGCTGCCAGCCCGTCAACCAGCGCAGCAACCTGCTGCGGCGAGCGCTGCAAAAAGGCTTCGGTGAACCAGCGTGAAGGGGATGCGGCGGCCACCGCCGCCAACCCCTCGCAACGCACTTGTTGCGCACGCAACTGCCAGCCTTCAGCGCTGCCGATGCGCGCGGCGGTATTCGCCACCACCAGGCGATCGATGCGTTGCGGGTGGTAGCGGTTGAGCCACAGCCCGGTCAGCCCGCCCATCGAAATGCCGCAAAAGTGGGCGCTTGGCGCACCCAGCCGGTCGAGCAGGGCGACAACGTCATTGCCCAGCGTTTCCAGCCGCAGCGGGGTTTCCGGCAAGGGGGTTGCACCGTGGCCGCGTTGGTTGTAGCGCAACACGCGAAAGTGTTCGCACCATGCCGGCAACTGCGCCTGCCACATGTCGAAGGTGGTGCCGAGCGAGTTGGACAGCACCAACAGCGGCGCACCTGCGCGGCCATCGAGGCGATAGTCGATGGCCATATTCATACCCGCTCGATGATCAGCGCAATACCTTGGCCAACGCCGATGCACATGGTGCATAACCCGTAGCGTCCCCGTGTTTTCTGCAATTGCCAGGCGGCGTTCATCACCAGCCTGCCACCGGAAGCACCCAGCGGATGGCCCAGCGCAATCGCGCCGCCGTTTGGGTTCACCTGTGCGGCGTCGTCACTCAGTCCCAGCTCACGAGTCACCGCCAGCGCCTGCGCTGCAAAGGCTTCGTTAAGTTCGATAACGTCCATTTGATCGAGCGTCAGACCGGCGATTTTCAGCACTTTGCGCACCGCCTCTGTCGGCGCAAAGCCCATAATCGAAGGTTCAATGCCGGTCACGGCGCTGGCGACAATGCGCGCCATTGGCTCCAAGCCGTGGCGGGTTACTCCGCGCTCTCCGGCCAGCAACAGTGCGCAGGCACCGTCGTTCAGCCCGGAGGCATTACCGGCGGTGACGGTACCTTGCGGATTAACTACCGGTTTCAACTTCGCCAGTGCCTCGAGCGTAGTGGCGCGCGGATGTTCATCCTGGCGGAACAGCAGTGGGTCGCCTTTTTTCTGCGCCAGACTGACTTCGATCAGTTGCTCGGCAAAGAAACCGCTTTCCTGGGCCGCTGCGGTGCGTTGCTGGCTGCGCAGGGCGAAAGCATCCTGATCCTGGCGGCTAATGCCAAACTTCAGGGCTACGTTTTCAGCGGTCTGCGGCATAGAGTCCACGCCGTATTGCGCCTGCATTTGCGGATTGATAAACCGCCAGCCCATGGTGGTGTCTTCTATTTTCATCGCCCGGCTAAAGGCGCTCTCCGCTTTGCCCATCACAAACGGCGCCCGCGACATGCTTTCCACGCCACCGGCAATCATCAGCTCACTTTCACCTGTCTTGATGGCGCGGGCCGCCATCGCCACAGCATCCAGGCTGGAGCCGCACAGACGATTGAGGGTGCAACCGGGGATCTGCACCGGCAGGCCGGCCAGCAGCAGCGCCATGCGTGCTACGTTGCGGTTATCTTCTCCCGCCTGGTTGGCGCAGCCGAGCAACACGTCGTCTACCGCGCTCCAGTCAAGCTGCGGGTGGCGCGCCTGTAGCGCTTTCAGCGGCAGGGCGGCCAGATCGTCGGCGCGGACAGTGGCGAGACTGCCGTTCAGACGGCCAAAAGGCGTACGAACGGCGTCACACAGATAGGCTGGATTCATGCGTTGGTTCTCCGTGCTGAAGGACAAAGGTCAACTCGACCGGGGTGACTTCCTGTAATTGCTGCGGGGTCAGCCCGCCGAATATTTCGCGTACCACCAGGCCCTGAGGCGTAACGTCCATCACTGCCAGATCGCTGTAGATGCGGTCAATGCAGCCGACGCCGGTCAGAGGATAGGTACAGTGGCGGACAATCTTGCATTCGCCTTTTTTGGTCAGATGCTCGGTCATCACAAAGACCTGGCGTGCGCCAATCGCCAAATCCATCGCGCCGCCGACTGCCGGAATGGCCCCCGGTGCGCCGGTGCTCCAGTTGGCCAGATCGCCCTGTTCGGAGACCTGATAAGCACCCAGTACGCAGATATCCAGGTGGCCGCCGCGCATCATGGCGAAAGAGTCGCCGTGATGGAAAAAGCAACCGCCTTTCAGCAGTGTGACCGGCTGTTTGCCGGCGTTGATCAGATCAGGATCCTCCAGCCCCTCTGCCGGTGCAGGGCCCATGCCGAGGATGCCGTTTTCGCTGTGCAGGAAAATTTCTTTGTCCGTCGGCAGGTAGTTGGCGATCTGCGTCGGGATGCCGATGCCCAGATTCACATAGGCGCCTTCCGGGATGTCGCGCGCAATGCGCTCGGCCAACTGCTGATGAGTGAGTTTTGACATAAGTCCGTTCCTTAAGCCGACAGTTGCGCTGCGCTTGCCGGGGAAGTTACCAGGCGTTGCACGAAGATCCCCGGCGTGATGATGGTTTCAGGATCCAACTGGCCCAGGGGCACCAGCTGATTGATTTCAGCGATGGTGCAATGGGCGGCCATCGCCATGATCGGCCCGAAGTTGCGCCCGGTTTTGGAATACAGCAGGTTGCCCCAGCGGTCGCCTTTTTCAGCCTTGATCAGAGCAAAATCGGCCTTTAGCGGCAGTTCGAATACGTACTGGCGGCCGTCTATCTCACGGGTTTCCTTGCCTTCCGCCAGTTTGGTGCCGTAACCGGTCGGCGTGTAGAAGCCGCCGAGGCCGGAACCGCCGGCCTGAATGCGGGCGGCCAGATTGCCCTGAGGGATCAGCTCCAGTTCCAGTTCGCCGCGGCGGTACAAATCGTCAAATACCCAGGAGTCGGACTGGCGCGGGAAAGAGCACACCACTTTGCGCACGCAGCCGGCCTTCAGCAGCGCGGCCAGGCCGAAATCCCCGTTACCGGCGTTATTGCTGATCAGCGTCAGCTCGCGCGGGCGGTGGCGGATCAGCGCATCCAGCAGGGCGCAGGGTTGGCCGGCAGGGCCAAAACCACCGACCATGAGGGTGGCGCCATCCGGTATATCGGCGACGGCGGCGTCTGCGGATGCCACGTTTTTATCGATCATCAGCTCTCCTGAGTAGGCTACGGTTAATTCAGCGTCACACTTACTGGTTCTGGCTCTAAATTAAATGATGAAAAATACAGCGACAAGTGCGAATATCAGCGTATTGTGCGATTATCGAAACATTGGTGGTTGAGCTGCTCATTTTGTGATGCAGGTAACTAAATCGATATTTGGCGTTGTTTCGGCACTGTTTTAGGCACTTCGGGCGTATCAACCCAGGCGTCATCGAAAGAAGGGAGGATCAGGATGGGTGATGTTTCGGAATTTGGCGGCGGGGAGTTGCGCCGGCTGCAGGAGATCGGCGATTTAAGCAACGAGAGGTACAAGGGCGATCCCAACTTTATGGCTTCGCTGGCCCGGGGGTTAGAGGTGTTGCAGGCCTTCCAGCCGCAGTATTCGCAGATGTCGGTTTCCGAAATCAGCCAGATTACCGGTATTCCGCGCGCTGCGGTGCGCCGTTGCCTGTACACTCTGCGGGCGCTGGGTTTTGTGCATTGCCCCGACGGCCGACATTATCGGTTGCTGCCTCGGGTGCTGACCATCGGCCACGCTTATCTTTCCTCTTCCGAACTGGCGAAGGCGGCGCAGAATTCGCTGGATTACCTTAGCAAGCTGCTCAACGAGTCCTGCTCGGTGGCAACGCTCGACGGCGACAACATTTTGTATATCGCTCGCGCCTCGGTGAAGCGCATCATGACGATTGATCTGGGGCGCGGCAGCCGCTTGCCGGCCTACGCCACGTCAATGGGGCTGGTTTTGCTCAGTGCGCTGAATGAGGAACAACTGGAGGATTATCTGTCGCGGGTGAGCTTCGAACCACTGACCGAGCACACCGTGACCAGCGCGGAACAGTTGCGTGAACAGTTGGCGAAAGTGCGCAGGCAGGGGTATGCCATCAACGATCAGCAACTGGAGATTGGCCTGCGTTCGATTGCGGTGCCGATGCATTCGCGCAAGGGCGGCGGCGTGGTGGCGGCAATGAACGTGGGGGTCAATGCTTCGCAAATTTCCTCGGCGGAGCTGCGTGAACGGGTGCTGCCACAGCTGCAACGCGCGGCGATGGAACTGGCGCTGCTGCTGTAGCCGCTTTGTGAGTCTGCCCATAATTACGATGAAACAGTTCCGCGCTTATAAAACAAAAGGTGTCGGGCTAGTGATTGCGTTAATTACTAAAGATGCATCACTTGTCAAGTGTTATATTACCCCGTGCATCAGATGAAATCGAAAACTCTGCCGTAATCAAATGTGAATCATTTGGATTTAACGAATTCACATCATAGGCTAACGAATAGTGTTTTTTAGGCTGGAAAATATAACCAAATACAGGTAGGCATTTACCTTTTTCGCTATATTCAGGCATGTCATCAAGCGTTTTAATTAGTTTGTCGCCTGTATCACTGTAAATTTGAATGGCTGTAATTTTCTCTCCAGGGTTCATTGGAGACACCACACAGATTCCGTTATCTTTAACCGTTATGGTTGTAGGGATACGTGAAACCACTTTATCACCGAGGCCAGGGCATCCTGCCAATAAAAATACGGCCGCTAAAAGAAAAAAATCCTTCATACCTATCATGATCTCTTGCCCATAATGATTTTCTGATAGAGCGAGTTAATATCACGCAAGCTATCAGTTCCCTTGTATTTCCCCATGCGCCCTGGTTTCTGATAGTAACGCCAAGTCTCAATACCATAGACTAACAACAGCCAATAGTCAGCCATAATCGAGGCTTGTTGTTCCAGTGAGTAATCAGTAATTTTTTGTTTATCAAGGCAGTAATAATAATCAGCGGCCCAACTAAACAAACCACGCATCCGTACCCATTGCCCATGCTGGTGTTGCCACACATGGCCTAGCTCATGAATAAAGAGGTGCTTGTCTTCGATAAAAACCGTATTTGCGGAAAAATCCTCTCTGTACAATTCTTGTCTGAACCATAACTCTCCGTTCGGAGTCATAGCATAATCTTTGTTTTGCAGCCCAAACGGAAGATAACTGTCACAGTGGATCCAGATGCGACTGTACGCAATAGCATCAGCATAGACCCGCCGAGCCATTGCAATTTCACCCAACGTCATACGCCGCAGTTTTCCTTCCTCTGTTTGTACACTCACATTTCACTCCATGATGTTCGTTTACGGGTATTGGTCGCTAAAATATGGAAAAATTTACACACTAAGTTCCATTTTATGAATTTGATTAACACCAAATTAATCAGCATATTAGTGAGGGTTTGAGAGGGTTTTCCATAGCCTTTTATCTAGGTGATGCCGTGGAAATGAAAATTAACCCATCCTTTGGTTGAATTTCTATCATACCCCGATAGTTATTAATTAACTAGGATGTTTATTTCATGAATAATTACATTTGAATTTATAAAAAGTAATTTATGTGCCTTATTTAGTGATGAGGTGTTTATTAATGGTTTGCCGCGCCATTAATAAACTGAATGTGAAAATGTTCAGGTAGGACGATTTTAATTAAAATGCGTCAATCCCCGAGCGGTGGATGCCTCTCAGAGGGCGTTTTGAGGTGACGTTTATAATAAACCCCCCCGACCATCAAGGCTGAGGGGTAGTTAAGATGTCCGAAACTCGCTATCAGATTAATCGTTCTGCGGAATTTCACCCGGCGATCATGCCAAATCCTGTGCACATTACGGCTTAATCGCGCTTTCACTGCCGCTGATTGGCAACACAAAACTGAAGCAACTGCCGCAGGGTTCCGCCGCCTGCGCTTTCAGCGCGCCCCGATGGCGTTCAATAATGGCGTGGCTGATGGTCAACCCCATCCCCATTCCTTGTGCTTTTGTGGTGTAGAAAGAATCGAAAACCCGTTCCATTACGTCAGGATCCAGCCCGACGCCGTTGTCCATTATGCGTAGCTCAACCCTGCCGTCATCTGGGTTCAACGTGGTTATCCTAAGCGTTCGCGCACGATCGCTCACTTCCGACAGGGCTTCTATCGCGTTCATCACCAGGTTAATCAACACCTGCTGGATCTGAACGCTATCGCCAAAGATGAAGCTGTCGGCGGCCTTCAGTTCATACTCAACCGCCACGCGGCGCTGCTCAATTTCGCTGCGCGACAGGGTCATGATATGGCGGACAAGATAGTGCAGATCGATACGAGAAAAGACCGGCTCCTGCTTGCGCGTCAGGGTTTGCAGGCTGCGAATGATTTCACCTGCGCGCTGGCCTTCTGTAATGATCTCCTCCAGCCCCGTACGAATATTGTCATGCCGGACAGGGTCGTGGTTCAACCAGCGCAGGCTTGCCCCGGCATTCGAGACAATCGACATCAAGGGTTGATTGATTTCGTGCGCAATGGACGAGGTCAACTGGCCGACGGTGGTCGCGCGGGAAACGCGGGCCAGCTCGGCCTGGGCCACTCTGACGGCGTCTTCCGTCTGCCGCTGAGCAGTAATGTCGGTGATGGTGCCGTAGTATTCGTAGACCTCGGTGCCCACGCCGACCGGGTTACCGATGCCCAATATGTAGCGGCAAACGCCATCCGCGCTCATGATGCGAAACTCGGCCCTGAGGGGCTGCCCGTCTCTCACCCCGTCGGTGACGACGGTGCTGACTCGCGCATAGTCGTCCGGGTGAACGAAGGTAAGAAACTCGGCCATAGAAATCATTTTCTGCTTTTCGGGCAGGCCGAGAATACGGGCATATTCTTCGGACATGAACATCAGATCCTGCTCCAGCTCCCAGCGCCAACTGCCGGTATGACTGATCTGCTCGCCCAGCATCAGCGAGGTCTGGCTTGCTCTGAGCTCTTTCTCCACTCGCCTGCGCTGAATGTTCTCCTCAAGCAATTCGGCATACAGTCTTGCGGTTTCGAGCGATACTGCGGCATGCGCGCCGAGCAGGTTAACCACTTTCGAATGCTCGGCGGTGAAGATTTCAGGCATTAAGCGGTTTTCGAGGTACAACACGCCGACCAGCCGCGCCTGCTTGAACATCGGCACGCACAAAACGGCGGCGCCGGAAGTCACGAGGTAAGGATCCTGTGAGAAAGGGCTGAATTCTTCCGGCTTGCCGGTGCGTATTTCTTGCCCGGTGCGGATCACGGCGGACAGTATCGACAGCGGCATGTCGGTGGCCATCGGCACATCTTTTATAATCCGTACCCTGACGCCGTCGCTGCCGGTATAGGCGCTCGCCTCGATTTCAGGAATGTTGTTATCCAATATGCGGATCAACAGGCCGCGCTGGGCACCGGCACGTTCCAGCAGCATGGTCATCAGTATCTGAATAAGCCGTTCCAGATTGATCTCTTCAGACAGGGCACGCGATGCTTTGATGACACTCTGCAGATCGCGGATTTCTTCATTCTGGGCAAAGGCGATGGTGTCATAAGGCGTTGCCTGGCCAGGGGACACCAGATGGGGATAAGCCTGCTTCAGCTGATTCACCTTGGCCTGCGCACCTGCGCGCCCCCATGCCGCCATTGCGCCCCGAAAGTGAGCATCGGCGGCAGTATGGTAGCCGCAACTGAGCGCGAAGCGACCCGCGAGTTCATGAGCCAGCGCATTGCTGGGGTTGAAACCCGAGTCCCGCGAGAGCCTTACCGCTTTTTCATACTGTTCGAGTGCAATGCTGTTCATGCCGTCAAGGCGGACAATCTCCGCATACACCAGCGCCTCTTTGTCGGCGAATGTGCCCGGATTAATGCGCGCCCAGAGCGCGATTTTGTCATGGTGCTTTTGCAGTTTCCGCCGGTGTTCAACGGAGAAGGTATCCGGTGTCAGTTGAGCGCTTAACGTCAGCGCGCTGTACAGATGCAAATCCAGCAGGTGGATATGCCCCGGCGCAGACCAGGAAAAGGACTCAGCTTGTTTCAGCGACTCTTCCGCCTGCGGGTATTCGCCGGCGACAAAATGCGTCATGCCCCGATACAGCCAGAACCAGAACATCATGGTGGACATTTGCTGCGGCGCCTGTTCCGGCGCGGTCGGCAGCAGCGAGTCAGGCAGCGCATCCATGCCGCCCCAGGCTCCTGGCGATACCCCGCGCAAATGCTCAACATAATGCCGCTGGATCAACATAATGCGCTCAACGTCCGGAAAATGGGATTTCCGCACAAAGGCCAGCCCCCGTTCGATGCTGATCAGCACGTTATCCAGATGATCGCCGCGGCTTAAAAAGTTAATGATCTGATGACAGGCGGCAAAAGAGGCGACGGTTAGATCACCGTGCGTCACCGCCGCCGTGAAGCAGGCTTTGGCGCATTCGGTGGTGTAGGAGAGCGGCTGGGTCCAGACGCTCAACTGATCGAGCGGCAGCAGCGTTTTCGCTTCGTAAACGCTGTAACCGTGGCGCGTCACGAGTTCACGGGCCAGTACCGCGTATTTAAAGCCCAACCGATATTCGTCATAGCGGTGACCAATCAGCACGCCAAACCAGCCCATCGCCGACGTTGAGGCGCCGGTAATGCCGTGTTCCAGCGTCAGATGCAGCATCTGGCACAGCAACATGAAGTGCAGACGTGGGCTGATGAAGCTGGCGGACAGACCGGCACGGGCCAGCAAACTCATCGCGGCTTCCGTTTCAGGACTGGCCATGAGCGGCAATTGATTGAAAATAGCGGCCGGGTTCTCACCGATACGGGCGTGGAGCATTTTCCAGGCCGCCTCGCATTCCGCATCGTCGGGGTATCGGTTAAGCGTAATACCGGATACCGTCAGCCAGCTTAATGCGGTCTCCAGTGCCAGCGGGTTATCCGACTGGCGCATATGCACTTCCGCCAGCAAATTGGCCGCGGAGATTTTTTCCGCCAACCCGCCAGGCGAAGCCAGCAACCGGTCGCTCAAATGCCGCGCCGCGACCAGGTTACCCAGCAAAAACGCACACTCGGCTTCCTCCAGCTCCAGCGCGAAATCGGAGGCATTATCAGACGCAGGGCCGCCGAGTGCACGGGCGGTCTGTAGATATCGCTGTGCGGAGAGGTAGTCCCCGGAACGCTTCGCGCGGCGGGCCGCCAGCATGCTCAATTCACGGAACATTTTGCGCTGTTGCGGCGGCTGTACGCAGTCAATGGCTGCGGACACATGGTGAATGGCGCGGAACAGCATCTCATTGCCCGCCGCCTGGCGTGAAGCTTCGGCCAGCAGGCTTGCCGTCGTGAGGTGCAGATGCCCCCGTTCGCCGGCATCCAGCAGGGCGAAGGCCGCTTCCTGCACGCGATCGTGGGGGAACGTATAGGTGTCGGCAGACAGGGTAATCAACTGGGCGATAACCGCAGGGTGCAGTTGATAGCGGATATCCGTATCGGAGAGGTTCAGGACGCGGCTAATGGTGCCAAGCTCGCCGCTGCTGCCCAGGCAGGCCAGGCTGCCTAACAGCTTGCGGGTTTCTGCGGGCATTTTCTCCAGTTGCTGCAATACCAGGCCGACGACGTTTTCGGTGTAATGGCGTGCCTGAATGGTCGGCACGTCGTAATACCACTTGCCTTGATACTTGTTGTGCGTCACCAGGCCGTCATCGACGATGCGTTTGAAAAACTCATGCACGAACAGCGGGTTGCCGCCGGTTTTTTCATGTATCAGACGAGCCAGGTCGAGGGTGCCGGTTGAGCGCCGCTGGAAGACGTCGGCCAGCCAACGAGCGACGGCTTTAACCGAGAGCGGCGCCGGTATGATGTCGATTTTACGTTGAGCCGCATCGCGGAGCCGGCCCAGCGCCTCAGACATCGAAAGGTTGTCCGTTGAAGAGGGATCGCGCAGGGCAACCACCAACAGCAACGGCAGCGCATCGCTGTTTTTAAGCAGATATTCCAGCACCTGCAAGCTGGCGACATCGATCCAGTGAATATCGTCAATCAGCAGCACCAGCGGGCAGCCGGGGGTGGCAAAGGTATTGACCAGGCTGACTATCATAAGATTAAAGCGGGCTCGGGCATCGGTCGACAGCGAGTCGGGGGCCTGCCGGGATTTCCGCTCCAGCAACAGACCCAGTTCCGGTACCAGGTTAATGGCCAGCCCCTCGTAACCGTCCAGCGTGCGCGCCAGGCGGGTTTTCCAGAGAACGACATCTTCTGCCGGCAATCCCAGCAGTTTCAGGGTCAGCGCCCGGAAGGCGGAGGTCAGCACCCCATAAGGCAGCGACGATGAGAACTGGTCGACTTTACCCACGGCCAGCAGCGTGCGCCGGTTTTTCAGCTCTTTTAACGCTGAGGCGATCAGCGAGGATTTGCCGATGCCCGAAGGCCCGCTGATGACCGCAAGCGTGTGGGTTCCGCTCTGATTGACCTTGTCGAACGCGGCGACAAGCTCGCGGCTCTGTGGATGGGGGGTGTACAACGTCTCGGCGAGATGAAACTCAGGTGCGCGATCCTGCAACCCGGGAGGAAAAGGCATGATGTCATTGTCATCGGTCAGGGTGGCCTGACAGCGGCGCAGGTCAGCGACCAGCCCGTCGACCGTCTGGTAACGGTTATCGGGCGACTTGGCCAACAACCGCAGGACCAGCGTTGAAAGCATGGCCGGTATCTGTTCGCGCAGCAGATGAGGCGGGCGTGGCTCCGAAGCGATATGGTGATGCGCCCATTCCGCCAGGCCGCCTTCGCTGAGGTCGAAGGGCAAAGAGCCGGTCAGCAGCTCATAAAAAACGATGCCAAGGCTATAGAGATCGCTGCGGCTGTCCACCGATCTTTGCGTGCGCGAGGTATGTTCGGGTGACATATAGGCGAGCGTGCCGCCAAAAAACGGCAGGCGGGTTTGTTTTAACTCTTCCGCAGTGCCCGTCGTAAGACCAAACCCGGCAAGGCGGCATGAGGTATCGCCCTGGATAAAGATGTTACCCGGCTTGATATCGCCGTGGATCAGGTTGTGCCTGTGCATCTGACGCAGTGGGGCACATATCCGGATGGCAAGCTCCAGGAAGCTGGCCATGCAGACCATCGGCTGCCCCGTTATGCGGGCCAGGGAATCAAAGGCAAAAGACGGATAGACCAGCGCGTATCGGCCGCGATACTGCGTGCAGGCGGCGGGTTTTACCGCCCAGGCGTCGGACAGGTAGGGACGCAGCAGAAATTCATTTTTCAGCAGTTGCGTCGCGTCCGCTTCCGCCTCATCGCTGACCGCAGTGGCGAGGATGAAAGCCCCGCTCGAAAAAGGGTGCCGCCCGTTCATCCAGACGATGCAGCCCTCCTGAACCAGGGGGGTAAAAATGACATCATCCTTAAATGCAAAAAACTGCCCATCCTGAAAATCAGGAAGGGCAGCCCGGTCTGGCGGTATCAGCGGATCATTCATTCGGCTCTCTCGCAGGAAGCGGTCTTGTCATCAGGCGTTTTTATCGTCTCTCAATGCGTATTGGATCAGGCCCAGGAGCGCGTCGATGTCGATAGGCTTACGCAAAAAAGCAACGGCACCGAGTTTAAGGGCTAGCCGTTGCATATTCTCATCACCGTGGCCGGATATAAATATCACCGGTGGCGGCGTTGCGTAAGTCTTTATTTTTTCATAAAACTCGAAGCCACCCATTCCTTTTAGCTTGATGTCGATAATAACCAACGAAGCGTCTGACAGCGCGGTTTTTTCGTTTAAAAACGCCTCTGCGGATTCAAAGGCGCATGTCGTGTAACCGTCAGACTGCAGCAGGTTGATTAACCCGCTGCGGACAGAACGTTCATCATCGACAATGGCAATGCGCTGCGGCAGCATCATGCTGATATTCCTCTGACAGGTCATTACTTAAGCGGAGGGTCCTCTGTTGTCGTCTGAGCCTTGGCCGGTGGAGTTCCGCATATTTTGGGGACGCATTCATGGCGAAACCACGCCAGCGTCAGCGGCTGTCGGTTTATCAGCCGCCGGGTGACCGGGATAATCTGTTCGCCGATCAGCATCCCCAACAGGCCCAGCAGGGCAATCACCGGCGGGGCCGGTGAATGAATATTCAACGCAGCATAGATAATACCGGCCAGAAGGCCAATGGCCAGCGAAACGAGCCATGCTTTCATTTCAGTCTCCTTTCGCAGGGCAGGTTACAGCGGAAGAGGCCGCCGTGCCGGGCGGTGTCTGACAAAGCCGAGTGTTGGCGGTCTGCTCAGGTTGCAGCACCTGTCCCATCAAGCTTTCGCCGGCCAGCATTCCCAGTAGCCCCACCAGCGCCAGCGCCGGGGGAGCCGGCGAGCGGACCTTAAGCAGCCCATAGAGCAGGCCAATAAGGACGCCGACGGAAAGGGAAATTAATCCTGCGCTCATCATTATCTCCTGGGATGAAGCCGGCCGGGCTTTGTACCGGCCGGCTTCCCGCGGTTAGCGGGCGGCGACCGGCGCCAGAGTGTGGTGCTCGCTCTTCTGACGTGAAGGCGCTTTGTGCACCATGGTATAGGCATAATCCACGCCCATGCCGTAAGCGCCCGAATGCTCTCTCACGATATCCATCACCGCGTTGTAGGTCTCTTTGTGCGCCCAGTCACGTTGCCATTCCAGCATCACCTGCTGCCAGGTTACCGGGATCACGCCGGCCTGAATCATGCGCTGCATGGCATAATCGTGCGCTTCTTTAGAGGTGCCGCCTGACGCATCAGCCACCATATAGATTTCATAGTCGCCTTCCAGCATGGCGCACAGGGCAAAGCTGTTGTTGCAGACTTCGGTCCACAGGCCGGCAACCACCACTTTTTTCTTGCCGTTGGCGGCCAGCGCGTCACGCACTTTTTGATCGTCCCATGAGTTCATCGAGGTCCGCTCGAGGATGTCTTTGCCAGGGAACACGTCCAGCAGTTCCGGATAGGTATTACCTGAGAAGCTCTCGGTTTCAACGGTTGTAATGAGGGTTGGAATGTTGAATACCTTCGCGGCTTTCGCCAAGGCAACGGTGTTGTTTTTCAGCACCTGGCGGTCAATCGATTGCACGCCAAAAGCCATCTGAGGCTGGTGGTCGATAAAAATCATCTGGCAGTTGGCTGGCGTCAGGACTTCGAGCTTAGAGGTTGTCATAAAAATACCCTTGGGATGAGGTTAAAAGTAACAAGGCCGTCACGCCGTTGGCGCAGCGACAGAGCCGAACGCTACCGGGTGGTAAACGCTATCAACGGGTTGAATGTTAGGCTGGGGTGGGGGGCAAAACTATTATCTGTTGGTATAACTAACCTTTCGTATACCTATACTTTGGTATATCTATCCCTTTGTATAACTGGTCTTTTCCCATTCCTATTCCATAATCCTTTCAATTCGCGCCGCTCTGAAAGGCCGCGCACGTTATGTCCGGCGGCTTTGAGCCTGAACCGGACGTCTCAGACAGGAGGATCTATGGTTTCGCTGGGCAAAGCTGATTTGATACTGGTTAACGGGCAGTTTCATACTGTCGATCGCGAAAATCCGCTGGCGGAAGCCGTGGCGATCCGCGAGGGCAAGTTCCTTGAAGTCGGTACCGTCGCTGAAGTGATGCAGCACCACTGCGAAGGCACGAAAGTGGTGGATCTTAAGGGGCACACTGCGGTGCCGGGGCTTAATGACTCACACCTTCACCTGATCCGCGGTGGCCTGAACTACAACCTTGAATTGCGCTGGGAAGGCGTGCCGTCGCTGGCGGATGCCTTGCGGATGTTGAAAGATCAGGCACTGCGCACGCCATCGCCACAATGGGTGCGCGTGGTGGGCGGCTGGACGGAGTTCCAGTTTGCCGAGCGCCGCATGCCAACGCTGGATGAGATCAACGAAGCGGCGCCGGACACCCCGGTGTTTATTCTTCATCTTTACGATCGCGCACTGCTCAATCGCGCAGCATTGAGAGTGGTGGGCTATACCAAAGACACGCCCAACCCGCCAGGCGGCGAAATTCAGCGCGACAGCAACGGCAACCCGACCGGCATGCTGATTGCGCGCCCTAACGCGATGATCCTCTACGCCACACTGGCCAAAGGGCCGAAGTTGCCTCTGGAACAGCAGGTGAACTCGACCCGTCAGTTCATGCGTGAACTGAACCGTCTGGGCCTGACCAGCGCCATCGATGCCGGCGGCGGTTTCCAGAACTACCCGGAAGACTACCAAGTGATCGCCGAACTGCATGAGAAAAAGCAGATGACGCTGCGCATCGCTTACAACCTGTTTACCCAGCGGCCGGGGCATGAACTGGAAGATTTCGAAAAATGGACCGACATGCTGACGCCGGGCCAGGGCAGCGACTTCTTCCGCCATAATGGCGCAGGTGAAATGCTGGTGTTTTCCGCAGCGGACTTCGAAGACTTCCTGGAACCGCGTCCGGATTTGGCGCCAGGCATGGAAGACGAGCTGGAGCGTGTCGTACGCCACTTGGTCGAGCATCGCTGGCCATTCCGCCTGCATGCGACCTACAACGAATCCATCAGCCGCATGCTGGACGTGTTTGAAAAAGTCAACCGCGAGATCCCGTTCAATGGCCTGCACTGGTTCTTTGACCATGCAGAAACCGTGACCCAGAAAAACATCGATCGCATCAAGGAGCTTGGCGGCGGTATTGCCGTGCAACACCGCATGGCCTTCCAGGGCGAATACTTTGCCGAGCGTTACGGCATTGAAGCGACCCGCCACACGCCACCGGTGGCCCGCATGTTGGAAACCGGCGTGCCGGTGGGGCTGGGAACGGACGCCACCCGCGTGGCCAGCTACAACCCGTGGACGGCGCTTTACTGGCTGGTTTCCGGCCGCACCCTGGGCGGCATGCAGATGTATGACGCCAATGCGCGTCTGGATCGCGATACCGCGCTGATGCTGTGGACGCAGGGCAGTGCCTGGTTCTCCAGCGAGCAGGGCAAAAAAGGGCAGATCAAAGCGGGCCAACTGGCGGACATGGCGGTGCTCAGCAAGGATTACTTCTGCGTGCCTGAAGAAGAGATCAAGGGCATCGAATCCGTGCTGACGGTGGTCGGTGGCGACATCGTTTATGCCGCCGGCACGTTCGGGCCGTTGGCGCCACCGTCCATTCCGGTGTTGCCGGATTGGTCGCCGGTGGTGAAGGTGCCGGGTCACTACCGCAGCGCACCGCCGGTAGCGAACGCGCGCGTGGGCATGATGTCACAGGCGCATCATTGCAGCGGCCCTTGTGGGGTGCATACCCATAATCATGATATTGCCCGCGGTTCCAGCGTACCCGTTGCAGATGACAATGCATTCTGGGGAACGCTCGGCTGCAGCTGCTTTGCGTTTTAATCCTATGAAAACGTCATCTGCATTTTTCATCACGCCCCGGATCGATCTGGGGCTGTTCTTCCTGCGCCTGACCGGCAGCCTGCTCTTGCTGCACGTGCACGGTTTGCCGAAGGTGTTTAATTTCAGCGAAGAACTGACACGCATCGAAGATCCTTTTGGCTTCGGACCTTACATGAGCCTGTTGCCCGCCATTCTGGCGGAAGTGGTCTGCCCGGTGTTCATTATTCTGGGGTTCGGTACGCGTATCGCCTGTCTGCCCATTATCGGCGTGCTGCTGGTGGCGATGCTGTTCGTGCACCCAGGTTGGTCTATCGCCGAAGGGCAATTCGGCTGGCTGCTGCTGATCATCTTTACCACGCTGGCGATAACCGGGCCGGGTAAATGGCGTATCGGTGCAGACAGGCCGCTGGAGAGGCGTTATGACGCAGATTAATGATATTCACAGCATCACGGCTGAAGCGCTGAAAGAGGTGCCTACGGCGAATGCATCGCCGTGGCAACCGCTGCGCCAACGCGTGTTCCGCATGCTGTGGATAGCCACCGTCGTTTCCAATATCGGTTCATGGATGAACGATATTGGGGTGAACTGGACCATGCTGACGCTCAGTGCCGATCCGCTGTCCGTCGCCATGGTCCAGGTGGCCAGCAGCTTGCCGATGTTTCTGTTTGCGCTGCCTTCCGGGGTGATGGCGGATATTGTCGATCGCCGTAAATACCTGCTGTTTTCGCAGGTCTGGGTGTTTATCGCCGCGGCCGGGCTGACCCTCTTGTCGGTGACGGGCCACGTCACCCCTGGCGTGTTGTTGGTTGCGGCCTTCCTGCTGAGCACCGGTGCGGCCATGAGTTCGCCGCCGTTCCAGGCCATCGTGCCTGATTTGGTCAGCAAAAATGAGATGGGGCCGGCCATTGCGCTCAATTCATTGGGCATCAACATCAGTCGCGCCATCGGCCCGGCGTTGGGCGGGCTGATTCTTTCCTTCGCCGGCCCCTGGATGGTGTTTTTGCTCAACGCCATCTCGGTGCTGGGCGTAGCCTGGGTGCTCTACCGCTGGAAGGCGGAACCGAGCGTTCAGCGCCTGCCGCCCGAGCACTTTTTCTCCGCCGTTCGCGCCGGGTTTCGCTATGTACATGCCGCACCGGTTTTGCGCAATGTGTTGGTCCGTACGGTGGCCTTTTTCACGTTCGGCAGTGCGGGCTGGGCTTTGCTGCCGCTGGTTGCGCGACGTGAACTTGGGCTTGGTCCGGGCGGTTACGGGATCATGCTGGCCTTTATCGGCGTAGGGGCCATCTTCGGTGCGGTGTTACTGCCTCGCTTGCGTAAGTCCTTCAACCCGGATCGGCTGATGGTGCTGGCAAGCCTGCTGTTTGCCGTCACGATGCTGGCGTTGGCGTTTGTCCGTAACGTCTGGCTGCTCAACGCGTTTGAGTTTTTCATCGGTTTTTCCTGGATAGCGGTGCTGTCTACGTTGAACCTCGGCGCACAGCGCAGCGCGGCTAAATGGGTGAAAGCACGCGCGTTGGCGGTGTATCTGACCGTCTTCTTCGGCTCCATGACCGCCGGCAGCGCCATTTGGGGGCAGTTGGCCTCGCATTTCGGCATTCCCGTTTCGCTGTGCGTGGCCGCGTTGGGCATGGTGTTGGCCAGTACCACGGTTTACCGCTGGCGTTTGGACCAGGATCCCGACCTGAATCTGGACATCAGTACGGAACAGGGGGCCACGCCTGAGCTGGATGTGCGCCATGACCGTGGGCCGGTGATGGTGAGCTACGAATATTTGGTTACGGCAGAGGATGCGCGCGCCTTCACGGTATGCATGCAGGACATGCGGCGCGTCAGGCGGCGCGGCGGCGCCATCAACTGGTCCGTGTATGAGGACATCCTTCAGCCCGGCGTTTTTGTCGAGACGTTTGTGGTCGGTTCCTGGATGGAGTACCTGCGCCAGCAGGAGCGTTACACCATGAATGACCAGAAAATACAAAACCGTATTTGTGCATTTCATCAGGGCGAAACACTGCCGCTGATCCGTTATCTGGTGGCGCCGGTTTAACCGGGTCCGTCAGTCTCTGAGTTTATAAACACTGCCAAGGGGTCTGTTATGAGCACGATTAAAACGAACGACGGTACGCAGATTTACTACAAAGACTGGGGGAAAGGGAAGCCGGTGCTGTTCAGCCACGGCTGGCCGCTGGACGCGGATATGTGGGACAGCCAGCTAAACTTTCTGGCTGAACGCGGCTACCGTGTCATTGCGTTCGACCGTCGCGGTTTTGGCCGTTCAGATCAGCCCTGGACCGGCTATGACTACGACACTTTCGCATCGGACATCAATGAACTGATCACGCAGCTTGATCTGCAGGACGTCACGCTGGTGGGCTTTTCTATGGGCGGTGGCGACGTGGCCCGCTACATCGGCCGCTACGGCAGCGCACGCGTGGCTGGCCTGGTGCTGTTAGGCGCGGTTACGCCGATGTTTGGCAAAAGCGAAACGCATCCGCAAGGCGTGGACTTGTCCGTTTTCGAAGGGATCCGCAATGGGTTACGTAAAGACCGCGCCCAGTTCATCAGCGATTTCAACGTGCCCTTTTACGGCATCAATGCCGGCCAGACGATCTCTGAAGGCGTATTGACCCAGACCCTGAACATTGCTTTGCTGGCATCGCTGAAGGGGACCATCGAGTGCGTGACCGCGTTCTCGGAAACCGACTTCCGTGACGATATGCTGAAGATTGATGTGCCTACGCTGGTGATCCACGGTAGCAACGATCAAGTCGTTCCGATTGACGTCACCGGTAAAGTGGCCGCTGAAACGATCCCTGGCGCTGAACTGAAGGTGTATGACAATGCGCCTCACGGCTTTGCCGTAACGCATCAGGACCGGTTAAACGACGATCTCCTGGCGTTTTTACAGGCTCGCTAAGCAAAATGGCTCATGTGCGGGGTTCCCTGTATGCCTGCACATGAGCCGATTTGTCAGGATGCTTTGGATTTACTGAGATTTAACCGCTCGGCATGACGCACCAAATCCGCGAGAGAACGCACCTGCATTTTATCCATCACCCGGCGACGATGTACCTTGACCGTAATTTCACTGACGCCCAATTCTGCGGCAATCTGTTTATTCATCAAGCCTTTAATCGTCAGCTCCAGCACTTCCTGTTCGCGCGGCGTCAGCGTGAGGTGCCGCTGTTTCAGTTCGTAATGCTCGCGCAACTGATCTGAATTTTCCGCGGCCAGATTGAGGGCTTCCTGAACCGCCTTCAGCAGATCGTCGGAAGCGACCGGCTTGGTCAAAAACTCATGCGCACCGGCTTTCATCGCCTGCACCGACAGCGGGATGGTGCCGTAGCCGGTAAGGAAGATTACCGGCATTTCCCGGCCGCTCGCTTTCAGCGCATCGGCTACCGCAAAACCATCTCCGGTCGGCATGCGCATATCCAGAATGATACAGCCGGGTATGGCGGGAAAGGAGTGTGAAAGAAAGGCTTCTGCGCAGTCAAAATCAACGGCACTGTAGCCGGCAGAGTTTAACAGCCTGACAATAGATTGCCTGACCGAATGGTCATCATCGACGACATAAACGACATGTTCCATAGCTTGCCTCTGCAATTACGCCCTGCAACCGGGCATGTACCCAAGGGAACTCCACGCAGCCCGCCCGTTCTTCGGCCGGCAAATGCGCTCATGCTACCCCCCTAATTAACCCGATCCGGATGTCAAAATGAAGACATGGCGGGGGATAATCAGGCTGCTCTGCACCGCAGGCCATTCAGGCTGGGGTTACACCTCAATGAAAAAGAGAAAGACTTGTAGTTTAGACGATGAACACAGAGCGATCATATAAGTGCCAAGGTCTGCTTAGCGGTAAGCAGACCGGCTGAAATGATAGGCAAATCGAGAATAAACTGATCAATTTTTAGTGAAAAATCATACTATTATAGCTATGGCATGCTCTTGCAGTAAAGGTGTTTACTGATACCTGAGGGGGAAAATGCAGATAGGTTGCCGGCCGGCCAGGGCCGCTAAATTTCCCACGGCATCAATCGGTTCCCGGGATCCTCAAGTAAACAACTTGAACGCGATAAATTCTTTGCGATACTGTATAAAAATACAGTTAAGTGAGGTTGTTCATTATGATGTTTATTTCCCCTTGCGAAGAAAATAAAACCACGCCGGCACTGCCGCTGTTTGCCGATCCCGTGGCTTGCGGTTTCCCTTCTCCGGCGCAGGACTATGTGGAGGCCCGGCTGGATATCGGCAAACTGCTGGTGCGGCACCCCAACGCCACTTACTTTGTGCGCGCCAGCGGCGATTCGATGGTCGAGGGCAACATCAAGGATGGCGATCTGCTGATCGTCGACAGTTCACTGCGGGCGGAGCACGGGAACATTGTCATTGCCGCCATCGACGGCGAGTTCACGGTGAAGAAGTTGCAGCGCCACCCCGATCTGCGGCTGCTGCCGATGAACCCGGCCTATTCGCCGATCGTCTTCGGCGACGAAGACGCGCTGGAGATCTTCGGCGTGGTCACCTTTATTGTCTATGCTGCGGTGTGAGGGGGAAATTAAAAGTCCTGGCCTGGGCGACTTGCGCATCAAACCAGAAGGACAGCGTTCCGAATCTGCTGGCGGCCCAAAGTTCTATTGACTCAACAAAACCCCGCGATAGATAAAATTGAGAGCGCAAACCGTGGTTTGATGTAACACAACGACATGTGAACTGGCTTGCATTTTCAACTCCCGTCACACTTTATAGTGAGTTCCATTGTTAGGGAGACGCATTAATCATTATGGCATCCATTAAAGACGTAGCAAAAAAAGCCGGGGTCTCTACCGCCACCGTATCGCGGGTTTTAAATAACCACCCCAGCGTAGTGGCGGAAACACGCAAGGCGGTGCGTGATGCGATGGATTATCTTTGTTATGTGCCAAGCAAGAGCGCCTTTCAACTTAGCGGCAAATGTTCCGGGTTGATTGGCGTGGTATTGCCTAATCTGGTTAACCCTCACTTCTGTGAGCTGCTGGCGACATTTGAAGAAGAGGCCAGATACATTGGTAAGTCGGTTATCGTTAAAACGCATCAGAATCAACCGCAGCAGGATAAGCAAATTATCCATACCTTGGTTGGCATGGGGATCGACAGCCTGCTGTGGGTACCGACAGAAGTGGAGGCTGAACTCTCTGAGTGGTTAACGATCACCAACATTCCGGTGGCAGTCGTAACGCAGGTTTCCCGTTTTTTTAACTCCGTATCAATTAACCAAGGTAAAGGCGCGGAAAGCATTGCGGAACACTTTATGCAAATGGGGCATACCTCATTGGGTTTTGTTGCTCAGGAAGGTGTCGATAATCGAAAAGTGTCTTCCTACAGTAAAAAAATCAGCAGCCATGGTCTGGCTCTAGCCAAAGAGAACCAGTTCTGGATAACCAAAGGCGTGGGAGAAAAAATATCAGGCCATATAAATATACTTGATGTCATCATCGAAAAATTAACGAAGCAGCATAAAACCTGTTCCTGTCTTTTGGTTTATAACGATGTCGCCGCCAGTTATATTATTGATGGGTTAAAAGAAAAAGGCGTTGCGGTACCTCAGAATATTGCCATTGCCAGTTTCGACAACACCTTATTGGCACAAACAAAAAAGATCACCAGCATGGCACAACCGATAAGCGAAATTGCTCACCTGGCCTTTCAAATGGTGAAAAATCAAGTTAGGCAGGAAAGTATCGAAATGCATGAAATTGTCTCACGATTAATTATACGAGAGAGCAGCGTTAATATTCACATCACTACCCTGTAATTCGATTCAGGTTTAGCCAAGGTGCAACTGTTTGCGCCAGGGATTCCTTTTAACAAAAAACGATGAAAGCGCTGGCGTTGATGGCTGGAACACGGCCCGTGCTTTGTATTCATGACTGCGCAATAAAGAGGTGGGTTTATGTCTGCTACCGCAATAGAAAAGCAAAGCGCTTACGAAAAGCTGAGCCTGAAAGAAAAGGTGGGGTACGGTATGGGGGATGCCGGATCCTGCATGATTTGGAGCGTGCTGGCGCTGTACCTGACATGGTTTTATACCGATGTGTATGGCTTGGATCCCGGGATTGTGGGCACATTATTTCTGGTCATCCGCATTTTTGACGCTTTTAGCGATCCGGTCATGGGCGCGATTTGCGACCGCACCAAAAGCCGCTGGGGTAAATTTCGGCCCTGGCTGTTGTGGATGGCGCTGCCGTTTGGTCTGGGTGCCGTTGTGATGTTCACCACACCAGACCTGAGCATGAACGGAAAAATCATTTATGCATGGGTAACTTATCTGGTGATGTCGTTGATCTATACGGCGATCAATATTCCCTACTGCTCGGTAGCGGGCGTCATTACATTGAACCAGAAAGAACGCATGGGTTGTCTGTCATGGCGTTTCTTCCTGAACGGCCTGGCGACGCTTATCGTCTCTTCTTCCATCCTGCCCCTGACCGATTGGCTGGGTAATGGCGACCGGGCTTCCGGTTTCCAGATGACGATGATGATCATGGGCGGCGCTGCGACCTTAATGTTCCTGTTTTGCTTCTCCAGTATCAAGGAACGCGTCGTTTCGATTAAAGCCAACGACAGCTTAATGCGGGATCTGAAAGACATCGCCAAAAATGACCAATGGCTACTGATGATTTCGATTACCTTCC
This sequence comes from Serratia plymuthica NBRC 102599, assembly GCF_001590925.1. Taxonomy (GTDB): domain Bacteria; phylum Pseudomonadota; class Gammaproteobacteria; order Enterobacterales; family Enterobacteriaceae; genus Serratia; species Serratia plymuthica. The sequence continues at coordinate 381,357 of NZ_BCTU01000001.1, forward strand.
TGAACGTCTTCCCGGCTTTTATTCGCGGTGCGGTCACTATCTATTACGCCACCTACGTAATGCAGGCCTCGGTAGGATTTATCACCTTTTTTATGGCGCTCGGCGTCGCCAGCAATATGCTGGGTAGCGTGATTGCCAAGCCGCTCACCGATCGCTTCGATAAAATAAAATTGTTCCGCATTATCAACATCATTCTCGGCATCCTGTCTTTTGCGTTATGGTTTGTCGACCCGAAATCGCTGACCCCGCTGTTAACGCTGTTTATCGTCATCAATATTCTGCATTTAATCCAGTCGGGCCCGATTCTGTGGGCAATGATGTCCGACGTTGACGACTACGGCGACTGGAAATTCGGTAAACGCCTGACCGGTATCTCCTTCGCCGGCAACCTGTTTATGTTGAAAATGGGGTTGGCGGTGGCCGGCGCGATCGTTGCCTGGATACTGTCGTTTACCGGGTATATTGCCAATAAACCGGCACAGAATACGGAGACGATTCAGGGCATTATCATGATGTTCTCGTTACTGCCCATGGTGAGTTATTTCATCAGCGCGTTTATGGTGCGCTACTTCAAGCTGAATAATGCGCTCCTCGAAAAAATCAAAGTCGATCTTGCAAAGCGTGAGCTGGAGAACGGCCGGGGTCAATCACTGGAATATAAAGACGTTCCTGTCCTTTAATGTCATCTTATAAGAGGTTTAATAAATGGCGAGTGGAAATTACTACGATGTAACAGAATGGCATGTGGGTAATCCGTATGAGGATATTGGCGAGGTAATTAATAGCATTATCGCGGATGTTAAAAGCAGGCAAACGAACGTTGATATGAATGAAGGTGGTAAGCCAGGCACCGTTATCTATATTCCGCCAGGTGACTATCATCTTACTACGCAGGTGGTTATTGACATCAGCTATTTGAAAATTGCGGGTTCTGGTCATGGTTTCACCTCTTCCAGCATTCGTTTTAATACTCCGGAGAGTGAGCTGGCAAACTGGCACGAAGTGTGGCCGGGGGGAAGCAGAATACAGGTGGGCATATCGTCGGCGGCTGGCGATGAGGAGTATGCAGGAGCCGCATTTTATGTTCAGCGTGATGGCGCACCCCGAATTAGCTCGGTAGAGTTTGCTGACTTTTGTATTGATGGTTTACATTTTTTGGATGATGGCTCAGGAAACAATGATCCAGAAAATAGCTACACAAACGGAAAAACAGGTATTTATATTGCCAGTGCTCAAGACTCATTCCGGATTACCGGTATGGGGATGGTGTATTTGGAGCATGGGGTGACTATTTATAATGCAGATGCGCTGGATGTTCATGATAATTTCATCGCTGAATGCGGCAACTGTATAGAGCTACGGGGTTCGGGGCAGGCGTCAAAAGTGACCGATAATCTACTAGGCGCTGGTTATAAAGGCTACTCAATTTATGCTGAGAATTTTGGTGGGCTATTAATTACGGCCAACAATATTTTCCCACGGGGTAAAAGCAGCGTCCATTTTTCTGGTGTCATGCGCTCAGCTATCTCCAGCAATAGATTTCATTCATTTTACCCGGGAATGGTGGTACTCCAGGGAAACTGCTCGGAAAATTTGGTTTCTTCAAATCACTTTTTACGTGACCGTGAACCCTGGCCTCCTATGCAGGCATACAACAATGGCTTGGATGATTTGTATGGCATTCTCTATATCAGTGGTGACAATAACTCTGTGATTGCCAATCATATTTCTGAAACGATAGGTACTCAGTATGTCACCCCTCCTGGCGCAACACCCGTAATAATACGTATCGCTTCGGGGCAGGGAAATTATATTTCTGGCAATCATATTGTTGCCACTACCGAAGCGTCGGAGGTGCAGGCTATAGCAACGGGTTCTTGTTTCGCTACGCAAGTGGGCGCTTTGCTGGCTACCGATCAATTGCAGGAGCTTGACGTGACCACCGTACTGATAGAAAACGAATCGGTTAAAAATACGGTTCTTGATTCGGGAAGTAACGCCCAGGTTGTTATGGACAAGGCTGTAAATGCATTCAGAGCCACGCCAATGCCAGGGGTATAAATCGTCTATTCAAAAAAGCCCTGCAAATAAGCAGGGCTAAGACTCTTATTGATATTACTCGTTTTTTATTAGTACCCGGTGCTGCCCAGCACCAGGTATTCACTATTTTGATCGGGTTTTCTGACGATCCTCAGCCCTGAGGGAAAATTGAAGCCACTTCACGGGCGGTATCGGCCAGAAGTTCGCCGTTTTTGTAACTCTCGGTCACTTCTCCGTTCTTGCCGATGGCGGTTTTAGGCCGTTCAATAAACTGCCCCAGCGGAATCGCGTTCTCATCCAGTACCACCGCAAACGGAATTTTGACTTTATCGACACCAAAGTGTGCTTTAAAGACGGCTTCCGCCTTATCGCGCGTAACTATGCCCAGACGAATAGCCGGTGCTGACGCGGCAACGGCATGGATAACGGGCAAGTTTTTATGGCAGTCGGGGCACCACATTTCGGCTGCAACCAGAATGCTGTACGAACCCGGAAGGCGCGACAGCTTACCGATGACATCGTCAGGCAATGCCCCTTTGGCAAGCGCCTCAAAATGCCGCAATGCCTTGCTGTCTTCTTCTGTTCCGCCGGCAACAAATTCGCTGTAACCCGATGCGGCATCAAGCAGTGCTTTGAAATCTTGCATGTATTCTCCTTAGGTATTAACTGACACTCGGCATCACATAACTCGGGCAATGATAAAGGCCAATGGGATCTTTTTTGCAATTATTTCTGGCATGACCGAGAGATCCAGTGGTTTGTGATATAAAGGCCCGTAACGAGAACCTATTATATGGAGATAAGAGTGAACAAATATATCCTCGCGTTATCTGCTGTGCTTATCGGCACGCAGGTTCAGGCTGCAACGCCTGCTGCGCTTCCCGCACCGGTCAAACAACTGGAAAAACAAGGTATTGAAATCATCAAACCCTTCACCGCGCCAGGTGGCGTTCAGGGGTGGCTGGGCAAATATCAAGGAACGGGGGTGACAATTTATCTGACCCCCGACAAGAAGCATGCCATATCAGGTTATATGTACGACGAGAACGGCAGTAACCTGAGCGAAAAAGTCATACAAGAAGAGATTTACATCCCTGCCGGTCGGGAGATGTGGCAAAGGCTCTTAAAAGCGCCAGGCATCCTGGAAGGCAGCGATAAGGCAAATTGCCAGATTGTCGTGTTTGCCGATCCTTTCTGCCCTTACTGTAAAACGTTCAGGCAGGAAGTGCAGCCCTATATCAAAGACAATAAAATCGCCATGAAAACGCAGTTGGTCGGTGTCATGCAGCCCGACAGCGGCCGTTACGCGGCGGCGATATTGGCTTCCGACAACCCCGCGAAGGTGTGGCAGGATTTCGAACTGTCTGGCGGCAAAAGCAAGCCGGCACTCCTGGAAAAAACGCCGCAACCGATTTTTTCTCAGATCCAGTACAACCAGAAATTGATGGACGATCTGGGCGCCAACGGCACACCGGCGATTTATTATCTGAACCATGCCAACGTGCTTCAACAGATCGCCGGTCTGCCGGATAAAGAGCAAATGGCCAATCTTGTGGCTTGTAAATAGTTCGCATGCCATTTGCAGGGTGACCGTAGCTCAGATCACCCTGCTTATTATCAGCCGTGTTGGCGCATAAAGCGTGAACGCCAGGGTTTCAGCACCCAAAGGGCCAGTGCGGCGGTGATAAAATCAAAGGAAATCGCCATACCAAAAACAACGTGCCATCCTTGCGTGTGTTGATAAAGCAGTGCCGCCAACGGGCCGCCAAAAATAGAGCCGATCCCTTGGGACATGTACAGCCAGCCATAGTTTGCGGTGGCGTTTTGGCTGCCGAAGGTATCGGTTAATGTTGAAGGGAACAAAGAAAATATCTCCCCCCAACCAAAAAACACCACTCCGGAAAGTAAAACGAATAACAGTGGGTCCTCACGGCACATCAACCACAGCGTCATTGCGACACCTTCGAGCGCAAAGGCGATAAACATGGTTTTTTCCCGGCCATAGCGGTCGGAAATAAAACCGAACAGCGGACGAGTCAGCCCATTGGTGAAGCGGTCTAGGGTTAACGCCAGGGGCAGCGCCGCCAAGCCAAAAACCACCGCCTGACTGATGCCAAAATCTTCCGCGAAAATAGCCATCTGTGACGTCACCATCAACCCAGAGGTGGACATCATTGCCATCATGACAAACATCAGCCAGAACAGAGGCTGACGCAGCATTTCTTTTGACGTGAACTGACGTTTACTCTGCTCCAACTTGGTGCTGTTCGGCTGGAAGTCAACATTGACCGGTACTTTCAACCCTTGGCTGGCCAGAAAACCCACCAGGGCAAAGAGGCCGCCGAAGACCATCATGGTCTGCTCCAGGCCGTAGCTGCCCAGAGAAATGCTGATGGGGAAGGTGGTTAAAATCGCCCCCATACCATATCCGGCAGCCACGGCTCCGGCCGCAAAGCCGCGCTGTTGCGGAAACCACTTAACCATCAACCCAACGACGCCGATGTACACAATGCCGGTACCCAGCCCACCGAGACAGCCATAAACCAGATAGAACTCAGTCAGGTTGCTGATCTGGGATGAAATAATCCAGCTAAATCCCGAAAGCAGCGTGCCGATGGAGATTAATAGCCGTGGTCCAAAGCGATCGATAAGTTTGCCCTGGAAGGGCGAGAAGAACGTTTGCAATATGATGAGCAGCGAAAAGGTGACCTGCAACGCGGGCAGATCAACGCCCAGCTTGGCCGACAGCGACTTGGTCAATAATGTCCAGACATATTGCGGGCTGGAAATCGCCGCCATACAGATCAATCCCAAAAGGAGTTGTATCCACCGCTGATTACTTTTTTCTATTACTGACTCGCTGACTAGGGTCATTTAAATCTCCCAAGGTATAAGTGTTGTATCTGCCGGTGTAGGGGTATCAGCAGTAAGCGTGCCAGAATAAAAAATAAATAATAAAATTGTTATTTAACAAGGTAATGGGTGTTTTTATGGTTTTATTTTAAATTTGACTCGGAGGGGAGGATGAAGATATTTCGCACGGGTATAGTGCACATGGACAATGTTAGTGCGGCATTAAGTAATGTAATTAATAGGTTAAGTATAATTTTTTCTGAATAGTCTGAGATTAAATAGCTAACGAATATGCGTGTTGTAGTGGTTGCCTCAGTATTTATAAGCTGGGGAAGGCTGCGGCAGATCCTGCTGAACTGGCTACAGCGTTTAAGCGGTGCCTGGCCGAGAGATACTTTGCTAACGGTTAGCATTGTCACGATATTAATCGCTATTTATCTCTGTGGTGTTAACGACTACACCGTTCGGTATTCTGGTGTATGGTTTGTTACTCGCGCTCACCGGTGAAAAGCTGATCCAAAAAGTCAACAACACAATCTTCAACTAAGCCTACCGCCCTACACTTTACTCTGTAGGGCGTTTTTATTTATCAGGAGATAGACAATGCCGAGAGGGATAGAAAAAATAAAACAAACCATATGGTACAAGGCGTAAAGGCCATTTCTGGCAGGGGTTTCAACCAACAACCCCCGCGTCCAGAATTCGCGCGTTGTGTATTTGAGGGCCAGTGCTTCAATCAGGCATTTTGCCAAGGGAAAGAGCACGGCAGACAATCCAAACATGAGATATATGCCTATCGAATGGCCATGATTGAACCCGCTATAATAAATATACGCGGCTAGGCAACCCCACAGTGAACCATATACTAAGTATTTTAGATAAAATGCCTTCGTCATCACCACGTCTCCAAAGCCAGAACTACCTGTCCTGCACAGTGGTTCCTATTTTATCATTCTTGACGAAATAAAATCTTGTGAAAAGAGCAGGAAGGACAGCACTAAGCCGTTCAAGCGTCTATTCACCCTGTACAGTCGCCTTAGGTGGATACCCCACGACTTGAAAGCTAGCGTCTGCAAGCTCAACGGTCTTCCGACTTTTACACAAAGCGGAAACCCCGATCCTGTCCAGGGGACAAGGTTATGATAACCCAGGCAAACAGTCTGGTTATTCTGTATTTATGACACCGGTTGGCCGAAGTAACCACCTTATCAAGGAGTGCCCGGCAGTAAATACCGGAAATCATCTGGCCGGACGATGAATAACATTATTTAATAGAATAAATAAAATGCCGCATTTAAATCCCTAGCAAAATAAAACGGCACAGCTAAATTTAAAAAAGTGGTTGCACAGGATATTAAATATTAGCAATATAATTATTATAAATCTACAAGGCAATCTAATTTCAAATATACTACCAATGACTCTATATATATTCAGAGTGCATACAGACTATTCACAAAGGGTATCAATGCCACGCGGGATCAACTGCTAAACGCCCGTTAAGTGATACCTATCGCCCCGGAAGCGGGGACTTCATCATTATAGTGGCGTGTTCTCAGTGACGGGGATAACCGTCCAAACTTTGCCTTTCATGTCGTCGATACGGTAAGTGGACAATTTACCTAACGTACCGCCGATCACCCCTGAGCCTAGGGTGATGAACGTCAGTGACTGCCCCTGTGGGTTTTTGAATACCTGATATTGGCTTACGGCATAGGCAACCTGGTCCTTGTCCGACACCATCCGGTCCTCCTTCAACTTCAGACTTGGTGTCCATTCCTGCAGCGTTTTACCCTGTCCCTTCGCCTTGAGCTTCGTAACCTCATCATCCGAGACTGCCAGCGCTGTGCTGGCCGGCAAATGTGCCACCACTTGTTGAATACTCGGCACTGCAGAGCCAGTGATTGGCGCATACTGATGCTGAGTTACATAATTTTGAATGTTGCACTGGATCAACGAGTCCTGGGCTTCGACGTAATCGCGATCTGACAATCCGGTAATAGAAGCGATCTGCTGCTTATTTTTTTGCAAAGAAAGGTAGTCACCACACGTAGCCAGCGAATGGTTTTTGCCATCAGCCGTCACCACCTGCAGAGGCTTTCCCTGGATGGATATGTCCTGCTCGGCAGCCAGAGCAGACGCAGAAACCAGCAGGACACAGCCGGCAGCCAATACTTTCATTTTGTTCACGGTAACGCTCCCTAACATGACTGGTAAGATAGGACAACATTCAACAAGATAAGAATATCACATCACTGAAAGGGGGGATGATGGCATGGGACAAAATACTGGATTACGGTCAATCAACCCTAGTGCTAATCATAAGTAATTGATTTATTTAACACAATCCGGTTTCTTGTACTTTATTAACATTTTCAATTAGTTATAAAATTAACTGCTGACTCTAACTCGCCACACCGCTGAAGCTATACTTTGGCTATATCGACACAAAAGGATCACCCGCCAACAGGCTTTGTTGAATAAATCGAACTTTTGACCGCAATCAGGATTAGATCACCACATTCCTGACCCTCTGGTGGTATTACGTGGCAAAACAACAGTTCAAAATCACCAACTGGGCTATCTACAACAAGGTTCTCGTCAATCGGGGCTCACTGACATTCTAAGCACCAGGTCAGAATAAACTGCACGGGCTCTCTCACCTATTAAATAACCTTTTCCATAAACTGATTACAGGCTGACGGGAGACTAGGCGTTATCCACAGTTTTAGTGGATAACATGTGCGCAAGCCCCCGAAAAATCATCGTCAATAGATATAAAAAAACACTCAGAAAATTATTAAATTACGCCGCATCTTGCATGGTTGCTTGGTTTCAGGCTTGCGTCCGCGTGCGTTTCGTTTATGATTTACTGTATATATATACAGATAAATTATACCTATTATGAACACGTCGAAATTGTATTTATTTTCACCAGGCCAGCCCGTAAAACTCCCACTATTTGGTACACATTGCCCTGCGGGGTTCCCCAGCCCTGCCGATGACTGTATTGAGCAATTAATTGATTTTTATGATTTTATAAAGCATCCAGCGGCAACATACTTTATCCGGGCTACTGGCGAATCGATGTCTGATGGCGGGATCTTGTCAGGTGACCTGCTGATCGTCGATCGGGCAGAAAAATCCGTGCATGGCAGCATCGCCGCCGTCGACGGCGAATTTACGGTAAAGCGGCTGTTGCTCACCCCGCGGATCTTCCTTGCGCCTATGAACCCAGCGTATAGCCCCATTTACCCCGAAACTTTGGAAATTTTCGGTGTGGTGATCCACGCCCTGCACTCGTTTGGGAGGTGAGCATGTTTATGCTGGTTGACGTCAACTCGATGTACTGCGCCTGTGAGCAGGTTTTTCGGCCAGATCTTAAAGGTAAGCCAGTGATAGTCCTGTCCAATAACGACGGTTGCGTGATCGCCCGTAGCGCCGAGGCCAAGGCACTGGGCGTGCCGATGGGGGCGCCGTATTTCAAGATCAAGGAGGAGATGCGCCGCCGCAATGTGGCGGTGTTCTCTTCCAACTACGCGCTGTATGCCGATATGTCCCACCGGGTGATGAGCATTCTGGACGAGATGGCGCCGGCGGTGGAAATCTATTCGCTGGACGAAGCCTTTCTGCGGTTGGATGGCGTTAACCGCTGTGCCGATCTGGCGCAGTTTGGCCGCCAGGTGCAACAAAGGATTTTGCAGGAGACGCATTTGGCCGTCGGCGTGGGTATTGCGCCCAGTAAGACGCTGGCCAAGTTGGCCAATTACGCCGCCAAGCGTTGGTCAGGTACCCGGGGTGTGGTGGATCTTTCGGATCCTGTCCGCCAGCGCAAGCTGCTGGCGTTAATACCGGTAGAGGAAGTGTGGGGCGTCGGCCGCCGACTGACCCGGCAACTGCGGGCGATGGGGATTGAAAACGCATTGCAACTGGCGGATTGCGACACCCGGCTGATGCGCAAAACGTTCAGCGTGGTGCTGGAACGCACGGTGCGTGAGCTGCGCGGGGAATCCTGCCTGCAACTGGAGGATGAGGCCGCGGCCAGAGAGCAGATTATCTGCTCACGTTCGTTCGGCCAGCGGTTGACCCATTACCCGCATATGCGGGAGGCGATTTGCAGCTATGCGGAGCGCGCGGCGGAAAAACTGCGGCAGGACGAACGCTATTGCCGCAGCGTGTCGGTCTTTATCAAGACCAGCCCACATTCCGCAGGTGAGGGTTACTACAGCAACCTGGGCACCGCCCGGCTGCAAACGCCGAGCAACGACAGCCGCGATATTATTGCCATGGCAGTGCGTGCGCTGGAAAGCATCTGGCGGGAGGGCTGCCGTTACCTGAAAGGCGGCGTGATATTGGGGGATTTCAGTGCCGGTACCATGGCGCAAATTGACCTGTTCGACGACTGCCCGCCGCGGCGCAACAGCGGCCAACTGATGGCGACGCTGGACAAGCTCAACCGGGAAGGGCGCGGCCGCATCTGGTTTGCCGGGCAAGGCATCGTCAAGCCGTGGCAGATGAAACGCGAAATGCTGTCACCGGGTTATACCACTAAATTTAGCGATATTATCAAGGTTAGGGTTGGCTGAGTCCGATCCAGCCTCGCAAAGGGGATTGAGTATGGCTGCCTGATGGTAGTGGTTTGCTGTGATATTCATTTACTTTTTCGTAAGAAATCATAGAACTTTAAGGATAAAGAAACAAAAAAGTAGCCGGTGGCGAGGGTAATCATAAATTTGGATATGCCCGCGGGTGCAGAGAACACGGAACCCGGTGTTAACACTCCGGCCCCACTAAGGAAAGGGGAGATGGAAAGTATGGCGAAAAATATAATTATGGGTCTGATGATTTTATCCATTTATAACTCTTTGTTAATCTATAAGACGGCAGGTGTTAACTGCCGCCTTTAATTAATGAATTCCCAGGTGGTTGCGTTGTTATAATTCAAAATGGGCAGGCTAATTCTCTACAGGAGACTTGCCGAAAGTGAACATGACAACAAAATATAGAAATCATTTTTTAGTGTGAACGCTTACCAGGAACAACTGCCACCCGCGCTTGACCCGCACTTGTTGCCGCCTTTACCCATTCCTACGTTACCGCCGCCTTTACTGGTGTCTTGGAAACATTTCCCGGTAATTGCGCCGCCAATCAAGCCAGCGGCTATACCGGGTAACCCACCAAATGCGCCCAATGCCGCACCAACGCCCATCCCATTGATACAGTCTTCCGAGGTATTGTTGGCGTAGTAATTACCTGAACCACTGTTGTTACCGGATTGACTTCCACCCTTATTTCTTCCGCCATTATCGGTACGATCGCCACCATTATTGCCGCGACCGCCTGCGATAGAGTCGAACCAAACTGCATCAACGATTTCCATAACCAACTCCTTTTGAATATATGATTTATTGTAATGCTGACCTCTGTAAGGTGATTAATTATTAGCGCATGGTAATTATCATATCAAGTGTTTTTTTAGAAAATAAAATTGAAATGTAAATATGTTATCGGTTGCGGTAAGTTGGTGTATTAAATAATGAGGGTAAGGCTAATCGATATTAATTCACTGTAATACTCCCGTTTGGTTTTTTATTTTTTGTTGATGTTTTCAGGTTCTTGCGCCAGGTATTCTGCGCCGGGAATGAGACTCCTCCCGCACCTTTACCGATACGAGATTACCCCAGGCCGCATCATGACCGAGATCTGCGAGGCAACTCTCGTTTATAGTCCTTCGGACGTGAGGGTTCTGTACTATTGTTTTCTCTTTGCAGCACGTTCCACGCCGCTTCCGGCCGTGGTACCGCGGAGAGTACAGATGAACAAACGAGAATTAGAAAGCGCGATTGTCACCGATTTTTCCAAACGCATGAGTTACGGCGATTACCTGTGCCTGGACCAGTTGCTGGATTGCCAGCATCCTCTGTCCAACCCGCAGCATCATGATGAAATGCTGTTCGTGGTGCAGCACCAAACCTCTGAGCTGTGGATGAAGCTGATGCTGCATGAACTGCAGGCGGCACGGGCGTTGGTGCAACAAGACAAGCTCAGCCACTGTTTCAAGATCCTGGCCAGGGTCAAACAGATCCAGCGGCTGCTGTTTGAACAATGGGCGGTGCTGGAAACCCTGACGCCGTCAGAGTATGTTGAATTCCGTGACGTGCTGGGCAACTCCTCGGGCTTCCAGTCCCATCAATATCGCTCCATCGAGTTTTTACTGGGCAACAAGAATGCGGCCATGCTGGCGGTGTTCAGTAATGATGCGGAAAAACACGCGGCGCTGAAAGCGATCCTCGAGGCGCCAAGCCTGTACGACGAATACCTGCTCTACCTGTCCCGCCACGGCCTGCCGATCCCGCAGGAATGTACTGACCGCGACTGGACGCAGCCATACCAACGCAACCCGAATCTGTTGCCGGCGTTCAAAGAGATCTACGACCACCCGCAAAAGTATTGGGAAGCCTATGAAATGGCCGAGAAGCTGGTGGATATAGAAGAAAGCTTCCACCTGTGGCGTTTCCGTCATATGAAGACGGTAGAGCGCATTATCGGCTTCAAATCGGGTACCGGTGGCTCCAGCGGCGTCAGCTTCCTGAAAAAGGCGCTGGATCTGACCTTTTTCCCGGAGCTGCTGGACGTGCGCACCGAAATTGGTGCCTAGCGCGTGTGCAGAAACCAGGGGCGTAATCTTGTAGCGAGGAGATCGTGATGGCGATAAGGATTGAGGATAGGGCAGCAGAACAGGTTGTGGGGGTGCGGGTGGTAGGGCCTTACCCGCAGACCATTCCTTTGGGCCTCGAACGGTTGATGGCCTGGCGGCAACAACAGGACATTGAGCCCGGCAAATGGCTGGTGCTGTACTGGGACGATCCGGCTGAGGTGGCGCCCGAACGCCTGCGGGCCGACGTGGTGTTTACCGTGGCGAGCGATTTTACGCTGCCCACGCCGGGCAGTGAGGGATTTACGCTGCAAACGCTGCCTGCCGGGCTCTACGGAATTTATCACGTCCGCATTACCGACGGCGATTTTGAACGGGCATGGAGCGATTTCTATCAAAAGGAACTGCCGGCCAGCGGCTATCAACCGACGGAGGGCGTGTGCTATGAGCACTACCTCAACGACTGTGAAGCCGATGGTTATTTTGATCTCGACATTTATCAATCGGTGAAAAAAATATAACCGCAGGCCCTGGTGCAGCGGCATATGTGGATAACGTATTTCCATCATCATTTTGCCCCGTTTAGGCTGATACCCTACGAATTTAAACACGGCATAAGGTGTGACGATGGTGAGGGTATCGGTGACCGGCATCGAGCCGTTTGACGGGGACTTGACGATCGCCGGCGGCGCGTTGCGCTGAGGCAACTGCATTGAGGTAATGCCAGGGCATGGCAGATTTGAACTGCGCCCTGGCTTTCGGTTACTCGTCGGCGACGCGGATCACCAGTTTGCCGAAGTTTTTCCCTTGTAACAGGCCGATAAACGCCTGCGGCGCATTTTCCAGCCCGTCGACCACATCTTCGCGGAACTTGATTTTTCCCTGCCCGACCCATTCGCCCATTTGCTGCAGGAAGTCACCGTACTCTGAACCATAGTCATCGAAAATAATAAAACCCTGCATGCGGATGCGCTTACGTAAAATCAGCCCCTGCAGCATCGACAGCCGATCCGGGCCGTCGGGCAAACCGGTGGCATTATAGTGGGCAATAATGCCGCAGACCGGAATACGCGCCTTGGCGTTCAGCAGCGGCATTACCGCATCAAACACCGCACCACCGACGTTCTCGTAATAAATGTCGATCCCTTGCGGGCAAGCCGCGGCCAGCTGTTCGGCAAAGTCGGCAGCCCGGTGATCGACACAGGCATCGAAGCCCAGTTCTTCCACCACATAGCGGCATTTTTCCGCGCCGCCCGCCACGCCGACCACGCGACAACCTTTCAGTTTGGCTATCTGGCCAACGACCGAACCGACGGCGCCGCTGGCTGCGGCAACCACCAGGGTTTCACCGGGTTGCGGCCGGCCGATATCCAGCAGGCCCATATAAGCGGTAAAGCCCGGCATGCCCAAGACCCCGAGCAGACGGGAAGGGTGTGTCTGTTGCGGGCCAAGGTTACGCAAGCCGTTGCCGTCAGACAGCGCATAATCCTGCCATCCGTCATAGCCCAGCACCCAATCGCCGGGTTTGAAATCCGGGTGTTGCGACGTGACAACGCGCGACACCGTGCCGCCGACCATGACCTGGCCGATCTCCACCGGCGGCGCGTAAGAAGGCGCATCGCTCATACGGCCGCGCATGTAGGGATCAAGCGACAGATAGACGGTGCGTAAAAGTACCTGGCCGGCGACGGGTTGCGGTATCGCCCCCGTTTCCAGGCGGAAATTGTCAGCGGTGGGTTCACCGTGCGGGCGTGAGGCCAGCAGGATGCGGCGATTTTGTTGTTCAGATTGAGACATCAGGAACTCCTTATGCGGACAGAACCCTAAGTCTAGTCAATCCTCGGTGAGGGGGAATGGCCTAATGTGCTTAGGCGCTGCCCCCTTCATCGGCAGGGCTGTCACAGAGCTAAAAGTGCGCCATGAAGACGGCGGGGGCAAAAGTGGCGGCTTTGCGGCAAACCGCCGGATATCAGAGCGGGACGATCAGCACGTCGATATGGCTGGTATTGATAAAACGCGCAGCAGAACAGGAGATCTTGTTCATCATGCTGTCGCAGTGGTTGCCGCAGATCACCAGATCAAACGGCTGGCGCTGGCGGGCGTAGCTCAGGCTGTCGCTCAGCTCACCATGAACGATCAGCGTATCGGTTATTGGGTAATCGGCCCGCAGCCGCAGTTCCTCCATAAAACAGCAGCGTCTCTTCTTCCATCAGCGCACGCAAATCGCCCAGCATCGGCCCGGCGAAATTATTGTACATTTCCGGGTTGGCGATCGTGCTCAGCAGGGTGATTTTGCCATTAGAGGGGCGCACGATGGAGACGGCTTTTTCAACCAGGCGGTGGCTGTCAGCCGCTACGGCGACAGTAACCAGAACGTTTTGATATCCCATCTTCCACCCCCGTTTCTCATGCTTAAGATAAAGAGTAGAGCCTGGTGCGTTTGATAAATGTGTTTTGTATCACGCGCGACAATAAATCGGAGATTATTGCCGCTATTTAGCAATAAAAGATAAAGGGGCTTTCGCGCGTAATGAACGAAAATTAAAGCACCTGCGCCCACAGCGTTTTTGGTACCTTGCCCAAATCGAACAATTTACCGGCAACCAGCTCGGCACGACGGTGATCGGCCGCACGGTACATATTGCTCATTTCAATATCGTTATCAATGGAATAGTTAAGCTTGTCGTACACTTTTTCCACGCTGTCCAGACTGGAGCATTTGCGGAACGTCATCAGGTAATCGAAGGTATCATTCATGATTAAAATATAGCCTGTTAAGAGTAGTGGCCGGACGAAGAAACATCACGCGGTCACCCAGAACGGCGTCAAAAGAGTGATGTTCGACCTGAAAAATCAATTTCAAATGAATAAATTGCAATAGGGTAATAATCGGCTGCGCTGCCAGCGCCTTTGCGTGAAGAATAATAATATGCCCACGCGGTATCGGCAATGTCATCCTGCCGGTAAATGCGCGAAATAGGGAAAGTCTCAGGTTGTTGGAGGAGGGGGGGCGGGCCGGTAAGGGCTACGGGGCGGGACCAAACCGGGGCGGTGAACGCTGAGCCATCCTCCTGAGGGGATTGTTTTCCTCGCGTTGAAGCGTTCCGGCGGTCGAGCGCATTCACCTGAAACCTACCGTAGGGCGCCTTCAATTCTCTTATGGCAGCCGCTGACAACATTACCGACGTTATATGGTTGGTTCTCCGGCAGCAGCGAATAATGAAATAGCTCGCCCGGAGAAAAAAATTAAAATAAAACTACGTTTTATTTTATATGGCGGTAAAAATACACGGGTAAATTTTATCGAAAAATAATCGCCCAGCGATATTTAAATTTTTTACAATGAAAAAATGATTAAAGTTTTAATTATCTCTGCCGATAAAACGTTATGGGGAGACATAAGCCTAAATCCGCCGCCTTAACTCTGCAAATCGAGAAACATGTCGTTACGTCTGTTTTCTTGTTCATAACCCAAGCAACCCATTGTTAACCTAATATGCACTTTCGCTTAAAATTAAAACAGGCAATGAGCCGTTCTTTAAGTCAAATCTGAAACTTAATGTCCTTATAGTTTCTGTGTGTTATTTTTTGAGGGTTGATAGTTTATTGTTAATTAAATGGTTATTTATACTGCATTTACCGGCTACGAACAGATTTTTGTTCTGTTATTTTGGTTTGGTAATGCTTTTGTTCGAATTGATCTAAAAATGATATTTTTTTGGCTCATATACATTGTTTTTAAGACGTTTTTTTACTTATGGCTGATTTTTAAGCAAAAACACGGTTAAAAAATGGACGTATAAGGG
>NZ_BCTU01000002.1 GCF_001590925.1 Serratia plymuthica NBRC 102599
TTTACTCAAGACAGAATGGCAGCCTGAACATCGCTTTAATGCGAATTATTATGTGTTAAATAACCTTAAAATAATAACAACTAAGTGGCAGGAAACAATAAAACCCCGCATAAACCCTACCGCAACCGGTGAATTTAATATCCACTACAATATCATCGTCATGGGTTAGTAAAAATGAAAGAAATAACACACCACGCCTTATCCTTATCTTTGGGTTTTATATTAATTGCCAGTGCATCCGCACAAGCAGCAGACTGTCAAAACATTCCCGACTGGGTCGCCAAGACTTATTCAGAAAAAGGCACTCAGGTAAAAAAAGACGACACGCTATATGCATCCCAATGGTGGGCGGAAAAACACCATATTCCCGGGGCAGCAGGCTGGGCCGGCGAGCCTTGGAAAACCCTGGGTCAATGCGCCGAACAGGAGCAGCCTTGGTGGGAAGCCTATAGTGATCAAGAAGGTTTTAATGATGCGTTGAAATATATCAATACCAGCATGGAGGAACTGAAAAAAGACCCTCAACAGGCACTGGCGGACTCCCAAGACGCCCGAATGCCGCTGTACTGGCTTAAACGCACCATGCAGATGTATCCGTTAGCTACGCCAAATACCTATTATATGCCGATTGCTCATGATTCCTCATGGTACAACAGCCTCTATGGCAATCTCGGGCGCGGTATTTTCTTCTATAGCCGCACACTCGGTAATAAAGGCGACAATGTCACGATAAAAGCTGGAGATATTCCACAAGGCAGCACCTGCTATGCAGCAACCAGCGCAAAATTTAATGACGTTGATAACTTATTTACCGCCAAAGCCAAGCTTGAGGCCAATAAAGAAACGACTTATAGCTTCAATGAAACCGGCGTACTGGCATTAGGATGCAGCCACCCTGAAAAACAACAAAAGGGTGAGTTCGTCAAACTGGAGGTTACAGGTGGTGAAAGCAACAATCTGCATATCTTCGGCCAGAGCACGCAAAGTGACTGGGAGCAGCAAAAAACAACGGCTGACATATTGGGCGGCGTAGTACTGTATGACGGCAGAGCCAACTACTTTGTTCCTAAAAAAATCAGCGATAAAACGCAAGAAACAATCAATAAGTCCCTGGGCGAAAACCTCAGCATCGTTGCGCTTTATGAAAGAATCAACGGTCTGGACGGTTCGTCGGACATGTTTACCGCAAGTGAAGGATCGCTATTCCTGAATTACAGTAAATGCTGTAGTGCACAATACCGCGAGGGATCGGTAGACGTAGGTTTCTTTAACGATAAAACCACCCGCGCCAATGGTGCTAACTGGGGACTGTGGCATGAATTGGGGCATCTGTATGAACCCCGGTGGGAATTCGACGTCTATCCTGAGGTTCAGGTAAATCGCTACTCGGTTTTGGCCTGCAGAATGCTGTCTGAACGCAATGATTTTGATTACGCGGCAAATTGTAAACTCGGCGGCGAAAAAGAGTGGGATCGCGACGCTGTGCGCAAATTCTTGGCGTCAGAGAAAAGTTATGCCGAGTTCCCCAAAAATCAGCATGACGTCGCGTTGCAATTTTTTACCCACCTGCTGCACGCCTATGATGAGTCCTTTTACCCTAATATCAATCAGCAACGCATGAAACAAGTGTTCGCCGCCCCCGGTAAAGAGATGGTGGACAAATATAAATATGTGCTGGGCACCAAGCAAAAAATCACCGACTTTGATGTGGTCACCTACAGCCGGGAAGCCGGGCAGGACCTGCGTGAATACTTTACCCGTTGGGGACTGCATTTCAGCGATGCCGCCTCAAAACAGGTTGCTGAAATGAACCTGCCTAAACCTTGAATAAAAAGTCACTCTTGTCATAGGGCAGCTTAATCCGCGTGATGAACCCCATTGATTGATGGGGTTCATCTTGTCTGGCAGCCGCAAGTGACTCACGCGATATTCATTGCGCGCCCCCCGCAACCGCCATTTTATTATTCCATAATTTTATGAATTTGCAGGTATTGCAGCAGCATAATGGTTTTGCCGTCTTTGATCCTGCCGTCGGCGATCATCGCCACCGCCTCGGTGAACGGCAGCTCCACCACTTCGATATCTTCGTCTTCGATACCACCGCCGGCAGCACGGCGCTCATCGTCATGGTATTCGGCGATAAAGAAATGCACGATCTCGGTCACGCCGCCCGGCGACATGTAGGCCTCGAAAATCTTCTTCACGTCACCGACCTGAAAACCGGTTTCCTCCACCGCTTCACGGCGCGCGCACTGCTCCGGGGAATCGGCGTCCAGCAGGCCGGCGCAGGCTTCCAGCAGCATGCCGCTGTCGTTGCCGTTGACGTAGGTCGGCATGCGGAACTGATTGGTCAGCACCACCGTACCCTTGGCGCGGTTATACAACAAAATGGTGGCGCCATTGCCGCGATCGTACACCTCGCGCATCTGCTGAACGGAACCGCCATCCTTGCGCTTCAAATCAAAGGTGTACTTGTGCAGCACATACCAGTTATTCGACAGCAGCTCTTTTTTCACATTCTCAATTTTCGCCGACATGAACCCTTCTTCTTTTCCGTTAGCTGGATCGCAAAAATGATACCGCGATTGAGTCCTCAAGCGACAACGGATTTGCAACAAAAAACCCCGCGGCTCCGGGAGAGCGGCGGGGCTATGGGTCTTGAAAAGTTTAAAACCCGTTGGGGACGTCGCGCATATCCGGCAACTTGTGGGCAATGCCCTTATGGCAATCGATACAGGTTTTGCCTTCGATTACCGCCTTGTCATGCATCTTCGCCGCCACGGTTTTCTGCGCGGTGAAGTCCATATACTCGAAGTTATGGCAGTTACGGCACTCCTGCGAATCGTTAGCCTTCATCCGCGCCCATTCGTTGCTGGCCATCGCCAATCGGTGCTGGTCAAACTTCTGCGGCGTATCGATCAGGCCGAACGCCTTGGCGTACAGTTCCTTGCTGGCCTTCAGTTTGCGCAACATTTTCGGCGCCCACTCGTGCGGCACGTGGCAATCCGGGCAGGTGGCGCGTACGCCGCTGCGGTTGTTGTAATGCACCGTGCCCATGTATTCCTCATACACGTTTTCGCGCATTTCGTGGCAACCGATACAGAACTGCTCAGTATTCGCCGCTTCCATGCCGGTATTAAAACCGCCCCAGAAGATAATCCCGGCGCCAAAACCCAGCAACAACAACGTGCCCAAGGCCAGGCGGCTGGGCCTGCGCCACCAGCGCCACAGCCGCAGCAACGGGCCGGCTTTTTTTTCGGTCGGGGTGTGATCAGGTTCTGCCATAAGGCCTCCGTTTAGCGCCCAAAGCCCGGCATGGGCTGGAAATCATTGCCGACAATCGGCGCCGCATCGGTTTGCGGCACGTGGCACTGCAGGCAGAAATAACGGCGCGGCGCGACGTCGCTCAGCACCCGGCCATCACGATCCATAAAGTGCGTCGGGCTGATACGCGGCGCGCCTGTGGTGCGGTAATGCTCCACCCCGTGGCACTGCAGGCAGCGGTTGGTGTTTTTGCTGACCTGATAACCGTCCACGCTGTGCGGGATCATCGGCGGCTGATTGACATAGTTCAGCGCCATCCGTTCCTGCTGTTTAGGCGTGGAGATTGGCCCGACGGCGGTGGCGGACACCTCCGGCGACTGGCTGAGATCGACATCGCCGGCGGCAAAGGCCAGGCCGGCAAACGCCAGCGATAACGCCGCCACCCACAGGACAAGCGTCTTTTTCACGACAGGGCTTTTCATTTTTATTTGGCTCCCGGGTAATAAAATGGGTGTTGAACGCACCAAGGCGCACTCACACCTTCTCCAGCTTCACCGCGCATTTCTTGAAATCGACCTCTTTCGATAGCGGATCGGTGGCGTCCAGCGTCAGGGTGTTCACCAACTGCGCGGCATCAAAGAACGGCATATACACCAACCCACGCGGCGGACGATTGCGACCACGGGTTTCGACCGTGCTGATCACCTCGCCACGGCGCGACAACACTTTGACTTTGTCGCCACGGCGCAGATTACGGCTCTTGGCATCCAGAGGATGGATAAACAGCACCGCCTCCGGGAAGGCGCGATGCAGCTCCGGTACCCGCCGGGTCATAGAACCGGTATGCCAGTGTTCCAGCACCCGGCCGGTAGACAGCCAAAGGTCGTATTCGCCGTCCGGGCTTTCCGCCGCCGGTTCAAACGGCAGCGCGAAGATCACCGCCTTGCCGTCCGGTTTGCCGTAGAAACGTACCGCTTCCCCCGCTTTGACATAAGGATCGGTACCTTCGCGGTAGCGCCACAGCGTCTCTTTGCCGTCGACCACCGGCCAACGCAGGCCGCGCGCCTGATGGTACATATCGAACGCCGCCAGATCGTGGCCGTGGCCACGGCCAAAGCCGGCATATTCTTCGAACAACCCTTTTTGCAGATAGAAGCCAAAGGCGCGCGCTTCATCGTTGAGCTGGTCCGCCGGGATTTCCGTCAGCGGGTATTTATTCACCTCACCGTTGGCGAACAGGACGTCGTACAGCGTTTTGCCCCGGTATTGCGGGTTTTGTTCCAGCAGTTGCGCCGGCCACACCTCTTCCACCGTGAAACGCTTGGCGAACTCCACCAGTTGCCACAGATCGGATTTGGCTTCGCCCGGCGCTTTCACCTGCTGGCGCCAGAACTGGGTGCGGCGCTCCGCGTTGCCGTAAGCGCCCTCTTTCTCCACCCACATGGCGGTCGGCAGGATCAGGTCGGCGGCCAGGGCGCTGACGGTCGGATAAGGATCCGACACCACCACAAAGTTGCGCGGATCGCGCCAACCCGGCATCCGTTCCTCATTGATGTTCGGCCCGGCCTGCATGTTGTTGTTGCACATCACCCAGTAAGCGTTCAGCTTGCCGTCTTTCAGCGCACGGTCCTGCGCTACCGCATGCAGCCCGACTTTTGCCGGAAGGGTGCCGGCCGGCAACTGCCATTTCTGCTCGGCTGTCTGGCGGTGTTTTTCGTTGGTGACCACCATGTCGGCCGGCAGACGGTGGGCAAAGGTGCCTACCTCGCGCGCGGTGCCGCAAGCGGAAGGCTGGCCGGTCAACGAGAACGGCCCGCAGCCCGGTTTGGCGATCTTGCCGGTCAACAGGTGCAGGTTGTAGCACAGGTTATTGGCCCAGACGCCGCGCGTATGCTGGTTGAAGCCCATGGTCCAATACGACACCACCTTGATGTTCGGATCGGCATACAGCTTCGCCAGCGCTTCCAGTTGGTCTTCCGGCACGCCGCTCATTTGAGCGACTTTTTCCAGCGTGTATTCCGCCACGAAAGCCTTGTACTCGTCGAAACTCATAGGTTCGGAGGCATCCGAACCTGGATTTTTCGCCTTTTTTTCCAGCGGGTGGGTCGGGCGCAGGCCGTAACCGATATCCGTCGCCCCCCGGCGGAAATTGACGTGCCGATTGAGGAAATCCTGATCTACCGCGTTGTTTTGAATGATGTAGTTGGCGATGTAGTTCATGATCGCCAGATCGGTCTGCGGCGTGAACACCATGCCGTTATCCGCCAGTTCGAAGCTGCGGTGCTCATACGTCGACAGCACCGACACGTTGACCTTCTCGTTGCTCAAACGGCGATCGGTAATGCGCGACCACAGGATCGGGTGCATTTCCGCCATGTTGGAGCCCCACAGCACGAAGGCGTCAGCCTGTTCGATATCGTCATAGCAGCCCATCGGCTCGTCCATGCCGAAGGTGCGCATGAAGCCCACCACCGCCGAAGCCATGCAATGGCGGGCGTTCGGATCCAGGTTATTGGTGCGCAACCCGGCTTTGAACAGTTTGGCAGCGGCATAGCCTTCCCACACCGTCCACTGGCCGGAGCCGAACATACCCACAGCGTCGGGCCCCTTCTCCTTCAAAGCCTGTTTGAATTTTTCGGCCATGATGTCGAAAGCCTGTTCCCAACTGATGGGGGTAAACTCGCCTTCTTTATGGTACTGGCCGGCTTTCATGCGCAGCAGCGGCTGGGTCAGACGATCTTTGCCGTACATGATTTTCGGCAGGAAATAGCCTTTGATGCAGCTCAACCCACGGTTGACCGCCGCATCCGGATCCCCCTGCGAGGCGACGATGCGGCCATTTTGGGTGCCGACCAGCACACCGCAGCCGGTGCCGCAGAAACGACAGGGCGCCTTGTCCCATTTGATCGCATCCGCACTGCCCGCCACCGCCTGTGCTACCGTTGGAATAGTCAGCCCGGCCGCCGCAGCAGCGGCCACCGCGGCGTTAGCCTTCATGAAGTCTCGACGACTGAGTTTCATGGCGTTACCTCACCTTGCAAGTCCTGCTGGTGATAAACCAGCGATACCGCCAGCACGCCGTCCAGATTGCGCACTGACTCAATTTTTTCCAGCAGCGCCTGGGAGCAAGCCGCCTGCATCACGACCACCAGCTTGCCCTGCGGGCGATCCTGCACCGGGATTTCCGTGTCCGTGATCGCCAGCAGCGCCGTGACAAGCCGCGGAATGTTTTCCGGCCGGGCCTGTACCACCAGCCCGCTTACGTGCCATTCGTTATTCATTGTTTTCGCTCCGGATTAGGGTGACGGCATTCGCCGGGCAACCGGCGACACAGGCGCCGCAGCCGTTGCAGGCCGTCGTATCCAGCATCGGCTGCGCCATCTCGCCCAGCCGCGGCCGAAAGCGGATCGCCTGCGGCTCGCAACTGTCCTGGCAACTGCGGCATTCAACGCCCCTGCGCGCCAGGCAATCGGCGCCAAACGCCGCATATTGCCGCCAAGGGGTTTCCGCCAGCGGGCGAAACAGCGGCGCTTCGCAGGCCTGCGCGCAACGCCCACAAAACGTGCATTCCGCCCGCTGAAAATCAATCTCGGGAAAGCCGCCGCTGCCGCCGATCAGCACGCCGCTTTCACAGGCGCGAATGCAGGCCTGGCAGCGGGTGCAACCGGCAATGAAAAGGGATTCTTGATGCGACCACGGGGGGCGGATCGCCGCCGAAGAGAGACGCCATTGTCCGCCGAGCAGCCTGCGCCGCGACAATACGGTCATGCTGTTTATCCTTGAGGTTGCAAACATGCCCACACGCCAGTTTGCGGGCAGCGGCTATAGCCTATGGATTTAAAACCCTGAAAAATACGGGGGTAACATAAGAGGAGTCCGAGGGGTATATAATCACTCTTTAGGGGTAAATGCGGGGGTAGCTTGCGCCAGATCAATCTATTACTGTGCTTAAGGGCAGTTAGCCGCCCGCTTTTCGCTGATTCGCTATCTATTTAATTATACAACGCGCGTTTTTTCCGTTGCTTACATCTTGAGATAAAACCCGGCGAATTTTAGTTGCAAAACTTATAATTTTGCTTTCGAATGAAACCTGACGATGCGCATCGCCCGTGAGAAAAGGATCCGTGATTGCTTGTTAAACGTTCAGTGACCGGCAGCCTGGCCAAGGCGCTGTTTTGCATCGTTATTTTGTCCGTGATCTCCACCGGGCTGGCGTTGACCACCGTCGCCGGCAGCCTGCGTGACGCCGAAGCGGTAAATATCGCCGGTTCGCTGCGCATGCAGAGTTATCGGTTGGCTTACGATCTCACCCGGCAGGCTACGGGGCTGGATCAGCATCTGCAGCAATATCAACAATCCCTGCAGGCCCCGGCGCTGCAAAAGCTGGATCGTTTTTACGTGCCTGCCGACGTCCGTGAGAAATACCTGTCACTGCAGCAAACCTGGCAGCGGCTGGCGCGACAGATCCAGGCCGGGCAGTCGGCAGACTATCAGGCCAACGTCGCCGGTTACGTTAACCAGATTGACCATTTCGTTTTAGCGCTGCAACGCTATTCCGAACTCAAGCTGGCCATAGTGGCGACCATCAGCGTGGTGGGTTATATCGCCATTATCGGGCTGGTGCTGTTTTGCATTCGCTTTATGCGCCGCCAGGTCGTGGCGCCGCTGAAACACCTGGTGGATGCCAGCCAGCGCGTGCAACAGCGAGATTTTCACCACCCGCAGTTGGATATTGCGCTGCCGAACGAGTTGGGCGTGCTGTCGCAGGCCTTTGCCGCCATGTCGGACGATCTGGCCAAGCTGTATCAGTCTCTTGAGTTAAAGGTTCAGGAGAAAACCCAGCGTTTGCAACAGGCGAACGAGACGCTCGAAGTGCTCTACAACTGCTCACAGGCGCTGAGCGTGCGGCAAATTGGCCGGCAGGCCTTTGAGCAGGTCCTGCACATCGTGCGCCAGAGCGAGCAGTTGCTCTGCATCCGGCTGAACGTGGCGGACAGCCTCAGCGAATGGCAACTGACCAGCGGCACGCCATCGCCAACGCAGGCCTGGCAGCGGCTTACCATCGTTCAGGACGACAAGCCGCTGGGGGAACTGTGCTGGCAGCACCAGGATCAACCGCCGCATCCGCATTTGATGCAAAGCGTGGCTAACATGCTGAGCCGCGGCGTTTATTTCAATCGCGCGCAGAAACAGCACATGCAGTTTTTGCTGATGGAAGAGCGTGCCACCATCGCCCGCGAGCTGCACGATTCATTGGCCCAGGCGCTGTCGTTTTTGCGCATCCAGTTGACGTTGCTGAAACGCACGCTGGCGGGCGGTTCACCGCAGGCGCAGGAGATCATTAACGATTTTGACCGCGCGCTGGCCGACGCCTACCGCCAGTTGCGCGAGTTGCTGACCACCTTCCGCCTGAACATTCAGGAGGCCGATTTGAACGCCGCGCTGCACCAATTGCTGGCACCATTAAAGGTTCTAACCGGCGCGCGGATTCAGTTACACTGTCGGCTTTCCTCCCAGGCGCTCGATGCCCAACAACAGGTACATGCGCTGCAGATTGTGCGGGAAGCGGTGGTCAACGCCATCAAACATGCCGATGCACGGGAGATAGTGATCCGTTGCGAGGTCACCGCGAGCGGTGATAATGCCATCAGCATTGTTGACGACGGCTGCGGCATCGCCAGCCTGAGCGAGCCGGAAGGCCATTATGGGTTGAGCATCATGAGCGAACGCGCCGCGCGGCTGGGAGGCACGCTGCTCATCCAGCGAGGTGAACCCAAGGGCACGGAAGTCCGTTTGACATTTCCGCCATAAATCGGGGCCATTCCTCCCCTCGTGACCTTTTAGGCGGGGATGAAGGCTATTTCGGCGTTGATTGCCACTATTTTATAAGAGTCTGTCCCACTGTGAAGCGCGCTGCACAGCGTGTTTGAGTGGCTTTACTCGCTACAGGGAGCATATGTCATGGTGATGAAGAATTACCGAGTATTGATCGTCGACGACCATCCTCTGATGCGTCGCGGCATCAAACAGCTGCTGGGGCTGGACCCGTGGTTTACCGTGGTAGCCGAAGCCAGTGACGGCAACGAGGCCATTGCCCTCGCGTTGCAGCACACGCCGGACGTGATCCTGCTCGATCTGAATATGAAAGGGCTGTCAGGACTGGACACGTTGAAAGCTCTGCGCAATGAGGCCGTCGATGCGCGCATCATCGTGCTGACGGTGTCCGATTCGCGCAGCGACGTCTATGCGCTGATCGACGCCGGCGCTGACGGTTATCTGCTGAAAGACAGTGAGCCGGAACAGCTGCTGGAACATATTCGCGCGGCGGCGGAAGGCCAGAACGTGATCAGCGATGCGGTGGCGGACTATCTGTCATCCCGCAGCGAACAGCACGATCCCTTCGCCGAACTGACCGAACGCGAGCTGGATGTGTTGCAGGAAGTGGCGCGCGGCATGTCAAACAAACAGGTGGCGGCACAGCTGCACATTTCCGAAGAAACGGTGAAAGTGCATATCCGCAACATGCTGCGCAAACTGGACGTCCGTTCACGCGTGGCGGCGACGGTGATGTATCTGGAACACAAAAGTCAATGATGCTTCCCCCGGCATGCCGGGGAAAGTTTACTCGATGGCGGCCAGCAGCGTCTGATGATGCTGATGGATCCAGCTCTTGTTGAGTGGCCCCCAGTTTTCCAACTGGTAAAAACCGTCGTTATTGCGCACGCCCTGCTGCACGAACTGCAACTCCACCCCCAGACCAGGCAAGGCTTTCAGCACGTCTTGCAGCGTACGGCGCGGCCAGCCGGTCAATTCCATCAGACGCGGGACGTTTGGCCGCTCACTGTGGCTGATCAGCCAACACAGATAAAGGCGACGGGCAAATACCGGGTTAATTTCCATGCCAAGCTCCTGCTTTGCGGTGAGTCCTGATTATTTTCCGGGAACCTTGATCGGCCAGGCCCTTGATAGTCATAAAATTGTCTTAATGATGTTTTTCACTGTCGTCGGGACATCATTGCCGGTTTCTACTACCGTTATTTACATTATCTCCTTTTTTTCTCCACGCTTTACTCCCCCTTCGCGAGTAAAGTGCAGTAACGCCGGAATCCTTCCCAGCCGCTGGTAAACGCAATCCAGATGCGTCTTAAAGATAGAACAAGTCATAACGAGGTTCGCGCTGCATGGCCAATTTTTTTATTGATCGCCCGATTTTCGCCTGGGTTTTGGCAATTATTCTTTGCCTGACCGGCGCTTTGGCGATCTTTTCCCTACCCGTTGAACAGTATCCGGACCTCGCGCCGCCGAACGTTCGCATTAGCGCCACTTACCCTGGCGCCTCAGCGCAAACGCTGGAAAATACCGTTACCCAGATTATCGAACAGAACATGACCGGCCTGGACAACATGATGTACATGTCGTCGCAGAGCACCAACACCGGGCGAGCCACGGTGACGCTGACCTTTGAGGCCGGCACCGATCCCAACGAGGCGATGCAGCAGGTGCAAAACCAACTGCAGGCGGCGATTAAACGGCTGCCGCAGGCGGTGCAAACTCAGGGCGTGACGGTATCAAAATCCGGTGATACCACGCTGATGATGGTGGCGTTCGTCTCGACCGACGGCAGCATGGACAAACAGGATATTGCCGATTATCTGGTGTCCAATCTGCAAGATCCGCTCAGCCGCATCAACGGCGTGGGCAGCATGGACGTTTACGGTTCGCAGTACGCCATGCGCATCTGGCTCGATCCCAACAAGCTGACCAGTTACCAGCTCACTACTGAGGACGTGGTAGCTGCCATCAAGTCCCAGAATGCCCAAGTGGCGGTCGGCCAGCTCGGCGGCACGCCGTCCGTCGACAAGCAGGCGCTTAACGCCACCATTAACGCCCAGTCGCAACTGCAAACGCCGGAGCAGTTCAAGCAAATCACCCTGCGGGTCAATCAGGACGGTTCGCTGGTGACGCTGGGCGACGTCTCAACCATCGAGCTGGGCGGCGAAAACTATGACTTCCTCAGCCGTTATAACGGCATGCAGGCCGCCGGCATGAACATCAAGCTGGCTTCCGGCGCCAACGAGCTGCAGACCGACCAGTTGGTAAAGGACAAAATCGCCGAGCTGTCGCAGTATTTCCCGCACGGGCTGGAGGCGAAGGTCGCCTATGAAACCACCCCGTTCGTTAAGGCCTCCATCAAAGACGTGGTGAAAACCCTGCTGGAAGCCATTGTGCTGGTGTTCCTGGTGATGTACCTGTTCTTGCAGAACTTCCGCGCTACGCTGATCCCCACTATCGCCGTGCCGGTCGTATTGCTGGGCACCTTCGCCATTCTTTCCGCCTTCGGATTCAGCATCAACACCCTGACCATGTTCGCCATGGTGCTGGCGATCGGCCTGCTGGTAGATGACGCCATCGTGGTGGTGGAGAACGTCGAGCGTGTGATGAGCGAAGAGGGCCTGCCGCCGCGCGAGGCCACGCGTAAATCCATGGGGCAGATCCAGGGCGCGCTGGTCGGGATCGCCATGGTGCTGTCGGCGGTGTTTATCCCGATGGCGTTCTTCGGCGGCACCACCGGCGCGATTTATCGCCAGTTCTCGATCACCATCGTGTCCTCCATGGTGCTGTCAGTATTGGTGGCGATGATCCTGACCCCTGCCCTGTGCGCCACGCTGCTCAAGCCGCTCGCCAAGGGCCATCACCACGGCAAGCGCGGCTTCTTCGGCTGGTTCAACCGCATGTTCAATCGCAATGCCGATCGCTACGAGCGCGGCGTGGCGCGCGTGCTGCATTTCAGCTTGCGCTATATGGCGATTTATCTGCTGCTGCTCGCCGGCATGGCGCTGCTGTTCATCAAGCTACCGAGCTCGTTTCTGCCGCAGGAAGACCGCGGGGTATTCACCGTACAGGTGCAATTGCCGCCGGGTTCTACCCTGCAACAGACCGCCAAAGTGGTGGAAAAAGTCGAGCACTACTTCCTGACCAAAGAAAAGCAGGATGTGCTGTCGGTATTCTCCACCATCGGTGCCGGGCCGGGCGGCAACGGGCAGAACGTGGCGCGCATGTTTATCCGTTTGAAAGACTGGGATCTGCGCACTTCCGGCGCCAATACCTCTTTCGATATCATCGAACGCGCCACCCATGCGTTCAGCAAGATTAACGAGGCGCGGGTGATTGCCAGCAGCCCACCGGCGATTACCGGCCTGGGCAACTCCGCCGGCTTCGATATGGAGTTGGAAGACCACGCCGGGCTGGGCCACGCCAAGCTGATGGCGGCGCGCGACCAACTGCTGCAACTGGCGGGGGACAACCCACTGCTGGCTCGCGTTCGCCATAACGGCCTGGACGACAGCCCGCAGTTGCAAATCAATATTGATCAACGCAAGGCGCAAGCGCTCGGCGTGGCTGTCGATGACATCAACAACACGCTGTCCACCGCCTGGGGCTCGACCTATGTCAACGACTTTGTCGATCGCGGCCGGGTGAAAAAGGTGTACGTGCAAGCCGCCGCGCCGTTCCGCATGCTGCCTGGCGATATCGACAAATGGTATGTGCGCAACAGCGCAGGCGGCATGGTGCCGTTCTCGGCCTTCTCGACCTCACATTGGGAATATGGCTCCCCGCGCCTGGAGCGTTACAACGGCAGCTCGGCGGTGGAGATCGTCGGCGAGGCGGCGGAAGGCGTCAGCACCGGCACCGCCATGGCCGAAATGGAGAAAATCGTCAGCCAACTGCCGACCGGCTTCGGCCTGGAATGGACCGCCATGTCCTATCAGGAACGGCTCTCCGGCTCACAGGCGCCTGCGCTGTACGCTCTCTCGTTGCTGATTGTGTTCCTGTGTCTGGCTGCGCTGTACGAGAGTTGGTCGATTCCGTTCTCGGTGATGCTGGTGGTGCCGCTCGGGGTGATTGGCGCCGTCGCCGCGACCTGGCTGCGCGGGCTGGAGAATGACGTTTACTTCCAGGTTGGGTTGCTGACCATCATCGGGTTGTCGGCGAAGAACGCCATTCTGATCGTCGAATTCGCCAACGAGCTGAATCACAAAGGGCAGGATTTGATGTCCGCCACGCTGGAAGCCTCACGCATGCGCCTGCGGCCGATTTTGATGACCTCGCTGGCCTTTATCTTCGGCGTATTGCCGATGACCATCAGCAGCGGTGCCGGCTCCGGCAGCCAGCATGCGGTCGGCACCGGGGTCATGGGCGGCATGATATCCGCCACCCTGCTGGCGATCTTCTTCGTGCCGCTGTTCTTTGTGCTGGTGCGGCGCCGCTTCCCGGGTAAACCCTTGCCGGCGTCAAACACGGCAAACGCGGAATAGCAGGCATAAAAAAGCAGCATCGGCAAACCGATGCTGCTTTATCTTGAACGAGAATGTCGCTCCCAAGGTGTTTCAAATACCGACAAATAAACCAACCTTGTTCTCAGCTTCAACGCAGTGTCAGTTACCCAACATCTCATCGATGAAGTCTTTCCAGTTTCCTAACTCACGATCAACCATAATACTTTACAACCTCAATTATTAGACGAAGCGAATTCTACGCCTGTTTTTTGAGCAAGTGAAGCCTTTCGGGAACGATGCCGGCCACGGAAACCGGGGTTGGCGCACATTTTCGTATTAATCCTACCCAAGGGCATTTCGGCATATTCCCCGTTGCGATAAGCGTCATCGCTACCACGTGCAGAAAGCATAAAAGCCGGTGCTGCGCCGCAAAATACCGGCCGCTGCCGGCAAGCGGCCGGGTAAATCGCTCAAAAACGTTTAGAAATCCACGCGCAAGCCAAAGTTGTAGCGGCGTCCTTCAAGCTGCGGATATTCGCCCCAACTGGTGGTGCGCTTAGGTGCGGTATCGAAAATGTTATACACGCCGGCCATCACCTGAGTGTGCTTGTCCAGGCGGTAAATGACCCCGGCGTCCAACAGAGCATAAGCGCCATAACGGGTATGGTCGCCGGTATCCTCGTTGCGGCTGCGATAATTGACTTTGGACCACAGGTCCAGCGCCGAAGCCGCCGCCCACTTAACGGATAAGTTGGCCATGTGTTTCGGGAAGTCGTTCAGCGCATAACCCTTATTGACGCCGTTTTTCTGCTCGCTTTTGTTGAAGGTGTAGTTGGCGTTGAAGTTCAGCCGATCCGTGGCCTGCCAATCCGCATTGAGCTCCACGCCGTAGACATTGGCCTTGCCGATATTGAAATATTTATCAATGGATTCAGCGCTGTAACCGTTAACCACGCAAGGGGCATTCTCGCTCGCCTCGCAGATATTGACTTCAGCAATCTTGTCCTTGAAGTCGGTATAAAATACCGTGCCGTCCAAAGACAGATCGCGGTTGTTATTCCAGTACAACCCCAGTTCGGTATTCAGGCTGGTTTCTGGCTTCAGTTCGCTGTTGCCTACCGACAGGTAAGGATAAGGCGGGTTGCTGCCGCGCGGGGTGATGAATTGATCCGAATTTTCCCGCAGCGACGGTTTTTTATAGCCGGAAGAGACCCCGCCCTTCAGCGCCCAGGCTTCGTCCAGCATCCAGTTGCCGTAAAGTTTCGGGCTGATGTGAGTGCCGAAATAGTTATCTCGGTCCATGCGCGCCGAGGTGGTCAGCGAGAAGTCATCGATGTTCCATTGCCCTTCGGCGAACAACGCCCAACTGTCACGCGAAATTTTCGTCACTGGGTCGATCCCCGGCGCCCGTTTGTTGTCGGCGTAGAAGTCGTCATTGAGCGTTTCGCGGCTGTAGTTGCCGCCGAGAGTCAGGTTGTGCTCGCCGAGGCTCAGCTTGGCCTGGCTGTTCAGAACGTAATTCTCGGTCTGAATATGCTGCGGCGCCAGTTGGGCGCTGTGGTAGGTGGATTCGCCTTTCTCATACTGGAAATAGCTGGTGGTGGCGACGGTATCTTCCGCATACCAGCCCGAGTGGGTCAGGCTGAGTGCGTCGCGATCGAAGTCCCATCCCCACGGCGTGCCGCCGCCTTTGGCCGAGCGACTGCGCTTTTTCTCCCCTTTGGCGAGGTTCAGGTCGAACAGGTTGGTTTCGTTGGCGGCAAAGCCCAGCGTCATGTCGAGGGACTTTTTGTTGTTCTTGCTGAAAGCGTTGGGTTTTTCATCTTCGCGGCGATCGAGGTAATCCGCCGAAAGGTTGAGTCCCAGCACGTCAGGCACCAGCGGCCCCATCAGGAACAGGTTGGCCTGCTGGGTATTGCCGAAATCCTGATGTTGCTGCAGGAAACTGTTACCGGCAATGGATCCTATCCATTCCCGCACGCCAAACGGCTTTTTGGTGATCACGTTGACCACGCCGCCAATGGAGTCGGAGCCATACAACGAGGACATCGGGCCGCGGATCACCTCAATGCGTTCAATGGCGGCCAAGGGCGGCAAAAAGCCGGCTTCGGTACCGATATTCTGGCCATACGGGCGCGACTCGCCGGTATTTTGCTTGATGCTGTTCACCATGAACGAGGTGTAACTCGAGTCCATGCCGCGGATCATGATATCCCCTGACACCTCGCTGCCGGCACCGCTGCTGACGAACACCCCGGAGACATCCTGCACCGCTTCGGCGACATCGCGGCTGTTTTGCTTTTCAAAGGATTTTTTATCGATAACCGAGATACTGGCGGGCGCATATTTCTTGTTCTGTTTGAACCCGGAGGCCGTAACCACCAGTTGGTCTTCCTGCGAAGCGCTGTTTTCCTTCTCGGCCCCCTCTTCCTGCGCGTAAACCTGAGGCGCGCCCATCAATGCCAAAGCAATGACCGTCGCGATGCTGGAGCGTTTTCCCATGGATTGTTGATAAATCATCACTGTTCCTAATCGAGCCTGTTTCCGGTTGGTGTTGTAGCTCACAGAGCGCCCAATGCGGCAAACGTAGAGCGCGGGCACGGCCTTGGTAGCCACTGCGCACGGCGCTGTACCCACTTCTGAATGCTGTATTTTTATTTACAGTTCTTAACAAAAGCCGGGCGAATATAGCGGATATCCGTCAACAATAAAAACGAAATGAAAATCATTACAATGAATAAACAAGCAGAAAAAAGACGTAACAAACAGAACGAAAAATTCGATCATTTAAATAAATATGTTTTATTTCAATAATTAAAGAAAAATCAGATCAATGATTAATTAAATGATATTGATATTAATTATCAATATCATTAGCATCGACAAATCGTAAATTGATGTAAAGGAATGTCTATGTCCATGCACCTGGTCGCCCCCACCAAAGGTTTCTCTCTCAGCGCCCTGACGTCTGCCCTGCTGCTGTTGTCTTGCTCAACGCTGGCTGCCGAACTGCCCGAAAGCCATTTTCAGACCAAACCGGTAGGATATGGCCTGTACGAACTGGCTTTTGACGGCGAAAACAACACCCTGTTTGCCGCCTCTACGCCTTCATTCGCCAAAGGGAAAAACACCGGTATCGTCTATCGGGTCAACCCGGCCACACTGGCCACCGACGCCAATATTCAGACCCAGCGCCGCGCCTTCGCCACCGCGTTGGATGAACAGCGGCATCTGCTGTATATCGGCAATACCGTGGACGGTTCGGTGACGGTGATCGACACCCAGGCAGGCAAAGAACTCGCCACCATTCAGCTCGATGAAAGCGTGAAAGAAGACCAGTTCACGCCAACGCGCGAGATGGTGCTCGACAAGAAAAACCAGCGTTTGTATGTCTCCGGCACCGCGAAAAAAGGCGTGTTGTGGGTTATCGATACCGCCAATCGGAAGAAAATCGCCACCCTGAGCAACATGGGCGAATACCCGACCGGCATTGCGCTGGACAGCGAACGTGGCCATCTCTACTGCGTTAACGGCGGTGGCGAACTGATCACCCTGGACACCGCCAGCCACAAAATCCTGAAACGCGTGGTAGTTGAACCCGCCAAGAAACACTTCTTCCTCAACATCAGTCTGGACAGCAAAACCGGCCGCGCTTTCATCACCGATCCCGATCTGCCGAAGGTGCTGGTTGTTGATGTGAATAGCGGGAAAATCCTGCACCAGATTGACGTGATCAATTCCCTGGCGGTGTTGTTCAACCCTGCCCGCAATGAGATCTACATCAGCCACCGTGAAGCCAAGCGCATCAGCATCGTTGACAGCAACAGCTACCAGGTGAAAAACAGCATCACTACCACCGCCTTGCCCAATAGCCTCGCGCTGTCCGCAGACGGCAATACGCTCTTCGCCAGCATCAAGCAGTCCAAGGAAGAGATGGAGAAGAAGCAGGACTATCTGATTAAGATCAACCTTGGCGGACTGTGAGACCTATCCATGGCCAGTTTTATGATTCGCCTTTCCGGGGGAGCGCTGCTGTGCCTCCCGGTCATGGTTGCACAAGCGGCGGGTACCGAGCAGACCGCCCGCACTCAGAAAGAAGATACCCTTGAGGTGGTCGCCTCGCCCTTTAGCGATGACGGCAGCACCGAGAACACCGGCTCCTATACCACCAAACAGATGACCACGGCGACCGGGTTGCCGCTGAGCATCAAGGATACGCCGCAGTCGGTCTCGGTGATAACTCGCCAGCAAATGGACGATCTCAACGCGACGTCGCTGAAGGAAATCCTGCGCTGGTCCACCGGGGTCAGCGAAAGCAATTACGATAGCGAACGCTCCTCGTTCAACTACCGTGGTTTCAGCGTTGATAACTACCAATACGATGGCGTCCCCACCTTCTTTGACTCCGGCTATTCCGGCGGGGAATCGGAGATTGACGCAATCACGCTGGATCACGTGGAGATTGTCAGGGGCGCTGCGGGTTTGCTGAACGGCGTCGGTAATCCGGGTGCCGCCATCAACCTGGTCAGAAAGAAAGCCTCCAGCCTTTCACCTTTTGCCCGAGCCGAACTTTCCGCCGGTTCCTGGGACCGCTACCGGACCACGGTTGATGTCGGGACGCCGCTCAATGACGAAGGCACTGTCAGAGTACGTATCGCCGCGGCCGGCGAACGCGGCCGCTCCTTTATGGAACGGCAT
Source organism: Serratia plymuthica NBRC 102599 (assembly GCF_001590925.1). Classification (GTDB taxonomy): domain Bacteria; phylum Pseudomonadota; class Gammaproteobacteria; order Enterobacterales; family Enterobacteriaceae; genus Serratia; species Serratia plymuthica. The sequence continues at coordinate 18,240 of NZ_BCTU01000002.1, forward strand.
CAGGAGCGCAAAGGCACCGTCTATGGCACGCTGGAGGCCGATCTGAGCAGCAATACCCTGCTGCGCCTGGGGGCTGATTATCAGCAAAACAGGCCGAAAGCCTCCACCTGGGGCGGCGCGTTGCCGACCGGCTGGTTCAGCGACGGCAGTGAAATTAATTGGGATCGGCACTATAACGGCGCCTCTGACTGGTCGAGTTGGGATACCACCCTGAGCACTCAGTTTGCCACGCTGGAGCATGAGTTCGATAACGACTGGAAAGGCGTGGTCAACTATACCCACAGCCGCCAGGCTTTCGATGCCAAAATGGCGATGAGCCTCGGCGGGCTGATCGATCCGGCAACCTGGGCGGTGCAACCTTCAAACCCTTATGCCGGTCGCTATGAAGGCTACCGTGATCAACATGCGATAGACATGAAGTTGAACGGTGACTTCACCCTGCTGGGCCGCAGCCACAAATTTGTGGTGGGTAACTCCTCTGCCTGGCAGCACAGCTACAGCACCTATCGCAGCGCCACCTACTCGCAGCAGTTCAGCGGTAGCCTGCGGGATTGGAACGGCGGCCAGGGCGAGCCTGAGTGGTCGGATAAAATGCCGCAAATGGATTATCGCACGCGGCAAATCGGCATTTACGGCAGCGCCGACTTCTCGCTGACGGACCGGTTGGATCTGGTGCTCGGCGCCCGTTTCAACAGCTTTAAAAACACCACGACCACCACCGCCAACAAGGTCACTCCGTTCGTGGGAACCGTCTATAAGCTGACCGAACAGGTCTCCGCCTATGCCAGCTACACCGACATATTCAAGGATCAAAACCTGCTCGACAGCAGCGGCCACTACCTGGCGCCGATTGAAGGGGTGAATAAAGAGGTGGGTATCAAGGCCGCGCTGCTGGATGACCGGCTCAACGTTTCGCTGTCGGCGTTCCGCATCACGCAGGACAACCTTGGGGTGCTGGATGAGAACACCCGCGAACTGAACTGGTTGCAGCAGACCTATCATGAGAGCCAGGGCGCGACCAGCAAAGGGGTCGAGTTCGAACTGAGCGGTGAGCTGGCGCAGGGCTGGAACGCCCAGCTCGGCATCACCCATTTCTCACTGAAAGACAAGGACAAGGTTAATCTCAACACCGAGCAGCCGCGCACCCGCATCAACCTGTTCACCACCTATCAGCTGACGGGCGCTCTGCGTGACCTGACTCTGGGCGGCGGCGCACGCTGGCAGAGCGGCATTTACGCCAACGTCACCGGGGCCAACAACGGCGAGTTTGTGGACCGCAAGGCCGAGCAAGGATCTTATGTCCTGTTCGATGCGATGGCGCGTTACAAACTCACCCCGCAGACCTCGGTGCAGCTTAACCTGAACAACGTCTTTGACGAGAAATACTACTCGCAGGTGAATTTCTACAGCACCCGCAACTACGGCGAACCGCGTAATCTGATGCTGACGCTGAAGCACGAGTTCTGACCGTCTCGCAATAAAAAACCGGCCCCGGATAACGGGGCCGACCACGTTCTAACGCCTATATTTCTTGTAGGATGAATTCTTCCGTAGTAGCGTGCCAAGGGGAGAAAACCCTCCACTTTTCTGAGGCCATAACATGTCCCCTACGCTGACTATCGAACAATTGAAACAGCTGGGCCGCTATCAGGAAGCGACCGAACTGGCACAGCAACAGTTGCTGCAAAAACCGGAAGAGGCCGCGCTGCACTACCAATTGGCCTGCCTGTATGACGTGCAGGGATTTGAGCAGCAGGCGATCCCCTGCTACCTCTCCGCGCTGGCTCGCACTCTGCCGGCGGCGCAGCGGCAGGAGGTCTGGCTTGGTCTGGGCAGCACCTACCGCGCACTCGGGCTGTATCAGCAATCGCTGGCCGCCTTCGACGATGGGCTGGCCGAATTCCCGCAGGCCAAGGAGCTCACCCTGTTTCGCGCCATGACGCTGTACAACCTGGGGGAAACCAAACAGGCGGTGGCCGATCTGTTGCTGCTGTTGGCGGAAACCTCCTCGTATCGCGACATCAGCAGCTATCAGCGCGCTATCCGTCAATACGCCGCCGATCTGGATCGCATCGGCTAGGAGAGAAGCATGGAGATGGTGACCGACCCAAACCGCTACCGCATCGACTGGTCGCAATTGGCCGCGTTGTTGGCCGCCGCCGGGCTGGGCCAGCGCGATCCGCATCAATTACAGCGCGTTTATCAGCACAGCCAGTTTTGCTATTGGGGTTACCTCGACGGCGAACTGGTGGCCACCGCCCACGCCATCAGTGACATGACCTCGGTGGCTTACCTCGCCGACGTGGCTATCCACCCTCACTATCAGGGCCGCGGTCTGGGCAGGCTGCTGATGGATCGGGTCATGCAGGATTTGGCGCCGCTCGGTAAAGTGTTTATCTATTCGGTGCCCGACAAACTGGAATTCTATAAAAAGTACCACTTCCGCGAGCTGACTACCGGCATGGTCTATGCCGATGGCCCGGCGTTGGATCGCCTGCAACAAAATGGCTATGTGCGCTAAAACAAGGGAAACCCAGAGTGATTATTGAGAACAAACTTTCTCCGCAAGATTGTGCGGGCATGGGCGATATCCGCGCGGAAATCGACATGCTGGACGAACACATCATTAAATTGATCGCCCAGCGCTTTGCCTACGTGAAGGCCGCCGCAAAATTCAAAACCAGCCCCGATGCGGTACGGGCCAAAGAGCGCTTCGAAGCCATGCTGCAACAACGAAGAGCCTGGGCCGATGAGCAGGGCTTAAGCCCGGAAGTGATAGAAAAAATGTATCGCGACCTGGTGAATTATTTTATTGGCGAAGAGATGAAACACTGGTCGCGTGAAAACGGCAAAAAGTGAACACAAGGGGAAATAGCGGCAAATGTCCGACTCATCCTGGCTTATCGAAACCGAGCTGAAAAGCAAAACCGTCAGCCTGATCCCGCTGCGTAAAGAACATGCGGCGGCGCTGGTGGAGGCGGCCGCTGATGGGCGCCTCTGGGAACTTTGGTTTACTTCGGCACCCAACGAAAACACCGTCGATGATTATGTCGGTTTCGCCCTGAGCGAACAGGCCGCCGGGCGGGCGTTGCCGTTTGTCGTGGTGCATAACGACACGCAAAAGATTGTCGGCACCACCCGCATTTGCAATGCCGATGGGCACAACCGCCGCGTTGAAATTGGCTATACCTGGTACGCCAAAAGCCATCAGAGAACCGCCGTCAACACCGAGTGCAAACGCCTGCTGCTCGGCTATGCATTCGAAACGCTGGCGGTGATTGCCGTTGAATTTCGCACCCACTGGCACAATCACGCATCGAGAACGGCTATCGCGCGTTTGGGCGCCAAGCAAGACGGCGTGCTGAGAAACCACCAGAAAAATGCGGATGGCAGCTATCGCGATACGGTGGTTTTCTCGATCATCGACCATGAATGGCCAATGGTTAAAAAAAGCCTGGAGTATAAATTACGCCAGACCAGGGAGTGATTGCCGCGGGTCAAAGTTATAAGGTGTTCGTCATCAAGATGCCGCTGTATTTCCCCACGCGGCCCCCCAGGCCGGATCCCAGGTGGCCGCAATCAGATCGCCGCACTGAATGCGGCTAGAATTTTTTCACCCTTTCCCTGGCTTTCGGACCATTGTACGGTGGAACTCCCCGCCATTTTTCGGCATGCTGGGCGCTGGTTTTCATTTTACCGCCACGGCGGTTTACCACTGGCGCCATGCCGGTGTTGGGTTGCAGAGAAGGTTCTTATTCCATGACGTTGACCATGTACGGCATCAAAAATTGTGACACCATCAAAAAAGCGCGCCGCTGGCTGGAAGAGCAAGGCGTGGCTTATCAATTTCATGACTACCGCGCCGACGGGCTGGATGAACAGCAGTTGCGCGGTTTTGTCGACCGTCTGGGCTGGGAACCGCTGCTGAACACCCGCGGCACCACCTGGCGCAAGCTGGATGAAGCGCAGCGCAACGCCTGCGACAACGCCGATGCGGCCATCGCGCTGATGCTGGCGCAGCCGGCAATCATCAAACGCCCGCTGCTGGACGACGGCAAGGGGCATGCCCTGCTCGGCTTCAGCGCCGAAGGCTACCAGCAATTTATTTCTGAGGTTACAGCATGATTTGCCCGGTTATCGAACTGGCTCAACAGCTCATCAAACGCCCGTCCCTCAGCCCGCACGATGAAGGCTGCCAGGCGCTGATGATTGAACGTCTGGAAGCGATTGGTTTTACCGTTGAGCCGATGCCCTTCGGCGACACCCTGAATTTCTGGGCCTGGCGCGGTGAAGGGCAAACGCTGGCGTTTGCCGGTCACACCGACGTGGTGCCCACCGGTGATGAAAAACGCTGGGACAACCCGCCGTTTGAACCCACCATTCGCGACGGCATGCTGTATGGCCGCGGCGCGGCGGACATGAAAGGTTCGCTGGCGGCGATGGTGGTGGCGGCGGAGCGCTTTGTGGCGACCAACCCGCATCATGGGGGCCGCCTGGCGTTCTTGATCACCTCCGACGAAGAGGCCAGCGCCACTCACGGCACGGTGAAAGTGGTGGAAGCGCTGATGGCGCGCAACGAGCGCCTGGATTATTGCCTGGTCGGCGAGCCGTCCAGCACCGAACGCGTCGGCGACGTGGTGAAAAACGGCCGCCGCGGTTCGATCACCGCCAACCTGCACATTCACGGCATTCAGGGCCACGTCGCCTATCCGCACCTGGCGGATAACCCGGTGCATCGCGCCATGCCTGCGCTCAATGAGCTGGTGGCGACCGAGTGGGATCGCGGCAACGAGTTCTTCCCGCCGACCAGCATGCAGATCGCCAACGTGCAGGCCGGTACCGGCAGCAACAACGTGATCCCGGGCGACCTGTTCGTCCAGTTCAACTTCCGTTTCAGCACCGAGTCAACCGACGCGACGATAAAACAGCGCGTGGAAGAGCTGTTGGAGCGGCACCAGCTGAACTACAGCATCGAATGGCGTTTGTCCGGCCAGCCGTTCCTGACCGCGCGCGGTGCGCTGGTGGATGCGGTGGTTAACGCCGTCGAACACTATTCTGAATTGACGCCGCAGTTGCTGACCACTGGCGGCACCTCGGACGGCCGCTTTATCGCCCAAATGGGTGCGCAGGTAGTTGAGCTGGGGCCGGTCAACGCGACCATCCACAAGGTCAATGAATGCGTGCACGCAGCCGATTTGCAACTGCTGAGCCGCATGTATCAGCGCATTATGGAGCAGTTGGTCGCATGATCACGCCCACCATGCTGACCGGGCTCTCGACCGAACACCTGGCGCCGCTGAGCGGTAACCATCGCCTGCAGCCCGCAGCGGTGACCGCGTTCCGCGCCATGCAGCAGGCGGCGTTGGCGGCCGGGTTCGATCTGCAGCCCGCCAGCACATTTCGTGATTTCGATCGGCAACTGGCGATCTGGAATGGCAAATTCTGCGGCGAGCGCCCAGTATTAGATAAAGACAGTCGACCGATCGACATCGAGACGCTGTCCGCCGCCGAACGCTGCGAAGCGATCCTGCGCTGGTCCGCCCTGCCGGGTGCCAGCCGCCATCACTGGGGCAGCGATCTGGACGTGTACGACCCTTCGTTGTTGCCGGAAGGGCAAAAGCTGCTGCTGGAGCCGTGGGAATATGAGGAAGGCGGTTACTTTTATCCGCTCAATCAGTGGATGACGGAACATATGGCCGAATTTGGTTTTTACCGCCCGTTCACCGAAGACGGCAACGGCGTGGCGGTAGAACCCTGGCATTTGAGCTATCGGCCGCTGGCGCAGGAAGCCGAGCACCTGCTGACGCCTGCGCTGCTGCTGGCCGCCTGGCAAAATAAGGACGTTGCCGGCGCCGAATGGCTTGAACGCCATCTGCCCGCGATATTTTCACGTTTCATACGCAGTGAAGGAAAGGAGTAAACATGCAATGGTTAGCTGACTACTGGTGGATTATCCTGCTGATTTTGGCCGGGATGATCATCAGCGGGATCAAAGAGCTGCGTCGCGTCGACGTAAAACGTTACCTCGCCGATAAGCCGGAATTGCCGCCACACCGCGATAATAACGCCCAGTGGGACGACGAAGACGACAACTGGCCGAAGAAAAAACCTTAACCGCCTGTGTGCGCCGTCCCCCGAGGGCGGCGCTTCATTTTCTCCTCTTTCCCGCAGAAAAAAGAATCGACTTCTCAAAAAATTGCCTCTAGATTTAACCCTAATTGGTTAACGTGATGGTCATCACACTCCCAGCAGTTAAAACGGTCTGGATACAGACGGGGGTTAACCACAGCACCACCCTCCACGGTAACGGCTACAGCATGGCATCAGCAGACTGATGTGACCCGATTTCAGATTCCCCTATTCTGAGGCTCGAGCTTATGGCTATTAATATTGCGCTAAACCACGTTACCGAATACCGCTACGACCGACGCATCAACCTGGGTCCCCAAGTCATACGCCTGCGCCCTGCCGCACACAGCCGCACCTCCATTCTGGCTTATTCACTGAAAGTGACCCCGGAAAATCACTTTATCAACTGGCAGCAGGATCCTAACGGCAACTACCTGGCCAGGCTGGTGTTCCCGGAAAAAACCGACCACTTCCGCGTGGAAGTGGATATGCGGGTTGAAATGTCGGTGATTAACCCCTTCGATTTCTTCCTGGAGCCGCAGGCGGAACATATTCCGTTTTGCTATTCGGAAGAGCAGAAAATCGAACTGGCGCCCTATCTGCACTGCCAGCCGATGACCCCCGAGCTGGAAAGCTACCTGAGCAGCATCCCCGATGAAGCCCAACGCAGCGCGGAATTCCTGGTGGCGATCAACCAGCAGTTGCAGCAACACATCGGTTACACCATCCGCATGGAGCCGGGCGTGCAGACGCCGGAAGAGACGCTGACGCTGCGCAGCGGTTCGTGTCGCGATTCCGCCTGGCTGTTGGTACAGATCCTGCGCAACCTCGGGCTGGCCGCTCGCTTCGTGTCCGGTTATCTGATTCAACTGACGCCGGACGTCAAATCGCTGGATGGCCCGTCGGGGCCGGAGGAAGACTTCACCGATCTGCACGCCTGGACTGAGGTTTACCTGCCCGGTGCCGGTTGGATTGGCCTGGATCCCACCTCCGGGTTGTTTGCCGGTGAAGGTCACATTCCGCTGGCCTGCACGCCGGAACCTTCCAGTGCCGCCCCGATCAGCGGTGCGATTGATGAGTGCGAATGCGAATTTGAGCACCTGATGGCCGTTGCCCGCGTGGACGAAGTGCCGCGTGTGACCAAACCCTACAGCGAGGAACAATGGCAGGCCATCGACGCGCTCGGCTATCGGATTGACAGCGATTTGCAGGCCAACGGCGTTCATCTGACGATGGGCGGCGAGCCGACGTTCGTCGCCGTCGACGATCCTGACGGCGATGAATGGAATACCGACGCTTTGGGGCCAACCAAGCGCCTGCGTGCCGCCGAGCTGTTCCAGCGTATGCGTGAGCGCTACGCCCCCGCCGGGCTGGTGCATTTTGGTCAGGGCAAATGGTACCCCGGCGAGCAACTGCCGCGCTGGTCGCTCAACTGCTTCTGGCGCCGGGACGGCGAGCCGCTGGCCGATCCGGCCATGTTTGCCGATGAACGCGAGCCTTCTGCGGTCACCGCCGGGCAGGCGGCGGATTTCCTGCAACGCGTCGCGCAGTATCTGGAGGTTTCCGGTCAGCATATCTTCCCGGCTTATGAAGACCCGCTCTACTACCTGTGGCGCGAACGACGCCTGCCGGACAACGTCGATCCGTCGGATTCCCGGTTGGAAGATCCGCTGGAGCGAGCGCGGTTGCACAAGGTGTTTGAACAAGGTCTGGGGGCTATCATCGGCCACGTTCTGCCGCTGGCCAGAGAAGAGAACCAGCCGTGGCAAAGCGGCTCCTGGTTCCTGCGCAGCGAGCACTGCTACCTGCTGCCGGGCGATTCACCGCTGGGTTACCGCCTGCCGCTGGATTCCCAACCCTGGGTGCATAAAAGCGACTATCCCTACATTCACAGCGCCGATCCGCATCAGTCTTTCCCGACGCTGCCGGCCTACCGCCAACTGCTGCAACCGCATTCATCTGCAGCCGATCATGCCCCGCCTCAGCCGGTAACCCAGCGCCCGGAGCAAAAACAGTCAGCGGACTGGATTGCCCGCACCGCGCTGTGTGCCGAGCCGCGCAACGGCATTCTTTATCTGTTCATGCCGCCGACGCGCACGCTGGAAGATTACCTGCAGGTGGTGGAGGCCATTGAGGCTACCTCGCTCTCGTTGGGCATTCCGGTGGTGCTGGAAGGTTACGAACCGCCTTCGGACCCGCGTCTTACCTGTTTTCGCATCACCCCCGATCCCGGCGTCATCGAAGTCAACATTCAGCCGGCGGCCAGCTGGGGCGAACTGGTGGAGCAGACCACCTTCCTGTACGACGCCGCGCGCCAGTCGCGCCTGACCACCGAAAAGTTCATGATCGATGGCCGCCATACCGGCACCGGTGGCGGCAACCATATGGTGATGGGTGGCGCCACCCCGGCGGAAAGCCCGTTCCTGCGCCGCCCGGACGTGCTGCGCAGCCTGATCGGCTATTGGCATAACCACCCGTCGCTGTCCTATCTGTTCTCCGGCCTGTTTATCGGCCCGACCAGCCAGGCACCGCGCATTGACGAGGCGCGTAACGACTCGGTCTATGAAATGGAAATTGCCTTTAGCCGCTTCCCGGAGGCGGGTGAGGAAGCGCAACCCTGGCTTATCGACCGCCTGCTGCGCAACCTGTTGATTGACTCCAGCGGCAATACCCACCGGGCGGAGTTCTGCATCGACAAACTCTATTCGCCGGATGGCCCCAGCGGCCGCCTTGGGCTGCTGGAACTGCGCGCTTTTGAAATGCCGCCGCATGCCCGAATGTCGCTCACCCAACAGCTACTGCTGCGGGCGTTGCTGGCCCGTTTCTGGCAGCAACCTTATCAACCGGAGCGGTTGCGCCGTTGGGGCACCGAACTGCACGATCGCTTCATGCTGCCGCACTTTGTGCGCCAGGACTTTAACGACGTGCTCGCCGAACTGCGTGAATTTGGCTACCCGTTTGAAGCCACCTGGTTCGACGCACACTTCGCCTTCCGCTTCCCGCAGCATGGCGAATTCTCCGCCGACGGCGTCCAGGTGCAAATCGATCATGCACTGGAACCCTGGCATGTGATGGGCGAAGAAGGTGCAAGCGGCGGAACCGTGCGCTATGTTGACTCATCCGTCGAGCGTCTGCAGATCAGAGTCACCGGGTTTAATGACGATCGCCACCAGGTGACCGTCAACGGCCGCCCGGTGCCGCTGCAACCCACCGGCAACGTCGGCGAGGCGGTCGGCGCCGTTCGCTACCGGGCATGGCAACCCGCAGCCAGCCTGCATCCCACCATTGGCGTACACGCGCCGCTAACCGTGGAACTGGTGGATACCTGGATGCAACGTTCGCTGGGCGGCTGCCAATACCACGTCGCCCATCCGGGCGGACGCAGCCACGATACCCACCCGATCAATGCCTATGAGGCGGAGGGCCGCAGGCTGGCGCGTTTCTTGCAGATGGGTCATACGCCAGGAAAGTTAACCATCGAACCCCAGACGCGCAATCCGAACTTCCCGTTCACGCTCGATTTGCGCTGGAAATAAACGTTCGATACAGGAAGGGCGCAAGTCGGTACCAGGAAGGTGCCGGCCTGCGCCGCAAGGGAGCTGCCGTCGCAAGGCCTCATGGAAAACGGGAACGCAATGCCTATGCCGCAATCACTATTTACCCGCTATCGCCACTCGCAAGCGCACTATGACGAGCTGTTTGCCGGCGAGGCAACCCTTCGCCCGCACTGGCAGCGTTTTGCCGCCGAGCTGGCCGCCTATCCGGACGAACAGCTGCAAAGCCGCCTCAACCACGTGGCGCGCCAGATTTTCGAAAACGGCGTCACCTATAACGTCTACGCCGATCCGCAAGGGGTTAAACGCCCCTGGGAACTGGACCTGCTGCCACAAATTATCCCCCACGACGAATGGCAGCAGATAGAATCCGGCATTGCCCAGCGTGCAGAACTGATGAACCGTATTCTGGCCGACGTGTACGGCGAGCAGACCCTGCTGCGCGACGGCCTGCTGCCGCCTGCGCTGGTGCACGGGCATGCCGGTTTTCTGCGCCCGGCGCACGGCATTCGCTGCCCGGGCAACGTTTATCTGCATCTGTACGCCGTCGATTTGGCCCGTTCCGCCGATGGCCGCTGGTGGGCGCTGGCCGATCGCGCCCAGGCCCCGTCCGGCGCCGGCTACGCGCTGGAAAACCGCACGGTGATTTCCCGCGCCTTCCCGGAACAGTTCCGGGACCTGAAAGTACAGCGGCTGAATACCTTTTTCCGCACGCTGCAACAGAGCCTGCGCCACTGGGCACCGTTCGCCGCCGGTGATGGCGAAGCCCCGCACATCGTGGTGTTGACCCCTGGCCCTTACAATGAAACCTATTTCGAGCATGCCTATCTGGCGCGGCATCTGGGATTCCCGCTGGTGGAAGGCCAGGATCTGATGGTGTCCCAGGGGCGCGTCTGGCTGAAAACCCTGGACGGCCTGCAGCGCGTGCATGTGATTTTACGGCGGCAGGATGATGACTTCTGCGATCCGCTGGAGGCGCGCCCCGACTCTTCGCTGGGCATTCCGGGGCTGATCCAGGCGGCGCGAGAGGGCCAGGTGCTGATCGCCAATGCGCTCGGTTCCAGCCTGATTGAAACCGGCGCGCTGTACGGCTTTCTGCCAAACCTCAGCCAACAGACCCTCGGGCAACCGCTGCTGTTGCCTTCGGTCGCTTCCTGGTGGTGTGGGGAAAGCACCGCACGGGAAACGGTGCTGGAAAACCTGCCTAACCTGATTGTCAAAGGCGCCTTCCCGCAGTTGCGCATCAGGACCTGCATCGCCGGCGATCTAAGCGCCACCGAGCTGGCTCAGCTAAAGGAACGCATCCGCGCGCGCCCTTACAACTATGTCGCCCAAGAGTTGATCGGCCTGTCGCAGGCGCCGGGTCTGTCCCCGCGCCCGCCCTACCAGTTGCAAAACCATGCCACCTGCTTGCGGGTATTCGCCGTCGCCACCCCGGACGGCTACCGGGTGATGCCCGGCGGCCTGACCCGCATCTCCGGCCCCAACAGCCGCCAGATCGTGACCATGCAGCAGGGCGGCGGCAGCAAGGATACCTGGGTGCTGGCACCGCCTTCCGCGCCACCGCCACGGCCCGGCGTGCTGAGGCAAGAGTTGCCGCCGACCGGCCACAGGCTGTCGACGCGGGTGATTGAAAACTTGTTCTGGCTGGGCCGCTATACCGAACGCTGCGACAACATCGCTCGCCTGCTGCGTACCACCCTCACCCTGCGGCTCGACGAAGACGAAGGCAGCGAACAGCAACATAAAGCCGTGATGCAGCTTTGCCTGCACTACGGTCTGTTGCCGAACGACGAAGCCTCTCCGCTTGAAGAACTGGCGCCGCAACAGTTGAACACCCTGCTGCTGGAAGCGCTGTTCAACCCGGAAATTCCGCAGGGGTTTGCCGGCACCTTGCAGCAACTGCTGCGTATCGGTTTTCAGTTGCGTGAGCGGCTTTCGCTGGACAACTGGCATATCCTCAACCGGCTGGCCAAGGATCTGGAACAGCGCCATCAGGCCCAGCGCTGGAACCTGGCGGAGGCGCTGGCGTTTCTCGATCAGGCGATCGGACATATGATGGCGCTCTCCGGTTTTGCGCTGGACGGCATGACGCGTGACGTGGGCTGGCGCTTCCTCAGTATTGGCCGTCGGCTGGAACGCCTGCAGCAGGTGACGCATATGCTGACGCTGGTGCTGGACGATGACGAAGTGCGCAACGCCGGGCTGGAATGGTGGCTGGAGTTGTGCGACAGCACCATCACCTACCGCTCCAGTTATCCGCAACGGCCGGAGCTGGTCACCGCCCTGCCGCTGTTGTTGACCAGTCAGGAGAATCCGCGCTCGGTGATGTTCCTGCTGAAGGGGCTGGTGGAGTACTTGAAAAAACTGACCGATCAGTTCGGGCCTTTTACCGATCAGACCATTTTCGATCTGCCGGAGAAAATTGCCGGCCTGGGTAACGCCGGGTTTGCCGGCGGCCTGCAACCCTTGTCAGAATCGGTGTCGCAGTTGCAACTGGCGCTGGACCGGCTGTCCGATCAGATTGGCCTGCGCTTCTTCAACCATGGCCCCCACTACAGCACGGGAAACGACGAATGAGCCAGAGCCAAACTCAAACTGCCGGCCAATCTCTCACGCCCGCCGACGGAAGCCGCTATAGCGTCAGTCACGTGACCGAATACCAATACAGCCTGCCGGTGCCGCATTCGCGCCAGTTGCTGCGGCTGTCGCCGCGCAATCTGGCCTGGCAACAGTGCCACGCTTCGCGGATCCAGGTCGATCCGCAGCCCGATGAATGGTTTGAACTGGACGATTTTTATGGCAACCACCTGGTGCAATTCGCTCTGCGAACCCCGCATACCCAACTGACCGTCCGGGTAGATTCGCAGGTGCTGGTCCTGCCGCACGCCGAACAGTGGGTGGCGGAAAACAGCCTGTCCTGGGAGCGGGTACGCCAACAGTTGGCCAACGGGGGAACCGAAGTGCTGGATCCCATTCAATACCTGTTTCCTTCCACTTTTATTCCCATCGATAACGCACTGAGCCACTACGCCCTGCCGAGCTTTACCCCGGAACGGCCTCTGCTGTCGGCGTTGCTGGATTTTACCGGGCGCATTTTCAACGACTTTACCTTTGATCCGACGGCCACCACCATCGCCACGCCGGTAGAAACCCTGTTGCAGGAGAAGAAAGGGGTTTGTCAGGACTTTGCTCACCTGCAAATTGCCTGCCTGCGTTCGCTGGGGTTGGCGGCACGCTATGTCAGCGGCTATATCCTCACGCAGCCGCCGCCGGGGGAGGAGCGAATGATTGGCGCCGATGCTTCTCACGCCTGGGTGTCGGTGTATTGTCCGCCCTATGGCTGGGTAGATATCGATCCGACCAACAATGTGTTGGCCGATACCCAGCACATTACCGTGGCCTGGGGCCGCGATTTCGGCGATGTCAGCCCGATGCACGGCATTATTTTTGGCGGGGGCGCTCACCAGTTGGACGTTCAGGTTACGGTGATGCCGCAATGACAGCGGGCGCAGCATAGCCGCGCCCGTCAGGGAGAATATTATCGAAAGGCGATCAAATCGCCACGTTTGCCAAACAGCGCTTCATCCCAGTAGCGCTGAGGTACGTAGTAGTGCAATCGCTCGAGGGCATTATTCATCATGCCCTGATTGATGCCATGCCCGACGCCCTGCTCCACGTCCAGCGTGAAATCCACGCCGATGGCCTGCAACCGTTCCGCCGCCGCTTTGGCGTGCTGCACGGCGATCACCGCATCCTCTTCGCCGTGGATCAAATGCACGACGCTTTCGCCGAAAGCTTGCTCCGGCAAGCTGGCAAAGCGCCCGCTGAAGGCCACCACGCGGCCGGCCAGTTTAGCTTCCGCTTTCAAGGCTTCCAGCGCCATGATCGATCCCTGAGAAAAACCGACCAACGCGGTCCCGGCGTAACCGACACCGCTCTGCTGTTGCCAGTAACGCACGGTTTCGACGAACTGCGGCATTACCTGTGCAATGCGCTCGGCGCGGTTCTCTTCGGTCACGCCCTGCACCGAGAACCATTGACGACCGTTGCCGTTATCGAAAGCCGCCGGGCCGCCGATACTGACGACCTGCGCCTGCGGGAAATCTTTGGCGAAGTAGCTGCCGATTTCGCCCATTGCCACCGGGTTATCGCCGACACCGTGAAACAGCAAGATCAGCTGTACCGCCGGTGTTGCCGGGCTTTGGACAACGAAATGCTCATGTTTCATGGTGACTCCTCGTCTTCATCAGATGTCGCCCGGAGGTGCCGGGCCGTTGGCGTCTACTATACGCCGCTGAGAAATCAGGAAAATCGGGTTTTATTGAACAACATTGTCGATTTATTGCAATGACCGCGACTGCGCCCAGTTGCGCCAGCGCAGACAGTGTTGCTCATCCAGTTGTTCGAGCGCCTGCGCTGCCTCCAGCCGCCAGTGCCGCAGCAAGGCTTTTTGGCCGCTGAGACCAAACTGCGTCACGCAGTCTGCCGTCGTCCTTTGCTGTTGCAGATGCCCGCGCAGCGCGGGCAGCGGCAGGCCGCTCGCCAGCAGCAAGCGTTGCAGCGCGCCCAGGCTGGCCTCCAGCGGCCGATGGGCGAAGGAAAATCCGGCCAGTTCACGCCAGTCATCCTCACTCAACTGCGTATCGCCGTCATCGCCGGTGATCTCCAGTTGCAGATCAACCCGTTGCTGCAACCAGCGCCAATCGCGCGCCAGGTGCTTATGCGCCGCATGCCGCAGCGCTTCCCCCTGCTCGCTCAACGCCAGGATGGCCATGGCGGTATAGCAGCCGCTGCTGGCCTCCGTCTTGCTGCCGATACGCACCAGTTCAAAACCGCAGGATTGCCAAAAGCGCCACAGCGGTTCGGTGTAGCCAAAACTGACCGAAAGGAAATCCAGCCCCTGCGCCCGTTGGCGCTGCTGCTCGATCAGGCTGCGGGCAATGCCCTGTTGGCGCAAGGCAGGCAGCACCGCAATGCGGGTAATGCGGCGCGAACGCAACGTCGGCGCCCACCACTGGCCGCCATGCGCCGCCAGCGACTGAGCCACCAGGTTACCGCGCGGCCGCCGTCGGCCAGCCCAAACCTCATGCGCCAGTTCGGCACTCAGCCCCCCTTCATCCACCAACCACAACGCGCCAACCACTTCTTCTTCCACCTGCGCCACGCCAAAGTGCATGCCGGGTGCATCCATCAGCCGCCGTAGATCGAGCGGCGTGGTGCGGTAATGGGCGCTGCTCAGCAGAGCGTAAAAGCGCGCCAACCGTTGGGGATCGGCGCACAGCGCGCTCTGTTCGACCAGGCTGAAACTGGCGGCCTGCGCGGTCGCCCGCCATTCCGGTTGTTCATTGAACAACAGAGCATTATCTATCACCCGTTCCAACGCATCGCCTTCAGCCCAACGCATGGGGTGCTGTAAAGCTAATGGCCGGAACGAAGGCAACCCGGCGCAGAACTTCAGCAAAAACCCCCGGCCGGTGCCTTCATAGCCCTGTACCGTGGTAGTCAGCAATACACGAGGGAAATAACTGACCAACTGTTGCAACAGCGGGCCGGGAATAGCCGCCGCTTCATCCACCAGCAACCAACCCACGTTGCTGACGTCATGCTCGCGGCAATGCGCCAGCAGCGCGTCCGGCGCCCAGAACTGCGCGCGCCCCTGAGCCCATTCGCCGGCGACGTCGGTGGCGGCACGGCTCGGCCCGGTCATCCAGCAGGTGAGCGGCGTATTCGCCACCAACATGCCCGCCAGCGTCGACTTGCCGCGCCCACGTGCCGCGGTCAGCACCCAAACGCCCGCCGAGGCATTCAGCAGTTGCTCCAGTAGCCTTTGCTGTTCTGCAGTGGGGTGACCATCGGGTGCCTGCCAGGGCGGGCGCTCCGGCAATGCCGCCAACGCCAGCGCCTCACCCTGTCGCCAGAACGTGACTTCGCTGTCCGCCGCAAGATGGTGTTGCAGATGACGGATAAAATACGGGGTGGTGATAGGCTGCGGACAATCGCTCCAACGCAGGCTGTCGGCGTCCGGTTGCTGATGCCATTCACGCCAGGGCGGCGTCAGCAACAACAGCCAACTGCCGGCGCGCAGCGTGCCCGCCAGCGCCGCCAAGGCTTCAACATCCAGGCCCATTGTCGCGTCAAACACCGCATGCAGCCGCTCTTGGCCCAACAGGGCTCGCACCGCACCGCTCGCCAGAGGTTGCAAGCCGGTTGGCGGGTTTTCTCCCACCCACGGCCAGTCGCCCGGCAGGCTTGCAGCCAGCTGTTGCGCCTGTTGGCGGCACCATTGCGGCTCACCGCTGAGCACCAGCAGGCGTCTGATGCCCTGCTGCCGCATGAGTTGTTGCATTGCCTGTAGCAAGGCTATGTTCCCACCTAAAAAAATGCCGGAGTCAGGCTCCGGCAGGGTATATCAACGGGATGCGAAGGTGTTGCAGGTGTTCGGATCGCCGCTGTCGAAGCCCTGTTTAAACCAGGTGTAACGCTGTTGCGAGGTGCCGTGGGTGAAGCTGTCCGGTACTACGCGCCCCTGGCCCTGCTGCTGCAAACGGTCGTCACCGATCGCCTGTGCGGCGTTCAATGCCGCCTGCAAGTCACCCTCTTCCAGCATCTGCTGCTTCTCGGCATATTTGCCCCAAACGCCGGCAAAGCAGTCTGCTTGCAGTTCCATTTTTACCGACAGGCGGTTCACTTCAACCTGGCTGGCGCCCTGTTGCATCTGACGCACTTTAGGCTCAATGCCCAGCAGGTTCTGCACGTGGTGGCCGACTTCGTGCGCCACCACATAGGCCTGCGCAAAGTCACCGCCGGCGCCCAGCTTGGTTTTCATATCCTGGTAGAACGACAGATCGATATACACCGTTTTATCGCCCGGGCAATAGAATGGCCCCATCGCAGACTGGCCGGTGCCGCAGTTGGTGCGCGTCACGCCGCGATACATCACCAGTTTGGGCGGTTGATAGGTTTTGCCCATACGCTGGAAAACTTCTTTCCAGTTATCTTCGGTAGAAGCCAGCACTACCGAGGTAAACTTGGCCAACTCATCGTCTTTTGGACTGATGCTGGCGCTCTGTTGCTGAGTTTGCGGGCTAACGTCACCGCCGTTCAACAGCGGTGAGAGATCGATGCCGTAATAGCCGGCCACCAGCACCACCACCAGAATGACGATACCGCCTTTGCCGCCGATTGGCGCGCGAAAGCCCCCGCCGCCGCCCAGACCTGAAGACTCCCCGCGACGATCCTCAACATTGTCACTTTCCCGACGCCCTTGCCAACGCATAAGTAAACTCCAGATTAGGTTTTTAATAATCGTAGGAAACTAGCCCACTGATTGCCATTATAAATGGTTAACGAGGCGGGAAATGTAGAATTTTTCTGGAAATGCAGACGGAAGGGAAAATGGATAAATGACGGGGCGCTCCGGCAGGATAGCCCCGTATTGCGGGAGGACGCTTAGTCCAGTTTCACGCCAATGCGGCGCGCAACTTCTTCGTAGGCTTCAATCAGGCCACCCAGGTTCTGACGGAAACGGTCTTTGTCCATCTTGTCCAGGGTGTTTTTGTCCCACAGGCGGCTGCCGTCCGGCGAGAACTCATCGCCCAGCACCACTTCGCCGTTGAACAGACCGAACTCCAGCTTGAAGTCGACCAGGATCAGGCCCGCGTCGTCAAACAGCTTGCTCAGCACGTCGTTCGCTTTGTAGCTCAGCTCACGCATGCGCGCCAGATGCTCTTTGTTCACCCAGCCGAAAGTTTCGCAGTAGGATTCGTTGACCATCGGATCGTGCATCGCATCGTTTTTCAGGAACAGGTCGAACAGCGGCGGGTTCAGCACCAGGCCTTCTTCAATGCCCAAACGCTTCACCAGCGAACCGGCGGCGCGGTTGCGGATCACGCATTCGACCGGCACCATGTCGAGCTTCTTCACCAGCACTTCGTTGTCGGACAGCAGGCGTTCCATTTGCGTCGGAATGCCGGCTTCTTCCAGTTTGCTCATGATGAAATGGTTGAACTTGTTGTTTACCATGCCCTTGCGATCAAACTGCTCAATGCGCTGACCATCCAGTGCTGACGTATCGTTGCGGAACTCTAACACCAGCAGATCGGGGTTTTCGGTGGTGTAGACGGTTTTTGCCTTTCCGCGATACAACTCAGCTAGCTTTTGCATCTTACATACTCCAATAAAGAATTGTTTTAAAAACGCTTCAACACACAGGTGTGATATACCCAAAATAATTGGAGTTACAGCAAGGCGGCAAGGGCAGGAATCCCCGGGAGCTTACTCAAGTAAGTGACTGGGGTGAGTGCACGCAGCCAACACAGCTGTAGCTTCAAGAATGATGGGTATATTGTGCCAAACCTGGAACGCAAACGATACCGTGCCGACAAAACAAAAAGGGGCCGCAGCCCCTTTTTTAGTTATTTAACGCTGGTTTTACTGAACGCAGCCTGGAATGCCGCAACCAACCCGTCGTTTTGCGACTGGGTCAACGGCTTCCCTTTCGGATCGATAAATTGCAGGCTGGTACGGTTGTTCAAATCACCGACCTGCAGTTTGTAATCGCCTTCGGTCAGTTCAGGATCCTTGGCGCCCAACGCATCCCAGTCGCTACCGCTCAGGGATTTGTAGGTCACAGCGACGGTGCCCTGCGGACGGCTGCGGTCACCCACTTTCATCCCCAGTTTTTCCAACGCCGCAGGCAGGCGATCCCACACTACGGTATAAGGACCGCGCACAACCAACATCGGCAAGCCGGTGTCATCCGCGCCGCTCTGCACGTCCAGCGCGCCGAAGCGGTTAGCGGTTTGGCTGCTCACCAGGTTGTCCTGCTTGTCCAGGCCTTCAACGATGGTGTTCATCATCATGCCGTTGTAGCGCTGCACTTCGGAAGGATCGGTAATCTGCTCGGTTTTGCCCTGCTGCTGCAAACCGACGGTTTTCACCACCAGCGCCTGCTGGTAACCCTGCTGCTGCACGCTGATCTGGTAGCGGCCTTCGTACTGGTTGTCTTCATCCAGACGGTTCCATTTCACCCAGTCGGTAGTCAGTGTCTGACCGGCGTCCTGACGCGAGGCAATCGCGATATTTTTCGTCTGCAACATGCTGACGACGCGTGACCACAGGTTCTGGTTCTGCGGGCTGTTTTCCAGCAGCAGCGTACCGCTGTCGCCGGCATACTGCGCGCGTGAACCGCTCAGCAACGCCAACGGCTGCACAGGTGGGCGAATATCCAGTTGCTTGCCAACGCCGCCTTTCTGCGTGGTTGCCGGAACATCATAATTCCCGCTCTGCACCGGCAGGATCATACCGGCCGGCGCGTTCAACGGTTTGAGCTCCGACGCGTTGAGATAAGACTCATCGCCGCTGACCTGGCGTTTGTAACGCTGATCGGTGGTACAGGCGGCCAGCATCATAACCAGCGAAATACCCACGACTTTTGCTACCGTCGACTTTTGCAATGAATAAACCATCAAATTTCCCTTAGAGTTACAGCAAACCGGCGCTTTTTAACGCGCGCTCAACGATCGGACGAGCAGCGTCGGTCAACGGCGTCATAGGCAGACGCATCGTATCGGTTGCCATCAATCCCAATGCCTTACAGGCCCATTTCACCGGAATTGGGTTTGCTTCTACAAACAAATCCTGATGCAACGGCATCAAGCGCTGATTTAGGCGGCGTGCTTCAGCAAAGTTGCCCTGTGCTGCCAGCGTGCAAAGCTGCGCCATTTCACGCGCCGCCACGTTGGCCGTCACGGAAATCACCCCTTTGCCGCCCAGTTGCATGAAATCCAGACCGCTGGCGTCATCGCCGCTCAGCAAAATGAAATCTTCATCATCAACCAGCACTTGGATCTGACTTACACGACTTAAGTTCCCTGTTGCCTCTTTAACGGCAACAATATTCTTAATTTTTGCTAAACGCGCAATCACCGGCGGCAGCATGTCACAACCGGTGCGTGAAGGCACGTTATAGAGGATCTGCGGCAGCTCGGTGCTTTCGGCAATCGCCTTGAAGTGCTGGTACAGCCCTTCCTGGGTCGGCTTATTGTAGTAAGGCGTTACCGTCAGGCACCCTACTACGCCGGTATTTTCGAAGCTTTTGGTCAGCGAAATGGCTTCGGCGGTGGCGTTGGAGCCCGTACCGGCGATCACCGGAATGCGGCCCGCGGCCAGTTCCAGCGTCTGCAATACCACCTCAACGTGCTCGTCATGGGCAAGCGTTGCGGACTCGCCGGTCGTCCCTACGGAAACAATGGCCGAGGTCCCACTGGCTACATGATAATCAATCAGTTTTTTTAGGCTCGCACGATCGACAGCACCTTTGTCGTCCATCGGCGTAACCAGTGCAACAATACTTCCCGTAAACATTGGCCGTCCCCTCCACAAACAAGTCACTCATGGTACTTTTGCTACCTATCCAAAAGCAAGCAAACAACAGCGTTGTAAGCGCTTGGCAGGCGGTTTTTTTTATGTTTACCATGGTAACCCCATTGAGCACGACAGGAAGATCCATTTTGCCTAAGCCAGATGAACACTATCTCGTGATTACCGCGCTCGGCGCCGACCGCCCCGGAATCGTCAATGCCATCACCCGCCACGTCAGCAGCTGCGGGTGCAATATCGAAGATAGCCGTCTGGCCATGCTGGGTGAGGAGTTCACTTTCATCATGCTGCTTTCCGGCAGTTGGAACGCGATTACCCTGATTGAATCCACTCTGCCGCAAAAAGGCGCGGAGATGGAGCTGCTGATTGTGATGAAACGCACCAATTCGCATGAAAGGCCGCCGATGCCGGCCACGGTGTGGGTGCAGGTTGAGGTGAAAGACTCGCCGCACATCATTGAACGCTTCACCGATCTGTTCGACTCCAGCCAGATGAACATTGCCGAGCTGGTGTCCAGAACCCAACCGGCGGAAGGTCACCTGCCGCCGCAGCTTTACATTCAGATCACCGCGCACAGCCCCGGCAACGCGGATGCATCAAATATTGAGCAAGCCTTCCATCACCTATGTACAGAATTGAACGCACAAGGCAGTATTAGCGTTGTTAACTATCCACAGCATGATGAGAAAGATGGAGAGTAGTGATGAGCCCATTGAAAGCCGGTGACACAGCGCCGAAATTTAGTTTGCCTGACCAGGACGGTGAGGAAATTAATTTGGCCGACTTCCAGGGACAGCGAGTGCTTGTTTATTTTTATCCGAAGGCGATGACGCCGGGTTGCACCGTTCAGGCCTGCGGTCTGCGGGATAACATGGATGACTTGAAAAAAGCGGGTGTCGAAGTGCTGGGCATCAGCACGGATAAACCAGAGAAGCTGTCGCGTTTTGCCGAGAAAGAGTTGTTAAATTTCACGCTGTTATCTGATGAGGATCATCAGGTGGCGCAGCAGTTCGGCGTTTGGGGTGAAAAAACCTTTATGGGGAAAACCTATGACGGCATTCACCGTATCAGTTTCCTGATTGATACCAAGGGTAAAGTCGAGAAAGTGTTTGATGATTTCAAAACCACCAATCATCACGACATCGTTCTGAGTTACCTGCAGCAATAATTCTCACGAAGCGCAGCGGCCTGCTGCGCTTCGTCATTTCCGCTTATTCCCGTTCCGTGTCCACCCGCAGTTCGTCCGGCCAGGCATGTATCACCGCCTTCACCAGCGTGGCCAGCGGGATAGCAAAGAACACGCCCCAAAAGCCCCACAGCCCGCCAAAGATGATCACCGACAGAATAATCACCAGCGGATGCAGATTGACCGCTTCGGAGAACAAAATGGGCACCAACAGGTTGCCGTCCAGCGCCTGCACCACCAGATAGGCGACGATCAGCGTCCAGAAATCGGCGCCGACGCCCCATTGGAACATCGCCACCACCACCACAGGAATGGTCACCAACACCGCGCCGATATAAGGGATCAGCACCGAGAAACCGACCAGCACCGCCAGCAGCAGCGAATAGCGCATATCCAAAATAACGAACACCAGATAGGTCGCCACGCCGACGATCACCATCTCCAGCACCTTGCCGCGGATATAGTTGGTGATCTGCTGGTTCATCTCGATCCACACCTGCCCCGCCAACCCGCGATTGCGCGGCAGTACGCGGCGCACCGCGTTGAGCATTTGCTCTTTGTCCTTCAGCAGGAAGAACATCATCATCGGCACCAGAATCAGGTAAATCGCCAGCGTCAGCAGCCCGACCAGTGAAGCCAGCGAGAATTTCACCACCGACTCCCCCATGCCCGACAGCCGCCCGCGCAAGTTCTCCGCCATCATATCGATGATGCCGGCATCGACCAGCGCCGGATAACGCTTCGGCAGCGTCGCCGCAAAGTTATAGAACTGATTGAGCATCCCCGGCAGATCGGTCATCAGGTTGATGCCCTGCTGCCAGGCGGTCGGCGCCACCACAAACACCAGCAGCATCGCGATGCCGGCGAACATGATCATCACCAGGCTCGCCGCCCAGTTGCGCGAACAGCCGATACGCTGCAGCCGCGCGGTCGGCCACTCCAGCAGATACGCCAGCACGATGGCCACCAGCAGCGGCGTCAAAATACCGTGCAGAAAATAGAGAATGAGGAACCCGGCGACCAGAATCACCAGCAGGGCGATAGCCTGCGGATCGGTGAAGCGACGACGGTACCACTGTAATAACATCTCCAGCATCAGAGAGTGCTCCTAGAGGTTTGACTGGCAGGCATTGCGGTTCCTGGGGTTGGTCTTTTCATGAAATGAATGAGGTACCGGTTGGGCACGCCAACACGCAAAGTACCTGACGATCTCGCTGTGCTTCAACACCAAACGGATTGGATTTGCCGCTCCGGAGAACATCCAACTCACAACACGCTCCATAAGAATACCAGAGCCCAGTGCAAGCGTATCCTTAAACCGAGACGAATCGCAATCCGTACATCCCGGCAACGCGCAGGGCATTCCGTCGGCAGAAAATACTCTTTATTCTCATTTGGCTTCCGCGTCTCGGCCATTAAACGAAAACGGGGCGTAAAAACGGCGGGTCACTCAATAACTCTTATTTATCTTAGCAGCACAATCTTAATTATTTTTTGGATGTATTGATTATTGAATAAATAAATCAGATAATTTAAACACCGACTCAGAGAGTCTGATCATCATCGCCCTATGTCATACAGTAAACATTCACTTGCCAATGAGAAATCTCATACATTGTTACATATTATCGGCCATGATAATTATTCATCACTAAAACAATCACAGCCAAAAGTAAGCTACCAGGGAGTAGTAAACCCATGATTATTCGCCCAAACCAACACTGGTTTCTCCGCCTGTTTGACTGGCACGGCTCGGTGTTGTCAAAAATCACCTTCCGCCTGTTTTTAAATATCCTCATGTCTATTGTCGCCATCATCATTTATCAATGGTATGAACAACTTGGCATACATCTCACCATTGCCCCCTTTAGCCTGTTGGGGATCGCCATCGCTATTTTTCTGGGTTTTCGCAACAGCGCCAGCTACAGCCGCTTTGTTGAAGCGCGAATGTTATGGGGAACCCTGCTGATAGCGGAGCGCACATTATTGAGACAATTAAAAAACCTGCTTCCGGAAGATAAAAAAAATCATGAGGAAATTGCAAAATATCTTATTGCGTTTAGCTGGAGTTTGAAGCACCAATTAAGAAACACCGATCCCACGGCTGACTTATATCGCATTTTACCGAGAGAGGCTTTCTCGGAGATCATCGCCAGCCCAATGCCCACTAACAGAGTCTTGTTATTATTGGGCGACGAGATTGGCAAATTGCGTCTGGCGGGTAAATTAAGCGATGTCACCTATAAAATGCTCGATAATAAACTGGATGAACTCGCACATGTTCTCGGTGGTTGCGAAAGAATAGCCAACACGCCGGTGCCTTTCGCCTACACGCTGATCCTGCAACGCACCGTATATTTATTCTGTTCCTTGCTGCCGTTTGCGCTGGTTTCAGATTTGCATTACATGACGCCGTTCGTTTCCGTCTTTATTTCCTATACCTTTTTATCCTGGGACTCACTGGCCGAAGAGCTGGAAGACCCCTTTGGTACCAGCGCCAATGATCTGCCATTGAATGCCATCTGCAATACCATCGAACGTAATCTGATGGAAATGAACAATCAAAAACCTCTGCCTGCCCTGCTCAAACCCGACCGTTATTTCAATCTGATCTGACGCCACTCTTCGGCACGGTATACACCGTGCCGAAGCCTGATGGGAATAACATGTTCAAATAACTACCAGCGTTCAGCTGCCGCGCAATCTTTATCCCTTGCGGCAACCCATAGTTCGCCCTGCGGCGTTGATTCTCTTTTCCAGAATGGCGCTTTGGTTTTCAAATAATCCATAATAAATTCTGCGGCAAGAAAGGCGTCGGCTCTATGAGCGCTACTGACGCCGACCAAAACGATGCCATCGCCTGCCCGCATCTCGCCAATGCGATGAAACACGACCACCCGCCCCAGTGGCCAACGGAGGCGGGCTTCATCAACAATCTGCGCCAACAACTTTTCGGTCATGCCGGGATAATGTTCCAACGTCAGGGCATTGACATCACAGCCCAGATTATTGTTTCGTACTTTGCCGACGAAAGTGACCACGGCGCCCTCGGTCTCTGAGGCCGATAGCCATTGATGTTCCCGCGCGATATCAAAACTCTCGGTATCGACGATGATTTTATTTTGCATCTCAACCCCCGGTTACCGGCGGATAAAAGGCCACTTCATCACCGGCATTCAAGGGGTGATCGAAAGGCACCAGCGTTTGGTTTACCGCAGCCAAAAGTTTATCGCCCTCCAGCGCCAGTGCCCAACGGTCGCCTTTTAGCGACAGCGCCTGGCGTAACGTCGCCACCGTGGCGTAGTCGGCAGGGAGTTGCAGATGGTTGCAACCGATCAGCTCACGTACCTGAGCAAAGAATAAAACGTCAATCATGATCCCCCCGTGTGGTCATGGTCTTTCTCCAGTAAAATTACCCCCCGATAAACGACAGGTTTTGCGTGATGCCGGTATTCCCCTGATGCAAGAAATGCGTTTGTTTTTTCTGCAATAAACTGTGCGCAATACGCTCTTGCAACTCTTGTTGGCTGCTGTCGGCCTGCAACAGGTCACGCAAGCCAATGCCGCCATCACCAAACAGGCAAAGGTGCAACTTCCCCGTTGCGGAGACCCGCAGCCGGTTACAGCTGGCGCAGAAATTTTTTTCGTACGGCATTATCAGGCCGATTTCCCCCTGGTAATCCGGGTGGAAAAACACCTGAGCCGGGCCTGCGCTGCGCTCTCGTTCCCGGCGCTGCCACCCCATGACGACCAGGCGCTCACGGATCACCTCTCCCGAAATATGATGTTGGCGAAACAGGTCTCGTCCTTCCCCGGTTTCCATCAGTTCGATAAAACGCAGCTGAATCGGGCGGTGCTTAATCCAGTCAAGGAACGTCTGCAGGCTATGATGATTGATCCCGCGCATCAAAACGGCATTGACCTTGACCTTGTCAAACCCCGCCGTAAAGGCGGCGTCAATGCCGTCCATGACCTGCCTGAACTTGTCCTGGCCGGTTATGGCGTGAAACTGGTTGGCGTCCAGGCTATCCACGCTGACGTTAATGGACGTCAGCCCAGCGGCCCGCCAACGTGCCACATCACGCGCCATGCGGTAACCATTGGTGGTCATGGCAATATTGCTGATTTCCGGATTTTGTCTGACGGTTTCAATAATCTCGACAAAATCTCTGCGCAGTGAGGGTTCACCGCCGGTCAGACGGACCTTTTCCGTGCCGCAGGCGGCAAAAGCCCGCGTAACCCGCCGAATTTCATCCAACGTCAGAAAGCTTTTGTTGTTGCCCCCGGTGGGACGATACCCGTCAGGCAAACAGTAGCTGCAACGGAAGTTACACACATCCGTAATGGAGAGCCGCAAATAATAGAACTTACGTTCCCAGGGATCGGTAAATGTCGACATCTGCAATACCTCCCAAATGAGCAGTAACAAGAAATCATCAGGCACTTATGACTTAAGTGTCAGAGCGGAAAATAATGGCGTTGCTGTTGATTGCCCCGAGGCTGACCGAGAAGCAAAGCCAGGCTATCTGTTAAGCCCATAGCCTGGCTGCTTACTTTTTCAGTGAGACTTCATGCCGGCTGCGACCATCAGCAGTTTAAATACCGATGCCACTACGCCGAGGGCCAGCACGCTGGCGGCCCAAATGGCCATCATCCACATCAAGCGCCGCCAAAGGGCCGGATGGCTGTCTGTCAGAGGTTTCATGATATTCATCTCCTGGCAAGGTTATCGATCAATGGTAACCTTCGTCCGGTTTGATTTTTCCGCGGAACACGTAATAGCTCCAGCAGGTGTAAGCCAGGATGACCGGGATAATCAGTAACCCGCCGACCAGCATAAAGCCCTGGCTTTGAGGCGGTGACGCCGCCTGCCAGATGGAGATCGACGGCGGGATGATATTCGGCCAAATGCTGATCCCCAGGCCGCTGAAACCCAGGAACATCAAGCCCAGGGTCATCAGGAACGGACCATAGCTGGCCCGGCGGTTATACGCCGCCCGCACGATGCCCCAGGCAAAGGCCAGAACCAACAGCGGCACCGGCAGGAACAAGAAGATATTCGGCGCGGTGAACCAGCGCGCGGCAATATCTGGGTGCGCTAACGGCGTCCAGATGCTGATGATGGCAATGGCGGCCAGCAGCACCAGCGTCAGGGGGATTGCCAACTCGGACATCTTGCGGTGCAAGGCCCCTTCCGTTTTCATAATCAGCCAGGCACAGCCCAATAACGCATAGGCGACCACCAGGCCGAGGCCGCAGAACAGCGGGAACGGCGCCAGCCAGCTCAGCGCCGAACCGCTGTAGACGCGGCCGGTGACCTCGAAGCCATTCAATATTGCCCCGACGGCAACCCCCTGGCTGAAAGTCGCCAGGATCGAGCCGACAATAAACGCCTTGTCCCAAAACGGACGATGCTCCGGCGTGGCCTTGAAGCGGAATTCAAACGCCACGCCACGAAAGATCAGGCCAATCAGCATCGCGGTCAGCGGAATGGACAACGCATCGGTGATAACGGCATAGGCCAGCGGGAAAGCGCCATACAGAGCCGCACCGCCCAACACCAGCCAGGTTTCGTTGCCGTCCCAGACCGGCGCCACGGTGTTGACCATCATGTCGCGCTCGGTGGCATCCTTATTGAACGGAAACAGGATACCAATCCCGAGATCGAAACCATCCATCACGATATACATCAAGGTGGCAAATACGATGATGGTGAACCAAATAATTGAAAGATCGATGCCCATGTTAGTTTCTCCCTTCCGGCTTGTTCAAAGGATCCTGAACCGCAGACAGCGGACGCGCCGGCGTGCCGTCGGCAACGGCGCCATGCGTATCGTCGCTCCCCGGGCCTTTCTTGATCAGACGCATCAGGTACATATAGCCGACGCCGAACACCGAGCAATACACCGCGATAAAAGCCAGCAGGCTGAAGCTCATATGCATATCGCCGTGCGCGGAAACGGCGTCGCGGGTCCGTTGCACCCCATACACCACCCAGGGCTGACGACCGATTTCAGTGGTGAACCACCCGGCCAACAATGCAATCAGGCCTGAAGGTCCCATTAACAACGCGAACCACAAAAAAGGACGCGACTGATA
The DNA here is from genome assembly GCF_001590925.1 of Serratia plymuthica NBRC 102599. Lineage (GTDB taxonomy): Bacteria > Pseudomonadota > Gammaproteobacteria > Enterobacterales > Enterobacteriaceae > Serratia > Serratia plymuthica. The sequence continues at coordinate 45,591 of NZ_BCTU01000002.1, forward strand.
CAGACGGCCTCTCCAACGCAGCCATGCGCTGACGACACCAAGCAGAATCATCAGCATGCCCAGACCGGCCATCACGCGGAACGACCAAAAGATGATGGTGGAATTCGGGCGATCTTCCTTAGGGAAGCTTTTCAACGCCGGTACTTGCTTGTCGAGACTGTGCGTCAGGATCAAACTGCCCAGATAGGGAATTTCCAGCTTATAACGGGTTTTTTCCTGGTCCATATCCGGCACGCCGAACAGCACCAGCGGCGTGGCTTCACCCGGTCGGTTCTCCCAATGGCCTTCAATGGCGGCAATTTTCGCCGGTTGGTACTCCAGGGTATTCAAGCCGTGAGCATCGCCGATTACCGCTTGAATCGGGGCGACAAACAGCGCCATCCAGAGCGCCATGGAGAACATTTTGCGCACCGCCGGCGAATCATTGCCCCGCAGCAGGTGCCACGCAGCCGATGCCCCGACGAAGAAGGCGCTGGCCAGGAAAGCGGCGGTAGACATGTGCAATAAACGGTAAGGGAATGACGGGTTAAAGATAATTTTCAGCCAGTCGACCGGCACCACAATACCGTTTTCGATCGCATAGCCTTGCGGCGTGTGCATCCAGCTGTTCGAAGCCAGGATCCAAAAGGTCGAGATGAGCGTCCCCAGCGCGACCATGCAGGTCGCAAAGAAATGCAACCCGCGCCCTACCCGGTTCCAGCCAAACAGCATAACCCCGAGGAAACCGGCTTCCAGGAAGAAAGCGGTAAGCACTTCATAGGTCAATAACGGCCCGGTAATGCTGCCGGCGAACTGCGAAAAACCGCTCCAGTTAGTGCCAAACTGGTAAGCCATTACCAGACCTGACACCACCCCCATACCAAAATTGACCGCAAATATCTTCGACCAAAAATGATAAAGCTCACGGTAGGTGTCATTACGCGTTTTCAGCCACAAACCTTCCAGCACCGCCAGAAAACTCGCGAGCCCGATGGTAATAGCCGGAAAAATAATATGGAAGGAGACAGTAAAGGCAAACTGTATCCTCGCTAAATGGAAGGCATCTAATCCCAACATTGTTCACCCCTGTGTATCACCATTCTGATAAGTTTATAAACCAAAGTTATATTGCTATTCCGGGTCACAGCCCGCCATCCATTAAAAAGCGGGCCACATTATTTAAATGAGCCACGCAAAACAGAAGGAAAACCCCATGCCGTCCTTTTTTAATCCCGGTAATTATTTAACTTCCTGTCCGTACTTTTTAGCCAAATAGGCCTACGAGTGCCCCAAGGGTGGGTTTATGGGCACGAACATGGCTAGAATCAGGCTAATTAATTAGCCTCGATGCGCCTCAGCAACGCAGATGATTTTATTTTAAATTTTAACGGCATGTCTTCCGAACTTACCGCATTTTTTTCCAGCTAATGCTCTCTTGGTTTTTCTCAGTTTCCCTCGCCTTGTGAATTAATTTTACCTGCCAATAACATTTCGTCAAATTGGTTAATTTTATTGCGCAATAGATACAATCTATCACGCACCTTGTTAAGTTTTGATATGCTATTTGGAGAGGTTGTTTCAACATTGACAATGCAAAGTAAAAAAGGTAGCTCTATATTTAATGCGTTTTACATCAGTTATTGTTGCTTTTTAAATATCATATTTAACCTTTACTGGATGGTAGACGACTTATGAGCACGTATTATGATGATTCACAGGCAGTTTTTAGCCCTGTTACGCGCAGTGCCATCTTCATTGTCGCGACAATAACAAATACGCCGGAACACCACGCCACCGTACGCAACTGGTGTGCCGACGTGGCGGCGGTAGTGCGCTCGGTAGCGAAAAGAGCGCCGGATGGACGGCTGTCATGCGTCTGCGGATTCGGTTCCACCGCCTGGAATACGCTTTTCGGCATTCCGCGCCCGGCGCAATTGCATCCTTTTCGTGAAATAGGATCCGGCGGCCGTGTCGCCGTCGCTACGCCCGGTGACATTCTCTTACATATTCGTGCCGAAGAAATGGATCTGTGCTTTGAGCTGGCGACCCAGTTGCTGAATAAACTCGGCGATGCCGTCACCGTCGTGGATGAAGTTCAGGGTTTCCGTTATTTCGATCAACGCGCCATGATCGGCTTTGTCGACGGTACCGAAAACCCTGAAGGCCGCGGAGCCATCGACTTCACCGTGGTGGGTGAGGAAGACCGCGCCTTTGCCGGCGGCAGCTACGCCTTGGTGCAGAAATATCTGCATGATATGAAAGGCTGGAATGCGCTGACCGTTGAACAGCAAGAGGGCATTATCGGGCGCCATAAACAATCCAATATTGAGCTGGATGCCGACGTAAAACCTTCCTCATCCCACAGCTCACTCACCACGCTGGAAGACGAGAATGGCAACGAAGTAAAGATCCTGCGCGATAACATGCCGTTTGGCAGACCCGGCATGGGCGAGTTCGGCACCTATTTTATCGGCTATGCCCGCTCCCCAGCGCCGATAGAACAAATGCTTGAAAATATGATTATTGGCCTTCCACCGGGTAATTATGACCGTTTGCTCGACTTCAGCCATGCCGTCACCGGCGGTTTATTCTTTATTCCATCGCTGACGTTATTAGAAGCCTTGTCGACGCGCAGTGTGCCGCCCAATAGTCATTGACGTCACGGCTGGCGAAAAAATCATTAAAAGACAATTATTAAAAGACAATTAAAGAGTAACGCATCCAGCATTTTACTGAAAAATGCCGGATGCACTTCATTTCGCAAACGGCATTGTGATAACGATGCCTTAACTCACCACCACCAATAAGGAGCCAGCATTAAATTCGCTAACACCATTATTTAACCCGACAAGATTAAATAAATAACAGACATACCTAAAACGCCTGTTTTATTGAAGTTAAATCGCTTTAACTTGATAGGAGTTAATTCACCATGCCTATTTTATGTGATATTTGTCATGCTCGCCCGGCATCGGGCCGTGTGACAGTGATGCAAAATGGTCAAAGGAAATCCATTGCCATCTGTGATTACGATTACCGGCAATTAACGCGCCATCAAAATATTCTCAATCCATTCGACTCACTGTTGGGTGGCGGCGGCGCCTTATCGCGTTTCTTTAATGAGTTAACCGAAGACGAAGCGGCGGAAGAAACGTCCGGGTTCTCTGCGGAAGTCCCGCGCGAATCCATCGATGCCACCGATGCCTTCAGCAAACAAACGCTTGAGCTGCTGCAACGCGCGGCAGAAAAAGCGCATGAACTGCACCGCAGTGAACTTGATACCGAGCACCTGCTGTATGTGTTGGCGGATACCGATGTCTGCTCCGCCCTGCTGACAGAACTCAAGTTGTCGCCGCAGGACATCAAGGCCTACATTGACCAGCATGCTTACAAGGGGGCCGCCGAAACCGGCGCTACTCTGGAAGACATGACGGTTTCCCCACGTCTGAAAAAGGCCTTTATGTACGCTTTCCAGGCCTCCCGCGATTTGGGCCATTCCTATGTTGGCCCGGAGCATTTGCTGATCGGGCTCAGTGAAGTGCCGGACAGCATTGCCGGCGCCCTGTTGAAAAAATACGGCGTTACCCCAGCCGCTCTGCGACAGAAAGTGGTGAAGCTTGTGGGTAAAGGTGCGGAAGACGGCCGTATCGATACCCCGACGGGCACGCCAACGCTGGATAAGTTTGGCCGCGATCTGACTGAAATGGCGCGCCAGGGCAAGCTGGATCCGGTGCTCGGCCGCGCGCAGGAGATTGAAAGTACCATTGAAGTGCTTGCCCGCCGCAAGAAAAACAACCCGGTGCTGATCGGCGAGCCTGGCGTGGGCAAAACCGCCATAGTGGAAGGGCTGGCGCAGCGCATTGTCAAAGGTGACGTGCCCGAAGTGCTGCGGGGCAAGCGCCTGGTCGAAGTAAATATCAACTCAATGGTGGCGGGCACAAAATACCGCGGCGAATTCGAAGAACGCGCCAAACAGTTGATTGATGAGGTCAGCGAGAAAAATGCCGAACTGATTTTGTTTATCGACGAACTCCATACCATTGTCGGTGCCGGTCAGGGCGGCGGCGAAGGCGGCCTGGACATTGCCAACGTACTGAAACCGGCGCTGGCGCGCGGTGAACTGAGCCTGATTGGCGCCACAACCCTCAACGAATACCAAAAACATATCGAGAAAGATGCTGCGCTTGAACGTCGATTCCAGCCAGTTTTGGTACCGGAACCGACCGTCGACCAGACCATCGTCATTTTGCGTGGTCTGCGCGACAAACTGGAAGCGCACCATCAGGTGACCTTTGTTGATGAAGCGTTCGTCGCGGCGGCCGAACTGTCCGATCGCTATATCACGTCACGCTTCTTGCCGGACAAGGCCATCGATCTGATTGACCAGGCGGCGGCCCGCGTTCGCATTTCCGCCACCTCCCGGCCGGCTGATATTCAGGAACTGGAAGCGGAAATCGCCCACCTGAAACGCGAGCAAGACTCGGCGTCTTCGCGTAAAAAATTTGACGACGTTAAAAGCTTCGAAGCGCAAATTAGTGACAAACGGGCGCGCCTTGAAGAGTTAACGGAAGCCTGGCAGCGCAAAACGGGTTCGGAGACGCTGGAAGTCACCCTGTCTTCCGTCGCTGAAGTGGTGTCGCGCCTGACCGGCATCCCGGTGACCGAGTTAACCCAGGAAGAGCGGAAAAAACTGCTCAATATGGAAGACAAACTGCGTGAACGCGTGGTCGGGCAAGATGATGCGGTCGAAGCCGTCAGCGACGCCGTACGCCTGTCGCGCGCCGGGCTGAGCCAGGCACACCGCCCTATCGCCACCTTCTTGTTCCTCGGCCCTACCGGCGTCGGCAAAACCGAGCTGGCCAAGGCCATCGCCGAAACGGTGTTCGGTGACGAACAGGCCATTATCCGTATCGACATGTCGGAATACATGGAGCGCCATGCCGTTGCCCGTCTGATCGGTGCCCCTCCAGGGTATGTGGGTTATGACGAAGGCGGCCAGTTAACCGAGCGTGTAAGACGCCGCCCTTACAGCGTAATTTTGCTCGACGAGATCGAGAAAGCGCACCCGGACGTCTACAACGTGCTGCTGCAGGTATTCGATGATGGCCGCCTGACGGACGGTAAAGGGCGCGTGGTCGATTTCAGCAACACCACCATCATTGCTACCAGCAACCTCGGTTCTGCGGTGATCATGAATAACGCCTCGCTACCGGAGGCGGAACGCAAGTCAGACAAGACGATTCACGACGAATTGATGCAAGTGCTCAAGGGCCACTTCCGTCCTGAGTTCCTGAACCGCATCGATGAAGTCATCGTGTTCAACTCTCTGTCTCAGGAAAACATTCGTTTAATCGTGAATATCCAACTTGAGCATTTAACGCGTACGGCGGCAGCTCAGAATATCACTCTCAATATTGCAGATTCTCTGGTGGAACACCTGGTGGACGTGGGCTATCAGCCTGACTTTGGCGCCCGTGAACTGAAACGCAGGATCCGCCAGGAAGTGGAAACCCGATTGGCGAAGGAAATTCTTGGCGACAACCTGAAGTCGGGCGACAGCGTCGAGATTGGCTATGATCAAACCACTGACAAGGTCGTGTTTAACAAACTGCCCCCCATAAGCAAGGAGAATCCAGCCCCGCTGACAACGCCAGAAACGCCTGTTGCTCAGACTGGGCCGCAAACGCCCGCGGAGCCGCAGGCATAAGCTAAAAAGCCGTCCTGCGGCGGCGGAACATCAGGCGTGAAGTTGCCAGTCGTCTTTTTCACGCCCAGTGAGTCACCCGTAAAAGATTTATTGCCGCCTGAGCACCCGCTCTGTCTGGCCGCCGGTGCAGACAGAGAAATGGCAAAGCGCACGCAGCCATTATCAGGCGGCAATAATAGTTGTCGGTTATCCCGCCTCCCGAGGGGAACGCCGAATAGACCTGTCTCAATAAGATATCGCCCACTCAGGGGCGGTAGGAGTTCATATGATGAAGAAGAAACGCGCCGTTCCCGGAATTCGGCCCTATGATGGGCCGGCAGGTGGCTGGGGCGCCTTAAAAGCGACGGCTATCGCCGTGAAAACACAAATGGAAACCTTCGAAGCGCCGGTCACGCTGATGCGCACCAACCAACCGGACGGCTTCGACTGCCCCGGATGTGCCTGGCCTGACAAAGAGCACCACTCAACCTTCCAGTTCTGCGAAAACGGCGCCAAGGCGGTCACCTGGGAAGCCACCAGCAAACGGGTAACGCCGGAGTTTCTGGCGGCCAACACCGTGACTTCCCTGCTGGAGAAAACGGATTTTGAGCTGGAAGGCTACGGTCGTCTGACGCACCCGCTGGTTTACGACAGCGCCAGCGATACGCTGCGCCCGGTCGAATGGGAGGATGCCTTCAAGCGCATCGGCGAAGTCTTGCGCGGCATGCAGTCGCCGGATCAGGTTGAGTTCTACACCTCTGGCCGCGCTTCCAATGAAGCCGCCTACCTGTTCCAACTGTTTGCCCGTGAATTCGGAACCAACAACTTCCCGGATTGCTCCAACATGTGTCACGAACCGACCAGCGTTGGCCTGCCGCAATCCATTGGTATCGGTAAGGGCACGGTATCATTGGATGACTTCGACAATACCGAACTGGTGATTTCCATTGGCCACAACCCGGGCACCAACCACCCGCGCATGATGGGAACCCTGCACGAACTGGCGCGGCGTCAGATACCGATTATCGTCTTCAACCCGCTGCGTGAACGCGCGCTCGAGCGCTTTGCCGATCCGCAAAACGTTATCGAGATGGCGACCTACAGCTCCACCAATATCGCTTCAACCTACTATCAGGTTAAAGCCGGCGGCGACGCCGCCGCATTGAAAGGGATCGCCAAGGCGCTGTTGGAATATGACGCCGCGCAGGGCGCGGGCAGCAACGTTATCGATCGTGATTTCATTGCCGACCACACCCAGGGTTTCGAGCAATTCGCCACGGATTTGGCCGCCACCCCGTGGAAAGACATTGAAGCGGAGAGCGGCCTGACTCAGGAAGATCTGGAGCAGGTTGCGCTGGCCTATGCGAAATCCAAAGCCACGATCATTACTTACGGCATGGGCATTACCCAGCACAACAAAGGAACGGCAAACGTACGTTTGATTGCCGATCTGCTGCTAATGCGCGGCAATATCGGCAAGCCCGGTGCCGGGATCTGCCCGCTGCGCGGCCACTCCAACGTTCAGGGCAACCGCACCGTCGGTATCACTGAAAAGCCTTCGCCAGAGTTCCTGGCCAATCTGGAAAACGTGTTCGGCTTTGTCGCCCCAAAAGAGCACGGGCATGATGCGGTAAAAAGCATGCAATCCATGGTGGAAGGCACTTCCAGGGCGCTGATCTGCCTTGGCGGTAACTTCGCCGTGGCCTTGCCGGACCCGGATCTGTGCTTCCCGGCGATGAAATCGCTGGATTTAAGCGTCCATCTCGGCACCAAGCTGAACCGCTCACACCTGCTGGTCGCCAAGGAAACCTACATCCTGCCTTGCCTGGGGCGTACCGAACTGGATATGCAAGACAGCGGCCGCCAGTCGATCACGGTGGAGGATTCCATGTCGATGGTGCACGCCTCTTCCGGCAAACTGAAACCGGCATCCCCGTTCCTGCTTTCAGAACCGGCGATCGTCGCCGGTATGGCTAAGGCAACCTTGCAAGACAGTAAGGTCCCCTGGATGGAACTGGTGGCCGATTACAGCATCATTCGCGATCTGATTGAAAAAACCATTCCCGGTTTCGATAAATACAATGAGCGTATCGCACAACCCGGCGGGTTCCGCATGCCGCTGCCGCCAACCGAGCGCATATGGCCGACGCCAACCGGCAAAGCCATGTTCTCGGTGTTCAGCGGCGTAGAAGAAGACGCCGAGGTTCAGGGCGACGACGTGCTGCGGCTAATCACCCTGCGCAGCCATGACCAGTACAACACCACTATTTACGCAATGGATGACCGTTATAGAGGCGTATTTGGCCGTCGCGATGTTCTGTTCATGCACGATATCGATCTTGAGAAGCGGGGTCTGGAACATGGTGATCTGGTGGATATCGAAACCGTGGTGGCCGGGCGCAAACTGCGGCTGGAAAATATCACGGTGATCTCCTACAACATCGCTCCAGGTTCCGTCGGGGCCTATTACCCTGAGGCGAACGTTCTGGTTCCGCTGGATTATATCGACAAGGAAAGCGGCACCCCGTCTTATAAATCGGTGCCGGTTCGCGTAACTCACGCCACGGCCAGCTAACGGCGTAATAGACCCGTCGTTAACGAGTCTGCATTGAAGGGGGGGAAGTCGCATTCCCCCCTTTTTATTTGAACGCCTGCCCGGCGAGCAAACCTATGGCAATCAACAGCATGGCAACGCCGGAAATGCGGCTGACGATACGGGCGGCTTGCGGACGCGTCTGCAACAGGGACTGCGACCCCCATCCCACCAGCAGATAAACCAGCCCGCAACTCACCAGATGCAACAGACCCAACGCAAGGATCTGCATCGGAATCGACCAGGCAGCATTGGCATCGGTGAACTGCGGCAACAGCGCCAAAAACAACAGAAAAACCTTGGGGTTCAGGCCACTGATGCAAATCCCTTTACCGGCCCAACGCAGCCAGGAGCCGGACGGTTGCCCATCACCCGCGTTGGGCGCGGAGGGATGAAGCAGCATGTTAAAACCGATCCACAACAGATAAGCCGCGCCAATCAGGGTCAACGCCGTGAGGGCCAGCGGATTGCCCGCCACCAGCGCACCCACGCCGGCCGCCACGATCGCTATCGCCATCAGATGCCCCAACAGCAAGCCCGCCACCGCAGGCACCACCACCCGTCCGCGTATGCCTGCCGATATGATGTACGCCCAGTCCAGCCCCGGCGTAATGACAAACAGCATGGATACCGCCCAGAAGGCGGCGAAAATAGCCGGCGTCATATGCGCGACGCCTTTTGCGGCCACCGAAGCGCGGTGCGTTGGCTTATCCGTTTTATCATTTCACTTTCCTCCGCAGGACACGGCTTTCCGGCTCCAAAAGCCAGGAATGTCTAAAATTGTTCAATTATTGAAAAGAATATCCCCAAGTTGTTAGAATGTGGTTTCAATTATTTGCGTATAAATTGCAGATTGAGGGAAATTATTCCAAATGGATAAGATCGACCGCAAAATCCTTGCTGAACTCCAGTTCGATGGGCGTCTTTCCGTTACCGAATTGGCTGACCGGATCGGGCTCAGCGTTTCCCCCTGCCATCGCCGGGTACGCGCCCTGGAGCAATCCGGGGTGATCAGGGGCTACCGCGCGCACCTCGATCCCGGCTGCCTTGGCTTTAACTTTTCTGCGTTGGTGTTTGTCACTATGCGGGAAGGGGATCGCCAGGCCGTTGAAGCCTTCGAGAATGCCATGCTGGACATTCCCCAGGTTATCCAGGCGCAGCGGTTGTTCGGCGACCCCGACTATCTGCTGCACGTCATCGCCCGCGATCTACCGGCTTTTCAGCGGCTTTACGACGAACGGCTTTCTGCCCTGCCCGGCGTACAGCGCCTTACCTCCACACTGGTCATGAAAAGCGTGGTGCAAGACCGGCCTTTTCTGCCGTTGTAGATTCAAACCAACCCCCAAGAGGAAACAGTGATGAGCAGTGGTTTCGAGGATTCAAAAGCCTTATACATCGGCATCTGCACGGTGGTAGGCGATGCGTTCCTGGCATTGGCCAATGAAGAGCGTGAAACGCAAAAAGCGGACGTGATTAATGAGCTCAAAACGGCGATTACCCGTGAAGGCCGGGATGTCGGCCTGGATGAAGCGCGCGAATTGGCGATCGAGTGGCTGGAGCGATAACGGTGCCGAGGATAAAAACCGGCGTTTGCTCCGCCAGAGCGTCGCGCATGGTTTTTTCCGCCTGCAGCATCACCGTATGGATCGCACATTTACCGGCAACCGCCCAGTCGGGTGGCGAATTGTCGAATACCGCGCAACGGCCACGTACTTCCTGGCAGTCGAACAACGATTTGTGCACTTCAATGGCGTCGATGATTTCCAGGAAACTGATTTCATCCGCCGGACGCGCTGGTTATCGCCGAACAGACAGAGCAAACCGTGGATACCCTATTCAACGCTGGCTGTGATGTACGCCATTTTTGAGTCTTCAGTATGATGTGGCCTTCAATAACACAGACTCTATGAGTCTCCGTTTATCTTGCCAATAAAACGCGGACAAACCTGATCCTTGTTTTATCGTACACCCTGAATCAATCGAAAAGGGAACGGCGGGCAGAACGAGATAAAAGCGGGGGTTCAGAAATGAAAAATAAAACTTTTTTGCCCGGTTATTCCCTGACGGAAGTTTCATTGTCGCCAGCGGCTGACTATGATGTGATCTGTTTAAATGGCGCCGCAATGCGCCGTTTTGTGAGCCACCGCACTTTCGCGCTGATTGTTTTGGCGAGCCCGGCACGGAAGAAGAACTCTTATGTGATGCTGACGTCTTAGAGATGACTATTTAAGGGAAAGGCCTGACTATGACCACCCGGTTGACCAAAACAGCGATTGCAGTACTGTTGCTCGGCGCGATCAACGCCACGGCGATGGTGCCGGCCAAGGCGGAAACCCAGGATCAACTGCCGGACATGGGCACCTCTGCGGGCGGCACCCTGAGCATCGGCCAGGAGCTGGCGATGGGGGATTTCTATGTGCGCCAGTTACGCGCCAGCGCGCCCCTGATCAACGATCCGCTGCTAACTCAATACATCAACCAGTTGGGCAACCGGCTGGTGGCGAGCGCCTATTCGGTGCGTACGCCGTTCCATTTCTATCTGGTGCGCAACGACGAAATCAACGCCTTCGCCTTTTTTGGCGGCAACGTGGTGCTGCACTCCGCCCTGTTCCGTGAAACCGACAACGAAAGCCAACTGGCCTCGGTGCTGGCGCATGAAATCTCGCACGTTACCCAGCGCCATCTGGCGCGGGCGATGGAAGACCAGCAGCGCAATGCCCCGCTGACCTGGGTAGGCGCTCTCGGTTCGATCCTGCTGGCGATGGCCAACCCGACCATGGGCATGGCGGCGCTGAGCGGCACGCTGGCCGGCACCCAGCAGGGCATGATCAGCTTTACCCAATCGAATGAGCAGGAAGCCGACCGTATCGGCATTCAGGTGCTGCAACGCGCCGGGTTCGATCCGGAAGCGATGCCCAACTTCTTGCAGAAACTGTCCGACCAATCGCGCTATGCCTCCAAGCCGCCGGAAATGCTGCTGACACACCCCTTGCCCGACAGCCGCCTGTCCGATGCGCGCAACCGCGCCAACCAAATGCCCAAGCACCTGGTGCAGTCCACGCAGGATTACCTGATGGCCAAGGTACGTTCGCTGGGCATGTACAGCACGGAAGGCTACAGCCTGAATGAAGAACTGCTCGACGCCTACAGCAAAGGCAACGTACGCGAGCAGATGGCCGCCAAATACGGCCGCGCCATTCTGTTCTATGAAGCGAAAAAATACGACGACGCCCGTAACATCCTGCTGCCGCTGCTGACGCAAGATCCGAAAAACGTCTGGCTGCTCGATCTGATGACCGACATCGATCTCGGTCAGAAACGCGCGCCGCAGGCCATTGCGCGGCTACAGGCCGCCAACGCCGCGCAGAGCAACAATCCGGTGCTGCAGCTCAATCTGGCCAACGCCTACGTGGAAGGCAACCAGCCGGCGCAGGCGTCAAAAATACTTAACCGCTACACCTTCGCCCACCCGGACGATCCCAACGCCTGGGATCTGCTGGCCCAGGCCAGCGCCGCACAGGGGCTGCGCGATGAAGAGCTGTCCGCCCGCGCCGAAAGCCTGGCGCTAACCGGCCGCCTCGATCAGGCGATCGGCCTGCTCAGCAACGCCAGTTCGCTGCAAAAACTCGGCAGCCTGAAACAGGCGCGTTATGATGCGCGCATCGACCAGCTGCGCCAGTTGCAAGAGCGTTTCCGCCAGTACCAGCGCGGCTGATTTTCATAAGGATGAATTAAATGAAAAACGTCACTATTTACCACAACCCGCGCTGTTCCAAGAGCCGCGAGACCCTGGCGCTGCTGGAACAGCATGGCGTAACGCCTGAAGTGGTGCTGTATCTGGAAACGCCGCCGTCGGCAGACGAGCTGAAGAAACTGCTGAAGGAACTGGGTTTCAGTTCCGCACGCGAGTTGATGCGTAAAAAAGAGGATCTGTACAAAGAACTGAAGCTGGCGGATGAAACCCTGAGCGAAGCGCAATTGCTGGCGGCAATGGTGGCGCATCCGAAGCTGATCGAACGCCCTATCGTGGTCAAAGGCAGCAAAGCGCGTATCGGCCGGCCGCCGGAACAGGTGCTGGAGATATTGTAAACGCCGCTCCGGTAGCCCCCATTGACCAAGATTATGATCATAGCCCTTACCTGGGCTATTTTTAATTGATTGTTATATAAATACTTTTCATCATCCCTTTTGGTTCTTCCTGCTATTCTCCCGGCGTGCAGTTTTAACTCACAAACGGCGTTGACAACCGTCAACGGTTAAAATATCCTCAACATAGCTTTAGGTGGCCGATGAAAAACCACCCTAATAAACATATTCAGGCCGCGTTATCCTATGCCATCTTGCAAGGTTGGTTTTTTCGCTCCAGCAATGGGCACGCGTTTGGCCGCCTACAATGTTCTCTTCCGGAGCATCGAGAACACATGATGAGCATCTGGTCCACGCCAAAAAACCCTGAACAGCACGCCATGCAAATACGGCGCAAGGTAGATCAATGTCTTGCTCAATCAGGAAAAAAGTAACAGGGGGCCCCTATGGCGCTTTACCATTTCTCACTGACGCTGACCGGCGTCACCTCAGATACCGCCAATCTGGAGGATGCATTGTATGCCAGCGGGTGTGATGACGGCTTAATCTGTTTCTATGGCAAGACCGTTTACCTGGAGTTCGATCGTGAAAGCGACAGCTTCGCCAAGGCTATTTTCAGCGCCATCGAAGATATCGAATCCGCCGGTATTGCCGCTCAGGTAGTGTCCGTCGATTCCTCTCTGGTGGGCTTAAGCGATATTGCCGAGCTCACCGACATGTCGCGGCAAGCCATCGCTATGCTGAAAGACGGCACACGCGGTTCCGGTGATTTCCCCTCCCCGATCCAAAGAATCAAAGGTTCGTCGCCCTTATGGCGTTGGGCTAGCGTAGCAACCTGGCTGGCGAGCAAAGGTAAAATTGGCCAGGAACTGGCAGATAATGCGCGCTGTCTGGAGAACATCAATCTGGCGTTGCAACTGAGAGCCAGCAAGGAACGCGATCAGATTGATCGCTATTTTTCCTTACTGGAACACGCGGAAGAATAACGGCGGTAGGTCATTGTAGGGCTACGGCTACAGCCCCAGAATTTCTTTGACGAATGGGATAGTCAGCTTGCGCTGAGCGGTGATCGACGCGCGATCGAGCTGATCCAGCGTCGTAAACAACGTGCGCATCTCACGATCCAACCGTTTCAGCAGGAAACGGCCTACGTCTTCCGGCAGTTCAAACCCACGCAGTTTACCGCGCAGTTGCAAAGCCTGCAGTTTCTCTTCATCCGACAGCGGTTGCAGCTTGTAGATTTGCCCCCAGTCGAGGCGCGAAGCCAGGTCAGGCAGATGGAGGTTCAATTGGCGCGGCGGGCGATCGCCGGTAATAAACAGGCGCGTGCGGCCGGTTTCCAGAATGCGGTTGTAGAGATTAAAGATCGCCATTTCCCACTCTTCGTCGCCTGCGATGCATTCGATATTGTCGATGCACACCAGAGCCAACTGCTCCATGCCATCCAACACTTCAGGCACGAAATAAGCGCGCTTATCCAGCGGGACATAGCCCACCGCTTCACCACGCTGTGAAAGCTCCGCACAGGCCGCATGCAACAGGTGACTGCGCCCACCGCCCTCGCGAGACCAGAAATAGATATAACTGCCATGTTCCTGACGAACGGCGGACTGGATCGCGCTCAATAGGGATGGGTTCTCGCCCGGATAAAAACTGGCAAAAGTTTCATCATCGGGAAGATAAAGTGGCAGTGACAGCTGTGCCGGCGTATTCAGGGAAGCACCTCAACCAAAACTGGCAGGAAAACGCGGTAAGTCTATCACAAAAAGCGGGCTCTGTTGAACCGGCAGGATTTTATGCCGCAATAGTGAGCAACGGCTCCCACTGGCGACAAACCAACGCATTGCCATTGCGGGTGAAATTTGTATTTTATCCAAGGATTATCCTAGTATAGAAAGGCGAAATGCAGTCACCATAAACAAGTTTTCTACAAGGACATAGACAATGAAAGTATGGAATAAAGTGCTTTTGGCCTCAATCATTGGGCTGTTGGTTGCCGGCTGTGATGATTCATCCAAAGTCGACGCCAATCTTGAGAAAGCCAAAGACAGCGCAGAGCAGATGAAAGACGCCGCACAGAAAAAAGCGGACGATCTGACCGATAAAGCGGAAGCTACCGCCAAGGACATCAAAAAAGAGGCGTCCACTCAGGCTGACCAGCTTAAAGACAAGGCATCAGCCATTAAAGACGACGCGTCCAAGCAGGCGGAAGCGATCACCAACGATGCCAAGGCCAAAGCCGACGCCATCAAGAATGACGCCACCCAACAAAGCCAACAGTTGGTCGAGCAGGCTAAATCCATTAAAAACGATGCCATCAGTGGCGCCAAGGATCTGACCGAAGAAGCCAAAGCGAAAACCGAAGCCATTAAAAACAGCGCTGAGAACAAAGCGGAAGAATTAAAAAATGATGCCAACGCTGTAGGGACAGAAAACACCCCGCCGGCCAAGCAGCAGTAATAAAAATCGAGTCTCAAAAGCAAAGTAAGGAGCAGTAAATGGGGATTATTTCCTGGATTATCTTCGGCCTCATCGCCGGTATTTTAGCCAAGTGGATCATGCCAGGCAAAGACGGTGGCGGTTTTATTCTGACTATCGTGTTGGGTATTGTCGGCGCCGTGGTCGGTGGCTATATCAGCACCTTCTTTGGTTATGGCAAAGTTGACGGTTTCAATTTCGGCAGCTTCGTGGTGGCGGTGATCGGCGCTATCGTGGTGCTGTTCGTTTACCGTAAAATCCGCAGTTAACGAATGACGCATTAACGAAACGGGCAGCCCTTTGGCTGCCCGTTTTTATTTACTTCCGTGGTGCCGATTCATCCGCTGCGTCGATCACCTCTTCTTCCTTGCGGTACAGGCTGATGACCTTGAACAGCAGGCTGAGGCCGATACCGACGATAGTCGCCAGCGCCATGCCCTTCAACTCCGCCGCACCGATATGCACCTTGGCGCCGCTAACGCCGATAATCAGGATCACCGAAGTCAGGATCAGGTTCTGCGCCTTGTTGTAATCCACTTTGGATTCAATCAGCACACGAATGCCGGAAGCCCCGATCACCCCATACAGCAGCAGTGAAACGCCGCCCATCACCGGCACGGGCACCGCCTGAATGGCCGCCGCCAGCTTGCCGACGCAGGAAAGCAGAATCGCCAGAATGGCCGCGCCGCCGATCACCCAGGTACTGTAAACCTTGGTGATGGCCATCACGCCGATATTCTCGCCGTAGGTGGTGTTCGGCGTTGAGCCGAAGAAACCGGAGATGACCGTCGAGATGCCGTTGGCAAACATCGAGCGATGCAGGCCCGGATCGCGGAGCAGGTCTTTCTTCACGATATTTGCGGTCACGACCAGGTGCCCAACATGTTCGGCGATCACCACCAGCGCCGCCGGCAAAATGGTGAAGATGGCGAACCATTCAAAACGCGGGGTGTAGAAGGTCGGCAGCGCAAACCAGTGCGCCTCGCGGATTGGCGTCAAATCCACCACGCCCATAAAGAACGACAGCCCATACCCCACCAGCACGCCAATCAGGATCGGGATTATCGCCAGAAAACCGCGGAACAGCACAGAACCCAGGATGGTCACGCCCAGCGTCACCAGCGAAATAGTGATGGTAGTGGTGTCTGCGCTGACACCGTCGGCCGGCAGCAAGCCCGCCATATTGGCCGCCACGCCCGCCAGCTCCAGACCGATAACGGCAACAATCGCCCCCATCGCCGCCGGCGGGAATATCACATCCAGCCAGCCGGTACCGGCTTTTTTGACGATCAGCGCCACCAGGCAAAACAGCACGCCGCACATGATGAAACCGCCCAGCGCCACCTCATAACCCAGCGGCAACAGCAGCAGCACCGGTGAGATAAACGCAAAACTGGAACCGAGATAGGCCGGGATCTTGCCCTTGCAGATAAACAGATACAGCAGCGTGCCGACGCCGTTGAACAGCAGCACCGTCGCCGGGTTGATCTTGAACAGGATGGGCACCAGCACGGTAGCGCCGAACATGGCGAAAAGATGCTGGAAGCTGAGCGGAATGGTCTGTAGTAGCGGCGGGCGTTCGCTGACGCCAATGACGCGACGGGTCATGTGTGCTTTCCTCTGGGTCATTATCATTGTGTAAGAGTCGTTACAGATGCTCAACGGATTTCAGGTTACAGCCAGACATCCCCGATTGTGGCAGGAGCGCGGTATGTCATTCGGGGCGAATCGAATATAGTCGCCTCCTGCGCTGTAGCTTGAAAGACGAAGAGCATAAAAAAGCCGACTCATTAAGTCGGCTAAATTTCTTACTTGGTACCAAATATCTTGTCGCCGGCATCACCCAGGCCCGGCACGATGTACCCTTTCTCGTTCAGACATTGGTCGATGGAGGCGGTGTACAGCTCGACGTCCGGATGCGCTTTCTCCAGCGCGGCGATCCCTTCCGGCGCCGCAACCAGCACCAGCACCTTGATGCTGTTGCAGCCGGCTTTCTTCAGCAGATCGATAGTGGCGATCATCGAACCGCCGGTAGCCAGCATCGGGTCAACAACCAGCGCCAAACGCTCTTCGATATTGGACACCAGCTTTTGGAAATACGGCACCGGCTCCAGGGTTTCTTCGTCACGGTAAACGCCAACCACGCTGATACGCGCGCTCGGGACGTGCTCCAGCACCCCTTCCATCATGCCCAGACCTGCACGCAGGATCGGCACAACGGTAATTTTTTTCCCTTTAATCTGGTCTATTTCAACCGGCCCACACCAGCCTTCGATGGTGACTTTTTCCGTCTCCAGATCGGCGGTCGCTTCATAGGTCAGCAAACTACCCACTTCAGAGGCCAGCTCACGGAAGCGTTTGGTGCTGATGTCATGTTCACGCATCAGACCAAGCTTGTGTTTCACCAGCGGGTGTTTCACCTCAACGATCTTCATCATTTTTCTCCTATTAAGGTGGTTGACGGCCAAAAAAATCGCGGGATTATAACTCCTTTTACCGGCCGCGCCACCCACAATAGCCCGATCGGGATCAACTAAAGTTCGAATAACAGTATAGATGACGAAAAAACGGAGCTGGTTCACAAGCCACTCGCAAACGTTTGCCTGCGCTGTTAGAATTGCCGCGCCTTATTCCGGTATCAACGCCGGATGCACCGTATTCAAACCGCAAACCGTCGTGGGGATCGCGCAGTGACCGACAAAACCTCTCTCAGCTATAAAGACGCAGGTGTCGATATCGATGCTGGCAATGCATTGGTAGACCGCATCAAAGGTGTAGTTAAACAGACCCGCCGCCCGGAAGTGATGGGTGGTCTGGGCGGTTTTGGCGCCCTGTGTGCGTTGCCGCAGAAATACCGCGAGCCGATCCTGGTTTCCGGTACCGACGGCGTAGGCACCAAGCTGCGTCTGGCGATGGACCTGAAACGCCACGACACCATCGGCATCGATCTGGTCGCAATGTGTGTGAACGACCTGGTGGTACAGGGCGCTGAGCCGCTGTTCTTCCTGGATTACTTTGCCACCGGCAAACTGGACGTGGACACCGCGGCCAGCGTCATCACCGGCATCGCCGAAGGCTGCAAGCAGTCCGGCTGTGCCCTGGTGGGCGGTGAAACCGCCGAAATGCCGGGTATGTACCACGGCGAAGATTACGATGTGGCCGGCTTTTGCGTCGGCGTGGTCGAGAAATCCGAAATCATCGACGGCAGCAAAGTGCAGTCCGGTGACGCACTGATCGCGCTGGGCGCTTCCGGCCCGCACTCCAACGGCTACTCGCTGGTGCGCAAAATCCTGGAAGTCAGCAATACCGATCCAACCACCACCGACCTGGAAGGCAAACCGCTGGCTGACCACCTGCTGGAGCCGACCAAGATTTACGTAAAATCGGTACTGGAACTGATCGAGAAAATCGACGTGCACGCCATCGCTCACCTGACCGGCGGCGGCTTCTGGGAAAATATCCCGCGCGTGCTGCCGGAAGGCATGCAGGCAGTGATCGACGAATCAAGCTGGCAGTGGCCGGCGGTATTCAGCTGGCTGCAGCAGGCCGGTAACGTCAGCCGCCACGAAATGTACCGCACCTTTAACTGTGGCGTGGGCATGGTCATCGCGCTGCCGGAAGAATCCGTTGAACAAGCCATCGCATTGTTGACCGCAGCCGGTGAAAAAGCGTGGAAGATCGGTAAACTGACCGCATCTTCTGACGAACAACAAGTGGTCATCAACTGATGAAAAAGATCGTGGTGTTGGTCTCCGGCCAGGGGAGCAATCTCCAGGCACTGATTGACGCCTGCCAGCAGGGCCGGATTGCCGCCGACATTGTGGCGGTGTTCAGCAACAAGGCGCAGGCTTACGGCCTGCAACGCGCAGAAGCGGCAGGCATTGCCGCCCATGCGCTGGATGCCAAGGCCTTTGCCGACCGCGTGGCGTTTGACGCTGCGCTGGCGGACGCCATCGACCGGTACCAACCGGATCTGGTGGTGCTGGCCGGCTATATGCGCATTCTCAGCCCGCAGTTCGTGCAGCGCTATGCAGGCCGCATGCTGAATATCCACCCTTCCCTGCTGCCGAAATACCCTGGGCTGCATACTCACCGCCAGGCCATCGACAACGGTGACAGCGAACACGGCACCTCGGTGCACTTCGTGACCGAACAGCTCGACGGCGGCCCGGTGATCCTGCAAGCCAAGGTACCGATTTTCCCCGGCGACGAGGAAGACGAGGTGGTTGAACGGGTGCAAACCCAGGAACACACCATTTACCCGCTGGTGGTGAACTGGTTTGCCGAAGGCCGGCTGGCGATGCGTGATAACGCCGCCTGGCTGGACGGCGAACGCCTGCCGGAACAGGGGCATGCAGCGGACTGATCGCCTATCTTGATTCACTCCTCAAACCCTGGCTTTTAGCCGGGGTTTGTTCTTCAGGGATATTCTCGTTTAGCGTGAATCACGCCAAGAACTTCTATATGTCCGATGATTCTATAAACAATCAGGTAGTTGGGATGGACGACAATCTCACGAGTGTTATCTACTCTGCCCAACCGGTACATAAAGGGATTCAGCGACAGCGAATGCACCGCCGTTTCGATCTCGCGCTGTAAAATGAGCGCCGCCTGCGGGTTTCTATCATCAATATAATCAATAATGTTCCATAGCTCTTCCTGAGCTTCACGACTCCATTCTATCCGCATCAATCATTCCATTTTGCGTATCTTTTTCTTCGCCGCTAAACGAATTTGCATCTCGTTCATGACCTGCTCGTGCGGAATTCTTGGCTTTTCGCTGTTAATGGCTGCTTCAATCTTGGCCCGGAACCAACGATCGTAACTTTCGCCTTGTTCGGCTACCTCAGCTGTGGGCTGGGTGGAGAGGGAGGTTTTGATCACCATAAAGTTTGGCCTCTCTGAGGTGTTTATATTTCAGGCAGTATAGCGGCTTTGGTTACCAAAAAATACGCGACTCAAACCGGCATTCTTACCATAATATATTGTCCAGTATTATCATTGGTACTTACCCACGACATAGAGGAACACACATGTCCAGCACTACCAGCGTCAGGCTACGTCCATTGGAACGGGATGATCTGGCGTTCGTCCATCAGATGGACAACAACGCCAGCGTGATGCGCTATTGGTTTGAAGAACCTTACGAAGCCTTTGTCGAGCTTTCCGATCTCTACGACAAACACATCCACGATCAGAGCGAACGGCGTTTTATCATCGCCCACGAAGGTGCCAAGGTCGGGCTGGTGGAACTGGTGGAGATCGACCACATCCACCGCCGCGCAGAATTCCAGATCATCATAGATCCGGCCCATCAGGGCAAAGGCTACGCCAGTACCGCCGCCAAACTGGCGATGGATTACGGCTTCTCGGTGCTGAACCTGTACAAGCTGTATCTGATCGTCGACAAAGAAAACCCGAAGGCGATCCACATCTACAGCAAGCTGGGCTTCGAAGTGGAAGGCGAACTGATTGACGAATTCTTCGTTAACGGCGAATACCGCACCGTGCTGCGCATGTGCATCTTCCAGCCGCAGTACCTGGCGAAGTTCAAAACGCCTGGCGATAAGCCGCTGGTGAAGTAAAAGTGAAAAACCCGCGAAAGCGGGTTTTTATAGCGTACTTGATGGCCCTTACGGGTTGTTAATATGACAAAGCAAATCAAGTCCAGTCTTGATATCCATCATCATGGATCCAGACAGCCCCTCCTGGGCATTCTTCAAATGTGAACCACAGTCCAAAATACATTTCTTGCTCACATGAAGGCATCGCTTTTCTATACATATCGATCTGTTTATCAATAGAGCCGTCCAAGAATCTATCGTGTTTGCCCAGTTTAATTTTACCATCTTGCATGAGACGCTGAAGTAACTCTAAAAAATATCCTTTCTTTTCATCATATGATATTTTTCCATTAAAGTTTTCAGGTATCATCGCTGACCATATGGTTCCAATAGATGAGCCATCCAACTCTTGACTGAACAACTCGTATTCTTCATCGCTATATAGCATGGGTGGCCTCATCGAAATTTAATTTCTGTTCTTCACTTCCCAATACTTCGCCGTTATCGCCAATCAGCTTCGCCCCTTCGGCATTAATCTGGCTGCCGATATTGGCCAACAG
>NZ_BCTU01000003.1 GCF_001590925.1 Serratia plymuthica NBRC 102599
TACCCGCTGAGCCACCTTGCTCCAGTCACCATTGCTCAATTGCGGCAACTTGACGTTTTTCGGGTTGAGCGGTTTGCCCGCCGCGTCCTTGCTCCAACCCATCGCACTGTCAAAGCCGTTGAGCGCCCCGCCAATCGCCATGGCGGTCGCGGTCGCCTTGACGCTTTCGTTACTGCCCAGCACTTTCAGGGTTTTCGATAGGTTGCCCTGATTTTCCACCAATGCCACTGCCGCTTGGGAGGCAAGCGACGACATCCCGGCCGTCACCGCACCACTGGTCACTGCACCACCACCAATGGCCCCGGCAACATTGCTGGCAGCTAGCGCCGTGAGCGAACTGCCGGCGGTCACTGCCGCCGCCGCAATGGCAATCACCGCCGCCACCGCCGGGTTCAGATGTTGGCTCTTGTAGTCCCAGCTGTCGTAGGCGTCCTTGACGGTGTTCCACTGCACGTCGTTGCGTTTGTTGAGGTCTTTTACCCAGGTGGTGCCCGGCGTATTACCCAGTGCATCTATCGCGCTTTGCAGCGCCTGGCCGTTTTTCACTTTAACGTCGGCGCTAACCCCTTTTGCCGCATCGACGGTCAGCGTACCGCCAGTATGAATGCTCGGCAGCACCCACTTGTTGTCTTCATAGCCTTTATTGGATTGCTTGATGAAGAAACCTTTCGAGTTGCTGATCGTTTGCTCGAAGGAGGTATTTTTTACGGCACGGAAGTTGACCTGCCCATATGTGCTGGTTAATCGAGCGTTCTGCCCGGCGGCGATTTTACTGGCTTCATAGGTGCTGTCGTCGCGGCTCATTAGGTTGATGTTGCCGGCGGCAGTAAACTCGGTGACCTTATTGGCTACATCATGGCGAGTCTGCTTAACTTCGGTTTTCTTGCCCCACCATTTACGCTTGGTTTCCTTTTTCTCGTAATGGCTGGACTCTTCCATCGCTTGGGCATAGAGATAACCTCCCTTGGCCGCTATGTCCATATTGCCGGCGCGCATGGCTTCGGCCTGGTTATACGCGTTGACCTCAGCCCTCTGACGAGCCTCATCCGGCTCCTTGAGTTGCGCCTCTTGACGCGCAGCCGTCAGGCGATTTTGCGCTTCGTTTTTACCGTTGTTACCCTGATTGATACGCTGGGTAGCCAGAATGACGTCATTTTGGGCCGTTGCGAGGCTATTTTTCGCCGTAGCAAGCTCATTCTCGCGCTGTGTAACAAATTTTTTCCAACTCCCCACCTCCGCTGACCAACCGTTTCCATACTCGTGAGGTGGATTATTGCTAATAAACTCGTCGCGCCCGTTTTCTGCTTCTCTAACGGCGGCTTCTGCTTGCTGAACAGCGGATACGCGTTGAGCAACAGCAAGCTCAGCATTCTTTTTGTCCTGCTGTGCCTGGTTAATCTGCAGTTGCGCATTCTGAATCTGCTGCTCAGCTACCGCAATGCGCTGGCCCCAGTCAGTCACCGCGACCGGCGGCTTCCAGTTGGCACCCAACCCCTTAACCACCAGTTTGGTTGCCTGGAACAAAATGCTGCCATTAGAAATGATCGTCATCAGGCCCCCGGCAGTTAGCTCTGTGCCCTGCTGGGTTCGTGTTTCGGTAAATTCCTTGTTGCCCTCGCGGTAGGTATGATTTTGCACTGCCTCGAAACGCATGTCTCCGCCCGAGGTCAGGGTCATGTTACCGCCGGAGCTCAGTTTGGCGCCGTAGGTCAGCAACTGGTTGTTGGCCGCCGCCGTCAGGTTTTTTCCAGCATTGATGGTCGTTACCGCATGACGGTCATCCTTGTTGTTGTCGTTGGCGGCATCGATGGCGGAATAGGCCACGTTGGACAGCCACAGGTTTTGCCCGGCCAACAACGTGATGTTGCCGTTGGCGGACAACGAGCCACCCTGAGTGCCCAGGTCACGGGCCGTGTTAATGAGCAGGTTGCCACCGGCGTGTATCCGGCTGCCCAGCTCCGGGGTGCGAGAGGAAACAAAGGGATGGCCATAATTGCCGTCCAGCGCGCGGTAGTTGAGGTCGGCATTGTGCCCGGCCAGCAGCGTCACGTCCTTGCCGGCATGGATGTTGGCGCCGCGCAACGCCAGATAGCCGCCACTGTTGAGCGAGACCGAACCGGTGGCCTTCATCGCACCGACCTGAAGCAGGCCGTTGAAGTATTGCAGTCGCTTGTCCGCCGGCAGGTCTTCGCCAGGACGATTGCGCGTCAGAATGGCGTCATTCTTAATGATGGAGATGCTGCCTGGGGCCGTCATGCTGATATTGCGGCTCTGTGACGCCAGTAACGTATTGAGTAGGGTAATGGTACTGCCCGCCGTCAACGTCAGGTCACGTGATGCCTGTAGACTGCCCAGCCAGCGAACGCCGTCCGGGTGGTAATAGTTGGGCTTTTCACTGGTGTGGATCTTGATTTCACCGGTGCGGGCGGTCAGCGTGACGTCCTGCCCTTTCAGTTCGCTTTGCCAGGCATCTATGGTGTTGCCGGCACTCAAATCCAGCGCTTTACCTGCGGACAGAATGCCCTGCCCCAGCACGATGCGGTCTTCGGCAATGGCTGTGAGATTGCCGCTGGCGTTAATGGCGTCGGTGCTGACGATGTTGGCCGCATGCAGGAGTACATTCTGCCCTTTGACGGTTTCGGGGCGGCCGGTCGTTTTGACGTCATTGAGCTGATTTTCGTTGGGCGTTGGCGTTTGGATGTCTATCCGGTTTTTGAAATCCGCCACCAGGTTGCCACCGGCCTGCAACAGGGATACAGAGTACCCTTCCGCCGCCCAACTTTTCTGCGTGCCTTTCCTGACGTAGAGGATGTATTCCGGCGTCGTCGTTTTCGCATCCTGCCATTTATGTCCCAGTACGACGTTCTGATTGGGTGTTTTCTGTTCGAACAAGGCGTAATCATTCAGGTTGCCAAGGGTTTCACTACGGACGCTCAGATTATTGCCAGTTAAAATCAGGTCTTTGCTCGCCTTTATTGTACTGACGTGGTTCCAAAGCTCCGACACATTGATATAGGCGCTCTTACCTGAAATGATCTCAGCCGGTTTGCTGTCCCTTACCACGGTAAAACGCGCGTGCTCACTGTTAACCCAGGGTGTTTTTTTGAAATCGATATGCCCCAGCCATGTGAAACTTTTGTCTTCGAGCTCAGCCAGATAGTCAAAGAATCGGTAGTCGAATTGGTCCTGATAAACACCGTCAGCCAGCCAACGATCAATATCCTTGTTGTCTTTCGGTGCGTTGGTCGAGGAAATGGTAAACTGTTGGCGCACGTTATCGAGTTTATTGGTACGAATAACCAAATCACCGCTGTTGGTCAGTATCTTCGCCGAACGGTTCTCAACGCTATTCGCCTTATTGCCCTGCGCATCCTTCTGGATCCACATATTTTTGTTAGCGTGAAGCTTGGCGTTTTCTCCCGCATTGCGGACATGATCGCTGAAAATGCGCATATCGCCGCTGGTGCTGGTTTGCCCGTCGTTTACCAGTCTGGTAGCCGCCAACGTGGCGTTGCCGTCGGCCTGCACGATAGCTCCCGGCGTGACATGCAACTCTTTAGCGCTGACATTGAGGTCTGTTTTGCTGTGCGTTGTACCATTAAGCGAGATTTTGCCATTTACGCTCAACGTGACATCTCGTTGTTTGCTGGTGAGATCTTTCAGATTCACCCCGACCCCATCCTCATTGGCCACGAGACGGATCTTATTGGCATACATACCGCCCAATGCTTTGGTGTCCACCGCGAGCACAGGTTTAGCGCCTTCGCCGGCGATAGGCTTGATGGTGCCGTCTTTGAAACTGACGCGGTTAGCCCCCAGGGTCAGCGACAGATTATTGGCGTTGATCTTGCCATTCAGTTCGGTAGCGCGGCTGATGATGTCGACGTAGTCGGCGCTGTTGCCGTCCAGCCCTTTGCCGCCGATGGTGACGCCACCCTTTTTCACCTCCAGCGCTTCCAGCGCGCCCTGCTTGTCGAACTGCGGTTTACCGGTAGTCAGGGTGACGCCGGGAGCGTTGATAAAACCACAACCGTCGCAGCTGATACCATTGGGGTTGGCGATCATCACGTTGGCCTTGTTGCCGAACACCTCAAGCTTGCCCTGCAGTTCGGAACGGCTGCCGCCGGTGACTTCGTTGATGATCAAATCGGCCGGTTTACCCTTGAGGTTAGGGTTGCCGTTGATAATATCGACACCTAGCTGCGTTTTTCCGCCCTGTGTCGCATTGTTCAGCACAGCACCCGGAGCCCCGACGTTGAAATCCTTATAGGTGTTATGAGAAATGCCCGCACCGTTCGGCGTGGCGATATTCACCACCGGTACGTTACCCGGTTTGATGACCACCTGAGTGTTGCCGTTGGCGGCGTTGATACCCGCGGCAAAGGCGGGGTGCAATGGCTGCAGCGCCGTCAGATAAATCAGCAAATAGCTGATACTCCGGAGTAACGGGTGGTTGAGCTTATCCATTATTCACTCCTTTGAAATGATGTTGGTTTTAGACATCTGCGGGCGTCTTACCCTGTGCTGACGTTATAACGTGAAGGCGGCTTGCCAGTAGGCCACCCAATGATCCGGTTGCAAGCTGCCAGGGTGCTTCAGGGGTTTACCGACGGTGAACGACTGATTGAACCATCGCCCATTCAGCGAAGCGCCCAGCGCCATGCCACTGACGTTTCCACCGTCGATTTGCCCGGCGCGCCCCTGCACCCAGCCGGTATCCAACGCGCCAATCAAAGAGAGGTCCCCCAGCCCCGGCTGCGTCATCCATTGCCAGTTGAGCTCGTTACGCCAGTACCCACCGCGATTGCCGGTCAGGTATTGCTCCTTGAAGCCGCGAACCGAATACTGCCCGCCAACGGAGACGCGCTCGCTGGAGTACAGGTTATCCGGCGTAGTTTGCCCGTAGGCTGATGTCAGGTAGTACAAAGAGGGAGTCAGAGGATAGAAGTAACTGGCGCTGAGGCTGAGTTTGCGAAACTCGCTGCGCGGCGCATTGGTATGCTCCGGGTCATCCGTGGTGGCACCCAACATACGTAGGCCGTGGCTTACCGTCGGGTTCAGCGTCAGATAGCCGCGCCCGGCGACCGCGCTATAATTCCCGCCGAGGCTAAATACGCTGAGCGTCGGGCTGCTGATAGCCAGACGTTCGCCCGCCAGTTGGTTCTCTGTACGCCTGCGCGTCAGCCCTATGTCGACAGAAAACTTGCGCGAACCGTCCCGCAACAGCGTGCGGTTGGCACCCAAACGCTGGGTTTGACTATTTCCCTTATAGCGGTAAGCGTCGCCATTGAACGGCACGTTCTGGAAAAAATCATTCCAGGCATATTGATAGCTGAATAGCCAGTAACCGTAGGGCAAGGTCACACCGCCGTTGAGGCTGCGGCTGCGATGGCTATGGCTGAAATCGCTGTTACGTGCCGCAGAAAATGACCACTGTTCGGCAAGGCGCAACGGATTATCCAACGTTATGCCGGCATTCATCTGCCCGGTGCCCGTACTTTTCTGGCCGCTGTTGTCTGCACCAAAAGAAAGTGCAACGGGCAAACGCGCGGAACTGCGCCGCAATACCACGTTTGAATAACCAGAATGCGCTCCAGGCTGGATATCGATGCTCACTTGCTGCGAAGGCAACCGATTGAGCTGTTCCATCCCCTGTTCAATATCCCGCAGGTTCAATACCTCATCGACCCTGCCGGGGAACGCCATACGTAACGCCAGCGTGTTTTCTCCATCAAGCGTAATGGATTCCACCCGTCCTTCATTGGCGCTGATGATCAACGTACCGCCAGCAATATCCTGATCCTGCAGGAAGGCCTGCGAGGTGATATAGCCGCGTTGCAGATAGGCATTGGTGGTTTCTCGCACCAAGCGATTGATGTGGTTCAACGTCAGGCAACGACCCTGGTAGGGATTTGCCAGTTTTTCTTTCACCGACCAGGAGAGATGCTCCGCCCCCTGAAATACAATGCGTTGTACGTTGTGGCAGGTTTCCTCGCCGGCACTCGCCACAGGCAGTGGTAATGCAGGCAACGCGACATTGTTTTGCAGTGCTTCACGCTGCTGCTGCGCCTGTTCCAGCAACGTTTTTTGCTGTTGGGTAATGCTGTCGCGGTCGACCGGGCTGGCAATTTCCGCGGCCTGAACGCAATGAAAACGCCCGACACTGGCCATAAACGCCAAAGCCCAGATGCATAGCTTCCATGCACACATTTAAAAACATCCATTTACGATAATTTACATAGATTGGCGAATTATAAACATTTATCCCTTCTCGTCCATACGAATGAGAATTGTTTTTATTCAAAGTGCGGAAAATAGCGAAAGTTCAGGGGATACCCGTGAAGGAGCGGGAGGACGAGTGGGGCAATGAACTAAAGGGCATTGAAGCTAATGAGCTCCAGTGGAACGGGGCGCAGCATGCTGCGCCCAACAATCCTTAACCGTAACGCCCGGTAATATAATCCTCGGTGCGGCGCTGACGCGGTGAAGTAAAGATATCGTCGGTCGCGTTGTATTCCACAAGTTGCCCTTGGTGAATAAACGCCGTGTAATCGGACACCCGCGCCGCCTGCTGCATGTTGTGGGTAACCAGCACCACGCTGTACTGCTGTTTCAGCGCGGAGATCAGCTCTTCGATGGTCAGGGTGGAGATTGGATCCAGCGCCGAGGTCGGTTCATCGAGCAACAATACTTCCGGCTCAATGGCTATCGCCCGCGCAATCACCAACCTCTGCTGCTGGCCGCTGGAAAGGCGGAACGCATTCTCGCGCAACCGATCCTTGACCTCATGCCACAGCGCTGCGGCGCGCAGCGAACGCTCTACCGCCTCGTCCAGGATCCGCCGGTCGCGCACGCCCTGTAGCCGCAGGCCATAGACCACGTTTTCATAAATCGACTTTGGGAACGGATTAGGGCGCTGGAACACCATACCGACCCGCCGCCGCAGCGCTGCCACGTCGATCTGCGTACCGGAAATGCCCTGCCCGTTGAGTTGCAGCTCACCTTCGATCCGGCAGTTATCCACCAAATCGTTCATGCGGTTAAAACAGCGCAGCAACGTCGATTTACCGCAGCCGGAAGGGCCGATCAGCGCCGTAACGCGGTGCTTGGGAATACGCAGCGAAATATTGTGCAGTACCTGTTTCTCGCCATAAAACAAGGTTGAGGCCATTCACCGCCAGCGCGGTATGTTCATCATCAAGATGCTGGACATCCAGCCGGGGCAAACTGCCTGGCGTCATCAAACCCATTACGCACTCCCCAGAAATAACGTCATTGTTACTGCGACCATGCTCTGTACCGCTCCCTCAGCGAATGGCGGATGCCCATCGCCGCCAGATTCAACCCCACCACAATCGTCACCAGCAGAAACGCCGTGGCGAACACCAGCGGCCGTGCGGCTTCCACGCTCGGGCTCTGGAAGGCCATATCGTAAATCTGGAAGCTCAGATGCATAAACTTCCGCTCCAGATGCAGATACGGGAAAATATCGTCCACCGGCAGCACCGGCACGGATTTCACCACGCCCACTAGCATCAGCGGCGCCGTTTCCCCGGCGGCGCGCGCCACCGCCAGGATCAGGCCGGTCATCATCGCCGGTGCGGCCATCGGCAGAACGATACGCCACAGGGTTTCCGCACGGCTGGCGCCTAATGCCAAGGATCCCTGGCGCAGCGTGGCGGGAATGCGCGACAGCCCCTCCTCGGTAGCGACGATCACCACCGGCAGCGTCAGCAACGCCAGCGTCAACGCCGCCCACAGCACGCCAGGCGTACCGAAGGTCGGGTTGGGCAGCGACTCCGGGTAAAACAGCTGATCGAGGGTACCGCCAATCATATAAACGAAGAACCCCAGGCCAAACACGCCATAAACAATCGACGGCACGCCGGCCAGATTGACCACCGCAATGCGGATCAACCGCGTAAGCAAATTATTGCCGGCATACTCGTGCAGGTAAACGGCGGCGATCACGCCAAACGGCATCACCACTATCGACATCAGGATCACCATCAGCACGGTGCCGAAAATCGCCGGGAACACGCCGCCTTCGGTATTGGCCTCACGCGGGCTGTCGCTGAGGAATTTCTTCACCTGCTCGGCCCAGTGCACCAGCTTCTGGGTGGTGTTCATTGCATTGGGATACCAGGCATCGCGCACCTGGCTGAGCGCAATGGTATGAACCTGCCCGTGCATGTCACGCAGCAACAGCGCATCGCGCTGGCGATCGCGGTTCAGCCCTTCCAGCCGGTCAGACAACTGCCGATACCGGCGTTGCAACTCCAGCCTTTCAGCCCTGATGGAAGCCTGCGAACGAGCGTCGAGCTTGTCATCGCGCTGCAGGCTCTTCTCGCGCAGGCGCAGCGCATCGAACCTTTGGTTGATGCGCGCCATATCGCGAAATTGAATGTCGTGCGCCTGCCGCGAAAGCGCGGCAATCTGCGGCAAACGCTGCTGCAGCGCCTGGTTGATATTGCGCCCGGTCAAAGGCTGGCCGTCTTCCAGCATCCCCGCCAAATAGCCATAAGCGGTGCCGTTGCTGTTGCGCTCCAGCACCAGCAGATCGCGCGGCGTGCTCTGCCGCAGAATATCGCTGGCCAGCAGCGTGCGGAAATCCTGCCCTTCGCTCTCGCGGTTGCCGACTTTGATCAGATAGCGTTCAAAGTTCTGCGCATTCCCCGGCGGCAGCGCAACGCCGGACTCCTGCAACTGGCGGCGGGGAATGTTTTGCTGCTGGTACAGCTCGCCGATCATCATCACCGGGCCGGCCGCGCTCTGATTCAACTCAAACTGGTAAACCGGGCTGGGCCAGAAATAGCGCATCCCCTGCCCGGCCAGCAGCAGCATGATACCGAGCAACGCCAGCAGGCTGACGGTCACCGAACCGGCGGTCAGCCAAATCCACGGCGAACCGCTTTTCACCCAGTGCTTCATGGCGCCTCCTGATTCAGGGTATAGCGTTTACGCAGACGCAGACGAACCGCCTCCGCCAGCGTATTGAACACGAAAGTGAAAATAAACAGCACCAGCGCGGTAAGGAACAGCACCCGGTAATGGCTGCTGCCGGCTACCGCTTCGGGCATTTCTATCGCGATATTGGCCGCCAGCGCACGCAGGCCCTGGAACAGGCTGCCGTCGATAATCGGCGTATTGCCGGTGGCCATCAACACAATCATGGTCTCGCCCACCGCCCGGCCAAACCCTATCATCAGCGCCGAGAAAATACCGGCGCTGGCCGAAGGCAGCACCACGCGCATCACGGTTTGCCACTGGGTCGCCCCCAACGCCAGTGAGCCCTGGCTGAGCGTGGCCGGCACGCTGAACAAGGCGTCTTCCGCCAGTGAGAAAATAATCGGCACCAGCGCAAACCCCATCGCCACGCCGACCACCAGCGCGTTGCGCTGGTCATAATCATCGCCCAGCCAGAAATGCAGCGGTTCCCCGAACAGCTTCACTTCCAGCCACGGCCCAACGCTGAACGTCAGCCAGACGACCAGCAGCATCAAAGGCAGCAGGATCAGCAGATCGAAACCTGGCGGTAACCGCCGCGGCGCAAATCGGTTCACCACTGCGCCACAGGCCAACACCGCTACCGCCAGCAGCACCGGCAGCGACAGCACCGCCAGCAAATAATGTTCAATCACCGGGGCCAGCCAGATGCCGGCCACCAGCCCGATAACCACCGTCGGCAACGCGCCCATCACCTCGATAGCCGGTTTGATCACCCGTCGCAGCCCGGGCGACATGAAATAAGCGGTGTAAATCGCCCCCGCCAGCGCCAGCGGAATAGCGAACAGCATCGCGTAACCCGCCGCCTTGAAGGTGCCAAAAATCACCGGTATCAGGCTGAATTTGGCCTGATAGCTGTCCTCACCGGAGGTCGATTGCCACACGTAGGCCGGCTCAGGGTAATTCTCATACCACACCTTGTGCCACAGCGAACGCCAGGTCACGTCAGGGTAAGGGTTATCAATCGCATAGTGCTGCCAGCCCTGCGCCGTTTCCAGCAGCAGGCCGTCGCCGCTCGGGGCGAACGCCATCTGCTGAACGCCGCTGCTCAGCCTGCCGTTGAGCAACGGCTGCGGCTGAATGCTCGAGAACAGCGAGAAACCGCCATCGGGTCGCAGGGTAGCGAATACCCGGCGATAAGGCTCGGCCACCAGCAAATCTTGCGGTTCGGCACTGTGTTCGAAATGCTGCACCGGCGTCAGTTGCCAGCGCTGGTTCTTTTCCACGTCGAACCATTCGCGCACGCTGCCGTCAGCCGCTTCGATCAACAGCGCACTGCCACCGGGCAACGCCGTCAGCTGATAAGGAGAATGTTCCCCGAGGGTACGGGTTTCTTTCAGTTGCAGCTGCGTGTCGTTAATCTGGTAACGCGCCAGGCGGTTACCCGTCAAAAGGTACAGCTGGCGCCCGTCCGGGGTCAGTACGATCTGCTGCGGCGCACGGTCCAGCGCGCTTGCGCTCAACTGCGGCGGATGCTCGTTACCGAAACGGCCAAACACCAACCGGTTATCGTCGGTGACGCCGGCCAGCAAGTACTGGCCGCGCCGCGCCTCGGCCAGCGTCAGCAGCGTCAACGGCCGGCCCCGTTGATCCAGCGCCTGTGGCCGTTGCCCGAGTGGAAACGCCCACTGCGGCACCGCCGATCCCGCTGCGGCGAAGTCCGCGCTGGCGACAATAAACCGGCCATCGGCCTGCGCCAAAGCAAACAGGTCGCGTTCGCCCGCAGCCTGGGCGAGCAACGTCGGCTTGGCCAGCAGCGGTTGCTGCGCCAGCAGTTCGCCGGCCTTCGCGCCCTCTTGCGGCGTCAAACGGTAAAACTGGCCCGCGCCCTGCGCATCAATGCGATAACCGATGCGTTGCTGCACATCCATGCCCAACGCCAGCGCCGGTGCAGAAGCGGCGATCGCCAGCGGCTGCGCCTTGCCCATCGCCGCCGGTTTGAACAGCGGCAGCACCGCAAACAGCAGGTAAACGAAGATCAGCATGAGCGTCATCAGCACCAGCAGCCCGCTGACGGTCACCGCCGCCTGCACGCTCCGGTCGATGCGCGCGCGCAGGCGATCCCGGGGATGTTGGTTTACCGTAGTCTGTGCCATGTCTCTCGCTGTCGCTGATGTAATCAGGCTTGCGCCATAGAATAACCGGGCATCTTATGTCAGTTTTGTGACGTTTGCATGACAAAGTTCCCCACCTATTAATTGGATTATTCAACTAATAAAACCCACTGTATGCCAAGTATATTTCTGAAAAATGATGAAAATACCGGTCATATAGCAAATAACAAGGGTTCATATTCGAGATTTTATAGCGAACAATATTGACCAGCGGCTTCACCGCCGCAAAAATATTTTTTATACCGCAAAATGCCCCGTGCCAACGCAATGGATATGTTGGACTTTCCTGTCAATCTCTCGCAATAATGATGAAGGACAATAGGCTGTGTCCCGGTGCCGTTGCGGACTCAAAAGCCCATCATCAAGGTTGATGGGTGCAGGACATAGCCGGGCTACGTTCAAGCCCGACAACGCAGAGTACGGGCTTTGGGGGGGCGCCCCGGGTCCTTTTCTAAAATTGAACTGGAGTGGCAATGGGTCAGGAAAAGCTCTACATCGAAAAAGAATTAAGCTGGTTATCCTTTAATGAACGCGTGTTGCAGGAAGCCGCAGATAAGAGCAATCCCCTGATTGAGCGCATGCGTTTTCTGGGCATTTACTCCAATAACCTCGACGAATTCTATAAGGTCCGCTTTGCCGATCTCAAACGACGCATCCTGATCAGCGAAGAGCAAGGATCCGGCGGCGCTTCACGTCATTTGCTGAAGAAGATCCAGGCCAAGGTATTAAAAACCGATCAGGAATTCGACAGCCTGTATAACGATCTGCTGCTGGAAATGGCACGCAACCAGATCTTCTTGATCAACGAACGTCAGGTGTCGGAGAACCAGCAGTCCTGGCTGCGCCAATACTTCAAGCAGCATCTGCGCCAACACATCACCCCGATCCTGATCAACCACGACACCAATCTGGTGCAGTTCCTGAAAGACGATTACACCTATCTGGCGGTAGAGATTATCCGCGGCACGCGTATCGAATATGCGCTGCTGGAGATCCCGTCCGATAAGGTACCGCGCTTCGTCAACCTGCCGCCGGAAGCGCCACGCCGCCGCAAACCGATGATCCTGCTGGACAACATTCTGCGTTACTGCCTGGACGATATCTTCAAGGGCTTCTTCGATTACGATGCGCTCAACGCCTATTCGATGAAAATGACGCGCGACGCCGAATATGACCTGGTGACAGAAATGGAATCCAGCCTGCTGGAACTGATGTCCTCCAGCCTGAAACAACGCCTCACCGCCGAACCGGTGCGTTTCGTTTATCAGCGCGACATGCCGAACGAAATGGTGGAACTGCTGCGCGGCAAGCTTGGCATCTCCAACTATGATTCGGTGATCGCCGGCGGCCGCTACCATAACTTTAAAGACTTTATCAGCTTCCCGAACGTCGGTAAGGCCAACCTGGTCAATAAACCGCTGCCGCGCCTGCGCCACATCTGGTTCGATAAATTCCGCAACGGCTTTGACGCCATCCGCGAACAGGACGTGCTGCTCTACTACCCATACCATACCTTCGAGCACGTGCTGGAGCTGGTGCGCCAGGCGTCGTTCGACCCGAGCGTGCTGGCGATCAAAATCAATATTTACCGCGTGGCGAAAGACTCGCGCATTATCGAGTCGATGATCCACGCCGCGCACAACGGCAAAAAGGTCACGGTGGTGGTAGAACTGCAGGCGCGCTTTGATGAAGAGGCCAATATTCACTGGGCCAAACGCCTGACCGAAGCCGGCGTGCACGTTATCTTCTCTGCGCCAGGGCTGAAAATTCACGCCAAACTGTTCCTGATCTCGCGCCGTGAAGGCGACGATATTGTGCGCTATGCTCATATCGGTACCGGTAACTTTAACGAGAAAACCGCGCGTATTTACACCGACTATTCACTGCTGACCGCCGACTCGCGTATCACCAATGAAGTGCGTCGGGTGTTCAACTTTATCGAGAACCCGTACCGGCCGGTGACCTTCGACAATCTGATGGTGTCGCCGCAGAACTCGCGCCTGAAGCTGTACGAATTGATCGATCAGGAAATCGCCAACGCCCAGGCCGGGCACTCGGCCGGCATTATGCTGAAAATCAACAATCTGGTGGATAAAGGGCTGGTAGATCGGTTATATACCGCCTCCGGCGCCGGCGTAAAAATCCGCCTGTTGGTCCGGGGTATGTGTTCTTTGATTCCCAACCTGCCGGGGATCAGTGACAATATTCAGATAATCAGCATCGTCGACCGCTATCTGGAACACGATCGGGTTTACGTTTTCGACAACAAAGGTGACAAACTGGTCTATCTGTCCTCTGCGGACTGGATGACCCGTAACATAGATTACCGTATAGAAGTGGCGGTCTCGCTGTTGGATCCAACGCTGAAACAACGGGTTCTGGATATTCTGGAAATCCTGTTCAGCGACACGGTCAAGGCACGCTACCTCGATAAAGAACTGAGCAACCAGTACGTACCGCGCGGCAACCGCCGTAAAGTGCGCGCTCAGGTTGCCATTTATGAGTATTTAAAAGCTCTGGAACAACCAGGACAGTAGGCCAGCCACTATGCCGCTAAAAAGCACTGCAACGAACAAACCGCAGGAAATCGCTGCCATCGACCTTGGGTCGAACAGCTTCCACATGGTGATTGCCCGCGTCGTCAACGGCGCCTTACAAGTGTTGGGCCGTTTAAAACAGCGGGTCCACCTCGCCGATGGATTGGACAGCAACAATGTGCTCAGTGAAGAGGCAATAGAACGCGGCCTTGCCTGCCTGGCGCTGTTCGCCGAACGGCTGCAAGGCTTTCCGGCGGATAACGTCACCATCGTCGGCACCCATACTTTGCGCCAGGCGATTAACGCGGAAGTGTTCCTCAAACGCGCGGCCAAGGTGATCCCC
Organism: Serratia plymuthica NBRC 102599; assembly: GCF_001590925.1. Classification (GTDB taxonomy): domain Bacteria; phylum Pseudomonadota; class Gammaproteobacteria; order Enterobacterales; family Enterobacteriaceae; genus Serratia; species Serratia plymuthica. The sequence continues at coordinate 14,001 of NZ_BCTU01000003.1, forward strand.
TATCCGATTGAAATCATCGCCGGGCAGGAAGAAGCGCGCCTGATCTTTATGGGCGTGGAACACACGCAGCCGGAAAAAGGCCGCAAGCTGGTGATCGACATCGGCGGCGGCTCCACCGAGTTGGTGATTGGCGAAGACTTTGAGCCGCTGCTGGCGGAAAGCCGCCGCATGGGCTGCGTCAGCTTCGCCCAACAGTTTTTCCCAGGCGGCGAAATCAGCAAGAACAACTTCAAGCGCGCACGCCTGGCGGCGGCGCAGAAGCTCGAAACCCTGGCCTGGCAATACCGCATTCAGGGCTGGCAGTATGCGCTTGGCGCGTCCGGCACCATCAAGGCCGCACATGAAGTGCTGGTGGAGATGGGCGAAAAAGACGGCCTGATCACCCTGGAGCGGCTGGAGATGCTGGCGGAACAGGTGCTGCAGTTTAAAAACTTCAGCGCGCTGAGCCTGCCGGGATTATCCGAAGACCGTCAGTCGGTGTTTGTGCCGGGTCTGGCGATCTTGTGCGGCGTGTTCGATGCGCTGGCGATCCGCGATCTGCGCCTTTCCGACGGCGCGCTGCGCGAAGGCGTGCTGTACGAAATGGAAGGCCGTTTCCGCCATCAGGATATCCGTAGCCGCACCGCCAAAAGCCTGGCCGATCACTACAATATTGACCGTGAACAGGCCAAGCGCGTGCTCGAAACCACCGAGCTGCTGTATGCACAGTGGACGGCGCAAAACCCCAAGCTGGCGAATCCGCAGTTGGAAGCGCTGTTGAAGTGGGCCGCGATGTTGCATGAAGTGGGGTTGAGCATCAACCACAGCGGTATGCACCGTCACTCAGCCTATATTCTGCAGAACACCAACCTGCCGGGTTTCCATCAGGAACAGCAATTGCTGCTGGCGGCGCTGGTGCGTTTCCACCGCAAGGGCATCAAGCTCGAAGAACTGCCGCGCCTGAACCTGTTCAAGAAAAAGTATTATCTGCCGCTGATCCAGTTGCTGCGCCTGAGCACCCTGCTCAATAACCAGCGCCAGTCGACCACCACGCCGGAGACGTTGCGTCTTAGCACCGACGATAACCACTGGACGTTGCGCTTCCCGGCCGGCTATCTGGCGCAAAATAACCTGGTACAGCTGGATTTCGAACGTGAGCAAGCCTACTGGAACGACGTAGTGGGCTGGAAACTGATGATTGAAGAAGAAGGCTCGCAGGACGAGAAACGCTCAGCCTGAGTCCGACGCCCCCACCCTGAGGTGGGGGCGCGTTAAACGCCGAAGCGGCTGAATCCCTATCCTGAACGACGATGAAATGCCCTACGGCTTACGCCGGAAATAAATAGACAACTTTTGTCATCCCCTCCTGGAATTCCGGTTACAATTTCCAACACCAGATAGCACAGGAAACCGGCATGCCGGGTGATATATGCGTAAAAAAACCACCGGACAGATGACAAAGATAGTGCTGTTGATCAGCTTTATCATTTTAGTCGGCCGCCTGCTGTATGCCGCCGTGGTTGCGGTGCCCCATCATCAGGAAAAAAAGCTCGCTCCCGTTCAGAACACCACGGAGATCCGCCAAGAAAACCAGGACGGCTCCCCCTGAAACGACAAGATGCCATCAGCACTCAGGGCAACCGAATAGTTAAGCAGCCTGCCGCCGGCCAACGCCTGTTGGGTATGCCAGGCCCCTTACTTATTCCTCAGCGCCTGCATCCATTTCATAAAAATGACGCCTGCATTCACTATGTTCTATCTTGGGTAGAGATTGTCTGTGAGGACTACTGAGTGCCAGTAAGGAATACCATGTCAGTCGCAACGCATAACGTTAAAAAAGTCGCTGAATATCGCCAGCGCATTCTTTCACTGCTGTTAAACAATAAAGACCTGGTCGATGGCATTCTTGGTCGGCCGGGGGATGAAAATGCGCTCAGCAAAACCGAATTGCTGAACCAGACCGCCGAAATCACCGGTCTGCTGGACGATATGCACGCCGCTGACCTGGCGGATCTGCTGGAAGCGCTGCCGCAGGACGAACGCCTGGCGCTGTGGCGGTTGGTAGGCAACAGTAAGCGCGGCCAGACGTTGGTGGAAGTGGCCGAACCGGTGTGGGACAGCCTGATCGAAGAGATGAGCGATAAAGACCTGCTCAAGGCGATCAAAACGCTGGACGTCGATGAGCAGGCCTATCTGGCGCAGTATCTGCCGCGTAACCTGATGGGCCGCCTGTTGACCTCGCTCGAGCCGGATCAGCGCGCGCAGGTACGCGAGATGATCCACTACGGTAAAGACACCGTAGGCTGGATGATGGATTTTGAACTGGTCACGGTGCGTCCGGACGTCACGCTCGGAGCGGTACACCGTTTCCTGCGTTTGCGTAAAACCATCCCGGCGGCTACCGACAAACTCTTTGTCACCGATCGCAAGAATACCCTGCTGGGCGAGTTGCCGCTGACCGCCGTGCTGCTGAACGACCCGGAAACCCCGGTGCAGGACGTGATGGACAGCGATCCCACCCGTTTCTTGCCGGAAGACAGAGCCGAGGCGGCGGCCAGCGCGTTCGAACGTTATGACCTGATCAGCGCCCCGGTGGTCGACGCCAAGGGCAAGCTGATGGGCCGCCTGACCATTGAAGAGATCGTTGACGTGGTCAACGAAGAAAGCGACACCACCCTGCGCCGCATGGGGGGCCTGAGCCCGGATGAGGACGTGTTTGCTCCGGTCATGAAAGCGGTAAAAACTCGCTGGGCGTGGCTGGCTATCAATCTGTGCACCGCGTTTATCGCCTCGCGCGTCATCGGCATGTTTGAACACACCATTTCGCAGTTGGTGGCGCTGGCGGCGTTGATGCCGATCGTCGCCGGTATCGGCGGCAACACCGGCAACCAGACCATCACCATGATCGTCCGCGCGCTGGCGCTGCACCAGATCGAAGTCGGTAATATCTCCCGCCTGATGTTGAGAGAGCTGGGGGTGGCGATTATCAACGGCGTGGTCTGGGGCGGCATCATGGGGGCAGTCACCTGGCTGCTGTACGGGGACTGGGCGATGGGCGGCGTGATGACGCTGGCGATGATCCTCAACCTGTTGGTGGCGGCACTGATGGGCGTGGTGATCCCGATGACCATGATCAAAATGGGGCGCGATCCGGCAGTCGGCTCCAGCGTCTTGATCACCGCGCTGACCGACACCGGCGGCTTCTTTATCTTCCTTGGCCTGGCAACGCTGTTCCTGCTTTGACCCTTTATCGCCGGCGCCCGCGCCGGCTTTTGCGTTAGCTCACTAAAGCCGTATGATTCGGTAGGTTTTATTACCGAGCTGTACTACCCTTTGCCAATAAATCGTCTCATTCTATCCGCGTCATGACCTCGTTCACTGACAGATGCCGCGATAAGGTTATCTATGGATATTAGTGCACCCACTCACGTCACCACGCGTAAAGGCACCTGGCTGAGACAGACGCTGCTGGCGACGCTGGCGGTATTTGTTCTGGCGCTGCTGAGCCTCGCACTCTCCAGCAAGTCCAGCCATTTTACGTCGCTGTGGTTCCCGACCGCCGCCATTATCGTGGCACTGTACCGGCAACCGACGAAGCTGTGGGGGTTGCCGCTGTTGGCATTCTGGCTGGCCATCGTCGCCGCCAGCATCATCCTGTTCGGCTACAGCTGGCTGCCGGTCAAGCTGGCGCTGATCAACCTGCTGGAAGCCGTGGTCAGCACGTTGCTGTTGCGCCGCCTGCTGTTGGCGGAGGATCCGCTGAACGGCCTGGCCAGTTGGGGGAAATTCGTGGTCTGCGCGGTGATATTCACCCCCTTGTTCAGCGCCCTGCTGGCAGCCTGGTGGGCACCTGCGCCCGGACAAACATTCTGGCACCTGTTCAGCACCTGGTTTATTTCAGAGGCGATTGGCGTGTTGTCGCTAACGCCAATCGGGCTGGTGTATCGTCGCCGCATGCTGGAAACGCTTAACCTGTTTTCGCTGTTGCTGACGCTGATGGTGACACTGGCCTTCAGCTATCTGGCGCTGAGCCACCTGCCCTTCCCATTCACCTTCGTTATTCTGCCGCTGTTGTGGGCGGCGATCGCACTGCTGCGGCTGGAAACCTTCATCATCTGTTTTTGCACCACGCTGATGGTCACAGTGATGATTACATTCGGGTTGTTGCAAGTCCATCCGCCCGCAACTCCCCTCAGCGACATCGATATTTACCTGCCGATTTTGCTGATTTTGATCCCGGCGCATTCGATGGCAATGGTGATGCACGCCTTCCGCGAGGAAAAACGGCATATCGTCGAAAGCGAAACCCGTTTTCGCAATGCGCTGGAGTATTCCGCCATCGGCATGGCGTTGGTTTCACCGCAGGGGAAATGGTTGCAGGTCAACCAGGCGCTGTGCAAACTGCTGGGTTACACGCCAGAGGCGCTGCAACGGCTGACGTTCCAGGAAATCACCCACCCGGACGATCTGGACGCCGATATGTCCCAGGTGCGCGATCTGCTCGACGGCCATATCAGCAGCTATACCCTGGAGAAACGCTATATTCGCAGCGACGGCGAACACGTCTGGGCGCTGCTGGCGGTATCGCTGGTTCGCGATCCCGAAGGCCTGCCGCTGTATTTTATTTCTCAGGTGGAAGACATCAGTGAACTGAAGCACACCGCAGCGGAAAACCACCGGTTGGTAGAACGCATCACGCTGGCCAATCAGGTAGGCGGCGTCGGCGTTTGGGAATGGATGATGCATGACGAAGTCCTCACCTGGGACAAACGCATGTATGAGCTTTATGACCTCAGCCCGGACCAGACACCGACGCTGTCGCTGTGGCGCACGCTGCTGTTGCCGGAGGACCGCGAACGCACCGACCTTGAGATCGCCTCTTTGCTGGAACACCCACGGCCGTTCATTCTGGAATTCCGGTTGCTCACCCGCCAGGGGAAAGTGCGCCACATTCGTGGCCAGGGCAACGTCATTCTGGACGAACAGGGCCGCCCCTTGCGCATGCTCGGCACCAACATCGACATGACGGAGGTCAGAAACCTCACCGGAGCGCTGCACGAAGAAAAAGAGCGCCTGCACATTACGCTCGACGCCATTGGCGAAGGCGTAATCTCCACCGACGACGAAATGCGTATCACCTTTATGAACCCGGTGGCCGAACAAATGTGCGGCTGGTCGATGAGCCTGGCGATCGGCATGCCTATCGCCGGCGTGGTGCGCCTGACCAACGGCAAAGACGGCGAAGAAGTGGAAAACCCGATCCAGTGCTGCCTGCAGGAAAACCGGCTGCTTTCGGCGGATTATGCCCTGGTGCTGCACAGCCGCGACGGGCGCCATTTCGACATTCAGCAGTCGGTATCGCCGCTGAAAACGGTGGACGGCGAAGTGATGGGTGCGGTGATGGTATTACAAGACGTCACCGCCTCCCGCGAACTGATGAAAAAACTGAGTTACAGCGCCTCGCACGATGCACTGACCGGCTTGCCAAACCGCACCAATTTTGAGAAACGCCTGAAATCCACCCTCGCCGGAGCCAGTGAAAATCAGCAGCATGCGCTGGTATTTCTCGATCTCGACCGCTTCAAGGCGGTCAATGACAGTGCCGGCCATGCCGCCGGCGACGCGCTGTTAAAAGATATCGCTCAGTTGATGCTGCACCATCTGCGCAACAGCGACTGCCTGGCTCGGCTCGGCGGCGACGAGTTTGGATTGATCCTGTTCGACTGCTCGCGGGAACAGGCCAAATCGCTTACGCAGCAACTGATTAACCACATCAGCCAATACCCGTTTTTTTGGGAAGGGAAGATTTATCACGTCGGTGCCAGCGCGGGCATCACCCGCATCGATGCCGCCGGCGGCAAGAGCGGCGAACTGCTGGCGCAGGCGGATATCGCCTGTTATACCGCCAAGCATCGTGGCCGCGGCCAGGCTTATCTCTACGAAGCACGCCAGAAAATGATGCAGGAACGCCAGCATCAACTGCTGACGCGGCGGGAAGTGACAAACATCATCGCCGAGGGGCTGTTGGTGCTGAACGTCACGGCCGTGGCACCGCCTAAAACGCCGCAGGCGGTCTGTTTTTATCAGCTGAAATTGCAGATCATGGCGCTGGACGAGCGGACGTTGACCCGCGACGAGTTTATCGCCGCCGTACAGATTTATAACCTGCAGCCGGATCTGGATCGTTGGATCATCGGGCAAATTTTGACGCAGAACGCCGTCGACATTAGCCGCAAGGGGCTGTCAGTGGCGCTGCCGCTGGCGACCGACAGCCTGCTCGATGCGCAATTCCAGCGCGACCTGCTGACAACTTTCGACGCTTCCCCATTGCAACCTGAAGCCCTGCTGTTGATGGTCGATGACACCGCGCTACTCGAACATGCGGCCATCTGCAGACCCTTTATCCATCAGCTGCAACAACGGGGTTGCAAGCTGATCGTCAACGGTTTTGGCCACAACCTCAATGCCTTCGACGAGTTGCAAGGCCAGAAGATTGACTATATCCGCATCGACGAACGCTTTATCACCAACGTGCATTGCAATCAGATGGACGAGCTGATGGTGTCTATGCTCAACAGTGCGGCTCACCGGGTACACGCCCAGACGCTGGCCGGCCCGGCGCACCAGCAGATCACGCTCAATACGCTGCAGGCCATCGGCGTCGATCTGGCCGACGGCGACACCGTGGCGCTGGAACTGCCGCTGTCGGAGCTGCTCAGCAGCGGTTATTTCGGCATCCGCTAACCCTAGCCTTTCCCCTGTCTTTCAGACTGCGGCCTTATCATCGGCCGCACGCCCCCTGCCGATCTTTTTTTGCTTAGCCAAGCTTGAGTTAATGGTATAACTAATGGGTAAAGATTAATCGTTTGAATAACATGACATCGCCGGACGGCGATCAAAAACGCCAGTCAGGCCGTTTAGAACACCGTCTTTGCGTACGATTGCCCAGGGATTATGGCTATGAAAAATGAGTGGTTCGCCGCCAGGGAGCTTACAGGCATTGCAGGATTACCCACCTCACCACAGGGAATCAATTTGAAAGCCCGGCGCGAAGGCTGGATCAGCCGCCGCCGAGAAGGCATACAGGGCAAGGCCGTGGAATACCATATCGACAGCCTGCCCATCGGCGCGCGCAGCTTGCTGATGCTGCAAGAGGAGCCGGCTGCCTACCAGGTGGAACGCCAGCCGCCGCTGGCCGTGTGGATTGAGTATTACTACCACCTGACACAAAGCGAACGCGAAAAGCTGCTGAGCTTTCTGATGCGCGAAGGCATCAGCAGCCTGCTGGCGCTTATCGCCACAAAAGAGTAACCCTACCCGGCAGCCTCTGTCAGCGGTGCCCAGCCGTCGTTATGCCACAAATGCAGCGTGGCGTAGGAACGCCACGGCCGCCAGCGTTCGGCATAGCGCTCAATCTGGCGCGGCGTCATGCCGGGGAAACGCTGTTTGATCAGATAATCCCCCGTTAAAAATACATCCGGCCATGACCAGGCTCGCATGGCGATGTAGCTCGCCGTCCAACTGCCGATACCCGGCAGCGCGGTCAGCGCCTTGATCCCCTGCTCTATATCCAGCACGTTATCTAACTGCAATCGCCCTTCGGTGACCGCCTGTGCAATGGCGATCAGCGCCGCCGCGCGTTTGAGCTGCACCCCCAGCGGGCGCAAATCTTCGGGCTGCAATTGAGCCACCCGTTCAGCACTGGGAAACACATGGGTAATGCCGTCGTAAGGCTGTTCCAGCGCGGTGCCCCAGCGTTCGGCCATACGCCCGGCAAAGGTGGCCGCCATCTTCACGCTGACCAGTTGCCCCAGCACCGCGCGGGTCGCCTGCTCGAAGCTGTTGACGCAGCCGGGCAGCCGCAGGCCCGGCGCATCGGCGGCTAATGTCCCTAACGCATTGGCGATAAGATCCGGGGCAGCGTCCAAATCGAATAGCTGGCGGATACGCCGCAGCACCTCGGTGGTCACCCGGCTCAGCGAAGGCGCAACTTCTACCCGCACCCGGTTACGCGCCTCTTCCGGCAGCACGCTGACCCAACCACGGTACTCCACCCCGCCCAGAGTGACGGCGATCGACCGCAAATACTGTTTATCCTGCACTTTTTCCACGCCACTCACCGCGCGCGTCTGTAAAAAGCCCAGCATGCGCGGCCAGTCATACGGCGGGCGATAAGCCAGATGAAACACCAACCCACTGGCGACGGTGCGCTCATTGCGGCTACCGTTGCTGCGCAGCGCGGAGGGGATCAGCCGGTAGCGCGCCTTGAACAATTCATTAAACCGCCGCAGGCTGCCGAAACCGGCGGCAAACGCCACCTCGCTCAACGGCAAATCGGTATCCGCCAGCAGCCGCTTGGCCTGCAACAGCCTATGTGACTGGGCGTAATCAATCGGCGATGCGCCAAACTGATCGGCAAAGATGCGCCGCAGGTGGCGATCGGAAATCCCCAGCCGCGCCGCCAATTGCTCGCAGCTGTGTTCGGACAAATAGCCCTGCTCAATCAGTTGCACCGCCACCTGCGCATAACGATTGCCGAGATCGATCAGCGCCAATCCCGGCGCCAGCTCCGGCCGGCACTTCAGGCAGGGGCGAAACCCCGCCAGTTCCGCCGCCGCCGCACTGGGATAAAAAGTGCAGTTTTCGATTTTCGGCGTGCGGGCGCTGCACACCGGTCGGCAATAGATACCGGTCGACGAAACGCCGACGAAAAAGCGGCCGTCAAATTTTCGATCGCGCGCACTCAGTGCGTCATACAGGGCCTGTTGCTGGTTTTTCATGGCAACGCTCGGGGTCAGTTTTTTGTTCATTATGCGACTCGGCTGGCGCGCTGACGTGCGGGATTCGGACATTAAGACAGGAAGCCTAAGTTAAGCATAGCGCCGCCCGCCCCGCTAAATTTTTCGTCAGTTAAGCGCGCATACGTTGCCCAGGGGCCGGGACTCGGGTAAAGTCGCCCCCCTTCATTGGCATGGGGAGTAGAGAAAAGACATGTTTATTGGATTTGACTACGGAACGGCCAACTGTTCCGTCGCAGTGATGCGAGATAACGGCCCCGAGCTGCTGACGCTGGAAAACAACGAACCTTACCTGCCGTCGATGCTGTGCGCACCGACGCGCGAAGCGGTGAGCGAATGCCTGCACCGCCATTGGCAGGTGCCGACCGGCAGCGAAGAGAACCAACAGTTGCTGCGCAGGGCCATCAACTACAACCGCGAAGAAGACATTCCGGTCGGCAACGACAGCGTACAGTTTGGCCTGCAGGCACTGGCGCAGTACGTTGAAGATCCGGAAGAAGTCTATTTTGTCCGCTCGCCGAAATCCTTCCTCGGCGCCAACGGCCTGAAGCCGCAGCAGATCGCGCTGTTCGAAGACCTGGTGTGCGCCATGATGTTCCACATCAAGCGCCAGGCGGAAAACGTGCTGCAGAGCAGCATCAGCCAGGCAGTCATTGGCCGCCCGATCAACTTCCAGGGCATCGGCGGTGAAGACGCTAACCGGCAGGCGCAGGGCATTTTGCAGCGCGCCGCCGAACGCGCCGGGTTTAAGGATATTGAATTCCAGTTCGAGCCGGTAGCGGCAGGTCTGGACTTCGAAGCCACGCTGAACGAAGAGAAAACCGTGCTGGTGGTGGACATCGGCGGCGGCACCACCGACTGTTCGGTGTTGTTGATGGGGCCGCAATGGCGCGATCGCGCCGATCGCCAGCAGAGCCTGCTGGGGCACAGCGGTTGCCGCGTCGGCGGTAACGATCTGGACATCATGCTGGCGTTCAAACAGTTGATGCCGCTGTTCGGCATGGGCGGCGAAACCGAAAAGGGCATCGCCCTGCCTGCGCTGCCTTACTGGAACGCGGTAGCCACCAACGACGTGCCGGCGCAGATCGATTTCTACAGCGCCACCAACGGCCGTATGCTGCGGGATCTGATCCGCGATGCCGCCGATCCGGAAAAGGTCAAGCGCCTGCTGAAAGTACACCAACAACGGTTAAGCTACCGTTTGGTGCGCGCGGCGGAGGAGAGTAAAATCGCCCTGTCCGCACAGCAAACCACCCACGCACCGCTGGCGTTCGTCCAAGCGGAACTGGCGGAAACCATCAGCCAGGATCAGTTGGCCGACGCTATCTCTCAGCCGCTGTTGCGCATTCAAGAACAGGTCAGTGCCGCGCTGGCCAGCAGCCAGACCGCGCCGGAGGTGATTTATCTCACCGGCGGCAGCGCACGCTCACCGCTGCTGCGCGCCGCGCTGCAACAACAGCTGCCTGGCATTCCTATTGTCGGCGGCAACGATTTCGGCTCGGTCACCGCCGGGCTGGCGCGCTGGGCGCAAACGCTGTTCCGTTAATTGCCCGTGGGCGCGGCCTGCCGCGCCCCGGTCATTGGAGGCCAGTGATGTCTGAAATACTCTCCCCTGAAAGCGCTCGGCTGCGGTTGCGCGCCTGGCGCGACGAAGACCTGCCGGCCTTTGCCGCCCTCAACGCCGATCCGCAAGTCATGCGTTATTTCCCTTCAGTGATGACAGCCGATCAAAGCGACGCGCAGGCCGACAACATCCGCCGGTTCATGCGCCTGCACGGCTGGGGCTTTTGGGCACTGGAAGTGAAAGGCGGCGCGCCTTTTATCGGCTTTGTCGGGCTGGCGAGGCGGGCGGACGATCTGCCCTGCTCCCCCTGCGTGGAAATCGGCTGGCGGTTGGCGGCCCCCCATTGGGGCAACGGCTACGCCAGCGAAGCGGCCAGGGCGGTACTGGCTACCGCCTTTAATTCGCTGCAACTGGATGAAGTGGTGTCCTTTACCGCTACCGTCAACCAACCTTCGCGTCGGGTAATGGCGCGTATTGGCATGGCGTTCAACGGCGAAAGCTTCCTGCACCCGCGCTTGCCGCAGGGCCATCCGCTGCAAAACCATGTAGTGTATCGGCTGGGACAGCAACAATGGCGGGCACAGCAATGCTGATTGTTTTTTCCGGGCTGCCGGGCAGCGGTAAAACCACACTGGCGCGAGCGCTGGCGGCCAGGCTACCGGCTATTCATCTGCGCATAGACACTCTTGAACAGGCGATCCGCAACAGCGGCATGCTAGCGGGCGACATTGGGCCGGCCGGTTACTTTGCCGCTTATGGCGTGGCCGAAGACAACCTGCGTTTGGGCCACCGGGTGATTGCCGACTCGGTCAACCCGCTGCCAGTGACGCGGGCCGCTTGGCATGGCGTGGCGCAACGCGCCGGCACCGCTTGCTTTGATATTGAAGTCTACTGTTCCGACAGAGCCGAACACCGCCGCCGGGTGGAAACCCGCGGCGGGGATATCGCCGGGCTGAAACTCCCCGGTTGGCAGAGCGTTATCGATCATGACTATACGCCCTGGGCCACGCCTGTGGCCCGCATCGATACCGCCGGCCTGCCGGTGGAAAGCTGCCTCGCCCGGCTGCTGGCGTTGTTAAGCGCCACGCCGCGCTAATACAGCGTATCCCGCAGCCGCTGCGGCAGTGCGCTGTCGTACTCGTCGCCGTCAAACTGCGTTTTACTCACCTCGGCCAGAATCTTGCCGGTGCTGGGCAGTGCCGAACGCTCAAGGTGGCTGGCTTCGTCCCACAGCCCTGAGCGCAATATCGCCCGGCTGCACTGGAAAAACACCGCCTCTACATGAATGCGCAGCACCGAACGCGGCAGCATATTGCGGTGGGCGAAGCGCTGCAGCACCTCTTGCGCCACAACAATCTCCGCACGGCCGTTAATCCGCAGCGTTTCGCCGATACCGGGGATCAGCAACAGCAGCGCCACCCGGTTGTCGTGCAGGATATTGCGCAGGCTGTCGATGCGGTTGTTGCCGCGCCGGTCCGGCAGCAGCAGGGTTTTCTCGTCTTCGATATGAATAAAACCGGGCGGATCGCCGCGTGGGGAGACGTCCATCCCGTCCGGGCCAACGGTGGACAGCGCGGCAAAGGGCGCAGCTTCGATAAAGGGGCGGTAGACCGGATGAATGTAACTGACTTCTTTAAATATCGACGGCGCGGCGGGCTTGCCGTACAGCTGCTCCAACGCGGCAAGATCGTTGATAATATCGCTTTGCATTGCTGCTCCCTGAATGGATCACATTGACCCATTCAGGATAGAGCAAAATTACTGTCCGGCAATCCGTATTACCCGGCGCTGGCTTCGTTTAGCACCTTAATATCATCGGCGTCCAGTTGCAGCCGGGTAGCGGCGATCAGCTCATCCAACTGCTTTAACGACGTGGCGCTGACGATCGGCGCAGTGATGCCCGGCCGGGCGATCAGCCAGGCCAGCGAGACTTGCGTCGGCGAAGTGCGGTGTTTTTCCGCCACCCGATCCAACGCGGCCAATATGCGGAAACCGCGCGGGTTGAGATAGCGCTCAATGATTGTGTCACCGCGCTGGCTCTTGCCCTCATCCTGCGCGCTGCGGTATTTGCCGGTCAGGAAGCCGCTGGCCAGCGAGAAGAAGTTGATCACCCCCAGGCCATGGCGTTGCGTCACCGCCGCCAGCTCTTTTTCGAACCCTTCGCGCGCGTACAGGTTGTATTCCGGTTGCAGGGTTTCGTAACGCGCCAGCCCTTCCTGCTCGCTCACTTTCAGCGCCTCTTCCAGGCGATCGGCCTGATAATTGGAAGCGCCTATCGCCCGCACCTTACCGGCCTTGATCAGCGCATCGAACGCGGCCAGGGTTTCCGCCAGCGGCGTGTCCCGGTCATCGTCGTGCGATTGATAGAGATCGATATAGTCGGTCTGCAGGCGGCGCAACGAGTCTTCCACCGCCTGTTGGATGTAGCGCGGCGACAGCCCCTGTTTGCCTTCGCCCATCGGCTTGCCCACCTTGGTGGCGATAATCACCCGATCGCGTTTACCGCTTTTTTTCAGCCACTCGCCAATCGTGGCTTCGGACTCTCCCCCCTGATTACCCGGCGCCCAGCTCGAATAGACGTCGGCGGTATCGATGAAATTGAGCTGGTTTTCCACCAGCGCGTCCAGCAGGCTGAATGACGTCTCGCGATCCGCCGTCCAGCCAAACACATTGCCGCCGAAGGTCAATGCCGGCACCTGAATGCCCGAACGGCCCAATTCTCTTTTGCTCATTGCATGCTCCATGGGATAAATAATTTGCAGGTTAATTATTAGCGCGGAATCAAGAAATCGTTAAAACGCATTGGCTATAAGTCGAAGCCGGTCGCTTATAAACATAGCAGGATAAAATTGACACTCTATTCAGATAATGCTGACGCTTCCTCCATATTTCCTTCATTTTTATGCCGTCTTTACTGGCTAAACTAGTATTCTGTAAGGAGTGTAACTTTTGTGGCAATGAGTGCCCGCACCCCTGCCTTTTGGAGAGAATTTTCGCCACCATGAATGCAAAAACCCAACGTCGTTCACTGCTGCCGCGCCTGCTGGTTGTGGTGATAGTGGTCATTGCCGCCGTTCTGATTTGGCGTCACTTCAATACTGCGGTTCCCGCATCAGATACGGCCTCTGCCGCACCTCACGCCGGTGGCGGCAAAGCCGCAGCGGGTGGCCGACGCGGCGCGCCGATGTCGCCGGTACAGGCGGCAACCGCCACCGAACAGACGGTACCGCGCTATCTCTCCGGGTTGGGCACCGCCACCGCCGCCAATACCGTTACCGTCACCAGCCGGGTCGACGGCCAACTGATGGCCGTCCACTTTACCGAGGGCCAACAGGTCAAAGCCGGCGATTTGCTGGTCGAAATCGACCCGCGTCCGTTTGAAGTGCAACTGACGCAGGCTTTGGGGCAATTGGCAAAAGATCAGGCGACACTCGCCAATGCGCGCAGGGATCTGGCGCGCTACCAGCAACTGGCGAAAACCAACCTGGTTTCGCGTCAGGATCTGGATACCCAGCTCTCGCTGGTACAACAAACCGAAGGCGCGATCAAAGCCGATCAGGGCTCGGTCGACAGCGCCAAACTGCAAATCACCTACAGCCGCATCACCGCGCCGATTGACGGCCGCGTCGGCCTGAAACTGGTCGACGTCGGCAACTACATCACCAGCGGCAGCACCACCGGTATCGTGGTGATCACCCAGACCCACCCTATCGACGTGGTATTCACCCTGCCGGAAGGCAATATCGGCGATTTGCTCAAGGCGCAAAAAGCCGGTCCGGTCAGCGTCGAAGCCTGGGACCGCACCAACCAGACTCAACTGGCGACCGGTTCGCTGCTGAGTCTGGACAACCAGATTGACACCACGACCGGCACCATCAAGCTGAAGGCGCGTTTCACCAATGAAGACGATGCGCTGTTCCCGAACCAGTTCGTCAACGCCCGGTTGAAGGTGGCTACCCTGCATAACGCGATTGTCATCCCGACCGCCGCGCTGCAGATGGGCAACGAAGGCAACTTCGTCTGGACCCTGAGCGAAGACAACAAGGTCAGCAAGCACCGCGTGACCACCGGCGTGCAGGACAGCCGACAAGTGGTCATCAGCGCCGGCCTGAACGCCGGTGACCGGGTAGTGACCGACGGCATCGATCGCCTGACCGAAGGCATGCAGGTTGAAGTGGTGACACCGCAGGCCACCCCGGCGGCAGCCACGCCGGGCAGCAAGCCGCTCGCACAGAGGAAATCCTGATGCAGGCGATGCCACCTAACGCCGGCGGCCCCTCCCGCCTGTTTATTCTGCGCCCGGTCGCCACCACGCTGTTGATGGTAGCTATTTTGCTGGCGGGGATTATCGGCTACCGCTCCCTGCCGGTTTCCGCCCTGCCGGAGGTGGATTACCCGACCATTCAGGTGGTCACGCTGTATCCCGGCGCCAGCCCGGACGTGGTCACCTCGGCCATTACCGCCCCGCTGGAGCGCCAGTTTGGCCAGATGTCCGGCCTGAAACAAATGGCATCGCAAAGCTCCGGCGGCGCGTCGGTGGTAACGCTGCAATTCCAGCTTGAGCTGCCGCTCGACGTCGCCGAGCAGGAAGTGCAGGCGGCGATCAACTCCGCCACCAACCTGCTGCCGAGCGATCTGCCCTACCCGCCGATTTACAGCAAGGTCAACCCTGCGGATCCACCTATAATGACGCTGGCCGTCACCTCGACCGCCATGCCGATGACCCAGGTGGAAGACATGGTGGAAACCCGTGTCGCGCAAAAAATTTCCCAGGTGACCGGCGTAGGTCTGGTTACCCTCTCCGGCGGCCAGCGGCCGGCGGTGCGCGTGAAGCTCAACGCCGCGGCGGTGGCCGCCTACGGTCTGGACAGCGAAACCATCCGCACCGCCATCGGCAACGCTAACGTCAACTCCGCCAAAGGCAGCCTGGACGGGCCGACGCGCTCGGTGACGCTTTCCGCCAACGATCAGATGAAATCCGCCGACGACTACCGCCAGCTGATTGTCGCCTACCAAAACGGCGCGGCCATTCGGTTGCAGGATATCGCCACCATCGAACAGGGGGCGGAAAATACCCGCCTGGCCGCCTGGGCCAACAAACAGCCGGCAATAGTGCTGAATATTCAACGCCAGCCGGGCGTGAACGTGATCACCACCGCCGACAGCATTCGCGAAATGTTGCCGCAGCTGATAAAAGGCCTGCCGAAGTCGGTGGACGTCAAGGTGCTGACCGATCGCACCACCACCATTCGCGCTTCGGTCAACGACGTGCAGTTTGAATTGCTGCTGGCGGTTGCGCTGGTAGTCATGGTGATTTACGTGTTCCTGCGCAACGTGCCGGCCACCATTATTCCGAGCGTCGCGGTACCGCTGTCACTGGTCGGCACCTTTGCCGCCATGTATTTTCTCGATTTCTCGATCAATAACCTGACGCTGATGGCGCTGACCATCGCCACCGGTTTTGTGGTCGATGACGCCATCGTGGTGATCGAAAACATCTCGCGCTATATCGAAAAGGGTGAAAAGCCGCTCGACGCGGCGCTGAAAGGCGCCGGCGAAATCGGCTTCACCATTATCTCCCTGACCTTCTCGCTGGTGGCGGTATTGATTCCGCTGTTGTTTATGGGGGATATCGTTGGCCGGCTGTTCCGCGAGTTCGCCGTAACGCTGGCAGTGGCGATCCTGATTTCCGCCGTGGTGTCGCTGACGCTGACGCCGATGATGTGCGCGCGCATGCTGAGCCACGAATCGCTGCGCAAGCAGAACCGGTTTTCCGCCGCCTCCGAGCGCTTCTTCGACCGGGTGATTGCGCAGTACGGCAAGTGGCTGAAAATCGTGTTGAATCACCCGTGGCTGACGCTCGGCGTGGCGCTGAGCACCCTGGCGCTGACGGTGCTGTTGTATCTGCTGATCCCGAAAGGCTTCTTCCCGCTACAGGACAACGGCATTATTCAGGGCACGGTGGAAGCGCCGCAGACGGTGTCGTTCAGCAATATGGCCGAACGCCAACAGCAGGTCGCGGCGGAAATCCTCAAAGATCCGGCGGTGGAAAGCCTGACGTCGTTCGTCGGCGTCGATGGCAGCAACGCCACGCTCAACAGCGGCCGTTTGCAGATCAACCTTAAACCGCTGAGCGAGCGCAGTGAACGCATTCCGGCGATCATCGCCCGCCTGCAACAGCAGAGCGCACAGTTCCCCGGTGTGAAGCTGTATCTGCAGCCGGTACAGGATCTGACCATCGACACCCAGGTCAGCCGCACGCAATACCAGTTTACCTTGCAGGCGATGTCGCTGGACGATCTCAGCCTGTGGGTGCCGCAGTTGATGACCGAGCTGAAGCAGACGCCGCAGTTGGCGGACGTGAGCAGCAACTGGCAGGATCAGGGGCTGGTGGCCTACGTGAATGTCGATCGCGATTCGGCCTCGCGCCTTGGCATCAGCATGAGCGACGTGGACAACGCGCTGTACAACGCCTTCGGCCAGCGGCTGATCTCCACCATTTACACCCAGGCCAACCAGTATCGCGTGGTGCTGGAGCACGATGTCAGCACCACGCCGGGGCTGGCGGCGCTGAACGATATCCGTCTGACCAGCAGCAACGGCACCACGGTGCCGCTGAGCACCCTCGCCAAAATCGAGGAGCGCTTTGGGCCGCTGTCGGTCAACCATCTCGATCAATTCCCGGCGGCGACCATCTCGTTTAACGTGGCGGGCAACTATTCGCTCGGCGAAGCGGTGGACGCCATTAGCCTGGCGGAAAAAAATCTCAACATGCCGAAAGACATCACCACCCAGTTCCAGGGCGCGACGCTGGCGTTCCAGGCGGCGCTGGGCAGCACGCTGTGGCTGATCCTGGCGGCGGTGGTGGCGATGTATATCGTGCTGGGCGTGCTGTACGAGAGCTTTATTCACCCGGTGACCATTCTCTCCACCCTGCCGACCGCCGGGGTCGGCGCACTGCTGGCGCTGATGATGGCCGGCAGCGAGCTGGACGTGATTGCCATTATCGGCATCATCTTGCTGATCGGTATCGTGAAGAAAAACGCCATCATGATGATCGACTTCGCGCTGGCCGCCGAACGTGAGCAGGGCATGACGCCGTACGACGCGATTTATCAGGCCTGCCTGCTGCGTTTCCGTCCGATCCTGATGACCACGCTGGCGGCATTGCTTGGCGCGCTGCCGCTGATGCTCAGCACCGGCGCCGGCGCTGAGCTGCGTCACCCGCTCGGGGTTTGTATGGTCGGCGGGCTGGTGATGAGCCAGATCCTGACGCTGTTCACCACGCCGGTGATCTACCTGCTGTTTGACAAACTGGCGCGCAATACCCGTCGCCAGCCCGATGCGCAGGAGTTGCCGTGAAATTCTTCGCCCTGTTCATCTACCGGCCGGTCGCCACCACGCTGCTGACGCTGGCGATAGCCATCAGCGGTGTGATTGGCTTTAGCCTGCTGCCGGTCTCGCCGCTGCCGCAGGTCGATTACCCGGTGATTTCGATCAGCGCCTCACTGCCGGGTGCCGATCCGGAAACCATGGCCTCGTCGGTGGCGACACCTCTCGAGCGTGCGTTGGGGAGGATTGCCGGGGTCAATGAGATGACCTCGATGAGCTCGCTGGGCAGCACGCGGGTGATCCTGCAATTCGATCTCAATCGCGATATCAACGGCGCCGCCCGCGACGTGCAGGCGGCGATCAACGCCGCGCAAAGCCTGCTGCCCACCGGCATGCCGAACCGCCCGAGTTACCGTAAGGTCAACCCGTCCGACGCGCCGATCATGATCCTGACGCTGACGTCGGAGACTTACAGCCAGGGCCAACTGTACGACTTTGCCTCCACAAAGCTGGCACAGAAAATCGCCCAGACCGAAGGCGTGGGCGACGTCTCGGTCGGCGGCAGCTCGCTGCCTGCGGTGCGGGTGGAGTTGAACCCGACCGCCCTGTTCAACCAGGGCGTATCGCTGGACACCGTGCGCCAGGCCATCAGCGGCGCCAACGTACGCAGGCCGCAGGGATCGGTGGAAAGCCCGCAGCAGCGCTGGCAGATCCAGGCCAACGACGAGTTGAAAACCGCCGATGCCTATCGGCCGTTGATTATCCACTACAACAACGGCTCGGCGGTGCGGCTGGGGGATGTGGCCGAGGTCAAAGACTCGGTACAGGACGTACGCAACGCCGGCATGACCAATGCCAAACCGGCGATTATTCTGGCGATCAGCCGTGCGCCGGACGCCAACATCATTGAAACCGTCGATCGCATTCGCGCCGAGCTGCCGACGTTGCAGGACAGTATTCCGGCGTCAATCCAGCTGAATATCGCCCAGGATCGTTCGCCGACCATTCGCGCCTCGCTGGCGGAAGTGGAGCAGTCGCTGGTGATCGCCATCGGCCTGGTGATCCTGGTGGTGTTCATCTTCCTGCGCTCCGGCCGCGCCACGCTGATCCCGGCGGTCGCGGTGCCGGTGTCGCTGATCGGCTCCTTCGCCGCCATGTACCTGTGCGGCTTCAGCCTGAATAACCTGTCGTTGATGGCGCTGACCATCGCCACCGGCTTTGTGGTCGATGACGCTATCGTGGTGCTGGAGAATATCTCGCGCCACGTCGAGGCCGGCATGAAACCGCTCAACGCCGCGCTGCAAGGGGTGCGGGAGGTCGGCTTTACCGTGCTGTCGATGAGCGTGTCGCTGGTGGCGGTGTTTATCCCGTTGCTGCTGATGGACGGCCTGCCCGGGCGGCTGTTTCGCGAGTTCGCCGTCACCCTGTCGGTGTCGATCGGGCTGTCGCTGATCGTCTCGCTGACGCTGACGCCAATGATGTGCGCCTACCTGCTGCGCCACCAGCCGGCGCGCGCGCAGCGGCGTATTCGCGGCTTCGGCAAAATGTTGCTGGCCTTGCAACAGGGTTACGGCCGCTCGCTGAACTGGGTGCTCGGCCACTCGCGCTGGGTGCTGGCGATATTTTTCGCCACCATCGCGCTCAACGTCTGGCTGTATGTCAGCATCCCGAAAACCTTTTTCCCGGAACAGGATACCGGCCGCCTGCTGGGCTTTATCCAGGCTGACCAGAGCATTTCTTTTCAGGCGATGCGAGTGAAACTGGAAGACTTCATGAAGATCGTGCGCGAAGACAAGGACGTGGAAAACGTCACCGGTTTTACCGGCGGTTCGCGCACCAACAGCGGGTCGATGTTTATCTCGCTGAAGCCGCTTTCGGTGCGCAGCGATGACGCGCAGAAGGTGATCGCCCGGCTGCGTGCCCGGCTGGCGAAAGAGCCGGGGGCCAGCCTGTTCCTGATGGCGGTGCAGGACATCCGCGTCGGCGGCCGGCAATCCAACGCCAGCTACCAGTACACGCTGCTGGCAGACGATCTCGCCGCGCTGCGCGAATGGGAGCCTAAGATCCGTACCGCACTGGCCGCGCTGCCGGAGCTGGCGGACGTCAACTCCGACCAACAGGACAAAGGCTCGGAGATGGATCTGATCTACGATCGTGAAACCATGGCACGGCTCGGCATTTCGGTCTCCGACGCCAACGCCCTGCTGAACAACGCCTTCGGTCAGCGGCAGATTTCCACCATCTATCAGCCGCTCAATCAGTACAAGGTGGTGATGGAAGTGGCACAGCCCTATACCCAGGACGTCAGCTCGCTGGACAAGATGTTCGTGATAAACAAAGACGGCAAGGCGATCCCGCTGGCCTATTTCGCCCGCTGGCAGCCGGCCAATGCACCACTGTCGGTCAACCATCAGGGGCTGTCGGCGGCCTCGACCATCTCCTTTAACCTGCCGGACGGCGGCAGCTTGTCAGACGCCACCGCCGCGGTGGAACGCACCATAACGGCGCTCGGTGTGCCGTCCACGGTGCGCGGCGCCTTTGCCGGCACCGCGCAGGTATTCCAGGACACGCTGAAATCCCAGCTGTTCCTGATCGCCGCCGCAATCGCCACGGTGTATATCGTGCTCGGCGTACTCTACGAGAGCTATATTCACCCGCTGACTATCTTGTCGACCCTGCCTTCCGCCGGGGTCGGCGCGTTGCTGGCGCTGGAGCTGTTCGGCGCCCCCTTCAGCCTGATCGCGTTGATCGGCATTATGCTGTTGATCGGCATCGTGAAGAAGAACGCCATCATGATGGTCGACTTCGCCCTCGATGCGCAGCGCAACGGCGGCATCGGCGCACGAGAAGCCATTTTCCAGGCCTGTCTGCTGCGTTTTCGGCCAATCATGATGACCACGCTGGCGGCGCTGTTCGGCGCATTGCCGCTGGTGCTGACCAGCGGTGACGGCGCGGAGCTGCGCCAGCCGCTCGGCATCACCATCGCCGGCGGTCTGATCATGAGCCAGTTGCTGACGCTGTACACCACGCCGGTGGTGTATCTGTATTTTGACCGGCTGCAGATGAAGTTCCGGCGCGGCAAGAAATTGGATCCGCTGCCTCACTAATGATTAACCCGGTTGACTGATGATCATAAAACGCACCGCCTCAGTACAGTGGCAACTCTGGATCGTGGCGTTCGGCTTCTTTATGCAGACGCTGGACACCACCATCGTCAACACCGCCCTGCCGTCGATGGCCGTCAGCCTGGGGGAGAACCCGCTGCGCATGCAGTCGGTGATCGTCTCCTACGTGCTGACGGTAGCCGTGATGCTGCCCTCCAGCGGCTGGCTGGCGGATCGGGTTGGGGTGCAGCGGGTGTTCTTCAGCGCCATCGTGCTGTTCACCCTCGGCTCAATCCTCTGCGCCCGTTCGGAAACCCTGAATGAGCTGATCGCCTCGCGGGTGATCCAGGGCATCGGCGGCGCGATGATGGTGCCGGTCGGCCGCCTGACGGTGATGAAGATCGTGCCGCGCGAGCAATATATGGCGGCAATGACCTTCGTCACCCTGCCCGGCCAAATCGGCCCGCTGATGGGGCCGGCGCTGGGTGGTTTTTTGGTGCAGTACGCCAGCTGGCACTGGATTTTCCTGATCAATATCCCGGTCGGCATCGCCGGCGCCATCGCCACGCTGCTGCTGATGCCCAACTACCGCATGCAGACCCGGCGCTTCGACGTCAGCGGTTTTATCATGCTGGCGATCGGGATGGCGACGCTGACGCTGGCGCTCGACGGCCACAAGGGCATGGGGCTGTCCATCGCCACTATCGCCGGGCTGGTGGCGATGGGCATTGCGGCGCTGGCAGGTTACTGGTGGCATGCGCGCGGAAACAGCCGGGCATTGTTCTCCCTGCGGCTGTTCAGAACCCAGACCTACAAGGTGGGGCTGACCGCCAGCCTGCTGGGCCGTATCGGCAGCGGCATGCTGCCGTTTATGACCCCGCTGTTCATGCAGGTGGGCATGGGGTTTTCCCCGTTCCACGCCGGGCTGATGATGATCCCGATGATTATCGGCAGCATGGGGATGAAGCGTATCGTGGTTCGGGTGGTTAACCGTTTCGGTTACCGTAACGTGCTGGTGGCCGCCACGCTGATGCTGGCGTTGATCAGCCTGAGCTTCCCGCTGGTGGCGATGATCGACTGGATCTGGCTACTGCCGGCGGTGCTGTTCTTCCAGGGCATGGTCAACTCGCTGCGCTTCTCGGCAATGAATACCCTGACGCTGAAAGATTTGCCGGACCGGCTGGCCAGCAGCGGCAACAGCCTGCTGTCGATGGTGATGCAGCTGTCCATGAGCCTCGGCGTCAGCATCGCCGGGATCCTGATTGGCAGCTTTGCCCATCACCAGGTGGTCACCGACAGCCCGGCGATACACAGCGCATTTATTTACAGCTACTGCTGTATGGCGTTAATCATTGCCCTGCCCGCGCTGGCTTTTGCCCGCGTGCCGCCGGATAGCGCGCCAAACCGCACGCTGACCAAAGAGCCGGGCACCGGTTCAACGAGGTTACAAAAATGAGAATAGGCATCACCGGGAAACTGTTTCTGGCCATCTTCGCCACCTGCATGCTGGTGCTGATCACCATGCACTGGGGCGTGCGCGTCAGCTTTGAACGCGGTTTCATCGGCTACATCAAGCACAGCAACGAACAACGTATCAACATGCTGAGCGAAGCGCTGGAAGAACAGTACAGCCATCACGGCAACTGGGTTTTTCTGCGCAATAACGATCAGGTGATTTACCAGATCATGCGCTCGTTCGAACAAAACAGCGACAGCAGCCATAATCTGCCGCCCAAAGGCTGGCGCACTCAGTTTTGGGTGGTGGACAATCAATTCAACCGGCTGGTGGGACATTCCGGCCCGGTGCCCAAAGAAGGCCCGCGCCATCCGATCCGCTACAACAACGAAATCGTCGGCTGGGTGATCACCACGCCGGTCGAGCGGCTGACCCGCAATACCGATATCAATTTCGACCAGCAGCAAAAGCGCACCAGTTGGATGATAGTCGCACTCTCCACGCTGCTGGCGGCGGCGGTGACCTGGTTGATGTCGCGCGGGCTGTTGGCCCCGGTCAAACGGCTGGTCGCCGGCACCCACCGGCTGGCGGCCGGTGATTTCAGTACCCGCGTGACCGTCGACAGCCAGGATGAGCTCGGCCGCTTGGCGCAGGATTTCAATCAGCTCGCCACCTCGCTGGAAAAGAACGAGCAGATGCGGCGCGCTTTTATGGCCGACGTGTCGCATGAGTTGCGCACCCCGCTGGCGGTACTGCGTGGCGAACTGGAGGCATTGCAGGACGGCGTACGCCAGCCGACGCAGGCGTCGCTCAGCTCGCTGCAGGCGGAGGTCTCCACCCTGACCAAACTGGTGGACGATCTGCATCAGCTTTCGCTGTCCGATCTCGGCGCACTGGCCTACCGTAAATCGTCGGTCGACTGCGTACATTTGCTGCAAATTGCGGTCGCCACCTTCCGCGAGCGTTTTCGCGCCAAAGGGCTTGAGATCGTCACCCTGCTGCCGGAACAGGCGCCGCTGTTCGGCGATCCCGATCGTCTCAATCAGTTGTTCAACAACCTGCTGGAGAACAGCCTGCGCTATACCGACGCCGGTGGTAAGCTGGAGATTGGCGCAGAACAGTTGCCGGGGCGGCTGCGGCTTTACTGGCAGGACAGCGGGCCCGGCGTCAACGACGAACAGCTGGCGCGCATTTTCGAACGCTTCTACCGCACCGAAGGCTCGCGCAACCGTGCCAGCGGCGGTTCCGGCCTGGGGCTGTCGATTTGTCAAAACATCGTGGAAGCCCACAACGGCCAGATCTTTGCTGCGCACTCGCCTTTGGGCGGCGTGCGGATTACAGTAGAATTTGCCACCCCGATAATGAATAAGGCGCCATGATGGAATCCCAGAATCAGCCGTTGCAAATCATGATTGTTGAAGACGAACCCAAACTGGGCCAACTGCTGGTGGACTATCTGCAGGCCGCGGGATACGCCACCCGCTGGCTGACCAACGGCAGCGAGGTGGTGCCAGCGGTACATGAACACTCCCCGGCGCTGATCCTGCTGGATTTAATGCTGCCGGGCAGCGACGGGTTGACGGTATGCCGCGAACTGCGCCGTTTTACCGATGTTCCGGTGGTGATGGTGACGGCGAAGATTGAGGAGATTGATCGCCTGCTGGGGCTGGAGATTGGCGCGGACGATTACATCTGCAAGCCTTACAGCCCGCGAGAAGTGGTGGCTCGGGTGAAAACCATTTTACGCCGCTGCTATCGGCCGCTGGAAAATCAGCAGGAAGAAACGCAGTTGCATATCGACGAACCGCGCTTTCAGGCCAGCTATCAAGGCCAGATGCTGGATCTCACCCCGGCGGAATTCCGCCTGTTGAAAACCCTGGCCAGCCAGCCGGGCAACGTCTTCTCGCGTGAGCAGTTGCTGAACAATCTGTATGACGACTACCGGGTGGTCACCGACCGAACCATCGACAGCCATATCAAAAACCTGCGGCGCAAGCTGGAGCTGATCGACGGTGAAAAGTCGTTTATTCGCTCGGTATACGGCGTGGGTTATCGCTGGGAATCCGAACCCTGCCGGCTGATAAACGGGCTATAGGGTCCAGTCTTCAACGTCCAGCCCGGACACCATGCCGAAGGCCCGATCGCTAGTGACCATTGTCGCGCCCCGGCTAAGCGCATGCGCGGCAATCAACTGGTCCAGCGCGCCCAGGACTTTGCCTTTTTTCTCCATGCTCGCCCGCATCACGCCATAACAGCGGGCAGCTTCGCTATCCCAGTCATAAACGGTCACCGCGGCTAAAAACGCCGTTACCATGGCTTTCAACGCTTTACTCTGCCGCTTGGCCACGCCAAAAAGCAGCTCTGCCTCCGTGATGCTGGAAATGCATACGGTGGAAGGCGGCACCTTTTCCATCGCACTCAGCAAACCTGGGTGCCGGCGAAACAGGTGGCTCACGGTATTGGTGTCAAACATATACATGCTTACTCTTCCTCTGCGAAAGGATCCCGGTCGGCAATGCCCTGTTGGCGTTCATCCGCGCCCAGAAAATCATGCGGTACCGGCGTTTTGGCGATTATGTTCAACAGCGGCTCCCAACTGTCCGGTTTTGCAGGGTATTTCGATAAAATCACATTCCCCTCCCGATCGCGGCGGATATATACGCGATCTGTGTCAAATTCGAATTCCACGGGTAACCTCACCGCCTGATTTCTGCCATTTTTAAACAGCTTTGCGATTCTTTCCATCTGCACCCTCCTGACAGGCATAGGCCTAAGCATATGCCTGTACCGCGTCGATGCCAAGATGCTTCGCTTGTTTTTTAATCGCATTGTTTTGCGATGCGGCAAACCTTAACGCGCAATGCCCTTCAGCGGAATACCGCGTTATCCAATGTGCGGCAAGCTACGCAATTTGGGCATCGGGCTCGCCATTAGCTTCTCGTGCTTTGGCGCCCCTTGCTGATGAAATTCAACGCCAACGCAAAAAAATTGCGTCTTTTTTAAGCTATGCTGCGCAAAGGATGTTTATTAGCCGCTCAATTTCAAGCTATTGGCTACACTTACATCACTTATCGGAACCCACAGGAGAGGAACCATGGCAATCGGTCACTATGAGCTGAAAAAAGCAAAGAATGGGCAATACCACTTCAACCTGAAAGCCAGTAATGGCGAAATCATTTTGGGCAGTGAGATGTACGCCAGCAAAGCCTCGGCGGAGAATGGCATTGCCTCGGTGCAAACCAATTCGCCTCAGGAAGCGCAGTACGAATTGAAACACAGCACCAGCAATCAACCTTACTTTGTACTGAAAGCCAAGAACCATCAGGTGATCGGCGTCAGTGAAATGTACAGTTCTGAAACTGCGGCGAAAAACGGCATTCAGTCGGTGATCAAGAACGGCCCAAGCACCGACGTGCGCGATTTAAGCGCGTAACTTCGTCACCCGGCGCGCGATGATCGCCATCGCGCGTTTTTCTTATGACCGGGATCAATCCCCCTGTAATAAATCCGGTTAACTGCTGATTTTTTGCCGCTCTGCCGCTACAATCCCCCGCTTTTACTGCGCCATTTGGTGGTGCGTTATACCCACTGGCTTTCATGTTGCAGTCAACAAAGCTGCAGTTTGAAAGACACAGGTATACTGACCTGAAATCAGACCGAGACTCATTATGTTTACACCGGAACTTCTCTCCCCGGCCGGAACGCTGAAAAACATGCGTTACGCCTTTGCCTATGGCGCCGATGCGGTTTATGCCGGCCAGCCGCGTTACAGCCTGCGGGTGCGTAACAACGAATTCAATCACGAGAATCTGGCGCAGGGGATCAACGAAGCCCACGCGCTGGGCAAGAAGTTCTATGTGGTGGTGAACATCGCGCCGCACAACGCCAAGCTGAAAACCTTCCTTCGCGATCTTAAACCGGTGATAGATATGGGCCCGGACGCGCTGATCATGTCCGATCCCGGCCTTATCATGATGGTGCGCGAAGCCTTCCCGCAGATGGACATTCATCTGTCGGTGCAGGCCAATGCGGTCAACTGGGCGACGGTGAAGTTCTGGCAGCAGATGGGGCTGACGCGCGTGATCCTGTCGCGTGAGCTGTCGCTGGAGGAGATCGCCGAGATCCGCAGCCAGGTCCCCGAGATGGAGCTGGAAATCTTCGTGCATGGCGCGCTGTGCATGGCCTACTCCGGCCGTTGCCTGCTGTCCGGTTACATCAACAAGCGCGATCCCAACCAAGGCACCTGCACCAACGCCTGCCGCTGGCAGTACAAGGCGGAAGAAGGCAAAGAGGATGACACCGGCAACATCGTGCATCTGCATGAGCCGATCCCGGTGCAGACCGTCGAGCCGACGCTGGGCATCGGCGCGCCGACCGACAAGGTGTTCATGCTCTCCGAAGCGCAAAAGCCGGATGAATACATGAGCGCCTTTGAAGATGAACACGGCACCTACATCATGAACTCGAAAGATCTGCGCGCCATCCAGCACGTAGAGCGTCTGACACAACTCGGCGTGCACTCGTTGAAGATTGAAGGCCGCACCAAGTCCTTTTACTACTGCGCGCGCACCGCACAGGTTTACCGTCGCGCCATTGACGATGCGGTCGCAGGCAAGCCGTTCGATCCCTCGCTGCTTACCACGCTGGAAGGTTTGGCGCACCGCGGTTACACCGAAGGGTTCTTGCGCCGCCACGTGCATGAGGCGCAGCAAAATTACGATTACGGCTCCTCGCTGTCCGAACGCCAGCAGTTCGTCGGCGAATTTACCGGCGTAAGGCGCGACGGCTGGGCGGAAGTGGACGTGAAAAACAAGTTTATGATCGGCGACGGCGTGGAGATGATGACCCCCGGCGGTAACGTGTTGTTTACCCTGGAGAGCATGCAAAATAAGAAAGGCGAAGCGATCGACGTGGCGCCTGGCAACGGGCACATCGTTTATTTGCCGATCCCACAGGATATCGATCTCAATTACGCATTGCTGATCCGCAATTTACCGGACACCCAGAGTCCCGCCGCGTAAAAACACCCATCGCCACCCTTAGGTGGCGATTTTTAGCAAATATTAGAATTGGATCACATCAATTACCGCGCAGCTTGGTTACCATCAGCCTGCTTAAAACCAAGAATGAAAAATATTTGCATAGCAATACTAGGAACCACCTCCTTAGCCGGTCCAATCTCCCTTGGGCTGGCTTTTTCTTTGGTGCCGTCAAAATACCCGCAGATGAAACCCTAATATTTTTTTAACATTTAAAATTGTCGAGTTATCTATTTTAATAACACGCCAAACTGCATTTCCATATAAATACCCAACCTCATCGATTAATTAAACCATTAACGATAACTCGCTGCTGATACCGCACCTATATCTTAAATTAAGCCAAATATGCAGAAATAATCATTGGCCCGCTGACCATAATCAGAATTAACTGAATATTCTGATGGTCTGCTCTCCACTTGTAGTTTATCTTTTTCAGTCCAAAGCATTGGTCAGCCGGGAGAGAGGGAATGAGTCAACACACGTCAGCGCTTCTTATCATTAATGGCAAAGGCGCAGGCAACGAAGACGTTCGCCTTGCGGTGCAGAAGCTGCGGGATGAGGGCCAGACCCTGCACGTTCGCGTGACCTGGGAACAGGGTGACGCGGCGCGCTATGTGAAGGAAGCTTGCCAACTGGGGGTCGCCACGCTGATTGCCGGCGGCGGCGACGGCACCATCAACGAAGTGGCCGCCGCGCTGACGGCGCTGCCTGCGGGCAGCCGCCCGGCTCTGGGCATACTGCCGCTGGGCACCGCCAATGACTTCGCCGTGGCCTGCAATATTCCGCTGATACCGGAACAGGCGCTGCTGTTGGCGACGAAAGGCCGTGCGGTACCGATCGATCTGGCGAAGGTCAATGACGAACGTTACTTTATCAACATGGCAACCGGCGGTTTCGGCACCCGCATCACCACCGAAACGCCGGAAAAACTAAAGGCCGTACTGGGCGGCGTTTCTTACTTTATTCATGGCCTGCTGCGCATGGATACGCTGAAGGCCGACCGCTGCGAGATCCGCGGGCCGGATTTCCAGTGGTCCGGAGACGCGCTGGTGATTGGCATCGGCAACGGCAAGCAGGCCGGAGGCGGCCAGCAGCTGTGCCCGGACGCGTTAATCAACGACGGGCTGCTGCAACTGCGGCTGCTGATCGCAGACGAACTGCTGCCGGCGTTGGTGGCCAGCCTGGTTAACGACGAGGAAAACAAAAACGTGGTTAGCGCCGCGCTGCCTTGGTTGGAAATCAATGCGCCGCACGAGATCACCTTTAACCTCGACGGCGAGCCGCTGAAGGGCACGCATTTCCGCATCGAAGTGCTGCCGAACGCCATTGAATGCCGCCTGCCACCCAACTGCGAGCTGCTGGGCTAAGGCCGCCCTTTCTCTGATCCCTGGGCGCAGCCAGCCTGCTGCGCCCCCACCGGTTCGCCCTTATCCCTTCCCTCTATTTACGCGATGAAATGTGATCTTCCCCGGCAAATCCTTTAAATCATACTTGTATGGTAGTTAGTTCATGGCGTATTTTTTCCCTATTAATGACCCGTGGGAACAGGATGTAGACGTTATGAAAATTGTTAACGCAGAGGTGTTTGTCACTTGCCCAGGCAGGAATTTCGTCACGCTGAAGATCACCACCGACGACGGCATTACCGGCATCGGCGACGCCACCCTCAATGGCCGCGAACTGCCGGTAGCCTCCTACCTGAAAGATCATGTCTGCCCGCAATTGATCGGCCGCGATGCCCACCAGATCGAAGATATCTGGCAATTCTTCTATAAAGGCGCCTACTGGCGGCGCGGCCCGGTCACCATGTCCGCCATCTCCGCCGTCGATATGGCGCTGTGGGACATCAAGGGCAAGGCCGCCAATATGCCGCTGTATCAGCTGCTGGGCGGCGCATCGCGCACCGGCGTGATGGTTTACTGCCACACCACCGGCCATTCCATCGACGAAGTGCTCGACGACTACGCCAAACATAAAGAGCTGGGCTTTAAAGCCATCCGCGCCCAGTGCGGCGTGCCGGGCATGAAAACCACTTACGGCATGGCCAAAGGCAAAGGGCAGGCCTACGAACCGGCCACCAAAGGCAACTGGCCGGAAGAGCAGCTGTGGTCCACGGAGAAATACCTCGATTTCACCCCCAAGCTGTTCGAGGCGGTACGCAACAGGTTCGGTTTTGACGAGCATCTGCTGCACGACATGCACCACCGGTTGACGCCGATCGAGGCCGCGCGCTTTGGCAAAAGCATTGAACAGTACCGGTTGTTCTGGATGGAAGATCCGACCCCGGCGGAGAACCAGGAGTGCTTCCGGCTGATCCGCCAGCATACCGTTACGCCTATCGCCGTCGGCGAAGTCTTCAACAGCATCTGGGACTGCAAACAGCTGATTGAAGAACAGCTGATCGACTATATCCGCACCACCCTCACCCACGCAGGCGGTATCACCGGCATGCGCCGCATCGCCGATTTCGCCTCGCTGTATCAGGTGCGTACCGGTTCGCATGGCCCTTCCGACCTGTCGCCTATCTGCATGGCGGCGGCGCTGCACTTTGATCTGTGGGTGCCGAACTTTGGCGTGCAGGAATATATGGGTTACTCCGAACAAATGCTCGAGGTGTTTCCGCACAGCTGGACCTTCAACGACGGCTACATGCACCCGGGCAACAAACCGGGGTTGGGCATTGAGTTCGACGAAAAACTGGCCGCACGCTATCCGTACGAACCGGCCTATCTGCCGGTCGCGCGCCTGGAGGACGGCACCTTATGGAACTGGTAACGGGAGAACGCGCAATGCAAAGCGTGGTGATTGAACAACCTGGCCGGCTGGTTATCCAGCAGCGCCCGCTGCCGCAGCCGGCGGCCGGCGAAGTGCGGGTAAAGGTGAAGTTTGCCGGCATCTGCGGCTCCGATGTGCACATTTATCATGGGCATAACCCGTTCGCCCGCTACCCGCGCGTGATCGGCCATGAGTTTTTCGGCGTGATTGATCAGGTGGGCTGCGACGTCGACCCGCAACGCATCGGCGAACGCGTTTCGGTGGATCCGGTGGTGAGCTGCGGCCATTGTTATCCTTGTTCCATCGGGCGCCCCAACGTCTGTAGCGAGCTGCAGGTGATCGGCGTGCACCGCGACGGCGGCTTCAGCGACTATGCCTGCGCCCCGGCGCGCAACGCTTACCGCATTCCGGAAAGCATCAGCGATCGCCACGCCGCGATGGTCGAGCCTTTCACCATTGCCGCCAATATCACCGCCCATCTGCAACCCAGGGCCGAGGATATCGCGCTGATCTACGGTGCCGGGCCGATGGGGCTGACGGTGATCCAGACGCTGAAAGGGGTCTACGGCGTGAAGCAGGTGATTGTTACCGACCGCATCGCCGAACGGCTGGCCATGGCGCAAGAAAACGGTGCCGACTGGACGTTCAATAACGCCGAGGCTTCGCTGCCGGCCGAGCTGGAACGACGAGGCATCCGCCCGACGCTGATTGTCGACGCCGCCTGCCACCCGGCCATTTTGCAGGAAGCCATTAACCTTGCATCACCGGCGGCGCGCATCGGCATCATGGGTTTCTCCGGCGATGCCTGCACCGTCACCCAGCAAAGTATCACCAGCAAGGAGCTGTCGATTTTCTCCTCGCGCCTCAACAGCGCCCGCTTCCCGCAGGTTATCGACTGGATGGCCAACGGAAAAATCGACCCGCAGCGGTTAATCACCCATTGCGTCGCCGCCAGTGAAGTGGAACAGGCGATGCTGATGTTCGAAAAAGATCAGCGCACCTGCTGCAAAGTGTTACTGCAATTCAGTTAGTTTTGTTAACACCGGGGCATAGAGCGGCCTGGCCGCCCTTGCAGAGAACAAAGCATCAAAACTAGAAATATATGGAGTGCTTTTATGTTTAAAAACCTGCGTTGGACCATAGTATTCCTGCTGTTCATGGTCTTTATGATCAACTACCTCGACCGCGTCGCGCTGTCGATTACCGTACCGATGATCGAAAAAGATCTGATGCTGAACGCCGAGCAGTTCGGCCTCATCTTCGGCAGCTTCTTCTTCGGCTACGCCATCTTCAACTTTATCGGCGGGCTGGCGGTCGACAGGTACGGCCCGACGCTGGTGCTCGGCATCGCCGTGGCCTTATGGTCAATCTTCTGCGGCATGACGGCATTCGCCACCGGCTTCTATTCCATGCTGATCCTGCGCATCCTGTTCGGCATGGCCGAAGGGCCGATCAGCTCTTCCGCCAACAAAATGATCAACGGCTGGTTCCCGAAGAAACAGGCGGCTACCGCCATGGGCCTGCTCAGCGCCGGTTCGCCTTTGGGCGGCGCGGTAGCCGGGCCGATCGTCGGCTATCTGGCGCTGGCGTTCGGCTGGCGGATGGCATTTATGATCATCTGCTCGATCGGCATCGTCTGGATGCTGGTGTGGTTCTTCGTGGTGGCGGATAACCCGGCCAAGAGCAAGCACGTCAGCGAAAACGAACGGGCACTGATCAACAAGCTGAAAGAGGAAAAAATCAGCGAAGAAGAAGAGCTGAGCGACGCCGCGCATGGGCTAGGCTACTACCTGAAGCAGCCGATCATCCTGGTCACCGCGTTCGCCTTCTTCTGCTACAACTATATCCTGTTCTTCTTCCTGAGCTGGTTCCCGGCGTATCTGGTGCAGGCGCACAACCTGAACATCAAGGAAATGAGCCTCACCACCATGATTCCGTGGATTGTCGGCTTCGTTGGGCTGGCGCTCGGCGGCTATATCTCCGACAAGATTTTCAATATCACCGGCAAGCTGCTGCTGTCACGCAAGATCGTCCTGGTGACCAGCCTGTTGGCGGCGGCCATTTGCGTCGCATTGGCGGGCACCGTCAGCAGCGTGGTGCCGGCGGTCATGCTGATGTCGGTCTCTATCTTCTTCTTGTATATCACCGGGGCCATTTATTGGGCGATCATTCAGGACGTGGTGCATAAATCGCGGGTCGGCGGCGCCAGCGGCTTCGTTCATATGATCGGCAGCGTGTCGGGGATCATTGGCCCGGTAGTGACCGGTTATATCGTGCAGAACACCGGCAAGTTCGACAGCGCCTTTATCCTGGCCGGCGGCGTGGCCGCACTCGGCGCCGTGCTGGTGTTGTTGGTGATCAAGGCACCGCGCAATGCCGCACAACCGCAGATCTCGAAACACTAACCCCTTTGGGGCGGCCAACGTCGCCCCGCTCTTTCAGGGATTTCAGCATGACACTTTCCAGCAACAGCGCGCTACCGGCGGCAATTGCCCGGCCAGGTTACGCCCGTGAACGCATAAAACCCCGCATTGTCCACCTCGGCTTTGGCGCCTTTTTCCGCGCACATCAGGCCGTGTATGCCGAGCAGTTGGCCAACGAGCACGCCGGCGACTGGGGCTACTGCGTGATCAGCATGCATAACGGCCAGCAAAAAATCGCCGATCTGCAACAGCAGGATTTGCTGTATACGGTGGCCGAAATGGACGGCGACGGCTGGCGCGGCCGCACGATCGGCGTGATCAGGCAAGCGCTGCACCTGCAGGTCGACGGGTTGGCAACGGTACTCGACGCCATGACGCAGCCAGAGATTGCCATAGTTTCATTGACCGTCAGCGAGAAAGGCTACTGCTATCAACCTGCCAACGGCCAGTTGATGCTCGATCACCCGGACATTCAACACGACATCGCCAACCCGCTGCGGCCGCGGTCCGCGCCGGGGCTGATCCTGGCTGCGCTGTGCCTGCGCCGGGAGCGCGGCCTGCCGGCGTTTAGCGTGATGTCCTGCGACAACATGCCGGCCAACGGCCAGGTAACCCGCAACGTCGTCACTCAACTGGCGCAGCGGCAGGATGCCGGGTTGGCCGACTGGGTGCGGCAAAATGTCCGCTTTCCTTCCACCATGGTAGACCGCATTGTCCCGGCAGTGACGCCGGAAACCCAACGCCAGTTGCAGGCGTTGCTGGGCGGCGTGAGCGATGCGGTCGGCGTGGCCTGTGAACCCTTCCGCCAATGGGTGATTGAAGACGACTTCCCGCAGGGGCGGCCAGAGTGGGAGCTAGCGGGCGCCGAACTGGTCAGCGACGTGCTGCCGTACGAGGAAATGAAGTTGCGGATGCTGAACGGCAGCCACTCGTTCCTTGCCTATCTCGGCTATCTGGCCGGTTATCCGCACGTCAGCGACTGCATGCAAGATGAGGATTTTGTCCGCGCAGCGCGCCATTTAATGTTGGCGGAGCAAGCGCCGACGTTGCAGGTAAGCGGTGTCGATTTGGCGCATTACGCCGACTCGCTGTTGCAGCGCTACCGTAACAGCGCGTTGAAACACCGCACCGGGCAGATCGCCATGGACGGCACGCAAAAATTGCCGCAGCGCCTGCTGGATCCCATTCGCCACCATCTGGCGCACGGCAGCCGTTTTGACGCCCTGGCATTGGCCGTGGCCGGTTGGATGCGCTACGTCGGCGGCCAGGATGAGCAGGGCCGGCCAATAGAAATCAGCGATCCCTTGCGTGAACCTATTGCCGATTTGGTGGCGGGCAGCGAGGAAGGCCCACAGCGCGTGCTTGCGCTGCTCCAGTTGGAAAAGATCTTTGGCCATGACCTGCCGGACAGCCCAGACTTCGTCGGCGCAGTGACTCAGGCTTATCTGGCGCTGTTGGCTAAGGGAGCAAAAGCCGCCGTCGCCGGATTAGCGGTTAGTTGTTAGATCGATTGAAATTCATCAAGCTGCGGCGGGATTTACCGCCCGCAGCCCTAAGATAATCTGCTAGTATGGTGGCATTCACAGCAAGTCGGGTCACTGATTGTCGCCATGTCTGAATCCTACAGCCTCACCAACACCCTTCCGGTCAACCAGCAAATTTACCGTTTCCTGCGTAAAGACATTGTCGACTGCACCATTCCGCCCGGCACGCTGCTTTCCGAGAAAGAGATTTCCACCCGTTTTAGCGTTTCGCGCCAACCGGTGCGCGAAGCTTTCATCAAACTGGCGGAGGCCGGGTTGGTGCAGATACTGCCGCAGCGCGGCACTTTCGTGATGAAGATTTCCGCCAAGCGGGTGGCCGACGGGCGCTTTATCCGCCAGGCGGTGGAATGCGCGATCGTCCGCCGCGTGGCGCAGCGGATCACGCCGGAACAGCTGATGACGCTGGAGCACAATTTGCATCGCCAGGAACTGGCGGCGCAAAACCAACAGACGCGCGAGTTTTTGGCGCTGGACGATGAGTTCCACCAGTTGCTGACCCAGTTCGCCGACTGCCCCCTGGCCTGGGAAACCATCGAAACCATCAAGGCCACCATGGACCGGGTGCGTTTTCTCAGCCTGAGCGAGGTGTCGCCGCCGGAAAGCCTGATCCAGCAGCATTATCGGATCTTTGCCGCGCTCAAGGCGCAGGATGCGGACGCCGCCGAACGCGCCATCCATGAGCACCTGCAGGAGATGATCTACTCTATTACGCCGATCGCCCTGCAAAACACCGAGTGGTTCGATATCGAGTAATCAGCCAGTTACCGCGCCGGGGGCGATCGCCCTCGCGTATTTTCCCCTGCAAATGGAATTTCCTCTCAATCGCATCTATTGTTTCTCCTTGCCAAAGGAAATTCAGTAGTCTCGTTTTTTCAGCTTTAATCACCGCTTTCTGCTAGGCCGGTGACCCAATATCCCCTATGGCTTTCAAGTTGCAGCCAGGGCTTGAAAAACCACGGGGATGGCATTGCCGGTGTATGAGGGAGCTAAATCGGGAGTTAATCATGACTGATATCGCGCAGTTGTTAGGAAAGGAAGCGGAAGACCTGTTGCAACACCGCTGTACCACCATCCCTGCTGAGAATCTGTACCTGCCGGGCGCCGACTTTGTCGACCGGATAATGATCGATAACAACCGTCCCAATACCGTCCTTCGTTCCATGCAAACCCTGCTCAACCATGGCCGCCTGGCCGGCACCGGTTACCTGTCGATTCTGCCGGTCGATCAGGGCATTGAACACTCGGCCGGCGCTTCTTTCGCCGCCAACCCCTTGTATTTTGATCCGAAAAACATCGTCGAACTGGCAATCGAAGCCGGCTGTAACTGCGTCGCCTCCACCTACGGGGTGCTGGCGTCGGTATCACGCCGCTATGCCCACAAAATTCCGTTCCTGGTCAAACTGAACCATAACGAGACCCTGAGCTATCCGACGCAATACGACCAGACGCTGTACGCCAGCGTCGAGCAGGCTTTCAATATGGGGGCGGTCGCGGTCGGCGCAACGATTTACTTCGGCTCCGAGCAATCTCGCCGCCAGATCGAGGAGATCTCTGCCGCCTTCGAACGTGCGCACGAGCTGGGCATGGTCACCGTACTCTGGGCCTATCTGCGTAACCCGGCGTTCACCAAAGACGGCGTGGATTATCATTCCAGCGCCGATCTCACCGGCCAGGCCAACCATATTGCCGCCACCATCGGCGCCGATATCGTCAAGCAAAAAATGGCGGAAAACAACGGCGGCTACCGCGCAGTAAAATTCGGCTACACCGATGACCGCGTCTACAACAAGCTGACCACCGATCACCCGATAGATCTGGTGCGTTACCAGTTGGCCAACTGCTATATGGGCCGCGCGGGCTTGATCAACTCCGGCGGCGCCGCCGGTGAAAACGACCTGCAGGAATCGGTGCGCACCGCAGTCATCAACAAGCGTGCAGGCGGCATGGGCCTGATCCTGGGGCGCAAGGCGTTCAAGAAATCGATGAAAGAAGGCGTGGCGCTGATCAACGCCGTGCAGGACACCTATCTGGACAAAAAAGTCACCATCGCCTGATCCCTTTCCCTGTCCCCACAGCCCGGTACGCCGGGCTTTTTTGTGCCTGTCTTCCGCCAATCCTTTCGTTTTATCCTTATTTTTCTTTCATAATTAACTTTCACAATAAAATATTTATCTTTCAAAATGTGATCTATTTAAAACAAATGAATCCATAAAGTGACTAGTGTAAGGCCCATGGCGACAGAGCCGCTTTTCGCTCCAGGCCATACCGTCCATCACAGGAGAGCAATAATGATTGAGCTAATCACCCACGGCGCCGAGTGGTTTATCGGCCTGTTTCAGAAAGGTGGTGAAGTGTTTGTCGGCATGGTGACCGGCATTTTACCTTTGTTAATCAGCCTGTTGGTTATCATGAATGCGCTGATCAAATTTGTAGGCCAGGAACGTATC
The DNA here is from genome assembly GCF_001590925.1 of Serratia plymuthica NBRC 102599. GTDB lineage: Bacteria > Pseudomonadota > Gammaproteobacteria > Enterobacterales > Enterobacteriaceae > Serratia > Serratia plymuthica. The sequence continues at coordinate 50,465 of NZ_BCTU01000003.1, forward strand.
GAACGATTGGCGCAGCGCTGCGCGGGCAACCCGGTATCACGCTATCTGCTGCTGCCGCTGATCGGTACCTTTGTTTTCTGTAACCCGATGACCCTCAGTCTCGGGCGCTTTATGCCGGAGAAATACAAGCCCAGCTACTATGCGGCGGCGTCCTACAGCTGCCACTCGATGAACGGCCTGTTTCCGCACATCAACCCCGGCGAGCTGTTCGTTTACCTCGGTATCGCCAGCGGGCTGACGACTCTCGGCCTGCCGCTGGGGCCATTGGCGGTGAGCTATTTCCTGGTCGGGCTGTTCACCAACTTCTTCCGTGGCTGGGTAACCGACCTCACCACCAGTCTGTTCGAACGCAAGATGGGCATCCGCCTGGATCGCCAGGTGCAACTTTAATCCGTGGAGTGCAGCATGAGTGCTTATATCCGTATTGAGAAAGGCGCCAGCGGCTGGGGTGGCCCATTGGAAATTGCTGTCGAACCCGGCAAGAAAGTGGTGTACATCACCGCCGGCACCCGCCCTTCGATCGTCGATCGGCTCAGCGAGCTGACCGGCTGGCCGGCAGTCGACGGCTTTAAAGAGGGCGAACCGCCGGCGGAAGAGATTGGCGTGATGGTGATCGACTGCGGCGGCACCCTGCGCTGCGGGTTATATCCGAAGCGCCGCATCCCGACGGTCAATATCCACGCCACCGGCCAGTCCGGCCCGCTGGCGCAGTTTATCCTCGAGGACATTTACGTCTCCGGCGTACGCGACAACAACATCAGCCTGGTGGCGTCGGCAACCGATACTGCGCAAAAGGCCCCCGCCCCGCAGCCCAAAGGGCGGGATTACGACACCAGCAAAAAAATCACCGAACAGAGCGACGGCCTGCTGGCCAAGGTCGGTATGGGCATGGGTTCGGTGGTGGCGGTGTTCTTCCAGGCCGGGCGCGACACCATCGACACGGTGCTGAAAACCATCCTGCCGTTTATGGCGTTCGTCTCGGCGTTGATCGGCATCATCATGGCCTCGGGTCTGGGTGATTTTATCGCCCACGGCCTGACGCCGCTGGCCAGCAGCCCAATCGGCCTGGTGACGCTGGCGCTGATCTGTTCCTTCCCGCTGTTGTCGCCCTTCCTCGGCCCCGGCGCGGTGATCGCCCAGGTGATTGGCGTGCTGGTCGGGGTGCAGATCGGTCTCGGGCATATTCCGCCGCAGCTGGCGCTGCCTGCGCTGTTTGCGATTAACGCGCAGGCTGCCTGCGACTTTATTCCGGTCGGCCTGTCGCTGGCGGAGGCCAAACAGGACACCGTGCGGGTCGGCGTGCCGTCGGTACTGGTCGGGCGTTTCCTGACCGGTGCGCCAACGGTACTGATCGCCTGGGCCGCTTCGGCCTTCATCTATCAATGACACTGTTTTGCAGGGAAAAGATCATGCACACCATTTTCCACACCACCATTACGCAGATTGGCGGCAGCGCCCGTGAGGCATTGCAGGATGACATGCTGATCACCTTCCGCGAAGGCGCGCCGGCGGACATCGAAGAGTTTTGCTTTATCCATCGGCACGGCGACACCGCCGGCGAATTGCAGGTTGGCGGCTGGATGGAGCTGGCGGAGCAGCGTTATCCGATCACCGCCGTCGGCAGCGTCGCGACGCAAAACCTACGCGAGCTGGGTCATGTCACCGTACGCTTCGACGGCGTAACCCAGGCCGAGTTTCCGGGTTCGATCCACGTTTCCGGCGCCACGCCGGCTGATATCCCGTTAGGCAGCACGCTGAAATTTATTGCATAAGGAGTAGACCATGTCTGAAGTAGCGGTAGTGATTGGCGGCGGCCAAACCTTAGGTGCGTTTTTATCTCATGGCCTGGCGCAGGCGGGTTACCGGGTCGCGGTGGCCGATTTGAACGCCAACAATGCCCGGCAGGTGGCGCAACAGATTAACCATGAGTTCGGTGCGGGCCGCGCCCAGGCTTTCCAGGCCGACGCCACCGACGAGCAGAGCGTCATTGCGCTGGCGGCGGCGGTGGATCAGGCGTTCGGCCAGGCCAATCTGCTGGTTTACAGCGCCGGTATCGCCAAGGCGGCGCCGATCACCGATTTCCTGCTGGGGGATTTTGACCGCTCGTTGCAGGTCAATCTTGTCGGCTATTTTCTGTGCGCCCGCGAGTTTTCCCGCCTGATGATCCGCGACGGCGTGGCCGGCCGTATCATCCAGATCAACTCCAAATCCGGCAAGGTGGGCAGCAAGCACAACTCCGGTTACAGCGCGGCCAAGTTCGGCGGCGTGGGGCTGACCCAGTCGCTGGCGCTCGATCTGGCGGAATACGGCATTACCGTGCATTCACTGATGCTCGGCAACCTGCTGAAGTCGCCGATGTTCCAGTCGCTGCTGCCGCAATACGCGCAAAAGCTGGGGATCGAGCCGGATCAGGTCGAAAAATATTACACCGACAAGGTGCCGTTGAAACGCGGCTGCGACTATCAGGACGTGCTGAACACCCTGCTGTTTTACGCCAGCGACAAGGCGTCTTACTGTACCGGCCAGTCGATTAACATCACCGGCGGCCAGGTGATGTTCTGATGTGATCGCCTCCCCCTCCACCCGGAGGGGGATTAAGGAGGCATTATGACTCAAGCATTGGTTATCTTCGCCGTACTGGCCTGGCTGCTGCAAATCGGCCTTGGCGGGTGGCAAATCCGCCATTTCAACCGCGCCTTCGATCGCCTGTGCCGGCAGGGCACCGTCGGCGTCGGGCGCTCCGGCGGCCGTTTTCAACCCCGGGTCGTGCTGGCGCTGGCTTTCGATGCCGAGCGGCGAGTGTGCGGTAGCCTGCTGATGCGCGGCCTGACCATCTTCGCCCGCCCGCAGCCGCTCACGCATTTGCACGGCCTGCATCAACAGGATTTGCGCCCGGATGTGATCTTCCCCGAGGATCGCGCATGCCGGACTGCACTATCGTTAGCGATTGCCCCTAAATCATGATATTTTCACATTAAAAGACATTACCTTTCATATTGAATTATTCGCTGAAGGGAAATGCCCACCCCTTGTGAACGGGAATCGCGATGAAACCAAAGCAGCGGCAGGCCGCTATCCTTGAATATCTGCAGCGGCATGGCAAAACGGCAGTGGACGCCCTGGCCGAGCATTTTTCCACTACCGGCACCACCATCCGCAAGGATCTCACCCTGCTGGAAGACGAAGGCGAGGTGATCCGCACTTACGGCGGCGTGGTGCTCAGCCGCGACGACGGCGACCAGCCGATCGACCGTAAAACCCATATCAACAGCGAAAAGAAACGCCAAATCGCTTACGCCGCCATCAAGCTGATTAACGACGGCGACTCGTTGATTTTCGATGCCGGCAGCACGGTGCTGCAAATGGTCCCGCATCTGGCGCAGTTCAATAACATCACTGTGATGACCAACAGCCTGCATATCGTCAACGCGCTGGTGGAGCTGGACAACGACCAAACCATCCTGATGCCCGGCGGCACCTACCGCAAAAAATCGGCCTCGTTCCACGGTAGCCTGGCGGAATCGGCGTTCCAGAAGTTCAGCTTCGACAAATTGTTTATTGGCGCGGACGGGGTCGATCTCAACGCCGGCGTCACCACCTTTAACGAGGTGCATAACGTCAGCAAGGCGATGTGCGAGGCCGCCAGCCGCATTATCCTGCTGGTGGATTCGTCGAAATTCGGCCGTAAAAGCCCGAACGTGGTGTGCGACCTGAGCGCCGTGGATACGCTGATCACCGATAAAAACATCAATCCGGATTACCTCGCCGCGCTGCAAGCGAAAGGCATCAATATCATTCTGGTAGGAGATTCCGATGAGTAACGCTACTGCCCTGCTGGCCTTTGCCCGCGAAACGCTGGAAATTGAGCTGACCGAAGCTCAGCGCCTGCTGGCGCGCCTGGACGACAATTTCGTCTGCGCCTGCGAACTGCTGTTGAACTGCCGGGGCAAGGCGGTGATTTCCGGCATCGGCAAATCCGGCCATATCGGCAAAAAAATTGCCGCCTCGCTGGCCAGCACCGGCACGCCGTCGTTCTTCGTCCATCCTGCGGAGGCGCTGCACGGCGATCTCGGCATGATCGGCGCCGACGACGTGGTGGTATTTATCTCCTATTCCGGCCGCGCCAAGGAGCTGGATTTGATCCTGCCGCTGCTGGCGGAAAATAACATTCCGGTGATCGCCATTACCGGCGGCAAAGAGTCGCCGCTGGCGCTGGCCGCCGCCTGCGTGCTGGACATCAGCGTCGAACGTGAGGCCTGCCCGATGGGGCTGGCCCCCACTTCCAGCGCGGTCAATACGCTGATGATGGGCGACGCGCTGGCAATGGCATTGATGCGCCAACGCGGGTTCAACGCCGAAGACTTTGCACGCTCCCATCCGGGCGGCAGCCTGGGCGCGCGCCTGTTGAACCGGGTACACCACCTGATGCGCACCGGCGATCGCCTGCCGCAGGTCAGTGAAAACGCCAACGTAATGGAAGCGATGCTGGAACTGAGCCGCACCGGGCTGGGGTTGGTGCCGGTGTGCGATGCGCAGCAAAAAGTGGTGGGGGTGTTTACCGACGGCGACCTGCGCCGCTGGTTGGTGAAAGGCCATAGCCTGCAGGATGCGTTGGGCCAGGCGATTACCCGCCCCGGCTACCGCTTGCCGGAACAGTGGCGCGCCGGAGAAGCGCTGGAAGCCTTGCACGAACAGCACATCAGCGCCGCGCCGGTGGTCAATCTGGATGGCGTGCTGGTGGGCGCCATCAACCTGCACGATCTGCATCAGGCCGGCATTGGCTGAGTGCGTGGCCTCAGGGCGCAGGCAATGAACTGCGCCCCAGGTCGTTTTATTTCCAGTCGGGATTGCTCTCGAACTGTTTTTTCAGCAGCGCCTTCATGTCTTCGTCCGGCTTGCCCAGCCATTGGTATTTGGCGTATTTCTTTGGATGATCGATCGCTTCCGGTTTGTCGGCGACTTCTACCCGCACGCCCCAGGCCTGGGATTTGTCTTCTTTAAACGCCACGATCAAAAAGTTGTTGGCGCAGTCGTGCGGCTTGCACAGATTGCCTACCAGATAGTTCTGCCCCTTCCAGCTCAGGCTTTGCGCCGGAGTGGAAGTGCCCATCCCCTTACGCGCCCAGCCCGGCAGGCGAGCCTGCCCCTTCACCATGTTCTGCCAGCTGGTTTGATAGCCCGGCTGCTGGATCACGTCCGAGGTGGTAACAATCTGCTGGGCAACGCTGCCCGCACTGAGACTGAGTAACGCGCCGAAGATGGCGCAGCGAAGTGCGTTTTGTCCTGTCATGGCCTTCTCCCTTGGTTAAATCCGATCGTACCCGGCGAGCGCCGGGCATGGATCCAGTCTGACCACAACAACGGCAAAAAGTTGAATCACCACCACGCGTGAAAATGATGCACCGGCCCGATGCCGTGCCCCACTTCCAAGGTATCCGCCTGCTGCAATGCCTTTTGTAGATAGTCCTTGGCGGCGGCGACCGTGCCGGCCCAGTCTTCATGACGCGGGCGCAGCGCAGCCAACGCGGCGGAGAGCGTGCAGCCGGTGCCGTGCGTATGACGAGTCGCTACGCGCGGTGCACTGAAGCGCAGTTCCTGCTCCGCGCTGAACAACCAGTCCGGGCTTTCGTTTTCGCTGAGGTGGCCACCCTTCATCAGCACCGCCTGGCAACCCATGGCCAGCAACGCCCGGCCCTGTTCGCGCATCTGGTGCTCATTTTCCGCCGGGGCGCACGCCAACAGAGCCGCCGCCTCCGGCAGGTTCGGCGTGATGATCGACACCTGCGGCAGCAGTTCGCGGCGGATAGACTCTACCGCCTCCGGCGCCAGCAGGGGATCGCCGCTTTTCGCCAGCATCACCGTATCCAGCACCACGAACGGCGGCCGGTAGTGGCGCAGGCGTTCGGCCACTGCCTGCACGATATCGGCGTTGGCCAGCATGCCGATTTTGGCGCTGTCGATGCGCACGTCGCTGAATACCGAATCCAACTGGGCGGCGACGAACGCCGGATCGATGTTATATACCGACTGCACGCCACGGGTATTTTGCGCCACCAGCGCAGTGATCACGGAAGTGCCGTAAGCCCCCAAGGCAGAAAAAGCTTTCAGATCGGCCTGGATGCCGGCGCCGCCGCTCGGATCGGTGCCGGCGATGGTCAAAGCGTTAATCCGTTTCATTGCAGCTCCTCCGCACGCAGTTGATACAAGGCGTCGAGGAACGCCGGGGTAAAGCTGCCCGGCCCCGCAGCCCGGTGCGTAGCCCGCTCGCCGCAAAGCGACATCACCCGGCAAGCGGTCGCGACGTTGTCCAGCCGATCGCCCGGCAGGCTGCAAAATGCCGCCACCACCGCCGACAGGGCGCAACCGGTGCCCACCACCCGCGTCATCAGCGCATCGCCACCGGCGACCGCCCAGTCGCGCCGGCCATCGGTGATGTAATCCACCACGCCGGTTACCGCCACCACCGCGCCGCTGAGCTGCGCCAGTTCGCGTGCCGCCGGCAAAGCCGCCAGCGAGTCGTCGGTGCTGTCTACGCCGCGCCCGGCGCTCTGCCGGCCGCTCAGCGCCATAATTTCAGACGCGTTGCCACGGATCGCCGCCGGCTTCTCGCCCAGCAAACGACGGGCAAAGGCGGTGCGGTACGCCAACCCGCCTACTGCCACCGGATCCAGCGTCCAGGGCGTTCCCGCCAAATTGGCAGCTTCTACCGCCGCCAGCATGGATTCGGCACGCGAGGCATTGAGAGTACCGATATTGATTAACAGGGCACTAGCCATCTGGCTGAACTGCGCCGCTTCGGTCGGTTCCACCACCATCGCCGGGGAAGCGCCAAGCGCCAGCAATACGTTAGCCGTCAGCTCCTGCACCACTTCGTTGGTCAGGCAGTGAATCAGCGGGGGCTGTTGTTTGAATTGGGTCAGACAGGCCGCGGCGCGGGCGCCGGGTAAAGCATCAGGTCGAGCGAACATATTCCTCCCAACCGGCGTTCAAGAAGGCGGGTACCGGTTGGGGCACCGAGACTTCCCTACGCTGGCATAATCCAGATCAGGTAATACGGGTAAAATCTCAGCCCCTTGGGGCACCCCGAGTCAAGGAGGCCATTATTGGGGTTGCCGCCGGTGAGGTCAATCGCGCTATAGTGTCAAAAAATAAAAAGGAGCTGCCATGCAAACAAGACCCTACCGAGAAGCCGATCGCCCGTTCTTGCGCACCCTTTATCTGGCTGCGCGCAAGGCGGCGTTCACGTGGCGCGATACCGAAGATTACCGGCTGGAGGATTTCGACCGCTCGACGCTGGGCGAGGATATCTGGGTGGCGGAAGATCAGGGAAAACTGCTGGGGTTCGTGTCGATTTATCGCCAGGATAACTTCATTCACAACCTGTATGTCGATCCTCACCTCCCGCCACGCGGCGTCGGCACGGCCCTGCTGCAAGCGGCGGAGCGAACCTTTACCGCCACCGGCTCGCTGAAATGCCTGGTGAAAAACGAGAAGGCGCTGGCGTTTTACCATAAGCATGGCTGGCAAAAGATAACCACCGGCAACGACGGCGGCGAAGAATACTACCTGCTGCATTCGCCTAAAAAATAGCGTCACTCGCTGTGAGCCGAACTGGAAAAGGCCTGACATCGTCAGGCTTGAGGTTGACGATAAAATACGGGTTTTGTTTCATGGGTAGAGCGCAGGACATACCCCAACATGCGGCATTTAGCAGGTTTGCAACGTAGGCAGACTCAAGTGCCTGAAAACTGAAATTGTGTTGTTGAGTTCATCCTGGAGATCTCAAAAAGTGAGTGTGCTTACAAGCAAATGCCCCTACTTCTACAAAAATATTTATGCCGAAGGATAACTCTCTAAGAAACTAGTTAATATCTATCGCTTTTAATTCTCCTTTATCCATCCATAAAGAAAACGTCACACTATAACTCCTGCCATTGTTCACGGTATCATTTTCATTTATATGTATTGAGTTAATAGAAAATACATATGCCTTACCATATTCAAATTTAAACCCAAAATTAGGCGCGCATTTATTTGGATATAACCTTGGGGCATTTTCAGTAGTGAAGGTTTTATTTAACATGTTCAGATCACTACCAACCTCGCTAATACTCAATGAAGATATACTTTCTCCTTCAGAACCTGGCGATATAACGCAAACACGACTTCCGACTGTAGTTACATTAGCTCTGTGATTTTCTGGTCGGGGATCATTCATGTGGCAAGATGTTATAAGTAAAACGAGAATAAACACGATTATAATTTTCATTAGTTCGCTACCTTATAAAATGGATGATGGTAGTATTTTTCTATATAGAGCAAAAGTGTTTCCATCCACCGCCCCTTGAAACCCAGCTTGCCGGCCAATTTCACTTTTTAAACCCTCTATACCATAATTTTTCAGTAAAAAATAATCGGCTATGATTTGAGCCTGTTGCTCCATGTTGTATTTACTTAATTTCTTATTTGCGTCAATAGTGTATTTGTAAGTTGACGCCCAGCTAAAAACGCCTCTGGTTCTTACCCACATTCCGTGCTGATGTTGCCAGACATGTGTCATTTCATGCATAAAAAAATGTTGATTAGATTTTGATGATGAAGAAAAATCCTTGAGGTACGTTTCTTTTCTGAAATACATTTCACCGTTAGGTGTCATTCCAACAAACTTTCCCTGTAAACCAAATGGAAGATAACTTTCACAATGAACCCATACTTTATTCCATTGAATTGAGCTACCAAAGACTGTTTGAGCTAAGTTTTTTTCGCCTAAAGTTAAGAGACGCAATGAACTTTCCGTTTCCATAAATAATCCTTTGTTAGGAGCATAAACATCAGCATAGTAAGTGAATGATAAATTCAGGGTACAAAAGACTCAACCGAAGATTCATTTTTAGGAATTATGCCCGTATTCATAAAAAACCCCTGCTTCGTTGTCACTATTACCATCACTTTATTGATCTTCTTCTCAAGATCAGGCAAAGCCGTTTGACTGTATTTTTTGATCCCCCCGTAACTGAATGACCTCACCCGCTGTGAACCAAACCTGAAAAGGCCTGACATCGTCAGGCCTCTGGCACGGCTCAGACTACAACCCTTGCGAAACGATATCCTGCCTCGCAGGGATGTTAGCTACCCTGTGCAGAGGGCCTTTCAGCGCTGCCCTGCGCCAACGCAACAATGAGAATGGATTTCATTTGCGTTAAAGACTATCCTCCGGTTTACCTCTTACAGGCTATTCAAGGAATGGACATGCAACATCAAACGGATACCCGTTTCCCGGACGCTGCAGCGGCAGACTACGATCGCCGTATTTTGACGCTGGTGCCCGGCTATCAGTTCGCCCAGTCGCTGCTGACCGCCACCCTGGCACAAGCGTTACCGCCGCAAGCCCGCCTGCTGCTGGCCGGTTGCGGCACCGGCAACGAACTGATTGCGTTGGCGGGCATCGGCCCGCAATGGCTTTTCAGCGCCGTAGAACCTTCTGCCGGCATGCTGGCGGCTGCACGCACCAAGGCGGAAATGGCAGGTTGTGAACCGCGGGTCACCTTCCACCAGCAACTGTTGGACCAGGCGCCGCAAACGCTGCACGACGCCGCCGTTTGTTCGCTGGTGCTGCACTTTATTGCCGATGACGGCGCCAAGCTGGCCTTCCTGCAACAGTTGGCCGCGCGGTTGTCGCCAGGTGCGCCGCTGCTGCTGTTCGACTATCAGCCGGATGGCCTGCCGGTCAGCCACTACCAGCATTGGCTGCAAAGCGCCGGGCATTCCCTCGACGGCGCACGTGAGGTGATTGAACGCACCCGCAGCAACTGGCATCCGCTGGCGGCGCAGCGCGCCCGATTGCTGCTGACGGAAAGCGGTTTTACCTCACCGCAGTTGCTGTGCGACGCACTGGGTTTCCGGTTGTCATTGCTCTACCGCCGCGCCTGAGGCCGGCATGCCACGCAGCGTCAGCCACCAGAACAGCAAGGCGACCAGGCTGACGCCCGCCCCCAACCAACACACGCCGGGCCAGCCCGCCACGGCGTATACGTGGGTGCCGGCAAAGGCACCCAGCCCGCTGCCCACCGCGTAAAACAGCATATAGCAGCCCACCAACCGGCTGTGAGCCTGCGGGTGCGCGCTAAAAATCATGCTCTGGTTCAGCACATGAATCGCCTGCCCGGCCAGATCGAGCAGCACAATACCAGCCACCAGCCACGCCAGACCGTAGCCCAGCATGCCGAGCGGCAGCCAGGCCAGCACCAGCAACAGCAGGCAGACACCGCTCGCCACTTGCCCTAACCCGCGATCCGCCAGATGCCCGGCACGCACCGCCGCCAGCGCGCCAACCGCCCCGACCAAACCGAAGGCGCCAATCACCGAATGTGAAAAATTGAACGGCGCCTGGCTGAGCGGCAGCACCAGCGCGCTCCAGAAGATGCTGAACGCGCCAAACATCAGCAGCGCCAGCATGCCGCGAATTTGCAGCGTGCGATCGCGCAGCAATAAAGCCAGCATCGAGTGCAGCAAGGCCGGATAACTGAGCGTCGACGGCGGCGTGCGCGGCGTTGGCAACAGGCGCGACAACACCGGCAGCAGGAGCAACGTCACCGCCGCCGAGAAAAAATAGACCGCCCGCCAGCCGCCGATATCCGCCAGTGAACCGGACAAGGTGCGCGCCAACAACAGGCCCAGCACCACCCCGCCTTGTGCTGCGCCCACCACCCGCCCGCGTTCATGCGGTGCCGCCAGGGTAGCGGCAAAGGCGATCAATCCCTGAGTCATGGCGGTGCCAAGCAACCCCACCAGCAGCATACCAACCAGCAATAGCGCGCTGCTGTGCGCCCATCCCACCACGCACAGCGCGGCCATCAACAACAATTGCTGTACCGCCAGCAGCCGGTGGCGATTAATCAGATCCCCCAGCGGCACCACCAGCAACAGAGCCAGCGCACAGCCAAGCTGGGTGGCGGTGATCACTATCCCCACCGACGCCAGGCTGATGTTGAAATCATGAGCGATCGCATCCAGCAGCGGCTGGGCGTAATACACGTTAGCCACGCTGAAAGCGCTGGCCCCGGCCAGCAGCAGCACCAGCGAAACGGGCAGCCGACTGAGCGCGCGGCTTTGCGGCGTACAGATCGGATCCAGCGTTTTGTCACTCATCGTTCACCCTTAAAGTGGTTTCATTATTAAACCCAATGAACTTTACGCGTAGAGGTTTTATAATGCAACCAGATATCATGAAGGGAACTGAGCCATGAAACGTAAAAGCCTGGAAGATGCACAGTGTCCGGTGGCACGTACGCTGGATGTGATCGGCGATTGGTGGTCGCTGCTGATCGTGCGCGACGCCTTTGACGGCATACGCCGCTTCAGCGAGTTTCAAAAGGGGTTGGGGATGGCGAAGAACATTCTCTCTACCCGCCTGCGCACGCTGGTGGCGCACGGGGTACTGGAGATCGTGCCTGCCTCGGACGGCAGCGCCTATCAGGAATATATTCTCACCGACAAGGGCCGCGCCCTGTTCCCGGTGATCGTCGGCCTGCGCCAGTGGGGGGAAGATCATCTGTTTGCACAGGGCGAAGCGCATTCGCATCTGGTGGAAAGCGGCAGCGGCCAACCTATTCCGCGCATGACACCGACCGGCCACGGCGGGCAGACTCTTACGCCGCTGAATACTAGAGTGGTGAAGGTCGGTGATGTATAGTCCGCGTTTTACGGGGAAACCATGCTGACTCAATCATCCATTCGCCTTAACAAATACATTAGCGACAGCGGCATCTGTTCCCGTCGCCATGCCGATCGTCACATCAAACTGGGCAACGTTTTTATCAACGACAGGCTGGCCGCCGTGGGCGCACAGGTATTTTCAGGGGACAGGGTGAAGGTTAACGGTCAGCAGATCGCGCCGCGTGACGCGGAAGATCTGGTGCTTATCGCGCTCAATAAGCCGGTTGGCGTCCTCACCAGCATGGGCAAGCACGAGCGGGATAACATCGGCGATTTCGTTAACCACAGCCAACGCACCTTCCCTATCGGCCGCCTGGATAAGGCCTCACAGGGGCTGATTTTTCTGACCAATCAGGGTGACCTGGTCAACAAGATCCTCCGCGCCGGCAATAATCACGAAAAAGAGTACCTGGTCACCGTAAACAAGCCGCTGACCGATGCGTTTATTCAGGGTATGGGAGCGGGTGTGCCGATATTGGGTAAAGTGACCCATCCATGCCAGGTAGAGAAAGAAGCCTCGCAGGTGTTTCGCATTACGCTGGTTCAGGGGTTTAACCGCCAGATCCGCCGCATGTGCAAATATTTCGGTTATGAAGTCACCAAACTCGAGCGCGTACGCATCATGAACGTCGATCTCACCGGGCTGGCGCTGGGCGAGTGGCGAGATTTTACCGCTGATGAACGGCTCGAATTATTTAAGCTGATAGAGCACTCTTCGTCTGAAGAGCCTTGCCTTGCGGCATTGCTGCCATAGGCCCGCACGTTGTTCGTCATGTAGGTTCTGCGTCTATTTGAAATATCGCCATGAAACAGCCTGCGGACCAGTGATACCGCCGTACACCATCACGCCACCTACCAAGCCGCGACGAAATGGCGACGTGCTTTTATGTCAACCGGCCGGGTAGAATAACGCCCAGAATTTAACGGGTGAAGGTTAATGACTATTTACTGGTTCTATTTTATTATCAGGCGTTTGGACATAAAGCTCCCCATCAAGGCTTATAAAAACTTTCCTGTTAATATTACCATTGATAATCATCGATATATTATTATAGATACATTTCTTATTGCTCTTTACATCATTAAAACAATGATAGTCATCAACACTCCCATCATTGCTACCTGTTGGAAGCTCTACGTAACCACCGAAATTCATTATAGCAACGGTGAAATGACTTTTATCTTTGATAATAGAGTACCTATTCTGAAGCATGGCCTTATTATCGTTCCACCAAGAAATTTTACCTTCGGTAGTCAGTGGAAGATTTTCAACATAAACCGACGCGCCATCAACCCTGACAATACTTGCAGGCCTTACCATCACCCAGGCCAACCAAATAATAACAATCAAGGTCGCGATTACAGCAATCTTAAATTTATATTTACGAAACATTGTTCTCACCTGTCAGTGTTATTTTCGCACCGAAATTGGTGAAGAACGGTTTGTATGCAAATTTTTCATACCGCTGAAGCACAAACCAAATTCTAAAGAAGCTAATAGAATTAAATTTCAACTTCCCAATGTCATCTTTGTCCAGACCAAAATGGTCTTGAGCCTTATAGTTAACGACAGCAGTGTATCTGTTGCCCTGAAAAACAAGCGACTCGATACTTATCTCTGTACTGTTAATATCATGGACCGTTACTCCCAACCCATTAACAGAATCTTTCCAACGAATATATTTCGGCAAGCGGCTTTGTGACAACTGAAGAGAGAATGCTTCTTTATTCAACTCATAAGAATCAAAGTCAAAAGTATCCAGGACGTTTTTAATTCGAACAAGTGTGCTATTTTCAGATTTATCGCTTAGTATAAGTTTCTTATAGGCTTGATCCATTTGAACATCATAGTAAGCAGCACCGTTATTATACTGCATATGATTGAACAGCTTAGCGATCATCCCCTGATAAGCCCCTATGAAAGAAAAATATCTTGATGATGACCTCAATTCATCAAAAAGCATTGAAACCACTTTTTCTTTGCTGGCCGCCGGGATGTTTCTTGTTAACGGGTGATCATACGCGGCTTTATAAGTACTCCAGTTTATATGCGTTGATACCTGTTCTAAATGGTAACGTTGCTTCAAAGTACGTTCATTCATATCCCCGCATTGCATATCATCCGCTAAACGGTCATTAAAAGGTTTCTTGCCAGTAAAAATCGTTAACGGCCTTGTCAATCCACGCATCCTAAACCAGTCCCTTAGTCGTGTTTTCCCTGTGTATTTATCGTATAGCCTACCTTATCAGCGTGATATCCGAAAATGTCAAAATCTATGAGTATGTTCAATTATCCATAACCTAGATAAATGTAATCCATAACCCACCGGGCTGGCGAGTGGCGGGATTTCACCGATGATGAGTGGCTCGAATTATTTAAGCTGATAGAGCACTCTTCGTCCGAAGAGCGCTGCCTTGCGGCACAAGAGCGCCGAAGCTGAGATATCGCCAGGCAACATCCCGTTGCCCAGCGACATCTCGATACGACAGAAACCTAATTCCTCAGCACATCAGAATGACCATTTGATGTTGGCATTAACCGCATTAACCTGAGTATCGGAACCGTATTGCCCCTGATAACCGACGGCCAGCGTGGTGGATCGCGACAGCTTCACGCTCACCCCGACATCAGCCACCATCAGATTGTCGTCAACCGCCTGCCCCTGGGTGACAAAAGCGTCACTGCCGGCAAATGCCATGCGCGATGAGGTATTTTTATCGCCGTAGGCATGCTGCCAACCCAGTGAGCCGTAAAGGCTGACGTTTTTCGGCAACTCTTTGGTTCCACGCACGCCCAATGTCGAATAGAACGTATTCATCGTTTCATTGCGGACGCTCAGCGCGGCGGCGCCGCCCCTTTCCTGGAAGTTATCGGTGTGCAGACGGATGTAGCTCAGATTGATAAAGGGCTCGACGTTAGCGTCCGGCTGCCCGAAACGGTAGCCCGCTTCGGTGAACGCCAGCAGCGAGTCGGCGTCGTAGTCCGCCTTGAGCCGATCGGAGAAATTGCCGAAATCAACGTTGCGCTCATTCTCAAGCCGATGCCAGGTGTAACCCAGCGCACCGCGCAAGGAGAAGGCATCCTGCTGCCCTGCGGCATACAGACCCAGATGATAATTGTCGCTGTCGGACTTGGAACGGCGGCTATCAATATCGTAATCGCCGCGGCTATACCCAAAATATCCCCCAACGCGGACACTGTGGTCGGTGAGCTTGCGATCGGCACCGATCAGGAAACCGCTGGTGTTGCCATCCAGTTTCCCCACGTTGTCGTTACCGCTGTTTCTTGTCCAGGAGCCGAAGGTCTGCCCCCATACGCCGTTATTTTCGGCATTGGCCGGCTGAACCAGCGTCATCGCCAGCGGTGGAACGGGCAGCGCATCATTATCAAACGCGCGCAGCATGCGCTGGTTCAGGACATTGAACACTTGGGTGCTGCCGGCAATCAGGTTTGACTGAATGGAGGGATAGACTTCACCAGACAGTTGATTGAATGCGTCGCGAGCTTCCGGCGCGTTCAACAACAGCAAGGAGTTGTATAAGGCCAGTGAAGGGCCGCTCTGCGCCAACGTCGACAGGGCGCCGGCGGTATTCCACTGGTTGCCGGTTTGCGCCACCGTTTGGAAAATACCGGGCTTGCTGCCGCCTTCACCTGGATTGCCGCCTTCACCTGGATTGCCGCCCTCGCCTGGGTTACCGCCCTCGCCTGGATTGCCGCCCTCGCCTGGGTTGCCGCCTTCGCCTGGGTTGCCGCCTTCGCCTGGGTTGCCGCCTTCACCTGGGTTGCCGCCTTCACCTGGGTTGCCGCCTTCGCCTGGGTTGCCGCCTTCACCTGGGTTACCGCCCTCGCCTGGGTTACCGCCTTTTTGCGCAATCGTCAGATCCACGGCATTCGTACTCTGGTTGAGCGCCACGTCCAAAAATGCAGATTTTGAGATAGCCTCGGCAAACTTGCCGTCAATCCCGCCCTCCGAGGTTAAAATGCGGTAGCTTTGTCCTGTCTTATAACTGGTTTGCGGATCCAGCGCGGTAACCTGCACTTTGGCCTGCTCGCTGATGGTGGTTTTACCCGCTACGACCAGTTTGTCGCTGCTGCCGTCGCCGGCGATATCGACGTCGTAGAAAGATTCACCGAGGAAATTCAGATAGCGTTTCAGCGTAAGCGTGCCGATATTGCCGTCGCCGGGGGAAATATGGCCGCCGGACTGGATCTCGGTCTGGCCCAGGGTGCCGTTACCGCCCAGCGTACCGCCGGATTTGATCGACGCGGCGCTGCTGTAACCCAGGCCATTGCTGACGTCAGAACCGGCCGTGGCGTTGAGGATCAAGGTGCCGCCGCTCTCGGCGCTCAGTGTCTGCACGTCGAAAGGGCTGTCTTCTGGCTGCGTATTGATATCGCCGGCGATGATGATTTTGCCGCCCCGCGCGGTCACATTTGCCTTGAGCTGGGTCAGGTCGCCGCTCAGCGTCGTATGCCCGGCGGTATTGATAACCTCGCCTTCCCCCATCATCTTGTTGCGGAAGTCGTAGCTGTCGGAAGTATGGTTAAAGTAGACATAGCTGCCGAACAAGCCGCCCCGCAGGTTGACCGCCGTCTGGGCATCGATAGTACCCGCGCCACCCGCCGCGCCTAGCGTGGGTTCGGTCAACCCGGTGCCGGTGTCCATATTGCCGCGGCTGCCGATGATCAGCGCACCTCTGTTCGAGCCGGAGCCGGTATCGCCCAACCGCAGTTCGTTTGCGCCGGCGGAAAACTCGCCGCCGTCAACGACCGACAGCACGCCGTTGCCGTAATCCCCCACGCTGACATGGCTCCCGCTGGTAACGCGCGAACCATGGCCGGCGATGTAGAGTTCGGCGGTTTTACGCGCGCCGGAGACGCCCGCCACCTCGATGCTGCCGACGTTGACCGCGCCGCCGTTCAACACGTCCAGATCGCCATAGAGCGTGAGCGCGCGGCCGACGTTCCACTGCGAATTCGCCCCCGTAACCGTGGCTTTCGGGCTTAGCTTATCGGTCTCGCCGGGTCCGGAACCGTTGCCGATGCGCGCATCGAACATGGTGTTCAGCACCGCGCCGTCTTCAATCGACAGCGTGGATCTGGCCCCCAGATCGGTGCCGACGCTAAGAAAATTGCTGACGACTCTGGAACCGGCGCCCGTCGCGACAAGATGGCTGTCGTAGCCACGGCTGGAGCCGACCACGATCTCTTTCGCGCTGGCCAGCGCCCCTTCTTCAACCCGCAATGTGCCCAGCCCCAGATTAATATTGCCGTGCATGACGGATTGGTCATTGATGGCGTTCAATACCGCGTTCGGCCCTTTGACAGTGACCGAACTTTCATAAATTTGACCATTGGCGCGGGTGCCGATATTGATGTTATAGGCGTTGACTTCACCATTATCGATCAACAGGTTCCCGCCTTGATTACGGCCGACGTAAACATTGCCCGCGTAACTCAAAGGTTCCGTAATACGGGAGTCGCCATCAAAAATAGCATCATCGGCGCGCGCCATATCGGCGGGCCCAATCAATATCAATGGCGCGGAAAAAAGTGCGAGGTAAACTTTGGAAAGCGGTTTTCTTACCGCGAAGTGATGCGATGTTTGATCTTTCATGTTCTATCTCCGGCCCAATTATCTTGATGCCATCAAAGTTATTATTTATATGAAAAACTCAATGCATTAGAGTATGCGTGGCGCGTTATTTGCGAGTACAGAGGGCGGGTACAGAGGGATTGTCATCGAGACGCCAGCTTATTGCCCCCCAGCGCCAATGCCCCGATGCCAAAATTATTGGGACTGCGGACCAGTCCTGATTGCCAACTCCGGCTCGCGCCTGAGGCGAATTATTTATGCGTGACGACTGGAGTACAGGTCGGTGCGCTCAGCGAGGGCGCCGAACCTAAAATACCCGGCATCATCAGCGAGGAGCAGTCGAAAATGCGGCCTTTCTCGGTGGTGGCGCGATAAGAAAGTTTTTGCCCACCCAGGGCATCGGGCTGAGCACCATTGACATTGGTCACAGTTATTTCATCCGATGAACCCAGGCCCAGCATTTTAGCCGTTTCCGCCTGCAACAAGGGTATTGCCTGATCGGTTTTCAACGTTGAACAGCCGGCCACCAGTAAAGTAACGGCTAAAGCGATAAGTGGTTTTTTCATAAATTATCCTTTGTAACCAGACAGATCCAATCGCTGAATGGTTTTATGTTTTACCTTATCCAAATCCCCGAATAATATATTTCCCTTTCTTAAGTTAAAAAACCCTCCTAAAGTAGGGAGGGTTGATAATAACGAGTCATCGGAGCCAATCTGGTACGTTTACACGAAAGGAGATCTCTTTGGAGCAGGATTATGCACTGGTTGTCGATGACCATCCGCTGGTGGCAAGCGGCATCGCCAATTACCTGAATACGCATTGTCGTTTTAAACATGCCTATGTGGTAACCAACGAAGCTCATTGTTATCGCCATATTCTGGAAAATGGCGCTCCGCGCTTAATGGTTATCGATTTTTGGTTGTCCGAGGGGACGGCGTTGAAGTTACTCAAAGAGCTAAAAGACCAGTATTCGAAGATTCGTTTTCTGGTGGTCAGCGGCGATGAGAACAATGAAATAGGGCAAAAGGTGCGTGATGCCGGCGGGCACGGCTTTGTGCTTAAAAACGAACAACCTGAATTATTCGCCGAAGCCGTTTCCGCCCTGATGGAAAATAAAAAGTGGTTCCCTCTGGAACATGAAGAATGTGTAACCAGCGCTCACAGCCACCTGCAAAAATTCAATTTAACCCCGCGGCAAATAGATGTATTAATCATGATGATGCGCGGCTTTCCCAATAAGCGAATAGCTTCGCAGTTGTCTATTTCCGAACCCACGGTTAAAGAGCACATTAGCAACATTCTCAAAAAAATAGGCGTAAACAGCCGGGTGGAAGCCATCACCCTGCTGCATGGCAGGCAGGATCATTCGCAATGAAATTACTTCAATCATTACAAAATGATGAGATCTCCCCACGCGCACAGATCCGCCTGCTGGACAATACCTTCATGCGGTTGGTCTTCAGCTTTACCGCCGTGCCCTTTGTCGGTATTCCTTTCGCCATTTGGCTCTATTTATTGGGGAAAGAACTCACGCCGATTATTGCCTGGATACTGATATATTTTCTCTGCGCATTGGCCATCAGATTATGGCATCGACGCTATCGCTATGATACCCAGAAAAATAACGCCAGCACTGTGATTAGCCGTTGGTTACCGCGCATTAATAACGTCGCCTTCGTGCATGGTTTGGGTATTTCATCCTTATATTTAATCGCCCCAGAAAAAAACAGCTTCGATTTTTTCCTGTTATTAAACATCAGTATCGCGGCCATCGTCGCCGCCAACGCAACCCATCTGACGCCGGTCATCAGCACCTTTACGCGTTTTTTCTTCGCCTCCTGGGGCGTGCTTAATTTTGGCATTATCTGGCGACTGGGCGATGTCATGCCGATCGTACTGATGCTCAATTTGCTTTATGGGTTCGCCATTTACCGGCACGCATTGACCTCGCACGCCTTCTTTATTCAGCAAGCCCTGCTCGAAGAGAAAAGCTCGCGCCTTGCGGAACAATTTCGGCAGGCCAAGGAAGAGGCGGAACAAGCCTTGCTGGATAAAAATCAATTCCTGACCACCGCCAGCCATGATTTGCGCCAGCCGGTACACGCGATGGGTTTTCTGATCGAGGCCATCATCCATAAGAATCGTGACGCCACGCTGATCCCCCAACTGTTGGATCTGCAACAAAGCGTGCGATCGGTGCATCTTATGTTCAATTCGCTGCTTGATCTCAGCAAGATTGAGTCCGGCAACGTCAGTACGGCGACCACCCATGTGGACATTGGAAAGCTACTGGATTCCGTGATCACGCTGTTTCGCGAAGAGGCGAACAGCCGGGCATTATCACTTCGCACATGGCGGCCCAAACGGCGGGTTTGCGTGATGGGCGATCAATTGCTCATCCGGCAATCGCTGATCAACCTGATACAAAATGCGCTGCGTTATACGCAAGAAGGCGGTGTATTGATAGCGATCCGCCCACGGGGCGAGGAATGCCTGATCGAAGTGTGGGACACCGGCGTCGGTATCGCCGACGAAGAGAAAGGCAAAATCTTTTCCCCCTATTATCGCCCCGAACTGGCGTGGAAAATCGACAGCGCCGGCCATGGATTGGGGCTGGCGGTGGTGGCGCGCTGCGCCAAATTGATGAAGGTGAAATACGGCATGCGCTCCATTGAAGGCAAAGGATCGCGTTTCTGGATGCGTTTTGCCTTGTATGCCGGCGAAGAGCACCCGCCGGAAAGCGTTAACAGCTACGCCAACACCGGCGCCCCAACCCGCTATGAGTCATTGAGTGGCGCCTGCCTGGTGGTGGACGATGACCCGCTGGTGACCTCCGCCTGGGAGAGTTTGATGAGCACCTGGGGCATTACCGTGCGCTGCGCGGCTTCCGCCGAGGAGGCTTTTGCGATTATCGACGAAGGCTTCACGCCTTTCGCCGTGCTGTGCGATCAACGACTCCGCTCCGGCGAGAGCGGCTTCGATATCTTGAAAGCGCTGTTTGAGCGCCTGCCGGATACCAGCGGCGCCATGGTCAGCGGGGAATTCAACTCGCCGGTTCTGCAAGAGGCCGAGCAGGAAGGTTACCTGGTATTGAGAAAGCCGCTGGAGCCGGCGAAATTGCATGCTTTGTTGAGCCAGTGGGCGAGTAGTTAGCGAACACAGACTGGCCCCCGGCCCCACCGCCAAAACACCTTAAACGCCAAGCTTGCGCAGCAGGCCCTCGAGGTTGCGTTCCCCCTCTTTAGTCTGGGCGCCAGCCTTAAGCCCACCACGAATCAGCTGCTCCGTGGCCGGGCGGGCAAACAAACCCGCCCAGGCTTCGTGCTCGCGCTGAAAGCCCGCCCGCAGGTCCGGCGCGGGCATCGCCTGCTTGGCCGCCGCGATAACCCCGGCAGGCAATGCCGCGATGTTGCGCGCTAGCCGCTCGACGAACTCATCAAGCTCGGCGGCGGGCAATGCGCGATTAATCCAGCCGTAGCGCTCTGCGGTTGCCGCGTCGATAAGATCGGCGCCAAGGATCACTTCAAGCGCGCGGCCGCGCGTCATGCGGCTCGTCAGATATTGGGTCGCGCCGCCGCCGGGCGTAATGCCCATCAGGGCTTCGCACTGGGCAAGCCCCGCCCGCCCTTCCGCGGCGAAGGCCATGTCGGCCGCCGCCACAAATTCTGCGCCGCCGCCGCGCGCCAGCCCGGCCAGCTTAACGATGGTGACCTGCGGTTGGTTGCGCACCAATTCGCCAAAGGCCTGGAACGGATTAAGCCCCTCCGGCGCGTTGCGCGCCAGTTCATCGAAGGCGTGCGGCTCATCGATCAGGGTCATATCAACATGCGCAATGAAGAACTCGGGATCCGCGCTCTGAAAAACCAGCACGCGCGTGTCCGGATCGTCACGTACCGAGAGCAATAAACGACTCATTTCCGACATCAGTGCCACATCGAGCACGTTTACCGGCGGATTATCGATAGTGACCGTCAATACACCGTGCGCGTGAGACAGCCTGAGCTTGCTGAAATCTGTATCTGTCATGTCCATGTCCTTTTTGCCTGGGGATAACGGTGCTGGATTTTCGCGCCGTTCGTCGAATGGTATACTTTGCATACCTGGCGTCAATTACGCACCTTAAGCATCCCAGGGATGCTGGAGAATACCTATGGACAAGACTGACCCGATCTACCGCGCAGACTGCCCGAGCCGCATCGTTCTCGACCAGATCGCCGACAAATGGTCAATGATGGTGCTGGAGGTGCTGCGTGAGCCGCAGCGTTTTAACGCCATCAAGCGCCGCCTGGATGGCGTCACTCAACGCGTACTGACCCAAACGCTGCGCAAGCTGGAACGCAACGGCATGGTGAAACGCAAGGTGTTGGATGGGCGGGTGCTTGGCGTCGAGTATTCACTGACGCCGCTTGGCGAATCCTTGCAGGGGCCGTTTTCGATACTGTTCAACTGGACGCTGGGGAATATGGAGGCGATTCAGGACTGCCAGCGCAGATATGATGAGCAAAGCCAACAGGTTGAGAATTGAGGCTGGCTACTGATAAGACATACTCTGCGCTCCATTGCAGGCAAGGATCGTATTTGGAGATGGGCTTTATCTTGTACATCGGCGAAAAAAACATGCCGGGGGGTGTTAAGGAGGAAATCAGCCGTCCCCCTCGTTAAGGATAGCGTTGCATCGACCCATTGAGCTCACAGCACAAACCGGACCTCCTGACGGACAGGTGATTATTTCCCTGAAGCTAACAAGACAGGCGAGCAGTGTGCTGCTCGCCCTACTGAATGCCGCGTCAGAGACATGGCACCGTAAGCCCGGCGTAGCCAGTTACCTGGCTATAAACTCTGCCCTTCTTCCCCCAGCCCTGATTAGCCTGAACCAGCTGTCAGCAAGTAATTTCTTTTAACCCCGGAGAGAGGGCTTTACGGCGCTTGCGACATAAAGGGGGGGATTTACGGGGCCTTATCTTGCTGCTGACGCTTAGGGGGGTATTCTTCAGTTATTTCAGCGAAACCAGGGAACTTAACACGGTAGCTTGTATCAACGGTAGTCCGTTAAGGAACGATAGAGAAAGTTGTACAGGCAATCTGTTGCAGGCCCACTTTCTCCTGACTTCCGTAAGATACTCACTTCCAGATCGTTCAGTGGAGGCAGACCTTCATTGGCGCCAATAATGCACAGGGATGGCGGTACGCTGCACTTAGCCAAACCGGCCACTGCAAGCCCCGCCTGAACAACAGCTACAAGACCAAGCAAGCTGGCACTCGAATAAGCATTCCGGTAGGTATAGCCGTTTTCAGATAGAGCACGAATGACATTGGTACGTGCAGCACTCCCGGGAGCAAATAGTGCTACCGGGACAGGATCACTTTTCCAGGCGACATGTGTTGGTGATGCAACCCAGACAAAAGGCTCTTTTCGTATCACTTCAACCGGTTGTTCCTCCGCCCGGGTAACAATAGCCAGATCAATTTTTCCATCCGCAATAGCTTTTGTGAGGGAAAGAGAGGGCTCACATATCAGTTCTACTGTCACCAAGGGATGTTCCGCCGAGAATTGTTCAAGCACCGGAGGTAATAAAAAAGCGGCATAGTCATCAGGTACCCCCAGGCGAACACAGCCCGTCTCTTCTGGGCGTGTCACACTTGTCCAGGCCTCATCTGACAGTTTCAAAATTTGCCTGGCATGAACCAGGAAATCAGCACCAACGGAGTTGAGGACAACAGCCTTTGTCCCTCGATGTAAAAGGCGTTTACCGATGGACTGTTCAAGACGCTTGATCTGCATACTCACAGCAGACTGGCTTCTCCCGATCCGTTCGCCCGCACGGGAAAAACTGCCCGTTTCGACAACAGCAACAAAGGCACGCAGCAGATCAATATCTAAAAGATTAGCCATAGCTCTATCAATATAACGAATAGAAGCCATAAAATCTATTCACTGGATTAATTTAACCACGAAAAATATAGTTGCTTCATTGTTCATTTTAGAGCCTGGGAAGGGAAAGAAAAATGTCTGACAAACAGCTACCTGCGGTTAAACTCGCTGTCGGAATGGCGATGATAGGAACGGTTGGTGCTTTTGCCGTGGAGTCCGGACTTTCGCCAGTTTCGGTAGTGTTCTGGCGCTGCGTTTTTGGCACTCTCTTTCTTGGTTTATGGTGCATCATCCGGGGTTACCTGCCGGACAGGTCTCTTTCCCTTAAACGTCTTACTTATGCCTCCCTCGCAGGGGTCTGTATGGTGCTTAGCTGGATAGCTTTTTTTGCCGGATTCACACTTACCTCAATAGCCACAACAACTATTGTCTACCACATACAACCTTTCTTTGTTGTACTGATCAGCGCGGTGTTTCTTAGGGAGCTGATCTCACTAAACCAGGTCCTATGGATGGCAGGAGCATTTACAGGCGTCATTCTGGCCAGTGGGCTTATCGCTCCCTCCGGTGTCATTAATATTCACTGGGTTCTGGGAGTCGCGCTTACTCTGGTTGCAGCCTTGCTGTACGCGATATCAACAGTAGTGGGGAAAGGACTGGGACAGCAACGACCCGAAATTACCACATTATGCCAGACGATAGTTGGAATTATTCTGCTGGCCCCCTTTACCGATTCGTTTCGTTCAGTTCCTCCTGAGTCGTGGGGGTGGTTAATTGGCATAGGTGTACTGCACACCGGTGTCGCCTACGTCCTGATGTATTCGGCTTATCCAAAGTTAACCACCCCGGTAATTGGCGTGCTGACTTTTATCTACCCAGTGGTTGCTATCATTGTTGACTGGGTGTTTTATGGCCATCAACCAGGGGTCATTCAGATGACAGGTATGATACTGATCGCACTATGCACACTTGGTGTAAAACTGGGCTGGCATTTCCCAGTCGGGCGACAACGGAAGATAAGTTTATAAGGCCATAGCGACAGATAATCTTCACGGGTTCACAGCGTCCGCTTCACGCCCTGAGACATCCAAACCCAACTTTTCACAGGCCAACGAGGATGTCAGTTCAAATATAAGGCAACACAATCAAAGGTTAATACTCACAGAGGTTTTAGCCGCTAAAATTTTCTTCTATCGCAACAAGCGCTACCAAAATTTGCCAATCATAAAAACAAAAAAACCCGCAATTACGCGGGTTTAGTCATTTTATTGCCTGTCAGCGCCAGCTTAAGCCGGCAACCAAATCATTCCCACTCAATGGTAGCCGGTGGCTTGCCGCTGATGTCATAAACTACACGGGAAATGCCGTCCACTTCGTTGATGATGCGGTTGGAGACGCGGCCGAGGAAATCGTACGGCAGGTGCGCCCAATGTGCGGTCATAAAGTCGATGGTTTCCACTGCGCGCAGTGAAACAACCCAGTCGTATTTACGGCCGTCGCCCATCACGCCGACCGAACGCACCGGCAGGAATACGGTGAACGCCTGGCTGACCTTGTTGTACAGGTCGGCTTTATGCAGCTCTTCGATGAAGATGGCATCGGCACGGCGCAGCAGGTCGCAGTACTCTTTCTTCACTTCGCCCAGCACGCGCACGCCCAGACCTGGCCCCGGGAACGGGTGGCGGTACAGCATGTCGTACGGCAGGCCCAGCTCCAGACCGATTTTGCGCACTTCGTCTTTGAACAGCTCTTTCAGCGGCTCGACCAGGCCCAGCTTCATCTCTTTCGGCAGGCCGCCCACGTTGTGGTGCGACTTGATCACGTGCGCTTTGCCGGTGGCGGAAGCGGCGGATTCAATCACGTCCGGATAGATGGTGCCTTGCGCCAGCCATTTCACTTCGTCTTGCTTGCAGGCTTCTTCGTCGAACACTTCCACGAATACGCGGCCGATGATCTTGCGCTTGGCTTCCGGCTCGTCAACGCCGGCCAGCGCGTCCAAGAAGCGGTTTTCCGCCGCGACGTGCACGATGTTCAGGCCGAAGTGGTCGCCGAACATATCCAGCACCTGGTCGGCTTCGTTCAGGCGCAGCAGGCCGTTGTCGACAAACACGCAGGTCAGGCGTTTGCCGATGGCGCGGTGCAGCAACATGGCGGTAACGGAAGAATCCACGCCGCCGGACAGGCCGAGGATCACGTGATCTTCGCCCACTTGCTCGCGGATACGCTCAACCGCATCTTCGATGATGGTCGCAGGCGTCCACAGGGCTTCACACTGGCAGATATCCAATACGAAACGCTCCAGCATACGCTGGCCCTGGCGGGTATGGGTCACTTCCGGGTGGAACTGCACGCCGTAGAAGCGTTTTTCTTCGTTGGCCATAATGGCGAACGGGCAGGTATCGGTGCTGGCGACGGTCACGAAGTCGGAAGGGATGGCGGTCACTTTGTCGCCGTGGCTCATCCACACGTCCAGCAGCGGTTTGCCGGCAGCGCTGAGGGCGTCTTCGATGCCGCGAACCAGCGCGCTGTCGGTGGTCACTTCCACCTGCGCATAGCCGAACTCACGTTCGTTGGAACCCTGCACATGGCCGCCCAGCTGCATCGCCATGGTCTGCATGCCGTAGCATACGCCCAGTACCGGCACACCGGCGGTGAACACGTATTCTGGCGCACGTGGGCTGTTATGTTCGGTGGTGCTCTCCGGGCCGCCGGAAAGGATGATGCCGCTTGGATTGAATTCGCGGATTTGCTCTTCGCTAACGTCCCAGGCCCACAGCTCGCAGTAAACGCCGATTTCGCGCACGCGGCGTGCTACCAGTTGAGTGTATTGCGAACCAAAATCCAGAATAAGGATGCGATGCTTATGGATATTATTTGTCATGTGAGGCGAATTCCAGCAACAGAGAAAAAGAGCGAAAAATAAGGTTTCGGGGCGAGGAGCCAAACCCCCCACCCCGGCCTCTCCCGCAGGAGAGGGTCAAGCATTAACCCATGCGGTAGTTCGGTGACTCTTTGGTGATGGTCACGTCATGCACGTGGCTTTCCTGAATGCCGGCGCCGCTGATGCGCACAAATTCAGCCTTGGTGCGCAGATCGTCGATGGTGGCGCAGCCGGTCAGGCCCATGCAAGAGCGCAGACCGCCCATTTGCTGGTGCACGATCGCTTTCAGCATGCCTTTGTAAGCCACGCGGCCTTCGATACCTTCCGGCACCAGTTTGTCGGCGGCGTTATCGGTTTGGAAGTAACGGTCGGAAGAGCCTTTGGACATGGCGCCCAGCGAGCCCATACCGCGGTAGGATTTGAACGAACGGCCCTGGTACAGCTCGATTTCGCCCGGCGATTCTTCGGTGCCCGCCAGCATAGAGCCGACCATTACGCAAGATGCGCCGGCCGCGATGGCTTTGGCGATGTCGCCGGAGAAGCGGATGCCGCCGTCGGCGATAACCGGGATACCGGTGCCTTCCAGCGCTTCAACCGCGTCGGCGATAGCGGTGATCTGCGGTACGCCCACGCCGGTCACGATGCGGGTGGTACAGATGGAGCCAGGGCCGATACCCACTTTCACCGCGCTCACGCCGGCGTCAGCCAGCGCTTTGGCGCCGGAGGCCGTAGCGACGTTGCCGCCAACGATCTGCAGATCCGGGTATTTGGCGCGGGTTTCGCGAATGCGCTGCAATACGCCTTCGGAGTGGCCGTGAGAGGAGTCGATCAGGAGTACGTCAACGCCTGCTGCGACCAGCGCGTCAACGCGCTCTTCGTTGCCGGCACCGGCGCCAACCGCAGCGCCAACGCGCAGGCGGCCATGCTCGTCCTTACAGGCGTTTGGCTTGCGCTCCGCCTTCTGGAAGTCTTTTACGGTGATCATGCCCAGCAGATGGAAGTTGTCGTCCACCACCAGCGCTTTCTCAACGCGTTTTTCGTGCATTCTTTGCAGCACGACTTCACGCGCTTCACCCTCTTTCACCGTGACCAGGCGCTCTTTCGGCGTCATCACGGCGGTAACAGGCTGGTTCAGATCGGTCACGAAGCGCACGTCACGGCCGGTGATGATACCGACCAGTTCGTTCTCTTCGGTCACTACCGGGTAGCCGGCAAAGCCGTTACGCGCGGTCAGTTCTTTCACTTCTTTCAGCGTGGTGGAGGGAGTTACGGCTTGCGGGTCGGTAACTACGCCGCTTTCATGTTTTTTCACGCGGCGGACTTCTTCAGCCTGACGCTCGATGGACATGTTTTTGTGAATGAAGCCCAGGCCGCCTTCCTGCGCCAGCGCAATGGCCAGGCCGGATTCGGTTACGGTATCCATGGCTGCGGACAGCATAGGGATATTCAGGTGGATAGTTTTGGTCAATTGGGTGCCGAGCTCAGCGGTATTAGGCAGAACCGTAGAGTGAGCTGGAACCAGGAGAACGTCGTCAAACGTTAGTGCTTCTTTCGCGATACGTAGCATGGGCAATATCTCACCAGAGTGGGCTGTGAAAAAGATAAAATATTGCCGCGGCATTATACAGAGCGTAATCGGTTGCCTCCAGCACTTTCTCACAAAAACTCTTGATTACCTTTTTCAGCCCTGTAGTATCGACCAATTAAGTGGTTGTTTTGGAATTTGATCTGGGTCACATGTCGCTACCTGTCTCGCCGTCTATTTTTACCGTAAGCCGCCTGAATCAGACGGTTCGACAGCTGCTGGAAATGGAAATGGGCCAGATTTGGCTCTCCGCCGAGATATCCAACTTCTCTCAACCGGCTTCCGGCCACTGGTATTTCACGCTGAAAGACGACCGCGCGCAGGTGCGCTGTGCGATGTTCCGCAACAGCAACCGCCGCACCACCTTCCGCCCGCAAAACGGCCAGCAAGTGTTGGTTCGCGCCAGCATCACGCTGTATGAACCGCGCGGCGACTATCAGCTGATTGCCGAAAGCATGCAACCCGCCGGCGACGGCCTGCTGCAACAGCAATTCGATCAACTGAAACAGCGCCTGAGCGCCGAAGGCCTGTTCGACCAACAGTTCAAACAACCGCTGCCCAGCCCGGCCAAACGCGTCGGGGTGATCACCTCCGCCAGCGGCGCGGCGCTGCACGATGTGCTGCAGGTGCTGCAACGGCGCGATCCTTCGCTGCCCATCGTTATCTACCCGACCTCGGTGCAGGGCGCGGAAGCGCCATTGCAGATCGTGCGCGCCATCGAAACGGCCAACCGCCGCGACGAATGCGACGTGCTGATCGTCGGCCGGGGCGGCGGCTCGCTGGAAGACCTGTGGAGTTTTAACGACGAACGCGTAGCGCGGGCGATATTCGCCAGCCGCATTCCGATCGTCAGCGCCGTCGGCCATGAAACCGACGTCACCATTGCCGATTTTGTCGCCGACCTGCGTGCGCCAACCCCTTCCGCCGCCGCCGAACTGGTCAGCCGCAATCAGTTGGAGCTGCTGCGTCAGTTGCAATCCCAGCAGCAGCGGATGGAAATGGCGATGGATTACTATCTGGCCCAGCGTCAGCAGCAGTTCACCCGCATCAACCACCGTTTGCAACAGCAGCATCCGCATCTGCGCCTGGCGCGCCAGCAGACGCTGTTGTTCAAGCTGCAACGCCGGTTGGAAGACGGCATGCAAAACCAGCTGCGCCTGTCTTCACGCCGCAGCGATCGGGTGCAACAACGTTTGGCGCAGGTACAGCCGCAGGCGCGCATTCACCGTTATCAGCAACGCGTGCAGCAACAGGAATACCGTTTGCAGCAGGTGCTGGAGCGCCAACTCAATGCTTACCGCCAGCGTTTCGGCGTGGCCTGTAGCCAGCTCGAAGCGGTCAGCCCGTTGGCGACGCTGGCGCGCGGCTACAGCGTGACGCAAACCCCGCGCGGCGAATTGCTGAAAACCACCAAACAGGCCCAGGTGGGCGAACTGCTGAAAACCCGCCTGCAGGATGGCTGGGTGGAAAGCGAAGTGAAAACTATCATCGTCGCCAAGAAGCCGCGCAAAAAACGCGCGGCTGACGCGGCCGAATAGCTATTCCCGTTATTTCAGCGTAAAACTCTCTCCCGGCTCACCGTTGATCCACAGTTCCCGCGTTTCTCCGGCAGGCAGGCTGACCGTCAGCGTTCGCCATGCCGGTTTGAACTGCCCTTCGGTGGTGACGTTCAGCATGACGCGCCGATTATCGCTGTGCATCTCCCAGCGCAGCCACAGCGCGTTGCCCTGCTGCCAGCCATAACTTTCCCCGTCGTCTTCGAACAACAGCCCAGAAGCGCTGCCACAGCCTTTAAACGGGTACAGTTGCAACTCGCGCCGATCGTCGGCGGCAACGTCAACGTGCGCCAAGCGTGATGACAACGGCAACGCCGCCCCGGCGCGCACCAACAGCGGTAAACGCTCCAGCGGCGCATCCAGCACCACCGTCTGGCCACCGCTGAACCACTGGCCGCTGTGGAAGCAGTACCAGCCTTCGCCGTTATCCGGCAGATAGACCGAACGCGCACGCTGCCCCTGCTCCACCACGCTGGCCACCAGCAAATCGCGGCCAATCATAAAATCGTCGGTTTCTTTCAGGGTGCGTTCGTCATGCTCGTGATCGAGGAAGGTCGGGCGCAGCATCGGCTCGTCGTCGGCGCTGGCCTGCCACAGCAGGGTGTAGAAATAGGGCATCAGGCGATAGCGCAGGTTGATCGCCTCGCGGACGGCCGGCGTGGCGGCCGGATACATCCACGGCTCGTTAACCGTCGCGTCGTCATTCCAGGAGTGAATGGTGAAACGCGGGTGCATCACGCCGTTTTGCACCCAGCGCACCAGCAGTTCGGCGTCCGGTTTGTCGCCGGAAAAACCGCCGACGTCGTGCCCCAGGTTATACAACCCGGACAGGCTCATGCCCAACCCCATGCGGATGTTGTAGCGCAGGGTTTGCCAGTTGGTGCGGTTGTCGCCGCTCCAGGTCTGCACGTAGCGCTGCATGCCGGCACAGCCGGAACGGGAGATCAGGTACGGCCGCAGGTCGGGCGCAAAGCGCTGCTGGGCTTCCATCGACGCGCGCATCATCAGCAACGGCATTACCGGGCGGATATGCTTGATGGCGATCGGCCGGCCAAAACCCTGGCAACGCGCTTCTGCGTCCCATACTTCGTATTCGTTGTTGTCGTTCCAGGTTGAATCTATGCCCATCTCCAGCAGTTGCTGAGTGACGCCCTGCTGCCACCAACGCACCGTCGCCGGATTGGTGAAATCGAGGTGCGAGCCTTCGTCGTCCCAAAAGCTGGACCGCTCCGGCTGGTCGCTTTCCGAATCGCGGATAAACAGCCCCTGCTCCGCCGCCTGCCGGTACTGCGGATGATCCTGCAACAGGCAGGGTTTGATGTTGGCCGCCAGCTTCAGCCCGGCGGCGTGGAACGCCTGGCTCAGTAGCTTCGGCTGCGGCACCTTGTCGTAATTCCAGTTGAACACGTAGCGCTTGTTGCCGATCGAGGTGTAACCCGAAGACAGCTGGAACGAATCGCAGGGAATATCGTGCTGCTTGCACAAGGCGATGAACTGTTGCAACTGCTGCTGGGCGTCCGGCGCGTCGGTGTAATGCATGGTCGAACCGCTGTACCCGAGGCTCCATTTCGGCCCGAAGTGGGTCTTGCCGGTGAGGCGCACAAAGGCTTTGGTCACGTCCAGCACTTGCGGCCCCAGGAACAGGTAATAATCGAGATCCCCCGCCTCGGCCTGATAACGGCGGTAGGCCAGATGGTAGTTGTCGATCTCGTTGCCCAAATCCAGCCAACAGCTGCTCAGGTTGTCGTAAAACAGCCCGAAACTGGCCTCTGCACCGCGGGTG
Source organism: Serratia plymuthica NBRC 102599 (assembly GCF_001590925.1). Lineage (GTDB taxonomy): Bacteria > Pseudomonadota > Gammaproteobacteria > Enterobacterales > Enterobacteriaceae > Serratia > Serratia plymuthica. Next base: position 81,457 of record NZ_BCTU01000003.1, read on the forward strand.
ATGGTAAAGGGCACATGTTTGTACAGCGGGTCGGTGCTGGCGGCGTTGTAGCCCATCGCATCCAGATTGCGCATTTCGAAACGGCGGCCGCTGCGCTCCAGATCGCCGGCCTTCTCGCCCAGGCCATAATAGCGTTCGCCGGCAAAGCGGCGCTGGTAGTGCGCCACGCCGTCACCCTGCGGATTGAGCAGGTAGGCGCTGGTTGGCCGGTCGGCCGCCAGCGGCCGCCATTCACCGGCGGCATTGCGGTGCTCCCACTCCAGCCACAGCGGCTGATGCAGGGTAACGCGCAGCGCGGCGCTGGTCACCACCAGCCGATCCTCATGCTGTTGCAGTTGATAGCCCGGCAGGCTAAAACCGGCGACGCTCAGGCGATCGCGCCCTTCCCAGGGCACGTCAGCCTGCGGCGCAATGCTCCAGGTGCGATCCAGCGCCAGCTCGCCGTTGCGTTTGATCAGCACGCGGAACAGGTTGTCTTCCAGCACGTACAGGCAGAACAGGTGGCGCTCGTCGACCAACAGCTCAATACGATCGGCATATTCACCTGCCAGCGTCCATTTTTTTAACGTTTTCATAGGTATCCAACTTAACTATTCAGTGTTTTTTTACCGCTGCGTTCGGCGATCAAAGCAATCAGGAACACGGCGCCGATCAGATCGAAGAAGCCCATGGCGATAAACAGCGGATTGAAGCCGACGGTGTCGGAAACCGCACCGATCAGCAGCGTAAACAGGAAGCTGGCGATCCAGGCACTGGAGCCACGCATGCCGTTGACCGTCGCCATCTGGTTTTTATCGAACGACTCCACCACCAGCGCGCTGAGCATGCAGGAGATCACCTGATGGCCGAAACCGCCGATCGAGATCAACGCGATCGCCACATAGGGATCTTTGGTCACCGCGACAAACGCCAGCGATACCATCATGAAGGCGCCAGTGACCGAGCTGGCGACCACCGAGTTAACGCGGCTGCAACCGAACCATTTGCGGTACAGGGTGGTGAGATAACCGCTGGCGACGCTGCCGATATCCGCCGCCAAAAACGGCAGCCAGGCAAACATGGCGATGTGCTTTAAATCCATGCCGCGTTCGGTGGCCAGATACAGCGGCACCCAGAAGCTGAACACCGCCCAGGCCGGTTCGGCGAGAAAGGCCGGGATGGCGATGCCGTAGAACTTTTTGTTTTTACACAAGATGGCCAATGATTTTAAAAACGGCAGCCTCGGCAAGACCGGTTCGTTATCTTCGCGGATCAGATCCAGCTCTTTTTGGCTCAGGTTCGGGTGCTTTAACGGCTCGTGGTAGAACAGCCACCACAGCACCACCCAGATCAACCCCAGCGCGCCGGAGAACAAGAAGGCGCCCTGCCAGCCAAAAGAGACGTGGGCGATGACGATGATTGGCGGGGCCAGCATGGCGCCGATAGAAAAACCTACGCCCGCCCAGCCGGCGGCAACCGGCCGTTCCTTTTTCGGGAACCAGTCGGAGATCGCCTTGGCGTTGCCCGGCGTGGCCGCCGCTTCCGCCCCGCCCATGAAGAAGCGCAGGATCGCCAACTGAACCCAGCTCCCCGCCCCGGCGTGCAGCATGCACACCACTGCCCAGATGCTGGCGCAGATCAAAAAGCCCATCTTCAGGCCGATAACATCGATCAGCCAGCCGCAGATCGGCTGAAATACCGTATAGGCCAGTTGGAACGACGCCACCACCCAGGAATATTGCTCGGTGGTCATGTTCAGACTGGTTTTCAGCTCCGGCGCCAGGATACCCAGCGAGTTACGGGTAATGTAGTTGACCGTAACGCCGAGCAGAAACAGCGCCAGCATCCACCAGCGCAGCGATTTAAACTTGCGGCGGCCGCTGTGCGCGACCGTCTGATTAATTTCAACACTCATCTGTCTTCTCTCCACGGCGGCTGCCCGGTGAAACAGCTCGCTTTTTGGTAGGGCACGTTTTGGTATCGAAGGTATGGGTTGCTAAAATTTGCGATGGCGATCACGAAAAATCACACACACTGCTCACAACCACATGATTTATTTTCATTTTATTTATAATTCAGTCGGTAAATTGGACTGATAAGTCTATAAAATTGGTGTACCAATGCAGACTAGCCAGCCGGAAGCGTGAGCGAAACGTGGTTTTTTGCAAAAATTTTCATAAGCAGCCTAAAAGCTCGCCATAATGGCGACCCAAGCCAGACAGTACGCTGAAAAAATGCGGTGAAAATATTTTCACCGGCAAATTTGAAGGAGATCACAGAATGAACGGAAAGCTGAAAATACAGGAAATCGCCCGCCAAACAGGGCTGTCGATCAGCACCGTTTCACGCGTACTCGCGGGCAAGGCCAACACCAGCGCCGAGGCGCGCCACAAAGTATTGGCCTGCGCCCAACAGAACGGCATCTTGCAAGGCCTGTCCAACGGCCGGCTGATGCTGAACAACGTCATGGTGTTTGCCCCGCAGCGCGCCTTCGACGTGCGCACCGACATCTTTTATCACAAGGTGATCCAGGGGATCACCGCCGCGCTGGCGGAGCATGAGGTGCGCATCCGCTATTGCGGGCTCGAAGAGCAACACAGCGACGGCGCGCTGTTCCTGGAAAAAATGAGCGATCCGCAGACCGAGGCGGCGCTGATTATCGGCATCGACGACGAACACATTCACCAGTTGGCCGCCGATCTGCACAAGCCCTGCGTACTGATCAACTGCACCGATCGTCAGATGCGGCTGGACAGCGTCTCCCCCGATCATCAGTTGATCGGCGAGTTCTCCGCCAATTATCTGATCCAACAGGGCCACAGCCATATTCTGAACCTGCAATGCCTGCGCCGACACACCATGGAGCTGCGGCTGGCGGGCATCAGGCAGGCCTATGCGCAGCACAACATCGCCTTTGACGAAGGCCGCCATCTGGTTACCACCTCCGGCTTTGGCAGCGAAGAAGCCGAGCAGGCGTTGACCACCTTTATCAATCAGGTCGGCCAGCGTTCGCAACTGCCGACGGCTATTCTCGCCGGGGGCGACTATATGGCGGTCGGTGCGGTCAAGGCATTGAACAAACTGGGGCTGAACGTACCGACGGATATCTCGGTCATGAGCACCGACGGTTTCAATCTGGCGGAAATTCATGATGTGCCGCTCACCTCGGTGCATGTGCCGCGAGACGAACTGGGGCATGAGGCGATCCAACTGTTGCAGCGCCGGATGCTGCGCGCCGATGCGCCACCGTGCAACCTGCTGCTGCACGGAAAACTGGCGGTACGCGCCTCGGTCAAGCGCATCAGCCCGCACAAGACCAGCCCGGCGGTCAGCACCCACGATCATCGTCTTTACGATGTCTGAACTACACTTAGTGGTGGAATATTGACTTATTGAGGGTAATTTTGCTTAAGGAGAGCCATTATGCCGACCCTGACCGCACGTTCAGTCATCCCCCCTTATATGCTACGCAGGATTATTGAACACGGCAGCGTACCGCAGCGCGACTGCGCATTGCACACCCTGAACCACGTCCAAAGCCTGCTCGGCAACAAGCCGCTGCGCGCGCCCGGCGCGCAAACCGCCAGCGGCGGCGAAGTCATCCGCGATATCTACGACGCTCAAAACGGCACTCAGCTTCCCGGCAAACAAGTGCGCAACGAGGGCCAGGCCAGCAACCATGACGTGGCGGTAGACGAAGCCTATGACTATCTCGGCGTAACCTACGATTTCTTCTGGCAGGCGTTTGAGCGCAACTCGCTGGACAACAAAGGGCTGCCGCTGACCGGCAGCGTCCACTATGGCCATGAGTATCAGAATGCCTTCTGGAATGGCCAGCAGATGGTATTCGGCGACGGTGACGGCGAGATCTTCAACCGTTTTACCCTCGCTATCGATGTCGTCGGCCATGAACTGGCGCACGGTGTAACCGAAAGCGAAGCCGGGCTGATTTACTTCCAACAGGCCGGTGCGCTGAATGAGTCTATGTCTGACGTCTTCGGTTCCTTGGTCAAGCAGTTCCACCTGCGGCAAACCGCCGACAAGGCCGACTGGCTGATTGGCGCGGGCCTGCTGGCCAAGGGCATTAACGGCAAAGGCCTGCGCTCGATGTCTGCGCCCGGCACCGCCTACGACGATCCGCTGCTGGGTAAAGATCCGCAACCGGCCGACATGAAGGATTACATTCAGACCAAAGAGGACAACGGCGGCGTGCACCTCAACTCCGGCATCCCCAACCGTGCCTTCTATCTGGCGGCCACCACACTCGGCGGCTTCGCCTGGGAGAAAGCCGGTTACGTCTGGTATGACACGCTATGCGACAAAGCGCTGCCGCAGGATGCCGACTTCGCCACCTTCGCCCGTACTACGGTAAAACATGCACGGCAACGTTTTGATCGCACCGTGGCGGACAAAGTGCAGCAAGCCTGGCATCAGGTGGGGGTGGAATAATGAAACCCTTGCCGTCGCTCAATCAGGACACGGTCATTGAGCTGGCGCGTGAAGGCGGCTTCGCCTTTATTCCCAAACTGGCGGGCCAGCGGCGCATTGCGCTGGCCGATATTACGCCGGAGCAACGCCAACGCCTGAGCCAGTTATTGAATCAAACGCTGCCCTACGCGCAGGAAGAGGGAAAACCGGGTTCCCCCGGCTGCGGCGACCAGCGCTACTTCCGCGTGCAAATCAGCTATTACAGCCAGAATCTGTGCAGTGAAATCGTCTTGCTGATCCCGGAAACCAGCGCACCGCAGGCGCTGGTGGACTTGTGGAAAACCGGTCAGGTGGATGAGTGAACGCTTACAACGGCTGATAATCAAATAGCACGCGCTTTTTGGATATCAGCCCGTGGCCGTTCTGACACAGGTAATCCACCGCGCCGCAGGCCTTCAGCTCCTGCAGCGGCTGCCCGCAGTCCGGGCAATGGGCCAATTGCCGATAATCGCGTTCGCAGGCGGCGCAATGGTAGTGACCATTCACCCACTCCATCGTTTGATCGCATTGCGGACAGTGCGCTTCCATACTGACTCCTGAATCTGAATTAGATGACGCCCCACGAGCGCAAGAAGTAGATCCCCAGCGCGGTGGTAAAAAACGAACCGACGGTGGTGATGGCAATAATATTCGCCGCCAGCGTGGCGTTGCCGCCCATGGCGCGCGTCATGACATAGCTGCCCGAGGCGGTCGGCGTGGCGGAAAACAGGAAGATAATCCCCAGCGCCGCGCCGTGAAAGCCCCACAGCCAGCCGCCCAGCGTCATCAGTACAGGTACCAGAAACAGCTTGGCCGAAGAAGACAGCGCAGCAACGTTGGACGAACGGAACATGGCGCGCAGATCCAGGCTTGCGCCGGTGCACAGCAGCGCCAGCGGCAGCGACAACCCGGAGATATAACTGCCGGTCTGCCGGATCACCTGCGGGATTGCCAGGCCGGTTTGCGCGAACAGCAGCCCACACACCAGGCCGATAATCAGCGGATTGGTGACAATGCTGCGCAGCAGCGACAAACGGCTGATCTTCTTGCCATGCCCGCCCTGCAAGCTGCGCGTCAGGGTAATCACCGACAGCACGTTAAACAGGATCACCGTGACCGTCAGGTACAGAGAACCCAGCGCCACCCCTTCGTCGCCATACGCAGTCATGGCGTACGCCAGCCCGACAATGGCGGTATTGGCGCGGAACCCGCCCTGCACGAACACGCCCCGTTCACGCGGCTCCTTAACCAGCCAGACCGCCGCCACCTCCAGCAGCAGGAAAGTGGCGATGGTGCCGATCGCCCCGTAGAGAACCAACGGCAGGTTGCCCAACAGTTGCGGATGACTGGTGGCGATGCTGAAGAACAGCAGGCAAGGCAGCGCCAGATTGAACACCAACCGGGTGGCGCCATCAATAAAACGATCGTCCATCAGCCGCCAGTGGCGCAACAATACGCCCAACAGCATCATTAACAAATTAGGTACGGTGACGCTGAACGCAAAACTCCAGGTTTCCCAAGACATGGTGTTCCTTCAACTGACGGCGACAATATGCAGATAATAGAACGACTTCGGGGCAATAAAAAAGAGCGCGGTATGGCTACCGCGCTCTTTTTGAAGATTACTTGCTTTTCTTCAGGTGGCTCATCAGGCGTTTACGTTTACGCATCTGGTTCGGCGTCAGCAAGTTGCGTTTGCCGGCGAACGGGTTGTCACCCTCTTTGAACTGGATGCGGATTGGCGTACCCATGACCTTCAGTGAACGACGGAAGTAGTTCATCAGATAGCGTTTGTAAGAGTCGGCCAGATCGCTCACCTGGTTGCCGTGGATCACCACGATCGGTGGGTTGTAACCCCCGGCGTGAGCGTATTTCAGCTTCACGCGGCGGCCGCGCACCAACGGCGGTTGGTGGTCTTCGGCAGCCATCTGCATGATTTTGGTCAGCATGGAGGTGTTCACACGACGGGTCGCACACTCGTAGGCTTCCAGCACCGATACGAACAGATTGCCAACGCCGCTGCCATGCAGGGCTGAAATAAAGTGAATGCGGGCGAAATCGACAAAGCCCAGGCGCAGATCGAGCATCTCTTTCACGTGCTCACGATCTTCTTCGCTCATGCCGTCCCACTTGTTGACCACAATCACCAGTGAGCGCCCACTATTGAGGATAAAGCCGAGCAGCGAGAGATCCTGATCGGAAATGCCTTCGCGCGCGTCAACCACCAGCAGCACTACGTTGGCGTCTTCAATCGCCTGCAGGGTTTTGATTACCGAGAATTTTTCTACGGTTTCCGTCACCTTGCCGCGTTTGCGTACCCCGGCGGTATCGATCAGCACGTATTCGCGCTCGTCGCGTACCATCGGGATATAGATACTGTCGCGGGTCGTGCCCGGCATGTCGTACACCACCACACGCTCCTCGCCGAGGATGCGGTTAGTCAGTGTGGACTTACCTACGTTAGGGCGGCCAACGATCGCCAGCTTGATCGGCAAATCTTGCGGGTTGAAGTCGTCTTCCGGCTCTTCGTCTTCCGGGATTTCGTCTTCCTGCTCAGCCCAGTAAGCGGCGTTCGCCTCTTCTTCGGTCAGCTCGACTTCTTCGGGTTTTTCACCGACAAACGGCACCAGCACGTGCTCGATCAGTTGCGCTACGCCACGGCCGTGCGAAGCGGCAATCGCATGCACGTCACCCAGGCCCAGCGAGTAGAAATCGGCGGTGGCCATGTCCGGATCCATGCCGTCGGTTTTGTTGGCGACCAGGAAGGTGGCTTTCTGACGGTTGCGCAGATGCTGGGCGATGCCCTGATCGGCCGGCATCAGGCCGGCACGCGCGTCGACCATGAACAGCACGATGTCCGCTTCTTCAATCGCCAACAGCGACTGGCCGGCCATGCGCGTTTCAACGCCGTCTTCGGTACCGTCAATGCCCCCGGTATCGACGATAATAAATTCATTACCCTCAACTTCGGCACGACCATACTTGCGGTCTCGCGTTAGCCCGGGGAAATCCGCCACCAGCGCATCGCGCGTATGTGTTAAACGGTTAAACAAGGTGGATTTACCCACATTCGGGCGCCCAACCAGCGCGACGACAGGTATCATTGTGAAGCCTCATTACTTAATAATCAATGCGTTACTGCACCATGGATAGACACCAGAAGTGCAGATTATAAAAATACGAAACGGCCCCTGAACACTCAGGAGCCGTTTGCAAACCGTGCGATGACCGGCAACGTTAGCGGGTGAAAGCGTAAACTTTTCCGCCTCGGGCCTGAATAACCAGCTTATCGCCAGCCACCATCGGCGCAGACAGGAAGCCGGAGCTATCCACTTCCTGCTGGGCAACAAAACGGCCGTCCGTGGTGTTGATCCAGTGCAGGTAACCTTCGGAATCCCCGGTCACCAGATAACCATTATACATCACCGGTGGAGTCAGGTTGCGGTGCAGCAGATCGCTCTGCGTCCACACTGTTACGCCACCTTCGGTGCTCAGCGCTACCACGCGATCGTTCTGATCGATCAGGTAGATGCGGCCCGCGTCCACGATGAAGTCGTTCACGGACCCCAGTTCACGCTTCCACATGATCTGGCCGGAACGCAGATCCAGCGCCGTCAGGTTGCCATTGTAACCTAATGCGTAGACAACGCCTTCAACAATCACCGGCGTCGTGTCCACATCGTTCAGGCGATCGATCTCGGTCGCGCCGCTCGGCTGGGAAATACGCTGTTGCCAGATCAGCTGGCCCTGCTGCATCAGCACTGCGCTGACGCGGCCGTTATCACCGCCGACAATCGCCGCGCCGAAGGCAACGGCCGGAGCAGACTCACCGCGCAGTGACAGCGATGGCATGTCCAGGTTAACCGTCCACTTCACCGCGCCATCAGATTCGTTCAGCGCCTGCAGCAAACCGTTGGAGGTATGGATCAGCACCATGCCGTCGCTGATGACCGGGCGAGAAATCGCTTCGCCGGCCACCTTGGTCTGCCACGCCACTTTACCGTCTGCGGTATTCAGCGCGTAAACCACCGCCTTTTCACTGCCGACGTAAACTTTATCGCCCGCGACCGCCAGGCCACCTGACAGCAATGCCGGCAGGTTGCTGGAGAAGAAGCCGGTTTTCTCGGAAAGATCGACCTTCCACTTTTCGTCACCGCTGTCGGCGTCCAACGCTTTCACGATACCGTGACGGTCGGCAGCATACAGTGTGCTGTCCTGGAAAGCGGGACGCAGGTGAGAATAAAACTCACCGATACCGTCACCTACCGAGGTGCTCCACGCCTTGTTCGGCGTGAACTGATTTTCAACTTTTGGCAGCGGCGACATGGTAACCACGTCTTCTTCACTGTTAAACAGCGAGCAACCACTCAGCAAGGCGACGGAAACCAGTCCGACCAAGAGTGTTTTACGCAATTGCATGGGAATTCCCCTTAGCTGGACAAGTTATTCAATTTCATGCGCAGCAAAACCTGCAGCGCCTGAGAAGCGTTGGACTCAATGCCTTTGCTGTAAGCCTCACGCGCACCTTTGGTGTCGCCTTTGGCCAGCAACGCGTCACCGCGTGCATCTTGCGCCATCGCCGCCCAACCTTCGCCTTTCACGCCATCCAGCGTTTTCAGCGCTTCATCCAGCTTTTTCTCCTGCAACTGGACACGCGCCAGACGCAGGCTAACCATCGCCAACAGGTTATCGTCTTTGGTCTGGCCCTGAGCCAGCACCAGCTGTTGCTCTGCCTTGGCAAAATCATTTTGCTCGACAAAGTGTTTCGCCAACTCCAGCGAGGCCAGTACGCCATAGCTATTGCTGTTGGCCTTGGCAAACGCCTCTGCAGCGGACACGTCGTCCGGCTTACCGGCTGCCAGACGATCGCTGGCTTCCTGATAGGATTGGGACGCAGCCATCATGTTGGAGTTTTGGTGGCTCTGCCAGAAACGCCAGCCGACCAGGGCACCAATTCCGAGCACCACCCCCACCGCCAGCGCTTTGCCGTTTTCGGCAAAGAACCGACGCACGGCGTCGACTTGTTCGTTTTCAGTGGTATAGACTTCCACGGTGTCCTTCTCCTTAACCTAACATCGTTGCCAGACGCACTGCGACTTCGCTTTGCGCCAGCGTTTCTTGTTCACCACTGCGCAGGTCCTTAACCACCACCTGCTGTGCCGCGACTTCGTTCTCACCGAGGATCAAAGCGACGCGCGCGCCCCATTTGTCCGCACGGGTGATCTGTTTCTTAAAGTTGCCGCCGCCGTAGTTGGTCATTAATTTCAGCTGTGGTACTGCATCGCGCACGTTTTCTGCCAACTGCATCGCCGCGCTTTGGGCGCCTGCACCGGAGGAGATAACGTACACGTCAATGGTCGCCGGGGCTTTGAAATCCGGATTAACTTCCTGAACCAGCAATACCAGACGCTCCAGACCCATCGCGAAACCGACCGCCGGCGTCGCACGCCCGCCCAGTTGCTCGACCAAGCCATCGTAACGGCCGCCTGCACACACCGTACCCTGAGCGCCCAGACTGGTGGTCACCCATTCGAATACCGTACGGTTGTAGTAGTCCAGACCGCGCACCAGGCGCTCATTGATGGTATATGGGATACCTGCCTGAGACAAAAGTTCACACAGGCCGTCGAAGTGGGCTTTGGATTCTTCATCCAGATACTCAGACAGGCGCGGTGCATCGTTCAGCAAGGCCTGAACTTCCGGATTTTTGGAGTCCAGTACGCGCAGCGGGTTGCTGTACATGCGGCGTTTGCAATCTTCGTCCAGCGTGTCTTTATGCTGTTCCAGGAACGCCACCAGGGCATCGCGGTAGTTGGCGCGCGCTTCCAGAGAACCGATTGAATTCAGCTCCAGATTCACGTGCTCGGAAATGCCCAGCGCTTTCCACCAGCGGGCGGTCAGCAGGATCAGTTCGGCGTCGATGTCCGGGCCTTGCAGGCCGAACACTTCCACACCCAGCTGATTGAACTGACGATAGCGGCCTTTTTGCGGACGCTCATAGCGGAACATCGGGCCGATGTACCACAGACGCTGTTCCTGATTGTACAGCAGACCATGTTCGATGCCGGCGCGAACGCAGCCAGCCGTCCCTTCCGGACGCAGCGTCAGGCTTTCGCCGTTGCGATCCTCGAAGGTATACATCTCTTTTTCCACGACGTCGGTCACTTCGCCGATCGCGCGTTTGAATAACGGGGTCTGCTCTACAATCGGCAACCGGATTTCGCTGTAACCGTAGCTGCCCAGCACCTGCTTCAGTGTGCCTTCAATACGCTGCCATAATGCCGTATCTTCCGGCAGGTAGTCGTTCATGCCGCGAATGGCTTGAATGTTCTTTGCCACGTGATTTCTCTGTCCGTTGTCTATAAAAATGAACCCGATTATAGGGACTTTGCCGCCCCGTATTCAACGCGGGTGCCGCTTTCTGCCTCCCGGGTTCATAAACAAGCGGGCTAATCAGCCCGCCATGTAGCGATAACGCTTATTTTTCCAGCAGATTGACCGAGATGCGATTGCTTTCATCCATCATCGACGCCTTGGCGCGAATCTTCGCCTCCAGTTGGTCAATCATCTGCTCGTTGTCAAAACGCTCTTTCTGGCGCACGCCGTCTTCGTAAAAACCGCTCTTGTTATGGCCACCGGTCACGCCCAGCGTGGAAACCAGCGCTTCGCCCGGCCCGTTGACCACACAACCGATAATCGAGATGTCCATCGGCGTGATGATGTCTTCCAGGCGTTGTTCAAGCGCGTTCACCGTACCTATCACGTCAAACTCCTGACGCGAACAGGTCGGGCAGGCGATGAAGTTAATGCCGCGCGCGCGAATGCGCAGCGATTTCAGAATATCGAAACCGACTTTCACTTCTTCCACCGGATCGGCCGCCAGCGAAATACGCAGGGTATCGCCGATGCCTTCCGACAGCAGCAGCCCCAGGCCAATCGCCGATTTCACCGAACCGCTGCGCATGCCGCCGGCTTCGGTGATGCCCAAATGCAGCGGTTGATCGATACGCGCGGCCAACAGGCGATAAGATTGCACCGCCAGGAATACGTCGGAGGCTTTGACGCTGACCTTGAACTGATCGAAGTTGAGACGATCGAGGATATCGACATGGCGCATCGCCGATTCGAGCAGTGCTTCCGGCGTAGGTTCGCCGTATTTTTCCTGAATGTCTTTTTCCAGCGAGCCGCCGTTCACCCCAATACGAATCGGGATGTTTTTATCGCGCGCGCAGTCCACGACTGAGCGGATACGCGACTCGTTGCCGATATTGCCCGGATTGATACGCAGGCAATCCACGCCGTATTCGGCAACCTGCAACGCAATGCGGTAATCGAAGTGGATATCGGCGACCAGCGGCACGTTAACCTGCTGCTTGATCAGCTTGAACGCCTCGGCGGCGTCCATGGTGGGAACTGAAACGCGGACGATATCTACGCCCACGCGCTCCAGCGCTTTGATCTGATTAACCGTTGCTTCAACATCGGTGGTACGGGTGTTGGTCATCGACTGCACGGCAATCGGCGCGCCATCACCAATAGGCACCTTGCCGACGTAAATTCGCGTTGATTTTCGACGGTTGATGGGCGCTTGGTTATGCATTACTTACTCTCCATTGTTGCTCTGGCTTCAGACAATGGCCGCGCAATTACTGCGCGGCAACGGTCAGACGAGCAACACGGTTTGATTTAACAAACCGGCTTAAATCCACCGGCTTACCTTGATATTGAATCTGTACTGCGGCCGGTGCGCCAATAGTCAGTTTATACGGCGCGGTGCCTGCCAGGTTCAGCTTGCCGCCGCTCTTTTGGGTGCCGCTGAACAACGTCTTGCCGCTGGCGTCGCTTACCTGCAACCAACAGTCGGAGGAGAAGTTCATCACCAGCGCGTTAGGATCTTCGGCCGGTGCAGCCAGGCCCGCTTCGCCGGTCGGCAGCGGGGCTTGCGCCGTCGGAGCCGCAGGCGTGGTCTCTGGGAGCGGAGCTTGGCTTGGCGAAACCACCGCAGGTTGCTGCGCGGTTTCACTGCCGGTTGCGGCCAGAGCCGGTGCTGCCTGTTGCGCAGGCGCAACGCCGGTATCTACCGGCGTTGAACCATTGTCAGCCAAAGGCGCGCTGTTGTCGGCATTGCTGTCGGTCAACGGCACGGATTGGCCTTCATTGTTTTGCGAAAGCTGGGCGGAAGATTGATCGGCCATGGTGGCGATCTCATCCTGCTGCGCCTTGTGGTTTTGCCACCACCAGGCGCCGGTCAGCCCGACTACCACGAAAACAATCAGCCAGGTGAAGCTCATCAGCCAGCCATCGCGTTTTTTGCGACGCTTGCCTAACGAGAAGCTCTGCATGGGCGCGACTTTTGCCACCTTCAGCGGAGCCTGCTTGGCCAACATCGGCAGCAGCTCATCTTCCGGCAAACGCACCAGCTTGGCGTAGGAACGGATATAACCACGCACGAAGGTCGAAGCAAGGTCTGCGGAGAGATTGTCTTCTTCTATGTCGCGCACGGTAGACATTTTGAGGCACAGGCGTTCTGCAACGGCCTGTTGACTCAACCCGAGTTCTTCACGGGCTTGACGCAGACGTTGGCCTGTCGTCATGGATACGGTTTTATCTTGGGAGGCTTCAGTATTCATTAGCTAAGAACTGCTGGTACTGTTTGGATTGTGGAAAACTTCGCGCTAGCTGCTTGCCATAGCGTTGAACGCTATCCTGGCGGCCTGCTAACGCGGCGAAACGAATCTGTAACCATAAGCTGTCGGCACTGGCCGGCAGAACATGTTGATAACTATCCAATAAAAGTTGCGACTGAGCGCGCTTCCCTTCTCCAAATTGCTTTTCTGCCTCCACCAAAAGTGGAGTGCCTTTGTCCGGATCGACCTTCAGGGCGCGCGTTAACAAGGTGCGCGCTTCATCGTTCTGTCCGGCCTTGAGAAAACAGTAACCTGCGTTTTCCAGGCTGTCGGCAACCTGACCATAATCCGGTGCCAGTGCCGCGGCGCTAAACTGCTGTTGTGCCGGTACATACTGCCCTAAACTGCAGAGAAACGCACCGTAATTATTCAGCACGGTGCCATTGTTTGGCGCAAGTTTGAGCGCCTGCTGATAACGTTGTTCAGCCGCGCCATTCTCGCCAATCCGCTGCTCGTAAAGCGCCATGCCCAATTGGGTACGGTAATCCTGTGGGGCAGCGTCCGCCGCTTTTTCCAGATTCTGCCGCGCGGCGTTCAAATCGCCCTGCTTAAGATATTCCAGCCCCAGTTGCAAACGCGTCTGGCCCGCTTCAGGTTGCGCGTCTTTTTCCGGTGACGAACCGGAACAGCCGGCCAGTAAACCGGCCGCCAGCACCATGCCCCACAGATTCAGCTTCATGCCCGCATTCATTTCCTTATCTGATGTCACCTTGGTGTCTATTCACATAACAGACTGTTAGATAACAAAAAAATCATGCTATAGGATTCAGACCGCACGCACGTTGATAGGTTCCCCGGCCATTTTCTTTTTCAGGGTACGCTTGGTACGGTCGATCACTTCACCTGCCAGTTGCCCGCAGGCGGCATCGATATCATCACCACGGGTTTTACGAACAATAGTCGTAAAGCCGTATTCCATCAACACTTTGGAAAAACGATCCACGCGGCTGTTGGAGCTGCGGCCATACGGCGCCCCCGGGAACGGGTTCCATGGGATCAGGTTGATCTTGCATGGCGTGTCTTTCAGAACCTCCGCCAACTGGTGCGCATCGTCGGTGCTGTCGTTGATATGATCCAGCATCACGTACTCGACCGTAACCCGGCCCTGATTGGCGTTGGATTTTTCCAGGTAGCGGCGTACCGCTGCCAGGAAGGTCTCGATATTGTATTTGCGGTTGATCGGCACGATTTCATCGCGGATCTTGTCGTTCGGCGCGTGCAGCGAGATCGCCAGCGCAACGTCAATCATATCGCCCAATTTGTCCAGCGCCGGCACGACGCCGGAAGTAGACAGGGTAACGCGGCGTTTAGACAAGCCGAAACCGAAGTCGTCCAGCATGATTTCCATCGCCGGCACGACGTTGTTCAGGTTGAGCAGCGGCTCCCCCATGCCCATCATCACCACGTTGGTGATCGGGCGTTCGCCGGTGACTTTCAGTGCGCCGATGATTTTCGCCGCGCGCCACACCTGGCCAATGATTTCCGACACGCGCAGGTTACGGTTAAAGCCCTGCTGAGCGGTCGAACAGAATTTGCACTCCAGCGCACAACCCACCTGGGATGACACGCACAGGGTCGCGCGATCGCCGTCCGGAATGAACACGGTTTCGACCTGCTGATCGCCTACCGTGATCGCCCATTTAATGGTGCCATCGGCTGAACGCTGTTCTTCTGCCACTTCCGGCGCGCGAATTTCGGCGACGCTCTGCAGTTTGTTGCGCAGTACCTTGTTAATATCGGTCATCTGCTCAAAATCATCGCAGCAATAGTGGTATATCCACTTCATGACCTGATCGGCGCGGAAAGGTTTTTCGCCCATTTTGGCGAAGAATTCACGCATTTGCTGACGGTTCAAATCCAGCAGGTTAATTTTGGCCGCAGCCGGGGTTTCCGCGTTAACGGATTGAGTAGTCAGCGAATTATTTTCAGACACGATGTGCTCGGACGTGATGGGTTCTAACATGATGATCTCTGGCCTCGTTGTTACACGTTATGGCGCTAAAGAATGGAAAGTAAGTGTGCGTTTAAATCGCACTGAAAAACGCGCCCCTGACAAGACGACTCATCAGGGGCGCGGCATTGTACAAATTTTAGTAGCGGGTTGCCACGACTGAAAGGCATTCAGGGCATTTTTATTGTTTCAGCCGGTGAATGCTCATCGAGCCTCTGCAACCCACAACACAGAATACCTTATGGATTTCAAGTTGCAGCCCACATGCTGCGGATTGAAAGACAGCCGGTATTAGCGTGGGCAGATTTCGCTTTCGTTGAAGAAGTAAGCGATTTCGCGCTGGGCAGATTCTACTGCGTCAGAACCGTGCACGGCGTTGGCCGTGAAGCTGTCCGCGTAGTCAGCACGCAGGGTGCCTGCCAGTGCGTTGTCCGGGTTGGTTGCGCCCATGATGTCACGGTTGCGCTGTACTGCGTTTTCAGCTTCCAGAACCTGAACCACGATTGGGCCTGAAGTCATGAACTCAACCAGACCGTCGAAGAATGGGCGGCCTTTGTGCTCAGCGTAGAAGCCTTCGGCTTGTTCGCGAGTCAGACGCAGCATTTTGGATGCGATGATTTTGAAACCGGCACGCTCGAAACGAGCGTAGATTGCGCCGATGTCGTTATTG
Source organism: Serratia plymuthica NBRC 102599 (assembly GCF_001590925.1). Classification (GTDB taxonomy): domain Bacteria; phylum Pseudomonadota; class Gammaproteobacteria; order Enterobacterales; family Enterobacteriaceae; genus Serratia; species Serratia plymuthica. Next base: position 97,211 of record NZ_BCTU01000003.1, read on the forward strand.
GCTACAGCATTTGGTTTGATAATGGAAAAGGTACGTTCTACGGTCATGATGGCCTCTATATGGCTTCCAAAACTGACCGGTCTGCAATTAAACGCGTGCCGGCCTTCTTAAGTGGCGCAGATTATATGTGCGCCGTTAACGCTTGCCTACGGGAAAATCAACATTTCATTAAAAATTATTATCTTCATTCTTCACTGTGCGCCCTGCGGGCCGAAGGTGAAAAAACGGCTTAATCGAGGCTAAAACCGCGTAGCGCCACCTGGCCACTCTCATCCAGCAGACTGAGCTGGTAGCGGCCCGGCTGCGTCAGCGTCTGCAACAGCGACTCCCCTTCCCCCACCAACTGGCCGTTCAGGAACCACCAGCGCTGCCCGCTGCCTCCCTGGGCGCTAACTCGCAAATCAAGCGCATTTTTACCCGGCAGGCGACGCAGTATCGCGCCGTCGCGTATGCCCAGCATCAGCAGCGGCGGCACCTCTTGCTGTGGCAAAGGCGGGCACAGCGGATCGACGGCCGGCAAACGTTGGGCACGGCGTTCCGCCGGCGGCAACCACGGCTCCAGCGGCGTTGGCCACAGCGCCAAACGATGCGCCACAGCCCCCGGGCAATCCGCCGCCACGCGCAGCCCGCGAGCGTTCAGCCACACCAGGGGTTGGCTACCCAACGCGCTTTCCTGGCCCGGTGCAGACAGCGTCGGCGGCAGGGTTCCGTCGAGGATCCAGCTCAGGCGCCGCTGGCGGCAGTTACTGTCCCCGACGGCAAGCGGCTGCCCACCGGGCCAGCAGATCTCCGCGCGGCTGACGCTCGCCGGGCGCGGATCGGTCGGGATCCCTTGCCCGCGCTGTCGCAAAGAGGTCAGCAGCAAATTATTGACCTGGTTTAGCAGCGGTACCGCCGTGGCGAAACCGAACTGCCCGGCCACCGGCGTGCCGTCCGGCCGCCCAACCCATATGCCCAGCGTGTAACGGGCGTTAACGCCAATCGCCCAGGCGTCGCGGTAGCCGTAACTGGTGCCGGTTTTCCACGCCAGCGGCACGCTGGCAGGCAGCACGTCATCCGGTAACGGGCGCGCTTCTCCCGCCAATATGCGCCGCACAATCCAGGCTGCGCCCGGCGACAGCAACTGGCGATCGTAAAGCCCTTGCCGAGGCGTAAAACGCAGCGGCGCCACTTTGCCTTGCCGGGCCAATGCGCTGAACCCGGCGACCAACTGATCCAACCGCGCGCCGGCTCCGCCCAGAATCAACGCCAGGCTCGGTTCGGCGTGGGCCGGCAGCCGCAGCTCCACGCCTACGTTGCGTAAATTGGCGGCAAAGCGTTTTGGACCGTAAGCCTCCAGCAGCTGCACCGCCGGCAGATTGAGCGAGCGCGCCAGTGCCTCGCTGGCGCTGACCGGACCGTGAAAGCCGGTATCAAAATTGCCGGGCCGGTAATCGCCGAAGCGACGCGGCACATCCTGCAACAGCGATTCAGCGTGGATCAGCCCATCGTCCAGCGCCAGCCCATACAAAAAGGGTTTGAGCGTCGATCCCGGCGAACGCCATGCCGCCACCATATCAACATGACCAAAACGGCCGTTGTCATTAAAATCCAACGACCCCAGGTAGGCGCGCACCTTCATGTTGGTGTGATCGACCACCAGCACGCCAACCGAGGTTTTTTCCGGCAGTTGGCTCTTCCAGCCGCGCGCCAGTTCTTCAAGCCGCCGCTGTAACGTGGCGTCCAGCGTGGTCGTTACGACCTGGCTACGGTTACCCTGCGTCATGCGCCGCGCCAGCAACGGCGCTAGCTGCGGCACCTGACGCGGTGCCAGCCACAAGGCTTCCTGACGAATTTCATTCACCTGCCGCACCGGCCAAACGCGGTAATACGCCAGCCGCTCCAGCACCTTGTCCCGTGCGGCCTGCGCCCGTTCCGGATAACGATCCGGCCGCAAACGGCTCGGCGCTTGCGGCAATACCGCCAGCAAGGCCGCTTCTCCACGCGTGAGTGCCGAAGGCGGTTTGCCCAGATAGGTCCAACTTGCCGCGCCAATCCCCTGCAACGTGCCGCCATAGGGTGCCCGGTTAAGGTAGATTTCGAGGATTTGATCCTTAGATAAATGCCATTCCAGCTGTGCGGTACGCCACACCTGCCGTAATTTGCCACCCAGCGTGCGCGGATGGGGATCGATAAGGCGCGCCACCTGCATCGACAACGTGCTGCCGCCGGAAACAATCTGCCCATTGCGCAGGTCCTGCCAGGCGGCGCGAGCCAGCGCCAGCGGGTTGATACCGGGATGCCGATAAAACCAGCGGTCCTCATAGGTCAGCAACGCTTGCAGATAATAGGGCGACACCTGCTGCAACGTCACCGGGTAACGCCACACGCCGTCGCCGTCGGCATAGCGCCACAGCGGCGTGCCGTCTTCCGCCACCACCACTCGGGCCATCTCGGCATCCTTCAGCGGCAACGGCCACAGCCGGTCCGCCAGCCACAGCAAAGCGGGCGGCAGTAAAATCACCAGCAGCCAAATTAACCCGCGGCGGCGCAAATGGGCGAGGAAGAGAGTCATAAGAAAAGCATCGCTCCCTTGCCCCGCCACCGGCTAAACCTCCGGGGCGGGACAGGGTAGGTCATCGGGCAATCTCAAGTCGCGGCGGCGTAGCGCCCAATGCACGCCAGGCGGGCACATACATCGACTCGACCTGCGGCGCCGGCACCAGATAGGCACCCGGCGTCACCGCCCGCGCCAGATACAGCAGCGTGGTATGACGGTAGCCGTCGATATTCACCGCCGCCACGTAGCGATCGTCGCGGAACTCCTGGTGCTTGATATCGGCCTGCTGCATGTCCTGTAACAGCTCGGTCACGCTGCTGGCGCTTTCGCCCAAGCTGGCGCTGCTGTCCCCCAGATTCTGGTTTTCCAGCTCCAGGCCGGCCGGCAGCAGATCGACGACCAGCGCGTCCGGCACCGCGTTATCGGCCCAGACATCCAGATGCACCAGAATCAGCTGTCCGCTTTTCAACTGGGTCAGATCCACAGGTTTGCCGTCCAATCCCAGGAATTCACGGCGAATGTTCAGCACGTTGCTCTGCGGCTGCGGCGCCTGTTCAGGGTAACCGACCAGATCGGCGCGGCTGTACAGCGTACCGCTGCCGGTATTGGTGAATTGCAGCCCCGCGACCACCTGCTCGGCGGACAAGCTTTGCGTCAGTGCCTGGCTGCCGGACAGCGTCTTGCCCTGCGCCGTTTGCGCCTGCCACGGCGTTTCAGCACTGCCGATCAGGTTACGCGCCGCCAGGAACAGGGCATTGCTCTCCTGCGTGGACAGATAACGCTCGCCGTTAAGCCGCTCGGACAGCGACAGCAAACGCTGGTCGCGTACCGCCGGCAGCAGATTGTTTTCGGTCAGCAGCGCCAGGATCATCGCATCGTCACGCAGCGGGCTGCCGTAATCTTCCAGCCAATAATCCTTGGCGTTGCGTTGTGTCGCCAACCCTTGTTCGATCGCCTGATTGGCGCGCGGCATATCCCCCATCAACTTCAGCGCGACGCCAAGCTGCACCAGCGGCAAACCTGAGCGAGCGTCGGCACGGCGTTCGTACAGCTGCCGCAGTGCGCCAAGCGGTGCCTGCTGTTGACGCGCCAGCACCAACCCGGCATAAGCCTGCACCGCAAAACGGGTGTGATCAGGGAACGGGGTATAGGCGACGTCGATCTGGCTGCGGTCCTGTAAATAGCGCTGCAGGCGGTTATTGGCTGCGGTCAATGCATCGGCCGGTACGCTGTAATTCTGCTCGCTGGCGCGGAACAGGAAGTCTGTGGCGTAGGCGGTCAACCAGAACTCTTCCTGGCTGTCGCGGTTCCACAGGCCAAAACCGCCGTTAAAGCGCTGCATGCTGAGCAAGTGCTCGATGCCGGCATCGATGCTGCTGCGGCGGTTTTCATCACTGCCGGTTTTGATGCCCAATGCGCTCAGTTGCGCCCGGTTGGTATACAGCGACGGATAAAGCCCGCTGGTCGTTTGTTCCAGGCAACCGTACGGATAGGCGTAAAGCTCGCTGATATAACGCGCCAGATTAATCGGCGGCCTGCTGGTTAACAGCCATTGCCCCTCCAGGGTTGTCGGCACCAGGCCGGCGGCGGCATCGGCCGGCAGGCTCCAACTTTCACCGGCGCGGATCACGCTGGCGAACTGGCGGGTTTGCGCCGGGTAAGCCGGCCGCACGCCAATCTTCCAGGTATGCTGATAATCTTTCAACGTTTCACCCGGCAGCGTCAGGCCGCTGACACTCAGCGCCACCTCACCCTGGCCAAAGCCCACCAGCGCCTGCACCGGTATCTGCAGCGTAGTGCGTTCGCCGTTTGCCAGGCTGACCTGTTGTTCACCCGCACCTTGCAGCGCCACCAATCCGCTGGCGGCCAATTTCACCGTCAGCGTCTGCGGCTGGCCGGACAGATTGCTGACGTCCAATGCCAACTGGGTGCTGTCGCCCCCGGCCAGGAAACGCGGCGTCGCCAGCTCTGCCACCACTGGCGCGGCAACCAGGGTTTTGGCCTCCGCCTTGCCGAAGTCTTCGTCGCTCCACGCTTGCGCCATCAGCCGCAGTTCGCCGTTAAAATCCGGAATGGCGATCTGGATCTCGCCCTCGCCCTTGGCGTCCAGCTTAACCGGCTGCGCCTGTTGGGCCACGATGGTCACCGTGGTAATAGGTTTTTTACCGCCGCGCGACAACGCATCTTCTTCGTCGCCGTCACCGCCGTAACGCAGGTTGGCCAGGCGCCCTTTCCCCTCAATCAACTGCCCGTAAACATCGTATTGATCGGCGCTGTAGCGCTTGCGGCCAAAGAATGCCTGATACGGGTCCGGCGTCGCGTAGTCGGTAATATTGAGAATGCCGCTGTCCACGGCGGAGAGCAGTACGTTGATTTGCTGCGGCGGTTTGCCTTCGCTATGGGCCGCCTTGACCTTCACCGTCAGCGTCTGATTCGGCCGCATACGCTGCGGCGCCTCCAGCGTTAGCGCCAGTTTGCGCCCTTCGTCCACCAGCGGCAGATGCAACAGGCCCACCGCCCGCTTCGGCGTCGACTGCTGCTGTTTGTCACCAGGGCGGATCACCAGCGCGCTGAGATACAGATCGTGGCGCTTCCAGTCCTGGTTAATCGGCACCTCGACATCGGCACCGCCGGCCGGCACCGCCAGCTCCTGCCACCACAGCGGGCCATCGCTGGATTCCACCAGCAAATACCCCTTGCCGGCGGCCGGCGCTTCAATATGCAGTTTTACTTTTTCGCCCGGCTTATAGGCCGGCTTGTCCAGCTTCAGCTTCACCTGGTCCGGCCGCACCGCGCCGCTGCCGTTGGTGTTGTCTTGCCAGCTGTACCCTGCCCAGAATCGCAGGCTGGTGATCAGGTTGCTCTGCGGATCCACCACTTCAATGCGATACGCGCCCCATTCCACCGGGAAACTCACCTTGGCGCTGCCGTTGGCGGCAATATCCAAAGTCTGTTCCGCCAGCGGCAGATCTTTCTTGTCATACAGCGACTGCCAGCCTTCCCCTTCCGACCATTGCCAGTAATAGTCGCGGCGCTCACGCACCAGCCGGGCCTTCAGCCCGCTGGCCGCCAGCTTCTCCCCGGCGGCATTGGCGTAAACGATATCAAAGCCGGCCTGGGTGTTTTCATCCACGACCGGTTGAGCCTGATAGCTGTCGCTGCGGTAGTCATAAATCTGTTGTTTGTTGAACAACGGCCGAATGCCGGGCAGCGCATCGGCAGGCCAGATCGCCTGTTCGGCGCGACGCGTTACCGGGCGGCCGCCGGATTCCAGCAGGCTGGCCTGCAGGATCGCTTTCAGCGGGGATTTCACCTCGGCCCAACTGCTGTCTACCGCCACCTGCGCCTTGCCCGCACTGTCCAGCGCCTGATCGAACTCGTCCATATTGCGTGACAGGCTCTCTTCCGTCACCGAGCCAAATTCATAACCCGGCAGGCTGCTGACCGCCTCACGCTGGGGCCGCAGGAACACCTGTCCTTGCAGGCGATTGCCGGAAGCCGGCGCACCGTACAGATAGCGGCCAGTGACGTCAAACACCAGTTGCGCGTCGGGGTGCAGCGGGGTTTTCTGTGCGGTGATGTCGAGCGCCATGCGCTCCGGCAGGAAATCCTCTACCTTGAAGCCGTAAAGCCGCGGCTGGTTGTCCCCCAGATTAAAGCGCAGCGACCAGTTGCCGGTCGGCCCGCCCTCGGGGATTTGATACTGGTATTGATACAAACCGTCCTGCGGCTGCCAGACAAAGCTACGTGCCACCTGATCGTCCGGCTTGACGATATCCACCTTCACCGGTTGGGCCGGCAGCGGCTTGCCGTCGGCATCGCGCAGCAAAGCGTTGACGATCAGCGTTTCGCCCGGCCGATACAGATCGCGCGGGCCAAAGGCGAAGAACTGTTTGCTGTAGCCTTCCGGCCCGGCGATATCAAACTCGGCCAGGTCCAGCGCCGGCGTCGAGAGATCTATCATGCTGGTCTGGCCCTGTTGGGTGGCCAGCAACAAGCGCGCCTTGCTGTTTTTCGCCAGTTGAGCATGCCCTTGCTTATCGGTCGTGCCCTGGGCCAGGGTTTGGCCTTTTTCATCCAGCAGGCGCAACTCAACCGCGCTTAGCGCCGCGCCGCCTTCCAAGCCCTGGGTAAAGATATCCAGACGATCGTGATAGCTGTGCAGCGAAACGCCGATATCGCTGAGAGTGAACAAGGTCGCCGGATTGGTGTAACCGTAATGACCGGCCTGCTGCATCACCGCCAAATAAACGCCGGGCTGCTGCAATGCCTCGATGCCGTTCAGCGGCAACAGCAGGCGTTCGCGGGTATTACGTTGCGGGTTGAGATCGAAACGGCCGCTGTAAACCAGGTCGGCCATTTTCAACAGCTCTTCCGACTCCCAGCTGGAAAGCGCGTTGCGATATTCCCAGTTGGCCAGGAACGCCGGTAAGGCATCGGCCTTCACCCGGAAGAAGTTAACGTCCACGTTGTCGACGTTCAGCGCCATTACCGGTAACCCCTGCGCCAGCTTGGTCGGCAGCAGCGAGCCTTTGCCGGCAAAGCCGACGCTGGGTTTAATATCGCGGGTGGCGAGGGTTTGTTGCTGTTGTTGGCCCAGTTCGGCGCCGTTGACCGCTTTCAGGCCGCCTTCAACGGTCAGCACCAGCTTGCGGTTGGGTTGCAGATGACGCAGCCGCAGCTCCATCAGGTTATCCGACAGCTCCCAGGCACCGTCGATTTTACCGCTGACGCTGTCGACCAGGTGCACCCGCGCGGCGAAATCCTGATTCGGATCCAGCGGCAGAGAAAACGTCAGCACCATAGCGCTGGCGCCATCGAGTTGCAGTTCGGAAGCATCCAGCAACGCCAGCGGCTTGCCTGCGTCGCGTTTCGCCAGCACCGCCAGTGCGGCGGCATCCGGCCGTTTCGCCTGCGTGGCGCTGTTCGTCGGCCCATCGGCTTGCGCCACGGCTGTTTTTTGACCGCCATCATCGCAGGCGACCAGCAGCAGCAAGCCCCCCGCCAATGCGATCCCCTGACAAAGTTTCTTGCCTGACGCGAATGCCCCTGAACGGCATGGTTTCATCGTTTAACTCCCTGGCAGCGTTTGCGCGACTTGTCGGCGCAATATCCGGATATGGATGAATAATAGCAGCGCTGCTCCCCAAGCCGTGAAACATTTCAATCTGTGTCGAGCGTAATGGCGAAGCGCTATGCAAAGAACTGTTACGCCGATCACACTGCGTAACGTTACTTGTTACCATTAGAGTTATTTGTTTTTAAAACAATAGGATAGATAGATAAGCAATCACGGCGCTGCTAGCATCAGATTCAACCCGATTGACCCCCGATACGAATAGCAATAATGAGGGCATGCAATGAACAGAGCAGTTAACGTGCTGCAGGATTTTGGCAAGTCGCTGTACGGACCGGTATTGATTCTGCCGATCGTCGGGCTGTTTATCGCCCTCGGCAACCTGTTTGGCAACGGCAATCTGGCGGGCTATATCCCCCTGCTGAATCACCCGTTGGTGCAAGACTTTGGTCAGTTGGTTTCCCGTTCTGCCGTCGCCATTCTGGCCAACCTGGCGCTGGTGTTTGCCGTCGGCATTCCCATTGGGCTGGCGCAGCGCGATAAGGGCTACGCGGCGCTGATCGGTCTGGTGACCTTTATCATTTTTATCAATGCCATGAATATCACCTTGCAGCTGCACGGCAAACTGGTGCCGGCAGAACAGATGCGCGCGGCCGGCCAGGGCATGGTGCTGGGCGTGCAGGTGCTGGAGATGGGCGTGTTCGCCGGCATTCTGATTGGCGGCGTGGCGGGCTATCTCTATAACCGCTACTCCGGCGTGCAGTTTAACGGAGTGATGGCGATCTATTCCGGCCACTGCTTCGTCACCATTCTGGCGATCCCACTGGCTATTGCGTTGGGTTTTGCTCTCAGCTATCTGTGGCCGTACGCCCAACAAGGCATTACCCATCTGGCCTACGCGATTCACGGCGCCGGGGCGTTTGGCGTGCTGGTTTACGGCTTTCTGGAACGCATTTTGATCCCGACCGGCCTGCATCACCTGGTCTATACGCCTTTCCTGTACACCGAACTGGGCGGCACGCAGGACGTTTGCGGCACCGCCTATCAGGGGGCGCGCAATATCTACTTCGCTGAAATGGCTTGCCACAGCGTGAAGCAGCTCAGCCCGACGGTGGTGTGGGACGCACGCGGCATCAGCAAAATGTTTGGCCTGACCGCCGCGGCGCTGGCTATGTATGTCACTGCCAAACCGGAACGCAAAAATGCCGCCAAGGCGATCCTGATCCCGGCGGCTTTCACGTCCTTCCTGCTCGGCGTTACCGAACCGCTGGAGTTTTCGTTCCTGTTCGTCGCCCCGCTGCTGTTCGGCGTGCATGCGGTGCTGGCCGGGGTCGGCATGATGCTGTTTTACCTGTTCGGCGTGCATGCCATCGGTGCCAACGGGGTGATTGATTTTGTGTTGTATAACCTGCCGCTCGGCATCGAAAAATCCAATTGGCCGATGTACATCCTGGTCGGGTTGATTATGGCGGCGCTGTATTTCCTGCTGTTCCGTTTCCTGATCCTGAGGTTCGATCTCAAAACCCCCGGCCGCGAAAGCGATGAAACGGAAACCCGGCTGTATTCCAAAGCCGATTACCAAGGCAAAGCCCCCACCGCCGCACCGCCAGCCACGGGTGACAGTATCGGCCATGTCATCATCGCCGGGCTGGGGGGCAAACAAAATATCGAGGGGGTGGACAACTGCTATACCCGCCTGCGGGTCAGGGTTCGCGATATCTCAACCATCAATGAGCAACAGCTAAAAACCACCGGTGCCAAGGGCGTCATTCGCTCCGGCAACAATGTGCAGGTGGTGTATGGGTTGCACGTCAAGAAAATGCGTGAAGCGGTCGAAACCGCGCTTTAACAGGAGAATTACCATGACCAAACCCCCGTTCATTCTCGCCATTGCCGGTGGCGGCAGCACTTACACGCCGGGCATCGTTAAAAGCCTGATGGTACGTCTCGCTGATTTTCCGCTGGCGGAGATCCGCCTGTACGACATTGACGGCGAGCGGCAGGACATCATCGCCCCGGTGGTGGAGAAGGTGATCCGCGATCACAGTCAGAGCATCAAACTGACGGTCACCACCGACCCGGAGGTGGCATTCAGCCACGCCCACTTCGTGTTCGCGCAAATGCGCGTCGGCCAGTACAACATGCGCGAACAGGATGAGAAAATTCCGCTGCGCCACGGCGTGGTGGGCCAGGAAACCTGCGGGCCCGGCGGGCTGGCGTACGGGCTTCGCACCATTTTGCCGATGGTTGAACTGATCGACCTGGTCGAGCGCCATGCGGACAACGCCTGGATCGTCAACTACTCCAATCCGGCGGCGATCGTGGCCGAAGGGGTGCGCCGTCTGCGTCCGCAGGCGCGAGTGCTGAACATCTGCGACATGCCGGTGGCGGCGATGCGCAATATAGCGGCGGTGCTGGGGGTCGATCGCGAAGCGGTGACCGTAAATTACTTTGGTTTGAACCACTTTGGTTGGTTCACTCAGGTGCTGGTCGACGGCGTCGATCGCCTGCCGCAGCTGCGCGAGCACATCGCCAGGTTTGGCCTGCTGACCGAAGACGCGGCAGCCACCGATCCGCAGCATTCCGATCCTTCCTGGGTCAAAACCTGGCGCAACATCAAGCCGCTGATGGACCACTTCCCGGAATACCTGCCAAACCCTTATATGCAGTATTACCTGATGCCAAATCAGATCGTGGAACATCAAAATCCGGGCTATACCCGCGCCAACGAAGTGATGGACGGCCGCGAGAAAAAGCTGTTTGCCGCAGCGGCCGAGTACAAAAAAACCGGCATTCTACCCGATGCTTTCCACGTTGGCGTGCACGGCTCGTTTATTGTCGACGTGACACGCTCGCTGGCTTTTGATCTGCGTCAGCGCCATTTGGTGATCGTTGAAAATCGCGGTGCCATCGCCAACCTGCCTTACGATGCCATGGTGGAAGTGCCGGCCTACATCACGGCTAACGGCCCGGAAGCGGTAACGGTCGGTAAAATTCCGCTGTTCTACAAAGGGCTGATTGAACAACAACTGGCCTGCGAACAGTTGCTGGTGGAGGCGACGCTGGAAGGCAGCTATGAGAAGGCGCTGCAAGCGTTCACTCTCAACCGTACCGTGCCAACCATGCAGCATGCCAAAGCGATTTTGGACGATATGATAGCCGCCAATCAGGATTATTGGCCGCAGTTGGCGCAAGCCTATAAAGAAGGCATCGCACAATAATTTGTGCCCGGTAGCCCTTTAGTGTGATTCAGTGGTTTTCCGGCGCCCATTGCAGTACCCGGCCGGCCTTTCGGGGCTGGCCGCTCTCTTTTGCATTGAATCGCCGCCCTGCGCCCCCTAGGATAAGGCAACGCTTGCCACCGGAGGCATATTTCTTGGATAACCGTCTGGCTTCTTTGCTGCAACGCGGCGAGGATCTCACCCGCGCCGAATACCGGGTGCTGGCCTTTATCGCCGACCATGCCCTGCAGGTTGGCAAACTCACCGTGCGCGAGCTGGCGCGCGAAACCTTTGTCTCCACCGCTACCGTGATGCGTTTATGTCACAAACTGGGGTTCAGCGGCTACAGCGAGCTGCTGTTCACCATCAAACAGCTGCTGAGCGATAATCCAACGCTGGTGCTCACCACCCCTTCGCCCGGCAATCTGCCGGCGGCGTTTCAACAGTTTATCGCCAACTACCAGCGAACCTTTGCCTACGTCAGCGCAGAGAAAATCGCCGCATTTAGCGACCTGTTGCAGCAGGAAGAAAGTTTTTACCTGTACGGCACCGGCTTTTCACATCTGTTTGCCGAATATCTGGAAAAGAAGCTGCAGATCCTCGGTAAAAGCGCCTTTGTCTCCGGCGGCGGCGACAGCCGCGGTATTTTCCTCAACAACGCGCCTAAATACCGGGTGCTGATCGTGATTTCACGCAGCGGGAAGACCGAGCAGGTACTGGACAAGACGCGCATCGCGCGCAACATAGGTATGAAAGTGGTGGCTTTTACCCGAGCCTCCATCAACCCGTTAGCGCCGTTGGCGGATATTCACTTTCCGTTGTACGACGACGCCAATGACGCGGCGGTCGATGCCGGTGAGATAACCTCGTTCGAATCGAACCTGGTGATGCTGATGGATTTATTGCTGTTGAGCGCTACCGGCGGGCTGCGTGCCGCACGGTAGCAAGAGAAGGGTTACTGCGTTTTGTCAGTGGAAGGAATGATGTTACGCAACCAGCTGCCCCAGCGACGCTGATAGAAAGGTTGAGTATGGGTGATCAGATAATGGCTGACCCCACGCTCTTTTTCCGACACCAGACAAAAATCCACAGGTTCGTCGTTGGGCGCCGTTTCGCTGGCCACGCTGCCGGCTTCGTTGATCAAGGCTTCGATATCTCCTTGATCGCCATCCACTTCCAGCCCCACCAGCAGGTTAGGCTTTTCATCCACCGCCTGATCATGCATCAGCGCCAGAAACGCACGGCGTACCGGTTTGCGCTGGCTGAACAGCGTGGTCAACGCATCCACCATCGCCGACGGATATTCTTCCGGCTGGCCCAGCAGGATCTGGGTATCCTTGTCGACATAGCGTTCCGCAGGCTTGGCTACGCCGCCGGTAGCCAGCAGCATCGCGACTTCCTCGGGGTAGAACTCTTTGCCGTACTCGGCTTTCGGATTAAGGAACAGATCCGCGCCTTCGGTAATCTCGAACAATACCCGCGCCGGCATGGCGATAAACGGCTGTTCATCTTCGACGGCTTTCTGCAACGCCTCCAGCGAGGAGAAGAACGGAATGATGCTGCCGCCGTCCTGTTTTTCCCAGTGCTGGATATTCACCGGAGTATCGGCATTCAGCGTAATGTCGCCGTCCTGCTGCACCTGATCGCTGTCGCCGAGAATCAATACCGTGGCATCGAGCAACTCGCGGAAAAACGCCGGGCGATGGGCCGGCTCCGTCACCGCCAGCTTCAGCAGACGTTCAAGCTCGTTCTCGCCCGGGGCGGCATCGTGATGATGGGAACTCATGGCAAACTCCAGCAATTAAATAACGGGGCCCAGCATGCTGGGCCCCGAGGATAAACCATATTCTACCGCCCGCCGCTGCGGGCTTTCAATTATTTGGCTTTGCTCAGCAGCAGATTGGCCAGAGTCCGCACGCCCAGACCGGTCGCGCCGGCAGACCACTGATCCACCGCGCCTTTGCGGTAGGTCGCGGAACAGTCGATGTGCAACCAGCCTTGCTGATAGTTTTTCACGAAATGCGACAGGAAGGCGGCCGCGGTGCTGGCACCGGCGGTGTAAGCCGGGCCTGCCACGTTGTTCAGCTCGGCAAAATTGGACGGCAATTGGCTGCGGTGAAACTCGGCCAGCGGCAGGCGCCAGAAAGGTTCTTGCTCCGCCGTCGCGCTGGTCAACAGTTCCTGCGCCAGCGCATCGTCAAAGCTGAACAGCGCATGGTAATCGTTACCTACCGCCGTTTTCGCCGCGCCAGTCAGCGTAGCGCAGTCGATAATCAGCTCGGGGTTTTGCTCGGACGCGTCAATCAGGCCATCAGCCAGCACCAAACGCCCTTCCGCATCGGTATTCATCACCTCAACGGTTTTGCCGTTGCGATAGCGAATGATGTCGCCCAGTTTGAAGGCATTGCCGCTGACCATGTTGTCGGCACAGCACAGGAACAGCTTAACGCGCTGCTTCAGGCCGCGAGCGGCAGCCAGCGCCAGTGCGCCGGTAATGGTCGCTGCACCGCCCATGTCGGACTTCATCGAGTCCATAAAGGCACTTTGTTTCAGGCTGTAGCCGCCGGTGTCAAAAGTGATGCCTTTCCCCACCAGGCAAGCGAATACCGGCGCATCCGGGTTGCCGGTCGGGTTGAAATCCAACGCCAGCAGCACAGGGGAACGGTCGGAACCGCGGCCCACGGTGTGAAGGCCGGCGTAGTTTTGCTCGCGCAGATCTTCACCCTTGGTGATGCGGTAACTGACGGCATCGCAGCCGACATCACACAGCAGATCGACGGCGCGGGTGGCCAGTTGCTCCGGCCCCAGATCTTCTGCCGGCATATTGATGGTGTCACGCACCCAGTCAACAATCTTCAGGCGCTGTTCCAGCTCTTTACGGTCGGCTTCCGGCAGTTCTGCCCATTCGACGCTGCGTTTGCCTTTCGGCCCACGGAACCCCTGCCAGAATGCCCAGCTGTTTTCCAGATCCCAGCCTTCACCGGCCAGCTTCACTTTTTTGATGCCCTGACCGTCGATTTTACGCGCGGCGCGCTGAACGCTGCCCAGCTTGTCGTTGCCGGTCAGGTGAATGGTCATCCCTTCCGCATTGGTGCTCAGCAACGCTTTCTCGCCCCAGCGAGCGTCCGCAGGTTGGTGCGACAGCGTTACCAGCATAATTTCAGTTGTCATAGCCTTCTCACTCCGGATGTTCCCTTTATTATTTCATTAGGGCTTTATTGCATACCCTATGGATTTCAAATTGCAGCTAGGCGGCCAGCGATCTCATCCCCAGGAGCTTACTCAGGTAAGTGACTGGGGTGTGATCGTGCAGGTAACAACGCTGCAGTTTGAAAGACGACGGGTATGTCGGATACAAAATAAACGGGCCGCCCAAGGCAGCCCGTTACGCTATTTACTCCGCTTCATCTAACCAGACCAGCAGAATCGCTTCCAGTATTTTTTCGTTGGAAGCCTGAGGATCATCGTCGAACTCTTCGAGATCGCAAATCCACTGATGCATGTCGGTAAAGCGTACGGTTTTCGGATCGGTATCCGGGTATTGGTCGTACAGGGCTTCGCCGATTTCACGGCTGTCGGTCCACTTCAGTCCCATTATGATCTCCAGCTCTGCGCCGCGACTAGCAATTAATGCTCACGCGCATGGTTAACGGTATAACGCGGCATTTCTACCACCAAGTCTTCATCGGCGACCAGCGCCTGGCAGCTCAGGCGGCTTTCCGGCTCCAGACCCCAGGCCTTGTCCAGCATGTCGTCTTCCAGCTCGCTGCTCTCTTCAAGCGAATCAAAGCCTTCGCGCACGATGCAGTGACAAGTGGTACAGGCGCAGGATTTCTCGCAGGCGTGTTCGATTTCAATCCCGTTGCGCAGGGCAACGTTAAGGATCGATTCGCCTTGCTCGGCTTCCAGTACTGCCCCCTCCGGGCACAGATCTTGATGGGGCAGGAAAACAATTTTAGGCATGATTAAACCTCATCCACAGAATGGCCAGCCAGCGCGCGGCGAATGGAAGCATCCATACGGCGCGCGGCAAAATCTTGCGTTTGTGCATCTAATGTTTTAATTGCGGCTTCAATGGCGGCAGGATCGGTGCCCTGCGTCGCCTGTTGCAGGCCTTCCACCGCAGCGGCGATCGCCGTACTTTCAGCTTCGCTCAGTAAGGCGGCATCGCTGGCCAGGGCGCCCTGCAGGCTTTCCAGCACCCGCGATGCCTCTACCCGCTGTTCCGCCAGCATGCGCGCGCCAACGTCGCTGTGCGCATTGGCCATCGAGTCTTTGATCATGTCGGCGATCTCGCCGTCGGACAGGCCATAAGACGGCTTCACCTGGATCGAAGCCTCAACGCCGGTGGATTTCTCCATCGCCGTGACGCTCAGCAGGCCATCCGCGTCCACCTGGAAGGTGACGCGAATATGTGCGCCCCCGGCAGGCATTGGCGGTAAACCGCGCAGCGAAAAGCGCGCCAGCGAGCGGCAATCCTGCACCAGCTCACGTTCACCCTGCAACACGTGGATCATCATCGCGCTCTGGCCGTCTTTAAAGGTGGTGAATTCCTGCGCGCGCGCCACCGGAATGGTGGTGTTGCGCGGGATCACTTTCTCGACCAGACCGCCCATGGTTTCCAGACCGAGCGACAGCGGGATCACGTCCAGCAACAGCATGTCGCTGTCCGGCTTGTTACCTACCAGGATATCGGCCTGGATCGCCGCGCCGATGGCGACCACTTTGTCCGGATCGATAGACGTCAGCGGCGTGCGGCCAAAGAACGCCCCCACCTGCTCACGCACCAGCGGCACGCGAGTGGAGCCGCCCACCATCACCACTTCAAGCACCTCTTCCGCGCTGACGCCGGCGTCTTTTAGAGCGCGGCGGCAAGCCATAAGGGTGCGTTTAACCAGTGGTGCTATCAGCGCATCGAACTGCGCGCGGGTCACTTCACCTTGCCAGTTGGCCACGTCGATGCTGACGCTGTCGGCATCGCTCAATGCAATTTTGGCGGCAATAGCCGCATCCAACAACTGGCGCTGGACGCCATGATCGCTGCGATCGGCCACGCCGGCCTGCTCGCGCAACCAGTCGGCCAGCAGGTGGTCAAAGTCATCACCGCCCAGCGCAGAATCCCCGCCGGTAGCCAGCACTTCAAACACCCCACGGCTCAGGCGCAGAATGGAAATATCGAAGGTTCCGCCGCCCAGATCATAAACCGCAATGGTGCCTTCCTGACCAGAATCCAGGCCATAGGCAATCGCCGCGGCGGTCGGTTCGTTCAGCAGGCGCAGCACATGCAGGCCGGCCAGACGAGCAGCGTCTTTGGTGCCCTGGCGCTGTGCATCGTCAAAATAAGCGGGTACGGTGATCACGACACCGTCGAGCTCCCCTTCCAGCGCCGTTTGCGCGCGAGCGGAAAGTGCCCTGAGGATGTCGGCGGAAACGCCTACCGGATTAACCAGACCGGCTGCGGTGACAATCATCGGCAGGCCGTTATCGCTGGGCTGGAATTGGTACGGCAGGTTCGGGTAACGCTGCTGAACGTCGGCCAGCGAGCGGCCCATCATGCGTTTGATCGAGCTGATGGTATTGGCCGGATCCTGCGCCGCTTGCTGGCGCGCTTCCCAACCTACGCGCAACCCGTCAGTCTGATAGTGCACCACCGAAGGCAATAAATCGCGCCCCTGCGCGTCGGCCAGGGTTTCCGCCTGCCCACTGCGTACCGTGGCGACCAGAGAATTGGTGGTGCCTAAATCAATACCGGCAGCCAGACGTCGCTGGTGCGGTGCGGCGCTGAGGCCAGGCTCGCTAATTTGTAATAAGGCCATATTGAAGCTTCCACAATCAGAATGTATTACTCAAAACCCAGCAGTTTTTCTTCGAGTTGTTCAACCTGTTGCTGGAGTTTGTCCAAAAAGCGCAGCTTACGCACGGTGTCGGCGGCTTCAGACCACTGCTGGTTATCCAACTGCTGTACCATCAGCGCGCTGCGCTGTTTGACCGTCTCGTTCACCCGCGCGCCAAAATCGGCCAGCAGGCTTTCTGCATCCGCTTTGCGTTCAATGGCATCGAGCTCTTCACGCAGTTCCAACTGTTCCATCAGGAACGCGGTATCGCGCACAGTGTGCTGCTCATTACCCAAATCAAAACCGTGCAAAGATAGCATATACTCCGCGCGTTTTAATGGGTGCTTCAGCGTTTGGTAGGCTTCATTAATGGTCGCCGCCTGCTGCAACGCCATCAGGCGTTCGCGTTCTGGCTGGAGGGCATTGCGATCGGGATGGAATTGGCGCTGCAAATCCTGATAGCGAGAGGCAAGCAGGCCGCCGTCCACGGAATAGCGAACTGGCAGCCCGAATAAAGTAAAATAATCCATAGCGTGCTCTGGGCGTTATCGGATGGAGTTCCCCCGCAGCACGCGGGGGAGCACGATGGGCTGTCAGACGTTGAAGCTTTCGCCGCAGCCGCACTCGCTCGAGACATTGGGGTTGTTGAACTTGAAGCCTTCGTTCAGGCCTTCCTTAACGAAATCAAGCTCGGTGCCGTCAAGGTAGACCAGGCTCTTGCCGTCGATGATCACCTTGACGCCTTTGTTTTCAAAAACGATGTCGTCATCGTTCATTTCGTCAACAAATTCCAGCACATAAGCCATCCCGGAGCAGCCGGAGGTTCTTACCCCCAGACGCAAACCCAGACCTTTGCCGCGGTTATTCATAAAAGCCTGAACACGCTGCGCAGCGCTGTCGCTCATGGTAATTGACATCACAACCTCACACTCAATATCCCCAACCTCTTGCAAAACCGGTGTTGGGGAGCAAACCGGTGTAGGGGGCGAATATCTTCGCCCCGATCAACGCAGGCGCAATATACAGCGCCCCTACACAAAAACTACTTGGCGCTGTGCTTGCTCTTGTAGTCGGCGATCGCTGCTTTGATGGCATCTTCAGCCAGAATAGAGCAGTGAATTTTAACCGGCGGCAATTCCAGCTCTTCGGCGATCTGAGTGTTTTTGATCGCTTCGGCCTGATCAAGAGACTTGCCTTTCATCCATTCGGTCACCAGCGAACTGGAGGCGATGGCGGAACCGCAGCCGTAAGTCTTGAAGCGGGCGTCTTCGATGATGCCTTCATTGTTGACTTTGATCTGCAGCTTCATCACGTCGCCACAGGCCGGTGCACCCACCATGCCGCTACCGACGGTAGGATCTTCGTTGTCAAACGAGCCCACGTTACGTGGATTTTCATAATGATCGATTACTTTTTCGCTGTAAGCCATGACCTTGCTCCTGAATCCTGAGAATTAATGATGTGCCCATTCGATGCTGTTGATATCCACGCCCTGTTTGAACATGTCCCACAGCGGAGACAGGTCGCGCAGGCGGCCGATGGATTTACGCACCAATTGAATGGTGTAATCGATCTCTTCTTCCGTGGTAAAACGCCCCAGAGAGAAACGGATCGAGCTATGCGCCAACTCGTCGGTCATCCCCAGCGCGCGCAGCACGTAGGAGGGTTCAAGGCTAGCGGAGGTACAGGCGGAACCTGAAGAGACGGCCAGGTCTTTCAGCGCCATGATCAGCGATTCGCCCTCAACGTAGTTGAAGCTGACGTTGAGGATGTTCGGAACGCCGTGTTCCAGATCGCCGTTCAGATACACTTCTTCCATATCTTTCACGCCGTTCCACAAACGATCGCGCAGCGTACGCAGGCGCGCCATTTCCGTCGCCATTTCTTCTTTGGCGATACGGTAGGCTTCGCCCATACCGGCGATCTGGTGCACTGGCAGGGTGCCGGAACGCATACCGCGCTCGTGACCGCCGCCGTGGACCTGGGCTTCGATGCGAATACGCGGTTTACGACGCACGTACAGCGCACCAATGCCTTTCGGGCCATAGATTTTGTGGCCGGAGAACGACATCAGATCGACTTTCAGCTTGCTCAGGTCGATAGGCAGTTTGCCCACGCTCTGGGTAGCGTCAACGTGGTAAATGATACCGCGCGCACGGCACATTTCGCCGATAGCTTCGATATCCTGCACCACGCCGATTTCATTGTTCACGTGCATGATCGATACCAGAATGGTGTCTTCACGCATGGCGGCTTCGAGATCCTGCAGACTGATAATTCCGTTGCTCTGCGGCGCCAGGTAGGTCACTTCAAACCCTTCACGCTCGAGCTGACGACAGGTGTCCAGCACGGCTTTGTGTTCGGTTTTGCTGGTGATGATGTGCTTGCCTTTCTTTTGATAGAAATTGGCCGCACCTTTAATCGCCAGATTGTCGGATTCGGTCGCTCCGGAAGTGAACACGATTTCACGCGGGTCAGCGCCAACCAGTTCAGCAATTTGGTTACGGGCGATATCTACCGCCTCTTCCGCCTGCCACCCAAAGCGGTGGGAACGGGAAGCCGGGTTACCGAAAGTCCCGTCCAGGGTCAAAAACTGCATCATTTTCTCGGCAACGCGCGGGTCAACCGGCGTCGTTGCTGAGTAATCGAGATAAATCGGTAATTTCATTGCTCTTGTGCTCCGTACATCACTTCCAAAAACTAAAAAAATATCGCCAGCTGCTTATGCGCGCAGATTAACGTTGATAGTTTCTTGCGGACGACCGTTGGCCGTGCGACGGGTATCGTTGTTCTGACGGTCCGCCACCACCAGCACTTCCTGGTTGTTCACCAGTTCTGCCAGCGTAATGTTGTTCAGGAACCCGCTGATGCGCTCGCTCAGATCGCGCCACAGGGTATGAGTCAGACAGCGATCGCCACCCTGACAGCCTTCTTTACCCTGGCAACGGGTTGCATCTACCGATTCATCGACGGCAGTGATGACAGCGCCAACGGCGATCTCACTTGCCTCTTTCCCCAGCAGATAACCACCGCCCGGCCCACGCACGCTGGCCACCAGGCCATTTTTACGCAGACGGGAGAATAATTGTTCCAGATAAGAGAGCGAAATCCCTTGGCGCTCAGAAATATCCGCCAGAGGAACGGGCCCTTCCTGGGAGTGCAATGCCACGTCAAGCATAGCGGTTACGGCATAACGGCCTTTGGATGTCAGTCTCATAGCTAAATGGTTACCTGTTGGTGAAACATGGCCGAAATTCTGACATTCCCGAGTAAATCAGTCAACTATTTAACCTAGTAATTTACTCAAGTATTAGCACATTTTGTCCTGAGCTATATCAAATGCATATAAAATACATGTTATAACCATTGGATAACTAATACTATTATTACCGGCCGTTACGCCACATCAAATTAATTACCTTGATGTTTATCCTGTTTCTCTATCGACGTCAGCATGCCACGCAAGATATTCAGCTCCTGAGCTTCCGGCCGCGCTCGGGTGAATAAACGGCGCAATCTGCTCATTACCTGCCCCGGATGTGCCGGGCGGATAAAGCCGCTGTGCTGCAGCGTTTGTTCCAGGTGCTGATAGAAACGTTCGAGATCGTCCACCAGAGGATAAGGCGTTTCTTCCAACTGCGGCGCCCCCACTTGCTGGCGATCGAGGTAAGCCACGCGCACTTCATAAGCCAGGATCTGCACCGCCATCGCCAGGTTCAGCGAGCTGTAATCCGGGTTGGCGGGAATGGCGACGTGATAATGGCACTTTTGCAGCTCATCGTTGGTCAGGCCAACGCGTTCGCGACCGAACACCAGCGCAACCGGCGCATGCTCGCCTTCGTGCACGGCGCGTACGCCGCATTCGCGCGGTTCCAGCATCGGCCACGGCAAAGTGCGTGAACGCGCGCTGGTGCCGACCACCAGGCTACAGCCGGCGATAGCGTCATCAAGGGTGTCGACGATAGTGGCGTTGCCGATCACGTCGCTGGCGCCTGCGGCCAGGGCAATCGCCTGCGAATCGGGTTTTATCAGCGGATTAACCAGATAAAGGTTGGTTAACCCCATGGTTTTCATGGCTCGAGCGGTCGAGCCCATGTTACCGGTATGGGAGGTTTCTACCAGAACAATGCGGATGTTGTGCAGCATACAAACTCTGAGCGTAGCGGAAAATCACAGCATCTTAACACAGCCGTAGGCATTTTGCCGAACAGCTGCTATACTTCGCGCCGTTTCCTGTTCTTTAACATCCTAGTTGGAAGATACCCATGCATCCGATGCTGACTATCGCCGTGCGCGCTGCGCGCAAGGCCGGTAACCTGATTGCCAAAAACTACGAAACCCCGGACGCTGTAGAAGCGACCCAGAAAGGGACCAATGACTTTTTCACTAACGTCGATCGCGATGCAGAGCATCTGATCATCGACGTGATCCGCAAGTCTTATCCGCAACACACTATTATTACCGAAGAACGCGGTGAGCTGGTCGGCGAAGATCAGGATGTACAATGGGTGATCGATCCACTGGATGGCACCTCAAACTTCATTAAACGTTTCCCACACTTCTCCGTTTCCATCGCCGTACGCATCAAAGGCCGTACAGAAGTGGCTGTGGTTTACGATCCAATGCGCAACGAACTCTTTACCGCTACCCGCGGCCAAGGCGCACAGCTCAACGGCTACCGCCTGCGCGGCACCAATGCCAAAGATCTGGATGGCACCATCCTGGCAACCGGCTTCCCGTTCAAGGTTAAACAGCACGCAACCCCTTACATCAACGTGGTTGGCAAACTGTTCACTCAGTGTGCAGACTTCCGTCGCACCGGCTCCGCCGCGCTGGACCTGGCCTATGTGGCCGCCGGCCGCGTTGACGGTTTCTTCGAGATTGGCCTGAAGCCGTGGGACTTTGCTGCCGGCGAACTGCTGGTGCGCGAATCTGGCGGCCTGGTGACCGACTTTGTTGGCGGCCATAACCACTTCAGCTCCGGCAACGTGGTTGCAGGCAACCCGCGCGTAGTGAAAGCCATGCTTTCTACCATGCGTGAAGAACTGAGCGAAGCGCTGAAGCGTTAATATCGCGAAGTGAATGAATAAAGAAAAAGCGCTGCAATTTATTGCAGCGCTTTTTTTATGTCGGTCAGCGGGAGAAAGGCCGGATACCACCACCGAACTCCGGCTGAGCGCTGGCATACAACAGCAATCCGGCGAACAACAGAATCAAGCCACCGGCCAATGCCAACGATCCCCAGGCAACGGCGCTCCAGGCGGCCGGCGCGCGCGAACGGCTGAGGCGCACCGCCAACCGGCGGCTGTAATGCACCAGCAAGGCCAACAATGAAATGGTCAGCGACGTGCCAAGCGCCATCGCCAACGCCGAAACCACACCCCAGGCGAATACGCCAATCACCTTGGAAAACAGCAGCACCAGTATCGCCCCCGAGCAGGGGCGCATGCCCATCGCCAGCACGATGGCGGTTTGCGTGCGCCAGTCACTGCCCGCCTGCAATTCGCTGTCGCTCGGCAAATGGCGGTGCCCGCAACCGCAGTGTTCGCTGTGAACATGATGAGTCGGCAGCGGTTGCAGGCTATTGATGCGCAGCGCCGGTGACGGACGTAGCGCTTTCACCGCGTAATACAGGCGTTTCAGCGCCCGCCAGCTCAGCAGCACGCCAAGCAGCATGACCAAAATAAAACTGCCCTTCTCCAGCCAGAAACTGCTCTGATGCAGTTGGCGGGAGGATAATTGCAGCACCACCAGCATCAGCGTCACCAACGCGATAGCCACCAGCCCTTGAACCAGCGAGGCGGCAAAGGTCAGTTTCAGGCTGCTTTTCAGCCGCGCCGGGTGGGTGGCCAGATAGGTGGCGATCACCACCTTGCCGTGACCGGGGCCAAGTGCATGCAGCACGCCATAGCTCAGGCTAAACAGCATCAACGCCAGCCCGGCCTGCTGGGGGGCGGCTTTTACCTGCTGCAACAGACCGGCCAATTGTTGATGCAGCCCCTTCTGCCACACCACGCTTTGCATCAGCAGCTGCGGCCAATAGTGCCAAGCCACTTGAGCGGCCAACGCCAGCAACAGCGCAAACAGCAGCAGCGGCCACAGGCTGAAGGCCCAGTGCCGCTTGCGCGCGGCGCTCTGGCTAAGGTTTATTGACATTGCAAAGTGACCCGCTGCGCGAACTGTTGCCCCAGCGCCATATCTTCGCTGGGTGCATCGTTCTTATCGAGGGACAATGCGTAAGCCTGCAAGGAGGAATCCGGCTTCGGCGTCATCAGGCTGAACTTGCACTGCGGCGCCATTTCCGGCGGCAGATGCAGCGCCGTTTGGTCTTTGTAAGTCATATCGACAAAATAGGTGGGATCGTAGGTGGAGATTTCAAACGGCTTGCCTGCCAACGGCTGCGGCTCGGCCAGCGGCAGCACAAACTCCAGCACCGCCTGGTGCCCCTGGCGCGACAAATGGTATTCGGTCGGCAGATTCAGGTATTTCACCGGCTTGCCGTCGCGATACACGTCGGTGAAATAGTGCTGACCAAGCACGTTGGCCATCACTTCCGCCGCCAGTTTTTTCCACACTTCCGAGTCGCTTTTCGCGTTCTGCGCATCGTACAGCAGATCCGCCGAGGTGATTTCATCCATTACCCAAACCATTTTCAAGCCGACCAACTTTTGATCTTTCGCCACGAAGGTGGTGTTCATATCAATAAAGCTGTGCGGGTGTGCGACGACGCCGGCGCTGAATAACGCGAAAAAACCGGCCACAATAAAACGTAACTTCATCATCAAACGATACTCATTATTGTTATAAAGTAACATCAACCAACCTTCAACCGCCGTTAATCGGCACAATAATTGTGACGAAAGTGGTAAGCCGAAATAAAACCGGGCGCCGCAGCCGCGCCGCAGCACAGCCTTTTGCTATGCTTATTCATAATTTAAACGTTACCTGCCAGAAGGTGAAATGAGCCTGGACACTGCTCCTGTGCCTGAGCTCTCCGGTCAACAACGGCGCTGCCATCTGTTACTGATGCTGTATGCGCCGGTGCCCGCAGTACAACTGGAGACTATCAGCCAAATCAACGGCGTCGACCACCCTACTGCCCGGCAAGATATAGCCGAGGTTGCCAGTGAAATCCAGCGTTTCCACCATCTGGAGCTCGTCGGCAATTCCGACGAAGGCTATCGGCTCAAGGGAAGCGCGCTCAACCAACGCCTCTGCCTGCTCCACTGGTTGCGCAGAGCCCTGCGCTGCAGCCCGGAGTTTATCGACCAGCATTTTGCCCCCTGGCTACACCAGGCGTTGGCGGTAAACGCCGATCCGTTGCCGCAGTTGGAAAGTTACATCAGCAGTTGTGAACCGCTGCTCAACCGGCCCCTCGATCAGCGCGATCGCCAATTTCTACAGTATTATCTGTGTTACTGCGCCTGGGAAACCCAGCGCCAGCGACACCCGCTATTCACCGCCACCCAGCGCGCCTGGCTGCATCAGAAACCAGAGCATCAGGCGGCCAGCTTGCTTCATCAATCGCTGAATCAGCTTTTCGCCCTGCAACCCGAGACCAGCGAAAGCGATTTTCTGGTACTGATGTTCACCATGCTGAAAAACCACAGCTACCACAGCAACGACTCGGAGGAAGATCTGCGCTTAATGAGATCGATTGAAAATATGGTCGAGCGCTTCCAGCAGATTTCCGGCATGACCTTCAGCAGTAAAGAAGATTTGATCAGCCAGCTGTTCGCCCATCTGGCGCCTGCGGTCGAGCGCTGTCGTTTTGACATCGGCATTGACAATATGCTGCTCGAGGAAGTGTTACGCATGTATCCGCGCCTGATGCGCACCACCAAAGAAGCGCTGGCGCCCCTCGAACAGGAATATGAAATTCGTTTTTCCAGCGAGGAAGCGGGGTTGGTTGCCATCAGTTTCGGCGCCTGGCTGATGCAGGGTAATGCGCTGCAGGAAAAACAGGTGTTGTTATTGACGCTGGACAACCCGCAGTTGGAAGAGGAAGTGGAATATCAGATCCGCGAATTAACGCTGTTGCCATTAAATATCAAGTATCTGCCGCTGCGCGATTACCTGCGCTCCGGTGCGCCGCAGGGTATCACGCTGGTGATCAGCCCTTATGCGGCGGTACACAGTGAACCGCAACCGCCGCTGATTTATACCGAATTGCCGTTAGAACGCCAGCAGCGCAAAGCCATCCGCGCGCTGCTGGAAACGACTTAACGGTTGTCGCTGACCGCAACGGCCGGCGGGCGAATAAACAACGCCGGCAACGCCACCGCCGCCATCACCCAGAATACCCCGCCCTGCAGATGTTCAAACAGGAAGCCGGCAATCACCGTCATAATCGCAATGCCGCCCCCCATCGCCAGCGCCGAGTAAATCGCCTGCAACCGGATCACCTCTGGCCCTTTGCGTGCAGCGATAAAACGCATCGCCGCCAGATGGCAAACGGTAAAGGTGCCGCAATGCAGGATCTGGATCACCAGCAGCCAGCCCAGTTCGGTGCTGTAAGCCATCAGGCTCCAACGCAGCACCCCGCAGCAGGCGGAAAGCAACAGCAGATTGCGCGCATTCCAGCGGCGGAACAGGACATTGCTGCTGGCGAAAATGATGACTTCCGCCACCACGCCCAGCGACCACAGATAACCAATCGTCGAAGCCGAGTAGCCGGCTTCCTGCCAGTAGATAGAACCAAAGCTGTAATAGCCGGCATGCGCACCCTGCAACAACGTGACGCACAACAGGAAACGCCAGACCGGCCCTTCCTTGAGCATTTCGCGCAGTGAGCGGTCTGGCCCGCTTTGGGTACGCGTCTCCCCCTGCGGCATCACGCTCGGTTTCAGCATCATGCCCAGCAGCATCGCCAGCACACTGGCGATCAGGCTATAAAGAATGGCGTTATGGCCCCAAACCGACACCATTTGCCCAGTCAGCGCAGAACCGATCACGAACGCCAGCGAACCCCACAGCCTGACTCGACCGTAGTCCAGGGTGATTTGTTTTTGCCAGGTGGCGGCCAACGCGTCGGTCAGCGGTACCAACGGCGAGAAGAACAGGTTGAAGCCGGCAATCACCAGCATCAGCCAACCCCAGCCGTTGCCGAAGCAAAACCCGACGGCGAAGGCCAACGTCAGCAACGCCAGCAGGCGAAGTACCGTCACCAGATGGGAAGGATCTTTAACCCGGGGAGCAATCAGCAAACTGCCGAGGAAACGCGCAACCAAACCGGCACCGAGCAACAGACCTATGGTTTCAGGCGCTATGCCTTCTCCTTTCAGCCAAACGCCCCAAAACGGTAAGAAGATGCCATAAGAAAAGAAGTAGGTGAAATAACTGAGAGCGAGCCAACGCGTTGATTGCAGAACCATGATCCCTCCGGTGTGTAGGCGATACTTTGACAGAGCTCACACTCACGAGCAACATTCATCCACGATCAAGGGGATAGAGTGCCAAGCAGTTCACAATTTGCCGGTAACAGGCATAAAAAAACCCGCCGAAGCGGGTTTTTAAAGAGAAAGCAGAATTATGCGTAGACCGGCAGGCGGGCGCAGATATCCAGCACTTTTTTCTTGGTACGTTCGATGGTGGCTTCATCGTTGATGTTGTCCAGCACGTCGCAGATCCAACCGGCCAACTCAGTCACTTCAGCGGTTTTGAAGCCGCGGCGGGTCACAGCCGGCGTACCGATACGAATGCCAGAGGTAACGAACGGGCTCTTAGGATCGTTTGGCACGCTGTTTTTGTTCACGGTGATGTTGGCGCGGCCCAGGGCGGCGTCAGCTTCTTTACCGGTCAGGTTTTTGTCAACCAGGTCCAGCAGGAACAGGTGGTTATGAGTACCGCCGGAAACCACTTTGTAGCCGCGCTCCAGGAACACCTTCACCATCGCTTTGGCGTTATCGGCAACTTGCTGCTGGTAAACCTTGAACTCAGGTTCCATCGCTTCTTTCAGCGCCACCGCTTTACCGGCGATCACGTGCATCAGCGGGCCGCCCTGGCCGCCAGGGAATACGGCTGAGTTCAGTTTCTTGTACAGATCTTCATCACCGCCCTTCGCCAGGATCAGGCCGCCACGCGGGCCCGCCAGGGTTTTGTGGGTGGTGGTGGTAACGATGTGCGCGTGCGGAACCGGGTTCGGATAAACGCCGGCGGCGATCAGGCCCGCAACGTGCGCCATATCAACGAACAGGTAAGCGCCGATGCTGTCGGCGATTTCACGCATTTTTGCCCAGTCAACCAGACCGGAGAAGGCCGAGAAGCCGCCGATGATCATTTTTGGTTTGTGGGTCTGCGCTTGCTTGGCCAGATCGTCGTAGTCGATTTCGCCTTTTTCGTTGATGCCGTAAGGCACCACGTTGTACAGCTTGCCGGACAGGTTGACCGGCGAACCGTGGGTCAGGTGGCCACCGTGCGCCAGGTTCATGCCCAGAATGGTGTCGCCCGGCTGCAGCAGCGCGGTGTAGACGGCGAAGTTAGCCTGGGAGCCGGAGTGCGGCTGAACGTTGGCGTAATCTGCGCCAAACAGCTCTTTAGCACGGTCGATGGCCAGTTGCTCAACGATATCCACATATTCGCAGCCGCCGTAATAACGCTTGCCCGGATAGCCTTCAGCGTATTTGTTGGTCAACTGGGAACCCTGAGCCTGCATTACGCGCGGGCTGGTGTAGTTCTCAGACGCAATCAGTTCAATGTGCTCTTCCTGACGCACGACTTCTTGCTCCATTGCACGCCACAGTTCGGCATCATAATCAGCAATGTTCATTTCACGCTTTAACATCCGGCATCTCCTGACTTAAATCGGCTAACTAAAAAATCACCAAATAACTACCCGGTTGGGTTCTGGGCAACAGTGTAAACTGTTTTCCCCTACCGAGGATAGGTCTTGACAGAGGTTTTTACGCAAACGATTGGCATGACGCGCTGCAAGGCTTTGATCCTATATATCACGCCATTCGGCAACGGACTTTTACTCATACTGAGGGTGCGGTTTTTTCATGTTCTGTGAGCGAGATCGACGCTTAACAACGCCGCAACAAAAATAAGGGTATTTACAGCCCCGGCGGAAATCGCTAGTATTTGCGCAAACATAAAGATGCATTTAATATGCAACTTTATAAATATACCAATAATTGAAGCCAAAGGAGCGCTACCATGCTGGATAGCCAAACCATCGCCACCGTAAAATCCACAATCCCCCTGCTGGCTGCGACCGGGCCTAAACTGACCGCTCATTTCTACGATCGCATGTTCGAACACAATCCTGAGTTGAAAGATGTTTTCAACATGAATAACCAGCGCAACGGCGATCAACGCCAGGCGTTGTTCGATGCGATCTGCGCCTATGCCGCCAATATCGAAAATCTGGCGGCGTTGCTGCCGGCGGTAGAGCGTATTGCCCAAAAGCACACCAGCCTGAATATCCAGCCAGAGCAGTATCAAATTGTCGGCGGCCACCTGTTGGCGACGCTGGACGAAATGTTCAGCCCAGGCCAGGAAGTGCTGGATGCCTGGGGCAAGGCCTACGGCGTATTGGCGAACGTATTCATCCAGCGTGAAGGCCAGATTTATCAGGAAAGTGAAGACGCGAATGGCGGCTGGCGCGAACGGCGCGCTTTCCGCATTGTCAAAAAGCAGCCGCAAAGCGACGTGATTTGCAGCTTCGTGCTGGCGCCGGTGGACGGTGGCCGCGTGGGTGACTTCAAGCCGGGGCAATATCTGGCGGTCTATATCAATCACGACAGCATGGAAAATCAGGAAATCCGCCAATACTCACTGACCACTACGCCTAACGGCGAATACTACCGCATCGCGGTGAAGCGTGAAGATCAAGGTAAGGTCTCGAATTTCCTGCATCAGCAGGCCAAAGAGGGCGATGTACTTTATCTGGCGCCGCCGCACGGGGATTTCTTCCTTGACGTGCAGCCAACCACCCCGGTAGCCCTGATCTCCGCCGGCGTAGGCCAAACGCCCATGCTCGGTATGCTCAATGCCCTGCACGACAGCCAACATCAGGCGAACGTGCACTGGTTGCACGCGGCGGAAAACGGCAGCGTTCACGCCTTCGCAGATGAAGTGGCGGATATCGCCGGCCGCATGCCAAACCTGAGCAGTCACGTCTGGTACCGCGAGCCGGGCTCCGACGACGTGGAAGGCCGCGATTATCAGAGCCGCGGGTTGATGGACCTCAGCGCACTGCGCGAAACGCTCGACGATCCACAGATGCATTACTACTTCTGCGGCCCGGTGCCGTTTATGCAGCATGTCGGCAAACAACTGCTGGAAATGGGCGTGAACGCCGAACGTATCCATTACGAATGCTTCGGCCCGCATAAGGTACTGTAATCAAACGGGGCGCGGTCTGTGAACAGCACCGCGCCCCGCCGTTATTTCTCCGCCAGCTTACGCGCCTCCTGCACCTGCTGCGCCGTTACCGCCCCAGCCTGATTGCCCCAACTTCCGCGTAAGTAACTCATCAGATCGGCTGCCTGCCGGTCATTCAATGCCCAGCCGTAACCAGGCATGGCGATCGCGGTAGCCTGTTGAGTGATCGGCGTTTGCGCCCCTTCCAACAAGACTCGCAGCGCCGTCAGCGGATTGTCCGCCGTCACCGTCGCGTTGCCCGCCAATGCCGGAATGGTGTTGTCACTGCCCTCGCCTTTATTGCCGTGGCAGGTTGAACAGTACATTGCATAGGTGCGCTGCCCGGCCTGTTGACTGCCGGCCACCGGGGCAACGGCTTTCTCGGCCGGAGGTTTTTCCGCCGCCAGGCTGTGCAGATAAGTGGCAATGGCGTTCAGGTCGCCATCGGTAAGATACTGCGTACTGTGGGTGACCACCTCGCTCATCGGCCCGGCCACCGCAGCATGTCGGCTGCGGCCGGTTTTCAACAGTGCCGCCACCTCTTCCTGCGACATACCGCGCAGGTTAGACGCGTGCCAACCGTCCAGCTCGGCCCCGCTCAGGAAGGCCGGTTCCTTGCTGTCCAGCCCCTTTTCCTGCATTGCCCAGCCGCGCGGCGTATGGCAACTGCCGCAGTGGCCCGCGCCCTGCACCAGATAAGCGCCGCGGTTCCACTCGGCGCTCTGCCCGCTGTCCGGCCGATATTGGGCATCGTCATGGAACAGCTGATTCCAAACCGCCAGCGGCCAACGCATCGACAACGGCCAACGGATATCGCCGGCGCGGTTGGCGGCGTTCTGCGCCGGCACTTCCTGCATCAGATAATCGTACAGCGCGCGCATATCCGCCGCATTCATCTTGGCGTAAGAGGTATAGGGCATCGCCGGATACAGGCGATGGCCATCTTTGGCGATGCCCTGGCGCATGGCACGGTCAAACTCGTCAAAAGAATAAGCGCCGATGCCGTGCTGCTTATCCGGCGTGATATTGGTGGCGTAAATAGCGCCCAGCGGCGTCGGGAACTTCATGCCGCCGGCCAGCAAAGCGCCGCCCGGCGCGGTATGGCAGGCGGTGCAGTCACCGGCCTTGGCCACGTATTCCCCGGCCGACATCGCCTGAGCCGAACCGCCCGCCGCCAGCAAGGTCAGCAGATACCATGAACGTAAACTCATGCTCCCTCCTTGACGGCCGCCTGGCCGAAGGCCAGTTCATTGACCGCGCGCCATGCCTGATCGATTGCCGAGTTGGCGTACGGGCTCCAGTCCGAATCCGAGTTGGCTATGACAATCTTGCCTATCGGCTTACGCGCCGTCTCAATGATTTTTTTCGCCTCCTCTTCATCATCAAACAGCCCATTGAGGAAGTAGGAATAGCCGTGCGACCAGCGGTTAACGGTGATCGCCTGAATATCGCGCTGATGGTCGAAACCGGCGGAACCCAGCATGCCCTGCAACTGTTCGCGGATCATCTGCTCATGCACCTCGAACGGCGTGCCCAGCAGCAAGGCGCGGCCTTTGCGCGACTGTTCGCGAGGGCTTAGCCCGCTGCCCGCCAGCGTCGGCACGTACACCATATGCAGGCCAATCGGCTGATTCGGGTCACGAGGATGTTCATAACCGCCCATGCTCACCGGATAATCCAGCTTCACGCGGCAATAAGGCGCGGTCGGCGAATACACCTCGTGCACGCCCAGCTTGATAAACGGCTGCCAGTTACGGATCACCACTTTGCTGTACACCAGCGGCGACTTGACGTTCTGCTTCAGCGCCTCTTGCTGCTCATGCGACATTTCCGGCACCAGATACGGGATCATCATGTTGTAACCGGCCATCACCACCTGCCCGGCGCGTACCTTAGTCATTTTCTCGCCGGTCATATAGGTCACTTCAACCTTGTCGCCGACATTCGCCGCGTGCAAGCCGGTGCTGTTCAGGCGCAGTTTTACCGGCGATTCCGGCCGATCGAGCCGGCCGTAGTCGAACTTCGCCAGCACGATGTCGTTCATGTCCTTGCCGCCCGGCGCCACTGCCGGGATCAGATGACGCACCATCAGGCGCGCCAGCGTGGCGTTGCCATCCGGGAAGTGGAACACGTAAGGATCGTCGAGATCCGCCTGCGACTCCTCATCCAGCGGCGGCAGGTTCATGCCGTTCAGGCCGGGCAGATCGCAGATGCGCGCATCGCTGCACGAAGTGGCGTCAATGCCCACCGCCTGGAAATCGCTGGTAGTCTGCTGGAAATAACGGATAGCCATTTCGCTCAGACCGACCTTTTCACGCAGGAACTGGCTATAACTGTGCTTGTCGAGCCATTCACTCTTTTGTTCCTGAGTCAGGTCCGGCAGATAATCCTTGTCCACCGTGTGCAGCGCGATCAACGCCTGTCGGTCGCTTTCCGGCAGCGGGAAATCGCCGATAAAGGCTTCGTAGGAGCGGCCATTAAGCCGATCATGCGGAATATCATCCGCCACCATCCGCCCCGGATCGCCATTCACCACTTTGTCGACGCCGAAGTTTTTACGATCGAAATAGACGCCGCGGCTCAGGTTCAGATCCGGGTAGAAGGTTTTATCGAACGCCTTTTCCAGGTTGTCGATGCTGACGCCGAGTTTTTGCAGCAGCCCCATCGCCACCGGGCTGAAGTTCGAGCGTGGTGATTGCAGCGACTCACTGCCGCCATAGCCGAGAATAGTGCCGTTTTCGCTGCTGAATTCATTGCGCTTGGCGTGGCCGCCAAAATCATCGTGGTTGTCGATCAGCAAAATACGCTGCTGTGCGCCCTTCATTTGCTGCCAGAAGCAGGCAGCGGCCAACCCACTGATGCCCGCACCGACCACGATCAGGTCAAACTCTTCCGTGGCGGGTACGCTGCCGAAATCGAATGCCTTGCCGTCGCGCCCCAGTTGGTGCGCGTGCTCGAACGAGCCCGGATGGTTACCGCGCAACCCGGTCAGCGTCGGCGGATAGTACAGGGTTTGATTGGCGGTTTGCGGTGACGCGCGCAGAATTTGCAGCGGCGTCAGCCCGGCGGCGATGGTGATCGCCACCCCGTTGAGAAAATCGCGTCGGGTGATACCCATAATTGGCTTCCTTTCAATTCTTATTATCAGTCAGACCGGTCGAAGCCGGTCTGAAGGCGCGCTATTTTGCGGATAAATACAGTAAAATCAATGTTTGAACATCACATGCCGGATCGCGGTGTAGTCCTCCAGCCCGTACATCGACATATCCTTGCCGTAGCCCGACAGCTTCTGGCCGCCGTGCGGCATTTCGCTCACCAGCATGAAATGGGTATTCACCCAGGTGCAGCCGTATTGCAGGCGGGCGCTCAACCGATGCGCACGGCCCACGTCACGGGTCCACAACGACGATGCCAACCCGTAGTTGGACTCATTGGCCCAGGCCAGCACCTGCGCCTCATCGTCAAACTCGGTGATAGTGACTACCGGGCCGAACACCTCCCGCTGCACGATTTCATCTTCCTGCCGCGTACCGGCCAGCAGCGTCGGCTGGAAATAGTAGCCGGGGCCGTTAACCCGCTCACCGCCGGTCACCACCTGCACATGCGGCAGCGCCTTCGCCCGCTCGACAAACCCTGCCACCCGCTCCAGATGCTGGGCGGTGATTAGCGGGCCAAGCTCGCTGCTTTCGTCCTCCGGCGGCCCTATTTTCAGGCTGGCGACCGCCTCGCCCAGCCGCTTCACCAGTTCGGGGTAAATGCCTTTCTGGGCATAAATGCGGCAGGCGGCGGTGCAGTCCTGACCGGCGTTGTAAAAACCAAAGCTGCGGATGCCTTCTACCACCTGTTGCAGGTCGGCATCATCAAACACCAGCACCGGCGCCTTGCCCCCCAGCTCCATATGGGTGCGCTTAATGCCCGGAGCGGTATGCGCGATAATGTGTTCCCCGGTAGCAATCGAACCGGTGAGCGACACCATTCGTACCTTGTCATGGCCGGTCAGCCGATCGCCGACACCGACCCCTTGGCCGAACAGCACGTTAAGCACGCCCGGCGGGAACAGCCCGGCGGCCAGTTCGGCCAGCTTAAAGGTGGTCAGAGGAGTCTGTTCCGACGGTTTAATCACCACGCAATTGCCCGCCGCCAGCGCCGGGGCCAACTTCCACGCCGCCATCATCAGCGGGTAGTTCCAGGGGGCAATCGAGGCCACCACGCCCAGGGGATCGCGGCGGATCATCGAGGTGTGCCCGGCCAGATACTCGCCGGCCGCCAGCCCGCTCAGGCAGCGGCTGGCACCGGCGAAGAAGCGGAATACGTCGGCCACTGCCGGCAGTTCGTCGTTCAGCACGCAGTGATAAGGTTTGCCACAGTTGAGCGATTCCAGCCGGGCAAGGGTTTCCGCGTGGCTATCGATCAGACTCGCCAGCTTCAGCAGGCAGTCGGCACGCTCTTTCGGCGTGGTCTGCCCCCATTCGGCAAAGGCGGCGTCGGCCGCCAGCACCGCCTGATCCACCTGCTCCAGGCTGGCTTGCGCTACCTGCAAGATCACCTCTCCGGTCGCCGGGTTATACACCGGCAGCGACGTCCCCTGGCCGGTAACCAGTTGACCGTTAATCAGCAGTTGGCTTTGCATAGGGTTATCCTTTTGTAAGATGTCTGGTTAGGAAATTATTTGCCGCTGCCGGCGACGCTTTCGCCGCCTTTAGTCAGGTAATAGGCCCCCAAAATCGGGATCATGGTCAGCAACATCACGGATAACGCCACCACGTTGGTGATCGGCACGTCGCGCGGGCGGCCAAGCTGGTTTAGCAACCACAGCGGCAACGTGCGCTCATGCCCGGCGGTGAAGGTGGTGACAATGATTTCGTCAAACGACAGCGCGAACGCCAGCATGCCGCCGGCCAGCAGTGCCGACCCCAGGTTGGGTAAAATCACGTAACGGAAGGTTTGCCAACCGTCGGCGCCCAGATCCATGGACGCCTCTATCAGGCTGTAAGAGGTGCGGCGGAAACGGGCAATCACGTTATTGAACACGATCACCACGCAGAAGGTGGCATGACCGATGACGATGGTCAGCACCCCCGGCTCGATATTCAGCGCCTTGAACGCCGCCAGCAACGCCAGACCGGTGACGATGCCCGGCAGTGCGATCGGCAACAACAGCAGCAGCGAAATGCTGTCCTTGCCGAAGAAATCACGCCGGTACAGCGCCGCGGCCGCCAGGGTGCCCAGCACCAGCGCCACGGCGGTCGCCAGCGCGGCTATTTGCGCCGAAAGCAGCATCGCATCGAGGATATCCTGCCTGCCGGCGGCCACGCTGAACCAATGCAGCGTAAACCCCTTTGGCGGGAAGCTGAACGCAGCATCCTCGGTGTTGAAGGCATAGATGGCGATAATCGCCAGCGGGAAATGCAGGAAGATCAAACCGCCCCAGGCGGCCAGCTTCAGCCCTAACGGCGCGCGTTCAGAGTGCATCGAAGGCCCCCAGACGTTTCACAATGGAAAGATAAATCGCGATCAGTACGATCGGCACCAGGGTAAAGGCCGCCGCCATCGGCATATTCCCGATCGCCCCCTGTTGGGCGTACACCATGCTGCCGATAAAGTAACCCGGCGGCCCCACCAGCTGCGGCACGATGAAGTCCCCCAGCGTCAGCGAGAAAGTGAATATCGACCCGGCAGCAATGCCCGGCACCGCCAGCGGCAGGATTACGTAACGGAAAGTCTGCGCCGGGCGCGCGCCCAGATCCGCCGAGGCGTGCAACAGCGAAGGCGGCAAACGCTCCAGCGCGGCCTGGATCGGCAAAATCATGAACGGTAACCAGATATACACGAACACCAGAAAACGCCCCAGCCCGGAGGTCGACAGGGTGTTGCCCCCTACGCCCGGCACGCTCAGGATTGCCGCCAGTACCGGTTCCAACCCGAGGTGTTGCAGGAACCACTGGGCTACGCCGTCTTTAGCCAACAGCAGCGTCCAGGCATAGGCCTTGACGATATAACTGGCCCACATCGGCATCATCACCGCAATGTAGAAGAACGCTTTGACGCGGCCGCTGGTGTAGCGCGCCATATAATAGGCAATCGGGAACGCCAGCACCGCGCTGGCCAGCGACACCAGCACCGCCATCGTCAGGGTGCGCAGGATGATGTCGTAGTTGGCCGGGTTGAACAGCGCCCGCAGGTTATCGAAGGTCAGATCCGGCGTCACCGTCATGGTGAAGTCGTCGAAGGTGTAAAACCCTTGCCACAGCAGCGTCAACAGCGAACCGAGATACACCGCGCCAAACCACAACAGCGGCGGCACCAACAGCAGCAACAGATACAGCGTCGGGCGGCGATAGAACCAGGTCGACAGAGCGCGCAGAGTACCGCGGCGCGGCGCGGGAAAGTCGATGCTCATATCCATCTCACCTCTCCTCCAGCAGCGGCACCATCGCCTCACGCGACCAGCAGGCGGTGACCGGCTGCCCGATCAAACGCTGCTGCCCACCGGCATGCCACTGGGGATTTGCCTGGCTGACCAGCAGTTTTTCGCCGCTGCTCAGCGCGATTTCATAACGCGTTGCCGCGCCCTGATAATGGATCTCCTGCACCCTGCCCTGCACCTGGATTTCATCCGGTGCCGCACCGGCCTGATCCGCCAGGCGGATATGCTCCGGGCGAATCGAGAAGGTGGCGGTCTGGCCAAGCAACCGCTGCGCCAGTTCGCTGCGTACCACGTTGGAGGTGCCGACAAACTCGGCGACGAACGGTGTCTTCGGCCGCATATACAGTTCGCGCGGCGCATCGACCTGCTCGATGCGGCCATTGTTGAACACCGCCACGCGATCGGACATCGACAGCGCTTCGCTTTGATCGTGGGTGACGAAAATAAAGGTGATGCCCAACTGGCGCTGCAGTTTTTTCAGTTCGCCCTGCATCTGCTCACGCAGTTTGAGATCCAGCGCGCCGAGCGGTTCATCCAGCAACAGCACCCGTGGCCGGTTGACCAAGGCCCGGGCCAACGCAACGCGCTGCCGCTGGCCACCCGAAAGGTGCGCCGGTTTGCGTTCGGCCACAAACCCCAACGCCACGCTGTCCAGCGCCTCCTGCGCACGCGCCAGCCGTTCGCGTTTGGCGACACCTTTGACCATCAACCCGTAAGCGACGTTTTCCAGCACCGACATGTGTGGGAACAGCGCGTAATCCTGGAACACGGTATTCACGTCACGCTGATAGGGCGGCAGGTTGGCGGCCTCTTGCCCGTGTATGCGGATCGAGCCGGCGCTCAGTTGCTCAAAACCGGCGATCAGCCGCAGGCAGGTGGTTTTCCCCGAGCCGGAAGGCCCGAGCATGGAGAAAAATTCTCCGTCCTGGATCTCGATAGACACTCGGTCTACGGCACGAACATCGCCGAAGGTCCGCGAAACATCGATAAATTGCACGGCAATGGTCATGATGTACGCTCCACACTGATGCTGTTTGGGCGCAGCGAACTGCGCCCCTGTTCGTTAGCGGCCACCCATGATGGCGATATAGTCCTGCGTCCAGCGGCTGTACGGCACGAACTTGCCCCCCTGCGCCTGCGGCGTTTTCCAGAAGGCGATCTTGTCGAACTGATTAAATCCGTTGGTTTCACAGCCCTTCTCGCCCAGCAGCGCGCTGGCCTTGCAGCCTGCCGGAGAAGCAGGGACTGAACCGAACCAGGCGGCCACGTCGCCCTGCACCTTCGGCTCCAGCGACCAGTTCATCCACTGATAGGCGCAATTCGGGTGTTTGGCGTCGGCATGCAGCATGGTGGTATCCGCCCAGCCGGTAACCCCTTCTTTAGGGAAGACCGTGGCGATCGGCTGGCCCTCGCCTTTCAGGGCGTTGGCCTGATACGGCCAGGCGCTGGAAGCGACCACGCCTTCATTTTTGAAATCGCTCATCTGTACCGAAGTATCGTGCCAGTAGCGGTGGATCAACGCGTGTTGAGTGCGCAACAGCTTCAACGCCGCCTGATACTGCTCTTCATTAAGCTGATACGGATCGCTGATGCCGAGTTGTGGCTGAGTGGCCTTCAGGAACAGCGCCGCATCGGCGATATAAATCGGTCCGTCATAAGCTTGCACCCGGCCCTGATTGGTTTTGCCGTCCGGCAGATTCTGTTGCTGGAACACTACGCCCCAGCTGTCCGGCGGCGTCGGGAAGGTTTTGGTGTTGTACATCAGCAGGTTTGGCCCCCACTGATACGGCGTGCCGTAAGTTTTGCCGTCCACGGTGTACCAGGCGCCGTTCAGCAGGCGTGGGTCGATGCTTTTCCAGTTGGGGATCAGCGCGGTATTGATCGGTTGTACCCGCTTGCCGAGGATCAATCGCAGTGAGGCGTCGCCGGACGCGGTGACCAGATCGTAACCGCCCTTGGCCATCAGGCTGACCATTTCATCGGAGGTTGCGGCGGTTTTCACATTCACCGCGCAGCTGGTTTGTTTCTCAAACTGGGTGACCCAGTCATAGTTTTTGTCGGACTGGCCGCGCTCGATGTAACCGGGCCAGGCGATGATATCCAGCCGTCCTTCGCCTTTACCGAGCGCCTGCGGCAACTCGGCCGCCTGGGCCAAGCCGCAAAGCACGGTGATACAGAGCGCGGAGAGCGTGGTGGTGACTGCGGTAGTTTTTCCCATCGTAATTACCCCTGTGTTGCGTATCTGTGTGCGGCAGGGAACGGCTGCCGCGGTTTTTTGCTTTATGAAACCGCTAGAAGCTGGCTTTGAATTTCGCCATTACGTGTCTTACAACGCTGTAATCCTGCAGCGAGTCGCTGGAAAGATCCTTACCGTAGCCGGAACGCTTCAGGCCGCCGTGCGGCATCTCGCTCGCCAGGGTGAAATGGGTGTTGATCCAGGTGCTGCCGTATTGCAGATGGGCTGCGATATGCAGCGCCTTGTCGATATTCTGCGTCCATACCGATGAGGCCAGCCCGTATTCGGAATCGTTGGCCCAGTTGACCGCCTGTTCCAGATGGTCAAAGCGGGTTACGCTTACGACCGGGCCAAACACTTCGCGCTGAACGATCTCATCGCTTTGCAGGCAGCCGGCCAGCAGCGTTGGCTGGTAGTAAAACCCCGGGCCGGAGTGCGCGGCGGCACCGGTGATCAATTCGATATGCGGCTGGCTAAGCGCCCGCTCGACAAAACTGGCGACGCGATCGCGCTGACGGCTGCTGATCAGCGGGCCGATTTCGTTGTCTTCATCGCGCTTGCGGGCAAAGCGCAGGCTGGCGACAGCTTCACCCAACGCGTCCACCAGCTTCGGGTAAATCCCCGCCTGCGCGTAGATACGACAGGCGGCGGTGCAGTCCTGGCCGGCGTTGTAATAGCCGTAAGTGCGGATGCTGCTGACCACCTCGTCGAGATCGGCATCGTCACAGACAATCACCGGCGCTTTACCGCCCAGTTCCAGATGCGTGCGCTTGACGCTTTTCGCCGCCGCCTGCAGAATTTTTTGCCCGGTCACGATGTCGCCGGTCACCGATACCAACCGAACCTGCGGGTGGCCGACCAAATGGCTGCCGACGCCCTCCCCGCCGCCGTACAGAACGTTCAACACCCCCGGCGGCAGGATCTCCTGCAATGCAGGCACCAGCGCCAAAATGCTCAACGGGGTATGTTCGGAAGGTTTGAATACCACGGTGTTGCCCGCGGCCAGCGCCGGGGCGATTTTCCATGCCGCCATCATCAGCGGATAATTCCACGGCGCAATAGAGGCCACCACGCCGATCGGATCGCGGCGGATCATTGAGGTGTGCCCTTCGATATATTCGCCGGCTAGCTGCCCCTGCTGGGTACGTACTGCGCCGGCAAAAAAGCGGAAAACGTCGATGGCTGCCGGGAGATCGTCACTGCGTGCCTGGTGCAGCGGCTTGCCGCAGTTAAGCGCTTCCAACCCGGCCAAATACTCGGCCTGCCGCTCGATGGCATCGGCGATGCGTAACAAAATAGAAGCTCGGTAAGCCGGGGTGGTACGCGACCATTGACCAAAAGCCTGTTGTGCAGCCTTGACCGCGCTGCCGACCTGCGCCGATGAGGCCTCGGTAATCGAAACCAGCGTTTCGCCATTGGCGGGATTAACGATGCACTCTTGCTGGCCTTCGCCTTCGACCGACTCACCGTTAATAAATTGCTGACAGGTCAAGCCTGTAAGGAAATGCACATCTGCCATTGCCTGCTGCCCCTGAGTGACGAAAACGTTAACAAAATGTGAATAAGTTAGTTTTAATCAGACTATGCGAGCATCAGGCAGCCAACAAATTCTAAATACTGAAGGCCGCGTTCGATTAAATCGAATGCTTCAGGCCGGCGGCATGCATATTGCCATTCTCACGCGCGATGGTGAGAAACGGCGTGACCAGTTCCGGCCGCGCGCTGCCCCGCCGCCACGCCAGGCCGATATCCAGCGGCTCCAGCAGATCCGCCAGCTTGCGCGCCTCAATCATATTGCCTTCCAGAGACCAGGCGCGGTACGCCATGTCCGGCTGGATGGAAACCCCCATCCCCGCCGCCACCAGGCTGCGCACCGCTTCGGTCGAAGCGGTTTTCATGGCGATCTCCGGCTTCAGCCCGGCGCGCGCCCAGATGCGCCGCGCATGCACGTCCATTTCGTCGGCGTTAAGCTGGATCAGCGGTTGCTTTGCCACGTCTGCCAGGCTGATGCTTTCGTGCTCCAGCAACGGGTGCAGCGGTGGCAACCACAGGCGATACGGCGAATGCATCAGCACTTCGGTTTGCAGCGCATCGCGGTCTTCGATATTCGACAAGATCAGCACACCGATATCGATCTCCCCGCTCACCAGAAGATGCTCAATATAGGGACGTTCATCTTCTATCACCTGAATGGTGACGTTGGGATAGGCCGATTTAAACCGCTTCAGCAGTTCCACCAAAAAGTAGCCCGCCACCAGGCTGGTGACGCCAATGGTCAGTTTGCCGGTCAGGCTTTCGGTGCCGAGTTGCAGGCTGCGCTTGGCGTTATCCACCGTGGCGAGGATCAGGTAAGACTGGCGCAGGAACTGATGACCCTGATGCGTCAGGTTCATGCCCTTGGCGTGGCGATCAAACAGCCGCACGCCAATGTCGGTTTCCAATTGCTGGATGGCCAGCGTCAGCGACGACTGTGAAACGAACACCGCCTGAGCGGCGGCGGAGATCGAACCGGTTTCCGCCACGGCGATAAAGTGGCGGATTTGGCGCAGCGTCATCATCCCCATCACCTTTCAAGCCGCTGCGTTGTTGTCTGCGTGCGCTTACAACCACTTACGCGAGAATGATCCTGGGGATGCACGCCCTTGCCGCCTGGCCGCAACTTGACATTCATGGGGATCGCCTTAATCAAGATAGTTGAGTTGAGTGTAGATCCCGTGAGGAAAGCGATCGAAAAAACTATCAAAAACGCGATAGCCTTCGCTTTTTTAGAATGCTTATGGCGGAAATGACTGAGAGATAAAGCCTTGGGACGTTTTTAGCGGGGGGTAAGAAGCCGAGCACCGGCCAGGCTCAAGCCGGCGGTGCTCGGTAGAGGATCACATTAAATCGCTTCTTCGTCCTGTTCGCCGGTACGAATACGCACCACGCGCGCCACGTCGAAGACGAAGATTTTACCGTCGCCGATTTTACCGGTTTGCGCGGTCTGCATGATGGTTTCCACGCAGGTGTCGACGATATCGTCGGCCACGACAATCTCAATTTTCACCTTCGGTAGAAAATCGACCATGTACTCCGCGCCACGGTACAGCTCGGTGTGGCCTTTCTGGCGGCCAAAGCCTTTCACTTCGGTCACGGTCATACCGGTAATGCCGACTTCGGCCAAGGCCTCGCGGACGTCATCCAGTTTGAACGGCTTGATAATCGCGTCAATTTTTTTCATCTTCTTTCCTTAATTACCAATTTTTGCGGCCAAAGCCGGATGTGATTGGGTAACGGCGGTCTTTGCCGAAATTGCGGGCGGTAATACGCGGCCCGACGGCGGCCTGACGCCGCTTGTATTCGTTGATATCCACCAGGCGGATAACCTTGCGCACGATCGCCTCGTCGAAGCCTTCAGCCACCAGATCGGCAACCGACTTATCGCGTTCGACGTAACCTTCCAGAATCGCATCCAGAATGTCGTACGGCGGCAGGCTGTCCTGATCGACCTGATCCGGCGCCAGCTCGGCGGACGGCGGACGATCGATAACGCGCTGCGGGATCACATAAGAGACGGTATTGCGGTATTCGGACAGTTTGAACACCAGCGTTTTCGGCACGTCTTTCAGTACGTCAAAGCCACCGGCCATATCACCATACAGCGTGGCGTAGCCTACGGCCATCTCGCTTTTGTTACCGGTGGTCAGCACGATGCTGCGGCGCTTGTTGGACAATGCCATCAGCACCACGCCGCGGCAGCGCGCCTGCAGGTTTTCTTCGGTGGTGTCGCGTTCGGTACCGGCAAACATCGGCGTCAGCTGGCCCATAAAGGCGTCGAACATCGGTTCGATGGAGACGATATCGAACTCGACGCCGAGAATTTCAGCTTCTTCCTTGGCGTCGGCGATGCTGATATCCGCGGTGTAGCGGAACGGCATCATCAGCGCCTGCACCTTGTCTTTGCCCAAGGCATCAACGGCAATCGCCAGGGTCAGCGCCGAGTCGATACCGCCGGACAGCCCCAACACCGCGCCCTTGAAGCCGTTTTTGGTCACGTAATCGCGCACCGCCAGCACCAGCGCTTCATAAACCTGCGCCAGCTGCGGCAACTCGGCGGCCGGTGCGGTCATCGGCACCACGTCCAGTTCGTTGAACCTCAACAGCGTCACCTGCTCGGCAAACGCCGCCAGGCGGTGGGTCATGTTGCCGGCCGCGTCGAACACCTTCGAGCAACCGTCAAAAATCAATTCATCCTGCCCGCCGATCTGGTTCAGATACACCAGCGGCAGATGGGTGCGCTGGCAATGGCCGGCCATCAGCGTCTTGCGGATATACGGCTTCTCGCGATTGTACGGCGAGGCGTTGATCGACAAAATCATTTCGGCGCCGGCGGCCTTGGCGGCATCGACCGGTTCCGGGAACCACAGGTCTTCGCAAATCAGCAGGCCCAGACGATAGCCTTTCAGGTTCACCACGCAGGTTTCGTTGCCGGCGTGGAAGTAGCGTTTCTCATCGAAGACGCCGTAGTTCGGCAGCTGTTGCTTGAAATAGCGCGCCAACAGTTGCCCTTCGGAGAACAGCGACAACGCGTTATACAGTTTGTCACCTTCGCGCCACGGGTGGCCAACCAGGATCGCCACATCGGTGGACGCCTGCTGCAGGCGATGAAGTTGCGCGTCACAACGTTGGTAGAAATCGTCGCGATACAGCAGGTCTTCCGGCGGGTAACCGGACAGCGCCAGCTCGGTGAACATGACCAGATCGGCTCCCGCCTTCTGCTGCTCTTGCACGGTTTGCAACATGCGTTCGGTGTTGCCTTCAATGTCACCGACCAGCAAATTCAGCTGGGCCAATGCGATGGAAAGTGATCTGCTCATTGTTTAGGATCCTGCTTAATACGTTCCATGGTTCTCTACGCCCGGTCATGCCACGACAAAGAGAACGGAGTGTAAATCATTCCGCCACGTTTGTTGAGAACCTGCGCGCGCAGGCCATGGCGGAAAATATCATTCTTTAAAATCGTTGGCGTCCAGCTCGTGGCGCGACAGCAATTTATAAAACTCGGTACGGTTGCGGCCCGCCATGCGTGCGGCCTGGGTTACGTTACCCTTGGTGATCTGCAACAGCTTGCGCAGATAGTGCAATTCAAACTGATTGCGCGCCTCGACGAAGGTCGGCAACGCAGTATTTTCCCCTTCCAGCGCCTGCTCCACCAGCGCTTCGCTGATCACCGGCGCAGACGTCAGCGCCACGCACTGCTCGATCACGTTCACCAGTTGGCGCACGTTGCCCGGCCAGGTGGCGGTCATCAGGCGCTTCATGGCGTCGGAAGAGAAGCTGCGGACAAACGGCTTGTGACGCTTGGCGGATTCACGCAGCAGATGGTTGGCCAACAGCGGAATATCTTCAGCCCGTTCATTCAGCGCAGGGATCTTCAGGTTCACCACGTTCAGGCGGTAGTAGAGATCTTCGCGGAACTCGTTTTTCGCCATCGCCTTTTGCAGGTCACGGTGGGTGGCGGAAATAATGCGCACGTCGATGTCCAGATCGCGGTTGCTGCCCAGCGGGCGCACCTTGCGCTCCTGCAGCACGCGCAGCAGTTTAACCTGCAACGACAGCGGCATATCGCCGATCTCATCGAGGAACAGCGTGCCGCCCGCCGCCGCCTGGAACAGCCCTTCACGGCTGCTGACCGCACCGGTAAACGCCCCTTTGGCGTGACCGAACAGTTCAGACTCCAGCAGTTGTTCCGGCAAGGCGCCGCAGTTAATGGCGATAAACGCCTTTTTGCCGCGCGGGCTGGCACCGTGGATCGCCTGGGCCAGCACTTCTTTACCGGTGCCGCTGTGGCCATTGATCAGCACGCTGACGTCGGACTGCGCCACCATTTTCGCCTGCTCCAGCAGGCGCAGCATAATCGGGCTGCGGGTGACGATATCTTCGCGCCAGCTGTCGTCACCGGCCGGCAGCGAAAGCGACAGCGCTTCATCTATGGCCTTGTACAGCGCATCGCGATCCACCGGTTTGGTGAGGAAGCTGAACACGCCCTGCTGGGTGGCGGCTACCGCATCCGGGATCGAACCATGGGCGGTGAGGATGATGACCGGCATGCCAGGCTGGTGCTTTTGAATTTCGGCAAACAGCGCCATGCCGTCCATTTCGTCCATCCGCAGATCGCTGATCACCAGATCAATCTGTTCGCGCCCCAACAGGCGCAGCGCTTCCTGGCCGCTTTCGGCGGTGGTGACATGAAAACCTTCGCTGGTCAGGCGCATACCCAGCAGCTTGAGCAAGCTGGGATCGTCGTCAACCAATAACAGATTGGCCGGTTTGCGTGCTGTCATCGCGCGTGAGACTCCTTGTTAGCGGGGGGCGGCGCGTAGGTATCTTCCGGATCCACCGGCAGGGCGGTGCCCTTTTCCGGTTCGGCTTCCGGCTCTGCGGCCTTGGCCGACGCGGCATTTTTATCTGCGGCGTCGGTTTTTTGCTGTGTCGCGCCGTTATCCGGGATTTCGCCCTGTAACTGCTTGCGCGAGGAGAGCTGACGTTCGATATCGGTCAGATTCTCCAGTTTGCGCGAAGTATCCTGTAATTGGGCCTGCAAGCGGATCTGGCTCTGGCGCAGCGCATCTATCTGGCTGTCCGAGCTTTCCTGCAGGTGCTGATAGCGCGCCTTTTCGTCGAACA
Organism: Serratia plymuthica NBRC 102599; assembly: GCF_001590925.1. GTDB lineage: Bacteria > Pseudomonadota > Gammaproteobacteria > Enterobacterales > Enterobacteriaceae > Serratia > Serratia plymuthica. Next base: position 141,577 of record NZ_BCTU01000003.1, read on the forward strand.
AGGTGATCTGCAGAACCTGCTGCTGACGCCACAGTTGCAGCAACGGGCGCAAGGAGCTTGGGAACGCCAGGCGGTAACTGTTCAGACGATCGATCATCTGGCGGCGTTCGCCCGACGTCGGCTCGGCGCTGCCCAGCAGAATACTTTGCTTGAAAATACCGTCCCAGCTGTCGCCAGGCAGGGTTTTCGCCAGCGAGCGCGCCTGGGTCGATCCTACGCGATCGGCGCAATCCATCGCGCGCAGCCAGTAAAGTGAATTATTCAACGCGTCTTTGTCGTCGAGCTGCCAGAGGGGATCGCAGGCTGCGATGCGGTAATCCACCACTTTGGTGTCCGGGATCGCTTCTTGCTGCTGCTGACTCAGGCCGCTGCTGACCGCACGATCGACGCATCCTGCCAGCAAAAACGGCATGCAAAGAACGCTGCCTAAAAAGGAAAGACGACGCTTGCCGAGTGGCGCGCTCTGCGTGGCACGCGGTGAACGTTCGGTCTGCAATAGACGAAGGCGTTTAGACCATGTGTACATTATTTATTCATTCTCGGCGGTTAATGGCAATTCAATGCGGAAGCAGACGTCTGCGCCGGCGACTTCGACCAGCTGCAATTCACCGCGCATCCGGCGGATACAATCCTGAGCGATGCTCAACCCCAGACCGCTTCCTTTTACCGCCCCTTTTCGCTGGTGGCTACCCTGGAAAAAAGGCTCAAAAATCATGGTTTGTTCGGCCTCGGGGATGGGCGTGCCGCTGTTGGCGACATCAATCTGCACCCGTTGCCCAACCTGACGGCTGCGAATCCAAATGTTACCGGATTCCTTGCCGTAGTGCACCGCATTGGAGTAGAGATTATCCAGCACGCGCATTAAAAGCGTAGGCTCTGCCCAGCAGATTTCCGCATCCAATGTGATCTCGGTGCGGATCATTTTCGCCCTGGCCGGCAAACTGTGCGCGGCGACCACCAACTCGACCATATCGCGCAGCTCAACATTCTCATGCTCCGCCGGGCCATCGGCCAGTTTACGGTTGTAATCCAGCAACTGCTCTATCAGCAGTTGCAGGTGGCGGCTGCTGTTATCGAGAATAGTCACGACTTCTTTCTGATCGGAGGTCAGCGGGCCGGCCACTTCGTCTGCCAACAGTTCCGTCCCCTCGCGCATGCTGGCCAACGGCGTTTTCAATTCATGCGAGATATGGCGCAGGAACTCATGCCGCTGCGACTCCAGCCACGCCAGGCGTTCACTCAACCAGATGATGCGTTGCGCCAACGAACGCAGCTCACGTGGGCCTTTAAACGACTCGGTACTGCCCAGCGCTCGCCCCTCCCCCAGACGGTTGATCATGCGCTCCACCGCTTTCACCGGGCCGATAATCATGCGGGTGAAGAGCACCACCAGCAACACGCTGACCAGAAACAGCATCAGCGCCTGCCAGCCGAAAAACTGGCCGCGTTCGGCAATCGCCTGCTGCAACTGCTGGCCGCGCGAGAACACTACAGCGCGCGTAGCTTGCACCATCTCGGCGTTGGAACGCGAAAATGACTCCAGCAGCGTCGATGCCTGTTTGTCCGGCCCGCTGCTCTGGCATTTAATCGCAGCGAGCTGGGTCAGCAGGCTGCGCAACGTTTGATAATAGCGTTCATCCGGCAGGATAGGCGCATGGGCGTCCAGCATCTGCGAATACTGCTTACGTTGATTTTGGTACAGCCGCTCCAGGGTGGGATCGACCAGCACGCAATACTGACGGTAGCTGCGCTCCATCTCCAGCGCCACGCTGGTCATCGCCTCGCTGCGCCGCGCATCCACCAGCGTGGTACGGTTGATATCCGCCGCCTGCGCGCTGAGATGATCCAGGCTTTGATAAGCCTGATAAGCCAGCACCAACAGCGGCAGCAGCACCAGCAGAAACGCCATCAGGACCAGCTGACGCAGCGAGCGGGGGAATAAACGCCATCTTTTCAACGAAATCATCTCATTGTCTCTCATCTGCTTCGATGCTAACCGAGTCACCGGTGAGAGGAAAGCCCGGCGTTCGGCGAAGCGTCAGGAAAATATAGGGAAGCGTGCCGTAGGTAGGGAGTTTGCGTTTGGACCTATCGTATATACCCAAAATAATTGGAGTTGCATCAAGGCGACAAGCTTGTAAGTCCCTAGGAGCTTACTCAAGTAAGTGACTGGTGCGCACAAGTGCAGTCAACACAGATGCAGCTTCAAGTATGAGGGGTATTTGACGCTGGGGCAGGACTGCCCCATCGCAAGAAAGTGCGGATGCCCTTGAATCTCGTCCCCAAGGTGATGTAGCACAAGGCTGGCATCGAACAGGACGAATAGCATCCATAAGTATCCGGGATTGATGAACACTCATCACAGTTGGATACAGGCGGTGCCTCACTCCACGTGTCGCCCGATGCTTGATAAAGCCGCTTGCGCGTCTGTTATCGGTTTGGTTGGACGATAGGCACCATTTCTTTGGCATCATTCGGAGGCTTATGAGGCAAACTTCCGTCTAAATACGGGGCCGTCATAAAAAGTTGAATGAGCAACTGGAGATAATAATGCACTTTACATGCCAACTTTTCAACATATTTATTAACACATTGAATATATTGATAAATAAATAAAAATTCAGCCTATAAGCTCAAATTAACCTGCTATGGGTCGATTAAAAAATCATCACCCTGTCGCCAAAAACCGACAACTTAAGCCAATTAATTTTTCACCATTATAAATCAATGAGTTAAGTGTCTCTTTTTAGAGACACGAAAAAGGTTCTCTGTCGCAAAATGCAGACAACGGCAAACAGGCACCGGCGCAATAAGTAAAAAGGGACGCAATCTCTTGCGCCCCTTTCATTACCGCGTGGTAACCGCTTAGCCCAATTGCTTGCGGGCGTTGCGGAACATGCGCATCCACGGGCTGTCTTCGCCCCACTCTTCCGGATGCCATGAGTTGCTCACGGTACGGAATACACGTTCCGGGTGCGGCATCATCACCGTCGCACGGCCGTTGCTGCTGGTCACTGCGGTGATGCCGTTTGGAGAACCGTTAGGGTTAGCTGGATAGGTTTCCGTTACCTGACCGGCATTGTCCACAAAGCGCAATGCCACCAGACCACTGCTTTCCAACGCCGCCAGATGCGCTGCATCACGCACTTCAACGTGCCCTTCACCGTGGGATACGGCGATCGGCATGCGTGAACCGGTCATGCCCTGCATGAACAGCGACGGGCTGGCCGCCACTTCCACCAGGCTGAAACGCGCTTCAAAACGATCCGACAGGTTGCGTACGAAACGTGGCCAGTGTTCAGCACCCGGGATCAGATCGCGCAAGTTCGACATCATCTGGCAACCGTTGCACACACCCAATGCCAGGGTTTGCGGACGGTGGAAGAAGGATTCGAATTCGTCACGAACGCGGTCGTTGAACAGAATCGACTTCGCCCAGCCTTCGCCGGCACCCAGTACGTCGCCGTATGAGAAACCGCCACAGGCAACCAACGTATGGAAGTCTTGCAGATCGCGACGCCCTTCCAGCAGATCGCTCATATGAACGTCTACCGCATCGAAGCCGGCGCGGTGGAAGGCTGCCGCCATCTCAACGTGGGAGTTGACGCCCTGCTCGCGCAGCACCGCCACTTTAGGGCGTGCGCCCTTGGCGATGTAAGGCGCGGCAATGTCTTCTTCCGGCGCAAAGGTCAGCTTGACGTTCAGGCCCGGGTCGCGGTCGTCCTGCTTGGCCTGGTGCTCCTGATCGGCGCATTCCGGGTTATCGCGCAGGCGTTGCATCTGCCAGGTGGTTTCCGCCCACCAGGTGCGCAAGGTCGCGCGGCTTTGGCTGTACAGCGCTTTGTCGCCCTGAGTAATGACAAAGCGATCGCCGGCCTGCACGCTGCCGATGTGATGCACATTGTCCGTCAGGCCGTGTTGAGCAAAGACCTGTTGCACCGCTTCCAGCCGGTCGGCCGTGACCTGAATCACCGCGCCCAGCTCTTCGTTGAACAGCGCTGCCAGCGCATCGTCGCCCAGCCCTTTGATATCCACGTTCACGCCGCAGTGGCCGGCAAACGCCATTTCCGCCAGCGTGACCAGCAGGCCGCCGTCGGAACGGTCGTGGTATGCCAGCAGCGCACGATCGGCCACCAGTTGCTGCATGGCGTTGAAGAAGCCTGCCAGCTGTTCTACATTGCGCACGTCGGCCGGCTTGTCGCCCAGTTGGCGGTAAACCTGCGCCAGTGCGGTAGCGCCCAATGCGTTATGACCGTTGCCCAGGTCGATCAGCAACAGCGCACTCTCGCCCTTATCGGTACGCAGTTGCGGCGTCACGGTGTGGCGAACGTCTTCCACGCGGGCAAACCCGGTGATCACCAGCGACAGCGGCGACGTCATTTCGCGCTGCTCTTCGCCTTCCTGCCAGCGGGTTTTCATCGACATCGAGTCTTTGCCCACCGGAATGGTGATACCCAGCGCCGGGCAAAGCTCTTCGCCCACCGCTTTCACCGCGGCATACAGGCCGGCGTCTTCACCCGGGTGACCGGCTGCCGCCATCCAGTTAGCGGAAAGCTTCACGCGCTTGAGCGAACCGATTTCGGTCGCGGCCAGGTTGGTCAGCGCTTCCCCTACCGCCAGGCGGCCGGAGGCGGCGAAGTCCAGCAAGGCAACCGGCGCACGTTCGCCGATCGACATCGCTTCACCGTAGTAACTGTCCAGGCTGGCGGTGGTCACCGCGCAGTCGGCTACCGGGATCTGCCACGGGCCAACCATCTGGTCACGGGCTACCATGCCGGTTACGGTGCGGTCGCCGATAGTGATCAGGAAGGTTTTCTCTGCCACCGCCGGCAAATGCAGAACGCGTTTTACCGCATCCTCCAGGGTGATGTTCGCACGTTGGATCGGCTCGCCTTTGGCCTGCAGACTGGTCACGTCACGCGTCATTTTCGGCGTTTTGCCCAGCAGCACGTCCAGCGGCATATCGATCGGTTGATTGTCGAAATGGTTGTCGTTCAGCGTCAAATGCAGTTCTTCGGTGGCTTCGCCGATCACCGCATAAGGTGCGCGCTCACGGCGGCAAATTTCGTCAAACTGCGCCATCTGCGCCGGCGCAATCGCCATCACATAGCGTTCCTGCGATTCGTTGCACCACACTTCCAGCGGGCTCATGCCCGGCTCGTCGTTAAGGATGTCGCGCAGTTCGAAACGGCCTCCGCGGCCACCGTCGCTGACCAGTTCCGGCATGGCGTTAGACAGGCCGCCGGCACCTACGTCGTGGATAAACAGAATCGGGTTTTGTTCGCCCAACTGCCAGCAGCGGTCGATCACTTCCTGACAGCGACGTTCCATTTCCGGGTTGTCGCGCTGCACCGAGGCGAAATCCAGATCGGCATCGGACTGACCGGACGCCATGGAAGAAGCCGCACCGCCGCCCAGGCCGATATTCATCGCCGGGCCGCCGAGCACCACCAACTTGGCGCCCACGGTGATTTCACCCTTCTGCACGTGATCGGCGCGGATGTTGCCGATACCGCCCGCCAACATGATGGGCTTGTGGTAGCCGCGCAGTTCGACGCCGTTGTGGCTGTTGACCTGCTCTTCATAAGTACGGAAGTAGCCTACCAGCGCAGGACGACCGAATTCGTTGTTGAACGCCGCGCCGCCCAATGGGCCGTCGGTCATGATATCCAGTGCGGTCACGATGCGATCCGGTTTGCCGAAGTCCTGCTCCCACGGCTGTTCGAAACCAGGAATACGCAGGTTGGAAACCGAGAAGCCCACCAGACCCGCCTTGGGCTTGGCCCCGCGACCGGTGGCGCCTTCGTCGCGGATCTCGCCACCGGAACCGGTAGCGGCACCCGGCCATGGGGAGATCGCCGTCGGGTGGTTATGGGTTTCCACCTTCATCAGGATATGCGCGTCTTCCTGATGGTAGTCATACTGGCCGTTTTCCGGCGCAGCAAAGAAACGGCCAACCTGGGAGCCTTCCATAACCGCCGCGTTGTCTTTATAAGCAGACAGTACGTAATCCGGCGTCTGCTCGAAGGTGTTTTTGATCATTTTGAACAGCGACTTAGGTTGCTGTTCGCCGTCGATGATCCAGTCGGCGTTGAAAATCTTGTGGCGGCAGTGCTCGGAGTTGGCCTGCGCGAACATATAGAGTTCGATATCCGTCGGGTTGCGCCCCAGACCGGTAAAGGCATTCAGCAGATAGTCGATTTCATCCTGCGCCAGCGCCAGCCCCAGCTTGAGGTTGGCCTGTTCCAGCGCGCTGCGACCTTCGCCCAGCACGTCCACCGCCTGGTACGGCGCCGGCTGATGTTGAGCAAAAAGCTGTTCTGCCTGCTGCAGTTCGCTGAATACCGTTTCCATCATGCGATCGTGCAGCAACGCGGCAAGCTGTTGCCACTGCGCTTCGGTCAGCGTCGGCGCCTTGACGTAAAACGCCAGGCCGCGCTCCAGCCGCACCACTTGCTTCAAACCGCAGTTGTGGGCGATATCGCTGGCTTTGGAAGACCAGGGGGAAATGGTACCCGGACGCGGCGTCACCAACAGCAGGCGGCCTTCAGGGGCATGTTCGGCGAGAGAGGGGCCGTACTTGAGCAGGCGCGTGAGCTTGCCATGTTCTTCGGCACTTAGCGGTGCGTTAACATCGGCAAAGTGGACGTATTCGGCGTAGATATCACTGACCGGAAGTTGAGCGTCCTGACAGCGGGACAGCAGTTTGGTAATACGAAAAGCCGACAAAGCGGGCGAACCACGCAGTATTTCCATAATCAAAGTTCTCTCGTCTTCGAAGCAACTGACTTCAGCACTTCTTTGGGCGCAACAGGGGAAAACGCGCGCCATTATAGAGAATCTACGCCGCCGACGAAACCGTTTGCGCAGCTATTATTGATAAAAGCTGTTCGCCCCCTCGAATTGTCATAACGTGTCAATAAAGTTGCACGCTGGCGTTTTGTTGCGCAAAATGCTCCCGCACTGGTGATTTAACCATAAGAAAAGACTGACCCTCGGTCACCGGCGCACCCGTACCACCACTGGATAACTATTTGAAACGCCTAAAAATAAACTACATTCTCATCGGTGTTGTTACCTTGCTTCTGGCGCTCGCCCTGTGGCCCAATATTGCCTGGCGCGGCGGCCAGGGTGGGCAGCTCGAAGAGATCAAATCCCGTGGCGAGCTGCGTATCAGTACGCTGAACACGCCGCTAACCTATTTCACCACCAAGCAGGGGCCGGGTGGGCTCGACTACGAGCTGGCGAAACGCTTCGCCAATTACCTGGGCGTGAAGCTGGTGGTCATCCCGCATAACAATATCAATGACCTGTTTGACGATCTGGACGATGACGACACCGACCTGCTGGCCGCCGGCCTGATCTACAACCAGGATCGCCTCAGCCGCGCTCGCACCGGCCCGGCCTATTATTCCGTATCCCAACAGTTGGTCTATCGCCTGGGCACCCCACGGCCAAAAACCTTTGCCGATATTAAAGGCAAGCTGGCGGTCGCCTCCGGTTCCGCGCACGTCAGCACGCTGAAACAGCTTAAGCAAAGTAAATTCCCGGACCTCAGTTGGGAAGCCTCCAGCGATTTGACCTCAAAAGAGCTGCTGGAACAGGTGGCCGACGGCAAACTGGACTATACCCTGGGCGACTCTGTGACTATCGCCCTGCTGCAGCGCATCCACCCGCAACTGGCGGTTGCGTTCGACGTCACCGATGAAGAGCCGGTCACCTGGTATCTGAAGCGCGGCAACGACGACAGCCTGTATGCGGCGATGCTGGATTTCTATAGCCAGATGGTGGACGACGGCACACTGGCGCGGCTGGAAGAGAAGTATCTCGGCCACGTCGGCAGTTTCGATTACGTCGATACCCGAACCTTTCTGTCAGCCATCGACTCGGTGCTGCCGACCTTCCGCTCGCTGTTTGAAAAATACGCCAATGAGATCGACTGGAAATTGCTGGCGGCCATCGCCTATCAGGAATCGCACTGGAACCCGCAGGCAACCTCGCCCACCGGCGTGCGCGGCCTGATGATGCTGACGCGGGCCACCGCCGACGGCCTGGGGGTCAACGATCGTCTGGATCCCGAGGAAAGCATTCAGGGCGGCGCACTTTACCTGCAGAGGTTAATGGCCAAGGTGCCCGACAGCGTGCCGGAAGACGAACGCATCTGGTTCTCGCTGGCGGCGTACAACATGGGCTGGGGCCATATGCTCGACGCCCGCAAGCTGACCAAAATGCAAAAAGGCAACCCGGACAGCTGGGTGGACGTCAAACAACGCCTGCCGATGCTCAGCCAAAAACGTTATTACCCGCAGTTGACCTACGGCTATGCGCGCGGACGCGAAGCTTATAACTACGTGGAAAACATTCGCCGCTATCAGGTCAGCCTGGTCGGCTATCTGCAAGAAAAAGAGAGGAAGGCGGCGCAGGAAGCGGCCGAACAGGCGGCGCTGGGGGAAGGCTATCCGGTCGTTATACCGGAACTGGCGCTTAACCACTAATTACTCCGGCTTATCCGCCGCACGTTGCGCCAGCTTAAGCGCTTTTTTCTGCTCGCGGCGCAGGCGGAAAAAGTTGCTCAGCGTCGCGGCGCATTCGTCCGCCAGCACGCCTGAAGCGATCTCCACCTGATGGTTCATGCCGGGATGGCGCAAAATATCCACCAACGACCCTGCCGCACCGGTTTTCACATCGGCCGCGCCGTACACCAGCCGACGAATGCGGCTGTGAACCATTGCGCCGGCGCACATCACGCACGGCTCCAGGGTGACATACAACGTGGCATTCAACAGGCGATAGTTCTGTAACACCGCTCCGCCCTGCCGCAGCGCCATGATCTCCGCATGCGCGGTAGGATCGTGACGGCCAATCGGCCGGTTCCAGCCTTCGCCAATCACCCGATTGTCCAGCACCAGCAGCGCACCCACCGGCACCTCGCCTTCTTCCTGAGCACGCTGGGCAAGCAGCAACGCCTGGCGCATCCAGTATTCATCGTTATATTCAGTCATCGCATAATTCCTCGTGCGCTTTTGCGGCGGGCATTATACACAGTAGGTGCGCTGCATGCTGCGCCCGCGTTAACCGGGGTGAATATATTCGCCCCTGCCGGCCGAGTGCGGAGCCGAACGCTGCGGCTTGAAATGCAACGGGTATATACTGAACGAATAGCGATGTTATCAGGGATAAGAAACATGAAATTCAGCAAGAAGAACGCTGCCGTGGTACGCAAAGCCCTGAACGGCTGGGTCGGCGAAGGCGCGCTGACGGTGCAACAGCAAGAACAGTTGTTGCAGCATGTGGAAGTCCAGCCTTTCGACTGGCGGCGGCTGGCGCGTTATGCCTTTCTCGCCGCACTGGCCTCGCTGGTCATTGCCATCACCAGCCTGTTCGCCGACAGCGATCTGTTGGACTGGCTGAGCGGCTTGTTCCGCTTCGATGCGCCGGTTCGCATGGCGATGGCCGGCATACTGGCCGCGCTGGCCTATACCTGGGCCTTGCGCCGTCGTCGCCGTCATCCGGAAAAACGCTACGGTAATGAGGCCGCGCTGTTCATTGCCGTGCTCTTCACCGCCTGCGCTCTGTGGCAAATGGGCGTCTGGCTGGACAACGGCAGTGGCCGGGTTTCATTGCTGCTGATGTTCGCCGCTCTGCTTTACGGCCTGATTGGCTGGTTCAGCCGCTCCGGGCTGGTGTGGTGGTTTGCCCTGCTGTCGCTCGGCAACGCCTTCGGCGCCGAAACCGGTTACCTGTCCGGCTGGGGCGCTTACTGGCTGGGCATGAGCTTCCCGATTCGCTTTATCGCCTTCGGCGCAGCCCTGATCGCCGCAGCATTGCTGCTGCAACCGCTGCTTGCACGGCGTGGGCTGGAGCGGGTTTCGCTGGCGATGGGGCTGCTGTATTTGTTTATCGCCCTGTGGCTGCTGTCGATCTTCGGCAATTACGGCGATCTTGACAGCTGGTATAGCGTGCGCCAGATCGAACTGTTCCACTGGAGCCTGCTGTTCGGCATCGCCGCCGCAGTGGTCATCTGGCTGGGGCTGAAACGTGATGACGCCATGCTGCGCGGATTCGGTCTGACCTTCCTGTGCATCAACCTTTATACCCGCTTCTTCGAGTTTTTCTGGGACAGCATGCCCAAGGCAATTTTCTTTGTGGTGCTCGGTCTGAGCCTGTGGGCGCTGGGGCACTATGCGGAGAAAATATGGCAGTTGGGGCGCAAGCCGCACGATCTGACCGATGATTAAGGCGTTATGGCTACCGTCCTTCACGCTGCAATTCGAAAAGCCGAGGGACTATAAACGGCAAAGGGCGGAAATCCGCCCCTTTGCTTACTCCAACTGCTGCAACTCACCCAGCTTGCTGACCCGCCAACGGTGCTCGCAGAAATACAGCAGCGGGTTGTCCTGCTTGCTGTCACTGTAACCGCTGTACAACCTGAGCGGCGCGCCGAGACGCTGCTCCAGTTGCATCACTTTCTGGACGCCAAGACAGCGCATAGTCAACACCCAGCCGCCGTAACTGCGCACAATGCGGCTGCCGACCAGGCGCACCCGCGACAGGAAAGCGGAGTCCCGATAAACCTGCTCCACCAGCCGTTCCGGAGAACCGGTGATCAGCCACACCTGCGCATCGTGCACATCGAGGTACTGACGCAGACGCATTTGCACCACCGGAAACGCCGTCACCTTATTGCGGAAATAGCTGACGAACTGCTGTTCCAGCGCCTTTAACCTGGTCTCCGAACGGCCAAAGGTGATCGACCACAGCAAGACGCTCATCGGCCAACGCGCAGCGCGCCCCATTATCAACATCGCCAGCCCGACCACCGGCAACAGCGGCACCACCAACAGCAGATTAAGCGGCAGGTGACGCAGCAAGAAACGCAAGAAACTGCCAAACATGTCTTCCTGATGCAGCGTACCGTCCAGATCAAAGAACACCACGCGGCGGCCTTCCACGGCCTCCTGGTTCTGTTTCTCGCTCAAACGTTACTCCTCAGGATCGTTGAATCCCATTATCCAGGTGAAAATAAATCCAGCCACAATCGTAATCACCATACCGGCCAGATACAACATCACCTTACCCGAGACAATGGTCAGCGCCAAAGGCAAACCTGAAATACCGAAGGTAATCACCGTCGCCACTTTCCAGTAGCTGATCAGCGCGCCCCCCACCGCGCCGCCGAGGCAGGCGGCAATAAAAGGCTTACCCAGCGGCAAAGTCACACCGAAAATCAGCGGTTCGCCAATGCCGAGAATACCGACCGGCAGCGCCCCTTTGATCACCTTTTTCAGGCGCGCGTTGCGGGTTTTCATTAATACCGCCAATGCAGCCCCCACTTGCCCCACTCCCGCCATCGCCAGGATCGGCAGCAGCGGGTTGGAGCCGTGCGCCTGCACCAGCTCGACATGTATCGGCACCAATCCCTGATGCAGACCGGACAGCACCAGCGGCAGGAACAACCCGGACAGTACCGCGCCCACCAGCAACCCGCCCTTGTCGATCGCCAGATTGGCACCGTGGGCGATGGCGTCCGAGATGTAGCCGCCGAGCGGTTGCAAAATCATAATCGCCAGCGACGCGGTCACCAACGTGGTCAACAGCGGATTGAGGATAAGCTCGATCGACTCCGGCAGCAGGTTGCGCAGACGTTTTTCCACCCAACACATCAGCGCCACCACCAGCAGCACCGCAATCACCCCGCCGCGCCCCGGCTGCAACGCCTCGCCGAACAGCGTAATCTGCGCCAGCGCCGGGCTGGAGAGAATGCCGGCCATCACGCCGCCCATCGCCTGCGAACCGCCAAACACCCGGGCGGCGTTGACTCCCACCAAAATGTTCATGATGGCGAACACCGCGCTACCGAAAATCGCCAGCAACCCGAGCACGTTGGGGTAGTTAACCGCCAGCTCGCCGGCGATGTCGGGCCGCTTCAGCAGGTTGATGATGCCGGTAATCAGGCCCGAGGCAATGAACGCCGGTATCAGCGGGATAAAGACATCGGCCAGTTTTTTCAGTGCGCCACTCATCGGGGCTGCGTATTTCTGCTTGGCCTGCGCCTTGGTACGAGCGATATCATCACCGCCCGCCAGCACGGTGGGAGCAGCACCATTGAACAGCGAACGCATGGCGTCCACTACCTTGGCGGCGGCGCCCGGACCGACAATAAACTGATGCTGATCGCCCTGCTTGATATAGCCCTTAACGCCCGGCAACTGCTTGAGCGCCGGTAAATCCAGGCGCAGTTCGTCGCGGACTTCGACACGAACCCGCGTCATACAGTTCTCCAGCCTGAGGATATTCTCCTCGCCGCCAATCCCCGCCAGTATCTGTGTTGCCAGTGCCGTTGTCTTGTCCATCGCCCGCCCCAAGTTTGGTTTAACGCGTCAATGCCGCACGCAAATAGCCGTCGTGCTGCTGCAAGCGACGCTGCGCTTCTTCAGCGCCAATACCGGCCAGAATCATCAGAATCGCCGGTTTGACTTCAAAACCGGTCTGCGTCAGAGCCGCCTCAGCCTGGTTGCGTTCGGCGCCGGTGGCTTCCACGACGATGCGGCAGGCGCGATCCACCAGTTTTACGTTGGTGGCTTTCACGTCCACCATCAGGTTCTGATATACCTTGCCCAGTTTGACCATCGCGCCGGTCGACAGCATGTTCAGCACCAGTTTTTGCGCGGTGCCGGATTTCATGCGCGTCGAGCCGGTCAACGCCTCCGGTCCCACTACCGGTGAAATCGCCACCTGCGCTTCGTGGGCGATGGGTGAATCCGGATTACAGGAAATCGCCGCCGTCGGGCACCCCAACTGACGCGCGTAGCGCAAGGCACCGATCACATAAGGCGTACGCCCGGATGCCGCCAGCCCCACCACCATGTCGGTGGCCGTCAGCGTCAGCGCTTGCAAATCGGCCTCTCCCAGGGCTGCATCATCTTCTGCGCCTTCTACCGCCTTCAGCAGCGCGCCCGGGCCACCGGCTATCAGCCCAACAACCCTGCCATGCGGCACGCCGAAGGTGGGCGGGCATTCGGAGGCGTCAAGCACGCCAAGACGGCCGCTGGTACCCGCCCCCAGATAAATCAACCGGCCGCCGGCCTTCAACGCCGCCGCCGCCAGATCCACCGCCTCCGCGATGGCCGGGAGCACTTTTTCAATCGCTTCCGGCACCTTGCGGTCTTCCCGGTTAAAGCAGCTCACCATCTCCAGCGTCGACATTTCATCCAGCCCCATGGTGGCTGGGTTACGGGTTTCAGATACCAATGCGCCTAGGTTCATTTGTTTACCTTTGAATTTTTAATTCCAAACATAAAAACATTATTTGAATATTTTATTCATTAAAGCGAGCACTATTTGCTATTTTAAAGACGAGCTCACAAAAAATTTTCACTGCGCGTTTTCGCCACCGGCGTGGCAGAATACCCGCTGGTTTCCAGGGAAATACGGGTTGTGCCCCATAGTTGCACGTGAGCACCGCTGGCGGTCATGTGAGTGCGCAACCAGGAACGAGTCGTGAGGTTTGGTGGGCCAAATAAGCGGCTCGTAACACAGGTGCGCATTCAAATGGCCTCAGCCCTTCGGGTCGCGCCCCAAAAGCCCGCACTCTGTGTTGTCGGGCTTAAACATAGGTCCGCTATGCTTTGCACCCTCCGCCTTGATTACGGACTTTTGGGTCTGCGACGGTGCCACGATCAATTATGGGACACAACCTTATGAGTACCCTTCTTCGCATTCGTCAGATGTATCCGACGCTGGCTCAAAACGACCGCAAACTGGCGGATTTCCTGCTGCATAATGCTCAGCAAGCACGCCATCTCAGCTCGCAAAAGCTGGCACAGTTGGCTGGAGTCAGTCAGTCGAGCGTGGTGAAATTTGCGCAGAAGATGGGCTACAAAGGCTTTCCTGCATTGAAGCTGGCGCTGAGCGAAACCCTGGCCCAGCCGCAGGCCGAGCCGGCGGTCACCGTGCATAACCGGATCCTCAGCAGCGATGCGCTGAAAACGGTCGGCGAAAAGCTGTTGGTGGAAAAGCAATCCGCGTTGCGCGCCACGCTGGATATCAATAGCGAAGAGCGTCTGCATCAGGCGTTGGATATGCTGCGCCAGGCGCGAAGGATCATTTTGGTGGGGATCGGTGCTTCCGGGTTGGTCGCCAAGGATTTCTCCTACAAGCTGCTGAAAATTGGCGTGATGGCGATAGCTGAGCCGGATATGCACATCCAACTGGCGGCAGTACAGGCACTGGACAAGCGGGATTTGCTGCTGGCGATCTCATTCAGCGGGGAACGGCGGGAAATCAACCTGGCGGCGGAGGAAGCCCGCCTGGCCGGGGCCAAGGTGCTGGCGCTGACCAGTTTCTCGCCGAACGGGCTGCAGCAACGCGCCGATCACTGCCTGTATACCATCGCAGAGGAACCCAATACCCGCAGCGCCGCTATTTCTTCCAGCACCGCCCAGTTCGCCCTCACGGACCTGCTGTTCATGGCCTTGATTCAGCACGATCTCGATCATGCCCGCGACCGTATCAAACACAGCGAACAGTTAGTGAAAAAACTGGTTTAGACGTTATAATCCGCGCTGCGCAAAATACCCCTATTAATGATGAGAGATAAACCATGGCCCTGCTAATCACACGCAAATGCATCAACTGCGATATGTGCGAGCCGGAATGCCCGAATCAGGCCATTTCGATGGGGGAGGATATCTACCAGATCGACACCGATCGCTGCACCGAGTGCGTTGGCCATTACGATATCCCAACCTGTCAGCAGGTATGCCCGATCGATAACACCATTGTGGTTAACCCGCAGCACCGTGAAAGTAACGAACAGCTGTGGGACAAGTTTGTGATGCTGCATCACGCCGATCGGCTGTAACCGCCACCTTCCGATCGACAAGGGCGCCAACAGGCCCCCCTCAGACGGCTGACAAAGCCCGTTATTAGGGAGAGCGTGCCGAAGGGGTCGTAACGGCCTTGGCCGTCGGAGCGCCCCTCGGTGCGCTAGGCCCGGGTATCTCGGACTCAAAGACAACTTTGTCATCAACCTCAGGGCGCCAACAGGCGCCCTTTTGTTTTACGGCCGATACCGCGTTACCCTTCGATAATTACCGTGGCGCAGGCATAACGGCGTTCATCCGCCAGCGAAACGTGGATGGCGGTAATGCCCATCTCCTGCGCCAGCTCGGCTGCGCGAGCATGCAGGCGAATGTTCGGCTTGCCGAGACCGTCATTGAACACTTCAAACTGATTAAATGCCAGCCCGTTGCGGATGCCGGTACCGAAAGCCTTGGCAGCCGCTTCTTTCACCGCGAAGCGCTTGGCGAGAAAACGTACCGGCTGCTGATGCTGCTGATACACCTCCCACTCGGCCGCGCTCAGCACACGGCGTGCCAGGCGATCGCCGCTGCGCTCCACCACGGCTTCGATGCGCGCCATCTCAACGATGTCGGTACCCAGCCCCAGCACTGCCATTAGCGACGTGCTTCCCGCATCAGCAATTTCATGTCGGCAACCGCTGCCGGCAACCCACTCATTACTGCCTGGCCGATAATGGCGTGCCCGATATTCAGTTCATACATCTCCGGCAACGCAGCTATCGGTTGAACATTATGGTAAGTCAGGCCATGACCGGCATTGACCTTCAGGCCCTTGCCGGCGGCATAGGTAGCCGCGACCGCAATACGATGCAGCTCGGCCTTCACCGCCAGCTCGCCTGTGGCTTCGGCATAGGCGCCGGTATGGATTTCAATATAGGGAGCGCCAACCGCCACCGCCGCATCAATCTGGCGATGATCCGGGTCGATAAACAACGACACCAGAATGCCGGCCTGTGCCAGGCGCTCCACCGCCACGGCCATTTTGTCCTGTTGCCCTGCAACGTCCAGCCCACCTTCGGTGGTGACTTCTTCGCGCTTTTCCGGTACCAGACAACAAAACTGCGGCTTCAATTCAATGGCGATATCCAACATTTCGTCGGTCACGGCCATTTCAAGATTCATGCGCGTCTGGATGGTTTGACGCAGAATACGCACGTCGCGATCGGTGATGTGGCGGCGGTCTTCACGCAGGTGCACGGTAATCCCGTCAGCCCCCGCCTGTTCGGCGATAAATGCCGCCTGAACCGGATCCGGATATTGGGTTCCGCGCGCGTTACGTAACGTGGCGATGTGATCGATATTAACGCCCAGCAGCAAATCAGCCATGACAACCCTCTAAAAACGATTTTCAGTGCCAGCAGTTTACACGCGGGCGCAGAGCCGCAAAAGGGGAAAAGGTCAGGCGTCGTCGACCGGCGTATCCGGCTGCTTGCGGACGAACTGACGAAACAGTTCGCGGCTCTTCAGCGGTTTGCCGCCCAGGTAGGGTTTCAGCGCCATGCGGGTGAAGCGTTTGGCGGCACGCAAGGTTTGCGCATCGGGGAACTGACGCTCTGCCAACGCACGCAGCTCGCGGCCGGTAAAGCTGTAATGGTCCACCACCAGGCTGGCGATAAAGCCTTTTTCCTCGCGGTAACGGTAGGTCATGCCATCGTCCACCGGCTGGCCGCTGCCGGCGCAGTGCAGGAAATCAAGGCCATAGCCCAGGTGATTCAGCAATGCCAATTCGAACTGGCGCAGCGCCTGCTCCGGGGAAATGTCTTCCGCCGCCAGCGCCTGCAAACATTGCAGGTAATCGAAGAATAATACCGAGTAGTTGGCTTCTTGCTCCAGCACCCGCGACAGCAGTTCGTTCACGTACAGGCCGCTGTACAGCATCATGCCGCTAAGGGGTAAACCGAGAGAAACCGCTTCGGCGTTACGCAGCGTTTTCACTTCGCCACGGCCGCCCCAGCGCACTAACAGGGGAGTAAAGGGTTGCAGACAACCCTTTAGATTGGAGCGGCGGCTGCGCGCGCCTTTTGCCAGCAAGCGCACCCGCCCATGACCTTCCGTGAACATGTCCAGCATCAGGCTGGTTTCACTGTACGGTCGCCCATGCAGGACGAAAGCGCGCTCCCAGCCGTCCATGGAGAAGTTACTTCAGGTCGTCGGTATAGCCCAGGCTACGTAGCGCACGTTCGTCGTCCGCCCAGCCCGATTTCACTTTCACCCACAGTTCCAGATGCACTTTGGTTTCAAACATCTGTTCCATGTCGTGGCGAGCTTCGATACCGATCGTTTTGATCTTCGAGCCTTTGTTGCCGATGACCATTTTCTTCTGGCCTTCGCGCTCAACCAGAATCAACCCGTGCACGTTGTAACCACCGCGCTCGTTCGGCACAAACTGTTCGATCTCGACCGTAACCGAGTAAGGCAGCTCTTCACCCAGGAAACGCATCAGCTTTTCACGGATGATTTCCGACGCCATAAAGCGCTGGGAGCGGTCGGTGATGTAATCGTCCGGGAAGTGGTGTTCCGCTTCCGGCAGCAGTTTGCGCGCGATAGCGGCGATAGTGTCCACATTCATGCCTTTTTCGGCAGAAATCGGTACCACGTCGAGGAAATTCATCTGCTGGCTCAAGAACGCAATGTGCGGCAACAGCTTGGATTTGTCGGTAACGTTGTCGACCTTGTTGATCGCCAGCAGGACCGGGCATTTCAGACTGCGCAGCTTGTTGACCACCATTTCATCGTCGGCAGTCCAGTTAGTGCCTTCTACCACGAAGATCACCAGCTCTACGTCGCCGATTGAGCTGCTGGCCGCGCGGTTCATCAAACGGTTGATGGCGCGTTTTTCTTCGATATGCAGACCCGGGGTGTCGACGTAGATAGCCTGATAGGCGCCATCGGTGTCGATACCCATAATGCGGTGACGGGTCGTCTGCGGTTTACGCGAGGTGATGGAGACCTTTTGCCCCAGCAGTTGGTTGAGCAACGTGGATTTGCCCACGTTGGGACGACCGACTATCGCAATAAAACCACAGTATTGTTTTTCTTCGCTCATTCAAGCTCCAGCTTTTTCAACGCTTGTTCCGCTGCTGCCTGTTCGGCTTTACGGCGGCTTGAGCCGGTACCCACTACAGGTTCGCTCAAACCACTCACCTGGCAGTGGATAGTAAACTCCTGATCGTGCGCCTCACCGCGAACCTGCACCACCAGATAAGAAGGCAACGGCAGATGACGACCTTGTAAAAACTCCTGCAAGCGGGTTTTCGGGTCTTTCTGCTTATCACCGGGGCTGATTTCGTCCAACCGGCTACGATACCAGTCCAAAATCAGTCGTTCGACGTTTTGGATATCGCTATCCAGGAACACGCCGCCAATTAATGCCTCCACCGTATCCGCCAGGATTGATTCGCGGCGGAATCCACCACTTTTCAACTCACCCGGCCCGAGGCGCAGACATTCACCCAGGTCGAACTCGCGCGCCATCTCTGCCAGCGTATTGCCGCGCACCAGCGTGGCACGCATGCGGCTCATATCGCCCTCGTCTACGCGAGGAAAACGATGGTAGAGCGCATTGGCGATGACAAAACTAAGAATAGAGTCACCCAGAAACTCAAGACGTTCATTGTGTTTACTGCTGGCGCTACGGTGAGTCAACGCTTGCAGTAAGAGCTCCTGCTGTTGAAAAGTGTAGCCCAGCTTCCGCTGCAGCCTGTTTATTACGATGGGGTTCATGAGTTACCAATAGATCAAGAATGCGTCAAAAACTTGCAGCATACGGAACAGGCCTGCTTCGCCGAAAGCCAATCCAAAGCTGTTTCGTTTGCAGTGGCTCCCAACAGGGAGCCAACTTTTTATCGCTCGAGGAGGTATTCTACAACGAGTGGAAATATAATGCTGCGTTTATAAGCGCGCGGTTAATGAATTCCACCAATACGGCTAAACCTTACGCCGGTTGGCCATTCACCTTCCTGCTTTTCAAAACTCATCCAGATAGCCGTGGCTTTACCCACCAGGTTTTTCTCCGGTACGAAGCCCCAATAACGGCTGTCGGCGCTGTTGTCGCGGTTATCACCCATCATGAAGTAATGCCCCGCCGGCACAACCCATTCCGCCAGTTGGTTACCCGGCTGCTGGTAGTAAGCGCCCACCTGATCCTGCGTGCCCGGCACGGTCAGAATATGGTGAGAGACAGTGCCCAGCGTTTCCTGGCGCTCGCGCAGGCGAATACCGCCCTGCGGCACGTTATCGCTCAATGGGATCTGGTAGAAACCGTTGCTGGCTTCGCCCATGCCGCTGCGGCTGAACATCTGTACAAAATCGCTTGGTTGCGCATCGTTGTATGTCACCGCCAGTGCGGTATCGCAAGACTGGCCGTTATTACAGGATGGCTGAACGGTCACGCGTTTATTAACCGGATCGTAAGTCACTCGGTCACCCGGCAGACCTACAACGCGCTTGATATAATCCAACTTCGGATCCAGCGGATATTTAAATACCGCAATATCGCCGCGCTTCGGATGACCGGTTTCAATTAGCGTGGTCTGGGTAATCGGATCTTTAATGCCATAGGCATATTTCTCCACCAGAATAAAATCGCCAATCAACAACGTCGGCATCATTGAACCTGATGGGATCTGAAAAGGTTCGTAAATAAACGAACGCACCACAAACACCAGCAGCAATACCGGGAAAACCGACGCGCCGGTTTCGATCCAACCTGGCTGCTTCGCCACTTTCGCCAGCGTTTTATCGTCTACGGCGCCCGTAGCCTGTGCATTCACCGCCGCAATCTTCTGCCGGCGGGCCGGCGCCCATTTGAAGCGCTCAAAAGCCCATATGATCCCGGTAACCAATGTGGCTATGGCCAGGATCAAGGCAAACATATTCGCCATGCAAACTCCCTAATTACGCGACCTTATCGCGGTTACTTGCTGTCTTTGCCCACGTGCAGAATGGCCAGGAACGCTTCTTGCGGCAACTCAACGTTACCGACCTGCTTCATGCGTTTCTTACCGTCCTTCTGTTTCTGCAACAGCTTCTTCTTACGGCTGACGTCACCGCCATAGCATTTAGCCAGAACGTTTTTACGCAGCTGCTTCACCGTGGCACGCGCGATGATATGGGTGCCGATCGCGGCCTGAATGGCGATATCGAATTGCTGACGCGGAATAAGCTCTTTCATCTTCTCCACCAGCTCACGACCACGGTACTGCGAGTTGTCGCGGTGGGTGATCAACGCCAGCGCATCCACGCGCTCGTTGTTGATCAGCACGTCGACACGCACCATGTCAGACGTCTGGAAGCGTTTGAAGTTGTAATCCAGTGACGCGTAACCGCGAGAGGTGGATTTCAAACGGTCGAAGAAGTCGAGCACCACTTCCGCCATCGGGATTTCGTAGGTCAGCGCGACCTGGTTGCCGTGGTAGACCATGTTGGTCTGTACACCGCGTTTTTCGATACACAGCGTGATTACGTTGCCCAGGAATTCCTGCGGCATCAGCATGTGACACTCGGCGATCGGCTCGCGCAGCTCCATGATATTGTTCAGCGGCGGCAGCTTGGATGGGCTGTCGACGTAAATGGTTTCTTTGCCGGTGGTTTCAACTTCATAAACTACCGTTGGGGCGGTGGTAATCAGCTCCAGATCGTATTCACGCTCCAGACGCTCCTGGATGATCTCCATGTGCAGCAGGCCGAGGAAACCACAACGGAAGCCGAAGCCCAGCGCGGTGGAGCTCTCTGGCTCGTAGAACAGGGATGCGTCATTCAGGCTCAGTTTGCCCAAGGCGTCGCGGAAGGCTTCATAATCGTCCGAGCTGATCGGGAACAGGCCTGCGTAAACCTGCGGCTTCACTTTTTTGAAACCTGGCAGCGCTTTGTCTGCCGGTTGACGAGCCAGCGTCAGGGTATCGCCCACCGGCGCGCCCAAGATGTCTTTAATGGCGCAAACCAGCCAGCCTACTTCACCGCAGTTCAGCACGTCGCGATCGACGCGTTTCGGGGTAAAGATCCCGAGGCGATCGGCGTTATAAGTCTGGCCGGTGCTCATCACCTTGATCTTGTCGCCCTTACGCATCGTGCCGTTCTTGACACGCACCAGGGAAACTACGCCCAGATAGTTGTCGAACCAGGAGTCGATGATCAAGGCCTGCAACGGCGCTTCAGGATCGCCTTCCGGCGGTGGGATGTCGCGTACCAGGCGTTCGAGAACTTCCGGCACGCCGACGCCGGTTTTGGCCGAGCAGCGCACCGCATCGGTGGCGTCGATGCCAACGATGTCTTCAATTTCCTGCGCGGCGCGATCGGGATCGGCGGCCGGCAGGTCAATTTTGTTCAGTACCGGCACCACTTCCAGATCCATATCCAGCGCGGTGTAACAGTTGGCCAGCGTCTGAGCTTCTACGCCCTGCCCGGCATCCACCACCAGCAGCGCGCCTTCGCAGGCAGCCAGCGAACGAGAAACTTCGTAGGAGAAGTCAACGTGCCCTGGGGTGTCGATAAAGTTGAGTTGATAGGTTTGACCGTCTGTCGCCTTGTAGTCCAGCGTTACGCTCTGCGCTTTGATGGTAATGCCACGTTCGCGCTCAAGATCCATAGAATCAAGCACCTGCGCAGCCATTTCGCGTTCGCTCAAGCCACCGCAAATTTGGATAATACGGTCGGACAGCGTCGACTTACCGTGGTCAATATGGGCAATAATGGAGAAATTTCGTATATGCTTCATTATAAAAGTTTTTCTGCCTTGGTATTTCTGAATTACTCGCCTATAGAAACCCGTATGGACCTAAAGCGACAGTGAATGGGTTCGGCCGTCTTCCGCCTGAATCGCAGCATTCTACATGCCACAACACTGAAAACCTAGCGATCGGTGCAGTGAAGGCATTCTATTATGCGCACTTTAGTGTTACACGGCGCTCCAGGTTGTGAAAGAAGATGTTAACAAAAGCCGATGAATGAAAAACCACTGCCTGCACCACCGAATCAACGGAAATCATGTGCTGCGCATACCTTCATCTTCGGCGCTAATACATAACCGCCGATAACGCAATAAACCCCTTCCTAAATCTGGAATAAATAATATTGGGATCAACATCTTAGAATTGCATTCCTCCCCTCCGGCTTTCGGAAAATACCCATATACGCCCTTCGGAGCCTCCTATAGAAATGGGACAGAACTCCGCGACAAAATATTATTCAGGGCACTACATCGGCATGCCCACCGGAGTTCACCAGCATATCTCTGTACGTTGATTGGAAGGTGCGTAATGATCGATAAAGGGCAAATGCTGAGCCGGCACGATTTTTCCAAGGTCAATTGGGGCATTCTGGCAGCGGCAGCGCTGCTGTTAACTGTCGGTGCGGTGCTGCTGTTGCTGCCGCTGCTGAGCAACATGGATGAAAATGCGGTACTGACCTTGCTGCAAACCGGCGCAGCCACTATTTTACTCGGCGGCAGTCTGTTGGCGCTGCGCCACTATCTGCGGCCAACGCTGATTTATCGTCTGTATGAGCACGGCGTTCGGGTGATTAATGACCATAACCACAAAGAACGGTTTATCCCCTTTGAAAAAATTGGCGATATTTATCGTTTTCGCGGTGGGCGCTTGTTTGGCGGACTGTGCAACGTGATGGCATTTCGTACTTCTGCCGAACAACCCTGGTGCACAGTGTTCAGCAATCTGTCTCATTCCTGGCGGCTGGCCGATGTCATTATCAGCCAACAAATCCAGCTGCGTGGAGCACAGGCGCTGAATGCGCTTTATCAGGGGGAAGTGCTATCGTTTAGCTATCTGAGTTGCAGTGCCCTCTGGCTGAACCATTTACTGCCAGGCAAACGCAAGAAGCAAACGCCCCAAACGCTGCGGCTGAGCGCTACGGCGCTGATCACGCCGCAGGGGAGTATTCCAATTGAGCAGATCCGAACGCTGGAGAATAACACGCAGCGCGGCATCATCCGCCTGCTGGATAATCAGGGCAAAGCGCTGTTTACGGTCGGGTATTTTTCGCTGCTGAGCGCCGATCTGTTTATGGCGCTGCTGGAGCATATGATCTACAACCGCATCCCCGCCTATCATAATACGGCGATGACGCGGCAGCAGTTTTAGCGCAGGGGTTCAGTGTCCGTCTGCAGGCGCATGGCCCCAGGCGGCAAACCAATTTGCAGAACTATGGGTTGGTAATTCGCCTGCTCGCCGAGGCGGTGCGCCAGGCTACGCGCCAACATAAAGGCCGCGCCGCCGCCAAGCAGCGCGCCGAGCGCCGCGGAGGCATCGGTGCCCAGCCAGTATTGCAGCAGGCTCCCCCCTAGCATCATGCCCAGCAAAGGCGTCAGATAGACCAGCATAGCCGAACGCAGCAGGCTGCCCTCGGCGATACCCACTTCAACCCGCTGGCCCGGCTCAAGCGGCTGCTCGATACGCACCTGCAACTGATGTTCGGTTTCCGGCACCAGTTCGTTCAACGCGCGCGCGCCACAGCCCGAACGGGCATTGCAACTGCCGCAGCCGGCTTTGGGTTCGCAGCGCAGCAGCGCCACGCCCTGTTGCCACGAAACCACCGTGGCCCACTCTTTCATCATTGTGGTGACACCTTGAAGGAAATACTGTCAGCGATACGCTTGGCCGTCGCGGGCGGCAGTTCGCCAACGATGGTGATCTCGTTGCCGTTACGCACTTCAGTCTGAATAGTACGCCGCCCTTGGCGATAATACTGTTGACCGGCACCGCTGCCCGCCGGGCTGACGTTGACCGAGAAACTGAACAGACCATCGCTGTATAGCCGCGTCTCGACAGGTTCGGTCACGTTCGGCAATTTACGGCGATTACGCGCCACTTCATCCACGCCGGCCGGCAACCAGCCGGTGCTCCAGCCCAGTTTGACGTTGTCTACCGCAGGAAGCGACAGCAAAGGCGGTAGATTAGCCTTGATCAGCCCCTGCATCACGCCTTGCACTTCCGGCCCCACCACAAACGAAATCACCCGATATTGCTCCAGCGTTTCGCCATCACGATCGAGTAAATCCACCCGCAGCGGCAGCTTGGTATCCACATCCATCCAGACGATATAGCTGTAGCGCGAACCATCACGCGCAACCACACGGATCACCTCGCAGGGGCGATCGGAGATTCGGGTGCTGCCGACAGAGATGAAATCGTAATATTTCGCCAGGCGGTCAAAATCGGCGTAGACGATAGCCGGCAACGCATCGACGATATGATCGCCAGACAGCGTAAAGGGCTCCAGACCTGGCTCAAAATAGCTGATGCCCTCACCGCGCTGCAATACTTCGCGGCGCGGCCCATCCATATGCAAAAGTTGACCCAGTGGCTGCTTGTCGATTACCGCATGGCGGTAACGCAGCGACTCAATCCCCTGCTTGCTGATGCTGATATAGGCGAGTTCGTAATTGAGTGAACGGCTGGCACTGCTCATCTGTTGTAACAACGCCCCGGAAGCAGTGGGCTGCGCCGGGGCGATGCTTGAGTAGAGCAGGCTGCCCGTCAATAGACAGACGGAGAACCAAAGTTGCTTCATTACTGCTGTTGCATTCCTAAAGACTGGGTTCCGGGAACCTGAACGGCAGCCTGTTGTGGGTTGCTTTGCTCAAGCTGCAGCTGATCGGAATGCAAACGACGTTGCAATTCATAATCCTGCAGCATGGCGTTAATACGTTTGCGCTGTTCCTGCACCTGCTGCTGTTGCCCGCTTCCGGTGGAGAAACTGTCTGCCGGTACGCCGAGGCTAACCGGTGACGCCTGTCCCATGATCGGCAGGGTGTTGAACGCCGGTGATTCAGCTGCGCCAGGCTGCGCTGCCGGTTGATTATATTGCTGTACGCCTACAATCACCGCCAGCGAAACACAGGCGGCCATGCCAATCTGAGTGATCTGGCTGGCCCAGGGGCGCACTTTGTCCCAGAACGGCATTTTCTGCCAGGTGTGCGGTTGCGGCTGAGACTCCGGCACTGCGGAAGGAACCAGACGTGCAGGTTCTTTCTCAAGTGCAGCAGCAACACGATCTGCGATATCGAGATGCATTACTTGTCCGATATCACCCCGTAGTGTGTCGCGTATCAGGTGATAGCTCTGCCAGGTTTGTTGAAGCGCTCTGTCATTTGACAATGAGCTCAGCAGCTCAGTGTCGAGCGATTCTCCATCCATCAGAGCGGAAAGCTTTTCTTTCTGCATGCCTAAGTACCCTTCCTGTGTCCGCCATTGCTAACGTTGAATCAGCGGTTGAACTTTATTATCGATAGCCTCCCTGGCGCGGAAAATACGCGAGCGTACGGTTCCTACCGGGCAATCCATGATGGCAGCTATCTCTTCGTAGCTTAGACCATCCAGCTCCCGGAGGGTAATCGCCATGCGAAGATCCTCGGGGAGAGACTCAATGGTACGGAAAACTATCTGTCTCAGCTCTTCTGACAACATTAAGTTCTCAGGGTTCGAAATTTCTTTCAGTGCTCCCGCACTTTCGTAATTTTCAGCGTCGTTGGC
The DNA here is from genome assembly GCF_001590925.1 of Serratia plymuthica NBRC 102599. Lineage (GTDB taxonomy): Bacteria > Pseudomonadota > Gammaproteobacteria > Enterobacterales > Enterobacteriaceae > Serratia > Serratia plymuthica. Next base: position 166,928 of record NZ_BCTU01000003.1, read on the forward strand.
ATCCACATCGCTGGACGGCGGACGACGCCCCTGAGCAACCAGATAATTCTTTGCCGTGTTCACGGCAATTCGATACAACCAGGTATAGAAAGCGCTATCCCCACGGAACGATTCCAGTGCGCGATAGGCTTTAATGAACGACTCCTGCACCACATCGGGCACATCGCCCTGCGGTACATATCGGGAAACCAGGCTCGCAACCTTATGCTGGTAACGCACTACCAGTAAGTTAAACGATTTCTGATCGCCTTTTTGGACCCGCTCAACCAGAACTTGATCCGTTAACTGCTCGCTCATCCGAGGTAAATTCTCCCCAAATCCGTCTCCACGCGTAAAATTGTACTGCCAGCCATACATTCTTTTCCTGAGCAAGCACTCGCTTGGAGTTCATACGGAACACGAAGTTCCGTATCGCCATTGTTTTTTCTGTTGATGTCATCCAATCCGTGGCTTTTGCCCGGACAATTAGGCTAACATGAATTTCACTCTTCTTCTGCACACATCATACGTTATGCAACCATCATCTGAACATGTTAGCGATGTCTTGATCGTCGGCAGCGGTGCTGCGGGTTTGTCACTGGCGCTGCGCCTCGCGCAGCATTGCAAGGTTACCGTACTCAGCAAGGGGCCGCTCAACGAAGGCGCCACATTTTATGCCCAAGGCGGGATCGCCGCGGTTTTCGATGAGACGGACAGTATTGCCTCACACGTTGATGACACTTTGATTGCCGGAGCTGGCCTGTGTGACAAGGACGCCGTTGAGTTTATCGCCGGCAATGCGCGCCACTGCGTGCAATGGCTTATCGATCAGGGCGTATTGTTCGACACCGAAGTCAATGCTCAGGGCGAGGAACATTACCACCTGACGCGTGAGGGGGGGCACAGCCACCGCCGTATTCTGCATGCCGCCGATGCTACAGGTAAAGAAGTAGAGACCACCCTGGTAGGGAAAGCAAGCACCCACCCTAATATTTGCGTGATGGAGCGCCGTAACGCGGTCGATCTGATCACTTCGAACAAAATCGGCCTGCCGGGCACCCGCCGCGTGGTCGGCGCCTATGTCTGGAACCGCGAGCTCGAGCAGGTGGAAACCTACCGCGCCAAAACGGTAGTGCTGGCCACCGGCGGGGCAGCCAAGGTGTATCAGTACACCACCAACCCGGACATCTCGTCCGGGGATGGTATAGCCATGGCCTGGCGCGCCGGCTGTCGGGTCGCCAACCTTGAATTTAACCAGTTCCACCCGACCTGCCTGTTCCACCCGCAGGCGCGCAATTTCCTGCTGACCGAAGCGCTGCGTGGCGAAGGCGCCTATCTGAAACGGCCGGACGGCAGCCGCTTTATGCCCGATTTTGACCCGCGGGGCGAACTGGCGCCGCGCGATATTGTAGCGCGCGCCATCGACCACGAAATGAAACGCCTGGGTGCGGACTGCATGTATCTGGATATCAGCCATAAACCGGCTGAATTCATTACCCAGCACTTCCCGATGATCCATGAGAAATTGCTGACGCTGGGCTTCGATCTGACAAAACAACCGATCCCTATCGTGCCCGCCGCGCATTACACCTGCGGCGGCGTCATGGTCGATCAGCACGGCCGTACCGATCTGGACGGGCTTTACGCCATTGGCGAAGTCAGTTACACCGGCCTGCATGGCGCCAACCGCATGGCATCCAACTCGCTGCTGGAATGCCTGGTCTACGGCTGGTCGGCGGCAGAGGACATCAAACTACGCCTGCCGTTTATCAAGCTGGCCAAACAGTTGCCGCAGTGGGATGAAAGCCGTGTAGACGATGCGGACGAGCGGGTGGTGATTCAGCACAACTGGCATGAGCTGCGGCTATTCATGTGGGACTATGTCGGGATCGTGCGCACCACTAAACGGTTGGAACGCGCGCTGCGCCGCATCAATACGCTGCAAGCTGAAATCGATGAGTACTACGCCAACTTCCGTATTTCCAACAATCTGCTGGAGCTGCGTAACCTGGTGCAGGTAGCGGAACTGATCGTTCGCAGCGCCATGGAACGCAAAGAAAGCCGCGGGCTGCACTATACGCTGGACTATCCGGATATGTTGCCGGAAGCGCTGCCGACCATACTGCAGCCATGATTGACACCGCCGGGGCGCCCTGGCGGTTTCAGTAAAAAAGATAAAAATCGGTAATCAGGCGGCGGAAATCATCGGTGTAACTGCCGTCGGCCTGTTTAATCGCCAGGCTCTGCTCCGTTTTTTCTTCGACCGGCTGACGCGTCAGCACCAACAACACCCGGTGCAGCGGCGTATCGGCACGGTCGCTGACGTTCAATCGCTGTGCAGTATGCCAACCACGCCGGTGCGCGTTACTTTCAAATGCCTCACCAATATCATGCGGCAGCACCACGCAAAAAGCGCCCCGCTCGGCGATCAGCCGCTCAGCGCTTGCCAGCAAGGCATCGTGAGTCAGGGTTTCGGTATAGCGCGCATTGTGGCGCGCCTGATCGCGGCAGGCGACCGCCGGCTCGAAATACGGCGGGTTGCTGACGATCAGGTCATACTCACCCGCATGATGCCGGGCAAAATGGTGAATATCCTGCGCATGCACCCGAATGCGCTGCGGCCACGGGGATGCCAGCACGTTGTCACGCGCTTGTTCGGCGGCGGCCTCGTCCAACTCCACCGCATCGATCAGTACATTATCGGCCGATCTTTGCGCCAGCATCAGCGCAATAAGCCCGCTGCCGCTGCCGATATCCAGCACCCGCCGCGCCTGCGCCAGCGGTGCCCAGGCGCCGAGCAGCACGCCGTCGGTGCCCACTTTCATTGCACAACGATCGTGAGCGACAAAAAATTGTTTGAAGGTAAAACCGCCGCGACGCGGGGTAAAATTTGCTTTCGATTGATTGCTCACAATAGCCACCTGGATACAAAACTGGCGTAGCATAAGGCAATCTGATTTGTGGGAAAAGAGCTGCTTTCCGCTTAAATAGGTGAAGAACGCGGCCAACCCGTCTATAATCGGCGCCCCAAGTAGAGGTAGACCATGACAGCAACCAATTTTTCCGAACTCGATCTCGATGAACGCCTGATAAAAGCCCTGAGCGATAAAGGCTACGAACGCCCGACCGCCATTCAAGCCGAGGCTATCCCACCCGCGATGGATGGGCGCGACGTATTGGGTTCGGCGCCAACCGGCACCGGCAAGACCGCCGCATTTTTGCTGCCGGTATTGCAGCATCTGCTGGACTTTCCACGCAAGAAGTCCGGCCCACCGCGCGTACTGATCCTCACCCCGACGCGCGAACTGGCGATGCAGGTAGCCGACCAGGCACGTGAACTGGCTGCCCATACTTCGCTGGATATCGCCACCATCACCGGCGGCGTCGCCTATATGAACCACGCGGAAGTCTTCAGCGAAAACCAGGACGTGGTGGTCGCCACCACCGGTCGTCTGCTGCAATACATCAAAGAAGAAAACTTCGACTGCCGCGCGGTAGAAACGCTGATCCTCGATGAAGCCGACCGCATGCTGGACATGGGCTTCGCGCAGGATATCGAAACCATTTCCGCCGAAACCCGCTGGCGCAACCAGACCCTGCTGTTCTCCGCGACGCTGGAAGGCGATGCCATCCGCGAATTCGCCGAGCGCATTCTGAAAGAGCCGGTGGAAATTGAAGCTGATCCTTCACGCCGCGAACGCAAAAAGATCCTGCAGTGGTACTACCGTGCCGACGACGTGCAGCACAAAACCGCCATTCTGGTGCATTTGCTGCAACAGCCGGACGTGCTGAAGTCCGTGATCTTCGTCCGTAAACGCGAGCGCGTGCACGAGCTGGCGGCCTGGCTGCGCGAGGCAGGCATCAACACCTGCTATCTCGAAGGCGAAATGGTGCAGGCCAAGCGCAACGAAGCGGTAAAACGCATGATGGACGGCCGCGTCAACGTGCTGGTCGCCACCGACGTCGCTGCCCGTGGTCTGGATATCCTGGATATCACCCACGTGTTCAACTTCGACATGCCGCGTACTGCGGACACCTATCTGCACCGCATCGGCCGCACCGGCCGCGCCGGGCGCAAAGGTACCGCGATTTCGCTGGTTGAGGCGCACGATCACCTGCTGTTGGGCAAAGTCGGCCGTTACCTGAACGAACCGCTGAAAGCGCGGGTGATCGACGAGCTGCGTCCGTCAACCAAAGTGCCAAGCGAAAAGAGCAACGGCAAACCTTCGAAGAAGGTGCTGGCCAAACGTGCGGAAGACAAAGAAAAGAACAAAGAAAAAGCCAAGGTGAAAGTACGTCACCGCGATGCGAAAAACGTGGGCAAACGCCGCCAGCCAAAGGCCAAGCCTGAGAGCAACGGCGCGAAGTAATGCTGCCGCGGTGAATAAAAAACGCCTTCACTCACCTGAAGGCGTTTTTTTATGCCCCCATTACGGCGGTGCGTAATGCGTCGCCTGGTGATGGGCCTTTAACCAGACATCCAGTTGCCGATAACGATCGCGCATCTCTTCGCTCTGCAGGTGTGCAGGCGTCAGTGAGAAATAGAACTGGAAGGTCTGGCCTTGCCGGTTGCGGGCTTTGCCGTCCGCGCCCGCCTGCAGCAACATCAACGCCAACTGCGGCGCATTGATTTTCGCCGCCGCGTGCAAGGGCGCATCCCCCAATCTATCGCTCAACGTGGTATCCGCCCCGGCTGCCAGCAACAACCGTAATTGCTCCTCACGCCCCGCAAGTACCGCAGCGGACAGCGGCGTCGCGTCGGTCACCGCATTGCGCAGGTTAACCGGCACGCCATGCGTCAGCAGCAGCCGCAAATACTGCGGATCCCGCACCGTTGCGGCGGTATGCAGCACGCTGTTCCCCTCCAGCCCCGGCACGGCGACATCCGCCCCCAGCCCCAGCAGCGAACTTAGGCTTTGCGGTTGCTGCGAGAGAATCGCCCATTGAAGCAGCGTGACCTGGCGATCGCCCTGCTCACTCAAACGCGGCCGTGTTGCCTGTTCGGCTATGCCGTGCGTATCACCGCGCATCACCGCCTGCGCCAGCGCCTGATTGCCGCGCCCGGTGAACGGGGAAATAGACTGATTCATCTGTTGTTCCTTAGCCATAATCAGCAAGCCGGCGACCACTATCAGTGCCAGCACGACGATAATCAACGTCTGCCTAACCCGACGCCTTTCAGGCATTGGCCTTCAGCTCCCACGGCTTTTGCTCCACCATCGAACTGATGACCTTATCAATGCCGTGTGCGGTCAAGCTGCGATCCACATGTTTACTCGGTCGCCAGTCGTCAATGCCGCTCAGGGTGTCGTTATTGGCCAGGGTAATTTTATGCCCGATGGCATCCGGGATCAGCGAAGTGGATTCCTGCGTCCCGGTCAGCATGTCGTATTGTTCGCTGTAGCGACGAATACCGCCGGCTTGCGCATCCTGCTTAGCCGCCGTCGGATCGATGCCCATACGGTTTAATGTATAGTCGGAGACGCCCGCCGCGTTGAAAGTGACCGCCACAGTACCGGTCGCCAGCGCCGCCGTTGCCGCCAGCCCGCCGCCGAGAGAATGACCGGCAATCACCAGCGCATCGCCAAACGCCGCCCTGGCGCCTTTAGATACCGCGACAGCCTGATTGTACTGCACATCATCGTAACCGGTCGCCTGCCGCACATTGCTCAGCCAATCGCGCATGTCATTGGTGCCGGCAAAGGCCAGGACATACTGTTGGTTGTCGCTATAAATACCGGCCTGAAAACCCGACGCCGCATCATGCAGGCTGGCGGGATCAATACCCGCGCCGAGCAGCGCGCTGTCGCTCAGGCGGTTGAATCCTTCCACACCCTGGCCGTTCAGGCTGTAAACGTCTTTAGCCAGCAACGCGAGCGTATAATCTCCCTGTTGTGGCTGCTGGCCGCGCGTTACCCCTTGGGGCGTGGCGGCCGGCGCGGCAGCCGACATATCACTCACCAGCGCGTTCAGCAGGTTCCGGGTATTCAGGTTATTCGGTGAAAGCGTGGCCGCAGCGGCCCCGGCCGCCGGTGATTCGACGGGCTCCGATGAACTCACCGGTTGCAGTGCCGCACGCGCTACAGGGGGTTGAATGGTCGCAGGGTTAACCGCAGAGGTAAAACTCAAAGACATACTCATGCCGACTCCTTGTCGATAGGCTTATCAATGCCGCACCCAATACGGGTGCCAAAGTAGCTATCGGCAGGTCGGAGCAGTTCTGTAATGCAGACGATTATCTTTGCGAGGAATGTGATCCGGATTCACTTTACTGGCCGGCGAGCAATAAAAAAGGGAGCCGAAGCTCCCTCAGTGACTGCGCAGATAATTACAGGCTGGCGGTAAAAGTACGTGCGATCACGTCACGTTGCTGTTCTGGCGTCAGCGAGTTGAAGCGCACCGCATAACCGGACACGCGAATGGTCAGTTGCGGGTATTTTTCCGGGTGCTTGACCGCATCTTCCAGCGTCTCGCGGCGCAGTACGTTCACGTTCAGGTGTTGGCCACCCTCTACGCGCACGGTTGGCTGCATTTCCAGCGGCACTTCACGGTACTCGATTTGGCCCAGATCGTTGACCGGCACAACCTGATCTTCTACATAGTTGGCTTTAGCGCACACGCAGCGGGCTTCTGACGTTTCATCATCCAGCAGCCAGAAAGAGTTCACCAGCGCCTGGTCGTTCGCTTTAGTGATTTGAATACCAGTAATCATTTTGTTGCCTCCGTACAAGGACGAAAAATTCTCTTTCGTGAGAAAATTCAATGTTGGTTTCGGCCATTTGGTAAAACCATTGTTGTCTTATTGTTCTGTATACCAGCCTGGTCGGAGCAATTCTTTGATTAAAATCAATTCTTATGGGTTACCCATACATAGTGAAGGGGCAAGTTTCTGTTTTATGTCAATTTTCCCCATACCGCCGAAAACAATTATTTTTGTAAATTTTAAAAAATCCTTGTACCAAGATAGGTAGTCCAACGGCAAAAGCGGGTTTCACTGCGTGAAGGTAAACGGTAAGCTAGGGCTAGTGAATTGTTAACGAAAACAAAGGAGAGCGTTTATGTCCACCCCTCTCACCTGGCATGACGTCATCGGCAAGGAAAAAGAGCAACCCTATTTTCATGAAACGCTTGCCTTTGTTGCCGCTGAACGTCAGGCCGGTAAGACCATTTATCCACCACAGAAAGACGTGTTCAACGCCTTCCGCTATACCGAACTGGCGGACGTAAAAGTGGTGATCCTCGGCCAGGATCCTTATCACGGCCCGAATCAAGCCCACGGTCTGTCTTTCTCGGTGCTTCCCGGCGTGCCGGCTCCCCCTTCGCTGGTGAACATGTATAAAGAATTGGCGACGGATATTCCGGGGTTTGAGCGGCCAAGCCACGGCTGCCTGCAAAGCTGGGCGGAACAGGGCGTGCTGCTGCTGAACACGGTATTGACCGTTGAACGCGGCCAGGCGCATTCCCACGCCAAACTGGGTTGGGAAACCTTTACGGATAGAGTGATCGCCGCGCTGAACGACAACCGCGAAGGCGTGGTGTTTCTGCTGTGGGGCTCGCATGCCCAGAAGAAAGGCAACATTATCGACAGCAAGCGCCACCACGTGCTGAAAGCGCCACACCCTTCGCCGCTCTCGGCCCACCGCGGCTTCCTCGGCTGCCGCCATTTCTCGCAGGCCAACCAACTGCTGGAACAGCAGGGGCTGAAACCTATCGACTGGCTGCCGCAACTGCCGCAGGCATAACTCAGACAAAGTCCAGACGCAAAAAAGGCACCCGCAGGTGCCTTTTCCTTACTTAATTCCGCTTAAGCCTTGGCTTTGGAAACCGCAACCATCGCCGGGCGCAGCAGGCGACCATTCAGCGTATAGCCTTTCTGCATCACCATCATTACGTGGTTCGGCTGGTGATCGGCAGACTCCATCAGGCTCATCGCTTGGTGTACGTCCGGGTTGAACGGCACGTTGATGTCGCCGACGATTTCGATACCGTACTTGCTCACTGCGTCTTGCAAGGATTTCAGCGTCAGTTCGATGCCTTCGATCATTGCCGTCAGTTCCGGATTGCTTTTATCCGCCAGATCCAGCGCGCGCTCCAGGTTATCAATTACCGGCAGCAAGTCGCCCGCGAATTTCTCCAGCGCAAATTTGTGCGCTTTCTCGATATCCAGCTCGGTACGGCGGCGAACGTTTTCCATTTCCGCTTTGGCGCGTAGCAGGCTGTCGCGTTCATGCTGCTGGGATTCAGCCAGCTGAGTTTCCAGCTCGGCAATGCGCGCATCCCGCAGATCGACGCCCTCAGCCACTTCCGGCAAAACTTCCTGCTGGTCCATTTCTTCCGAGACTTGCTCGTTTGGCGTCTTCTGTTCTTTACTACTCATGAATATCTCCGCGTTTTAGCATTAATCTCGCAACTTGGCTTATTATGGGGATCAAAACCGGGGTTTCAAGTCAACCGGTCACAATGTGGGGCATAAACTCGTCCCGGTGAGGAAAATCACAGCAATGAATAAGAAATTCGCCTGTATTGGCATTGTGGGTCACCCGCGCCACCCTTCAGCGCTGGCAACGCATGAGATGTTGTTTCACTGGTTGGTCGCCCGAGGCTACTCGGTAATGCTCGAACGGCAGATAGCCCAGGATTTGGGCCTGAAAGACGTCGTGACCGGCAGCCTGGCAGACATTGGCCAGAAAGCCGACCTGGCCGTGGTGGTCGGCGGCGACGGCAATATGCTCGGCGCGGCGCGCGTATTGGCGCGTTACGATATTAAAGTGATCGGCGTAAACCGCGGTAATCTCGGATTTTTGACCGATCTCGACCCCGACAACGCGTTGCAGCAATTGGCCGACGTGCTGGAAGGCGAATACATCGATGAACAGCGCTTCCTGCTGGAAACCATCGTGCACAAAGAGAACCAGCAGTGCCGCATCAGCACCGCCATCAACGAAGTGGTGCTGCACCCCGGCAAAGTGGCGCACATGATCGAGTTCGAAGTGTACATCGACGATCGTTTCGCCTTCTCGCAGCGTTCCGACGGGCTGATTATCGCCACGCCGACCGGGTCGACCGCCTACTCGCTCTCCGCCGGCGGGCCGATCCTGACGCCTTCACTGGAGGCCATTGCGCTGGTGCCGATGTTCCCGCACACCCTTTCCGCCCGCCCGCTGGTGATCAACGGCAACAGTACCATTCGGCTGAAGTTTTCGCAGATCGGCAGCGATCTGGAAATCAGCTGCGACAGCCAGATCGCGCTGCCTATCCAGGAAGGCGAAGAGGTATTGATACGCCGCAGTGATTTCCATTTGAATCTTATTCATCCAAAGGACTACAGCTATTTCAATACGTTAAGCACAAAGCTCGGCTGGTCAAAAAAATTGTTCTAAAAACGTCGCCAGCTACTTTACTGTATATAAAACCAGTTTATACTGTATGAAACTACAGTTATGTGTTTATACACAGGAAGGTTCCCATGCTGGCGCAATTGACCATCAGCAATTTTGCTATCGTTCGTGAGTTGGAGATTGATTTTCAACCGGGTATGACGGCGATTACCGGTGAAACCGGCGCCGGCAAATCCATCGCCATCGACGCGCTGGGCCTGTGCCTCGGCAACCGCGCCGACGGCAATGTGGTGCGCCTGGGGGCCGCCCGTGCCGATATCTGCGCGCGCTTCTCGCTGGCGGATACTCCCTCAGCCCGCCAATGGCTTGAGCAGAACCAGTTGGACGACAGCAATGAATGCTTGCTGCGCCGGGTGATCAACGCAGACGGCCGCTCGCGCGGCTTTATCAATGGCACCGCCGTGCCGCTTTCGCAACTGCGCGAACTTGGCCAATGCCTGATTCAAATCCACGGCCAGCACGCTCATCAGCTGTTGCTCAAACCCGAGCATCAAAAGCAACTGCTGGACGCCTATGCAGACGAACCCGCTCTGCTGGCGCAAATGCAACAAGCTTACCAGCGCTGGCACCAAAGCTGCCGCGAACTGGCTCATCACCAACAACAGTCCCTCGAGCGTGACGCGCGCAAACAGCTGCTGCAATATCAGTTGAAAGAGCTGAATGAGTTCGCCCCGCAGGCCGGTGAATTTGAACAAACAGACGCGGAATACAAGCGCCTGGCCAACAGCGGCCAGTTGCTGACCCTTAGCCAGCAAACGCTGCAATTGCTGGCCGATGACGAAGAACACAACATGCTCAGCCAGCTCTACACCGCCAAACACCTGCTGGTCGAACTGGTCGGCATGGATGAAAAACTCGGCGAACTGCTGAACATGCTGGAAGAAGCCTCAATCCAGATCAGCGAGGCCAGCGATGAACTGCGCCACTATACCGATCGCATGGATCTCGATCCCAACCGCCTGCATGAACTGGAACAGCGCCTGTCGCGGCAAATCAACCTGGCGCGCAAGCATCACGTAGCGCCAGAAGAACTGCCGCAGCTACACCAGCAGTTGCTCGATGAGCAACAATTGCTGTCGCAACAGGAAAGCGACCACGAGCACCTTAACGAAGCGGTCACCCTGCACCATCAGCAGGCGCTGGTTCTGGCGGAGCAACTGCACCAAAAACGCCAGCATTACGCCGCCGAACTGACTACGCTGATTACCGACAGCATGCAGGCGCTCTCTATGCCACACGGCAAATTCAACATCGATGTGCGCTTCGAGCCCCAATATTTGAGCGCCGAAGGGGCAAGCCGCACCGAGTTCTGCGTGTCCACCAACCCAGGTCAACCGTTGCAGGCGCTGGCTAAAGTGGCGTCCGGCGGCGAATTGTCACGCATTGCGCTGGCGATTCAGGTTATCACCGCCCGCAAGATGGAAACCCCGGCGCTGATTTTCGACGAAGTGGACGTGGGTATCAGCGGCCCGACCGCCGCCATCGTGGGCCGCCTGCTTCGCCAGCTCGGGGAGTCAACGCAGGTCATGTGCGTCACCCACTTGCCGCAGGTCGCGGGGTGCGGGCATCAGCATCTGTTTGTCAGCAAGCAGACCGACGGCACGGAAACCGAAACGCAGATGTCGCCGTTGGATAAACGTGCCCGTTTGCAGGAGTTGGCGCGTCTTCTTGGCGGCAGCGAAGTCACCCGCAACACGTTGGCAAACGCGAAAGAACTGCTGGCCGCATAAAAAAGCTCAACTTTTTCACTTTTCTGAGGTCTGACTTTGGCGCTGTTTACCCGGCAGATTTCAAGGTGCGGCAAGGCGACAACCGCCCCATCCCTCAATCGCTTAGTCAGCTAAGCGGCTGAGGCGCGAGAGCGAAGTAATCTCAGCAGCAACTTGAAAGATGAAGGGTATAAAGGTTTCCAACTGCTGCAAGGTCTATTATCATCGGCATCCTATGCCCTAAAGGAATGTGATTACTATGCGCTGTAAAACGCTGGCTGCTGCCGCTGTGGTTCTTGTGATGCTGACTGCAGGCTGTTCTACTTTTGAGAAGGTGGTTTATCGGCCTGACATCAACCAAGGGAACTACCTGACGTCGACCGACGTGGCTAAAATCCAAAAAGGTATGACCCAGCAACAGGTCGCTTATACATTGGGTACCCCAATGTTACAGGATCCGTTCGGTACTCAGACGTGGTTCTATGTATTCCGCCAGCAACCTGGCCATGAAGATATCACCCAGCAAACCCTGACGCTGACCTTTGATAGCGCGGGCGTGTTGACCGATATTCAGAACAAACCGGCGTTGACCAAGTAATCAGCGCAGGGGTTATCGTCCGGCCCGTGAGGGGCGATTCAGGTTCTTCATGACAGTAACAGGCTGCAACTCGGAAGATAAAATTCTGATAAAAAATAAGGCGCATTCAGCGCCTTATTTTTTTGCTTTCTCTGCCCGTTGCCGACGCAGTTCTTTAGGGTCGGCAATCAGGGGGCGGTAAATTTCTACCCGGTCGCCATCGTTCAGCATATCACCCAGCTTGGCCGGGCGGCTGTAGATGCCCACTTTATTGCTTTGCAAGTCAATGTCACCACGCAGTTCCAGCAAGCCGGAGGCCGTAATGGCCTGCTCAACGCTGCTGCCTTCCGCCAGCGTAACCTTGCGCAGATACTGACGCTCCGGCAAGGCGTAAACTACCTCCACCCGAATATCAGACACTGTAAACCTCTTTCGCCCGCTGGGTGAAGGCCTGCACCATGTTACCGGCCAGCTCTTTGAACACCTTGCCGAACGCCAGCTCGATCAGTTTGTTGGTAAATTCAAAATCCAGATGCAGCTCAACCTTACAGGCTTCCGGGCTCAGCGGCGTAAACTGCCAGCCCCCCATCAGCTTGCGGAACGGGCCATCAACCAGTTGCATATTGATGCTCTGGTTATCCTGCAACGTGTTGCGCGTAGTGAAGGTTTTGCTGATACCGGCTTTGGCAACGTCAACCGCGGCGGTCATTTGATTGTTGGACGCGTCAATCACCCGGCTGCCGGTGCAACCTGGCAGAAAATCGGGGTAAGAGTGAACATCGTTAACCAACTGATACATCTGCTCGGCGCTGAACGGCACTAACGCAGACCGACTGATCTGGGGCATATCATTTCCTGTGAGACACAAAACATACAGATAATACCATTTATCTATCGCCAAACAAAAAATCTGCTATGCAACGCGAGGGCCAAAAATGCGAAAAATTGCGCAGGTGCTGAGCGGTAAAGGATTTCTTTCGTCGAATCATCCAGTATAATGAACAAACTATGACAAAGAAAAAAGCACACAAACCCGGTTCCGCCACCATTGCGCAGAACAAGCGAGCGCGTTTCGAATACTTCATTGAAGAAGAGTTCGAGGCGGGCCTGTCGCTGCAAGGGTGGGAAGTAAAATCGCTGCGTGCCGGCAAAGCCAACATTAGCGACAGCTACGTGACCTTCCGCGATGGTGAAGCCTATCTGTTTGGGGCCACCGTCTCACCGCTCAACGTAGCTTCGTCGCATGTGGTATGCGATCCGACACGTACCCGTAAATTGCTGCTGAAAAAACGTGAGCTGGACTCACTGCTCGGCCGCGTAAACCGCGACGGTTACACCGTGGTTGCCTTGTCCATGTATTGGAAAAATGCCTGGGCCAAGATCAAAATCGGCGTAGCCAAAGGCAAGAAAGAACACGATAAACGCGATGACATCAAAGATCGTGAATGGCAGACGGCGAAATCCCGTATCATGAAGCATGCCAACCGATAAGCCTCTGGCTTAACGGGTTAAACTTCTGGTATACTGAACAAAGTTACTTGGGGCTGATTCTGGATTCGACGGGATTGTGAGGCCTTAGGAGCATGCCGAGGGGCGGTTGGCCTCGTAAAAAGCCGCAAAAAAAATAATTGCAAACGACTCGCAATTCGAATCTGCTGCTTTAGCAGCTTAATCAGCCTAAGAAACTGAAGATTCCCTCTCTCCCTAGCCTCCGCTCTTAGGACGGGGATCAAGAGAGGTCAAACCCAAAAGAGATCGCGTGGATGTCCTGCCTGGGGCTGAAGCGTTAAACCCAATCAGGCTAGTTTGTTAGTGGCGTGTCCATCCGCAGCTGACCGGCGAATGTAATGATTGGACTAAGCATGTAGTGCCGACGGTGTAGTAATTCCGGACGGGGGTTCAAATCCCCCCAGCTCCACCAAATGATGATCCGGGTATTACCAGATAAGTCCGGAGAAGTACGGAAAGCCCGCATCCCACCTAGGTTTGCGGGCTTTTTTGTGTCTGTAGTAGTCCGAGAATATCCAGCTAAATCCGGGATTTATTGGTATACGTTTAGGTATACGTTAAAATGTATGCCATAAACGTATACCAATTATGGAAGAACCCTTACATGGCGCGGACTACACGCCCCCTCACACACACCGAAGTACAAAAAGCCAAAGCCCTCGAGAAAGACCTCACTCTGCACGACGGTGATGGCCTGTTCCTGTTAGTCAAAACCACCGGCAAGAAATTGTGGCGTTTCCGCTACCTCCGCCCCGGCACCAGTTCACGGACTATGGTTAGCCTCGGTGCCTACCCTGCCCTGTCACTTGCCGACGCCCGGCAAATTCGTGCCGAAAAGCTCGCGATACTGGCGAGAGGCATTGACCCACAGGCTAAAGAGGCGGAAGAAGCAGAACAAAAGCAGGTAGCCCAAGAAAGCATTTTCCTGAACGTGGCAAAGCAATGGTTCGTGTTGAAGCAGGCCAGTGTTAGCGTTAAGCATGCGGAAGACATCTGGCGTTCTCTTGAAAAAGACATACTGCCATCTATCGAGAATGTCCCGGTTCAGGACATCAAAGCGCGTTTGCTGATCCAAGTGCTGGAACCTATCAAGGCCCGTGGCGCATTAGAGACAGTCCGACGTTTAGTACAACGTATTAACGAAATCATGATCTACGCCGTCAACACTGGCTTGATTGATGCTAATCCGGCTTCTGGTATTGGTAATGCATTCGAGCGCCCTAAGAAGCAGCATATGCCGACTATACGGCCCGAAGAATTGCCCAAGCTGATGCGCACTATCTCGATGAGCAATCTATCGATACCCACCCGTTGCTTGCTTGAATGGCAATTGCTGACCCTGATACGTCCGTCAGAGGCCTCCGCAACCGCATGGGCTGAGATCGATATTGAAAACCGTGAATGGCGTATCCCGGCAGAACGAATGAAAGCCAAACGTGATCACATCGTTCCACTGTCAGACCAAGCACTAGAGATACTGGAAATTATGCACCCTATCAGCGGCAGGCGTGAGCACGTGTTCCCAAGCCGCAACGACCCGCGTAAGGCCATGAACAGCCAGACAGCGAATGCTGCACTAAAGCGTATCGGTTATGGCGGCAAGCTTGTTGCTCATGGGCTACGCTCTATCGCAAGTACAGCGATGAATGAAGCAGAGTTTAATGCCGATGTCATAGAAGCAGCTCTTGCACATAGCGATAAAAATGAGGTAAGAAAAGCATATAACCGTTCCACATACCTTGAGCAGCGGCGTGAGTTAATGGATTGGTGGGGAGCGGAAGTATACGCAAAAAAATAGTCATATATGTATTAGCCCAGATCTGAGCTGACACTTTTACGGCTCAGGGCTATACCTAATCTGACAGACAGCTCTGTGCCTGAAGCTAGCATTGCTAACATCGGGTTGTATTATCTAATAGGCATTAGGCCAACGGCTTAGAAATTATTAGATTTGTTGAATAAACGTAAGTAAAATGAAACTTTGCAACAGCGCCAGTCCATTTTGATGTTCAGTAATGTTGTATTTGCTTAACGAGACAAGTAGGTTAGATTTATAATTTAATTCATAAAAATGATACTTTACAGGAGATTAAGTATAAAAATGAAACTGATCAGTGAATTAGACTTTGGCTATACAGATGCTCAAAATTACAGAAAAAGAAAGCAGAAAGAGAAGTTCAAAAAATGGTTCGTAAAAGATTCAAATTTAAATCGCGTGTGCTCTGATGATGTATCATTTATTATCGGCGAAAAAGGCACGGGAAAAACATCCTATGCAGTTTTTCTTTCCAATGAAGAATACAATGGAATATCTTCAGAGTTAAAGTATGTAAAGGAGACTGATTATCGAGACTTTCTTTTTCTAAAAAAAGAAAATCATCTTCTATTTTCTGACTATCATACAATTTGGGAGATGATACTTCTATTACTCATTTCCAAGAAAATAATTGAAAATGAATCCGGTCTCTTGCACAAAATTACAAGTGGTAAATTTGGAAAATTCAGTAAGCTAAATGATGCCATAGATGATTATTTTGTGAAATCGTTTGATCCCGAAGTTGAATCAGCCATTCAAATGGTTATAGGTTCCAATAAAGCTGTTGAGTTATTTGCAAAATATGAAGAACATGTAGGCGTAAAAACTAACATTGAAACTTCGCGTGAAGAGAAAGGCACAAGATCTTCTTTTCAACGTAATATGTATTACATAATTAAAAAGTTTAAAGATGCTATTAGTGAATTAAAACTTGAAAAAGATCACTTGATGTTCATTGATGGAATTGATGTTAGGCCAGCAGATATAGAACATCAAGAATATCTTGAATGCATAAAGGGGTTATCTTTAGCAATACTCAGCTTAAATAATGAATTTTTCCCCAACATAAAGGATAGCAAGGGATCTTGTCGTTATGTTCTCTTAATCCGACCAGATATATTTGAGTCTATTTCTCTTCACAACCCAAATGCTAAGATTAGAGATAATGCCATCGTTTTAAATTGGAATACAAACTATGATAGCCATAGAAGATCACTATTATTCTCAGCAGTAGACAAAATGATATCAACACAATGTGAATGTGAAGATTTTACAACGACTAAAAGCTGGGATTATTATTTCCGGTGGGATGCAAAAACACTGGAGTTTGCTCTTCCAAGTGGGCAAATGACATCTTTTATTTCCTTCCTGAGACTTTCATATCATAGGCCGCGAGACATTTTTACAATGTTACAGATATTAAAGGCAAATTCAAAAGATAATCAAGAAAAGGAGTTCTTTTCATTAGACGATTTCAATTCCCCATCCTTTCAGCGGGATTACTCTAACTACTTGCTCGGTGAGATAAAAGATCAATTATCTTTCTATTATAAACAATCTGACTATGAAATGTTTTTAAAGTTTTTTAGTTATCTTAATGGTAACTATAGATTCAACTATGACTATTTTGTTGAAGCTTTTAAGAGAATGGATGATGATCTTAATTCCATATCATCAGATAGACCTAAATTCATGTCGTCAGAGAATGATTTTTTGCAGTTTTTATACGAATTAAATGTTATTAGTTCAATTGAAGAATCAGAGGCAACCGGAAAAGCAGTTGTTAGATGGTGTTTTAGAGAGAGAACTCAAGCTAATCTTTTCCCTAAAATTAGACTAGGCGCGAATAATTACGAGATATTTTATGGGTTAAGAAAGGCGTTACAAGTAGACATACCTATTAAAGCATCGAAAAAAGATAAGTGAGTATAAATTTTAATCATTCTGCGTCCGTTATAAAATTTTACAACGGATGCAGAATAAAATTTCGCTATTAAAGATAGTATCTTTTAAAACTAAGATAGCTAACCCATCTATACAAAAAATTGGATTACTAACAAATTTTCTCCTCGCAATCGAAATGAATCATCCAGCAAAGTTTTCCGACATTTTATTCCAATTATTAAAGCCTATGATTTCTATATAGAGATGAGCGGCAGTAACTCTCTGCTATCCTCTAAATATTTATATATCTCATTCACTTTTTTACTGGATAGACACACAGCAGCCCTCACATGTACATGAGCGTTTCTGCCATCTCCTATTCACAAATTCGAAAAATATCACTTAGAGACCTGTGACGGCACGATCACGCCATTACTCATCCTAGCTTAAATAACTATATTTAAACGCCTCAGAGGCACACTGACGCATTAAACGAAAAGTCGCTCAAACCTCTGCGCGCGCAATACTCCCTCGCCTACGCGCTCTGACTTTATCATGCACATTTCATGCATGACACAGAGGCCCTGTAAGCCCTTGTGGCGCGGGGTTTCGGCTGTTTTGAGGGCTAGGGGATTCATGCAAAATCATGCACCCTATGCATGCACGCTCGATTTAAGGCAGGCTAGCCAGAAAAAAGGCAGCTTTCGGGCTTGGGGAAAGGTAAAAGCCCCGCAGCAAAATCAGCATTGCAGCGGGGCCAGTTCAATCAATGAAGTGTTTGATTTCGGCCATAACGGCGGTAACGATTTAATGTCCTTTTTTCCGGCGGCGGTAAATCATCAACGGTCACCGTTTCCGCTTGACTGGGCTGACATAAAATCTTATCGACGCTCTCCACCGTTTTAAATGTGCAGGAACACACGATGTTCTGGCACTGGTAATAGGCTTCTTTCGTCCGCTCCGTGATATAGCGACTGGTGCGGGTATAGGATGCATGGGTGCACAGCGGACAACGCATCATGATTAGGCCCCTTTCTGCTGCAAGCGTTGGCGTTTTTCCTTCAGTTCTGCGACAACCTGCATGCGTCTGGCAGGACTGCTTTGCAGTTCCGGCAATGCACCTGTTTCTTGCGGTATCGTCAGGCCAATCTCATTAAGTACCGGGTGGTCGATATTTTGCTTTGCCATGGCAACGTGAATACGGCCTTGTAGCGTTCCCAGTACCTGTTGCTCAATCATTTTCATTGGATTGTCCGCATAGACGCCGTAAGCCCGTGAAGCCAGTGCGCAAGCCTTGATAACGTCAGGGCTGATAAGCGCGGTGCTCAGTGCATCTACCGCCTTACTCATCGCATGTTCGGCAAAGGCCGTAAGGACTGCTTCATGTGCTGCCACCACTTCCGGGGCTGTTCTGCCGCAACTGAGGTGAAGCTGCATTTTGTCCAACTCCATTTCTTCAACCAGACCGTCGAACTCTTTCGCCAGCTCCCGTTTGGAAATCCGGCTGTGGTGCTGCGCTTGCAGTTCCGGGGTCATCTCCCCACGCAGTTTACGAAACAGGGTGCGCCACTGGCTTTCCGCCTCGTGACTTTCCACTTCCGTGTCTTTCTTCTGCTGATGGCAGCGGGCGATCCCTGTAATGACGTCTGTCAGCGCCTGATAGTTTTTGTCGTGGGCGGCGCGGGCATCACGCAGGGCTTGCAGTTTGTCGTTGATGTACTTGGGTAATGCAGTTGTGCTCATGGGGTTATCTCCGGTGTCAGTCAATATGAGGCTATTCTGCTGACTGCCGTACAACATCGCCATTCATCCCGGTTGGACTGTCCGCAGGACAACAGCACTGAAAACTGACGATAAAACCATCAACGAGATTTTAGTTTTATATAAAACTATTCACTACTGTTCACTTTAATAAAAAATGTAGTTAAATCAGTAAATAAAGCAGTGAACAGTTTATCTAAAACTATTCACCCAGTGTTCACTACTGTTCACTTTTCGAAAAAAGACCTTTTCTCTGGCTAGCCATGGTTAGATTTATTTTTGATGTTCCTGCCTATTTATAAATTGCTTATTGATTACTGAAAGCTATGAGCTAAAGGTGAGGAAGTACGAGGAGGGGTGGGCTAGTGCAACTTAATACAATTCGTTGTTTTTACGTGCAATTCCTTAGTCCATCACACAACAACACCTTGTTGCCAACCGGGAAAATATTCACATAATAGGGCGCTACCAAACGAACCCACACAGCGCCGGTGAGATCCCACCGGGTATAAACGAGGTGGCATTCCATGCTTGCAGTTGCCACACCGACCCCTTCCACATTCCCGCCCATCCCGGTCGATTACACGCCCCGTGAGCGTTTCATTCGCCTGCCGGAAGTGCTGTATACCACCGGGCTGTCACGCTCTACCGTCTACGAGATGATGAGCCGCAAGCAGTTCCCGGCCCAAGTTTCCCTTGGCGGTAAAACCGTGGCGTGGCTCGAATCAGAAATCGAAAACTGGATGGCTGAACGCATCGCCAACCGTCATCAGGGGGCAGCAGCATGATGCGGTTAACTTTTGGTCGCCAGCACTTTACCCTGAATGACAACGACGCGCTGTTTGTTGCAGAATCCATCCTGTTGCAACGCAAACAGCCGGATATTGCCTTGCCGGAACACCGCAGCGATAAGCACGGCGTGATCCGCCTGGCCAGCAGCCAGGCCGAACCACGTTTATTCCGCGCCGGGCCGATCCCCTTGACCGATGCGGGAGCCGATACCCGCCACGACCAGCTTACCGACTGTTGATCACTATGCGATCGATTGAACGTCCGGGGGCGTCTTACGGCTTGCCCCCACGTCCGGCCCTGCGCTATAGTCCCCCTGCTGTCGCACAATCGGCAGCCGGGCGTAGGAACCCGTGTTACTCAATGGCGACACAACACGCGCCAAGCGTGTTTTTTTATGTCGTGGCCTTAGCGCGCTCATTTTTTGCACAGTGGTTTCTATGCTACTGTGACTATCAAACAATGGTGGCTCAGGCGGGGCAGCCTTCGGGCTGGCCGGTATCCATTGAGGCCGGTATTCCTACCCCCGTCTGGGCTACCACCCATAAGTGTAGGAACTTCGGTGGTAGCAATAACCATTACTCAATGGAGGCTGCCACCATGGCTACGACCCTCACCCCGACTCATCCTGAATTCTGTTTCCTGTTTGCGGCCATTCGCCGTACTGCCCTGACGGCAACCCCGTGCATGCTGCGCACCGTGGCAAATTCCGAGCACAACGCCCGCCGCCTGCTGGCGCGTGACTACATTCTGTCGTTTGCGGGCCGTCTGCCTGTGCAGGGGGTGGCATGAATACGCTGGCCGCCCGTTTCCACAGTGAAACTTTCTATCCTATTCCGCATGCTGATTTCCTGCGTCTTCAGCACGCACATTCTACCGGCGTGCTGTTCCTCGACATGCTGGACACCCTTGAATCGGCCGGTCAGCGCCCGGACGCCGCTCAGAAAGCCGCCTTTGCATCTGTCATAGCGATGCTCACTGACCAGCTCGGGCAGGTCGTCAAAACCTGTGATACCCACATCATCGCCAGCATGGAGGCTTCCGCCGCATGAACACCCCACAGTCTTGTTTACCCGTTGAAGTCCGTACTGCCGTTTACCGCCGTGCATTGGCCCATGCCTATCTCGATACCTGCACCTTTTACCGGGTGAACCCCGGCTACACACTGGATGAGCTGCAAATGGCGATTGCGATGGACATTGAAGGCTACTTTGTCCGCCAGCATGGAGCGGAAGTGGGCATGGATATGGCCTGCACCATGCTCAGTGACATGGTGCAGCCGGACATTCTGGTGGCGCCGCCGCGCCTGACAACGCTCGGCCAAAAGATGATGGATGAGCTGTGCTGTGGCCGGATGGCCATCACCTGTAACACCACCGTGCACTGAGGAGGCAAAACAATGACCGCATTAAGCGTTTCTCACACCTCACGTGCAGCGACCGGCCACTGGCCGGTCTTGCTTCCCGCACTGGGCATTCACATTACTGCAGGGGGCCGGGCGCAGCCCTGCCCGGTCTGCGGCGGCAAAGACCGCTTTCGCTTTGATAATCTGCAGGGCCGTGGCACATGGTTTTGTAACCAGTGCGGCGGTGGCGATGGCCTGAATTTGGTCGAAAAAGCGCTGGCCGTGACCGCCAAAGAGGCCGCCGTGAAGGTGGCCGAAATATTGGGTGAGCCATCGGACAATGCCTTGCCGGAGCACAATCCCCAGCAGGAACAGCAGGACAAGGCGCAGGCACAGCATCATGCAGCGCAGCAGGCCAGACTACTGCTCGCCAGCACCCGACAACAGGCCGGGAATAGTTATCTGACCGCCAAGGGCTGGCCGGACACTGACGCCCTGACATTGCAGGGGCCGTCACTGCGCGTCGGCGGTATCACTTACCAGCCCGGCGACCTGCTGTTACCCCTGACCGACAGCGCCGGGGACGTGGTCAACGTCCAGTTAATCAATGCCGCAGGTGACAAGCGCACGCTGGCCGGGGGACAGGTGAAAAACGCCTGCTATTTCCTGCCCGGGAAAGATAATGCCGTTATCTGGCTGACCGAGGGATACGCCACCGGCCTGACCGTGCACCACCTGACCGGCGAAAGCGTGTGCGTTGCGCTCAGCGCCAATAACCTGCCCGCGATGGCGCAGCAGTTACGCACTCACTACCCTGACGCGCTGTTGCTGCTGGCGGCTGATAATGACGAGAACGGCACAGGCCAAACCCGTGCCGCCGAAGCCGCGCAACTGAGCGGCGGTAAACCGGCGTTACCGTCAGAAACAGGCGACTGGAACGATATTTACCAGCAGCAGGGCAAGCTGGCCGCGCTTGCGCAGTTGACGGCCTTCAGCCAGCCCAAGCAACCCAGCCCATTTGATACGCTCAGCGATGCCGATCTGAAAGCCATGAGCGCCAGTGAAAAGGCTGAACTGCTGGCGGAGCACTACCAGCATCTGCTGGCCGTGCCACAGGTCGGTGAAGACCTGTGCCGTTATGAAAATGGCGCATGGCAGGTGTTACCGTACCGGGTACTCAGCCGGGAGATTGCCGCGCTGTTTCAGAAAATCCGTGCCCCGTTCTCGGCGGCGGGTATCAACAGCATTCTGGACACGCTCAGGCTGATGGTGCCGCAAATGGGCACGCCGGCACGCCACCTGATTGGCTTTCGTAACGGGGTATTTGATACCACCACCGGGCAATTCAGTGCGCACCAAAAAACGCACTGGCTGCGCACCGTCAACAGCGTGGACTACACGCCCCCCAAGGCCGGGGAAAATCTGGCTGACCACGCCCCGCACTTCTGGCGCTGGCTGACACGCGCCGCCGGGCAGCAATCCGACAAGCAGGCGCGCATTCTCGCCGCGCTGTTTATGGTGCTGGCGAACCGCTATGACTGGCAACTGTTCCTTGAGGTCACCGGCCCCGGTGGCAGCGGCAAAAGCGTGATGGCCGCAATAGCCAGTCTGCTGGCGGGGAAAGACAACACTACCTCGGCCACCATCGATACGCTGGAATCCTCACGGGAACGCGCCTCCGTGGTCGGGTTCTCGCTGATTATCCTGCCTGACCAAGAGAAATGGAGCGGTGACGGTGCGGGCATCAAAGCGATCACGGGCGGCGATGTGGTGGCTATCGATCCGAAATACCGCGACGCCTATTCCACGCACATTCCGGCTGTGATTCTGGCGGTGAATAACAACCCGATGCAGTTCAGTGACCGCAGCGGTGGTGTGTCCCGTCGCCGGGTGATCTTGCCGTTCCCGGAGGTGATACCGGCCAACGAGCGTGACCCGCAGTTGTTGGCAAAAATCACCGGTGAGCTAGCGGTGATAGTGCGCCACCTGATGCAGCGTTTTGCCGCGCCTGATGACGCCCGCGCATTGCTGGAAGCGCAACAGAATTCGGGGGAAGCGCTGGAGATTAAACGCAGTGCCGATCCGCTGGTCGACTTTTGCGGCTACCTGCTGGCAGTCAATGCGCCTGACGGTCTGTATATCGGTAATGCCAACATTACCCCGGCGAACCCGCGCAAGTACTTGTATCACGCGTATCTGTCTTACATGGAAGCGCGAGGACACAAGTACCCATTGAATCTGACCGCATTCGGGCGTGCCGTGCCGCAAACCCTGCGTGAGTACGAAATAGCGCTGTTGAAGCGCAAGACCAATCAGGGAATGCAGACCAACCTGATATTGAGCGAAGACTGCGAAGCCGACTGGCTCCCCAAGTGTGAAATGCGTTGAGTGAATGGCATCACGATCGTTTCTGCCGATCAATAGGCGGCTATTGATCTGCCGAACCCATTGGACGCTGTTACGCGGTGCCGCTTATAGTCGTTCTGTACAAACCGCATACTCCCAACACCGGGGAACCCCGTAGCGGTGACTACTCAGGCCTGCACTGCAGGCCTTTTCTCTGCCTGAAATCTTTCCCCGCCGCTCACCCACAGCGCAATAAATCACCGGCTCAGGCCGGTATTTTGCATTTATAGGGCTGACTGTTCACAGTCAGTGACCAGTCAGGGCAAACACATCACCAAGTAATCACTGGTTAATTTATTGTTTTTAAACAACTAAAACCAAAAATGAACACTGTGACCAGTTTTTCTATAAATCTTTTTTTCTGACGTTTAAAGCATTGCCCTGTTAGAGACTCTTCCAGTCAGGCAGTTTGTTGGTCCGCTTGCGCCAAAAGTGGATTAACGCCATGAATAAACCAAACAGCAAACCGGCAATGAGGGCGTTTAACGCCACGATTAAATGGCTGGTGATTACTGTTGCCTATAAATGCACAGCATGTTTTCTGATATCAGGTTACTCTGTGCATCGGGTTCATTGATTTTTGAGAGCGAAGAACATGGCTATTAGTCACCAGGCCCACGCTATTTATGTTGATGCTATGACAGTGGCGTGTAACGATCTTGTAAAAAATAAGAGCCTGACGCAGGCCAGAAATGCATTTTATCAGGATTTAAAAAATCAAATGATACCTGCAGGGAACCCAAAACACTCTCGTGAGCAGGATATTCTGGATTATTTTGAGGTTCATGGTATTTTGGAACTTCAGCGTAAACTAAAGAGAATGACAAACACTGTGCATGATAGAATACATCCAGAAGCGCAACATGAAACGGTTAATAAAATATCCGTTACGAAGCAGATTAGAGGTGCATTGTCAGTTGTGAGTGACTCTTCGGATAATTTTAAATACACACTCCCAGAATCAGATGTCTTGACTACTGATAAATCTATACCTAAAAAGATATCTGTTGTTACGGTTGATAGCGCCGCATCATGCATTATATGCCGGACAAAATTCGGGACAGTAAAAAAACTTAATAGGCATTACAAAAAGAAACATACACTAACTGCCACCCGAAAATTAGCATCCGGTGAGGAACACCGCTTAGCCAACATTGCATCAATTGAAGCTGACTTGAAAAGGCACAGAAATAAAGAAGAGATCAGGGAAGCATTACGTAAACAACTGGCCCCCTCTCCATTAGATGACCTTCCTACCTATAATGCTGAAGCCTATCGAATAGCTCTCCGTACAATGACGCAAGGCGAAGCCTATAGACTCGCTAAAGATACAGTACGCTCAGCGGCATTAATTGAGATGTTCAATCAGTCAATTGCAAGCTCACTGGAAACGCAAACGTCACACAATGCTGAAAGCATGCTGCACGTAACGAAAGTGTCGGGGGACGTTACTGAACACTATAAGCCAACTGAAACAGGTAACAAACTCGTCCGTCAGGCGAAAGAAGAGCGAATGCAAAGAGATGCACTCAAAAAACAGTTCTTACAGGACGATGTGGAAGAAAAAGCGCTATTTTCCGAACGTACGGTAAAAGCACGTAGTAACCAGGCCGAGTTTGCGAAACGTGTGGCCTCAAATTTCTCTTATAAGTGTTGCATAACTGGCAGCACTGAACCCTTAGAGGCTGCACATATCGAGCCTCTTAGTATAGGTGATAATAATAATACATCGAATGGTTTACTTCTGATTACCTGTTTACATCGCCTGTTAGATTCAGGAAAAATGGCTATTAATCCCAGCTCCCTTACCGTGCATTTTTCTGAGGACTGCACATGGTTTGGTGCTAAAACGTTTGATGGAACACGTATTGCCAGACCACGAACCCTACTTAATATAGTTGGCCTTAAACGCCTATGGGACACGTTCAGGGCGAAGCATATGTAGCTTTGAAGTGATCGACACAAATTGGCCACGACATGATAATTTTCTTGAATAACTAAAAAGTCCGCTCTTGGCACATAGCAAACTGTCAACCCGGAGTATTTTTACCGAGTGGTATTAAATTCCCGTGAAATGGCGCTTATACGTGTAATCACAGCAAGTTGTTGTTCTTCATTCAGTGCAGAAGGGCGACAAAATCGCTTTCCCGATGTTTTTTTCCTCGCAATACCTGAGTGCATGCGCTCAAGCAACAGATCCCGCTCAAATTCCACCACAGCAGAAATCACCGACATCATCGTGGGAAGCAACTCAAGAATCGACTCAGGACGGTATTTTGCATTTTAGGGCTGACTGTTCACGGGAAGTGACCAGTTGGGACAAACTCATCACCAACTGGTCACTGATTAATTTGTTGTTTTTAAAAGACTAAATTAAAAAGTGAACACTATGACCAGTTTTTCTATAAATCTTTTTTTTCTGAGCGAGATGACAGATTGGATCTATCATGGGGCTGCCCCAAAAACAGGCTCATTTAAGGGATAGCTGCTGATGCCGGATTCTAAAATCCCCCTCTAAATCGGTGTCACTTTCCTGCATTGGTATACGTTTAGGTATACCCAACAAATCTGAACTCGATTTTCATCAATTATTACAACAAACTAATCGATTTATTCAGATTCCCCCAGCCCACCAAATAGGTCACCGGTGATACCAGATAGATCCGGCGATAATAGCGAGAAAGCCCGCAACTGAGTTGCGGGCTTTTTTGTGTCTGTAGTACCCCGAGAGTATCCCGTTCAACCTGGAATTTATTAGCCTATGTTGCAGAACAGGGTACGCCGCTGGCCTTCCGCCTCGTGGCCTTTCACTCCAGTGTCTTTCTTAGCGAGAGACCTAATCCCTGTGCAAACAGTCAGTTCGATAAAAACCCAGGCATCAAAGAGTGTCGCTCATGTACGAGGTTTAGATGAGCGATATTCATTTTAAACGGCTTTTCTTTCAATTAAAAAATCAATTAATGTCTTCACTCTTTTGGTCTTGCCCGCATTTTTCGGGTAATAGAGATAAACGGCTGGGTATGTTTTCCAGTAATTCTCCATCACGGGAATAAATTTCTCTTTGTCGGGCTGTAACCTGTGAATGGGCTCAAACAACCTTCCGATGCCCAATCCGTTACGTATTCCATCGGCCATAACGTCAATATCGTTGCTGATTAACTGGCCGGGCATCTCAACGGTTAGCTGCTCGCCTTTGTGATCCAGAATCAGCGGAAGGATGCGGTTATTGGTGATGAATCTATAGCCGATAAGGTTGTGCTGATGGAGCTCGGCCGGCGTAGTGGGTGTCCCGAACGCCTCCAGATAGGCCGATGACGCATACAGCCCTTCCCTAAACGGCTTCATCAACTGGCGAGCCACCACCCCGCCTTCAAGAATATCGCCAAAGCGTATCCCCAGATCAAAGCGGTCATCAATAATATTAACGGTGCCGTCGTAAACCGAAACTTCAAGTTTAATGCCGGGATATTGCCGGCAAAAGGCCGCCATAGCCGGTTTAAGTATGAGCAGATAAGCGAAGCGGGAGAGCGTAATCCTGACCAGGCCGGAGGGTTCCTGGTTCTGGTCGCGGATATTTTCCAGCGACTTTTCAAGCGAGTCCACTGCCGCTACAGTTTGCTCCAACAGCTGTTGCCCAGCTTCCGTCAGTTCAATGCGCCGTGTTGTACGGACAAAAAGAGGGTGACCGATGTGTTGCTCAAGCAGCTTAAGCGCCTTACTGACGGAGGGAGGCGTAATCTCGAGCTTCCTGGCCGCAGCCGAAATATTACCTTCCCGGGCAATGCTCTGAAAGATGCGTATCTGGTTGTAAATCACGTTATTCATCACGTCATCCTGAAGCAAATGGCCCACCGATTATTAACTACAGGCTAAATATCCTTAAGTCAATAAGGGCCTAATCTTATCAAAATCGCGAGCTTATACTTTTTTCAGTGCCCCTTCGTAGTTAAGTTCAGGAGACTGAAATGCGCATTTTGTGTTTGGATATTCCCGCTTCCGGCGCCTCGCTGGAAAAATACGCTCCACATCTGACTTCAGAAGTGTTGCATACCTGGGGTTTATATAAATCCGGCAGCATCCGGGATATTTATTTTCGACAGGATCGGCCCGGCGTAGCGATTTTTCTCGAATGTGACTCGGTGGAAAAAGCCCGGATGGTGATGGCCGATTTTCCGCTGGCAAAAGCCGGTCTGCTTACCTTCGAATGTATCCCTTTGGGGTCATTTACCAATTGGGAACACCTGTTTGCCGGGGAGTTCAAAGATCAGCCAGAGGAAGCGATGAAATGAAATCAGACCGCAAACCCGTGCTGTGCGTCGTCACCAGCCATCCGATAAAAGGCGTTTCCGGCGTGCCTACCGGTTTTTTCATGGCTGAGCTCACTCATCCCCTGAAAGTGCTGGAAGATGCGGGGATCCCAACAGTGATTGCCAGCATTCGTGGGGGCCAACCGCCGATTGACGGTTTCGATCTCAGCGATCCCGTTAACGCCTGGTTCTGGAACGAGACCGATTTCCAGCATCGCCTCGCCACCACGCCGCCTTTATCTGAGCTTAACGGGGCCGATTATTCCGCGGTCTTTTTTGCTGGCGGGCACGGCACAATGTGGAACTACCGCGATAACCCAGATGCGCAGCGCATTATCAGGGAGGTATACGAAAGCGGTGGGATAGTGTCGGCAGTCTGCCATGGCCCGGCCGCGCTGGTTGACGCAAAACTCAGCAATGGTGAATACCTGGTGAAAGGAAAGAACCTGGCAGCCTTCACCAATAAAGAGGAAGACGAAGTTCAGGGAACAGCTGTGGTCCCCTATTTGTTGGAAACCGCCCTACGGGAGCACGGCGCACATCATCATGAAGCACCCAACTGGTCTGAGAATGTGGTGACGGATGGTCGCCTGATCACCGGTCAGAACCCTGCCTCCGCGCACGGCGTTGGCGTGGCGTTGGCGGACGCGCTGTACCAGACAATCTAACGGCGGGCACAGCGCGCCGGCACCGTTATTCTGTTCAACGTGTTAAACCCTCATTTGGGCCGGGCGGAAATCATTTCTCCGGCCCTTTCCAGGAGGACATAATGAAAAAATTGCCAAAAATAGCGTTGGGAACCTGGTCCTGGGGAGCGGGATTTGCGGGCGGAGATACCGTATTCGGCAATCACCTTTCCGACCGGCAGATGGCAGAGGTATTCAGCAGAGCCATGGATAAAGGGCTTAATCTGTGGGATACCGCCGCCGTCTACGGGATGGGAAGCTCCGAAACAGCGCTGGGTAAGTTAGTCCGTCAGTACCCGCGTGAAGACATAATTCTATCGACCAAGTTTACCCCGCAAATTGCCGACAAGGCGTCGGTTCAGCCCGTTAGCGCCATGCTTGAAGCGAGCCTCGAGCGCCTGGGCGTGGAGGAGATTGATATCTACTGGATCCATAATCCTTCAGACGTGGAGAAATGGACGGCGGGCCTTATTCCGCTTTTACAGAGCGGCAGGGTTAAACAGGTTGGCGTATCCAATCACAGCCTGGAACAAATAAAGCGTGCAAATGAAATCCTGAAACAGGCCGGTTTCTCTGTGAGCGCAATTCAAAATCATTACAGCTTGCTCTACCGTTCATCGGAAGACGCAGGGATCCTCGACTATTGCCATAAAAACGGCATCACCTTTTTTGCCTATATGGTGCTGGAACAGGGAGCCTTGAGCGGCCGTTACAACTCGCAAAATCCCATGCCCGCCGGCAGTGGGCGCGCTGAAACCTATAACCGGGTTCTACCGCAGCTGGAAAACTTAACCGCGGCGATGAAGGTGATGGGAGATGCCAGAAACGCCAGCGTTGCGCAGGTTGCCATCGCGTGGGCCATTGCGAAAGGCACCCTGCCGATCATTGGTGCGACCAAGGTTCACCATGTTCAAGACGCTGCCGGGGCCGCAGACATTCAGCTTGGCACTGAGGAAATGGCAGCGCTGGAACGCCTTGCTAAAGAAGCGGGAGTGGATACGCGGGGGGCATGGGAGAAATCCATGGTCTAACGAGGGGCTCGAAGCATGTCACCGGGTTCCCCCCTTTTTCAAGACGGGATCCCGCGTTCTGGCAGGTATCGCCATTTCAGGCATTCTCCCCCGTTGTACAGCGGTTCCCTTATGTCAAAACACTGAGCGGAAATCAAAAGCGATGAAAATCATTTGCCTTGAAGAACATACTCTGGATAAAGCGCTGGTTATGGCATCCATGCCGGCTGCACTTGCGCAGGCGCCGTTTCTGAGCGACTGGGGCAAAACGGTTACTGACGGCAATCTTCCCGACCGAAGCCGCCCCCAAATTGAAAAAAACGACCTGATTAACGTTAAGGGCGCAGACATAGGTCGCGGGCGTCTGGACGATATGGACGAGGCAGGCATCACCATGCAGGTGCTTTCGGTTGGCGGATTTCCGCATCTGGCACCGGCTGCTGAGGTGGTGGATTTGAACCGCGCGGCTAACGACCGCCTCGCTAACGCGGTTAACGCTCATCCAGACCGCTTTGCCGCATTCGCCACGCTTCCATGGGCTCAGCCCGATTCGGCAGAAAAAGAACTTGAGCGAGCGGTTAAAGAGTTGGGTTTTAAAGGCGCTCTACTAAACGGCAGGCCATCAACCCATTTTCTCGACCATCCGGATTACGACGGACTGCTGGCCCGCTTTAACGCTCTTGGCGTCCCGCTCTATCTCCATCCGGGGCTTCCCGTTCGCAGCGTACAACAGGCTTATTACTGTGGCTTCAGCGATGAAGTCACGGCCAGGCTATCGATGTTTGGTTGGGGGTGGCATCACGAAGCGGGCATTCATCTGCTGCGGTTAATCCTGTCCGGGGCCTTTGATAGATATCCGAACCTACAGGTCATCAGCGGCCACTGGGGAGAGATGCTGCCATTCTGGTTACAGCGTCTGGACGATAGCCTCCCCCAGGCCGCTACGGGATTACGACGCACCATTACGCAGACCTTTAAGGAACAGGTGTATGTGACACCCTCCGGAATGCTGACGCTGCCGCATTTTCAGTTTATCTATGCGCTGTTGGGGGCCGAACGGATCCTTTTTTCTGTTGATTATCCCTACCAGACACTGGATGGCGTGAAGGCATTTATCCAAAGTTTGCCTGTTCCTGAAGAGGCGAAAGAAGCGATAGCCTTCCGCAATGCTGAGCGGTTACTCGGATTAACGTCTTGATAAAACAGGCTTTGCGAAAGCATTGAGTCAATCAGGGTAATTATTAGCTTTTGGCTAAAAGTGATTGAGCCATTAATACTCTAAAAAACAGAATACGGTCAATCTATACTGGAGACCTATTAAACAATTAATTTTAAGCCATTGAAAATGAAAAATATCCTGATTATTTCCGGACATCCGAATCTTAACGAGTCAATCGGTAACGCGACAATCCTGGATGAGATAGCCCTGGCATTGCCAGAAGTTGAAATTCGCCGCCTGGACTGGCTCTATCCGGACAACAAAATCAATGTAAAAGCAGAGCAGGAGAGCCTGCTGAAAGCTGATGTGATCGTCTGGCAATTTCCCTTCTCCTGGTATTCGCTTCCGGGCGTAATGAAATTATGGCTGGATGAGGTTTTTGTCCACGGGTTCGCCCATGGTTCAACGGCAAAACTTGGCGGTAAAAAACTTATTCTTTCGTTTACCACCGGCGCACCGCAAGCGCTCTATTCATCGGAAGGATTTTTTGGCCATAGCCTTGAAAATTACCTTGCCCAGTTTGAAACCACCGCCAGACTTTGCAATCTGGATTTGCAAATGCCGGTGTATACCTGTGGCATCACTTATGCCGACAGGGATGAAAATAAAATAGCGCAACAGAAAACAATGGCCAAAGAGCATGCTTCACGACTGATCGCGCTGTTGAAATCCTTATCCCCAGAATTGAAACTGGCCGTATAAAATAAAGGTATCCTGTGAAAAATATCATAACCATGACGCTCTGCCTGCTGGTTGGCAGCCCCGCATTTGCAGCCAGCTCAACTCTGCGGGATAAAACCGTTATGAACATTTTCGAGCTTGGCATCAAAGCGGGGAAAAGCCGGCAGTATGATGAAATCGCCAGAAGCAATATTTCCTCTTCCGTTGAGACTGAAAGTGGCACCTTGGCAATGTACTCGCTCAAACGCAAGGATGATCTAAACCAGGCGTACATGATTGAAATCTACGCCGGAAAGGAGGCCTATAAAAAACACGTAGATTCAGAGCAGTACAAGGCGTTTATTGAACGTGCGCCTGAAATCATAGATCAAAAAAGCAAAACAGATGTCACACCGCAATTTCTTGGCGATAAACAAATAGTACAAAACGAGAGAACGATAAATAACCTGGTTATTGTCGATGTAAAACCCGAGCATCAGCAGGCCTTCAAAAATATCGTCCTCGCGGAAATGTCCGACGCCCTGAAGCTTGAAGATGGCGTGCTGGCTATGTATGCCGCGACCGATGCGGAAAATGAAAATCGCTGGTACTTCTATGAAATTTACGCCAGCGAAGCTGATTATCAACGGCACAGGCAGACACCGCACTTCCGGGGATATATAGAGCAAACCTCAGAAATGACAACCGGCAAGGAATCAATCCCTGTCGTGCCCGTTTTTCTCAGAAATAAAGGCGCCATGCAGTTTGATGATTAGTGCCTGAGCTTCAGTCGATTGAATGATCAATGAGGTTTTGCAATGAAAGAGATTATTGCCGCTACCGTGATGTCGCTTGTACTTGCAGATTTCGCGGATGCAGAAGAAAAAAGAGGTGAAGCTATGTTGAAAATTAATCCGTCGGGCCTTTCAGTTGCCGATATCCAATCCGTTTCCCCGGCACTGGCCCGCTTCGGTAGCGAAGCCATTACGGACGATCTCTGGAAACGTGATGAGCTTTCGCAACGTGACCGCAGTATCGTTACCCTGGCCATTCTGATTGCCAGGAGCCAGCCTACCGAACTAAAGCACTATGTCGGGGTTGCTCTCGACAGTGGCGTTACACCGGCCGAAGTATCGGAGATTATCACGCACCTTGCGTTCTATTCCGGATGGCCAAGTGCGATGTCGGCTATCGCAGTCACTAAAGGTGTTTTTCAGGAGCGTGGCGTCACTGCACAACAGTTAGCCGAGGCCTCTCCTGCACTTCTGCCGCTTAATCAGGATGCCGAACGGCAGCGTTCAGAAACGGTGGAAAAAAATGTCGCGCCAATTTCCCCCGGGCTGGTCAAATTCACCACCGCCCCTCTCTTTCTCGATCTTTGGCAGAGGCCGGCGCTTAAGCCCCGGGACAGGAGTCTTGTGACGGTAAGCGCGCTGATAGCATCGGGGCAGAACGCGCAAATCGGTTACCACCTTAACCGGGCCATGGATAATGGATTGACCGCCGAAGAAGCGGGTGAAGTCGTGACCCAATGCGCTTTCTATGCCGGCTGGCCAAATGCCTTTTCGGCAGCCCCTGTGGTCGGTGAAGTGCTACGCACCCGATAAAGGATAGAGCGCCCTGGATTAGCGGTGCCAAAAGAGCCTAACGAATGGTGCCAGAAACTGGCATCACAGCGTTATAGGATGTCTCCGCAAGCAGAGAGACATCCAAATCGCGCTCATCTCCTCCTGTTTTTAGAAGGAGTTGCAACGTACCTCGACCAGAACCGCTCAAACCTTGGTGAAGCAAATGAAACGTATTCAGTACGACAGTTATGGTGGCCCGGAGCTGATGCGGGTCGATGAGTTTGAATTACCCACGCCCGCTAGCGATGAAGTGGCCGTGCGAGTCAGGTTCGCGGCAATCAACCCCATCGACTGGAAACTGCGCAACGGACTGATGAAGATCGTCACCGGCAGAAAGTTTCCCCGCGCAATGGGAATGGATTTTTCCGGTATCGTCACGTCCATTGGCCCAGGGGTCTCGCGCTTTAGGGTCGGCGACGCCGTCTTCGGCCTCGCTCGCTTCAAGGAAAGCGGTGCGCTTGGCCAGTCAGTGATCACGAAAGAAAACTTCCTGGCCAGGAAGCCCGAGAGTATCTCCTTCGAGGATGCCGCCTGTCTGGGTACTCCGGGCGTTACGGCATGGAACGGGCTGATCGACAAGGCCAAACTGCAAGCGGGCCAGCACGTCTTCATTAATGGCTGTGCCGGAGCGGTTGGCGAAGCATCTGTGCAGATCGCACGGCTTTTCGGTGCGGTCGTTTCCGGAAGTTGCAGCTCCCGAGACATGGAGCGCGCTAAATCACTTGGCGTACAGACTGTCTACGACTATCGCGCAACGGATTTGTCGTCAATAACCCCCCGCTTCGATGTGGTATACGACACTGCTGCGACAATGACCGTATCTGCCGGCGTGGCTATGCTACGCCGCGGGGGCGTGTTCCTTGACCTCAACCCCGACCTGGGCAAGTTCATTCGGGCAGTTTTCGATCGACGACTGAAACCTGTCATGGGTTCGCCGCGAGCCGACATCCTGGAAAAGCTTGCCAGTGCCGCTAAAGAGGGCAAGTTCCAAATCGCGATTGGCGAAACCGTTGATCTTGAGGCCGCAATTCAACTGATCACCGAGCTTGAAAAGGGCCGCAAGCTCGGCGGTAAAGGCATTGTGGCGATGGAGTAAGCATGGCCAGAAGTCATCGATTATTCGACCTGATGCAAGTGCTCCGCCGACACCGAAGAACGGTGTCGGGCCAGGCGCTTGCGCGTGAGTTGGGCGTGTCCCTGCGAACCATCCGCCGCGACGTTGCCACACTGCAGGACATGGGAGCAGACATCGACGGTGAACCAGGCGTCGGCTACATCCTGCGGCCAGGATTTCTCCTGCCGCCAATGTCTTTTACCGAAGAAGAGATCCTGGCGCTCGCGACCGGCGCCAAGTGGGTCAGTCGTCAGACCGACGCGACGTTGGCTCTTGCAGTGACAAACGCGCTGGCCAAAATCAACGCAGTGCTTCCACCCGACATGCGTTCAGCCTTCGACGATGACACTATCTATGTAGGCCATTCGCTGAAAGGCTCGACACATCTTGATCTGAGCGAAGTCCGCCGAGCGCTTCGCGAGCAGCGTAAGCTGCGTATCAAGCTGTCTCTCGAACACGCACCGGAAGATGAGCAGGTGATATGGCCGATCATGCTCGGCTTTATCGAAGCCAAGCGGTTTATCGCAGCCAAGCGGTTTATCGCAGCCTGGTGCGAGCTGGATGAACAGTTCCGGGTGATCGGCATGGACGATATCACGAGCGCGGAAGTTCTTGCCGAACGCTACCTTCGGAGTCGCCGGCTGCTCGTTAAGGAGTGGCGCGCTCTCGAGATGCGGCCGTGCAACGGCCAGGGCGAGATTTGCTGATTTTAGGCATATGCCATAAATGTCGATCGGTCACCCATGCCCCTATGCTTAACTCCGCATCGCCTCACAACCACGTTTAATCATCTGTTTTAAAATAAAATAGAAATAACTGGCTTTATATCCTTAGCCGTCTCACGCAATAACCCCATATTACCCTTGCCAGGTGTAAGGTTGCCCGCTAGTTTATTGGTTACAGTGACGCGCTGATTTATAAGCATCAGAGATGCCCGCAGCGTGTCGTCATAGCAGCACACCGAAGTAAGGACAATGCCATGGTGGTTTACAGCTTTTTCGTGAGAGGGGATCAAATTTTTGCTCTCAATACCTCATCACCTGATTTCGAGACCAGGCAGAAACATTTTTTGGACAAAGGGTACGCAAAGCAGTTTGAAGAACTGGAAGCCCTGTCCCCAGAGGCCGCCGTTATCAGATTTAAAGACATCAAAGGTGAGGAGCGCAAAACAGAACAGGCTTTTTCCACAAGCGCTGTATTTACCTCGCTGATGGATGTTTTGTTGAAGAAGGGCTGACTGTTCACGGCAAAAATAGGCAACCAATGCAACTATCAGAGCCGAAGAGAATACTGAAAAACCGCAATTTACATGGCGGTTTTTTAGCGCTTCGGCACGCCAGAGTCTCAATACGCTTGATTCTCATCTCCCCCATGAAGTGGCCAACATGTATTCCAGAACGCAGAAAACAAAAAAACACCTTAAAAATTAAGGTTAAATACATAAACAAAAAAATTAATTCGCAATCAAACAATAAATAATTCATATATAACACGTCACAATTCAAATCCAATCAGTCACAAACTCGTCATTATCAATGTAAAAATCCAACTTAAGTTAAATATAAAAATTTAAATCTGATTATTTGCAATTTTTAGGTATACAACTCCGATTATGGGGTAAGGATGATATATTGCATAAAACAAACCTCACCCCTAAGGCCAGACTTATGAATCATATGAAAAAACAGGTCATCTTTATCTTTGTAGCCGTTTTCATTTATACCGGAACCGCCCAGGCAAGCATATTTATGCAGGTAACAAAAAGAACCGGCGACTGGTTTAGCGGAAGATTTTATTATGAGATGATTGATTGGACTACAGATGATAACACCCCCAATCCGTGCTACAAAAAATCAAACTGTATGTTAATGATCACCAGCTCTCATAATTATATGTTAAGCACTAATGACACCGATGGTTTCTGGAAGGCGGATAAAAACCCCTGGGTATCCAATTCTGAGACAATGGGTATTTTGGGGCAAAACTTCAAACAATTTGTTGGAGTACCTCGCTCTGGTAATTTCCCATACGCCAGTTTAACTGGCGCCAGAGGCTGTGTAAGCGTTTTTTATACAACACGGAGCGTTATTGGTGGGCTAAATAGGTTACCAGGGTCTATATGCGCTATGCCACCAGATGAAACAAACGCCTGTGAAATAAAAACCCCTCAACTAATGCTGGATCACGGTGTTTTAGCCCCAGAGCAGTTGAATAACAATACTGTCACCGACTCGCTATTGCTCTCCTGCCATCAAACAACAGAAATCGAGCTCTATATCAGTGAAAACACAGGCGGAGTCATGCTTCGTAGCGACGGTAGTTTATTTTCAAACCTCAAACTCAATGGTCAACCGGCAAACAAAGGT
The DNA here is from genome assembly GCF_001590925.1 of Serratia plymuthica NBRC 102599. Taxonomy (GTDB): domain Bacteria; phylum Pseudomonadota; class Gammaproteobacteria; order Enterobacterales; family Enterobacteriaceae; genus Serratia; species Serratia plymuthica. The sequence continues at coordinate 203,091 of NZ_BCTU01000003.1, forward strand.
ATTACCCTAAAGGTCGGGCCAACCGGCACCACAGTACAGGTAAGTTCCGTATTGAGAGCAGTAGGAAACATTGAGGCAGGCATCTTTCAGGGTAGCGCAGTGGCACTGTTGGCACTCCCCTGAACGTACGCATTGTATACCAGCCTGCCGGGTTTCTGCCTTATCCACCCGGCTCGAAAGCGTCATGACGCTGTTTCAAAGCCCGTGGCCTACCCCCTGCTTAATAAAATCAATAAAAGCGCGCAGCGGCGAGGGGATAAACCGCCGGTCGGAATAATAGAGAAACGGGCCGGAAAACTGCGGCCACCAGGGTTCGAGCACCGGCTCCAGGCTCCCCTTGGCCAGGTAAGGTTTCAACCAATCCTCAAACAGATAGACAATCCCCACTCCGGCCACCGCCGCCGCGATGGCCAGGTCCGTGGCACCACCGGCCTGCACCGTCAGCGGCCCCTCAGGGTGAAGTGAGACATTCTCTCCGTCCTTTGCAAACTCCCAGGGGTAACTTTTGCCGCTGGGGAAACGCCCCTTGATACAAGCGTGCGTAAACAGATCATGCGGATGTGCAGGCCGCCCAAGCCGTTCAAGGTAATCTGCAGATGCGCCTGCGGCAAAACGCTGTACCCTCGGGCCAATAGGTACGGCAATCATGTCTTTTTCCAGCCGTTCTTCATAACGGATACCGGCATCGCAGCCGGCGGCCAATACATCGACAAAGCTTTCTTCCGTCTGTACTTCAACCTTGATATCCGGGTAGGCGGCGAGAAAGGCAGGAATCAACGCCGGCAGCACCAGACGCGCCGCACTGACCGGGACATTCAGCTTAAGCGTTCCAGCGGGTTTATCGCGAAAACCATTCACCACATCGAGCGCGCCCTGCACCTCGGCCAGCGCTGGCCCCAGCCTTTCCAGCAAGCCGTAACCGGCGGCGGTTGGCGTTACGCTACGCGTAGTGCGGTTAAACAGCCGGACGCCAAGCTGTTTCTCCAGGCGCCGAATGGCATCGCTGAGCCCGGACGCGCTCCGGCCCAACGTTCGCGCACCTTCCCGAAATCCCCCTGAGCGCGCGACGGCGAGAAAAGCATGCAGGTCTTCTAGATCGGTTTTCATTGTTCGTTTCCCCGTACACCCCGTCCACTGCCCTACTACTTATCACGGGGGTGAGCTGCGCCTATTATAAATAAATGCGGCTGCCCCGCTGGCTATCCCAACAGGAGACAGGTTATGTCCATTAACGACAAGCATCACACATTTCCCCTTGGCGATCGAAACGTCAAGCGGCTCGGCTACGGTGCCATGCAGTTGGCCGGCCCCGGCGTGTTCGGGCCACCGAAGGATCCTGATGCCGCCCTGGCGGTACTGCGGGAAGCGGTTGCGCTGGGGGTTAACCATATCGACACCAGCGACTTTTACGGCCCGCATATCACTAACCAATTGATTCGTGAAGCGCTGGCGCCCTATCCGGACGATCTGACCCTTGTCACCAAAATCGGCGCGCGCCGAGGTGCGGACGCCTCATGGCTACCGGCCTTTTCCGCCGCAGAACTGACCAGCGCGGTACATGACAACTTGCGCAACCTGGGCCTTGAAGCGCTGGAGGTGGTCAATCTCAGGATCATGCTTGATACCCATGGCCCGGCGGAAGGCTCGATAGAAGAACCCTTGACGATCCTCGCGGAACTTCAACGCCAGGGATTGGTGAAACACATAGGCCTGAGTAATGTGACACTGACCCAGGTGGCGCAGGCACGCAAGATTTGCCGCATTGTTTGCGTGCAAAACCACTACAACCTGATAAACCGCAGCGACGATGCTCTGATTGACCATCTGGCCCAGGAAGGCATCGCTTATGTGCCGTTTTTCCCGCTCGGCGGTTTTACGCCGCTCCAATCCTCGGCGTTATCGGATATCGCAGTGCGTCTTGGGGCCACGCCCCTGCAAACCGCGCTGGCGTGGCTGTATCATCGTTCGCCCAATATTCTGCTGATACCGGGCACCTCCTCCATCGGTCATTTGCGCGAAAACCTCGCGGTGCCTGATTTGCCGTGGACGGAGGATATCGCTAAAGCACTGGACGCTCTCGTCTGACAATGCCCCCTCACGCGCGTTGCCAGGTTCGCCTTATTGATACGGCGGGCCTGGCTGCGGCGGTCTTTACAGCGCCCGCGTATACACCCGTGAAGCCTCGCCCCAGGGGTGATAGCCCAATCCGTTAAAAGCAAAACCCTGTTTTTCGTAGTAGCCCTCAAGATCGGTGCACAGATGCAATTGCGGGAAACCAAATTTGCGAGCCTCTTCCGCCACATGATTAATCAGCAACGCACCGTAACCCCGCCCACGGTGCGCTTCTTCCACATACAGCGCACACAGCCAGGGGTACAACTCGCCGCGGCTGATAAAATCATTGGTAATCAGCCCTGCACAACCCAGGATATCGTGGTTATCCATCAGCAAATACCACTGCGGCAGCGGATTGGCTGCGCCAATGCAGCGGGTAATGGCATCTTCATACATCATCAGGGTGTCGGGTGAAGCCCAGTGTTGCTGGAAATAGCGAATCGCCTGTTGCCTAAACTCAGGTGATTGACGCACCGAAATCATGTTCATATCCGTTCCTGTGGTTATTTTCCCTGCTTAAACCGGCTTAAAATTATGCGGCAAGCGAAAGGGGTTAGCACGGTGTTTATTATAGAAATCAGCCGGATGTGCGGATAACATGGCGTCACTGCCCAAAGATTCGGCAGTGTTTTTCCCAAACAGGAGCCGTTATGACGCAAAATATTTATGACAATCAGGCTTTCTTCGACGGTTATGCCCAGCTCAGTCGCTCGGTAAACGGGCTGGACGGCGCGCCGGAATGGCCGACTATCCGCAGCATATTGCCGGATTTGCACGGCAAGAAGGTGGTCGATCTCGGCTGCGGCTACGGTTGGTTCTGCCGCAGCGCACGCGAACAGGGCGCCGCGAGCGTACTTGGCATGGATCTCTCCGAGAAAATGCTGAACAAAGCGCGGGAGATGACGCAGGACGCCGGCATTGAATACCGCCGGCAAGATCTGGAGCAGCTTCAACTGCCGTCGGCATCCTGCGATCTGGCCTACAGTTCATTGACGCTGCACTATATCGAAGATCTGGCCCGGCTGTTCGCCACGGTTTATCAGGCGCTGGCGGCGGGTGGGCAGTTTATCTTCACCGCAGAGCACCCGATTTATACTGCGCCGCAGCATCAGGGCTGGCTGGTCGATCAACACGGGCAAAAATCCTGGCCGGTCAACGGCTATCAGCAGGAAGGGCAGCGGACCTCCAACTGGCTGGCGGAAGGCGTCATCAAGCAACACCGCATGCTCGGCAGCTATATCAACCTGCTGGTGCAACAGGGGTTCGTCATCACCTATTTGAATGAATGGGGCCCTTCGGCGCAGCAAATCGCGGAGAACCCGGCGCTCGATGAAGAAAAAGAACGCCCGATGATCTTTATCCTGGCCGCCCATAAACCCGCCTGATTATTCCCTTTCGCAGTACATCCTTAATACATCCACGCTTGGGGAGGCCACCTCCCCCCAATGTTTTATTCCGCCCCTGGCGGCGGCGCCTTCTTGCGCAAAGCCTGCCAACAGCCGACTATACTTAAGCTTTAACCCCTTTGAACCGGAGAGAAAACAATGGCATTTACTGTCGGCGATTTTGTACAGCGCACTACCGGCGGCCCAAAGATGGTCGTGGTGGCCATTGATGGTGACACGCTGGTCTGCAGTTGGAACGAACTGGGCACCGAGCAGCGTGCGGAAGTTCAGGCCAGCGATGTGGCGCTCTATCATGAAGACGGCGATTTCGGCGTATGCTGAGCGATCGGGGCGCTGCTGCGCCCCGCTAAGCTTTCAGGCGCGAATGTCCTGATAGCCCGGCGTGGTGTCGAATTCGTGTTTGGCGAACGGGCACAGCGGAATGATTTTACGGTTTTCCGCACGCATTTTCGCCACCACCAGCGCCACCAGCTTTTTACCCACCCCCTGACCTTTCAATACCTCATCTACCCAGGTGTGATCGATAATGGTTAATTTATCCCCGCTCGGCACAAAAGATATCTCGGCGATCGTCTTACCCTGCTTATCGTTTATATAGAAACGTTTCTCATCTTCCAGAATGTTAAGTTCCACAGCCTTTCTCCTGATATTTAAATGCGTAATGGCCTGCTGTCACTAGAAATAACCTAGGGTTAGTCTAGTCTTTAATCAGTAACACAACATAATTCTGTAGTGGCTAAGGAGTTCAAAATGGGTGACGGCTCAAAAGACGGTGTTATTTTGCTATCTCGAATATTGTTGATGGTCCTGTTTATCATTTTTGGCTGGATGAAACTGACCAGCTTTGGCGCAACGGTGAGCGCAATGGAGGGTTACGGCACCCCAATGCCGTATTTGGCGGCGATTATCGCCGTGGTGGTTGAGTTTGTTTTCGGCATCGCACTTATTCTCGGCATATTTACCCGCCCTATCGCGGTTATTTTCGCCGTCTATGTGCTCGGCACCGCTTTTATCGGCCATCCATTCTGGAAAATGACCGGGATGGAAATGATGGGCAATGAAATAAACTTCTTCAAAAACATCAGTATTATCGGCGGGCTGCTGCTTCTGGCAGTTACCGGCGCCGGGCGTTATTCGCTGGACTATAAATTCTTTAATAAGTAACGCTCTTCTGACAACGGCCGGTGGCAACGCTGCCGGCTGTTTTCCTGACTCTCCCCTCTTCGACATGCCATGCTGCGCAAGAGATGCCCCCCGGTAAAGCTGCGAGAATTATCTGCAATCGTCGTCAACGAGTGAGGTTCTGTGCAGTTTTCGTTATACTGCAAACCATTATTGAGTGCCGCAAAGGAAGAGACCATGAGAATGCGCGAGCTGGAAATCCAGTTTCAAAATGCAATGAGCGAGTTGCAGGCCAGCTTCGAAAAGCAGCACCGTGAATGGCAGCAAAGCTATCAGGCTCTGCAACAGTTATTGGAAGAGTCCAAACAACGCGAAGCGGCGCTACATATGCAAAATGCGCAGTTGGTGCGCAAACTGAGCACCGCCAACTCGGTGCCGGAACAGCACGCGCTGGTGAAGCAAATCAAAATGCTGGGCGCACATCTGGATGCGTTGGCCAAAGACGCCGCCACCTTCAACCATCACCTGCACAATCAACAGCGGGCAGCCGACAACTTCAGCGGCGAACAGCGTTGACCCCGGGCGCTGTAGCACAGCGCCTCCTGCCAAATACTGGCGCTCTGAGAGTGTAATAAATCATAAATGACCTGGATCATCATCGCAGCCCTGATCGTTGTATTTATTATTGGTTACCGCATTCTGACTTCAGACACCCGCAAAGCTATCGACTCGCTGGCCCACCTGCTGAAAGTTAAACCGATGCTGATTGAATCGATGATTCAGGAAATGGGCAGCCGCAACAGCCAGACCTTTATCCGCATGCTGAACAACGGTTATACCGAAGAGATGCACCAGGCGGCTTATCTGCTGTTTATCTATCTGACCTTTATCAAGCAGGCAAGCGACGAGCAAATCGCCCTGTGGCGTGAAACGCTGCTGCGCGCCGGGCTGTCGCCGGAGCTGCATGCCGAGCACACCGAGGCCGCGCTGTTTTACTTTGCCGATCTGGATATTGACGCCTTCGAACTGGCGCAGTTTCGCCGCGCCTACAATGAGCGCTTTAACCGCGAGGCGATCGCCAACGGGTGAAATACTCCCCCGCTGGCGGGGGATCGATTACAGGAACATGCTGTAGAGATAGCGCGAAAGCGCATCACGCGAGCTAAAGCCGTGTGGAATGCCATAACGCGCACTCGGGGCATCGCCGCTTAAATCCAGGGGAAATTCAAGGTACTGCTCGCTGGTGCGAATCGGCGAGGTCGGCGTGGCGAAATGCACGCTTTTCTCTTTCAGCGCAGGGTGGATCACCAGCGCCGTTCTGCCCATACGCGCTTCGCGATTCACATACACGTAGTGCTCACCCTTGCGGTAACCATAGGCTTGATCGGTGATATAATCACGTTCAAAGCCGGTATTCTCCAACACTCTAGCCACTTCATCCGGCCGTAAATACATCGATTTCTCCTCTCGTTCTGGACCGCTGAGCGACCTTACCGTAATCATGAGATGAAACAATAAATTTCTCGGTATGGATGTGGGTTTAGGAATAATCCTTAACTAGGTATTTGCTCGGTTCTGCAACAACAATCGCAGCGTCAGCAAGGCTCCCAGGAATACCATCAAGGCCGCCGCCAGGTAGATCGACGGCACGCCCATCCGGCTCATCAGCAAACCGGCCAGCGGCCCGGTGATCCCCAGCGCCAAATCGAGAAACGCCGAGTAAGTGCCAAGCGCGGTGCCCTGATTCTGCTGCGGCACCTGCTTCACCGCCTCCACCCCCAGCGCCGGAAATACCAGCGAAAAACCGGCACCGGCCAGCAACGCCCCGGCCTGCACCATCAGCGGATCATTGGCCAGCCAAATGAGCAACAGCCCCGCAATTTCAATCAGGAATGACGCCAGCGTAACCTTCAAACCACCGTGACGGTTAATGGTGTGGCTGAAAATCAGCCGGATTCCGACAAAGGCGCAGCTGAACAGCGTCAGCGAGAACGCCGCCCCGCTCCAGCCCTTATCAGCATAGTAGAGGGTAATAAAAGTGGCGATCACGCCAAAGCCCACGGTGCCCAGCGCCAACCCCAGGCCGTAGGTCCAGATGCGGCCAAACACCGCGCTGAAGGCAAGGCGCTTGCCGGCGGAGATCGACACGTTCGGTTTACCGCCCGCCAGCCACAGCGAAACCGCCACCGCCAACACGATCAGTGCCGCCACCCCGGCCAATCCCCAAAGCTGATTGAGATAAACGCCGAGCGGCGCGCCAGCCGCCATCGCGCCGTAGGTGGCCACCCCATTCCACGAAATCACCCGGGCGGTGTGCATCGGCCCCACCCGACCTATGCCCCACAGCGTGGAACCGGTGCTGGCGAAGCTTTCGCCGACGCCGAGAAACACCCGGCCGACGCACAGCAGGACCAGGCTCAGCAGCGGCAGGTCGTCGCACCAAAAGGCGACGGCGTAAAACACCCCGCTCACGCCGCAACAGGCCAGCCCGAACAACACCACCTTTTTCGGCCCGAGTTGATCGGCATAGCGCCCGGCATGCGGCCGGCTGAACAGCGTTGCGAAGTACTGCGCGCTGATGATTAACCCGGCCAGCACCGAGTTATACCCGAGATGGTTATGCACAAACCCCGGCAATACCGCCAGCGGCAAACCGATGGTCAAATAGCAGACGAAGGTAAACATCACCACGGACAAGATCCGCCGGTTAAGCTGGAAGGTGTTTTCTTTGGCACTGACTGCGGTCATCGAAGGCGGCTCGCATCAAACGGGGTAAACAACAGTGCTCAGCATACCCGGGGTTTGAGATCAAAGAGTGTGGAAAAACATGCTAACAGCGTAATCCACTGTTTTTACTGACAGAATAATTCAATGTAAAGGCAGTCACATGGAAAAGTGTTCTGCGCGATTTAAAAGAATGAAGATAATTAGCGCCCTGAGGTTGATGACATAGTGACAATATTGATTGAACGGTATGGGTCTACGCGTTAGACCCATATTCACCTGTTGATTATCAGGGCGATCGCAGCATGCAGCCCCTGCGAAAGGGTACCGGTGAAGGCTTTGTCAGCATTCTGAAGCCGTATTAACGGCTTATTCAGAAAGGAATCTTTGATAGCCTATTCCTCAGAAGTTGTAGATGACTGAGACTAATATGGCTTTAGGGCTTTCCAGGGTGCTTACCGTCACAATCTCGTGAGGATCTCTCCTCCGCCAACACACTGCTTCAATATGGCAAGTACCCTGCTTCTTGTATCCCATAAGATTCAGATAATCCTCGACCTTGCTGGAGTCGTCGGTGTCATAGTATCTGACTGCATATACGAGTGATGCAGGGCCAGTTATATTTGCAAAGTCAAAATCATAATGGGACGAAATCCGTGGCATTTCTCTCAGTATGTCAGGAGTATAAAAATCATATTCCCGTCGATCTTGCTCGGTGTAGTGAGCGCTTCCAGCGAATTCCATTACGATGTAAGGCCAGACATAGGTCAGCGCAACGACCACAACGATAATTACACCACTGAGCACCTTAAGTGACTTACGCATAGGGTAATGTTCCCCCTTTAGCTGCGTCCATATATGAACCATCAGCGCTGGCGATACCCACTATCCCCGAATGAAAGTCACTCCATGGCCTGACTGTCTGCATGAAGTGAGGAAGCCTACCTTTACACGGTCTGGCGTTAGGGAATTTCTCAGGATCGGGGAATAGAAGTGGCAAAAAGGAATCGTTTTTCCAGGAGCCAATTTTCCCGTAATAATCCCATCTTTTCAGCGCCTCAGCTTTGCTGACCGGACGCAGCATCTCAAAGGGATTCTGAATGGAGACAACACGGTAAAAACCCAGCAAATCCGACACCAGATCTTCTCCGCTGAAGCCACTGTCTGTAACGCTATTGATGGGGAATGATGCCTGCAACCCTTCAAACTTCCGTGCCAGTGACATCATCATTGCCAGCGCTATGCTTCTGCGTTCGAAATACGAACGGCCGCGTTTAATACGCCAGGTAATGAATTTACCTATTTTCATCGTTCTGGTCGGATCAATCATAGACTGCGAATAGGTAACGTCGTAGCACTCCTGGCCTGATAACTCTCCGGAATCAATACTTCGCAGCAGAGCTCTTATATCAGTACCCTGCGCATGGCCGAGATCAATCCATCCGAGCACTTCCGTATAAACCAACCCATATGGAACCCGTGCGGCTATTTTTCCATCAATGATATCACTTCGTTTACTCATCCCTGATTTCCCTTCCTGTTAAAAATGCGATTGCATATTATTTACTCACCTCAAAATACGCGATCGTATTCAGTTGCACACTTCCTCTGTGCTGGGTCAGCATACGCTCCCGTTTCCAGAGATACCTGCGAACTAAAACAGCAATAAAAACAATAAAACCGTTTTTACATCATTTGACCTCAAATCCATACCCCCGCGCGATCCGATCATAAATATGAGAGTTATAACGAATTATTATTTAACTAACCTTTTGCTGCCTGCGCCATTCGCTCGGGCTGACGCCCTGGATACGCAGAAACTCACGGTTAAAATTCGATTTGGTGGTAAACCCGGCCCTTTGCATGATATCCGTCACCGGATCGTCGCCGGCCAGCAGCCACTGCGCTGCCTGACGAATACGCAGTTGGTTCACATACTGCGACACATTCATCCCTGTATGCCGGTTGATGGCCTGGGAAACGCGCCGCGCCGGTAAGCCTGCCTTGCGCGCCAGCCGGGCCAGATTCAGCTCAGGCTCCAGATAAAGATCATCCTGCCGCAGCCGGTGTTGCACCAGACCGAACCACTCCGCCAGCCGCTCTTCGTCTTCCGCGACGCTGTCAGGCGGCTCAGGCACTCTTTCTGTCGGGGTTTCCGAAGGCCGACTGCGGGACAGCACCAGACAAATGCTCAACGCCACCAGCAGGTTGTCGAAGGTCGCCAGCATCGCGGCATGTCGTCCCTCGAAATAAGCGAAATCAAGCACAATCACCCCTTCAGCCACCGCTATCGCCACCAGCAATATCCCCAACCCGCGCCACAGCCGATAGCTGAGCCAGCTTTCCGCCAGCGGCACCTGTTGCAACGCATTTTCGCCGCGTCGCAGCGCGTACAACAGGGCAGCGCCGTAGCCGAGATCGGTGACGACGATCAGTATATCCAGCCAGAACGGAGCCAAGAGGCTTGCCAGCAGCGTCAGGCATAACGGCGTCAGGTGCCATAGTTCACGCCACCTCAGCCTGCCCTGAGTGCTGACAAGAAATGCCAGATAGGTCAGCGGCGGTATCGCCACCGCACCGAAGGGTTGCAGCCCGTTGAACTGCGTCAGTCCATAGCCGTAACGCAGTCCCACCAGCAGGCTCTGCCAGGCGCATAACAGCAACAACAGCTGAAACACCCAGCGCCGCGCCTGCGGCCGGCCAAGGCGGTACAGCAACCCCAGACACAGCAGGCCAAACAGAAAAGTGACAGGAATAAGCGGCATCGGCGACATCTTGTTGTCTTCATTCGGGATCTGCAGTGTAGGACCTTAAACCTGTCAAAACAATTATTTAACGACCCGGATCGCGATCGAGGTCGCCGGATTAAGCGGCAAATGCCAGCCTTCTGCGTATTGACATACATCTTGAGGAGTAAAAATGAAAAGAGCGCTGTTTCTGTGGTTGCTGCTGTGTGGAATGGCTAACGCCGCCACTTACCGGGTCGCCACACACGATGAGGTATTTCAGGCCGGTACACGCCAGTTGGCGAGCCGTATTTATTACCCGACCTCAGCCACCGGCGCACCACAGTGGGTCGGGGAAAACCCGGTGTTTACGGGCATCGAAAGCCAGCCGGATGCACCGGTGGCAAAGGGCCGTTTCCCGTTGATCGTGATCAGCCACGGCAGCGGCGGCAATAATGCGAGCCAGGCGTGGCTGGCGGCAGCACTGGTTCAGCAAGGTGCCGTGGTGGTAGCGGCCAATCATCCAGGCAGCACCACCGGCAACTCAATTCCTGCGCTTTCCGCCCAACTGTGGCTACAGACCGGCGATATTTCCGCATTGATTGACGCCATGACCGACGATCCCCGCTGGCGCCAGTCAATCAACCGTCAGGCGATCGGCGTTATCGGCCACTCCAAGGGCGGCTACAGCGCCATTGCCGCCCTCGGCGGCCGGATCAGGTTGGCCGATTTTATCGCCGGTTGTCGACAACGCCCTCAGTCACCTGACTGCCAATTCTATACTCGGGCAAAGGTAGAACTGGCCCAACTCCCCGCCGGGCAGTTTGACGCCGACTACAGGGACCCGCGCATCCGCTTTGCCGTCGCCCTCGATCCCGGTATGGCGCCCTATCTGCTGCCAACCAGCCTGCATCGGCTCGGTGCGCCGCTGCTGATCGTCGAACCGCAACGCTATTTGCCAGGCAACCGGCAACAAAGCCTTGGCGGCGCGGCGCTGGCCACGTACGCCGGGCAGCAACCGATCCGCGCGCTCAAGCTGACCGGCGGCAATCATTTTGATTTTCTGCCGCTTTGCCGGCCCAACGGGCGACAAATACTGGAGGAAGAAGGCGACGGTGAAATGCTGTGCGCCGCTTCCGGCGAACAGCGCGAAGCGGTACACCGGCAAACGTTGGCGGCTATCCTGGCGTTTATCCGCCCGTGGCTACCTGCTCACGCAGGAAATCAATAAACGCCCGCACCTTTTCCGGTACGTGGCGAGTATTTGGGTACAACGCATAGATGCTCTGCGCGGGAAACTGGTGGTCCGCCAACAGCGCGCACAGCTTGCCTTCGGCGATGGCCGGTCGTACCAGCCATTCGGGCAACAGCGCTACCCCGGCGCCATGCAGGGCAAACGCCAGCAGCGCGGCGGCGCTGTCGCCCATCAGCGTGGCGGCGTCTTCAACCTTGAACAGCACCGCCTGCCGCTGCGGGGTGATCACCTGCCAGCTCAGCGGTGAACTGAGGCGGCTGTGGGCGATCCACTGCGCCTGCGCCAGTTGCGTCAACGAGCCGACCGGGTGGCGGGCCAGATAATCCGGCGCCGCGACCGGCAAAATGGCAAAGCTGTCGATTAGCGCGGCACGGTGGCTGGAGTCCGCCAGTTGCCCCAGCCGAATAGCCACATCGAACCGTTCCGAAATCAAGTCGGCATGATAAGAGGAAGAAACGTGCTGAATGCGCAAACGCGGATGCAACTGTGAAAATGCCGCCAGCGCCGGCACCACCACCTGAGCGCCGTATTCCGGTGTGGTGGTGATGCGCAATACGCCGCTCAATCCGTGGTGATCGCGGCGTACATCGTCCAGCACGTTTTCCGCATCCTGCAACAGCCGCAAACACCGCTGATAAAATCGCTCGCCGGCATCGGTCAGCGCCAGCCGCCGGGTGCTGCGCACCAGCAGCGACACGCCCAGTTCGCTCTCCAACTGTTTGACATTGAAACTCACCACCGCCTTGGTTTGCCCGAGCGTCACCGCCGCAGCGGTGAAACTCCCGGCGTCCACCACTGCCACGAAAATAGCCAACCGTTGCAGGTTAAGCATGCTGCCGCCCTTTATTGTCAAAATATTTTTGACAGTGTAATCGTCCTCAGCCGATTTATCCGCACTTTCGTCACCGCTACACTGCCAGCCTTCAACCGGAGGCTCCATGCCCTATCGCATCAAAGTCGCAATCGTCTATCTGCTCGGATTTTTCGTCGATCTGATCAACATGTTTATCGCCAACGTCGCCTATCCGTCCATCGGCCATGCGCTGCACGCCTCGGTCGGCGAACTGGCCTGGGTCAGCAACGGCTATATTCTCGGCCTGACTCTGGTGATCCCACTCAGCGCCTGGCTGGCGCAGCGCATTGGCGGGCGGCGGGTATTTTTGCTGTCGCTGACGCTGTTCATGCTGGCGACCGCAGCGGCGGGCTATGCCGGCTCAATCGGCGAGTTGATTGGCTGGCGGGTTATACAGGGCATGGGCGGCGGGCTGCTGATCCCCATCGGCCAGACGCTGACTTATCAGCTGTATCGCAGCCATGAACGCGCCGGGCTTTCCGCCGCCATTATGCTGGTCGGCCTGCTGGCTCCCGCGCTGTCACCGGCGCTGGGTGGGCTGATTGTCGATAGGCTCGACTGGCGCTGGGTCTTTTTCGCCAACCTGCCGCTGGCGGCCCTGGCGCTGCTGCTGGCCGCACTTTGGCTGCGCGCCCAGGCCCCAGATCCGCAGCGCAAACCGCTCGACGTCCAGGGGCTGCTCAGCGCCTGCGCCGCCCTGACGCTTCTCCTGCTTGGCCTGACTCGATTGGGGGAGGCCGACAACCTGTTGCAGGGCTTGCTGTTACTGGCCGGCGGCGCGCTGGTGCTGGCTCATTACCTGCGGCGCAGCCTGCGCATCGCCCAGCCGCTGTTAAATCTGCGGCTGGTACAGGATCCGCTGCTGCGTACCTCGATGATGATTTATCAGTGCATTCCCGGCCTGTTCATCGGCGTTAGCCTGGTCGCCATGCTGTATTTGCAAAATCAGCTGGGCATGCGCGCCGCGCAGGTCGGCGGCCTGATGCTGCCCTGGTCGCTGGCCTCATTCCTTGCCATCACGCTGACCGGCAGGAAATTCAACCGCTTTGGCCCACGGCCGCTATTTATTGCCGGCTGCCTGTTGCAGGGGCTGGGTATTCTGGCGCTGTCGCAGATTGCCCACGCCGCGGATCATGGATGGCAAATTAGCGCCTTTGCCCTGATGGGCTTTGGCGGCAGCCTATGCAGCAGCACCGCACAGAGCAGCGCGTTCCTGCATATCGCCGATGAGCAGTTGGCGGACGCCAGCGCGCTGTGGAATATCAATCGCCAACTCAGTTTTTGCCTGGGCGTCGCGCTGCTCAGCCTGTTGCTCAATCTGCTGCTTGAACATTTTCCGCCAATTGTCGCTTATCGAAGCTGTTTTTACCTTGCCGCCGCCAGCACGCTGATCCCGCTGCTGCTGTGTCTGCGCATCGCTAATCGCGCCATCGTGCGCCGTCTCAACGCTCAACAGGAAACCTCATGAACCGATATTTTACCGAAGTGATCGACGCTCACGCCGCTATTGAAAACTGGCTGGAAAAAGGAGCGGGTGACGAGCAAGCGCTGCTGGCGCGTTTTGATCCGGCCTTCAGCATGATTGCGCTAAACGGCGGCAGGTTGGACTTCACCGCATTGTGCGCGTTTTTCCGCGCGCATCGCGCTGCCAAACCGGGCCTGGAAATCGCAATAGAAGAAATGACGTTGGTGGCCGAATGGCCGACGGGGGCGGTAGTCAGTTATCGCGAAAGGCAAACGCTGCCCGGACAGGCAACCACGCTGCGTAACTCAACGGTCGTATTTGAACAGACCCAAAGCGGTCTGGGCTGGCGGCATCTGCATGAGACCCCCCTCGCACAATAATCACAGGAAACCGTCGGCCAGAAACAGTTCCCAGGCGACGATCAGCCCGCACAGGGTGACGGCGCTGAAAATCACTTCAAACAGATAGCGATTGATCATCATGAGATAGCCCTCAAAGAAAACACCCGGCGGACCGGGTGTCTGAATACTGTCTGGATCATGCGGCGCCTTCAGGCCCCGCATTTTTCACTCAATTAAGCGGCTGGAGTAGCGGCTTTTTTGGCAGCTTTGTGGTGTTTTTTAGCGGCCTGAGCTTTCTGTACTGGCGCTTTGTGGTGTTTTTTAGCAGCCTGGGCTTTCTGCACTGGTGCTTTGTGGTGTTTTTTAGCAGCCTGGGCTTTCTGAGCTGGCGCTTGCTTGGTGGCTTTGTGGTGCTTTTTAGCAGCCTGAGCTTTCTGAACAGCGGCTTTTTTGTGGTGCTTTTTAGCGGCCTGAGCTTTCTGAGCTGGGGCTTTTTTGTGGTGCTTCGCTTTCTTGTGATGCGTTGCTTTAGCTGGTGCTTTCTCAGCAGCAGCCGGCGCAGCGGTAGTAGTGGTGGTGGTTGCAGCCGGAGTGGTAGTTGCTGGAGCAGCAGCTGCAGTATCAGCAGCGAAAGCAACAGAAGACAGACCCATGGTAGCAGCAACGATCAGGGCTAATACTTTTTTCATCTTTAAATCCTCAGAGTGTTTTTTCGGTAAGCCCTGTTGGGCCGTTGAAACAGATACTAGAGGAATCGATGGGCTGCTTCCGTGAGTGATTGGTTTCGCCGCGTAACCAAATGTACAAGCGGTAACGGGAGCAATGAGCCCCCATCCGCGTGCGGTTTTTTCCGTGATCGCCAACACAGTTTGAAACATGGTCTATACTTAATAGACATGTGTCGAAACGGAGAGTCGAATGTTTAGGAAATCTGAAAAAGTAGAACGCGACATCGATCAGGACGTCACCCTTCTGGCAGACACGCTGGATGAGGTGCTACGCGAATCCGGTGACAAGACCAAAGAGGAGCTGAAAGAGCTGCACAGCAAGGCAAAAGGCGTATTACGCGATGCACGTGCCCGCTTCAATGGTTCCAACAGTCTGACACAACACGCACGCGACGCCGTCGATCAAGCCGACAGCTATGTACGTGACAAACCTTGGCAGGGCGTAGGGATCGGGGCCGCTGTTGGCATCGTCCTCGGCGTTCTGCTGGCCCGGCGTTAACACCCCTTGCAGTTATAAAGATAAAACAGATGTGCGTCTGGCCCACGGGAAACCGTGGGCCGTTTAATTTCCGCCGTTGAATAACCTGGCCAGTCTGGCCACCGCCCGTTCCGCATCCGTCCGCTGTGTGAAGTTGGCAAAGCCCATTAACAGCCCCTCTCCTGAAGGGTGAGTTATCTGCCAATCCGACAACGCCTGCAGCGACAGCCCTTCCTCCCAGCCGCGCTGTGCCAGACGCTTATCCTGCCCCGACGACGTTGTCAGGCGAGCCAACAACTGAATGCCGCCCGCCTGCGATGCCACCGCAAGATGCCCGCTCAACTGTTGCTCGAGCGCCTGCGCCAACCATTCACGCCGCTGACGATAGATAGGCCGCATTCGCTTCAAATGGCGGTAAAAATGCCCCTGATTGATAAAGTCCGCCACGCCGGCTTGCATCAACGGCGGGCAACCGCAGCCCCGCAGCCGGCTGCTGTGGCTAAAGGCCTCCACCAGTTCGGCAGGCACCACCAAATAAGCCATCCGCAACGCAGGAAACAGGGTTTTGCTGAAGGTGCCGGCGTACAGCACCCGTCCCTGGCGATCGAGGCTTTTCAGCGGTGGCAACGGCCGGCCGTGATAACGGACCTCACTGTCATAGTCATCTTCAAGGATCCACGCCGCGCGCTGCTGCGCCCATTCCAACAGCGCCACACGCCTGGCCAGGCTGAGCGACACGCCCAGCGGGCTTTGATGCGTCGGCGTCAACACCGCCATGCGTGCGCCTGGCGCGGCGCTAATACCGGCGGTGATATCCATCCCCTGATCGTCGACCGGCACCGCCACTGGCCGCATGCCGGCTGCGCGAAACAGCGGCAGCGTCACCGGATACCCCGGATCCTCAAGCCACACGTCATCACCCGGCGTTAACAAGGTGCCGATAACCCGATCCAGCAACGCCTGATAACCGGCGCACACGAAGACCTGCTCCGGCCGGCAGTTGATGCCCCGAGAAAGATGCAAATAATTGACGATGGCCGCACGCAGTTCCGGCAGGCCATTGGTGGACGGATGCGCCAGCGATGCCGTGGTACCGGTGCGCAGCTGGCGAGCGACAATTCGCTGCCACAGCGCACGCGGAAAGGCGTCCAGCGCCGGTAGCCCCAGTTGAAACGGCGGCATCATTCCGTTCGGATGCAGCGAGTTCGATACCACCGCCGGCAAGGGTTCCGCCACCGGTGCGGCGCGTACCGGCAGGTTAGGCAACTGCGGTGAAACATAGGTGCCCGCCTGCCCCCGGCTCTGCAAAAAACCTTCGGCAATCAACTGAGCATAGGCGCTTTCGACGGTGGCACGCGCTACGCCCAGATCGCTCGCCAATCCACGCACCGAAGGCAACCGGCTGCCCGCCGTCAGCGCCCCCTGCGCAATAGCGTCTTTAATACGCAGATAAATCTGCCGGTACAGCGGCTCGGCAAGCTGGTTATCCAGCCGCAGGGAGGAAAGAAATTGGCGCATCATGGCCCGGTTAAATAATCATTTTATGGCCCTATAGCATAGTCCATGTCGCCGCTAAAGTAGCCCCCATGATTTTGCTATCCGCTAACTGAGGTTGACCATGATTAAGCAACGATTGAAATACGCCGAACTCTCTGCCGCCCCCTACAAAGGCCTGGTAAGTGCGCTGATGGCGCTGGAGAAAGGCGCACTGGACAAGGCGACTATCGAGCTGATGTTTATGCGCGTCTCCCAAATCAACGGCTGCGCCTTCTGCCTGGAGATGCACGGCAAGGCACTGCGCGAGAGCGGCATCAGTAACGACAAACTGGACCAACTGGCGGGCTGGCGCGTCAGCAATGCATTCAGCGAGCGCGAACGCGCGGCGCTGGAGTGGGCGGAATCCGTGACCCTAATAGCCACTACCGGCGCACCAGATAGCGCATTTGAGGCGTTGCAGGCGCACTTCAGCGACGCAGAAATTGCCGATCTGACCTTCGCCATCAGCATCATGAACGCCTTTAACCGCCTGGCCGTCAGCATGCGTCAGTAACCAGACTGTACTTCCCCCTCTCCTTGCGAGAGGGTTCTCTCCCACCGGAATACCCTCGAAATAAATTTTACGCCCCCAGATCCAGCCCCACTGCGGCCTTAACGAAAAAATCATCAAAACACCATATATAGCGTGGTTGATAAATAAAATATCAACATATAGTATCCAGCTTATCCGGTGTCGGTATAATTTGTCGCTGGGTAACGCCGTCAGAAACGCCGTTCAATGCTCCGTTATCTGACCTGTCCGCCTTTCCTTCACCTTAAAAGGTAAATGCGAATCATGAGCATTATTATTTACAGTAAACCGGACTGTGTCCAGTGCAACGCCACCTATCGCGCCTTTGATCGACAAGGCATTGACTACCAGGTGATCGATCTCACTCAGGATCAACAGGCGCTTAACCATGTTAAATCTCTGGGTTATCAGCAGGTTCCGGTGATTATCGCCGGTGACGATCACTGGTCAGGTTTCCGCCCCGACAAGATTGGCGCCCTGGCCCACGCCCTCGCGTCCTGAGGCCCGCCATGCACCCGTTGGTTTATTTCTCCAGCAGTTCGGAGAACACCCACAGGTTCGTTGAAAAACTGGGCTTGCCGGCGATGCGCATTCCCATCGCCGGCGCGCGCAGCAAATTGCTGATGGAAGAACCCTATATCCTGATTGTGCCCAGCTATGGCGGCGGCAGCGCCGTGGGGGCCGTGCCAATCCAGGTGATCCGTTTTCTCAACGATCCGCAGAATCGCTCATACCTGCGCGGCGTTATCGCCGCCGGGAATACCAACTTCGGCGCAGCGTACGGCATTGCCGGCGACATCATCGCCAAAAAATGTCAGGTGCCTTTTCTTTACCGCTTTGAGCTGCTCGGCACCACGCAAGACGTTGCAAACGTTCGACAGGGAGTAACCGCATTTTGGCAACGACAGAACTGACCAGGCCCGCCTCCGGCGCGCTGGATTACCATTCGCTCAACGCGATGCTCAATCTTTATGATGCCGAAGGCCGTATCCAGTTCGATAAGGATCGGCTGGCGGCGCGGCACTATTTCCTGCAGCACGTGAATCAGAACACCGTGTTCTTTCACAATCTGGAAGAGAAGCTGCGCTATCTGGTGGAGGAAGGTTATTACGAGCAGGCGGTGCTGGCGCAGTACGACTTCAGCTTTATCAAACAGCTGTTTCAGCAGGCCTACGCCAAAAAATTCCGCTTCGAGACCTTCCTCGGCGCCTTCAAATACTACACCAGCTATACGCTGAAAACCTTCGACGGCAAACGTTATCTGGAACGTTACGAAGACCGCGTATGCATGGTGGCGTTGACGCTGGCAGCGGGGGATACCCAGCTTGCGCAGGATCTGGTGGAAGAGATGATTTCCGGCCGTTTCCAGCCAGCGACGCCAACCTTCCTCAACTGCGGCAAACAGCAGCGTGGCGAGCTGGTTTCCTGCTTCCTGTTGCGCATCGAAGACAATATGGAGTCGATCGGCCGGGCGGTGAATTCCGCGCTGCAATTGTCGAAACGCGGCGGCGGTGTGGCGTTTCTGCTGACCAACATTCGCGAAGTGGGCGCCCCCATCAAGCGCATTGAAAACCAGTCTTCCGGCGTCATCCCGATCATGAAAATGCTCGAGGACGCCTTTTCCTACGCCAACCAGTTGGGTGCGCGTCAGGGAGCCGGCGCGGTGTATCTCAATGCGCACCACCCCGACATCCTGCGTTTCCTCGATACCAAGCGCGAAAACGCCGACGAGAAAATCCGCATCAAGACGCTGTCGCTGGGGGTAGTGATCCCGGATATCACCTTCGAACTGGCCAAAAATAACGAAGAGATGTACCTGTTCTCGCCTTATGACGTTGAGCAGGTGTATGGCGTGCCGTTCTCGGAAATCAGCATCAGCGAGAAATACCGCGAGATGGTGGATGACAAGCGCATCCGCAAATCGCGCATCAATGCCCGCGAGTTCTTCCAGGTGCTGGCGGAGATCCAGTTTGAATCAGGCTACCCGTACATGATGTTCGAAGATACGGTCAACCGCGAGAACCCGATCGCCGGGCGCATCAACATGAGCAACCTGTGTTCGGAAATTTTACAGGTCAACCGCGCCAGCACTTATCACGATGACCTGAGCTACGATCGGGTGGGCAAGGACATCTCCTGCAACCTCGGTTCGCTGAACATCGCAAAAACCATGGATGCGCCGGACTTCGGCAAAGCGGTCGACACCGCCATTCGCGCGCTGACCGCCGTGGCCGACATGAGCGATATTCGCTCGGTGCCGTCGATCGCCGAAGGCAACCGCAGTTCGCACGCCATTGGCCTGGGCCAGATGAACCTGCACGGCTATCTGGCGCGTGAACGTATCTTCTACGGCTCGGAAGAAGGCATCGACTTCACCAATATCTATTTCTATACCGTGGCTTACCACGCCATCCGCGCCTCAAACCGGTTGGCGATCGAGCGCGGCAGCGCGTTCGAAGGCTTCGAGCATTCCACCTACGCTTCCGGCGACTACTTCACCAAATATACCGAACGGGAATGGCTGCCTCGGACCGAACGGGTTCGCACGCTGTTCGCCGATGCCAATATCGCCATCCCAGGCCATGAAGAGTGGCTGGCGCTGCGCCAGTCGGTGATGATGCACGGGTTGTATAACCAAAATCTGCAGGCGGTGCCGCCGACCGGATCTATTTCCTACATCAACAATTCGACCTCCAGCATTCACCCGATCGTGTCGCGCATCGAGATCCGCAAAGAGGGAAAAATTGGCCGCGTGTACTATCCGGCACCCTATATGACCAACGACAACCTGGAGTATTACCAGGATGCCTATGACATTGGTCCGGAAAAGATTATCGACACCTACGCCGCCGCCGGCCAGCACGTCGATCAGGGGCTGTCGCTGACGCTGTTCTTCCGCGATACCGCCACCACCCGCGATATCAACCGGGCGCAGATTTACGCCTGGCGTCAGGGTATCAAAACCATTTACTACATCCGCCTGCGCCAGATGGCGCTGGAAGGCACCGAGGTGCAGGGCTGCGTGTCCTGCGCGCTGTGAGGCAACTTATGACTATTGTTAAACCGGCGCCGCTGGTGCGCGCCATCAACTGGAATAGCATCGAAGACGATAAGGATCTGGAAGTCTGGAACCGTCTGACCTCCAACTTCTGGCTACCGGAGAAGGTGCCGCTGTCGAACGACATCCCTTCCTGGGCCACGCTGACGCCGAAAGAACAACAGCTGACCATCCGCGTGTTCACCGGGCTGACGCTGCTGGACACTATTCAGAATACCGTCGGCGCGCCGGCACTGATCGCCGATGCTTTGACGCCGCACGAAGAGGCGGTCTATTCGAACATCGGCTTTATGGAGGCGGTGCACGCCCGCTCTTACAGTTCGATTTTCTCCACCCTGTGCCAAACGCCGGACGTGGACGATGCTTACCGCTGGAGCGAGGAGAACCGCGCGCTGCAAAAAAAAGCCCACATCATTCTGGCCCACTACCGCAGCGACGATCCGCTGCTGAAGAAGGTCGCCAGCGTGTTTCTGGAATCCTTCCTGTTCTATTCGGGCTTTTATCTGCCGATGTACTGGTCGAGCCGCGCCAAACTGACCAACACCGCCGATTTGATCCGCCTGATCATTCGCGACGAAGCGGTGCACGGTTATTACATCGGCTATAAATTCCAGAAAGGGCTGGAGAAAGTTGACGCCACGCGCCGCCAGCAGGTGAAAAATTTCGCCTTCGATTTGCTGCAGGATCTGTACGACAACGAGGTGCGCTATACCGAGGAACTGTATGACGGCGTGGGCTGGACGGAAGACGTGAAAACCTTCCTGCACTACAACGCCAACAAGGCACTGATGAACCTGGGCTATGAAGCGCTGTTTCCACCGGCGATGGCGGAGGTCAATCCGGCCATTCTCTCGGCGCTGTCGCCTAACGCCGATGAGAACCACGATTTCTTCTCCGGCTCCGGTTCGTCTTACGTGATTGGCAAAGCGGTCAATACCGAGGATGAAGATTGGGATTTCTGAGGGGGTTGTCGCGATATCGGCCTGCAAGGGCCGGTATCGCGCTATTAATGGCCCAGTTCTTTCTGGCTACGGATCGCCAGAACAAATACGGTATCAATGTCAGGAATATATTTGTAGAGAGCCACATATCCGCGAGCTTGCTGACCGATAATCAACTCACGCTTTCCCGCCCCAAGCCCTCTGCCAATTAACGGATTATGTTCCAGTACCGCAATCGCCTGAATAATTTCCTGAATTCGCAGTCCGGCATCTGCAACCTCGTAATGTGTCAAATGGGCGAGAATACGCTCAATATCATCCCTGACCTCTGGCGCCAGCTCGACTTTTGTCATCCGCGTCCCAACTTTTTAACCGAAGGTTTGGTGGCCGCAATATCCCCCGCCACATAGTTTTCCAGATAACCACGCATCTCCTGCCAAGAGAGGGTCTCACCGGTAGCGATAATCTTGGCGTAACGTTTTTCCGCTTCATCTTCAAAATCGCGACGCAACTCTTCGCGCTGAGTTTTCTCTGCAATTGCCTGCAGAATAAAGTTATGCGAAGTCACACCGGCTTGCTCAGCCACGGCCGCGACTCGAGCTTTAAGTTCTTCAGGTAGACGAATGGTGGTGGTTGGCATAGTCATAAACCTCAGCGCTGACAGAGCGAATGTAGCTCAATTGTGCTACATCAATAGGGGTTACTCAATAGCCTTGTCTATTTATTCATCTCCGCACGCAGCCGGAGGCGTTGCCAGATGGCGCGTTTCTCCTCGTCGTTGGCGGTTGGCCAGGCGGCGATTTCATCCAGCGTGCGCCAACAGCCCCGACACCACTGCTTATCGGCATCGATCCGACAAAGGGCGATGCAGGGCGAGCGAACGCCGTCGTCCCCTGAGTTATTGTTACCCGCCATAAAACACCCCCTAAATTTGCCCGCCACAGGATACCCGATCCGGCAACGGGAAACCGCGAACTTTGCGCAGGATCAGATGATGCCGCCGTTGGCGCGCAGGGTTTGACCATTGACCCAACTGCCGTCGGCACCGGCCAGGAAAGATACCGCTGCGGCGATATCCTGCGGTTGGCCCAGGCGTTCCAGCGGCGCCATCTGCGCCAGACGCTCGATCAGATCCGGCGTTTTGCCATCCAGGAACAAGCTGGTGGCGGTCGGCCCAGGCGCAATCGCATTGACGGTAATGTTGCGGCCGCGCAGCTCTTTCGCCAATACGCTGGTCAGCGCTTCGACGGCGGCTTTGCTGGCGGCATACATGCCGTAACCCGGCTGCAATAACCCCACCACGCTGGATGAAAAGTTAATGATGCGCCCATTGTCACGCAAACGCCTTGCCGCTTCGCGCAGTGTGTTGAAGGTGCCTTTCAGGTTGATGTCGATAAGGCGATCGGCGTCGGCATCGCTCATTTCCGCCACAGGTGCCAGAGCAATCACTCCGGCGTTATTCACCAGGATATCGACGCCGCCGAAAGCTTGTTCGGCGCGGTCAAACAGTTGGGCGACAGCGGCTGCATCGCTGACGTCGGCTTTGGCGCTCAATGCACGGCCGCCGTTTTGTTCAATTTTACGTACCAGCTCATCCGCCAATGCCTGGTTGCCCGAGTAGTTGACGATTACGGTAAAGCCGTCAGCGGCAAGGCGCTCGGCAATGGCGGCACCAATGCCGCGAGAGGCCCCGGTCACAATGGCGATTTGCGGGTTGCTGTCGTTCATCTTCTCATCCTCTTCGGGTAAACGTCGGCAGGCTTGCCGGCGTGGAGTGATCATGCACCTTTCGCACCAGCGAATAATTACCTAAAATTCGTTATCACTATCCGAAGTAAACGAACAATAACGATGGACAGAATTGATGCCATGCGCCTGTTCACCCGCGTGGTGGAACAGCGCAGTTTTACTCAAGCCGCACAGGATATGAACCTGCCGCGTTCGACGGTGACCGATGCCATCAAACAGCTGGAGGCGCGGTTACAGGTGCGACTGCTACAGCGCACCACGCGCCATGTCAGCCCGACGCTGGATGGCGAAGCCTACTATCAGCGTTGCCTGACCATTCTGGCGGATATCGAAGATGCCGAGATGGCGTTTGCCGGCGCCAAGCCGCGCGGGCTGTTGCGCATCGACGTGCATGGCACGCTGGCTCGGCACTTTCTGCTGCCGGGCCTGCCCGATTTTTTGGCACAGTACCCGGATATCGAATTTTACATGAGCGAAGGCGACAGACTGGTGGATCCGGTGCGGGAAGGCATCGACTGCGTGGTGCGTGTCGGCAAGTTGAAAGACAGCGATATGGCGGCGCGCCGCTTGGGGGAGCTGGAAGAAATCACCTGTGCCGCGCCGGAATACCTGCGGCGCTTCGGTACGCCGTTGAGCCTTGATCAACTTCAGGGGCACCGCATGGTCGGGTTCCGCTCCTCGGCTACCGGCGCGGTGATGCCGCTGGAGTTTAACGTCAACGGCCTGCCGCAGCAGGTGACATTGCCCAGTACGGTGTCGGTCAGTGCGGCGGAAAGCCTGGTCGCGGCGGCGCGCATGGGGCTGGGCATTATTCAGGTGCCGCGTTATCACCTGCTTGACGATTTGGCCAACGGCAGCCTGCTGCCGCTGCTGCCGCAATGCCCCTCCACACCGATGCCGGTTTCGCTGCTCTACCCGCGCAACCGTCAACTGTCGCCACGGGTGAGGGTCTTTATCGACTGGTTCAGCAAGGTTTTTGCCGCACACAATCAATAACAAGCCGCCTGTTCGGCGGCCTGCGATCTACAAGGCGCCGTAATCCAGCGGCACCCAGCTGTAGCCTTCCCCCTGCTTGTTCAGGTAACCCAGCCCAGGGAACGACAGGTGTGCGGCTCCGACCAGCTCACTTTGTCGGGCGCTGTCGCCAAACACCCGCAGTCGTTGCGCGACCGCCGCTTTGGCGTCACTGTCGAAACTGATCGCCACCTGCGGATGGGCAAACTGTACTGCGGCCACGTGGATCAAATCGCCCATCAACAGCAGTTTTTTACCCTGGCTGGTTACCTGATAAACGCTATGACCCGGCGTATGGCCGTGGGTGGCAAACGCGGCAATGCCCGGCGACAGCTCGCCGTCGTTGCTGAAGGGTTTGAAATGCCCGGCGGCCTGATAAGGCTTGATCGCCGCTATCGCGTTTTCAAAACTGGCCTTATCTTCCGCCTTCGCTTGTTGCAGGTGTTTTTCGCTCAGCCAAAAATCGACATCCTGCTGCGAAGCGCGCACTAAGGCATTAGGGAAACGCGCGCGGCCGTTTTCCGTCAGCCCGCCCAAATGATCCGGATGCATATGGGTCAGATAAATTTCATCTATCTGTTCCGGCTGGTAGCCTGCCGCCCGAAGATGAGCCACCAGTTGATCCAGGCCGTCACCCAACAGCTTACCGGCTCCGGCGTCGATCATGACAAGCTTGCTGCCGGTGTTGATCAGATAGGCGTTGACCGAGGTGACCACCGGCAGGCTCTGATGATGTTCAGCCAGGCCCTCGGCAATTTGTTGTGGCGTGCTGTTGAGCAGCAGTTTATCCACCGGCAGACGGATCACGCCGTCGGACAAGGCCGTAACTTCATAACTGCCCAGCATGATGCGATAAAAACCCGGTGAAGGCGTTTTTACCTGCGGTGCAGCGGCCGTAGCCTGCAACGCCATAACCGCCAATGCCGCACCTAACAGATAACGTTTCCAGAACATGATGACTCCTTGTGTGATTAGACAGCGGTAAGTATTACCCCATAACCGCCGATGCGCCTACACAACAAATAAATTTAAATTATATCATTAAAAAAAACATATTTAATTTGAATACTTTTGTCTGAAACGCCACACAACCCCAATCAATATTTAATAAAACGCGAATCCGTTATTTTCTTTACTCACCCAAACAACGAGTAAGGAATTATTATGAAATATCAATTTGAAAATCTGGTGTTTGAAGGCGGCGGCGTAAAAGGTATCGCTTATGGCGGCGTTTTGGATCTGCTGGAAGCCAAAGGCATTATGCCGCAGATCAAAAAAACCTCCGGGGCTTCGGCCGGTGCAATCGCCGCACTGCTGGTGGGCCTGGGCTGCAGCGCCGCTGAGGTCACAAAAATTCTGTCCGACATGGATTTCAAGAAATTCCTCGATTATAACGGCGGGTTTTTTGGCTCTATCTACGATGCGCATCGCCTGTTTAATCAATATGGCATTGCCCCTGGCGATTATTTTTATTCTTGGTCGCGTAATATTATCAAGCGATATACCGGAAATGCGGATATTACTTTTGAGAAATTTGAAGCATTGAAAGAAACGAAAGGATTTAAATCCCTCTACTTTATCGGCTCCAATTTAAACAGCGGGCTGCGCGAGGTGTATTCCCACCAAACAACGCCGCGCATGAAGGTGGCAGATGGATTGCGGATCTCCATGTCATTCCCCTTTGCCTTTGTCGCTAAAAACAATCAGCTGGGCGATCTGTGTATCGATGGCGGCACCATCGATAATTATCCGGTACGGATGTTCGATTACGACTTCACCGCATCGCCGCCCTATATCGATGTCACCACGCAACAGATCAATACCCGAACCCTGGGTATTCGTCTGGACTCCGCCAACGAAATCGCACAGGCGGCAGGCCAATCGGTCAATAAAACCGCCATCAATAACCTGTGCGATTTCACCCTGGCGGTGGTCAACACCCTGCTGGATATTCAGACCAAGGTGCATCTGGACAGCGATGACTGGAAGCGGACCGTTTACGTAGACACCCTTGACGTCGGCACGCTGGATTTCGCCATCAGCGAAGCCAAAAAGCGCGCACTGATTGAATCCGGCCGTCAGGGTGTAGAACGCTATTTCGCCTGGTATGACGCGGCCGTCAAACAGGCGGCGTAACCGGTAATCCCCCGCCCGCTCGGCCTGAACGCCGAACGGGCAAAAAAAATCCCCGCGGGGGCGGGGAAAGGCAAAGAAATGCTAAGGTCTTATTAGTTGTTATGAGAAAAATTTCGCCAGTACCAGCAGGGAGAGCGAGACGTTAATCGCACCGCCGATACGGGTGGCAATCTGGGCGAACGGCATCAACGACATGCGGTTGCCGGCGGTAAGAATAGCGACATCACCGGTGCCGCCCTGCCCGCTCTGACAGCAGGAGACAATCGCCACATCAATGGGATGCATACCAATTTTCTTGCCGACGAAGAAGCCGGTCGCCACCAGCGCGCAGACGGTACTGACAATCACCACCAGGTTCTGAAGGGTGAAGGCGTTCACCAACTCCTGCCACGGGGTGATTGCCACGCCAACGGCAAACAGGATCGGGTAGGTCACTGCGGTGCGGAAGAACTTATATACCACCTGTGAACCTTCCTGAATGCGTGGCGACACGCCATGCGCCAGCTTCACCGCCACGGCGGCAAACAGCATGCCGACCGGCGCGGGCAGGCCAATCATGCGGTGCAGCAACATCCCCACCATGTACAGCAAAATAGCCAACAACGCACCGCAGGCCAGGGTGCTGACGTCTACCTTGCCGCTGATTTTATCCACGGCGGACATGTCGCTGTCACCTTGTTTGCTTGGCATCAGGCTGCCTTCGCCAGTCAGATGCGGATAGCGTTTGCCGAGTTGGTTGAGCAAGCCGGCAAGGATAATGGCGGTCAGGCTACCGAGCATGACGATCGGCAGAATGCGGCCCAGCGCCACGCCCTGCTCCATATGCAGGATCGCCGCGTACCCCATCGACAGCGGTATCGCGCCTTCGCCGACGCCACCGGCCATGATCGGCAGGATCAGGAAGAAGAAGATCTGGAAGGGTTCAAGCCCAAGCGCCATGCCGACCGCCATCCCCACCAGCATGCCGACAATCTCACCGCACAGCATGGGCGCGAAGATCCGCAGGAAACCCTGAATCAGCACCTGACGGTTCATGCTCATAATGCTGCCGACGATAATGCAGCAGATATAGAGATAAAGAATATTGGTCGACTTATAGAATTTGGTGGTCGATTCCACCACCACGTCCGGCAGCAGACCATAATGCACCAATGCGGAAGGGATAAAGGTGGCGCAGATCGCCGCCGCCCCCATTTTGCCGATCAGCGGCAGACGTTTACCAAACTCGCCGCAGGCAAAGCCAAAGAAAGCCAGCGTGGCGACCATCACCACGATATCGCTCGGTAATTTTCCTTCCAGGCAATCCAGTAAAATAAGTACGCCGGCCAGAATAAAGAACGGTAACGGAATAATCCCTACTTTGTAATTGTCCAGTATGTGCCACCATTTTTCTCTCAGCGGTATTTCAGCCGTTTTGTCTTTGGCGACGAGGTAAGAATCATCTGTTGTGCTCATAATCTGGCCTCTTATTAGTTTGTTCAGCCATCATAGAGAAATGCACGGTTTAACTGCTGTGATTTTGTTCAAAATAAAAAAGGGTTTTTAATGGTGGTTATGGTTTCTATGGCGTTAATTGTAGTTATGTAAAATCAGTCATGGTTTTAATGGTGTTAATGTTATTTTTTATTTAAAACTTATCCGTTTTATCGCAGCCATTGAATAACGATGCCCGGTAAGCATAATCCCGTGTCTGCGATCACAACTTGATCGGACGCAATATTACATTAACCGCGACTCATGATAGGGTAAGCGCTCAGGAACTCTCACGGTGAACCCCGGCCATGCGCGTAAAACTCTCATTTCAAATCAAGCTGTTCCTGTGCCTGGTCGCCTTCTCCTGTCTGCTGCTGACGTTGATTGGCGCTTACACCTACCATCAGTTGGATGCCCAGTTGCACCGTGACCTTGGCGCGCGGGCGCAGGTGCAGGCGCGGGAAATAGCTCTGATCCCCTCCCTGGTCAGCGCCGTGGAAAAAAACGACCCTGAGCAAGTCGCCGCGCTGATGAAGAAAATACGCGCCAGCAGCGATGCCAGTTATATTGTCATCGGCGATAATCGCGCCCGACATCTTTACCATTCCGAATACGCCGATCGCTTCGGCACCCCGATGGTCGGTGGCGATAATAAAGAAGTGTTGGAAGGGAAAAGCATTATTTCGTTCCGCAAAGGCGGCATCGGTATTTCATTGCGCAGCAAAGCGCCGATACTGGATGAAAATAATCACGTCATCGGCATTGTTTCGGTTGGCTATCTGAAGTCACATATCGATAATTTGAATGCCAGAACCCTGACGCAGATCGTCGGTTTTATTGTGCTATTGTTAATCGCCCTGTTTATTTTTTCCTGGCTGTTATCGAAAAATTTAAAACGCCAAATGTTCTGG
This sequence comes from Serratia plymuthica NBRC 102599, assembly GCF_001590925.1. Classification (GTDB taxonomy): domain Bacteria; phylum Pseudomonadota; class Gammaproteobacteria; order Enterobacterales; family Enterobacteriaceae; genus Serratia; species Serratia plymuthica. Next base: position 231,654 of record NZ_BCTU01000003.1, read on the forward strand.
CTTGAGCCCAAAGAAATTGCGTTGCTAGTGCGCCAGCAAAAGGCTCTGCTGGAAGCGATCTACGAAGGCGTGATTGCCGTCGATCCCCAACTGCGCATCATTACCATCAACCACGCGGCGCGTGAACTGCTGGATCTGCGGCAACCCGCCAGCACCTTGATGGGCCGTGAAATCGGCGAAGTGATCCAGTCGCAGCCGGACTTCTTCGGCGCGTCGCAACTGGGGCACGACACGCACGATGAGGTTTGCCGCTTCAACCACGTGCGGGTGATCGCCAGCCGGGTACGTATTATGCAAGAAGAAGTGCTGCAAGGCTGGGTGATCAGTTTCCGCGACAAAAATGACATCAATACCCTGAGCAGCCAGCTAAGCCAGGTAAAGCGCTACGCCGACAACCTGCGCATCATGCGCCATGAACAACTGAACTGGACCGCCACCCTCGCCGGGCTGCTGCATATGCAGCGTTACGACGAGGCAATCCGTTATGTGGAGGCTCAGTCGGAAGGCGCGCAAGAGATCCTCGACTTTATCTCGCAGCGCTTCAGCTCGGCCGCGCTGTGTGGCCTGCTGTTGGGCAAATACTCCAGCGCAAAGGAAAAAGGCGTCGAGCTGCGCTTTGATCCCGCCTGCCAGTTGCGGCAGATCCCGGCGGCGCTGAATGAAACCGAACTGATGTCGATCATCGGTAATTTGCTGGATAATGCGGTAGAGGCTACGCTGCATTGCGACGCGCCGCACGAAGCGGTAGAACTCTATATCAGCGACAGCAGCAATGAGCTGGTGATTGAAGTGGCCGATCGCGGTACCGGCATTGCTGCGGAGGTGCGCGATACGCTGTTTGAACAGGGCGTCACCACCAAAGACGACAAAGGCGACCACGGCATCGGCCTGCACCTGGTCGCCAGCCACGTGGCGCAGGCGCACGGCAGCATAGAAGTGTCGGACAACGATCCGCACGGCGCCATATTTTCCTTGTTTATCCCCTATGAATTTCAGGCCGCAGGCAACAACGCCGAGGTTTGAAAGACGACGGATAGAGACCTAAAAACCTTATAACAGTCTTGAGCACCCGATTATGCAACACGAAGCACTGGATGTTTTGATCGTGGAAGATGAGCCACAGTTGGCAACGCTGCACGCAGAGTTCATCGAGCAGAACTTTGCTCTGCGGGTGGTGGCTTATGCCGCCACGCTGGCCGAAGCCAGGGCCAAAGTCAACTCGCATCAGCCGCGGCTGATCCTGCTGGATAACTTTCTGCCGGACGGCCAGGGCATTGAGCTGATGGAAGAGCCGGCGGTGAAAAACCCCGGGTGTTCGGTGATCTTCATTACCGCCGCCAGCGATATGCATACCTGTAGCCAGGCGATCCGCAACGGCGCCTTCGATTACATCATCAAACCTGTGTCCTACAAGCGGTTGCGTAACTCGCTGGAGCGTTTTATGCAGTTTGTACAGACCCAGCGCAGCTTTAAGGTGATAGACCAGAGCAGCGTCGACGCGCTATATAACCTGCAATCCAAACAGTTTTCCAGCGAACCGAGCGCCAAAGGCATCGAAGCCAATACGCTGGAGCTGGTGCAGGCTCTGTTTATCAACCGGCCGGAGATCGCGCACGCGGTGGAAGACGTCGTCGAGCAGGTCGGCATCAGCAAAACCACCGCCCGACGTTACCTGGAATACTGCGTCGCAAACCAATTCGTGCGCGTGGAGATGATGTACGGCAATATCGGCCATCCACGCCGCCTGTATCGCAAAGCTTAAGCTGCAATATGGCTGTCATATAAGGGGGATACACTGCTTGCGACGATATCCCCCTCGATATCGGCACCTGTCGTTGAATACTGATGAAATACTGATGACTTTTACCCGGCCTATGGTCGGGTTTTTTATTGTCTGAACGGCAGCCTACAGGGGAAATAAAGAGAGATTTTTTTGCCATTATTCCTGTGAAATATCACCTTTCAGCAAGAAATATAATTCAGAAACATCCTAACAATAATTTAACGTGGGCCAAGCTACCATAACTAATCGACAGGCCGATGTAAACCGCCAATATTCTCATTCCGGGACATTGAGGGTTGTCTCAGAACTTCACTGTGTTAGGGTATAGGCGACTATTATTTTCTATTAGGACGTTTTTATCGTTTGATAATTCATCAGAGGAAACAGCAAATTGCATGGCAATTAAACTTGAAGTAAAGAACCTGTATAAGATATTTGGTGAGCATCCGGAACGAGCATTCAAACTGATTGAGAAAGGTCTGACAAAAGACCAACTGCTTGAAAAAACCGGATTATCACTCGGCGTGAAAGACGCCTCTCTGGCCATTGAAGAAGGCGAGATATTTGTCATCATGGGGCTTTCCGGTTCGGGAAAATCCACCCTGGTACGCCTTCTCAATCGTCTGATAGAACCCACTCGCGGGCAGGTGCTGATTGACGGTGAGGATATATCGAAAATATCCGACAGTGCGCTACGCACCGTACGCCGAAATAAGATCAGCATGGTGTTCCAATCATTCGCATTAATGCCGCATATGACCGTATTGAATAATACCGCCTTCGGCATGGAATTAGCCGGAATACCGCCACAGGAGCGTCAGGAAAAAGCCCTGGATGCCCTGCGACAAGTCGGCCTGGAGAATTATGCGCATTCTTATCCCGATGAGCTTTCCGGTGGGATGCGCCAGCGTGTGGGATTAGCCCGCGCCATGGCGAATAATCCGGACATATTATTGATGGATGAAGCCTTCTCGGCGCTAGACCCCTTAATCCGCACCGAAATGCAAGATGAGCTGGTCAAATTACAGGCCCGGCATCAGCGCACTATCGTGTTTATTTCCCACGATTTGGATGAAGCGATGCGTATTGGCGATCGCATTGCGATTATGCAAGGCGGCGAGGTGATACAGGTCGGTACACCGGAGGAAATATTAAATAATCCGGCCAACGATTATGTCCGCACCTTCTTCCGTGGCGTGGATATCAGCCATGTGTTCAGCGCGAAGGATATCGCCAAACGCCGCCCGGTGGCCCTGATTCGTAAAACCCCCGGTTTTGGTCCGCGCTCGGCGTTGCAGCTGCTGCGCGATGAAGACCGTGATTATGGTTATGTTGTTGAACGTGGAAAGAAATTTATCGGCGTGGTGTCGGTAGATTCGCTCAAACAGGCGCTGGCCGCCAACCAGACGCTGGATGACGCCCTGCTGGACGCCCCGGCACCGGTACCGGCGGATATGCCGCTGAGCGAACTGATTTCCCTGGTTGCCCAAGCCCCGTGCGCGGTGCCGGTAGTCTGCGAAGAAAACAACTATATCGGAATTATTTCCAAGGCCATGCTGCTACAGGCCTTGGATAAAGAGGGCCCAGCGAATGAGTGATACAACACAGGATCCATGGGCCACCGCGCCTGCCGACTCCAGCGCCGCACCGGCGACTGATGCCGCCACTTCTGCAGCTCCTGCCGAAAGTGGCGGCGATGCCTGGTCCAGCGCACCGCCACCGGCAACACATGACGCGGCCAATCAGGCCGCTCAGGGTTCTGATTGGCTTAACAGCGCACCGGCCCAGCCGGAGCATTTCAACCTGCTCGATCCGTTCCACAAGGCCTGGGTGCCGTTCGATTCCTGGGTGACTCAAGGCATAGACTGGCTGGTCCTGCACTTCCGCCCGCTGTTTCAGGGGATACGCGTACCGGTCGACTTTATCCTCGGCGGCTTTCAGCAGTTACTGCTCGGCATGCCGGCACCGATCGCCATTCTGGTGTTCTCACTGATCGCCTGGCAGATCTCCAGCCTCAGCATGGGTGCCGCTACCCTAGTGTCCCTGATTGCGATAGGGGCGATTGGCGCCTGGTCGCAGGCCATGGTAACGCTGGCGTTGGTGCTGACCGCTCTGTTCTTTTGCATTGTCATCGGATTGCCGCTAGGCATCTGGCTGGCGCGCAGCAAACATGCCGCCAAGATCATACGCCCCTTGCTCGACGCCATGCAGACCACGCCGGCGTTCGTCTATCTGGTGCCGATCGTCATGCTGTTCGTTATCGGCAACGTGCCGGGGGTGGTGGTCACCATTATCTTCGCGCTGCCGCCGATCGTGCGTCTGACCATTCTCGGCATCAAACAGGTGCCGGAAGATCTGATCGAGGCGGCCGAATCCTTCGGCTCCAGCCCGCGCCAGCTTCTGTTCAAAGTGCAATTGCCGCTGGCGATGCCGACCATTATGGCCGGCGTTAACCAAACCCTGATGCTGGCACTGTCGATGGTGGTTATCGCCTCGATGATCGCCGTCGGCGGTCTGGGCCAAATGGTGCTGCGCGGCATCGGCCGGCTGGATATGGGGCTGGCTGCCGTGGGCGGTGTCGGCATCGTGATCCTGGCGATTATTCTCGATCGTCTCACCCAATCGCTGGGGCGCGATCGCCGCAGCAAAGGCATGGGCCGCTGGTACGCTCACGGCCCGATCGGGCTGCTTACCCGCCCCTTCATCAAAAAGCCCTGAGGATATTTTCCCGCTGCGGCGTTCGGCCCTGGCGGGTTATAGCACCACAACATCAAAAACAGAGGAAAAACTATGCGCACTACAGGAATCTGGGCGGTTGCCCTTACGACACTGATTGGCTCGCAGGCAGTTTTCGCCGCTGACTTACCGGGAAAAGGCGTAACGGTACAGCCGCTACAGAGCACCATTTCTGAAGAAACCTTCCAGACGCAGTTGGTCAGCAAGGCGCTGGAAAAGCTCGGTTATGACGTCAAAGACACCCGCGAAGTGGATTATAACGTCGCCTACACCTCCATCGCCTCCGGCGACGCCACTTTCCTCGCGGTGAACTGGGATCCGCTGCACGCCGATCAGTACAAGGCCGCAGGTGGCGACGCCAAATTCTACCGCGAAGGGGTGTACGTCAACGGCGCGGCACAGGGTTACCTGATCGACAAGAAAACCGCCGATAAATACCACATCACCAACGTAGAGCAATTGAAAGATCCCAAGATCGCCAAGTTGTTTGACACCAACGGCGACGGCAAGGCGGATCTGACCGGCTGTACGCCGGGTTGGGGTTGCGAGGCGGTGATTAACCACCATATCGAGGCCTATGGCCTGAGCAAAACCGTCGAGCACAACCAGGGCAACTACGCGGCGATGATCGCCGATACCATTACCCGCTACAAAGAAGGCAAACCGATACTCTACTACACCTGGACACCGTACTGGGTAAGCGACGTGTTGGTGCCGGGGCGCGACGTGGTCTGGCTGCAGGTGCCGTTCTCTTCCCTGCCGGGCGAGCAGAAAAATGTGGATACCAAGCTGCCGAACGGTGCCAACTATGGTTTCCCGGTGAACACCATGCGTATCGCCGCCAACAAAAAGTGGGCCGAAGCCAACCCGGCGGCCGCCAAATTGTTCGCCATTATGAAACTGCCGATTGCCGACGTGAATGCGCAGAATCTGCGTATGCATGAAGGCCAGGCGTCCGACGCCGATATCCAAAACCATGTTAACGGCTGGATCAAGGCGCACCAGGCGACCTTCGACGGTTGGGTGAAAACCGCCGCGGAAGCCGCGAAGAAATAACCCCCTGCGGGGCGCAGGTCACTGCGCCCCCTATTGCGTCAGTTCAATCCCGCTGAATTGCAAAAAGCGTTCGGCGGTCCTCGATAGCTGCTGCGGCCATACGCAATACACCTGCCGCCGTGGGCCATCTTCAATCGGGATAGACACCAGCGCGCTCAGGCGCTGCGCCGTCGAGATCGGCACAATGCCCGCCGCCAACCCCCGCTGCACCAGATTCTCCAGCCATTCGATATGATCGATTTCAAAACTGATATGCCGTTTGATGCCCGCCGCCTGAAACGCGCGATCGGTCTGGCGCCGGGCGCCGGTACCGCTGTAAAAATCCACCAGCGGCACTTCCGACAGGGTTTGCAGATTGACCCGCTGGCGGCTGGCTAAGGGGTGCTGCGCCGCCACCAGCGCCACCAGGGGCTCGTCGGTCAACTGACGATGGGATACCGGCAGCATATCGATATCTCCCGGCCAGATCCCGACAAACGCCACGTCGGTCTTCTGTTGGCGAACATCCTCAAGCAGTTCCTCACTCATGCCCACATACAACCTGATGTTAACCGCCGGATAGTGGCGATGAAACTTGCTCAGTTTTTCGGTCAGATCAATCGCGTTTATGGTGGAGATGGTCCCGATGGTCAAGGTACCGGAAATCGTCCCGTTGGCTGCCACCACCTCTTCCACCAGCGATTGTTTGGCCGCCAGCAGCCGTTGCGCGGGCAGAATAAACGCCTGTCCGGCGCTGGTCAGCCTGACCCGGCGTGAGGTGCGCTCAAACAATGCGCAGCCCAGCTCTTCCTCCAGTTTGGCGATCTGATGGCTGAGTGCCGACTGCACCGTGTGACAGCGTTGCGCCGCACGGGTAAAACTCTGCTCTTCGGCTACCGCCAGTGCAAAGCGGATCTGTTTCAGGTTCATGGCATCTATCGCAAAAAGAGATTAATCAAATGAAAATTATACATTGGTTTCGCATACTGTCCTGCCCGATACTGCGCATCACTTCTTCTTGTGATTAAGCCTTTATGAGCCAACAAAATCCCCATCCGGGCCTCAGCCCAGCGCTGATTGCCCTGATCGCCATCGCCACCGGTCTGGCCGTCGCCAGTAATTATTATGCGCAGCCGCTACTGGAAACCATTGCCAAGAACTTTGCGCTGTCGGTCAATCAGGCCGGTTTTATCGTTACCGCCGCTCAGTTGGGTTACGCCGCTGGCTTGCTGCTGCTGGTCCCGCTCGGCGACATGTTCGAACGGCGTGGGCTAATCGTCTTCATGACGCTGCTGGCGGCCGGCGGCATGTTGATCACCGCCAGTTCAACCACCTTGCCGGTGATGATCCTCGGTACCGCGCTTACCGGGCTGTTCTCGGTGGTGGCGCAGATCCTGGTGCCGCTGGCCGCCACCCTGGCGCATCCGGAAAAACGCGGCAAAACCGTCGGCATCATCATGAGCGGCCTGCTGCTCGGCATTTTGCTGGCGCGCACCGTGGCCGGGGCGCTGGCGTCGATCGGCGGCTGGCGTACCATTTACTGGGTAGCCAGCGGGCTGATGATCCTGATGGCACTGATCCTGTGGCGCGCACTGCCGCGTTACAAACTGCATTCCGGCCTGAATTACCCTCAGTTGCTGAAATCAATCTTCACCCTGTTTTACGGCACGCCGCTGCTGCGTACCCGCGCCGCGATTGGCGCGCTGTCATTCGCCAATTTCAGCGTGCTGTGGACTTCGATGGCCTTCCTGCTGGCGGCGCCGCCTTTTGGTTATTCCGAAGGGGTGATAGGCCTGTTCGGCCTGGTGGGCGCCGCCGGTGCGCTGGCCGCCTCCCGCGCCGGGCATCTGGCGGACAAGGGTAAAGCCGGTTTAACCACGACTCTGGGCCTGGTGCTGCTGCTGCTATCGTGGATACCCATCGCTTTCGCTACGCAATCGCTGTGGGCGCTGATCGTCGGCATTCTGATCCTCGATCTTGCAGTGCAAGCCGTGCACGTCACCAATCAGAGCGTGATGTACCGCATTATGCCGGAAGCGCGCAACCGCCTGACCGCCGGCTATATGACCAGCTATTTTATCGGCGGTGCGCTCGGTTCTCTGTTATCCGCCTCGGCCTATCAGCACGCTGGGTGGTCTGGTGTCGCCGCCACGGGAGGCGTTTTGTGCGTGCTGAATCTGCTGATCTGGTGGCGCGGCAAGCGTCATGACCCGCAGGGACCAGCGGCAATCTGATTAGCACGCGAATAATCATATTGGAAATTTATTAGCGTCGCAGGGTATAAACGTTACTCACTCTCTGGTAATGTTCTGGGCATGAACTATTGATGTCCTATATACCCTGCGATCAGAATACAAAATGCAAAGCCAAACTGCAGAAAACGACAATGCCCTCACCGGCAGAACGCCTTTCATCAACGGCATCGTCGAGAGTTTGCCGGTCGTCATCGGCTCTATGCCAGTGGCCTTTGCTTTTGGTCTGAGCGCCGTCAAGCCGGGATCCTCCCCGCTTGAGAACCTTTTCTTGCCTAACCCCTGTGGCCGCCAACCAGTCTGCGATTACCGCCCCCGTAGTCTCGCATCAACCGATCAGGTCGTGGCAAGTACTGGCCGGTTTTATCGCGCTGGATCCAGGCTTTATCGCAGCAAAAGCATCATTTTTCCCATACAAATCAGTACGGCAACCCTTGGTTTAACATTAAAATTACTTATGATTTTCAGCCGAAGTAACCTGTAATTTCGTGAGACACATCACACGGAAGCTTTTTTCGGGCATAGGTCGTTTACAAAAAGCTGACAAATGACACGAATAGCTAAATTATTCACTCTGCTGAACATTTACATTATTAATCACTATCGTTACTATCTCGAACGAAATTAATGAGGCCCTAAATTATGGAAAGCTCGTTTACTCCCATTGAACAAATGCTTAATTTTCGCGCAAAACGTCAGAAGGATTTTCCTTATCAGGAAATTCTGCTGACCCGGCTGTGTATGCACATGCAAGGTAAGCTGCTGGAAAATCGCAATAAAATGCTCAAGGCACAAGGGATTAACGAAACATTGTTTATGGCGCTGATTACCCTGGATGCTCAGGAAAATCACAGCATTCAGCCTTCTGAGCTAAGCTCTGCACTGGGTTCTTCGCGCACCAATGCTACGCGCATTGCCGATGAGCTGGAAAAACGCGGCTGGATTGAGCGTCGTGAAAGCGACCATGACCGCCGCTGCCTGCATCTGCATATGACGCCGCAGGGCGAAGAGTTTCTCAGTCAACTGCTGCCACCGCAGCACAAATGTCTGCATTTCCTGTGGTCCACGCTGGACAATGATGAACAGCAACAGCTTGAAAAGCTGACGCGCAAACTATTGGCACGTCTGGATCAAATGGAAATCACAGAACAGTTATCCTAATTCACAATTTCTGTTCAGGTACTTACTTATGCGATCCCCATTTAACTGGAGGTTCACCCCGCTGTTCGCGGTATTACTGCTGGCCGGGTGTGCATCTACCGATAATATTGCCCCGCAATCCACGCTGATGGACTCGCAGAGCCTGCAGCTGTCGCAACCCAAGGTCAGCTCGCTGAACGTCAGCCCGCAGTGGTGGCGTGCGCTTAACGATCCACAGCTCGATGCCCTGATGACCCGAACGCTGCAAAGCTCGCCGACGCTGCGCCAGGCCGCGGCCCGCGTGCGTGAAGCGCAGAGCGTCATGGGCCAAGCCAATGCCGCCAACGGCCCGAACCTGGATCTGAACGCCAGCACCAATCGCCAGAAAGTCCCGCAAAACGTCAATATGGGGCTGGGGTATCCGCATAAACCCATCTACGAAAGCTCCAACTCGCTGGGGCTGAATCTGGCCTATGAATTTGACTGGTGGGGCAAGTACCGCAACCAGGTCAACGCCGCCAAGGCCCAGGTCGATGCGGCTCGTGCCGAGCAGGAACAGGCTGCGTTGACGTTGACCAGCTCGGTGGCTTCCTCCTATTACCAGCTGCAGAGCAATTTCGCGCAGGAAAAACTGCTGCAACAGGAAGTTGACAACAACCAAAGCCTGACGGAACTACGCCAGCGGCAATATAAAGCCGGTATCACCGGCATTGATATTCCGCAACAAACCCAGGCACAGGCCGACAGCGCCAAGCAACAGATCCTCCAGTTGCAATCGCAGATTGAACAGCTGAAACACCAGTTGGCGGCCCTCGCCGGCCAAGGCCCGAGCGCCATGCAAAATCTGCATCCGGTAGCGCTGCCCGCCAATACGCTGATGGCGCCAAAAGGCGAACTGACCGCCGATCTGCTGGGCAAACGCCCGGACATCGCCGCCCAGCGTCAACTGGTGGAGTCCTACAACCAGCGCGTCAGTGCCGCGCGTAAAGAATTTTACCCCAGCCTGACCATTTCGGCCTTTGCCGGTCTGACCACGACCAATACCCCCGGCACCAGCCCGAATCTGTTTGAAGCGGCCAGCCAGGCCTGGAACGTGATGCCTGCGATTTCGCTGCCGATCTTCCACGCCGGCGCACTGCGCAGCAAGTTGGGTGAGGAATCCGCGCTGTATGACGAAGCGGTGGAATCCTATAACCAAACCATCCTGAATGCCGTGCAGGAAACCGCCGATGCCATCACCGTCCAGCAAAGTACTGCGCAACAGCAGTTGCAGGCGGCATCCGCGTCCCAATCGATGCAGCAGGTGTACCGAGTCGCAAACGCACGATACCAGGCAGGGATTATCGGGCGCGACGAACTGTTGACCAGCCAGACGCAGCTCTTGCAGCAGCAACAGGCGGAACTGACAGCCAGCAGCAATTTGTTGCAGGCGAAGATAGGACTGATCCGCGCATTGGGCGGTGGCTATCAAGCCCCGGCCGTAGCGGATTCAAAAGCATAATAAAATAGAGAGCTTGGAGAACACCATGAGCGCAAGCGCGGAGACTCAAAACCCGCAGCAGCCGAGCGGCAAAAAGAAGCAGCGCAAGTTTTGGCTGCTGTTGCTGACGGTTATTTTCATTGTTATTGGGGTGGCTTATTTAGTGTATTGGTTCCTGGTACTGCGTCATCATCAGGAAACCGATGATGCCTATGTATCCGGCAACCAGGTGCAGATCATGGCGCAGGTGAACGGCAGCGTAAACAGCGTCAATTTCGATAACACCGACTATGTCAGACAAGGTGATGTCCTGCTGACGCTCGATCCGACCGATGCCGAGCAGGCGTTGGAACGCGCCAGGACCAGTCTGGCCAACAGCGTGCGCCAAACCCACCAGCTGATCATCAACAGCAAGCAGTATCAGGCCAATATTGCCCTGCGCAAATCTGACCTGAGCAAGGCGGAGAACGACCTCAAACGCCGCGTGGTGTTGGGCAGCGTTGATGCCATCGGGCGCGAAGAGCTGCAACACGCGCGTGATGCCGTCGACAGCGCCAAAGCGGCGCTGGAAGTGGCGGTACAACAATATAACGCCAATCAGGCGATGGTGCTGGATACTCCGTTGGAGAAACAACCGGCAATTCAGCAGTCCGCCGCGCAGATGCGCGACGCCTGGCTGGCGTTGCAACGGACTAAAATCATCAGCCCGATCACCGGTTATGTTTCCCGTCGCAGCGTACAGGTGGGCGCGCAAATCGCCGCCGGTTCCCCGCTGATGGCGGTGGTTCCTGCCGAGCACATCTGGGTTGACGCCAACTTCAAAGAAACCCAGATCGCCAATATGCGCATCGGCCAGTCGGCAACCGTAGTCAGTGACATTTACGGCGACGACGTGGTGTACACCGGCAAAGTCGTCGGCATCGATATGGGCACCGGCAGCGCGTTCTCGCTGTTGCCTGCACAGAACGCCACCGGTAACTGGATCAAAGTGGTTCAGCGTCTGCCGGTGCGTATTGAGCTGGATGCCAAACAGATTGCCGACCATCCGCTGCGCATTGGTCTGTCGACACAGGTGAAAGTGGACACCACCAATCTGGACGGCCGCGTGCTGTCTGACGTGGTGCGTGACAAGCCGCTGTACCAGACCAACGCGCTGGCGTTGAATCTGGCGCCGGTTGATCAGATGATCGCCGACGTGATCCATGCGAATGCCGGCTAAGCGCGCAGGAGGCTACCTTGGCACAGAAACCGCTTGAAGGCGCACAGTTAGCCTGGATGACGGTCGCGCTCGCCATGGCGACCTTCATGCAGGTACTGGACTCGACCATCGCCAACGTGGCGATCCCGACCATCGCCGGTAACCTCGGGTCCTCCAACTCACAGGGAACCTGGGTGATCACCTCGTTTGGGGTGGCGAACGCCATCTCCATTCCGATCACCGGCTGGTTGGCCAAGCGCATCGGTGAAGTGCGCCTGTTCCTCTGGTCCACCGCGCTGTTCGCCCTCGCCTCCTGGCTGTGCGGCATTTCCAACAGCCTGGGCATGCTGATCTTCTTCCGCGTGATCCAGGGGTTGGTGGCAGGACCGTTGATCCCGCTGTCGCAAAGCCTGTTGCTGAATAATTATCCCCCCGCCAAGCGATCAATGGCCCTGGCGCTCTGGTCGATGACGGTGATCGTGGCGCCGATCTTCGGGCCGATCCTCGGCGGGTATATCAGTGACAACTATCACTGGGGCTGGATCTTCTTCATCAACATTCCGATTGGTCTGTTCGTGATCCTGGTGGCGATGGCGACGCTGAAAGGCAGAGAAACCAAAACCGAGATCAAACCGATCGACACCGTCGGTCTGGTGTTGCTGATTGTCGGGATCGGTTCGTTGCAGGTGATGCTCGATCAGGGTAAAGAGCTGGACTGGTTCAACTCGACGGAGATTATCGTACTGACGGTAGTCGCCGTGGTGGCGTTGCTGTTCCTGGTGGTGTGGGAACTGACGGATGACCACCCGGTGGTGGATTTGTCGCTGTTCAAATCGCGCAACTTCACCATCGGCTGCCTGTGCATCAGCCTGGCCTACATGCTGTATTTTGGCTCTATCGTGCTGTTGCCGCAACTGTTGCAGGAGGTCTATGGCTATACCGCCACCTGGGCCGGCCTGGCTTCGGCACCTATCGGGCTGTTACCTGTGTTGCTGTCACCGATTATCGGTAAGTTCGGCAATCGGCTGGATATGCGGCGGCTGGTGACCTTCAGCTTCATTATGTATGCCGTGTGCTTCTATTGGCGCGCCTATACATTTGAGCCGGGAATGGATTTTGGCGCTTCGGCCTGGCCGCAGTTTGTCCAGGGCTTCGCCATCGCCTGCTTCTTTATGCCATTGATCACCATTACGCTGTCCGGCCTGCCGCCGGAGCGCATGGCGGCGGCATCGAGCCTGTCGAACTTTACCCGTACGCTGGCAGGTTCAATCGGCACCTCGATTACCACCACGCTGTGGACCCAGCGCGAGTCGCAGCACCACTCGCAACTGGCGGAGTTTGTAAACCCTTACAACCCGCAGTCGCAGGAGATGTACCGACAGCTGGAACAGGTTGGCATGAGCAAACAGCAAGCCTCGGCCTACATTGCCAACGAGATCACCGCACAGGGGCTGATTATCTCTGCCAACGAGATATTCTGGCTGGCGGCGGGGGTGTTCCTGATCCTGCTGGCGTTGGTCTGGGTGGCGAAACCGCCATTCAGCTCCGGCGGCGGGGGCGGCGGCGCTCACTGAATCTCACCCAACAAAACGGGCGCCCTTCTGAGGCGCCCGTTCTTTATATTTCCGATGATACCCAGCGAATGGCAAGTTGCCGCCCATAGCACAGCGGCTTCAAAGGTTCCGGGTTTCTAACCGTTACGCCTGATTCTGACGCCACCAATCGGCCAGCAAAATGCCGGTCGCGACCGATACGTTCAGGCTTTCCACCTTGCCGGTACCGCCGATAGACACGCTCATATCACCCTGCTGCCACGCGCTGTCGCTCAGACCGTCACGTTCCTGGCCCAGCACCAGCACCATTTTGGACGGCAGCTTGGCCTGCGCCAACGGCGTGCCTTTGTGGCTTGAGGTGGTGACGATGGTGTAACCCGCTTTGCGGAAGGTATCCAGCACCGACAGGAAATCATCGGCGTTAATCGCTTTGATGTGTTCCGCGCCGCCTTCAGCAGTACGCACCGCCGCACCGGATTCCAGCACCGCCGGATCCTGCAACAGCACACCGTTCACGCCAAAGTGGGCGCAAGAACGGACGATAGCGCCCAGGTTGTGCGGGTTGCCCACTTCTTCCAGCGCCAGCACGCAATCTTTCGCCGGAGCTTCTTTCAGATAGGTTTGCGCATCCAGACCCTGACGCTTTTTGATCAGGAAACACACGCCGCCGTGGTGTTCGGTGCCGGACGCTTTCGCCAGCTCTTCTTCATCCACCACGTGGTAGGCTTTGCGGTTAGCCGCCATCCAGCGCAGCGCTTCACGGAAACGCGGTGTAACGGACTGCACGAACCAGGCGCGGACAATGGCGTCCGGACGGCTGGCGAACAGCGCCTGACAGGCATTCTCACCGTAGACGCGGGTTTCTTCCGCACGCTGACGGCGCAACTGCTCTGGATCGATAAAGCTTTTGCCACTGATACCACCGTGATCGAACGCCGGCTCTTCTTCCGGGGCACGTGACACGGTTTTCCACGGCGAATCATAACCGCCACGGTCTTCAGTACGCGCCGGACGGCTAGGACGATCGCTTTCACTGCGGCGAGAATCGGAGCCACGGCGATCATTATTGCCACGCGGCTTGTCCTGACCGGTACGGCCCGAGCGCGCACCGTCAGCCGGACGGCCTTTGCCGGCCGGACGTTTATTCTTGTTACGGTCGTCGCTGCTGCTGTCGTCGTCACTGCGGACGTACATCACTTTAACTTTACCGTTTTTGCCACTAAATGAATCGTTCATTGTCTTCTCCACCAACGCGCAGGGCGCGAAGATTACCTGATGTTGGGGTGCTAAGCCACCTACTTGCGCCAAAAGCTAACAACTATCGTATCCATTGAACAAACCTCTTTGTTCAATGCTCCGTTTTTACCGATAATAACCAGCATTAAAGAAACAACTCCGCAACCTGACTGCGGCGTGGAATGCTTTCCCAGTCTCCGAGGTAAACATGAATACAGTCTGTGCAGCTTGCAATGCCACCAATCGCGTACCTGAAGAACGTGTGACGGACGGCGCGAAATGTGGCCGCTGCGGCCACCCGCTATTTGACGGCGAAGTGATCAACGCCACCGCAGCCACGCTGGACCAATTGCTGCAGGATGACCTGCCGGTAGTGGTCGATTTCTGGGCGCCGTGGTGCGGCCCCTGCGTCAACTTTGCGCCCGTCTTCGAGGACGTTGCCGAAGAACGCGCCGGTAAAGTACGCTTCGTGAAGGTGAACACCGAAGCCGAACCGGAACTGAGCGCCCGCTTCCGTATCCGCAGCATTCCGACCATCATGCTGTTCCGTGAAGGCAAAATGGTCGACATGCTCAACGGCGCGATGCCGAAAACGCCGTTCGATAACTGGCTCAATGAACTAGTTTAACGCAGAAAGTATATACCCGTCGCCTTTCAAGCTGCAGCGTTGTTACCTGCACTCACTCACCCCAGTCACTTACCTAAGTAAGCTCCTGGGGTGAGTGAGCTGGGCGCCTGGCTGCAACTTGAAATCCATAGGGTATAGGCGGTGTTGCCCATTGTGGACGACACCGCCGCCATTCGAACTGGCCCGCGCGCTCCCGCCGGGCTTTTTTCTGCGCTACAATAGCCGTTTTCCCCAGGATATTTATGACTGACAACGCCGTACTCCGCCTGCGCCAATTTCGTCTGGAACGCTCTACCCGCCCTTTTCTGGCGCGCGGTAATCGCGTACCGCGTTGTCAGGGCTGCCTGCTGCCCCATAAAAACTGCCTGTGCGACACCATCCAGCCGCAGCCGGCCGCCAGCCGTTTCTGTTTGATCATGTTTGGCGCGGAGCCGTTGAAACCCAGCAATACCGGCCGCCTGATAGCCGATATCCTGCCGGATACCCAAGCGTTCCTCTGGTCGCGTACCGAGATCGACCCCGAGTTGCTGAAGGCGATTAACGATCCGCAACGCCAGCCTTACGTAGTCTTCCCAGCCTCCTACGCCGCGCCTGAGCGGCCGGTGTTCAGCGAACTGCCGGTCGGTGGCAAACCGCCGCTGTTTATCATGCTCGACGGTACCTGGACCGAGGCGAGCAAGATGTTCCGCAAGAGCCCGTATCTGAACGCATTCCCGGTATTCTCACTCAATGTGACCGCCGCTTCCAATTACCAGCTGCGTGAAGCCAGCCGCACCGAGCAGCACTGCACGGCAGAAGTGGCGGCGGCGCTGTTGCAGCAGGCCGGCGATGCCGCCGCATCTGAAGGTTTGAACCAGCATTTTCGTTATTTCCGTCAACAGTATCTGGCCGGGAAACCTACGCGCCCGGAGGCACCGGTCACAGCAAAGCTGCCGCAAAACGCCTAGAATCAGGGGTAACGTTGCCAAAAGGAGCCGTGCATGAGCCAGCGAGGGTTAGAAGCGCTTTTACGTCCTAAATCGATTGCCGTTCTCGGCGCTTCACAACAGCCCGGCCGCGCCGGTAACCTGATGATGAGCAACCTGCTGGCCGGTGGCTTCAGCGGGCCGGTAATGCCGGTCACTCCTCGCTATAAGGCCGTGTGCGGCGTGATGGCCTACCCTGACGTCGCCAGCCTGCCGCTTACACCCGATTTGGCGATACTCTGCACCCACGCGCAACGCAATCTGGCATTGATTGAAGCCCTGGGCAAACGCGGCTGTAAAGCCGCCATTGTGCTCTCATCCCCACCGGAACAGTTCGCCGAGTTGAAAGCCTGCGCACAACGTTACTCGATGCGTCTGCTTGGGCCAAATAGCCTGGGCCTGCTGGCGCCATGGCAAGGTCTCAACGCCAGCTTCTCTCCGGTGCCGATCCTCAAGGGCAAATTGGCGTTCATTTCTCAGTCCGCCGCCGTCGCCAATACCATTCTCGACTGGGCGCAGCAGCGCGAGGTCGGGTTTTCCTATTTTATCGCGCTGGGTGACAGCCTGGATATTGACGTCGACGACCTGCTGGATTTTCTGGCTCGCGACAGTAAAACCAGCGCCATCTTGCTGTATCTGGAAAACATCAGCGACGCACGCCGCTTTTTGTCTGCCTCGCGCAGCGCTTCGCGCAACAAACCGATACTGGTGATCAAAAGCGGTCGCAGCCAACAGGCCCAACTGCTGCTCAACAGCCAGCAAGGTCTGGACGCAGCTTATGATGCCGCCATCCAGCGAGCGGGTTTGCTGCGCGTTCAGGACACCCACGAACTGTTCTCCGCGGTGGAAACCCTGAGCCACATGCATCCGCTGCGCGGTGAGCGGCTGATGATCGTCAGCAACGGCGCTGCACCGGCAGCGATGGCGTTAGACGAACTGCTAGGCCGCAACGGCAAGCTGGCGCAGTTGGGGGAAGAGAGCCTGGCGCAGCTCGGCGCGGCATTGCCGGAGTTTATTCGCGCCGGTAACCCGATCGATCTGCGCGATGATGCCACGCCGCAACGTTATCTGGCGGCAGTCAAGGCGCTGCTCGACAGCCACGACTACGATGCCCTGTTGCTGATCCACGCCCCAAGTGCGGCGGCACCGGGCACCGCCACCGCCGAACGCATTATCGATGCGGTTCGCCAGCACCCGCGCGGTAAACGCATCACGCTGCTCACCAACTGGTGTGGCGAATACTCGTCGCAAGAAGCCCGACGATTGTTTACCGAGGCCGGTATCCCGACCTACCGCACCCCGGAAGGTGCGGTGACCGCCTTTATGCATATGGTGGAATATCGCCGCAACCAGAAGCAGCTGAAAGAGACGCCGGCGCTCCCGGTCGGCCTGACGGCCAACACCGCCGATGCCCACCGGTTGATCCATCAGGCGTTGGCTGAAGGGGCGACACAGCTCGATACCCACGAAGTGCAATCCATTCTGCAGGCCTATGATCTGACCACCTTGCCCACCTGGATTGCCGAAGACAGCACCGAAGCGGTACACATCGCCGAGCAAATCGGTTATCCGGTGGCGCTGAAACTGCGCTCGCCAGATATTCCTCACAAGTCAGAGGTGCAGGGCGTTATGCTCTACCTGCGCACCGCCACCGAAGTCCAGCGTGCGGCGGACGCTATTCTCGATCGCGTAAAACGTACCTATCCGCAGGCCCGCATTCACGGCCTGCTGGTGCAAAGCATGGCCAACCGTGCCGGAGCGCAAGAGTTGCGCATTGCCGTGGAGCAGGACGCTATTTTTGGCCCTCTAATCATGCTGGGCGAAGGCGGCATTGAATGGCGGCAGGAAAATCAGGTCTCCGTAGCCTTGCCGCCGCTGAATATGGCGCTGGCGCGCTATCTGGTGCTGCAGGCGGTTAAAGGAGGAAAAATCCGTGGGCGCAGCGCACTGCGACCGCTGGATATTCCCGGGCTGAGCCGCCTGTTGGTACAGGTATCCAACCTGATCCTCGACTGCCCTGAAATCACCCGGCTGGACATCCATCCGGTGCTGGCCTCCGGCAGCGAATTCACGCTTCTGGACGTTTCCATGCAAATAGCGCCGTTCGAGGGCGACCCGCAAGCACGGCTGGCGATCCGCCCTTATCCCCATGAGCTGGAAGAAATTATCCGACTGAAAGACGGATCACAATGCCTGTTCCGACCAATCCTGCCGGAAGACGAGCCAACCCTGAAGCACTTTATCGATCGCGTGACCAAGGAAGACCTCTACTACCGCTACTTTAGTGAGATCAATGAGTTTACCCACGACGATTTGGCTAACATGACGCAGATCGACTACGATCGGGAGATGGCTTTTGTCGCCGTGCGCGACGAACAAATTATCGGCGTAACACGTGCGCTTTCCGATCCGGACAATACCGACGCGGAGTTCGCCGTGCTGGTGCGTTCAGATTTGAAAGGGTTAGGTCTCGGCCGCCAATTGCTGGAAAAAATGATCGCCTATGCCCGCGCCCACGGTCTGACCCGCCTGACCGGCATTACCATGCCGAACAACCGCGGTATGATTGCGCTGGCACAACGGCTGGGCTTTGGTATTGATGTGCAACTTGAAGACGGGATCGTCAATTTGACCCTGCCGTTGCAGGCTGACAAAGCGCAGTGACCAGTGTCGCAATGTGCTACGAATCCATCACTTAACGCCAAAACATACGCACAATCGGGACAACTAGTGGTATTATCGCCCGATTATTCGATTTATTGTTTTTACGTATTTGGCGTTCCGGCCATCTAATCATGAGAGAAGAAGCGCACTGTGATGTTGTCAAAATTTAAACGTAGCAAACATCAACAACACCTTGCACAACTGCCAAAACTCCCCCAGACGGTAGCTGACGTACGTACTTTGTACGCACCGTCTGATTACCGCACTACGCTGCTGGAATTGATCGCTAATGCCACCCGACGCATCTATCTGGTCGCTCTGTATCTGGAGCATGACGACGCCGGGCGTGACATTCTCAATGCGCTTTATCAGGCAAAGCAACGGCGTCCGGAGCTGGAGATTTGCATCTTGGTTGACTGGCATCGAGCCCAGCGTGGGCGCATTGGCGCTGCGGCCGCCAATACCAATGCCGACTGGTACTGCTCAATGGCAGACCAGCATCCGGGGCTGCAAGTTCCGATATACGGCGTGCCGGTAAATACCCGTGAAGCCTTGGGAGTGCTGCACCTGAAGGGCTTTGTTATCGACGATACCGTTATTTACAGCGGTGCCAGTATCAATGACGTTTACCTGCATCAGCATGAGAAATACCGTTACGATCGTTATCAGTTGATCACTAATGGCGCGTTGGCCAATGCCCTGATCGATTACATCAAGCAGCACCTGCTGGCCGCTGGCGCGGTACAGCGCCTGGATCGCGACGATCGGCCGAAAAGCCCGGAGATCAAAAACGAAACGCGTTTATTCCGCTTCAGCCTGCGCCGGGCCGGTTATCAGTTCCGCAACACGGCGGGCAACGATGAACTGGCGGTAACGCCGCTGGTTGGGCTCGGCAAACAGAGCGTCCTGAATAAAACCATTCATCATCTGATGTCCTGCGCCGATCAAAAGCTGACGCTGTGTACCCCCTATTTCAACCTGCCAGCGCTGCTGGTGCGCAATATCATCTATCTGCTGCGCGAGGGCAAACAGGTTGAAATCATCGTCGGCGACAAAACGGCCAACGACTTTTACATTCCGGAAGATCAGCCGTTCAAAATTATCGGTGCGCTGCCCTACCTCTACGAAATTAACCTACGACGCTTTCTCAGTCGCCTGCAGCGTTATATCGATACCGGCCAGTTGATCGTGCGCCTGTGGAAAGACGGCGATAACAGCTATCACCTGAAAGGCATGTGGGTAGATGACGAGTGGCAATTGATCACTGGTAACAACCTTAATCCGCGTGCCTGGCGCCTGGATCTGGAGAACGCCATCCTGATCCACGATCCGAAACAAGAGATGCGCGAGCAACGCCACAAAGAGCTGGAGTGTATCCGCACCCATACCACCGTGGTGGGCAACTACCTTGAATTACAAACAATTCAGCAGTATCCGGTCAAAGTGCGCAAACTGATCCGTCGTCTGCGCCGTATCCGTATTGACCGGTTGATTAGCCGTATACTGTAATCCCGCTATAATTCAGCTATCACAGACCCCGGCCAATGCTGGGGTTTTTTGTATGTCATGACAACAGGATGTTTTCATTATGCGCCCATTCTGCCTCTTGCTTATCCTGCCCTTTTTGCTGTTCACCAGCGGTTGCACTCATCTGGCGAACGACAGTTGGACAGGTAAAGATAAGGCGCAGCATTTTGTCGCCTCTGCGGCCTTTGCCGCCGCCGGCGCCGCTTATGGCGATCACCAAAACTGGAATGAGGCCAGAAGCCGCAGCTTCGGCCTGATGTTTTCAATTGGGCTCGGTGCGGCCAAAGAGCTGTATGACAGCCGCGAAGGCGGCACCGGCTGGAGCTGGAAAGATTTTGCCTGGGATGTGGCAGGTGCAGCGACCGGCTATAGTCTGTATCACGCCACTCGATGATTCACAGTTGGACCTCTTTCCCCTTGCGATGCAACTTGAGCGAAACGATCAGTGCCAGCAGGCACATGCCGGAGACATACCAGAAGAAGGCGTTCTCCACACCGAACGATTTCAGCGACAAGGCAACATACTCCGCAGAGCCGCCAAACATTGCGTTTGCTACCGCATAAGACAGCCCTACGCCCAGCGCGCGCACTTCCGGCGGGAACATTTCCGCTTTCAACAGCCCGCTGATCGACGTGTAAAAACTGATGATAAACAACGCCAGAACTATCAATCCGAATGCCGCATAAGGGTTGGACACGCTTTTCAGCGTCATCAGAATAGGTACCGTCATCAGTGTGGCAAACGAAGCGAAGACCAGCATTGAACTACGGCGGCCAATCTTGTCCGAGAACGCACCGACCAGCGGTTGCAATAGCATGTAAATAAACAACGCGGCGGTCATGATGCCGCTGGCCAACTTGGCGTCCATGCCTGAGGTATTCACCAGGTATTTTTGCATATAGGTGGTGAAGGTATAGAAACTTAATGAACCGCCGGCGGTGAAGCCCAGCACCATCAGAAACGCCTTACGGTTTTTCCACAGACCTTTCAACGAACCAGCGTCTTTATGACTCCTGGTTTTCGCATCGGACGTTTCATTCAGTGAACGTCGCAGGTACAGCGCAACCACCGCCAACGCTGCGCCCAGCGCAAATGGAATGCGCCAACCCCAAGCTTTCAGCTCTTCTGTAGAAAGGATTTGCTGCAACGCTACCAGCACCAAGAGCGCCAGTAACTGGCCGCCAATCAGCGTCACGTATTGGAAGGAAGCATAGAACCCGCGCTTTCCCTTGATCGCCACCTCACTCATGTAGGTAGCGCTGGTGCCATATTCTCCCCCCACGGAAAGGCCCTGGAACAACCGAGCTACCAACAGCAACACCGGCGCCCAACTGCCGATCGAATCGTAGGTTGGCAAACAGGCGATCACCAGCGATCCGGCGCACATCATGCAGACCGAAATCAACATCGAATTTTTACGGCCATGTTTATCCGCGATATAACCGAACAGCCAACCGCCAATCGGGCGCATAAAAAAGCCCGCAGCAAAGACGCCGGCGGTCTGCAGCAACTGGGTTGTACTGTTACCGGCGGGGAAGAACGAGGCGGCGAAATAGATCGAACAGAAAGAGTAAACGTAAAAATCGAACCACTCCACCAGGTTTCCCGATGAAGCCCCAACGATAGCGAAAATACGCTGTTTTTTATCCTGAACCGCCAGTTCGGCGGCATCCCCATCCCCAATGACCGAGGTTGTTTCTGTCATGTTGTCTTCTCCGAGCCAGATAAGCAGTGAAGTCGGCGTCCCGCCGTTTAATTATTACTTTATTGTTATGTTTAAGTTAACAATTAAACCTGACCGCAGGCGAAGGATATGTGATGAAACAAGGGGCAAAACGCAGTTTTTGTGATGAATATTAAATAGTGAAATGAAAATAAGAAGAGATTACAGTCTGTTTTCTGC
>NZ_BCTU01000004.1 GCF_001590925.1 Serratia plymuthica NBRC 102599
TATTGCCCGCGTCAAAGCCAAGAAGGCGGCGCAGAGTCTGGCTACGGCCGAGACGGAAAAAGAGTAACGGAAGAAAGCGCCTTGCAGAACGCAAGGCGCGTTAGGCTGTGTCCCTTGATGGAACTGCGAATGCACCACGGATCATGAAGGGACGCAGCCTAATCAATAGAAATCAGATAGGTATAATCAACGTCGATCTGACGCATCTTCGAGTCCTGATTCCATTCCTTGATTTGAATAATCTCCATTTCTACGCTGCCCTGCACCTCATGGCGCAACCCCGGCATCACGTGGGTCACCAGATAAGCGAAGAACTGCAAGCACTCTTTCGCCGTGCCCAAATGGTTGATAGAAATATACTCGCGGCCGGGAATATGAATGTTGTCGATCTGATGCCCCGAAAGAATATCCTTTTTGTTCTCCGCCTCCACCGCCATCACGTGAGTGGATGAACACTGCTTGTCATCACGGTTACGGGGGGAGTGAATGCTGTACACCCGGAGGCAATCCACGTTCAGCCCGCGAAAAAAATCGGTGAAAATCTCGTCCTTCATCGCCATGCAGGAAGCATGTTCGATTTCGGTTTCGGCGGCAAAATCCAGTTGGCGCGAGAAACCGGCCAGTTGCATATCCGGAAGCGTCAGACGTTTCACCTCCGGATAGTAATCGGCCGCAAAGCTGGCGTCGAAACTGAAACGCGGCATCAGGTTCTTCACATCCCATTTGTCCATCGAGCGATAGCGGTTGGGCGTGGTGTCGAAACGCTGCTTGAACATGCGCGTGAAGGTCTGCTGGGAGTCAAAGCCCAATTCGTCTGAGATGTCGATGATCGAACGGTGGGTAATGCGTAACGCCACTGCGGCACGCGTCAGGATGCGTGAACGGATATAGGTGGCGAGTTGAATGCCGGTGATACGCTTGAATTTGCGCTGCAAATGCCACTTGGAGTAGCCGGAAATGCGTGCGACTTCGTCCAGATTAGGCCGTTTCTCCAGATGTATCTCAACCCACTCAATTAATTCTTCAATAAAAAATACATCTTCATTAGTCATTATTATGCATTCACTAACTTAATAATACTCGGGATAATAACCCACATGGATTATGCAAAAGTTGTTATTTTGTGCGAAAAAACGTACCAAAAATAACATACAAATCCAGCGGTTATCGCCTGACGCCGGCCCGCGATGCCAACAGTTTGACTACTGCATGCTCAAGCTAGCGTAGTTTTGCCGCGAAAAAAAATCCGATCGCGCCACAGCGCGATTAAGCCACAGCGCAACCCGTGCTAAAAGCCTAATACCCCTACAATTAAGACGTATTACCCTTTCAGTGATTGAGGTAGAATGCAGCGCTATTATTTTCCCTGCGTCTCCGCTGTGAGGCGCGTCGAACCTGCCGATCAACGGCAAAGATAGGTGTAGTGATTCTATGAAGTTCAGGCCGGTACAACAAACAGCCGCCAAAGGCTTGCACATCGCCAGTTCCCCTTTCACCCATAACCAGCAAAGCACCAGCCGCATCATGCTGTGGGTGATGCTGGCTTGCATTCCGGGCATGGCGGCGCAGGTGTGGTTTTTCGGCTACGGTAACCTGATCCAAACCGCGCTGGCGATGGTCGTCGCCCTGCTGGCGGAAGGCGCTATCCTCGCTCTGCGCAAATTACCGGTACGCGCCCGGCTGGCGGACAACTCGGCGCTGCTGACCGCGCTGCTGCTCGGTATCAGCCTGCCGCCGCTGGCCCCCTGGTGGATGATTGTTATCGGCACCTTCTTTGCCATCGTTATCGCCAAACAGCTTTACGGCGGCCTGGGGCAAAACCCGTTCAATCCGGCCATGGTCGGTTACGTGGTGCTGCTGATCGCCTTCCCGGTGCAGATGACCAGTTGGCTGCCGCCGGATGAACTGCGCGCCACCGCGCTGTCATTCCAGGATACCCTGCTGGCTATTTTCAGCGGCCATACCGCGCAGGGTGCCACTATTCATGAACTGCAAATGGGCGTTGACGGCATCAGTCAGGCTACGCCGTTGGACGGTTTCAAAACCGGCCTGCGCAGCGGTCATAGCGTCGAGCAGATGCTGCAACAGCCGCTGTTCGGCGGCGCGCTTGCCGGCATCGGCTGGCAGTGGATCAACCTCGGCTTCCTGGCAGGCGGCCTGTTTATGCTGGCGCGCCGCCTGATCCACTGGCAGATCCCGTTCAGCATGCTGGCGACCATCGCTATCTGCTCCGGCCTGGCCTGGTGGTTTGATCCCGCGCATCAGGCATCGCCATTGATCCACCTGTTCTCCGGCGCCAGCATGCTGGGCGCGTTCTTTATCGCCACCGACCCGGTCAGCGCCTCCACCACGCCCAAAGGCCGCCTGATCTACGGCGCGCTGATTGGCGTGCTGGTATGGCTGATCCGCGTTTATGGCGGCTATCCAGATGGTGTGGCCTTCGCCGTGTTGCTGGCCAATATTACCGTGCCGCTGATCGACCACTACACGCAACCGCGCGTGTACGGCCATCGCTAAGGAGCCATGATGCTAAATTCAATGAGAAAGCATGGCACCACGCTGGCGGTGTTCGCCGCAGTGACGACCGGCCTGACCGCCGTGGTGCATAGCCTGACGCAGAAAACCATCGCTCATCAGGCGGAACTGCAGCAAAAAGCGCTGCTTGATCAAGTGGTGCCGCCGGAAAACTACGATAACAACATGCAGACCGAATGCTTCCTGGTCAGCGACCCGGCGCTGGGCAACGGCGCCCCGCACCGCCTGTATCTGGCACGCAAGAACGGCCAACCAACGGCGGCGGCACTGGAAACCACCGCACCGGATGGTTATTCCGGCGCCATTCAGTTGCTGGTCGGCGCCGATTTCAACGGCACCGTGCTCGGCACCCGGGTGATCGAACACCACGAAACACCGGGGCTGGGAGACAAGATTGAGCTGCGCATTTCGAACTGGATTTCGTTCTTCAGCGGCAAGAGAATTGAAGGCGCGGACGACAAGCGTTGGGCGGTGAAGAAAGACGGCGGTATGTTCGACCAGTTTACCGGCGCCACCATCACGCCGCGCGCGGTCGTCAACGCCGTTCGCCGCACGGCATTGTATATGGAAACGCTGCCGCCTAAACTCAACACCTTACCTGCCTGCGGAGCCAGCGAATGAGTGAAGCAAAAGAGTTGATTGTCCAGGGGCTGTGGAAGAACAACTCCGCCCTGGTTCAGTTATTGGGGATGTGCCCGTTGTTGGCCGTCACCTCTACCGTTACCAACGCCCTGGGGCTGGGGCTGGCGACCACGCTGGTGCTGACGCTGACCAACGGTTCCATTTCTGCGGTGCGTCGCTGGGTGCCAAGTGAAGTCCGTATCCCTATTTACGTGATGATCATCGCGGCCGTAGTGAGTATCGTGCAGATGCTGATCAACGCCTACGCCTTCGGCCTTTACCAGTCGCTGGGGATTTTTATTCCGCTGATCGTCACCAACTGCATCGTGGTCGGCCGCGCCGAAGCGGTGGCGGCTAAAAAACCGATCGGCCTGTCGGCCCTGGACGGCATGGCTATCGGCCTGGGTGCCACCGGCGTCATGGTGACCCTGGGAGCGATGCGCGAACTGCTCGGCAACGGTACCCTGTTCGACGGTGCCGATATGCTGCTGGGAAGCTGGGCCAAGGTGCTGCGCATTGAAGTGGTTCATTTCGACAGCCCGTTCCTGTTGGCCATGCTGCCGCCAGGCGCCTTTATTGGCCTGGGCCTGCTGTTGGCGGTGAAATACCTGATTGATGAACGGATGAAGGCGCGCACCGCCAGGGCGTCAGTGGCCGAACCGACGCTGGAACCAGGACAAGCAGAGAAAGCGTAATGAATAAACTCAAACGCCTGGAAATTCTGACCCGGCTGCGTGATAACAACCCGCAGCCCACCACCGAACTGGTCTACACCACGCCGTTCGAGCTGTTGATTTCAGTGCTGCTTTCCGCGCAGGCCACCGACGTCAGCGTCAACAAGGCCACCGCCAAGTTGTATCCGGTGGCCAATACCCCGGCGGCGCTGCTGGCGTTAGGCGTCGACGGCGTCAAAAGTTACATCAAGACCATAGGCCTGTTTAACAGCAAGGCCGAGAACGTCATCAAAACCTGCCGCATGCTGCTTGAGCTGCACGGCGGCGAAGTGCCGGAAGATCGCGCCGCGCTGGAGGCATTGCCCGGCGTAGGCCGCAAGACCGCCAACGTGGTGCTCAACACCGCCTTTGGCTGGCCGACCATTGCGGTAGATACCCATATCTTCCGCGTTTGTAATCGCACGAACTTCGCGCCGGGCAAAAACGTTGATCAGGTCGAAGAAAAGCTGCTGAAGGTGGTGCCGGGCGAGTTCAAGGTCGATTGCCACCACTGGTTTATCCTGCACGGCCGCTATACCTGCATTGCGCGCAAACCCCGCTGTGGCTCCTGCATTATTGAAGATTTATGCGAGTTCAATGGTAAAACCGAGGTGTAAAGTACAAATAAAAACCCGCATGCGCACCTTTCCATCGTGAAGTTATGGCTTTATATCAAGGCTCACAATCAGATGGGTGATCGGACAATCTCTGGTTATTTATTGTCACGGCAACGTCTCAGAGCCGGTTTCATCCACTGTGCGTGCCATGTCTATGAGAGCCGCCGGCACGCCAAGAGTAAACCTTGGCCCTCCCGGCTGAACCTGTCGCCCTGAGCAAAGTACTGTGTTGCTGATCTGCCCAGGGGCCGCACGTTCAGACAGTTTTCATATTGTGTGACTAGTCAGTGATAGCGCCCTACAGCGCGGCGACACCGCGAATGATTGGAGTTGAATCTGTCAGTTTTCCATGACGAGATATTTCCTGCTTATTTATCTTCAATAACCGGGGCGTAAGAAAAATAATCAAAATCTGCATACGCGTTTTCCCCCGTAAAGTCCTGGCAACAGATACCGACAAATGCGCCAGTAAACCGCTCATGGCCTTTTTCTTTGAAGTATTCGTCGGACAGCTTGCTGTATTCAACATACCCCCCCACGCGATGCCACTCTTTCTCGTCATAGGAGTAAAAGAAGAAGGCAGCATCATGGCTAACCTCAACTTTTAGGTGAACCGGAGCATCATGCTCCAGTTCAATCCCCTTTTCCGTCGGTTGATTGAATCTGTTCAGATCATTAATCATCAGGTTAAGGGTGCGCTTCCTCTCACCGTCAGCCGTCAAAAACAAATAAATGTAATTAGTGGTATCGTAAATACAGACCAGCCCTGCCATTTGCTGGAAAGACGTCGGTGTGAAATCAACGCATGTTTGTGCCCTGAAAGCGAAGTCCGTTTGTCTTCTGGCCACCAAACTCTGGCAATGGCGGGAACTGAGAGACTCTTTGCCATGCAACCGCAACCACCCTTTTTTGGCTTTCAAGCTGCAAATTTCCTCAGGCAGCGGAATGCGCAGGCTTTGAAAGTGTAGCGGCAACGTGGGCGAGTCAAAATCATCCCGTTGCGGCTCATCAGGCCAGGGTTTTTCCGGTAACCGGCAGTGGACGACAAGATCCGCAGTCGTTTTCTCATTGGACAGTCTTAACCAACCGTCGTGGCTCCAGTAAACTTTTTGGATGGCGGTTTCCCTGCCCATTGGGCTTCTGCCGCGTGAAGGCAAAGGCCGGCCACAGAGATGAACCATAAAACACTCGCCCATCTCGGTTTCAACCAGATCGGCATGACCTGTACGCTGCAAGGGAAGCCGACAATCATAACGGGAAGTCATCATCTGGCCACAGGGATCAGTTTCGTACGGCCCCAGTAAGTGGCGCGAACGTGCCATAGTCACGCCATGATTGTAGAACGTCCCCCCTTCTGCCGTTAAGAGATAGAACCAGCCGTTCCGCTCATAAATGTGTGGCCCTTCCGTCGTGCCCAGATCGCTTCCGTTATAAATCTTTTGACACTCACCGATGAGTTTTCTGCTTTCCTCATCGTATTGCTGAATGATGATGCCATTCCAATGGGGGAAACCCGGCTTCCCCCCATCCCGGTAACTCATCTCCATACTCACCAGCCACTTGGTGCCATCACTTTTATGAAACAGCGACGGATCAATTCCCCGGCTGTTGAGATAGGTTGGCTCAGACCATTCCCCCTCAATGTCAGAAGTCGTCACGATAAAATTGTTGGCATCCCAAAACCTGCCCGTCAGGTTTTTTACATCGGTGTAAACCAAGTAAAATTGCCCCTTATCGACACTCAGGCAAGGCGCGTAGATCCCGCCAGAGTCCGGATTGCCTTTCATATCCAACTGGCTCACCCTGCTAAGGGGGTATGAGATTAATTTCCAGTTTTTTAAATCAAAAGATTTATAGAGACAGATACCAGGAAACCATTCGAATGTTGAAGTAACGATATAATAGGCATGATTAGCATAGATAATAGAAGGATCCGGGTTAAATCCTGGCAAAATAGGGTTTTTAATGACTGTCATCTTAACTCTCCCTTTACTTCTGAAAGAACGTCGGCAGAGGTATTTTTTTGCGAATACGCGCCACCATCCTTCTTCTGGTCAAGATTATATTTTCTGAGAATCGGGATAAGACTCAAAATTAACATCGCAGGGATAACCGTGAAGATAAGACGAATACAAAGAGTGGCAGTATCCGCTTGAGTAGCCGAGTTTCCTATATAACCACCGACCGTCAGTAACCACCCCATCAATGCTCCACCTATTGCAATACCGACTTTGATGGCAAAAATGTTCGTTGAAAAAACCAGCCCGCTGAATGACTTCCCGGCTTTACTTTCAATATGGTCAATGATATCGCTGAGGAGACTCCATTGTAACGGCGTTGCCGTAGAGTTTATAAAATGGATACATCCGATAATCACACAGATAACAACGACATATTGTGCCGGAACGAAAAACAAACCGATCATGATGGCTGCCTGCACCGTCATCGCCATTTTATAAGCAAATAATCGATCTAATGTGGAGTACAAGGCAGTGGTAAACATTGACCCAACAAATTTGGCACCGAGAATAATGGTTAAAATAATACTGACAAGATCGGGCCTATGTAAATAGTAAGTAACGAAATACATTGCTCCACCGGTTTTTAAAATACCCGCAGTCAGGTTCACCACATTGAGTAAAAATAACTTCCGCCAGTTTCTGTCGGATGAAAGATGGCGGAGCTCTTTGAAAACAGTGCTGAACTTCTGTGTTTTATCTACAGGGCGAGCATACTTTTCATTGGTCAATGCGAAACAAAGATAAAACATAACGGTGCTGATTAACCCCATCAACACCATAGCGTAAAAGTAGCCGTGTTGCAGATTGCCGCCCCCCAGGGTTTTAGTCAGCGGCAGTGCAATAACCGATACGATGATCCCGCCCAGCGCCGCGAAGGCAAAGCGGTACGATTGCATGGAAACGCGTTCTTCCGGATTCTGGGAGAGGTTATTAATCATGGCGCAATAAGGGACGTTTACCAACGTATAAAGCAGTGATAATGCAGTATAAGAAACATAGGCATAGATGAGTTTGCCCGTTTCACCGAATTCTGGGGTGAAAAAAGTGAGAGAGCCAAGAATACCGAAAGGCAATGAGAACCAAAGTAAGTAGGGTCTGAACTGTCCGTGCTTTGTTGAGGTGTGATCGGCTAAAAATCCGATGTACACATCGAAAAAGGCATCCAGAATACGTACGACGAGAAACATGATTCCCATATGAAAGGCACTGAGGCCATAAATATCCGTATAAAAATACGCCATGAACAACATGATGGTTTGCCAGATGATGTTCGATGCGCCATCGCCCAATCCATAGCCTATTTTCTCTTTAACCGTGAGTTTAGACATGTTGATACCTTTTGAGTTTTTATAGAATCAGAAAGCACTGACGTTCTGGTATCAAAAATAATCTTTACCTTGGGAGGCGGCTGTAACGGAAAGTCGATTTTATATAATTTTTTTGCGTTTGCAGGGTAACGGAGATCACCATTTTGGAAAGTGATGATTGCCTGAATTCCGAAGACATGGGTTTGAACGGTCGTTTCTCCGTGTGGGAACGACTGCCAGGGTATATAACCTGTTTCTAATGGGGTTTTTAGGGTTTCTCCTGGCGGACAAGATTATCGTGCTTAGTAGACAGTTGCTTCGTGGAGCGACTGTTAGTTCTGAATGTTTTAGGCGTTACCCCCATTAGCGATCTGAATTTGAAACAATAGTAGGCACTGTCGGTAAATTCGCACTGATAAGCAATGTCAGTAATGCTTAACTCGGTGTTTCTGAGGAGCTCAGTGGATTGAGAAATTTTTTTCCCGAGCAGGTACTCTTTAAAACTGACTTGCATGATTCTTTTGAACGTTCTGGAGAAATGGCTTGTCGAGAGAGAGCAATGCGCAGCGGCTTCATTCAACGTCATGTTGAAGGTTGCGTTTTTTTCAACATGTACGACCAAATCAATTATCTTGTCGAAGATGTTATTTTTTTCATCACTGACGGTGACTTGCTCAGCATGTTGAGCATGGATAAACACCGTATTGAGCAAGAGTATTAACAACGGATTCGCTTCACAGAGAGTATAGGGAGCGTCATGCATATCGGTGAACCATCTGAAGAGAAATTGCATGCGTTCGGCATCGCGCTCGTTCAGTTGCAATACAAACCCGGCGTGCGGAGGCGTTACGGGGAACTGATATTTCAAACGATTCAACACCGTATTATTGTATTGCAGCAAGAACCGCTCATGATTATCGGTGAATGCCAACTCCATATCATGGAGTCTCATCGGCCCCACAAAGACTAAGGTATTGTCTCTCAGTTTGAATTTTTCGCTGCCGATAGAGTAAAAACCTTCGGCGTGGCGAAACCACATAATCTCATGTTCCAAATGTACGTGGGGCCTGATGTATACCCCTTTCTCAGGCACAGCCTCCCGTGCGCGCAACATGTAATCTGTGCCCAGCGTCGTTTCAATTTTTTCGAAAAAGTGATCTACGTTCCACATAATACGCAAATTTCTTATAAAAAGACGTCGATAACGCCATTTGTTACGCCTTTTAAAGCTAAAAATCAACACCGTGCTTGACTGCGTTTGAAGACCCGCCCTTTGCCGCACCGCATAACCGCCGGCAGGTCATTACACTAATATGCTCATTACGTAACGTCCCGCCTCGTCTTAAGGATTCAAAACTCGCCTGTCTTGCGTATTCTTATCCTGAAGTTTCTTGGTGAGCACCCCATTATTTTTTTGAACTTGGCACAGAAATAAGCGCTGTCAGTGAAATCAGTTTGCTCCGCTATTTCACTGATTTTTAGCTCGGTAGAAGATAACAGGCGCACGGCTTTCGTAAGTTTCCTCGTTAATAAAAAATCTTGCAGTGTTTGCCCAAAAATGGATTTGAAAGTGCGAGAGAAATAAGACACGGACCAATCACAGCGTTTTGCCGCCAGAGATGTTGCAAGTGTATACTCTTGGTTAATATCGATATAACGAATGAGCTCGATAAGCCTGTCGATATGCTCGGCTGCAATAGTAGATGCGGGACAGTTTATTTTTTGCAGTGTAAACAATAAAAATGTTTTCAACAGCGACAACACCAACTCTTCTGCGTTGTCCTGCTTCAGGTGCTCCGTAGCCCAACCCAGCAAATTTTCGATCCTGTCTGCTTCGCTCTGAGTGACATAGCCTATCATCGGTTGAATGCGTTGTTCGGGTTGCAGATTGATGGCGCAGTTTTGCAGCCACTGCACTTCAAACTGAAGTAAGTACCGCAAATGGTCTTGTTGCGGTTCCAACTGCATCTCATGGCACAACAAGGCAGGGATAAATATCAACGTATTGTTTTTAATCAAATAAGTTTCATTACCGATGGTGAAACTGCCCCTTGCCGCAGGAAACCACATGACCTCATACATTAAGTGGAAATGCGTTGCGATAGACAGGCCAACAAAGTGGGTGCTGTCATCGCGCCGTAACGTGAATGCCCGCCCCGTGGGGACAGGAATATGTTCATAAATGGGACCGGCATCACTCATGGAGTTCACTTTTATTATATAAATATCACTGTTTAATACATATAAATCACAAAAAAAGCAATACTATGACTTCACCCCGGGCTTATTGATTTTTCATCAACCACCACCCGTTCGGAGCACAACTTGCCCGAAGGAGACATTAATGTCTGAAATATCTATTTCTATAAAAGAAAAAATAAGCTATGGCTTAGGTGATACCGGTTGCAATCTTGTTTGGCAAACGCTGATGTTATTTATGGCTTATTTTTACACTGACGTTTTTGGACTTTCCCCCCTGCATATGGGAACAATGTTTCTCGCCGTACGCGTTATCGATGCCGTAACCGATGTTATTATGGGTGCAATAGCCGATCGTACGCGCAGCAGATTCGGCCAATTCCGCCCTTACCTGCTGTGGTTTGCCATTCCATTCGGCGTTTTATGTACTTTGACATTTTATACGCCCGATTTCAGTTATACTGGCAAGCTGGTTTATGCTTACATTTCTTATACGTTACTTTCTCTCGTTTACACTGCAATCAACGTGCCTTATTGCGCAATGATCAACAATCTGTCGAGAGATCCGCGAGAACGCGTCTCCTTGCAATCATGGCGTTTTGCGCTGAGTACATTAGGTGGGCTGATCGTATCATTGAGTGCGCTTCCGTTGGTGAAATACCTTGGTCACGGCAACTTGCAACAAGGTTATTTTTACGCAATGATGGTAATGGGATCGCTAAGTATTATTTTCTTTTACATCTGTTTCGCAAATACTCGGGAACGCTACATTCCACCTGCAGATACTCAACACCACAGCATTTGGAGTGATTTTCAGGTATTGTGTGCAAACAAGGATTGGCGACTGTTATTTACGCTCAACGTAGTTAATCTTATCGCCGTTATTTTTAAAGGTGGCTCCGCCCTTTATTATATAAACAGCGTCATGCACAGACCAGACTTGGCGACGCCGTTGCTCACACTCACGCTCATTGCGGGTATCGTGGGTGCACTATTATCTCCCGTTATTTTCAAAAACACGGATAAAGTACTAGGGTTCAAGCTGGCCATGGCCGCTGAGGCTATTTTATTATGCCTGTTCTACTTTATACCACCGTCGCAGACAATGCTGGTTTGCACGATGATTTTTCTGATTAACGTCATTCAACTTGCGGCAACTCCATTGCAGTGGAGCATGCTCTCAGATGTGATAGATGTAGAGGAACGCGTCAGCGGCCGCCATTTAAGTGGCATCGTTTTTTCCACTAATTTATTTGCAATTAAAATGGGTATTGCTATTGGTGGCGCACTGATTGGTTGGTTATTGGCCTGGGGGAATTATATTGGTGGTGCCGTAACACAGGGAAATAACGCTTTACTCATGATTACACTGCTGTTTACGGCCTTGCCCGGTATTCTGACATTCAGTTTGATCCTGATTATGCATGGGTACTCTCTCAACGATAAAAAATTGACTTTGTTACTCACCCACTCTGTTGTCTCTTTTCCCGAAAACACGCTGTCTGATAATGCTCACAGGAGAGCTGACATATGAATATTGAATGGATCACATCATCTGATACGGAACAATGGCAGAAATGCGACCGTCTTCTAGAAACAATTAAACCCGCTAACCTGCAGCTGTCCAAACTCCGTGGTCGTCAGGTGGAAGGGTTCGGCGGGTGCTTCAATGAACTGGGGATGACAGCGTTAAATGCTCTGGACGACAAACAGCGGCACGACATCCTGGATAACCTGTTTTCACCAGAGGGTGAATGTCGGCTTACCCTGGGACGCGTACCGATCGGCGCAAGTGATTATGCCGTATCCTGGTATAGCCTCAATGAACAAGAGGAAGATTACGCCATGGAACACTTTTCCATTGAGCGTGACAAACGTTATTTATTGCCTTATATAAAAGAGGCACTTGCGCGTCAGCCAAACATGACGCTTTTTGCCTCCCCCTGGAGCCCACCTACCTGGCTGAAAACACATCAAGCCTGTAATTTTGGCCGTCTTCGCCAGGATGAACGGGCGCAAAAAGCTTACGCATTATATTTTAAAAAATTTATCGAACACTATGAGAACGAAGGTGTGCGCATAGCGCAGGTACATATTCAAAATGAAGTTGTCGCCGATCAAAAGTTCCCCTCTTGTGTCTGGAGCGGCGAGCAGTTGAAAGAGTTTATAAAAGAGTATCTCGGCCCACTTTTTATGCAAGAATCTATAGATAGCGAGATCTGGTTAGGAACCATTAATGCTCCGGAGTTTTTGAAAGAGCCGGGGCAAGACTATGATGACTACGCCAACTGTGTACTTTCCGACCCCGAAGCCTACCAATATGTTAGCGGCGTGGGTTATCAGTGGGCCGGTAAGAATGCCATTCAACGCACCGTCATGAGTTACCCTGAATTACGCTATTACCAAACAGAAAGTGAATGTGGTGATGGAAATAATAGCTGGCAGTACGCGCACTATATTTTTGGTTTGTTCCGACATTACTTAGTCAATGGTGCCAACGGCTACTTTTACTGGAACATGGTGTTGGCTGAAGGGGGAGAAAGTACCTGGGGTTGGAAGCAAAACACTATGATCTCCATAAATAAAGAAACAAAATCAGTAAGTTATAATCCTGAGTATAGCGTTATGCGTCACTTTTCTCGATACATTAAGCCAGGTGCCCGGCTAATCCCATTAACAGGTGCGATGAGTGGTAACACCGTTGCGTTCGAAAACCCTGATAACTCGGTCATCATCACGATAAATAACCCTTCATTTCATAAACGAGAACTGAGGCTTGCCATTGGGAAAAGAACCCTTGAGTTTATCCTTCATGAAAACTCAATAAATACATTAATAGTAAAAGATTACCATTAAAAATAATGGCCCTGAAATAATGGGCCTTATCTCCCCTGTTGCAATACGCCTGTCCTCCCCCGAGCGACGCGGAGAAGCCGGTATCTTCTGGCTGCCGGGGCGGCAGCCCCCTCTTTATGCGATGCGTGGCACTATCCGCTATCGCGTGATAATTCCGTCCTATTTAACAGGAGCTATGGGGCAACAACGAGCGCATCACGTGAGTACCGCTCCCGAGGTTTAAAGGCACCTATGCCGTTTGAACCTGAGCCGACCTGCCCACCTTGGATAGCGCCTTTTAGCGCTATAGCCTGTTGCAGATATAACATTCCGCACACGCTACCCTGCGTGCGCCACTTCCCCTGTCACGGCCCTATTTTTTATCAGAAATGTGATACCGAGCAGCAGTAACCTTGGCAATTTCGTGGATTTCAGAGAAAAAATCACTTCCATGTTATTTTCAAGCGAAAATTTAGTCAAAAATTGCGGCATAAATCACGCTTTCACGATCACATCGTCGTCACAACCGCCAGCTCCATTGGCTTAAATTTCTATAATTTTACAAAACACCCATTACACACAACAATCCAGTGGATTGATCATCACAAGTATTGATATCGACCACAAAAACACAATACAGCAGAATATATCACTAATTAAATTCCGTATAGCTTTTAATCAAAACAAAAACTCGCCAAAACAAATCAAGGCAAAAGTTAATGCTGAATAACATTTGCAACATGGTTGTTTCACAACGCGAACGTTATATGTAACAGAGTATGACAAACGGCTTGCCTCGTTGACAAAGATAGTGAACATTAACCGCCGTCATCCCATCCTATAACAACGCAGAAGGATGCAGTCCTGCATCACCTTTTGCAATTTCTCGTCTCTACGAGACGGGGCAGTGAAAAATCAGAGGTACCAGTGTCAACTGCAAACAACAACAGCAAACACCCTGAAGGCGTCAGTCTTAACGCCTTCAAACAACCTAAGGCGTTCTACCTGATCTTCTCGATCGAACTGTGGGAACGTTTCGGTTATTACGGCCTGCAAGGCATCATGGCGGTTTATCTGGTCAAAATGCTTGGCCTGAGCGAAGCCGACTCCATTACCCTGTTTTCGTCCTTCAGCGCCCTGGTGTATGGCTTCGTTGCCATCGGCGGCTGGCTAGGGGATAAAGTGCTGGGCTCCAAGCGCGTGATCGTGCTGGGCGCGCTGGTACTGGCCGTCGGTTATGCCATGGTGGCGTACTCCGGCCATGAAATCTTCTGGGTCTATCTGGGCATGGCGACCATCGCCGTGGGCAGCGGCCTGTTCAAGGCGAACCCATCCTCCCTGCTGTCGACCTGCTATGAGAAAGACGACCCGCGTTTGGACGGTGCATTCACCATGTACTATATGTCCGTCAATATCGGTTCTTTCCTGTCGATGCTGGCGACCCCGTGGCTGGCGGCGAAATATGGCTGGAGCGTCGCGTTCTCACTGAGCGTGGTGGGCATGCTGATCACCCTGGTCAACTTTATGGTGTGCCACAAATGGGTGAAACAACACGGTTCCAAGCCGGACTTTAAACCGCTGCAGGTCAAGAAGCTGTTGATGGTGCTGGTTGGCATCGTGGCGCTGGTTGCCCTGTCAAGCTGGCTGCTGCACAACCAGATCATTGCCCGCTGGGCGCTGGCGATTATCTCCCTGGGCATTGTTGTCGTGTTCGCCAAAGAAGCCTTTACGCTGCATGGCGCTGCGCGCCGCAAGATGATCGTCGCCTTTCTGCTGATGCTGGAAGCGGTAGTGTTCTTCGTGCTGTATGCCCAGATGCCGACCTCGCTGAACTTCTTCGCCATCCATAACGTTGAGCACAATATCCTCGGCCTGGCGTTTGAACCTGAACAGTATCAGGCGCTGAACCCGTTCTGGATTATGCTGGCCAGCCCGATTCTGGCGGCGTTGTATAACAAGATGGGTGACCGTCTGCCGATGCCGCACAAGTTCGCCTTCGGCATGATCCTGTGCTCCGGCGCCTTCCTGGTACTGCCGTGGGGCGCCAGCTTCGCCAACGAACAGGGTATCGTGTCGGTTAACTGGTTGATCCTGAGCTATGGGCTGCAAAGCATCGGTGAACTGATGATCTCCGGCCTGGGTCTGGCCATGGTGGCGCAACTGGTACCGCAACGCCTGATGGGCTTTATCATGGGGTCCTGGTTCCTGACCACCGCCGCCGCCGCGCTGATTGCCGGCAAGGTTGCGGGATTAACCGCCGTACCAAGCGACATCAACGACGCGCACGCTTCGCTGGCTATCTACAGCCACGTGTTTATGCAAATCGGTATCGCCACCGCCGTCATTGCCATTCTGATGATGCTGACCGCACCGAAGCTGTACCGCATGACGCTGGACACCGCAGAAGACACCGAAAAGAAAGCGCAGGCCGCCGCAGCGGTTAACTGATAACGGCTTCGGACAGACAAAAAACGGGGCGTCTCAACAACGCCCCGTTTTTTATTTCAACCTCTCTATTCTCAGTCTGGCGACTTGCCGTTCAGGGTTGCCCACATAAACTCGCTGACCAGCGCGCTGTGGAACGCAGCCTGTTTCTTGTCTGCGGCGGCGCTATGCCCGCCCTCGGTATTCTCATAGAAATAGGCCTGCTGATAACCCATTTGCTGCATGCGCGCCGCCATTTTGCGGGCGTGCGACGGATTGACGCGATCGTCGCTGGTGGCGGTGTAAAACAGCACCGGCGGGTAAGGCACATCCGCTTTGATATTGTGATAAGGCGAGAAGGTTTTGATGTACGCCCATTCCTCCGCTTTGGCCGGATCGCCATATTCGGCAATCCAGGAAGCGCCGGCGGAAAGCTGGGTATAACGCAACATGTCCAGCAACGGCACCTCACAAACGATACAGCCGAACAGCTGCGGGTACAGCGTCAACATGTTACCCACCAGCAGCCCGCCGTTACTGCCGCCACGCGCGCCCAAATGCTGTGACGATGTCACTTTTCGCGCAATCAGATCCTGCGCCACGGCGGCAAAATCCTCATAGGCACGATGGCGGTTCTGTTTAAGCGCCGCCTGGTGCCAGGCCGGCCCATATTCCCCGCCGCCGCGGATATTCGCCACCACATACACCCCACCGCGCTCCAGCCAGGCAGGAGCCTTGCTGCCCATGTAACCCGGCAGCAGCGACACTTCAAAACCGCCATAGCCGTACAGCAGCGTTGGGTTGCTGCCGTCCAGCTTGATATCTTTGGCCGAAATCTGGAAATACGGCACGCGGGTGCCGTCGCGGGAGGCGACAAAATGCTGGCTGACCTGATAACCGCCGGCGTCAAAGTCCTGCGGCCCCTGCTTGAGCAGCTCGGCCTCGCCACCGTCGAGATTCCCCAGGTACAGCGAAGTCGGCTGCAGGAACCCGCCAATGGTCAGAAAATAATCGTTGGTTTCATCGTCAATCCCGCCGGCGGAAATCGTGCTGATGGCGCCCGGCTTGCCGAGCGGCCTGCGCTGCCAGCTTTTCCCCTGCGGCGTCAGCACTTCCAGTCGGTTCACCACGTTGTCCATGATGCTGAGGATCAGGTGGTCGCGCGTACCGCTATAACCGCTTAGCGCCGCCTGCGCGGTCGGCGTGAATAACACCGTCAGTTCGCGTTTTCCCGCCAGATAATCATCGAAATGCGCCGCCAGCAGCGAACCTGAAGGATAGCGCGTCCCCCCCACGTCCCAGTCGCTGCTCGGTTTGATCAATAGCCATTCACGGTGCGTGCTGAACTCGGCATCAGCGGGGATATCAATTTTGATTTGCCGATCCTGCTCGCCCAGCACAAAGGTTTCACGGCGATAGAAATCCAGGCTACGACCCACGTAGCTACGCTCAAACCCCGGAGTGTGGTCATGGTAAGCAAACACCGTCATGTCCTGCGGTTGCGCCTCATACAGCGTCTGGGCGGCGCTCAGCGGCGTGCCGCGCCGCCAACGTTTGGCGATGCGCGCATAACCGGATTGGGTCATCGAACCTGCGCCAAAGTCGGTGGCGACAAACAGCGTATCCTTATCAATCCACGATGCCTGGCTTTTCGCCACCGGCAGCACAAAACCGTTTTTCACAAACGCTTTGCTGACCAGATCGAATTCGCGTATTTCTGTGGCGTCGCCCCCGTCCGGCGACAGCTCCAGCAGGCAATAACGATACTCCGGCGGTAACGGCACGGAACCCTGGAACACCCAGTCTTTGCCTTCCGCCTTGCCGAGCGCATCGATATCCAGCACCGTTTCCCAGACCGGGTTGGCCTTGCGGTATTCCTGCAGCGTGGTGCGCCGCCATAGCCCGCGCGGATTGGTTTGATCCTGCCAGAAGTTGTAGTAGTAATCGCCGCGCTTGGCGACCCACGGAATTTGGCTGTCCTTGTTCAGGATATCCAGCACCTGTTTTTCCACCTGTTGGAAGCCTTTGCCTTGGGCAAAACGCGCAGCGGTACGCTGGTTTTCCTGCTTCACCCATGCCTGCGCGGCCTTGCCCTGCAGCGCTTCCAGCCACAGGAACTCATCGGTGGCGCTGGCGCCGCCCTCCGCCGCCATCGCCAGGCGGACACTGTTCGGTAATGAAGTCATCGCGAATACGGCTCCTGCAGTTTGTGCACTGAGTTTAATAAACTGGCGTCGATTGCTAACCGGCAAAATCATGTTCTCCTTCCTGGATAAATAAGACTCATTTTCAACAAGGTAGATCGTTGACGCAGCGGAGTCAAAGCCTGCGCCCGTGCCGTTGAGTCAAAATTTAGGATAGTGGATCAGATCGTGAATGCGCACCGTCTCCTGGCTGGCGTTGCGGTAAGCATGTGGCCGATCGGCCTGAAAACGCATTGCCTCGCCGCTGGCCAGGCTGTACCACTGACCGTCGACCGCCAGTTCCAACTGGCCGCTGATGACGATCACATGTTCGATGACGCCCGGTTCGTGCGCCGACGATTCGCTGAGCGCTCCCGGCGCCAGGTCGATAACGAACATGTCGAAACCCAATTGCCTGTCGAACGGAAACAGCGGCACCACCCGCATATCGGCGTTGTACTGGTTGAACACCGGCGCATCGCCATAACGGTGCAAGGTAGCCTGCTCTTGCAGCGGCGAGATCTCCAAAAAAGCGGAAAACGCCACGTTAAAACCGGTGGCTATTTTCCACAGCGTCGCCACCGTTGGGCTGGATTCGCCGCGTTCTATCTGCCCCAGCATCGCCTTGCTGACGCCGGTATTCTCAGCCGCCTGAGCCAGGCTCCAGCCGCGCTGCGCACGCAGCGATTTCAATGTTTGCGCCAGATGGCCGGACAGTTCCTGCATGATTCCCCCGTTCTGAATTCCGGCTGATTATAGCCACTTGTGCGCTATAACGCACGATGCTATGCTCATTCATCGCCGTGCGTTATAACGTACAATTATAGCCGGAGTCTGCCATGCACCCAGCCATCTCTTTGCGTCATTTGACCCTGCCCGCCGTTATGGCCGGGTTTGTCGCGGTATTGGTGGGTTACACCAGTTCCGCGGCCATTATCTTTCAGGCCGCGGCGGCAGCCGGTGCTGCGCCAGTACAGATCGGCGGCTGGCTGAGCATGCTGGGGCTGGGAATGGGCGTGACCTCGCTTGGGCTTTCGTTGTATTACCGCACACCGATCCTGACAGCCTGGTCGACTCCCGGCGCGGCTCTGCTGGTCACCAGCCTGCCCGGCACACCGATCAACGAAGCGATTGGCGTGTTTATCTTCGCCTCCGGGTTGATCCTGCTGTGCGGCGTCACCGGGCTGTTCGCCCGGCTGATGGACTATATTCCGCAGGCAATTTCGGCGGCCATGCTGGCGGGGATCCTGCTGCGCTTCGGCCTGGACGCTTTTGCTTCGTTACAAGTAAATTTCGTGCTCAGCGCCGGGATGGGGTTGATGTATCTGGTGAGCCGCCGCTATCTGGCGCGTTATGCGATTGTGCTGACGCTGCTGGTGGGGCTGGCTATTGCGGCGTTGCAGGGGACTATTCATCTTTCTCAGCAACCGCTGGCTTTCGCGGTGCCGGAATTTATTGCACCGCATTTTACCTGGTCGACGCTGCTTGGCATCGGCGTGCCGTTTTTTGTGGTGACCATGGCATCGCAAAACGCCCCCGGCATCGCTACGCTGAAGGCCGCAGGCTATCGCGTCCCTACTTCGCCGTTGATCAGCTGGACGGCACTGACCGCACTGCTGCTGGCACCGTTCGGCGGGTTCTCCGTTTGCATCGCCGCCATTACCGCCGCCATTTGCATGGGGCCGGACGTGCACCCCGACCCTCAGCGCCGTTATATGGGCGCCGTGGCCGCCGGGGTGTTTTATCTGCTCGCCGGGCTGTTCGGCGGCGCTATCGGCATGTTGTTCAGTGCGTTGCCGCCGGCGCTGATCCACACCATTGCCGGGCTGGCGCTGCTCGGCACTATCGCCGGCAGTTTGCAACGCGCGTTGCAGGATGAAAAACAGCGCGATGCCGCTCTGATCGCCTTTCTGATCACCGCTTCCGGCGTGACGCTGCTCGGCGTCGGCTCTGCATTTTGGGGAATTATTGGCGGGGCGATCGCGCATCTCATTTTGTCTCTGCCACGGCGAACAATAGATTAATCCAGGCGTAATTCTTTTCCGCTTCAGCGATCTTCTGCTTAACTGTCAAAGGGGCGATTATTGCCCCTTTGACAGTTAAGGGAGCGTCTATGCCATCTTCCGAGCTGATTGATCTGATTCAACGTATCGACTCCGCCTATCGCCACTGGACAGGCGTCGGCCTGCCTGGGCCACAGGCCACTGCTCCCGACCCGCATTTTCTCTGGTGGCACCATCAGGCACCGTACAACCTGTTGGCTCATGAGGGTGACGTGGAGCCGGTTTTTATCTACGCCAATCATTGTGCGCAGCAGTGTTTCGGTTATTCCTTCGATGAATTTATTGCGCTGCCTTCGCGATTGAGCGCCTCGCCGGTAGATCGCGCGGAACGCCAGCAATTGCTGGATAGAACCGCCCGCCAAGGCATCGCACAGGGATATCGAGGCCTGCAAGTCGATGAATTTGGCAACGCCTTCTCTATTTATGATTGCGCATATGGCAGATCCCGGGCGGGGGTCAGGGCGCACTGTTTTGGCCGCAGCCGAAACGCCAACCAGGCTGGTTTAACCAACGGGAGAACCTGAACAATGCAAAACGATAGCCGCTGGGCGCTGGTTGACGCCTATATCGTCGACAGCCTGGTAGAACAGGATGAAGTGTTATTGCAGACGTTAGTTGCCAATAACGCTGCGGGGTTGCCTGAGCACGACGTAGCACCGAACCAGGGTAAGCTGTTGCATTTGTTTGCTCGCATGATCAATGCCAGGCGCATTCTGGAGATTGGCACCCTTGGCGGTTACAGTACTATCTGGCTGGCGCGAGCCTTACCGCCGGGCGGTTCACTGGTCACACTGGAAGCTGACGAGCACCATGCCGGCATTGCCAGAAAAAATATCGCTAGCGCCGGACTCAGCTCACAAGTTGAGCTACGGGTCGGTCCCGCCATTAGCAGCCTACCGGAGCTGCAGGCAGAGGATCCTTTCGATTTGATCTTTATCGATGCTGACAAGCCTAACAATCCCCCTTATCTGCACTGGGCACTGGCGCTATCTCGCCCCGGTACGGTGATCATCGGTGACAACGTGGTGCGCGATGGCGCGGTGATCGACGCGGCTAGCAAAGACGGTCGAGTTCAGGGCGTACGGCGTTTCTTTGACATGATGGCGAATGAGCCGCGCCTGAACGCCACCGCACTGCAAACCGTAGGCAGCAAAGGCTGGGATGGCTTTTCCATCGCCATCGTTAATTATTAAGTGACATTGTAACGAGAGGCTTTATGAATGATAACGCCGCGCTGTTAGCCCAGCGACTGATCCGCAATCTTGAAGAAGTCGAAAAAACGCACGATCGCCGTCCGCCGTTATATGACAGCGTCGGCGCCCGTTTAGGCACCGGCACCGCCGCCAGCAAACTGGGAGCGTCCATCGACGTGGTGGCGCCAGGCATGCGTTCCTGCCCTTATCATTTTCACTATGCGCAGGAAGAAATGTTTATCGTGCTGGAGGGAACCGGAACGCTGCGGGTCGCCGGTGAGCAATTGCCGATCAAAAGCGGCGACGTTATTTTTATCCCACCCGGCCCGGAATACCCGCACCAAATCATCAACACTTCGGCGGTACCGCTGAAATATCTTTCCGTCAGCACCCGTGAGCAGCCTGAACTGGTGGAATATCCGGACTCCGGCAAGTTTCAGGCAATCGCCCAGCGCGAGAATGGCCAACCGGTACGCTATCTGCAACGTCCTTCAGCGTCGCTCGATTATTGGGAGGGTGAACCCTGAGTCCCCCTCCGGCAGCGGCAGGCCCAGCGCGCGTGCAGCCTGCTCCGCTACCCGAAAATCGATATCCGCCGCTTCGCCGTCTTCCATAAACCAGGCTGCGGACAGCCCCGCCCAGGCAAGGATCCATTGCAGCAAACGCTGACGTTCCAAGCCAGCCAATTGGCAGACCTGCTCCACGCGGCGCTGGAAAATATCCGGATCGGTGGCAATGCCGTAATTGGGGTTGCAGAAGATATTGGCATAGTCGAA
This sequence comes from Serratia plymuthica NBRC 102599, assembly GCF_001590925.1. Lineage (GTDB taxonomy): Bacteria > Pseudomonadota > Gammaproteobacteria > Enterobacterales > Enterobacteriaceae > Serratia > Serratia plymuthica. Next base: position 21,488 of record NZ_BCTU01000004.1, read on the forward strand.
GGCGCGTTCGCCGTAGAGGCGTTTGGGATCGATCACCAGCCAACCGCGCTCACCGAAATCCAGCACGTTGTCGTGGTGAATATCCCCGTGCAGCACGCTCTGTTCTCGCGGGCTGGTCAGCAGCTCCGCCGCCGCCGTGGCGCTGAGCCGCAGCATGCCGCCGTGGGCTTGCGCCGCCGGCCACAACGAGTTGAACCACAGGTGCAACGGAATAAGCTCCGGTAAGGGCTGCGAACGTGGCGCATGCAGGCGGGCAACCACTTGGCAAAGAATGGTCGTCGCCTGCCGATCGTCGCCGTCTCGCACCATTTGCGCCAGCGATCGGTTGCCCTGAGCACGCTCCAGCAGGATGCCGTCCTCGTGCCAGGCCAGCACTTGCGCAGCGCCTTCGCCCTGCCACCAGCACATCAGCAACCCGCCGAACTTCTCTTCCTGTTCGCGGGCGATTTTCAGCATGGCGGCAACGCCCTGATACCGCACCGGCATCAGCAGGCTGCTGTGAGTTTCAAATGCTTTGCCGTCAGGTTCCAGCTGCCAACGTTGCACATAGGGAATAAAGGCCGGATTCATTGCGGTCAGGCGTCCTTATTGATGGCAATCACGGTGAAAAATTGGCACCGGTGATACTATTAGAAATCAACAGTTCTCGGCGTATTCCCGGTGTTAATTGCAGTATCCTAACCAAGTTTGCCTGTTTTTTTAATTAATCTTGCGGGGTTTTTATCATGACGTCATTGAAGCGCATTAATTATCCGCAGTTACCTACGCCGGGCGGGCCTTATGTCCACGCGGTGCGCCACGTCGATACGCTGTATGTCTCCGGACTAACGGCCTTCGCCACCGAAGCTCAGGGGCAAACGGCGCAGCAACAGACGCAGGCCATTCTGGAGCAGTTGGCGACCATCACCGCCGCCGAAGGCACCAATCTCAAAGCGCTGATTAAAATCACCGTGTTTTTAACTGACATTGGCGATCTGCAGGCAATTCGGCCCGTGCTGTTTGATTATTTTGATGGTGCGCTGCCGGCCTGTTCACTGGTCGCGGTCAACGCACTGTTCTCGCCACAGGCATGCGTGGAGATCGAAGCCATCGTGGCGCTGTGAGATTGGGCGCTATAATGCGCCCTCATCCAGCTCGCACGGGCCGGCTTTGAACCAGGCCTTCGCGATCTTGCCCTGTTCAACTTCATAAATGGCGATCACGTCCATTTTGCCGCGTCCCTGCGGGAAATTGCGCGTAACCACTTCCTGATCGATCACCATGCTGCCCAAGGCCATGCGCTTGACCCGTTCACCGTACAGGCTTGGCTCCTTGAAACGCGCAATATGGCGCTCGCGGATCTCCGCCTTGCCACTGGCCAGCAGCGTATCCGGATGTTCATAATACTGCGCATCCTCCGCCCAGTACGCCATAAAGGCGTCAATATCGCGGGCGTTATAGGCATCAAGCTGCTGCTGAACCACATCTTCCGGGCGTATCGTTTTGTTGTTCATACTATCCCCTGCTCGTAGTTAACCTGACAATTACAGCGTGGCGATTTCATCAACCCGATGATGAAAGACATAAGGATCTGAAATTAAAGCGAAGGCTTCATCGTCCGGATAAGTGACCGCTACCTGATAATCCTCGCCGGCGAAACGTTTTATCGCCGCCAGAGACTCCCAGTAGGTGGCCAGAAAGAAGTGCGCATACTGGCCCTGGACCTCTTGGCGAACAAAAGCACCAAGATTTCCAGCCGTAGCTTCAGCATGCTGCAGCCCTGTGACAGTTAAATGATCGGTAAATCCTTGTTGATGCCGTAACGGCACGCACCCGTGCCAGGTCCTGACAATCATTGCGCCCCCAAATGAATAAAAAAACACAAATAGTGAATAGATAACGTATCATGCTTTGGGGTTTATTCACTACCCCGTGCGCAAATTTTCAGCGGAGGAATGCCGGCGGGAAAAACAGCGGCGCGGCGTGCGTTAACCTTTGCCGCCATCAGGAATATTCTGGTAATTTATCGCTAAGAGAATTATCACCCGCGGAAAGTTATGCAGCAAAAACCGGTTATGCACGAAGCCAGACAGTTAAAGCGCCTCAACGCGGCCACGCGGCGGCAATCCCATATGTACAAATGGATTGCCTTTGTCGCGGCGATGGATGCTGTATTGGTGTTTTACTATGACCGCGATATGCGCAACATTACCTTTTCAGGCGCCGTCGCGCTGGTGTGCGGCTATTTGTGGATCCGCGATCGCAACAAGGCGCGCGGCTACCGGCGGGAATACGATCGTAAATACGGCAAGCACAGTGGCCTTTAGTCTTGCATGGCTTCCAGCACTTTTGCGCTGTCCACGATTTGCGTGAACTTGACGATTTTCCCCTCGCGCAGCTGATAAATATGCGCAAAGGATGCAGTGAATGATTTGCCGGTCGCGCCATAGGTGCCATGATAGAACCCTTGGGCGATCACGTTTTCACCGGCATCGTAGAAGTGTTCGACGTCGGCGCGGTAGCCCTGCCATTCTGTCCCTAAACGCTGATGAACATTTTTAAAAATGGCCTGCGGCCCAACGTAGGTACCGGCATAAGGAAAGCCTGCCGCTTCGGTCCATTCTGCCTCGGGCGCCAACGCCGCCAGCAGGTTACGACCGTTCACTTCGGCACTGCCACCCTCATAGGTAGCGCGTACAATTTCCAGATTCGTTGGCATGTCTGTTCTCCTGTGGCATTAGCGGGATATTCCGGCCATGCCCCGCAGACACAGGCTAACACCAGGCGGGGATGACCGGAATGAGGCTATTGTAGGTTGCTTATTCCGGTACAAAAACCGTAATTACGGCAATAGTCTATTGCAATACAGTAAACAATTCTGTTACTGCGGTGTCATAACCGCCTCATCTGCGGCTGCTATGATGATTAACAATCACCGCCACCAAGGAGCAAAACGTGCATTTTCCACTGCTGCCACAGGAATTGCTGCGGCCTTTCTCACCCCATCAGGAATTGGCGCAGGCGCTATTACCGCTGACCCTCGATTCCGACGATGGCTCGCATGACGTTGCCCACTTGCACCGTGTATGGAAAAACGCCCGCCAGATCAGCATTCAGGAAGGCGGCGACCGGCGCATTCTGTGTGCGGCAGTGCTGTTGCATGACTGCGTCGCGGTAGAAAAGAACTCGCCGCAGCGCCACCTGGCCTCACGCATGGCGGCGGAGAAAGCCGCTCTGACGCTCGCGCAACTGGATTGGGAAACGCAGGACATCGCCAAAACGGTCCATGCCATCGAAGCGCACAGCTTTTCTGCCGCCATTACACCGGAAACCCTGGAGGCGAAAATCATCCAGGATGCCGACCGTTTGGACGCCATCGGCATGATTGGCGTGGCGCGCTGTTTCTACATCGGCGGGCGTATGCGCAGCGCGCTGTACGATGCCGCCGATCCACTGGCGCAACAGCGCCAATATGACGATAAGCGTTTCACGCTGGATCACTTCGAAACCAAACTGTTTAAGCTGCAGGAAGGCTTTCAGACCGCGGCCGGTCGACAAATGGCACAGGAGCGCACCGAGCGCATGCGTCGCTTCCTCAGCGAGTTGCTGGAAGAAATGTGAAAATCGCTGTTAATGCCCCAAATGCATCGATTCCGTTACGCTACCGGCATCTTCGCCGCAATAATTGCTGTACACTGACAACCATCTTCACTGACCAGGCTGCAACGATGAAAAAACTGACGCTGAAAGACATGACGGAAAGCGAGCAACGTGAAGTAAAAACCGAGCTGGACAAGGCGCGTAAAAACCTCGGCCGGGAACTGACGAATGCCGAGAACAACAAGACCAAGGATGAAGTCGTGGCACGCATCATGGCCGCCCGCGAGAAAATTGAAAAAGCGACGCGTGCCGAACGTAAAGCCAACCGGGTCAAACCCAGCGGCGAAACCTTCAGTTGGTCCGCTTCAATCAGCACCCGCCCACCGCGTTAATGCCGTACGAAAACCCCGCCAGCGCGGGGTTTTTTATTGCCCCCGATTCATTAGCCAAACTCATCAGCCCATTCAAATCATGAATAACAATGTTATCAAGAAGTTGTAAATTGACAGCATAATGAAGAATATTCATTATCGGCGGATATCCTCTGGCATTTTCTCATCTGGCTTATCTGTCGTTTGCACTGAAGGAACTTATTATGGCTTCATTTTCCGGTATTTGGGTTGCGCTGGTTACCCCATTCAATAATAACGCCGTCGATCTGCCTGCGGTTAAACGGCTGGCGCAATACCTGATCGCCTCCGGCGTCTCCGGGTTGGTGGTCTGCGGCACCACCGGTGAAGCGGCGGCGTTAAGCAATGAAGAACAGTTGGCGGTGCTCGACGCAGTGCTGGACGTCGTGCCGGCCAGCCAGGTGGTGATGGGGTTATCGGGCAATAACATGCTGGACACCCTGCAGATGCAACAGGAGATCCAACTGCGCGATATCGCCGGGGTGCTGATCCCCGCACCCTATTACATCCGCCCATCGCAATGCGGCCTGGTGGATTACTTCACCCAACTTGCCGATGCCTCGAGCGTGCCGGTGATCCTGTACAATATCCCGCAACGCACCGGCATCGTGATGGAACTACAAACTATCAGGAAGATCGCACGCCATCCGCAGGTGAAGGCGATCAAGGACTGCGGCGGTAACCCGGACACAACTATGGCGCTGATTGACGACGGCGAGATCGACGTCATGACCGGCGAAGATAACCTGATCCTCACCACCCTGTGCCTGGGCGGTACCGGTGCGATTTCCGCCTCCGCGCACATTTATCCGCAGCGCTTTGTGCAACTGGTGCAGCAAGTCGCCGACGGCGATCTGGCTGCGGCGCGTGCGAACTTCTATGCGCTGTTGCCGATGATCCACCAGATGTTCAGTTTCCCCAACCCGGCGCCGGTCAAAGCCGCTCTTGCTCAACAGGGCCTGATCCGCAACGAGCTGCGTTCGCCGATGCAAATCGTACCACAGCCGTTGCAACAGCAAATTGCCGTGACTCTGGCGCAGTTACAACCGGAAGAGGCGCTGATTAGCTAAATATGTCAGCTAACCCGCTGTAATTTTAGCGTTATGGAACTAAGATCAGAGGTTAAGCATGCCTGTCATTCATCACAATCAAGGAGCTTCCGATGAAACTGTTCTATAAAGCCGGTGCCTGTTCTCTGTCCCCACATATTGTGTTGCGCGAGGCAGGTCTGGATTTTACGGCGGAAAAGGTCGATCTGGCGCAGAAAAAGACCGAAAGCGGCGCAGACTACCTGGCGATCACACCCAAAGGACAGGTACCGGCGCTGCTGCTGGATGATGGCAGTCTGCTGACCGAGGGCGTGGCGATTGTGCAATATTTGGCGGATCGCGTGCCTGATCGTAACCTGATCCCGGCGGCAGGTACGCTGTCGCGCTATCATGCCATAGAGTGGCTGAACTATATTGCGACCGAATTGCACAAAGGATTTAGCCCGCTGTTTAATCCAAAAACGCCGTATGAATACAAGAACATCGCACGCGCCAAACTGGAGCAGCAGTTCAGCTATTTGGACTCCGTGCTGGCGAAGCAGCATTTCCTGTTGGGAAACCGATTCAGCGTGGCGGACGCCTATCTGTTTACCGTTCTGCGTTGGGCCATTGCCCTGCAGTTTGATCTCAAAAAACACCCCCAGTTGGCGGCGTATTTTGATCGCGTAGCTGCGCGGCCAGCGGTGGATGCGGCGTTGAACGCCGAAGGTTTGAAATAATCCCAAGCCCCGGCTGCACAGCCGGGGCTACAGAACTTACAGTTTCACCGCTTTGAATTCGCAGTTCGGTTGCACGATGCGGTCTTGCGCCGCCACTACCTGCAGTTCGTACTCGCCCATTGCCTGGGTTGTCAGCATCACCTCATATACCGCTGCGGTCACATGCTCCAATGCTTTATCCAGCGCCACAGCTTTCAGTAAATTGACCAGCAACAGACCGCTGGTCAGATCGCCCACGCCTACTGGCTGACGAACGCCAAAATCCACCAGCGGACGACTGATATGCCAGGCTTCATCCGCCGTGACCAACAGCATTTCGAAACAGTCGATATGATAGCCGGCGCGGCTCAGGTGTTTGACCAGTACCAGCTTCGGCCCTTTGGCGATCAGTTCACGTGCTGCGCTTACCGCCTGCCCGACGTCAGTCACTTCCCGCTGGCTCAGCAATTCCAGTTCCAGCAGGTTTGGCGCAATCATGTCGCTGCAGTGTAGCGCCTGTTGGCAAAAAAACTCCGCCACGCCCGGCGCAACGATGCAGCCTTTCTCAGGATGCCCCATCACCGGATCGCAGAAATACCAGGCGCCCGGATTAGCCTGTTTGACCTGACGAACCACCTCGAGAATATGGCTGCCCTGCTCCGGCGAACCGATATAGCCGCTCAGCACCGCATTGCAGTTTTTCAGTTGATCGATGGCCGCAATCCCCTGAGCGATCTCCGTCAGGTGGCTGGCCGGCATCACGCAGCCCGTCCATTTGCCGTACTGGGTATGATTTGAAAACTGCACCGTGTTCAGCGGCCAGACGTTAACGCCCATACGGCGCATGGGGAATTCAGCCGCACTGTTGCCCGCGTGCCCAAACACCACATGCGATTGAATAGAGAGAATGTTTTTCATCAACACTGACGGTCCTGTCACCTTAAAAAATAAAGGGGCCTCGAAAGGCCCCTCATTGAAATTTAATTATTTCCAGTCGATCAGGCAGTAATGTTTTTTACCCCGGCGCAACAGCGTGTAACGGCCAAACAGACGATCGGCGTCGCTGAACGCGTATTCGGCGTTGGACTGTTTCTCACCGTTGATGGTCACCGCGTTGGAACCGATCATGGTGCGCGCCTGGCCACGTGACGGTACCAGTTCAGCATTCACCAACGCCTGCTGCAGATCCGCATCGCCATCCAGTTTGATGGTTGGCATGCCGTCTTGCGCCAACTGGGCGAAGTCCGCTTCGGTCATCTCATGCAACGCACCGGAGAACAGGCTCTGGGTGATGCGCTTGGCCGCAGCCAGCCCTTCCGCGCCATGTACCATGCCGGTCACTTCTTCCGCCAGCACATACTGGGCACGCGGCGCTTTGCCGCTGTTCTTGTCTTCTTCTTCCAGCGCGTTGATGTCTTCCAGGCTCATGAAGGTGAAGAACTTCAGGAAACGGTAAACGTCGGCGTCGGCGGTGTTGATCCAGAACTGGTAGAACTTGTATGGGCTGGTTTTTTCCGGTGCCAACCACACGGCGCCGCCTTCGGTTTTACCGAATTTGGTGCCATCCGCTTTGGTGATCAACGGAACCGTCAGGCCGAACACCTGTTTCTGGTGCATGCGGCGAGTCAGATCGATACCGGACGTGATGTTGCCCCACTGGTCGGAACCGCCAATCTGCAGTTCCACCTGATGGCGGTTGTACAACTCGGAGAAGTCGAAACCCTGCAGCAGGTTATAGGAGAACTCGGTGAAGGAAATGCCCGAGTCGTCGCGGTTCAAACGTTGCTTCACCGCTTCCTTGTTGATCATCTGGTTCACGGAGAAATGCTTGCCGATGTCACGCAGGAAGGTCAGCACGTTCATGCCGCCGAACCAGTCATAGTTGTTGGCGGCGATGGCGCTGTTGCTGCCGCAGTCGAAATCGAGGAACGGGGAAACCTGTTTGCGGATCTTTTCCACCCACTCATTCACCGTCTCGGCGGTATTCAGCTTGCGCTCAGCCGCTTTGAAGCTCGGATCGCCGATCAGACCGGTCGCGCCGCCTACCAGCGCGACCGGCTTGTGACCGGCCAACTGGAAGCGCTTCAGGCACAACAGAGGAACCAGATGGCCCAAATGCAAGCTGTCAGCGGTCGGATCGAAACCGCAATACAGTGCAATTGGCCCTTGCGCCAGTCGCTCTGCTAACGCTTCCTCATCCGTAACCTGGGCAACGAGGCCCCGCTCTTGCAGTTGTTTAATCAAGTTGCTGCTTGCCATCAATGACTCCATGTATAAACGAATGCACCTTTGTCGGTACACGACCTTCCGCCCACTGGCGAAATATAAAATCGGGGTAGCGCATAGAATAAAGCGCCGGCGGCATCAGTGCCAGCGCTTAAGGGGGATTTTCAGTCTTCAGGGCGCCAGTCGGTCAATTTTCCAGTCATTCCCATCGCGCTGATACAAAAAGCGGTCATGCAGGCGGTGTTCGCCGCCCTGCCAGAACTCGACAGAATCGAAATTAACGCGGAATCCGCCCCAGAAACTCGGCAACGGCACTTCGCCCTGCTGGAATTTTTGCTTCAGTTCGAGGAATTTGCTCTCCAGTACGCCGCGTGCGGAAATACGCGATGACTGCTGCGATACCCAGGCGCCGATTTGGCTGTCTTTCGGCCGACTGGTGAAGTACTTCATGACTTCCAGCGTGGACAGACGTTCCGCCTTGCCAAGGAAAATCACCTGGCGATCGAGCATATGCCACGGAAACAGCAGGCTGATGTGCGGGTTTTGCGCCAACTGCTGCGCCTTGCGGCTGCCGAGGTTGGTATAAAAGACCAGCCCTTTGTCGTCAACATGCTTGAGCAGCACGATACGTTGATAGGGCTGCCCATTTTCATCCACCGTAGCCACACACATGGCGGTAGGATCGGCCAGACGCGCCTCGCAGGCCTGTTTCAGCCAGCGTTCGAACAATTCCAGCGGATTAGCGGTCAGATCGTTGCGGCGCAGGCCGCCACGGGTGTATTCACGGCGCAGGTCCGCAACATCAAACTCATTATTTTCAATCATCTGGTTTATCAACCAACCGAAAAAATCGTCGTTACATTCTGCGCCTGCAGCGCCAGAATCTCAATCGTTCTGACGCCGCCGCCGGCCGATCAGTTAGCCAGTACGCAGTCGCTCATAATCACCTTGTCATTACGTTCGACATAGGCGTTTTGGCCCTTCGACCAGAAACTGTACTTACCGTCGCTGTATTTCGTACCGGACATAACCAGCACCTGTTTCAGCTTCAGTTGCTCGCCATCCATCAGAAAGTTGGCCGTACTTTCCTTACCGTCCACCGACACCGTCAACGGCGTGGTGCCGCACTGGTAATGCAGAGTCTGGCTGCTTTGCGGCAACACGTAGCTGCAACCCGCCAATGCCAGTGCGCCCGCGGCAGTAATCATTTTTTTCATGCTGTTGCTCCTTAGGGAAATCTGTCGATTTCTATCCTAACAGAGCTAACGGGGCCCTAAAGGCAAAACCGGATAAATCCCACCCAGCAGGGTTTCACGGCTGGCGCCGGTGACCGACGGCAGGTTGCCGGCCTGCCCGGACAGGGTACGAAACGCCAGCCAGGCAAAGGCCAGCGCCTCCATATCGTCGCCACTGACGCCGAAATCATCAGTCAGACACACTTCGGTGCCCGGCAACAGCGCGGACATTCGCGCCATCAACAACGGGTTGCGCGCCCCGCCGCCGCACACCAGCAAACGCTCGCAGCCGCCCGCCAACTGTACCTGTTCGCAAATGGTGACCGCCGTCAGTTCCGCCAGGGTGGTTTGCACATCGACGGGGCTGATAGCCTGCAAGCCCGAGAGCTGACGCTCCAGCCAGGCGGCATTAAAATACTCGCGGCCGGTGCTTTTCGGCGCAGGCAGCGCGAAGTAAGGATCGGCCAACATCTGTTGCAACAACGGCAGGCAGACGCGCCCTTCCATCGCCCATGCGCCGTCTTTATCGTAAGGCTGCGAGCGATGACGCCATACCCAGGAGTCCATCAGCATATTGCCCGGCCCGGTATCGAACCCCCGCACCGGTACGCCTGGCAGCAGCAGCGACAGGTTGGCGATGCCGCCAATATTCAGCACCATACGGCGTTCTGTTTGATGCGCCAACAGCGCCTGATGAAACGCCGGCACCAGCGGGGCACCCTGGCCGCCGTAGGCCATATCGCGGCGGCGAAAATCGCCGACGGTGGTGATATTGGTCAACGCGGCGATGCGGTTGTTATCGCCCAGTTGCATCGAGAAACTCGCGTCGCCTCCAGGCTCATGCCAGACCGTCTGTCCATGGCAACCGATAGCCGTGATGTCATGCGCCGAGACGCCGGTTTTTTTCAGCAAGCCAAGCACCGCCTCGCCAAACAGCATCCCAAGCTGCGCATCCAGTCGGCCCACCGCAGAAAGCGTGGTCTGCTGGCCCTGGCACATGCCAAGAATGTCTTGCTTCAGTTGGATCGGCATCGGGTGGCTGTAACTGGCCTGCTGCGCGACCATTCGTCCGTCGATTGCGGCAAGCACCACATCGACGCCATCCAGACTGGTGCCAGACATAACACCTATATAGCGGCCTGACTTCATAGCAACATCCTTTAACCCGCACGGGGAAACAAACTTTCAACCGATAAATAAACCAGAATTAGGCCATTAACGCCATGAATTATGATGCCTTTTTTCACCTCTGTGAGCGATGCGCCTGTTTTTACCTGTCGCCCACGCAGATAAAGACGGCTAAACCCCGGCTCAACCCGCAACGGAATTTGTTCCAGCCCTGTTATAAAGCTAAACCACCGTTTATTATTGGTTGAACAGAGTAAAGTTAAGCTTCGTGCAGTGACGGGGCATGGTGATGTACGTGTGTTTACGCCATACTTTGTCTATTATTTTCACTGAATCTGGCCTGGCAAAATTTCCCAGGTTATGGACTACTACAACAGGAGTTTTATATGATCAAGCGTCTTCTCGTCGTTGCCGTCGCCGCAGTTACGCTGGCAGGATGCGCCAATGAATCTATGTCCGGCGACGTCTATTCGTCCTCGCAGGCTAAACAGGTTCAGACCGTGACTTACGGTACGCTGGTTTCTGTCCGTCCAGTCAAGATCCAGGGGAGCGACAGTTCGAATACCATTGGCGCTATCGGCGGTGCGGTCCTTGGCGGCCTGCTGGGTAACACCGTAGGTGGCGGCACCGGCCGTACCCTGGCAACCGCTGCGGGCGCAGTGGCAGGCGGCGTAGCCGGCAACAGCGTCGGTGAGCTGGCAGGACGCACTTCGGGTTATGAGTTGGAAATCAAAACCGATCAGAAAGAGAACATCGTGGTGGTTCAGAAGGCTGGCGCAACCAAGTTCAGCGTAGGCCAACGCGTGCGTATGGCGCGCACCGGCGACACCATTACCGTCTCCCCGCTGTAAACGTAAGCGAAAGCTAAAAGGTAAAACCGGAGGCCAAGGCCTCCGGTTTCATTTCCGATGCTGTGAAATCTAGTCAAATAAAGAAAACATTATTATTGTTTATTTTGTAATTCAGTGATGTTTTGTTCCAGCTTGCCAATCAAACCTACCAACTGTTGTACTTCATCGGTGGTAATGCCGCTCAAAATTTCACCGCGCGTAGAGCTGATGACGCTGTCGACTTCCCTGATGATGGGATCGGCCGCTTCAGTCAACTTGATACGCTTGGCACGCCGATCGTTAGCGCAAGTGTGACGGGTAATAAGCCCTTTCTCTTCCAGTTGGTCCAGTGTTCGAACCAACGAAGGTTGTTCAATACCGATCGCCTTGGCCAGTTGGATCTGCGACTGCTCCGGCGGTAGGCGATTGATATTGTGCAGGGTAACCCAGTGTGTTTGCGTGAGCGCCAGCGGCTTGAGCCGATGATCGATAAGCGCGCGCCAAACACGAACTAATCGTGCTAAATCTGAACCTAATGATGACTCCACTTCCCCCTCCTTATAATTAGCATGCTAATATAACCTTCCAAAGCTTAGACCATTCTGAGTAACTCACATTAAAAACACAAATGTATATAATGTATGTTGAAGAAATAGCCACCGTTTTGGTCAATTATTGTTTATCCTTTACGCAAATATTTAACATATTCACTCTTAGGGATTGTTAATGTGAATGGTTCATGGCTTCACGTCGCCTCCCCTCTACCCGATTTGGTGCTCGGAGCCTCACTCTATTTTCCACCCCTATTTAAAGCTTTTTTGCTCGGGTCAGTTTTATGGCTACTGGCACACCACCTGTTGCGGGACTGGATTTATTCCGGCGAAATTTGGCATCCCCTGTTGATGGATTTGTCTATTTTCGTCATCGCCGTCAGTGGTTCCTTATGCATTTTAGCGAGTTGGTAACTCATGACGCATAAAACGTTAAAATATTTTTCTACGGTAATCGTTTGTGCCATTGCCCTGTGCGCCGGTTGGTGGTCGTGGAATTATTATATGCAATCCCCGTGGACCCGTGATGGAAAAGTGCGCGCCGAGCTCGTCAATATCACACCAGAAGTTTCTGGGAGATTAGAGAAAATAACTGTACATGACAATCAGTTCATACCTGCGGGAAGTCTGATTTTTACTCTCGACCCGGTGCCATACCAGATTGCGCTGGACAATGCTGAGGCCGCGCTGGCAAAAGCGCAGTCCGATCTGGCCAGGGCCGATCATGAGGCAGCGCGCCGCCGCGGCCTGCCGAAAAACGTTATTTCTGCTGAAGATATGGACGAATCAAATTTAGCCGCACAAGCAATGAAAGCCGCGTATAAAGCCGCTGACGCTAATCTGAAACAGGCTAAATGGAATTTAAGTAAAACTAAAATGTACGCGCCTGCAGATGGCTATATCACTAATTTGCAAGCCCGGGTTGGAAACTATGCCAGCGCCGGTACCCCTCTGGTGGCGCTGGTTGACGCGCACTCATTTTATGTGCTCGGATATTTTGAAGAAACCAAACTGAAGCATATAAACGAAGGCAACAAAGCGGACATCGTTTTATATAATGGCAACATTCCTCTGCAGGGCCAAGTGGAGAGCATCGGTCGTGCCATTAACGATCAAAGCGTCGACAACAGCAGTGATTTATTAATGGATGTGAAGCCCAACGTTCCCTGGGTACGGCTGGCGCAGCGCGTACCGGTGCGGATAAAACTGCTGAACGTGCCCGCCGATCTGCCTTTAGTGGCCGGCACTACTTGCACCATCGCCATTCATCAGTAAGGCTAACCAGTGAACCTGCCTTTTTTGGAATGGAGCCGTACCCCCTGGGGTAAGGCCAACGGTGGCCAGTGGCGGTATGCGCTGCGCAACTCGCTGGCCATGTGTCTGTCATTGTGGGTAGCGTTCGTCCTCAATCTCGACGAACCTTATTGGGCGTTGACCTCCGCGGCGGTGGTCAGTTTCCCCACCGTCGGCGGCGTCATCAGCAAAAGCATCGGGCGCATTATCGGCAGCCTGCTCGGTGCCGCCGCTTCAGTGGCCATTGCCGGCCATTGCCTGAACGACCCTTGGCTGTTTACCTTGTTTATCGCCGCCTGGATCGGTCTGTGCACGTACATTTCCAACCATTACCAGAACAACGTCTCCTATGCCTTCGCGCTGGCAGGCTATACCGCCGCCATCATCGCCTTCGGCACGGTCAACGTCACCGATACCCAACAAATCTTTGATATCGCTCAGGCGCGCGTCTGCGAGGTCATCACCGGTATTCTGTGCGGTGGCGTGATGATGATGATTCTGCCAAGCACCTCCGACGGCGAGGCTCTGCTGACCTCGTTACGGCGCATGCATCTGCGGCTGCTGGAACATGCCGCGATGCTGTGGCAGCCGGAAATCACCGCTCAAATGCGCACATCGCATGAGGGCGTCATAGGTCAGATCCTGACCATGAATCTGCTGCGTATTCAGGCGTTCTGGAGCCACTACCGGCTGCGGCGGCAGAATAACGTGCTTAACTATATGCTGCACCAGCAGTTGCGCCTTACCAGCGTGATTTCCAGCCTGCGCCGCATGCTGCTGAATTGGCCGGACCATCCGGCCAATCTGGCGGCCGTCCTGGATCAATTGCTGACAGAATTACGCGCTCCCGCCACCGACAAATACCGGCTGGCGCGTATCCTGCAGCAGATAGCGCCCCAGGATCCGACAGATTACCGCCACCGAGCCTTCTGGCTGCGGCTGCGCCATTTCTGTTGGCTGTATCTGCGCTGCAGTCGCTGGTTGCAAAGATTGGAAGGTGCCACGCCGGTCAGCGATATCCAGCCCCCTCGCGTGACCTCTCTGGCGCGCCATACCGACAGTTACGAAGCCGCCTATAACGGCCTTCGCACCTTTTTGTGCATTATCATCGGTTGCGCTTATTGGATTAATACCCAGTGGGATGCAGGCAGCTCGGCACTGACGTTAACCGCCATCAGTTGCGTGCTCTATTCTTCTACTCCTTCGCCGATCAACAGCATCACCACCTTGTTGAAAGCGGTCTTGTTGCTTTCGGTTGCCTGTTTTGTAGTGAAATTCGGGCTGATGATCCAAATCGATGATTTTTGGGTGTTCTGCGCTTTTCTGTTCCCCATTCTGGTCACCCTGCAGATGATCAAACTGCAAAACCCGCCCTACGCCGCGCTATGGGGGCAACTGATCGTATTCATGGGGTCTTTTCTCACCGTCACCAACCCACCCAGTTACGATTATCAGTCGTTCCTCAATGACAACATCGGCAAGATTGTTGGGGTATTATTTGCCGGTTTGGCCTTCCAGATCCTGCGGCCCAGCTCTGACAAGCGCAAAAGCCGGCGCATTATCCGCGCCCTGCGGCGCGACTTTAGCGATCAACTGAGCAAAAAACCGCAGCAGAGCGAGAGTCAGTTCGAATCGCTGATTTATCACCGCGTCAGTCAGTTGAATCAAAGTCAGGATCAGGAGGCGCGCAGCTGGTTATTGCGCTGGGGCGTGGTGCTGCTCAACTGCAGCCATATCGTTTGGCAACTGCGTGACTGGCAAACCCGCTCCGATCCGCTCTCGGCGGTGCGCGACGTCTGCATTCACTGTCTACGGCACATTATGACCGAGAAAGGCGTACAGCACCGATCTCTGGACGCCACGCTGCAGGAGCTGCTGCGCATGAGCAATGCGCTGGCGCACCACCCGGAACAGGCGGCGCGCGATCTTGCCGGGTTGATTTGGCGGCTTTACTGTTCGCTGCAACAGTTGCAGCAGGCGATCAACCCGCCTGACGAGGTTGCGGCCACACCGACCGCCCGTTAAACCCGATTATCCTTTAATCACACCGCAGGCGAAACGTTCCCCTCCGCCACCCAAGGGTTTCGGATGATCGGAGTGGTTGTCGCCGCCGGCATGAACCATGAGCGCTTTGCCGGTGATTTCGCTGATTTTTTTCAGCCGTGGCGCCAGCACCGGATCCGTGGCCATGCCGTCTGCCGTAACGTAAATGGCCGGCAGATCGCCCAAATGGCCGTCTGCGTAAGGGCCAAGATGCTTGCCGGTCTTCTGCGGATCAAAATGCCCGCCCGCCGCTAGCGCCGCTACCGCCTTACCCTCTTTCATTCCCGGCTCGCAACTGCCGTTCTCGTGCACATGAAAGCCGTGCACACCGGCCGGCAACGCTTTTAACTGAGGGGTAAACAGCAGGCCGTAAGGCGTTTCACTGATCGTGACTTTGCCAATCTCCTGGCCAATTCCCTGTCCGGTCACCAGATTCATGTCAACATCCACCGTTGCCGCCTGGGCGGCGCCACAGGCCATCAGGCCGAAGGCCGCATACCAATAATGTTTCATCAATCGCTCTCCATGGAATATCTGTGAACCTTGAGTATAGGGTAACTGGTGATGCCACCGCTCAAAATGCGCACAAAACTGGCGATAAGATTCGCATTATTAATAATTCGAACTAATAATCATTTTACCGTTTGTGGTCATCCGACCAGTAGTCTCTCGGCTCATTTTGTGCATTTGCACTCGTGCACTCGCTGCCAATGCCATTCGATCATTAACGTGGCAATGCGGCAAACTCAAAAGGAACTGACATGGGCATATTGACTTACCGAGATCTCGATGATGCGAAATCAAAAACGTTATTTTCTGATGCGTTGGCGATTTCTACTTACTCATATCACAACATTGATAATGGTTTTGACGAAGGCTACCACCACTACGGCTTCGGTTTAGGTTTGCCGTTTACGCTGGTTACCGCGCTGATTGGCAGCACGCAATCACAGGGCGGGCTGCCCGGCATTCCCTGGAATCCCGATTCGGAAAAAGCGGCGTTAGACGCGGTTAATAACGCCGGTTGGACCCTGATTAGCGCTGAACAATTAGGCTACCAAGGCAAAACGGATGCCCGCGGCACCTATTACGGCGAGAGTCTGGGTTACACCACCGCACAGGCTGAGGTACTGGGAAAATATGACAGCACAGGCAACCTCATCTCGATTGGCATCGCCTTTCGCGGTACCAGCGGGCCACGCGAGTCATTAATTACCGACAGTATCGGCGATCTGATCAACGACCTGCTGGCAGGCTTCGGACCCGAAGGCTATGCCGACAATTACAGCCTGAAAGCTTTCGGCACTTTACTGGGCGATGTGGCTAAATTCGCCCAAGCGCATGGCCTGACCGGCGATGATGTCACCGTCAGCGGCCACAGCCTGGGCGGGCTGGCGGTGAACAGCATGGCAGCGCTCAGCGACGATAACTGGGAGGGGTTCTACTCGCAATCCAACTACGTGGCGTTCGCTTCGCCAACGCAATATGAAACAGGCGGCAAAGTCATTAACATTGGTTACGAAAACGATCCGGTATTTCGCGCGCTGGATGGCACCACGCTAACGCCGGCATCCTTAGGCGTCCATGATACGCCGCAGGAGTCCGCCACCAATAATATCGTTAATTTTAACGATCATTACGCCTCTGCCGCCTGGAATATCCTGCCCTTCTCCATTCTGAATCTTCCGACCTGGTTATCCCATTTACCGTTCTTTTATCAAGACGGGTTAATGCGGGTGCTGAATTCAGAATTTTACTCTCTGACCAATAAAGACTCGACGGTGATTGTGTCGAACCTCTCCGAGGTGACACGCGGCAATACCTGGGTGGAGGATTTGAACCGCAACGCCGAGAAACACAGCGGCCCGACCTTTATTATTGGCAGCGAGGGCAATGACTTGATCAAAGGCGGCGCAGGTAACGATTACCTCGAGGGCCGCGCCGGTAACGACACTTTCCGCGACGGCGGTGGCTTTAATATCATTGTCGGCGGTGAGGGAAATAACACGCTGGACCTGCAACAGGCATTGAAGAAAAACGAGGTAGCTTACGACGGCAATACGCTTTATCTGCGTGACGCCAAAGGCGGAATTACCCAGGCAAGCGATATCAACACCTTGCGCAGTAAAGAAACCACGTTGTTGATCTTTACCAAAGACGTAGACCATCAGGTGACCGATGCCGGGCTGAAATCAGGCTCCAGCCTGAACGCCTACGCCGCGTCATCCAGTGGCAGTGACGGTGCCGATATCCTGCACGCCAGAGCCAGCGACAACTGGTTGTTTGGCAAAGGTGGCGATGACCAGCTGTTTGGCCACAGCAGCGGTAACCTGACCTTTGTCGGCGGTAACGGCAACGATACCCTGCAGAGCGCCGGCAGCAACAATACCTTCCTGTTCAGCGGCGATTTTGGCAACGATAAGGTGTACCACTTTGGCTCCAGCGACAAACTGGTTTTCCTCGGGACCCAGGGCGCCAGCGGCAATTTCCGCGACTATGTTTCGCAACAGGACGACGGGCTGGCATTGGCCTTCGGCGAAAACAAAGTGACGCTGATCGGCGTGAACCTCGAACATCTCAACGATAGCCAGGTGGTGCTTGCGTAAAATACAAAAGCCGGGCACCTATGGGCCCGGCTTTTTCTGAGGGCTAACTCGTCTGACGCTTAAGGCACATCGTAACCCAGTGCCGCCTTGCGGATGCGGAACCACTGTTGGCGGTTCATCGATAGATCTTGCGCCTTCAGCGCCGAACGCACGCGCTCAATCTTGCCGGAACCGATAATCGGCAGCGGTGCCGACGGCAGGCGCATGACCCAGGCATACACCACCTGCTCGATAGTGTCGGCGCCAATCTCCTGCGCCACCGCCTGCAATTCATCACGCAGCGGTTGGAACTCCGCGTCGCTAAACAAGCGGCCGCCCCCCAGACAAGACCAGGCCATCGGTTTGATACGCAATTGCTGACACTGATCCAAGGTGCCATCCAAAATAGCCGGCTGGTGGATCGGCGAAATTTCAACCTGATTGGTAACCAGCGAGAACGGCAGACGCGACTGCAGCAGCGTAAACTGTGCCGGCGTGAAGTTGGAAACGCCAAAATGACGCACCTTGCCGCTTTTGTGCAGAGCGACAAAGGCCTCCGCTACCTCATCGGCCTCCATCAGCGGATCCGGACGATGAATCAGCAGCAGATCAAGGTAGTCGGTATGCAGCAGCTCCAGCGAACGTTCGGCGCTGTGCACAATATGATCGCGGTCCGTGTTGTAATGGCCGATCGGGTTGCCAGGCTTGGCCGTTGTGGCGATGCCGCATTTAGACACCAGTTCCATCGACTGACGCAGCGAGGGTTTCAAACGCATTGCCTCACCGAACGCCTGCTCGCAGGCATAGCCGCCATAAATGTCCGCGTGGTCAGCGGTGGTCACACCCAGCTCGATATGCTGTTCGATAAACGCCAGCAGTTGCTGCGGCGTCATGCCCCACTCCATCAAACGCCAGTATCCGCAAATCATGCGGGAAAATTCAGGCCCCTGCGGCGCGAGTTGAATACGGTTTACCATCGTTAAAACCTCATGACATTGTTTAATGCCAGCATACACAAGCGGATAAGAGCGTGGGAAGCGGAAAGCTGCGTTAACGTGCGGCAGATCAGGAAAGGTTCAGAACAGCGACGGCTGTTCCGGTTGCGGCTCATCAGGCAGTTTATTGGCCCGTTGCAAACGCAGGAAGCGTTGGTGACACAGGCGCAGCACATCGCGTTTTTGCGCGTCGCTCATTTGCATCCAGCCAAAGCGCTCCTCGCGACTGCGCAGGCAGCCACGGCAGAAACCGCGCTCATCGGCCTGGCAAATGCCGCGGCACGGGCTGGGGATGTCGAAAAACTCAAGCTGCTGCGGCACACGTCCTCCTGCATTCTCTTGCTAATTGAAGACGCCATTAGCGCCGCTGGCAAGTGACTTTTCGGTATGGCGGCGAAAATAGTCGCGTAAATAGCGCAACGCCTGCCGATTTTTTTCCGGCATCGCCCTTTCCAGCGTCAGCGCATGCAGCCGTAGCGGCACAGGCCGCCATTCGGGCAACAGGTGGATAAGTTCACCGCGCTGCAATTCATCCTCAATTTCATACAGCGGCTGCACCGAGATCCCCAGGCCACTGCGGGTAAAGCCGCGCATGACGGTCATGCTGTCGCTGACGATCTGCCCTTCAGCCAGCCGTAATTTGAGCTGCTGCCCACTTTGATGGTGCAAATCCAGATGTGCGCCGCTGTGAATGCCGGAGATCCAACGGTGCGCCACCAAATCCTGCGGTGTCTCCGGCACCCCATGCTGGCTGAGATAACGCGGCGCGGCGCAAAGCACCATCGGCCACTCGGCCAGCGGGTGGGCGATCATACTGGCATCCGCCAACTGACGGTTGACCCGCAGCGCGATATCGATCCGCTGCTCGATCATGTCGACGATCCGGTCGTCCGCCAGGACGCGCAACGTCAGTTTGGGGTGTGCCTGCAACAGCGGCGCCAACGCCTCCGCCAGTGGGCGCCCGCCAATACCGACTGTGGTGGCGATACGCAGTTCACCCACCAGAGTATCGCGCAATTCTGCCAGCCGTTGTTCCGCCTGCTGCGCCTGGGACAACATCGCCTCGCAGCCAGGATAGAACGCCGCCCCCGCTTCGGTGAGCGCCAATCGCCGCGTGGAGCGGTGCAACAACGGCACGCCGAGCGCTTTTTCCAGCGAACGCATGTGCTGGCTGACCGCCGACGGTGTCATGCCCAACCGCCGTGCGGCCCCGGCCAGCGACCCTTCCGCCACCACGATGGCGAATACCGCCATTCGATTCAGTTTATCCACGATTATGAAGTTTTACTTAATCAAGAAAGTATGAATATGGCACTAATCAGGTTTATTGTTAAGTACTAAAGTATATGCAACTGCTCAGGTCAATCCGACCTGACCCTGATACCGACCCCATTTCTGACAGGAGCAAACAGATGAAAGTAGCCATTATTGGAGCAACCGGTTTTGTTGGCCGCCGCGTGGTGGACGAAGCGCTGGCGCGCGGATTGCAAGTAACGGCGATTGCACGGCAGCAAAAAGATCTGCCGGATGACGCCAACCTGACCGTCGCGCTGGGCGACATCGCCGACACCGAATGGCTGACGAAACAGCTGGCCGGGCAAGACGCGGTGGTCAGCGCCTACAACCCGGGTTGGGCGGAAGAGAATCTGTACGAAAAAACCACTGTCGGCGCACAACAGATCCTGACCGCAGTGGAAAAATCCGGCGTTAAACGCCTGCTGGTGGTCGGCGGTGCCGGTAGCCTGGAAGTGGCCCCGGGCGTTGAACTGGTGGACACCCCGCAATTCCCGGAAAATATCCGTCCGGGCGCACAGGCGGTGCGCGATTTACGCAACAAGCTGCGTAACGGCTCTTCGCTGGACTGGACCTATCTTTCCCCTGCTGCGCTGCTGGAACCGGGCAAGCGGACTGGTCAGTTCCGCCTCGGCACCACCCAGTTGCTGATGAATGGCCAGGCTCCGGCCAGCATCTCAGTGGAAGACTTGTCGGTTGCCATTCTCGATGAAATCGAAAAACCGCAGTTTATTAAAGCGCAGTTTACCGCTGCTTATTAATCACCCCGCCAGGCCGCGATCCTCGCGGTCTGGCGACTGTAAACTAAACCAAAAGTAAACAAACCCGCCACCATTCTGAATCTCTAAGGTTTTCTTAAGTTTCATCCTGTAAATTTCAGCGCATTACTCACTATCAGGATTCAGATTTGGCAATGTGGTTACGTCAACGCTTACAGTGCAACAGCCTGGGGTTTATCCTCGCCAGCGCCTTGTTTTTCACTCTGTTCCAGAACGCGTTATTCCTGCATAAGGCCTGGTCGTATATCAATTTCGATAGCGTCCACAACCTGATCTTCGCCGCCACCATGCCGGTAGTGATTTTCTGTGCGCTGAACATTATCTTCAGCCTGCTGACCGTGCCTTTCCTGCGCAAACCGCTGATGATTTTCTTCCTCCTTGGCAGCGCTGCCGCGAACTACTTTATGTTCAGCTACGGCGTGGTGATCGACGGCAACATGATGCAAAACGCCTTCGAAACCAACCCGCAAGAGGCGACCGCTCTGTTGACGCCACGCATGGGGTTGTGGCTGGTACTGCTTGGCATCTTGCCTGCGGTGTTGGTCTGTTTTACCGAAATCCGCATCACCCGCCCGTGGTGGTATATGGCCGGGCTGCGCGCCGCCAACGTGATGCTTTCCGTGGTGGTGATCCTGATTATCGCCGCACTGTTTTATAAGGATTACGCCTCGCTGATCCGCAACAATAAAAGCGTGGTGAAAATGCTGACGCCGTCGAACTTCGTTTCCGGCACCATCAAATTTACCCAGCAGCGCTATTTCACCCGTAATCTGCCGCTGGTGAAAATCGGCGAAGACGCACGTAAAGGGCCGCTGATCGCCGGGCAACAAAAGAAATCCCTGGTGATCCTGGTTGTGGGTGAAACCGCCCGCGCCGAGAATTTTTCGCTCGGCGGCTACGGGCGTGAAACCAATCCGCGCCTGAAGCAAGACAATGTGGTGTACTTTAAAAACGCCAGCTCCTGCGGTACCGAAACGGCGATCTCTGTCCCCTGCATGTTCTCCAATATGCCGCGCAAGGACTACGACGCCACCCTGGCGACTCACCAGGAAGGCATGCTCGACGTGCTGGCGCATGCCGGCGTCAACGTACTTTGGCGTGAAAACGACGGTGGGTGCAAAGGTGCCTGCGATCGCGTACCGCACGTCGACATGACCAAGCTAAAACTGCCGCAGGATTGCGATGGCGACGTCTGTATGGATAACGTGCTGCTGTATAAGCTGAAAGACTACATCAACGGTCTGAAAGACGATAGCGTGATAGTGTTGCACCAGATGGGCAGCCACGGGCCGGCCTATTTCCGCCGTAGCACGCCGGAGTTCCAGAAGTTTTCGCCAACCTGCGACAGCAATCAGATCCAGGATTGCACCCATGAGCAGTTGGTAAATACTTATGACAACTCATTGCTCTATACCGACGCCATGCTGGACGACACCATCAAGCTGCTGCAACAGCACAGTGACAAGTTCAATACCGCGCTGGTTTACCTCTCCGATCACGGCGAATCCCTGGGTGAAAATGGCATGTACCTGCACGGTACGCCTTATGTATTTGCCCCCAGCCAGCAGACCCACGTTCCTTTCCTGATGTGGATGTCCGCCGACTATGAGCGCAACTTCAAGATTGATCGCCAGTGCCTGAACAAGATGGCCGAAAAGGATGAGATCTCGCAAGATAATCTGTTCCATACCCTGCTCGGTATGCTGAACGTGCAAACCCGCGAGTATCAGTCGCAGTTGGATATTTTGCAACGCTGCCGCAGCGGGGCATAACGGCTTAACTTCTGCCCCCTGATCGGGCAAAATACCCTGCTTCGTAACCGGCGTTTTTGCGCCGGTTTTTTTATTGTTATTGACCTAGACCAATCGGTCTATTATGCTAATCCTCATTATGACGAAACATGCGCACTGCCCCGTAGATACACGTGAACATCTGCTCGCTACCGGCGAGTCCCTTAGCCTGCGCCTGGGTTTTACCGGCATGGGGCTGAGCGAACTGCTGGCCACGGCGGGTGTGCCGAAAGGTTCGTTCTATCACTATTTCCGCTCGAAGGAAGCCTTCGGCGAAGGCATGCTGCAGCGTTATTTCGAACACTACGATACTGAAATGCAACGGCTGTTTAGCGACGATAAAAGCGACGCTCGCCACCAGTTGCTGAGCTATTACGCCCAGGCGATCAGCTTCCATTGCCGCAGCGAATGCCATAACGCCTGTTTGGCGGTGAAACTCTCTGCCGAAGTGAGCGACCTGTCGGAACCCATGCGCCACGCGTTGGAAATCGGCACCGCACGGGTGATTGGCCACCTGCAGGATGCCATCGAGCGCGGTATCCGCGAAGGATCGCTGTCGATAGCCATGAGCCCGGCGGCCACCGCAGAAACGCTGTACTCACTGTGGCTTGGCGCCTCGCTGCGCGCCAAAATCCGCCGTTCGGTCGCCCCGCTGACCAGCGCGCTGGAAAGTATTGAATTGCTGTTGCGCCCGCCGCAGCCGTAAACGCAACACCCTAGCTTTACCGAAAAATTACTCTGTTGGGCAGTTATTTAGCCATTACTAGTCGACCGGTCTATTAATATAGGATGCACTATGAAGATTGAAAAATTGTTCTCCCCGCTGAAGGTTGGCTCTGCAACTTTGCCAAACCGCGTGTTTATGGCCCCGCTGACGCGTCTTCGCAGCATTGAGCCTGGCGATATTCCTACTCCGTTGATGGCCGAATATTATGCCCAGCGCGCCAGCGCCGGTCTGATCGTGACCGAAGCCACCCAGATTTCTTTCCAGGCGAAAGGCTATGCCGGCGCTCCGGGGCTGCATACCCCAGAGCAGATCGCCGCGTGGAAAAAGATCACCCAGGCCGTACACGATAAAAACGGCCATATCGCCGTTCAGTTGTGGCATGTGGGACGTATCTCCCACAACAGCCTGCAACCGGGCCAACAGGCACCGGTAGCCCCTTCCGCGATCAATGCCGACACCCGCACCACCGTGCGTGACGAAACCGGTGCCTGGGTGCGGGTTCCAACCTCGACCCCGCGTGCGCTGGAAACCGAAGAGATCCCGGGCATCATTAACGATTTCCGCCAGGCAAGCGCCAATGCGCGTGAGGCCGGTTTCGACTTTATCGAACTGCACGCGGCCCACGGTTATCTGCTGCACCAGTTCATGTCCCCAGCCTCCAACCAGCGCACCGATCAGTACGGCGGCAGCATCGAAAACCGCACACGTCTGACGTTGGAAGTGGTCGACGCGACCATCGCTGAATGGGGTTCAGAGCATATCGGTATCCGCATTTCGCCGTTGGGCCCGTTCAATGGTCTGGATAACGGTGAAGATCAGGAAGAAGCGGCGCTGTATCTGGTCGAAGAGTTGAATAAGCGCAACATCGCTTTCCTGCACATTTCCGAACCGGACTGGGCAGGCGGCAAACCTTATTCCAACGCCTTCCGCGATTCAGTGCGCGCCCGCTTTAAAGGGGTAATTGTCGGCGCAGGCGCCTACACCGCCGAGAAAGCCGAAGAGCTGATCAACAAAGGCTTTATCGATGCGGTGGCCTTTGGCCGCAGCTACATTGCCAACCCGGATCTGGTCGAGCGTTTCAAACAGAACGCACCGCTGAACGAGCCGCAGGCGGAAACCTTCTACGGCGGCGGCGCCGAAGGCTACACCGATTATCCGACGCTGTAAGTAAGATAAAAAGCCTGCCGGTGAACGAATGCCGGCGGGCTTTTTGCTGTTTATCGGCAAAGCCGTTGGGACGGGTAAAGACGGCTCTTGTCGTACAACGCGAATGCAATTAATGAGTCGCCAACGTCGCCCAACGCGCGATCTCGTTGGCATCGACAGTATTCATTATTTCCCTAAACCAAACGGTAAATTTATCTGGGCTCCGTTTTATCTCATCAGTTAATTGCTGAATATCCATCCACAGCCAGCTATGGGCTTCGGCAGGATCTCCCTGAGGCTCGCCATCAAATAATCCCACGTAGATATGATCGAACTCGTGCTCAATTAAGTCGCCCGGCACCTCTGACCGATAAGTGAAGCTGGAGACCTGCTGCAACTCGCTGCTGAACCCCATCTCCTCCTGTAACCGACGCTGCGCCGCTGCTGCCGTCGCCTCTCCCCAGCGCGGGTGGCCACAGCAACTGTTGGTCCATAACCCAGCCGAATGATATTTACTGAAAGCTCGCTGTTGCAGTAGTAAACGGCCCTGGCTATCGAAGATAAAAATTGAAAACGCTCGGTGCAACAACCCCTGCTGATGTATCTGCGTTTTTGTTTGCGAGCCGATGGAATTATCATCGGCATCAACCAGAATCAGCATTTCATCCATTGACGGCCTCCTTCGGCAAGAGCGATGACTTCGTACCGGTAAAACCCTAACCAGACCCAAATTTATCAATTGACGCGATCCAACCCTGGCCCGCTATCAGACCTCGCCCCCTTGAGGTGGGTAATAGTACTTATTTCCCTGATTCGAACGACAGCATACTGTGCGGTTATCATCAGCATAGTCGATGCATAGGTGACATCGTCACCTTTATTCTCATGCCTTAGCCATGTCGATAAATTGAAATCCCTTATACGGCAACGCTATACTGAGTTTCGCTAAGATCCATTCGCCGTTGACGACGGCACATCCAATCAGAGGAATTATGCGCTTACTCCATACCATGATCCGCGTCGGTGACCTGCAACGCTCCATCGACTTCTATACCAAGGTATTAGGCATGCGCCTGCTGCGCACCAGCGAGAACCCAGAATACAAATACTCGTTGGCATTTGTCGGTTATACCGATGAAAACGAAGGCGCAGTGATTGAGCTGACCTATAACTGGGGCACCGACAGCTACGAAATGGGCACCGCGTTCGGCCATCTGGCGTTGGGCGTCGACGATGTGGCCGCCACCTGTGACAGCATTCGTAACGCCGGTGGCAAAGTGAGCCGTGAAGCCGGGCCGGTCAAGGGCGGCACCACGATTATCGCCTTTGTTGAAGATCCGGACGGTTATAAGATCGAACTGATCGAGAACAAACACGCCGGTCAGGGCCTCGGCCACTGAGACCGATGAGGGGCGCTTTCGGCGCCCTTCTTGTTATGCCTGCGATACCGCCTGCAACCGGGCGTAAAATTTGCCATAATGCGCGCTGCATTCGATGAAGATAAGAAACTGATGGCCGAAAAAAGTGATCTTAACGCCCTGAGTGGCCGTTTTCGTGGGTTTTATCCCGTAGTGATAGATATAGAAACCGCTGGATTTAATGCCAAAACCGACGCGCTGCTGGAGATTGCCGCCGTTACGTTAAAAATGGACGAAGAAGGCTGGTTGCAGCAGGATGAAACCCTGCACTTTCACGTTGAACCTTTTGAAGGTGCCAACCTGCAACCGGAAGCGCTGGCATTCAACGGTATCGACCCGCATAACCCGTTGCGCGGTGCAGTAAGTGAATACGATGCGTTACACGCCATTTTTAAAGCGGTACGCAAAGGCATCAAGGACCGTGGCTGCAACCGGGCGATTATCGTGGCGCACAACGCCAACTTTGATCACAGTTTCCTGATGGCCGCAGCAGAACGCGCAAGCCTGAAGCGCAACCCTTTCCACCCGTTCGCCACCTTTGACACTGCCGCGCTAAGCGGGCTGGTGTTGGGGCAAACCGTGTTGGCCAAAGCCTGTATTGCCGCCAATATCCCGTTCGACAGCACCCAGGCGCATTCGGCCCTGTACGACACCGAACAAACCGCTCAACTGTTCTGCGAGCTGGTTAACCGCTGGAAACGCCTTGGCGGATGGCCGCTGGCCATCGGTGATACTGACTGAACCGCAAATAAATCGGGCGGCCCAGTTTGCACTGGCGCCGCCCGATGTCTTCTTGCAATCAACCCGAGCCGTTATGGCTGCTGGTCTTCTTGCTCTTTGTACTTCGCTGCCGTTTCTTTGATCAGCTGTTGCAGTTCGCCGCGCTGATACATTTCGATAATGATATCACAGCCGCCTACCAGCTCACCGTCGACCCACAGCTGCGGGAAAGTCGGCCAGTTGGCGTATTTCGGCAACTCGGAGCGGATGTCCGGATTCTGCAGAATATCAACGTAGGCAAAGCGTTCGCCACAAGCAGACAGCGCCTGCACCGCTTGCGCAGAGAAACCGCAGTTTGGCAATTTCGGTGAACCTTTCATGTACAGCAGAATTGGGTTCTCACCGATCTGCTGCTGAATTTTTTCAATCGTCGTCATTTATTGCTTCCTCAAGCCACATCTCATGGCTACAACATGCATCACACTGGCTATTGTAGCGGCTGGAACAGTCGCAAGAAAACGCCATCTTTTGCAAGGGTATTCCCCGTTGCCAATCGCATCTTACCGGCAAAGGCCATTCCGGTTAAAACATACGCTCAGAATAACATTTTTAATCCGACCATTTCACTAATATATTTTTCCGCCTCCTGGTACCCCTTTAATAATTCCAACAGCGGCCAAAGGTGATTTTTTATACACCAACAGATTGATTTTTCGGCAAAAAAAATGCTGTTAACGTTTTCTCACAATATGGATTATCATTTATGAGTTCTTCGCTGTTTTATATGGCGAAATTGGGGAATACTGTCATTCTTTCGATATCTGTTCCGGGGCCAAGGTTGGTAACGTCGACATGCGTTTAATTCTTACGCTTTTTGTGCTGTTGTTTACACAGCTATTCTTAAATCTGGCGCACGCTGCGCCACAGGCGCGTATTGCCGCCGAGCAGCGCAAGAGCCACGTTAATGAAGCACGGCCGGATGACCGCAAGAAAAAGAAAGCGGCAAAGGCCAGCAAAAAAGTGAAAGTCACTGCTCCGCCAAAAACAGCCAAGGTTTCCAAAGCCAAAACAGAAAAAACCGCTAAAAAGATCGTCAGCGCAAAATCGAAACACCAAACCCAGAAAATAGCCAAAATCAAAGTGACCCCACCGAAAAAGGGTTACAAAAAAGGCTATGGTCGCCACCGGGAACCCGGCATGGCCACCGCCAAATTGGCTCGCGACGAAAAGCCGCTGAAACTCACCCCGGCGCACAAAAAGCGCTATCAGCACGCCAAGCAAACCGCGATGGCCAAGCTGATGGACCAAATGGGCAAACCTTATCGCTGGGGCGGCACTTCGCCAAGAACCGGTTTTGACTGTAGCGGACTGATTTATTACGCCTATAAAGACGTAGTGAAAATCAAGATGCCGCGTACTGCCAACGAGATGTATCACCTGCGCGATGCGGCACCGATCAAGAAAAACGAGCTGGAAAGCGGTGACCTGGTGTTCTTCCGCATCAACAACCGTGGCGTGGCCGATCACGTCGGCGTCTATCTGGGCAACGGCAAATTCATTCAGTCACCGCGTACCGGTGAGGAAATCCGTATCAGCCAGTTGGACAACGACTACTGGCAAAACCACTACATTGGTGCCCGCCGTGTGGTAACACCGAAAACCATTCGATAATCGCCTCCGCGGCTGGTCCCCCCCAGCCGCACGCCTCACCGCCTAACGCAAGCGTTCTGATCTTAGGCCTTTTCGTCGCTCTCAGAGCACGGTTTCGCGAAGCCGCATGGAAAACATCCGGGTGTGGGTAAACGGGGCACTTGTGGAAAAATCTGACGTAGCGGTGGGAAAATGCGAACAGGCGCAGTGAACTGCGCCTGTGTGACAACCGGGGATCAGTTCAACGCCGCGGTGAAGCTAAAAGCAATAATAACGGCCAGCGCGCACACAGTGGTGAACAGTGACATTTTCAGATCGGTATCCATTACAACTCCTTTTCAGACGGGTTATCCCAAGGATAAAAGGCACACAATTAATGCGTCAAACCATTTTCCCACAGTTAGACAATAAAATCTTGTTATCATTTCCCGGTTTATAATACTGATTACCTCTTCCACTTTGGCTCAATATGGGACAAAATTCGCAGTTCACAACTGCGTACCGGCAAAAATGCCCCTCCTGACCAAACGCTGACGACTTCAATACACTAAAAACTCAGCTTCGCTTATTTGGAAGAAGGATCTACGCAGGCAAACGATTAACATCACACTTACATGCTGCAACATGTGAGTTCAGGAGTCATTCTTTACATGGCAACGATTAAAGATGTGGCCAAACGCGCTGGCGTTTCCACCACCACCGTTTCGCACGTCATCAATAAGACTCGTTTCGTCGCCGAAGAGACTAAAGCGGCCGTCGCGGCCGCGATCAAAGAGCTGCACTATTCTCCCAGCGCCGTGGCGCGCAGCCTGAAAGTCAATCACACCAAATCTATCGGTCTGCTGGCTACCTCCAGCGAAGCGCCCTATTTCGCCGAAGTGATCGAGGCGGTGGAAAACAGCTGCTACAGCAAAGGCTATACGCTGATCCTGTGTAACTCGCACAATAACCTGGACAAGCAACGCGCTTATCTGGCGATGCTGGCGCAAAAACGCGTCGATGGTCTGCTGGTGATGTGCTCTGAATACCCGGATCAATTGCTGGGGATGTTGGAAGATTACCGTAACATCCCAATGGTGGTCATGGACTGGGGCGCAGCACGCGGTGATTTTACCGATACCATTATCGACAACGCCCTCGAAGGCGGTTATCTGGCCGGCCGCTATCTGATCGAGCGTGGCCACCGTGAGATTGGCGCCATTCCGGGCCAATTAGCGCGCAATACCGGCGGCGGCCGCCATCAGGGCTTTTTAAAAGCCATGGAAGAAGCCAATATTGAGGTGCGCGACGAGTGGATTGTACAAGGTGACTTCGAACCGGAATCCGGCTACAAAGCCATGCACCAGATATTATCGCAGAAACAGCGCCCAACGGCGGTATTCTGCGGCGGCGACATTATGGCAATGGGCGCTATTTGCGCCGCTGATGAGCTGGGGTTGCGCGTACCGCAGGATATTTCCGTTATTGGTTACGATAATGTGCGCAACGCCCGCTATTTCACGCCGGCACTGACGACCATCCATCAGCCCAAAGAGCGTTTGGGCGAGATGGCGTTCACCATGCTGCTGGACCGCATCATCAGCAAGCGTGAAGAATCGCAAGTCATTGAGGTACATCCGAAGCTGGTTGAACGCCGCTCGGTCGCCGACGGTCCCTTCATCGATTACCGCCGCTAGTCGCCAGCGCCGGGAGCCAAAGCGGCTTCCGGCGTCACTTCGCTTAACCATTCCTGATTCAAGGTTTCACTGTCCCCCAGGTAATCCAGCAGCCAGGCCATCGCCGGCGATGGGGTATTCTGCTGCCAGGTCAGGCAGCATGGGCTGGCGGGAAATGGCTGTTGCAGTTGCAGCGCCACCAATTCACCACGCTGTACCAACGGCAATACCTGATGCGCAGGCATCATGCCGACGCACAATCCGGCGCACAGGCAATCCACCGCAGAGGCCCAATCCGGCACCACCAGCCGCCGTTGATTGTCCAGCGTCCAGGTGACCCGCTTGGGCAGATTGCGTGACGTATCCTCCAGACACAGCGAAGGGAAAGGCCGGAGCTGATCATCGTTCAGCAGGCCATCCAACCCCGCCAAGGGATGCTGGGGGCTGGCGACACACAACCAACGCATGTCGCCCATGTCGCGAAAGGCGAAACCACCGCCAACCGGCACCGCCCGCGTAGCGCCGATCGCCATATCGGCGCGCCCGTCCACCAGCGCATCCCACACGCCGTTAAACACTTCGGGTTGGACCAACAGCTCGACATCGGGGAATTGACGGTAAAAATCCAGCACCAGCTGACGGCAGCGCTGCGGTTTGACGATGATATCCACCGCGATTTTTAATTGACCACGCCAACCATTGGCCACCTGCTGGCACTGTCTGCGAGTGTCGAGCATTTTTTTGATGACACCGCGCGCTTCCTGAATAAACAGCGTGCCGGCCGGCGTCAGTTCTACATCGCGATGACGCCGTTCAAATAGCGGTACCGCCAGCCATTGTTCCAGTTGCCGCACAGTATAGCTAACCGCCGAAGGCACCCGGTGGAGTTCCTGCGCCGCCGCGCTGAAGCTGCCGGTGCGGGCGACCGCGTCCACGACATCAAGCGAATATTCAGACCACATGATTTTTGCCTTCAATTTTTTTAACAGCACTTCGCAAATATTACCGTTTCACAAGCAGAGATCCAGCCGGATACACTTGCCGGCGCTAAAAACCTGCGACAATAAAATATTAATGAGAAATACCATGCGAAATTCCTTTGGTTTTATGTTCTATCTTGCCGGCCTGAGCATGCTGGGTTACCTGGCCACCGACATGTATCTGCCCGCCTTTGGCGCTATGCAGCAAGATCTGCAAATTTCCGCCGGCGCAATCAGCGCCAGCCTTAGCATTTTCCTGGCCGGTTTTGCCTTTGCTCAACTGCTCTGGGGGCCGCTCTCCGATAATTTGGGCCGCAAACCCGTGCTACTGATTGGCCTGGCGCTGTTTGCTCTGGGCTGCCTCGGCATGCTGTGGGTGCAAAATGCCGTCCAACTGTGGTCGCTGCGCTTTATCCAGGCGATCGGTGTGTGTTCAGCCGCCGTCACCTGGCAGGCGCTGGTCATTGACCGCTACCGTGAAGGCAAAGCCAACCGCGTATTCGCCACCATTATGCCGCTGGTAGCACTTTCGCCTGCGCTGGCACCGTTGGTCGGCTCCTGGTTGTTGAACCACATGGGATGGCGGGCAATTTTCGCCGTGCTGCTGGGTATCACCGTCATTTTGCTGCTGCCGACGCTGTTACTGAAGGAAAGCGCCAAAAGCGCGCCATCTGCCCAGCCCAAAAACACCCTGAGTTTCTTCCAACTGCTGAAGTCGCCGGTATTCAGCGGTAACGTCACCATTTTTGCCGCCTGCTCTGCCGGTTTTTTTGCCTGGCTCACCGGTTCGCCGTTTATTCTTGGCGATATGGGTTACAGCCCCAATGATATTGGCCTGAGCTATGTCCCGCAGACGCTGGCTTTCTTATTGGGCGGTTACGGTTGCCGTACGGCGTTAAACCGCATGAATGGCAACACCCTGCTGCCCTGGCTGCTGGTAGGTTATGGCATCAGCATGGTGGCGTTATATCTGGTGGCGACATTGACCGAACCCACGCTCACCACGTTGCTGATTCCATTCTGCCTGATGGCGCTGGTCAACGGAGCCTGCTACCCGATCGTAGTGGCGAATGCGTTGATGCCGTTCCCGGAAGGCACAGGCAAAGCCGCAGCGCTGCAAAATACCCTGCAATTGGGCCTGTGCTTTGTCGCGAGCCTATTGGTTTCGGCCTTTATAGCCCAACCGCTGTTGGCGACGGTAACGGTGATGGTTTCAACGGTGGTATTGGCCGCGTTGGGGTATATGTTGCAACGGGGAAAAGTGATCGATAATTCGCAGGCAGTACGACAGGAACATGCTAACTCTGCGTCATAATTACCTGCACTAATAATCACTTAAAGAATATTTTTGCCGAGTGCGATTTACGGTTGAGTAAGCGCCTCGGCAAGCCTATACTCAAAACGACCTTTTAAAATAACACTTTTATAGTCTTATTATCACAAGTAGCTGTTGTGTACGCGTATGGCGTCACACTTTTTTAAGGATTTGTTTATCCGCGCCTATTGCGCTGGAGCCTTCTTAAAATTTTCCTCTGTTCATAGTCGGATATCAGACGCCACGGTGACTTTCCACCGTAGGTATACATATGCGCCCGCAGAAATTGTCTAAGCTATTTTCTGGCGGGTCATAAGTCAGAAGAAGGTGATGGAGAAGCTATGAGTTCATCGTGTATAGAAGATGTGAGCATTCAGGACAACCCATGGTACCGTATCGCTCATGAAATGCTCAGTATGGCCGGTATAGAAATAAACGGCTCACGTCCTTTCGATATTCAGATTAAAAATCCTGATTTTTTTAAACGCGTGTTGCGGGAAGGTTCTCTCGGCCTGGGCGAAAGCTATATGGATGGCTGGTGGGAATGCGAACGGCTGGATATATTCTTTCAACACGTAGTCGGCGCAGGCCTGGAAAAGAAACTCCCCCATCATGTGAAAGATATCCTGCGAATTGCCGCCGCGCGATTAATCAATTTGCAATCGAAGAAACGTGCCTGGATTGTCGGTAAAGAGCATTACGATCTGGGAAACGATCTGTTTACGCTGATGCTCGATCCCTATATGCAATATTCCTGCGCCTATTGGAAAGAGGCAACCACGCTGGAGCAAGCGCAGGAAGCCAAGCTGCGAATGATTTGCGAGAAACTGCAGTTGCAACCGGGGATGAAATTACTGGATATCGGCTGCGGTTGGGGCGGCCTTTCCGCCTTTGCGGCGAAAAACTATGGCGTTTCCGTCGTGGGCGTAACCATTTCTGCCGAACAGCAAAAACTGGCGCAGGAGCGCTGCGCCGGGCTGGACGTTGAAATTCTGCTGAAAGACTACCGCGATCTGCACCAGCAGTTTGATCGCATTGCCTCCGTCGGCATGTTTGAGCACGTTGGCCCCAAAAATTATCGCACCTACTTCAAGGTGGTGGAGCGTAATTTAAAACCGGATGGCCTTTTCCTGCTGCACACCATTGGCTCGAACCGGACAGATATGAATGTTGACCCGTGGATCAACAAATATATCTTCCCGAATGGCTGCCTGCCTTCAGTCACGCAGATAGCCAAAGCCAGCGAAGGACGTTTCGTGATGGAAGATTGGCATAATATTGGCGCCGATTATGATCGCACCCTGATGGTCTGGTACGAACGTTTCAGACAGGCATGGCCACAACTGGCCCAGCGTTATTCCGAGCGTTTCGAACGTATGTTCAGCTATTATCTGAGCGCCTGTGCAGGTGCATTTCGCGCGCGTGACATTCAATTGTGGCAGGTGGTATTCAGCCCGAAAGGCATTGAAGGCGGTATCCGCGTCCCGCGCTGATTAATGCCATGCCACAACGAAACGCCCCCGGTTTTTACCGGGGGCGTTTTATATTATGCGCTAACCAATGGCTGATCAGCCGCAATAAACCCGAATGATTTTATCCTCGCTGTCGCCCAGGAAGTTCAGACGACGCAGGTTAAAGTCCATAGTAACGGCCGAATTGTACGGAATCGCACGTACCTGAGAGTCAATCTGAACGCCTTCCAGCGCTGACATCGGCTTGCCGACGTAACTCTGGTATTGCGCGGCACCGCAGGTATCACTTTCTGCATCAACGGCCTGATTGGCCGCGCCCTGCTCAGGTGAGCTGCTACAGGCACTCAGCGCCAGCAGCGCCGTTAACATCAACGTTTTCCCATAAAACTTCACGCGGTTACTCCTCTGTGGTTATTGTCCGTCAGATCTTCTGCGCCAGCGCGCTCGCCGTCGCCATGGCCGCTTCGCGGCTCGCCAACACCCGCTCAACGGTATCTACCACCGCCTGCGTTTGTGGATCAATCTCAATATTCACCTTGTCGCCCAGGCGTTTTTTGCCCAGCGTGGTGCGTTCAAGCGTCTCCGGGATCAGGTGCACGCAGAAACGGTTATTCACCACCTCTCCGATCGTCAGGCTAATACCGTCAATGCCAATAAAACCTTTATGCAGAACGTATTTCATCAGTTCCGCATCCGGCATGCGCAGCCATATCTGACGATTATTTTCGGAGGTATAAATCTTGGCGACTTCCGCCGTGCAGATAATATGGCCGGACATCAGGTGGCCGCCAATTTCATCGTTGAATTTGGCCGCCCTTTCGATATTGACCACGTCCCCCAAAGCCAGCTCGCCGAGATTGGTCAGGCGTAACGTTTCTTTGATCAGATCAAAGCTGACGCGGTTGCCTTCCACCGCAGTGACGGTCAGGCAGCAACCGTTATGGGACACCGACGCGCCGAGCTCCAGCCCAGGCAGCAGTTCCGCAGGCATCTCTATGACGTGGGTACGGAAGTTGGATTTTTCATCAATGGCGACCAGCGGCGCGGTGCCTTGTACGATACCGGTGAACATGTGAGCCTCTTCTTTCTGAAAATGTTTAAAGCGCTTGGGGCAGTTTGCCCCAGTTGGCGAGGAAAACCAAACCCGGGGAGGCAAAAAATCCGCGCCTGCGCATTTAATAACTATTTCGTCACAACATTTGCTTAACGACGCCGAGCGCGTACAATCTTTTTGACAAAATTCCGCTATTTTTAATTGTTGTCCTTTCGCGACGACCCTCCCCTCAATCATAAATAAATAGAAAAGGTGTATGCGTGCAGAAGTACTTCATTGAAGCGCGTAGTTTATTGGCCCTCGCAATTCCGGTAATCATCGCGCAAATATCGCAAACCGCAATGGGCGTGGTCGATACCATTATGGCCGGCGCTTATAGCGCCACGGATATGGCCGCCGTCGCCGTCGGCACCTCTATCTGGTTGCCGGCCATTCTGTTCGGCCACGGCCTGCTGCTGGCGCTAACTCCGGTGATCGCGCAGCTTAACGGCGCCGGCCGCCGCGACCGTATCGCTCATCAGGTACGCCAAGGGTTTTGGCTGGCTTGTGCGGTCTCTGTCCTGATCATTTTCGTGCTGTATAACAGCAAGTTCGTGATCGACATGATGCACAATATCGATCCGCAACTGGCGGATAAAGCCGTTGGCTACCTGCATGCCATCATGTGGGGCGCACCGGGCTATCTGTTCTTCCAGGTGCTGCGTGGCCAGTGTGAAGGACTGTCGAAAACCAAACCCGGCATGGTGATTGGCTTTCTCGGCCTGCTGGTCAATATCCCGATTAACTATATTTTCATCTACGGCAAGTTCGGTATGCCTGAGCTGGGCGGCGTCGGTTGCGGCGTAGCAACCGGCAGCGTCTACTGGTTCATGTTCCTGGCAATGCGCTGGTATGTAAAACGCGCACCGTCGCAACGTGACATCCTGCCGCATGAAGGCAGCAACCGCAGCCCGGACTGGCCGGCGATGAAACGCCTCATCGGTATCGGTCTGCCGGTGGCGTTGGCGCTGTTTTTTGAGGTGACGCTGTTTGCCATCGTCGCCCTGCTGGTCTCGCCGCTGGGCATCGTTTCCGTGGCCGGGCATCAGATTGCGCTGAACTTCAGCGCGTTGATGTTCGTGTTGCCACTGTCGCTCGGCGTCAGCGCCACCATTCGCGTCGGCTATCGGCTCGGTGAAGGTTCGGTCGAAGGCGCACGGATTGCCGCCTATGCCGCTATCGGCGTCGGCATCCTGATGGCCTGCTGCACCGCGCTGTTTACCGCCACTTTCCGCGAACAAATCGCGCTGTTGTATAACGACAGCCCGGCGGTAGTTGCGATGGCGTCGCACCTGATGTTGCTGGCGGCCATTTATCAGATTTCCGATTCGATTCAGGTGATCGGCAGCGGTATTCTGCGCGGTTATAAAGATACCCGGTCAATCTTCTTCATCACCTTTATTGCTTATTGGGTACTGGGTCTGCCGAGCGGCTACCTGCTGGCGTTGACCGATGTCCTGGTGCCGGCGATGGGGCCAAGCGGCTTCTGGATTGGTTTTATCATCGGCCTGACCTTTGCGGCTATCATGATGGCTACGCGCATGCGCTGGCTGCAAAAACAGCCTGCTGCGCTGATCTTGCAGCGCTCCACCCGCTAAGTTTCGCCACCGGCCGGTTTATTCCGCCGCCGGTGGCTTCTTCGTCCGTGTTTGCAGAAAAAACAACCGCACTGCACATAAGCTCAGCAATCGTGTGAAATACCGGATAAAATTACGTTTTTCTCCTTGCCAGCGCGCAGGTAGCTCGTTAATATTCGTCCCCGCTGTCAGCCATGACAGACAGGAAAAGA
>NZ_BCTU01000005.1 GCF_001590925.1 Serratia plymuthica NBRC 102599
CGTTATTTCCCCAGGCTTGACCTTTCTATCCGATACTTCCATTACCCTAATCTGCCCATGCGATTCCCGAACGTTACTTCTGTAACCGCTAGCCGTATCCGAATATCATCATGGCGAACACCTTTTGCAGGACAAGTTTAATGCTGACATTTACCGCAGAAACTCCGTTTGAAAAACTCGACAACGGCCTCATCCGCCGCCAAGGTGTAATGAGCGATGGCGCCCGTGCTACGGAAGTCAAATTCGGGGCCGGCACCTTCGGGCAACTGCAAAAGCGGGAGCATTCATTGCAAACGCGGGTCGTTTCCGGTGAGTTTGAATTCACCGTTGGCAGTGATACTCAGGTGGTGGTGGCCGGGGAAACTATCGCCATTCCCGCCAACACCGCCAGCGGATGCTTCTGCCTGACTGCCGGAACCCTGCTGGAAATCATCACGGCAGATTGATTGCGTTAATTGTTTCGTTCACAGCAAGGTTATTTGCGCAACAAACACCTGCTGGTGATTTGCATTTGCGCCACATTTGCTGCTGATTTGAAGGATCCGCCGTCGATCACCGGTTTTTTATTTTGTTTCCCGTCGCTTAGCCTTTATAATGCGCAACGTCTTTCAGTTGAATGGTTTCAGCCCTTGATCTGCGAAAACGCAATAACAACACATTTTCATCTCATCATGTTGCGCAGCATCCCTACGCCCTGGCGCGGGCTGAATTTTTACACCCCATTTCAACTCTGGTCACCTATCCTTAACTGTGTTTTGCACCACCAGGCGCGACTCAAATTCCATACCGGTGGCCTGGCCGCTGGTTTTATTCGTTTTTTTATCCATCACAACTTGTAGAAAACTCCGTCATGAAAAAGACCAAAATTGTTTGTACCATCGGTCCAAAAACCGAATCGGAAGAAATGCTGACCAACCTGCTCAATGCAGGCATGAACGTAATGCGCCTCAACTTCTCCCACGGCGATTATGAAGAACATGGTAACCGCATCAAGAACATGCGTGCCGTGATCGCGAAAACCGGCAAAAACGCCGGTATCCTGCTGGATACCAAAGGCCCGGAAATCCGCACCATGAAGCTGGAAGGCGGTAAAGACGCGGCGCTGGTTGCCGGCCAGACCTTCACTTTCACCACCGATCAAAGCATTATCGGCAATAACGAACGCGTTGCGGTCACCTACGCCGGCTTCTCCGCCGATCTGAAAATCGGCAATACCGTGCTGGTTGACGACGGCCTGATCGGCATGGAAGTCACTAACGTGACCGAGAACGAAGTGATCTGTAAGGTACTGAACAGCGGCGATCTGGGCGAAAACAAAGGCGTTAACCTGCCGGGCGTTTCCATCCAACTGCCTGCATTGGCAGAAAAAGACAAACGCGACCTGATTTTCGGCTGTGAACAAGGTGTCGACTTCGTTGCCGCGTCCTTTATCCGCAAACGCTCCGACGTGCTGGAAATCCGCGAACATCTGAAAGCCCACGGCGGCGAGCAGATTCAGATCATCTCCAAAATTGAAAACCAGGAAGGCCTGAACAACTTCGACGAGATCCTCGAAGCCTCTGACGGCATCATGGTAGCCCGTGGCGATCTGGGCGTAGAAATCCCGGTAGAAGAAGTGATCTTCGCTCAGAAGATGATGATCGAAAAATGTAATCGCGCACGTAAAGTGGTGATCACTGCCACCCAAATGCTGGATTCGATGATCAAGAACCCGCGCCCTACCCGTGCTGAAGCCGGC
Source organism: Serratia plymuthica NBRC 102599 (assembly GCF_001590925.1). Taxonomy (GTDB): domain Bacteria; phylum Pseudomonadota; class Gammaproteobacteria; order Enterobacterales; family Enterobacteriaceae; genus Serratia; species Serratia plymuthica. The sequence continues at coordinate 1,739 of NZ_BCTU01000005.1, forward strand.
GACGTGGCGAACGCCATTCTGGACGGCACCGACGCCGTTATGTTGTCAGGCGAGAGCGCCAAGGGCAAATACCCGCTGGAAGCCGTGACCATTATGGCCACCATCTGCGAGCGCACCGATCGCGTGATGCCAAGCCGTATTGACAGCCTGAACGACAACCGCAAACTACGCATCACCGAAGCCGTCTGCCGTGGCGCCGTTGAAACCGCAGAAAAACTGGACGCGCCATTGATTGTGGTTGCCACCAGCGGCGGTAAATCAGCCAAATCCGTGCGTAAATACTTCCCTAACGCCGTGATCCTGGCGCTGACCACCAACGAAGTCACCGCTCGCCAATTGATCCTGACCAAAGGCGTTACGCCGCAAATGGTCAAAGAAATCGCCTCTACCGACGACTTCTATCGCATTGGCAAAGAAGCTGCACTGGCCAGTGGCCTGGCGCAAAAAGGCGACGTTGTGGTGATGGTTTCTGGCGCTCTGGTACCGAGCGGCACCACCAATACTGCCTCGGTTCACGTGCTGTAATATAAAACGTGACATAATTGTCTTGACCAAAACGCCGCTTAGCGGCGTTTTTTTTAGCAGTAGTAAACTGTTTTCCCAAAAACGCAACTGCCGATTGCTCATTATTTGGCTAATTACAAATCGGAGTTGTCCCATGGAATCCAGCTGTTTTCCCTAGATTTTTTAACTATTCATCAAAAGAAGATGCAAGTTTGAGCGAACGATCAAAATAAAGCACTCCAATACAAAAAAATTATTCTCTTTCGAAAAAAGTTTGTGTAATACTTGTAACGCTACATGGAGATTAACTCAATCTAGAGGGTGTTATAATGAATCGTACTAAACTGGTACTGGGCGCGGTAATCCTGGGTTCCACTCTGCTGGCAGGCTGCTCTAGCAATGCTAAAATCGATCAACTGTCTTCTGACGTTCAGACTCTGAACGCTAAAGTTGACCAGCTGAGCAACGACGTGAACGCAATCCGTTCTGACGTTCAAGCAGCTAAAGACGACGCAGCACGTGCTAACCAGCGCCTGGACAACCAAGCTCACGCTTACAAAAAGTAAGATAGCTTCGGTTATTGAAAACGGCGCACATTGTGCGCCGTTTTTTTTTGTTTGCACTCCCCTTTCCCCTCGCCACAGGCGAAAAAAAGGGTTCAGCACGCTGAACCCCCTCAGAATCGTCAGTTATGACCCGTATTTAATTCACCGCGCTGATAGGTGCCCCCTTGAACAGGCCCTTATTCGCTCCCTGCGGGGCTACAGGCGTTAAAGTCACCTCAGACGTACTCTGCCCTAGATTAACCAGTACCGGCATGCCAGAGCGGCGTACAACCGCACTGTCGAACACCGCACGATCGGTCTGCGAATCCTCGACAAAGCTTTTTTCGGTTTTGGACAGTGAAATCGGCATGGTCTGCGGATCGTCGCTTTCGACTCTCGACAGCGGCTGATGGACTTCGACGTAACGCTTACCGTCCGGCTCTACGGAAATTTTCACCGGATCGTTAATCACCTGTACGCGGGTGCCGCGCGGTACCATGTTAAACAGCGCTTCGATATCCTTCGGACGCAGGCGGATACAGCCGGAGCTGACGCGCATGCCAATACCGAAATTGGCATTGGTGCCGTGGATCAGGTACTCACCGTGCCCCATAGCCAAACGCATGGCAAACAGCCCCATCGGGTTTTCAGGGCCGGCCGGTATGACCGCTGGCAGCGTCACGCCTTTCGCCTGATAGCGCTTACGGATGTTGGCGGTTGGTGTCCAGGTCGGGTTCGGGATCTTCTGGCTGACTGAGGTCACCTGCAGCGGCGTATGCATGCCGGTTTGGCCAATACCGATAGGATAAACAATCACTTTATTCTCGCCTTTCGGGTAGTAGTACAGGCGCAGTTCGGCCAGATTGACCACTATCCCCTCACGCTTGGTGTCCGGCAGCAGCATTTGGGTCGGGATGGTTAATACCGAACCCGGCTTGGGCAAGAACGGATCCGTACCCGGATTGGCCTCCAACATGCCCAACAGACCAATTTGATACTCGGCGGCAATGGCCTCTAACGGACGGCCATCGTTAGGTACGGTATAAGTGGTGTTCTCGCCAATCAGGCGGCTGTCCGGCGACGGCAACGGATACTCGGTCGCGCTGGCGGCTTGGGTGCCTGTCAGTACGGTGGCGAATAGCATGCCCATTAAACTCAACGCACGTTTCATTATCATCCCTATATGCTTATTACGGTTCGGCCACAAGGCTAGCGGGCACCTGACGGCAGGTAAATCAGACAATACCTGATTAATACTAGCAACGCTGGCATTAAAGGCAATAAGTCCTCTAAAAATCAACATGTTATAACGTAATTGCGCGACAGGTTTGTCAATGCAACGTCAATCAGCAAGCTGCTGAAATGTCACTGATTTGTTGCACAGACGGGGGGTTCGGAAGGGATTTGTAAAGACTCACTGACACAAGAAATATATTCAACGCATCAATAAGCCTTTCTGAATATCAAAGCAGGCTCACAGCAACTGGGTGGCCTTACTGCGGATAGCGCGGATCATCGCCTCCAACCCCTGGGAACGCGATGGCGTCAGGTGCTGGCTCAACGCCAGTTCGGCGAAAAAGGGCCGCACATCAAGCTCGGTAATCTGCTGTGGCGTCATTTGGTGATACAGAATAAACACTACCGCCAGCAACCCTTTGACGATGGCCGCATCGCTGTCACCGTGAAATTCGACGCACCCTTGCTCGTCAGTGTGCATCACAATCCACACCTGGCTCTGGCAGCCGGAAATCAGATTGCTCGCCTGACGTTCGTCCTCGGCAAGTGCCGGCAGCCTCGCGCCCAGTTCAATCACATACAGGTACTTATCTTCCCAATTAAGACAACGGGAAAAATTACGCACCAACTTATCTTTATCCGGCAAGTTCGCCATGAGGATCCTTTCAATAATTCAGGGACCGGCATGCCGGCCCCGCGTAACTGTCTGCAGACATTGTTTCGCCAGAGAGCGCCACAAGCGGCACCCTCGACCTACCCCAAGAGTTTTTGGATACGCTGCAACCCGGCCACCAGCCGATCAACTTCATCGCGGGTGTTGTATAACGCCAGCGAAGCGCGACACATGCTCGGCACATTATAGAACGCCATCAACGGCATCGCGCAATGGTGCCCGGTACGAATGGCGATACCGTATTGATCCAGAAAACTGCCGACATCGTAAGCGTGATGCTCACCCAGGTTAAAGGCAATGACCCCAGCGCGCTCTGCCGGACCATAGATGTTAAGCGTCGGCACCTGTTTCAGCGCTTCGAGCGCATAGTGCATCAGCGACTGCTCGTAGTCGTGTATCGCCTCCAGCCCCAGCGCGTTAACATAATCAATCGCCGCGCCCAGCCCCATCATGCCGGCCGTGTTCGGTGAACCGGCCTCAAAGCGCCACGGCGGCTCGGCATAGGTGGTGCCGTTAGTCAGGCTGACCTGTTGTATCATCGATCCCCCGCCTTCCCACGGCGGCATCTGCTGCAGCAGCACCTGGCGGCCATAAAGAATGCCGATACCGGAAGGGCCATACAGCTTGTGGCCGGAAAACACATAGAAATCGCAATCCAGCGCCTGCACATCCACGCGTTGATGCATAACGGCCTGTGCACCGTCTATCAGCACCTTCAGGCCCGCAGCCTTCGCCTGAGCGATGATTTCACGCACCGGGTTCACCGTGCCCAGCACGTTGGAGACCTGGGTCATCGCCAGCAATTTGGTGGACGAGTCGATCAAACCCGGCAACTGTGCCAGATCCAGCGTGCCGTCCTGCTGCAGCGGCCATACCCGCAGTTGAAGCCCGCGCTCCTGCGCCAGCATCTGCCAGGGAACAATATTGGCGTGATGCTCCATCTCGGTGATGATAATGCTGTCGCCCGGTTGCAGGACATGGCGGCCAAAGCTGTTGGCCACCAGGTTAATGCCCTCGGTGGTGCCCTTGACGAAAACAATCTCTTCCGCCGAAGCGGCGTTGATAAACGCCGCCACTTTTTCGCGCACCGCTTCCATGTCCTGCGTCGCTTCTGCGCTCAGCGTGTGGATGCCACGGTGTACCGCAGCGTAGCCATGGCGATAAAAATCCAGTTCGCGATCGATCACCGCCTGCGGCTTCTGCGCGCTGGCGGCACTGTCAAGGTAAGCCAGCGGCCGGCCATTGACTTCACGCGCCAAAAGGGGGAATTCGCTGCGCACCCGTTCAATCGGAAAACTCATGCGGCCTCCCCCGGCAGGCGTTGCGCTATGCGCGTCAGCACCCATTCGCGGATAACATCGTTGCCGATGCCCTCGGTCAGTTCAGCGGCAAAGGCGAAGATGATCATCTGCTGCGCTGCGTGTTTATCAATACCGCGCGATTGCAGATAGAACAGTTGCTCTTCATCAATACGCCCGACGGTGGCGCCGTGGCTGCATTTCACGTCATCGGCGTAGATTTCCAACTGCGGCTTGGTGTCCACCTCCGCCACCTTACCCAGCAGCAGGTTGTGGTTGGTCATCTGGCCGTCGGTCTTGATCGCATGCTTGGCGACTTTGATCATGCCGTTGAATACCGCCTTGGCGCGATCGCTGACCACCGTTTTATGCAGTTGACGGCTCTCACAGTAACCTTTGTTGTGCTCCAGATAGGTACGGGTATCGCACACATCCTTGCCCACCGGCAGCACCAGGCTGTTGATCACCAGGTTGGAACCTTCGCCGTTCAACTGCGCGCTGGTGTTATGCCGCGTAAGGCCGGCCCCCAACAGGAAGCTGTCGCTTTTCACCCGCGCGTCGCGGCCAATCACCAAGTCGTTATGCGCAAAGTGGTAGCTCGCCTGGCTTTCGAACGCCAGCTTGCAGTGACGCAGCTCCGCGTTGTCTCCGATGCTGGCTGTCAGACGCGCGCCGGTGAAATGCGCGGCATCGTTCAGGCTGACATAATGCTCGATCACCTCAGCCCGGGCATTGCGACCGACGTCGAGGTGATGGCGATGATGCACAGTATTCACCTCGCCCTCAGCGCCGCGTCCACTGCTGATGTGCAACAGGTACAACGGCCGAGCAGCGATCTTGCCGGCCGCCACGCGGATCATGCTGGTCTCCTGCGCCAGGCTTTCGGTCAGGTGCAGAAAAATTTCAGGCTGAATCGGCTCCGGCAATGCCTGCGGCGTGCCGTAGGGAGTGACCTCGAACTGGTATTCGCCCAGATCGCTGTCGCTCAGCGCGGCGTTGAAACGCCCGTCGACAAACACCAGCCGATAAGCATCGAGGTTCAGCGCCAGCGCATCACGTTGGGCGGCAGCGATCGGTTCGGCCTGCGGCTCAAGGAATTGCTGCTCCAGCAAGCCCTCCAGCGGGGTATATTTCCAGTTTTCATGTTTGCGCGTCGGCCAGCCCAGACGCAAAGCCTGCTGCCAGTGCGCCAGGGCGTGAGCGGAGTGTTCGCCGCCACGGGCCTCGAACAGGCTGTAAAGCTGTTGCAACGCACGCGAGTTATTGTTGGTCGGTAAGCCAGCCATAGCCCTGCTCCTCCAACTGTTTCACCAGGGAGAAATCGCCGGACTTCACGATGCGCCCTTGAGACAGAACATGAACATAATCCGGTTTGATGTAGTCCAGAATACGCTGGTAGTGCGTGACGATAATGAAGGCGCGTTTGCCGTCCCGCAGCGAATTAACGCCGTTGGCGACGATCTTCAGCGCGTCAATATCCAGGCCGGAGTCAGTTTCATCCAGGATGCACAGATCCGGCTCCAGCGCCGCCATCTGCAGAATGTCATTACGCTTTTTCTCGCCGCCAGAGAAACCGACGTTGACCGAGCGGGTCAACAGATCCTGGGGCATATTCAGCAACTCAATCTTTTCTTCGATGAAATCAGCAAAATCGAAGCGGTCGAGCGGTTCTTGCTGGCGGTATTTGCGCACCGCATTCACCGACGTCTGCAGGAAGAAGTGGTTGCTGACCCCGGGGATCTCAACCGGATACTGGAACGCCAGGAACACGCCTTCGCCGGCGCGATCTTCCGGGGCCAGCTCAAGCAGGTCTTTACCCTTGAAGGTAACCTCGCCCTCGGTCACCTCATACTCTTCACGCCCCGCCAGGGTGGCGGAGAGCGTACTCTTGCCCGAGCCGTTCGGCCCCATGATGGCATGCACTTCACCCGGCTTGATCTCCAGGTTCAATCCCTTGAGGATCTCATTGCCTTCGGCGCTGACTTTCAAATTCTTGATACTTAACATGCGGTGTCCTTAAGTAGCGCTGCTGCGCTGTAAATCCGGCGTTTAGCCCACGCTGTGTTCCAGGCTGATGGCCAATAACTTTTGCGCCTCGACGGCGAATTCCAGCGGCAGTTCAGAGAACACGTCCTTACAGAATCCGTTGACGATCATAGAGATGGCATTGTCTTCGCTGATGCCGCGCTGCAAACAGTAGAACAGTTGGTCATCGCCGATTTTCGACGTGGTCGCTTCGTGTTCCAGCTGTGCGCTGTTATTGCGGGCCTCCACGTACGGGAAGGTATGGGCTCCGCTGTCCGGTCCAATCAGCATCGAGTCGCATTGGGTAAAGTTACGCGCATTTTCCGCCCCCGGCAGGATCTTCACCAGGCCGCGGTAAGTGTTCTCGCTGTGCCCGGCGGAGATGCCTTTGGCAATGATGGTCGATCGGGTGTTCTTGCCGATGTGGATCATCTTGGTGCCGGTATCCGCCTGCTGATGGCCGCTGGTCAGCGCCACCGAGAAAAATTCGCCGATCGAGTTATCGCCTTGCAGGATCACGCTCGGGTATTTCCAGGTGATCGCCGAACCGGTTTCCGACTGGGTCCAGGACATTTTCGAGCCTGCGCCTTCGCACAACGCGCGCTTGGTCACGAAGTTGAGAATGCCGCCCTTGCTGTCACCGCCGGAGAACCAGTTTTGCACCGTTGAATATTTCACTTCGGCGTCTTTGTGCAGGATCACTTCCACTACCGCCGCATGCAACTGATAGCTGTCACGCACCGGGGCTGAGCAACCTTCGATGTAACTGACGTAGCTACCTTCATCAGCGATCAGAATCGTGCGTTCGAACTGGCCGGTTTTGGCGGCGTTAATGCGGAAATAGGTCGAGAGTTCCATCGGGCAGCGCACGCCTTTCGGCACGTAGACAAAAGTGCCGTCGGAGGCCACTGCGGCGTTCAGCGCGGCAAAGAAGTTATCGTTGGACGGCACTACGCGGCCCAGGTACTTGCGCACCAGATCCGGGTATTCCTGAATCGCCTCGCCGAACGAGCAGAAAATCACCCCGCTTTCCGCCAGTTTTTCGCGGTAGGTGGTGGAGACCGATACCGAATCGAATATCGCGTCTACCGCCACTTCGCTGCCTTCACGCACCGGTACGCCGAGCTGGTTAAACGCCAGTTCAACTTCGCTGGTCAGGTAGCTGTTTTCGGTTGCCGCACCGGGTTGCTGTTCGGCGCCGGGCTGGGAGCCGCAGGCGTCGTCGCAACTGCCGCAGGAGGGCGCCGAGTAATAGCTGTAATCCTGGTAGTTCAACCGGTCATAGTTCGCTTTCAACCAGTGCGGCTCTTCCATTTGCAGCCAGGCACGGTAGGCCTCCAGGCGGAATTCCAGCATCCACTCAGGTTCGTTACGCTTGGCCGAAATGGCGCGCACCACATCTTCGTTGATGCCCGTCGCCAATTCATCGGTATCCAGCTGGGTGAAAAAGCCTTCTTTGTAGCGCCCTTCGCTGACCCAAGCCTGCACTTCATTAGGCATTTCTACATTGCTTCGTGTCATGTTGATTGCATCGCTCAAACGCCAAAGCTCTCGCCGCACCCGCAGGCATGCTGAGCTTTAGGGTTATTGAATTTGAATATTTGATTCAGCCCTTCACGGACAAAATCTACCGTGGTGCCATCAATGAACGGCATGGCTTTAAGCGGCACATACAGTTTGGCGCCATCGCGCTCAAACAGCAGGTCGTCTTCCGCCGGGGCACGGGTGAGATCCAGCACATAGGCAAACCCGGCGCAGCCTGATTGCTTCACTCCGAGTTGCAGCCCCTTCACTTGCGGATCCTGCTGCATCAATTTAGTAATTTGTTGTACGGCGTTGTCGCTGAGCAAAATGCCTTGCCAGACATTTTCGTCCAGAGAAAAGGTGCCGACATTTTCCGTTTGCATAGGGCCTACCTCACACTCGTGTTTTACCACAGCCAATCTGGGTTGCTTATATGTTAGTGATAACAATTATCACTTCAACCGTTTGTTTTGCGGGGGTATCCGCCAAAAGCCCGTTTTTTTGCTGCCGCACACGGCAAGCAGAAGGGACAGTCAGGGTGCCTGACGCAGTCCGGCGGCGACGCGTTCATTTTATCCTTATGAATTTACTGTACATCCTGAATCACCGCACCGCCCAGCCGCTGGCTCATCCCCTTTACACCGCCGGCTTTTATTGTCGATGTAAACATTCATAGAAAATACCTATTTCAACATTTTGTCTGTCTCAAAAATGCGTTTATCGGCAATTAGCGGCGTTTTCCGTCATTTGCACCGCCCGGCCACACTGGCCGAAACCGCCGTCATTGATTAAAGTTTAGCCGCTACTGACTGATATTGGGTCGGCGCAGAGCAAATGCAGCCCCGGTGTCCGATAAAAATTTCAACAGAATGATTGATCGCGAACGCATCCGTAAATATGATAATGATTATCATTCAAATACAAGTGAGCGCGGGTAAATGAATATCTCGATGAATGCGTGGCTGCTGGGCAAAATTGATGACTATAAATTCAGCGTGCGCGATGCCACGGTAGATTTCTACATGGCGGAGGCGTCGCTCAGGCGGCCAGAGTGCAATATCAACCATCTGAAACGCTACAATAACGTCAGCCTGAACATGGCCAATCTGTGCCTGGAAAACGGCGATGATGAAAGCTATCTGCACGCGCTCAGCAAACTGCATAACCGGCTGATCGTCGAAATCAACAACCCGCAGCGCTGCCAGTTGTTTCGGGTTCAGAGCTATCATTTTGCCCGGCATACCCTGACCTTAATCTGCCAGAAATATGCGATGGAAGGCACCTGGGAGAAGGCTAACGCCTTCCAGAAGGATTTCGTCAAGCGGGTGCCATTCCAACTGTAAATGTCTGCGGAACGGCAACGGAGTACCCGCAGGCAAAGGCGCCTGCGGGTGGGAGGATCAGTCGATGATTGCGGTGGTCAGGCGTGAGGTGCAGCACAACCGGTCGCGCGAATCGAATATTTCGATCTGCCACACCTGATGCCGTCGGCCAACGTGCAGCGCGCGGCATACACCACGCACCTGCCCTTCAAATACCGCCCGCAAATGGTTGGCGTTGATTTCCAGCCCTACCACTTTCTGCTCCCCTTCGCTGCACAGATAACCGGCCATCGATCCCATCGACTCCGCCAGCACCACCGACGCCCCGCCGTGCAACAGCCCGAAAGGTTGCCGGGTACGGTGGTCCACCGGCATCGTGGCTTCAAGAAAATCGTCTTCCAGCCGGGTGAAGTGAATCCCCACATGGCTCACCATGCATCCCTCACCGGCGCGGTTTAACTGCTCCAGCGTCGTTTCTCGTTTCCACAATTTCACGCAATCATCTCCAGAAGTGCCTGTAACGGGTGGCGCACGCCGTTACCCTCAATGCGTTTGACCTGGCTGCGACAGGAATAACCGGTCGCCAGACAGCGTTGCCGCGGCAAACGTTGCAACGCCTGATGCCATGATAGCTCATAAATCCCGAGCGAATTCTCCAGGTTCTTCACTTCGTGCCCGTAGGTGCCCGCCATGCCGCAACAGCCCACGCTGACATTTTCCAGCCTGGCCCCGAAACGGGAGAAGATCGACGCCCAATGCTGGCCGCTGGCCGGCAGCGCCGTGGTTTCGGTACAGTGGCCAAACAAGTACCAGGCCTCACCGGTCGCCGGTTGTTCGGCACGTTCCGCCAGCAGCTGTTGCAGCCATTCATGCACCAGTTGCACCTGGAAGTCACCGCGAGTTTCGCCGAGGATCTCGTTATATTCGTCGCGATAGCACAGCACCAGCGCCGGATCGACCCCTACCAGCGGCATCCCGAGTTTCGCCACCCGGTTGAGGAAATCGGCGGTTTTGCGCGCGGTGCGGGCAAAGCGCGTCAAGAAACCTTTGATATGCTGCGCCTTGCCGTTCGGTGAGAAGGGCAGCAACACCGGCTGGTAACCGAGCTTTTCCACCAGCCGCACAAAGTCCGCCACCACCTTGGCGTCGTAATAGCTGGTGAAAGGATCCTGCACGATCAGCACGTGTTGCTCGCGTTGTTCGGCGCTCAACGCTTCCAGTTGCTCCAGCGTCATGGTCAAGGCGCCGTGGCCGGAAAGTTGCTGACGCAGTGTCGGGCTGGAGAGCATCGGCAAATCGACCATGCCGATAGTGCTGCGGCTCAGCTCACGCACCCAAGGCTGGCGGAAGAAGAAATTGAATACCTTCGGCGCTTTTGCCATCAGCGGCGTATAGCTTTCAACCCCGGCGACCATATAGTCACGCGCCGGCCGCAGATAACGGGTGTGATACAGCTGCAGGAAACGCGAGCGGAAACCCGGCACGTCAATTTTAATCGGGCATTGGGTGGAACAGGCTTTACAGGCCAGGCAGCCGGACATCGCCTCTTTCACCTCGTGCGAAAAATCATATTCGCCTTTGCCGGCGTACCAGCTGTTGCGGGTTTTCTCGATCAAGGTACGGAAGCTAAGACGCTGCTGCGGCAGTTGCTGTTCCAGCACCAGCGGGTCTACCCCCTGTTCGGACAGCAGGCGCAACCATTCGCGCACCAGCGCCGCACGGCCTTTTGGCGAGTGAATGCGGCTACCGGTGATCTTCATCGACGGGCACATCGGGCTGCGCACATCAAAGTTAAAACACAAGCCGTTGCCGTTACACTCCATGGCGCCACGGAACGAGGTACGCACCTCTACCGGGATACGGCGGTCGAGTGTGCCGCGCTTGGCCGCGTCCACTTTCATCATCGGGGCATCAACGCCCAACGGCGGGCAAATTTTACCGGGGTTAAGGCGGTTATTCGGATCGAACGCGGCCTTGATGCGGCGCAACTCTTCGTACAGCTGCTCACCGAAGAATTCCGGGCTGTATTCGGCGCGGAAACCTTTGCCGTGTTCGCCCCACAGCAATCCACCATATTTGGCGGTCAGCGCCACCACCTGGTCGGAAAGCTGCTTCATCAGCACTTCTTGCTGCGGATCGCACATGTCGAGCGCAGGCCGCACGTGCAATACGCCGGCATCCACATGGCCGAACATGCCGTAACTGAGGTTATGGCTGTCCAGCAACTGGCGGAACTCGACAATGTAATCGGCCAAATGCTGCGGCGGCACGCAGGTATCCTCGGCGAAAGGAATAGGCTTGGCGCGTCCTTTGGCGTTGCCCAACAGCCCGACCGCCTTCTTGCGCATGTTATAGATCCGCTCGATGCCGACCAGGTCCCCGCAGATCTGATAGCCAATCACGCCGCCCTGCTTCTCGCGGATTAACTCGTCCAGCCGCAGACACAGCGTTTCCATCTGCTGGTCGATCAGCGCCTTGTCATCCCCGGCAAATTCGACGATGTTCAGACCCAGCATCTCTTTATCCGGCACGTTGGTGATCAATTCACTCACCGAATGCCAGACAATATCTTCCCGCGCCAGGTTCAATACCTTGGAATCAATGGTCTCTACCGACAGCGCCTTGGCCTCCACCATGAACGGGGCGTTGCGCAGGGCGGAATCAAAGGAGTCATATTTCACGTTAACCAGGCGACGTACCTTCGGCAGCGGCGTGATATCCAGACGCGCCTCGGTGATAAACGCCAGCGTGCCCTCTGCACCGGTCAAAATGCGCGTTAGATCGAAGGTTTGCAGATCGTCACTGAACACATGCCGCAGGTCGTAGCCGGTCAGGAAACGGTTTAATTTGGGGAATTTCTCCAGGATCAGCGCACGCTGGTCGCGGCAGCTATTCAGTACCCTATGGTAGATCCGGCCTTCAACGGTATCTTCCATAGCAATCGTTTCCGCCAGCGATGTCGGCATAGCGCGGGTGTCGATCATATCGCCCCCCAGCAGCACCGCCCGCAGGCCCAAAACGTGATCGGAGGTTTTGCCATACACCAGCGAGCCTTGGCCGGAAGCATCGGTGTTGATCATGCCACCCAGCGTCGCGCGGTTACTGGTAGAAAGTTCCGGCGAGAAGAAATAGCCGAACGGCCGCAGATACTGGTTAAGCTGGTCTTTGATGACCCCGGCTTCAACCTTCACCCACCCCTGTTCGACATTGATTTCAAGAATGCGGTTCATATGGCGCGACATATCCACCACGATGCCGGTGTTGAGGGCCTGGCCGTTGGTGCCGGTGCCGCCGCCGCGCGGGCTGAAGGTCAACGCGCTAAAGCGCTCCTCTCCCGCCAGGCGCGCAATCAACGCCACATCCGCAGTGGAACGGGGAAACACCACCGCGTCAGGCAACAGCTGATAGATGCTGTTGTCGGTCGCCATCGTCAGCCGATCAGCGTAGCTGGTCGCAATATCGCCGTTGAATCCGTTTTGCTTTAAGGCTTCCAAAAAGTCGAGCACCCGTTGAATGAGGCCGGGTGCCTGAGAAATCTGTGGGATCATTCGCTTTTTTGACCCTGTCTGTCTATTTTTTATGCGTTAATATACGCTGAATCAGGTCTTTACCCGTCGCCTTTCAGGCTGCGGCGTTGTAGGCTGCAACTTGAAATTCATAGGGTATATTCAGACCCACCCTACTTTTTATTGATGCTGAAAACTAACATACTCGTTTAGTGAAGGCATTCACATTATCACAATTACCCCGCTACAGAATGGCGTGCGATAAAAGGTGCGCCGCATTGTGAAAAATGGCGAAAATGCACCATGCTTAGCGGGTACAAAGGATTTAACTTACCAGGATGAGAACCTAATTCATGACACTCCCGCACTCCCGATACGATTTGCCACGGATTATTTTTGGCGTGCTGTTTATCGTCATCATGATCGTCGCCTGTTTTTGGGTCATTCAACCCTTTATTCTCGGCTTCGCCTGGGCGGGCATGGTGGTCATCGCCACCTGGCCGCTGCTGATAAAACTGCAAAAACTGCTGTGGGGCCGACGCTCGCTGGCGGTACTGGTCATGACACTGCTGCTGATCCTGCTGTTTATCCTGCCGATTTCGCTGCTGGTCAGCAGCGTGGTGGATAACAGCGCGCCAGTCGTTGCCTGGGCCAGCACCCCCGGCAAGCTGCATATTCCCGATCTGGCCTGGTTGCAATCGATCCCGATGATCGGCAACAAAGTTTATAACAGCTACCACACTCTGGTGAATGCCGGCGGCGCAGCGCTGTTGGCGAAGATCCAACCTTACTTCGGTCAGACCGCCACCTGGTTTGTCGCGCAAGCGGCGCATATCGGCCGTTTCCTGCTGCACTGTACGCTGATGTTGCTGTTCAGCGTGCTGCTGTATGCGCGGGGTGAACAAGTGGCCCTGGGTATTCGCCATTTTGCGGCACGTCTTGCGGCCGAGCGCGGCGACGCGGCGGTGGTGCTGGGTGGCCAGGCGATCCGCGCGGTAGCGCTGGGCGTTGTGGTGACGGCGCTGGTGCAATCGGTTCTGGGCGGGATTGGCCTGGCGGTGTCCGGCATTCCTGCCGCCACCTTGCTGACGGTGCTGATATTCATCTGCTGCGTGGCGCAATTGGGGCCGTTACTGGTGCTGGTGCCGGCGATTATCTGGTTGTACTGGAGCGGCGACACCACCTGGGGCACCGTCCTGTTGGTGTGGAGCTGCGTGGTTGCCACGCTGGATAACGTGTTGCGGCCGGTGCTGATCCGCATGGGCGCCGATCTGCCGATGCTCCTGATCCTGTCCGGCGTTATCGGCGGCCTGCTGGCCTTCGGCATGATCGGCCTGTTTATCGGCCCGGTGGTGTTGGCGGTATCTTATCGTCTGCTCACTGCCTGGATGGACGAAACGCCAGAACCCACGGCCGATCTGGATGAAGTCGCCAAAGAGTTGGAAGAGCGGTAATTCCCCTATTCTGCCCGGGCAACCGGGCAGAATACCCTCAGCAGACTCCCGGTTCATTTCCGGCCTTCGAATTCACTCTCTGCCATAATATAACCGCCCGCTAGAGCACATTAATTAAACATGCCGAGTGAATGCATCTTTATACGATAAAGATAAAATAAGCGTTCAGAAAAATAAATCATGAGGCAAGTATTTATTAGGATGATTCTTAATGACTGGCAGGCTTTAAATATCTAGTATTATTACCATCTATTGCTTCAAATCACTGATTTTAAAGCAAGCTTTCCAAACAATGTAATGCCATACATGTAAATTGCTGTGTGTAGTCTTTGCCCGTCTCTTGATGGGCTTTTTTTTATTCTTTTTTTGACCCCGGCGATTTTCTCACCGGCACTATTTACATTCAGCAATAAAAAAACCGTAACCTGAGTTACGGTTTTGCTTCAGCAATTAATCTGGCGATGAAGAGTTATTTTTTCTTCGACAGATTGATCCAGGTTTGCACCACGGTATCCGGATTGAGGGACAGGCTGTCAATGCCCTGCTCCATCAGCCATTCGGCGAAATCCTCATGATCGGATGGCCCCTGGCCACAAATACCCACGTATTTGCCATGACGCTTAGCGGCCTGAATCGCCATCGACAGCAGCGCCTTCACCGCTTCGTTGCGTTCATCAAACAGTTCCGACACCACGCCAGAATCGCGGTCCAACCCCAGCGTCAACTGAGTCATGTCGTTAGAGCCGATCGAGAAGCCGTCAAAGTGCTCCAGGAACTGATCCGCCAACAGCGCATTGGACGGAATTTCACACATCATGATCACTTTCAGGCCGTTCTCGCCGCGCTTAAGACCCTGACGTGCCAACTCCGCAACCACCGCCTCCGCCTGCGCTACGGTGCGAACAAAGGGCACCATGATCTCGACGTTGGTGAGGCCCATGTCGTTGCGCACACGTTTTACCGCATCGCACTCCATCGCAAAGCAATCGCGGAAGCTGTCCGACACGTAGCGGCCTGCCCCACGGAAGCCCAGCATTGGGTTCTCTTCGTGCGGTTCATACTTCTCGCCGCCCACCAAGTTGGCGTATTCATTGGATTTGAAATCGGACAGACGAACGATCACCCGTTTCGGCCAGAATGCCGCACCCAGCGTGGCGATCCCTTCCGTCAGGCGGCCCACATAGAACTCGACCGGGTGGTCATAGCCCAGCATCAACGCCTTGATTTCGTTCTGAAGCGCCGGGGTTTGTTGATCGAACTCCAGCAACGCCTTTGGATGGACGCCAATCATGCGGTTGATGATAAATTCCAGACGGGCCAGGCCCACGCCTTCATTCGGTAAACGCGCAAAATCGAAAGCCCGATCCGGGTTACCGACGTTCATCATGATTTTCAACGGCAGGTCCGGCAATTCGGTCACTTCAGAGCTCTGTACGGTAAAGTCGATCATATCGCTGTACACGAAGCCGGTATCGCCTTCCGCACAGGAAACGGTGACGTTCTGGCCGTCTTTCAGCAAATCGGTGGCGTTGCCACAGCCGACTACCGCCGGGATACCCAGCTCGCGAGCGATAATCGCCGCGTGGCAGGTACGCCCCCCACGGTTGGTGACTATCGCCGCCGCTTTCTTCATGATCGGTTCCCAGTCCGGGTCGGTCATGTCGGTAACCAGCACGTCACCCGGCAGAATACGATCCATTTCGCTGATGCTGTGGATCACCTTCACCGGGCCGGCACCAATGCGATGGCCGATAGCTCGCCCTTCCACCAGCACCGTACTTGTGCCGTTAAGCTGATAACGTTCCATCGTCTGCTCGTTGGAACGCACGGTTTCTGGACGTGCCTGCACAATCAGCAATTTTCCGGTATGGCCGTCTTTGGCCCACTCGATGTCCATCGGGCGGCCGTAATGTTTTTCGATCAAAATCGCCTGATGCGCCAGCGCTTCCACTTCCTGGTCGGTCAAAGAGAAACGATTGCGTTGCTGCTCTGGCACATCTTCGATTTGCACCTGTTTGCCGTGATCCAGCGAAGGCGCGTACACCATGCGGATTTTCTTCGAGCCGAGGTTGCGGCGGACGATAGCCGGATTGCCGCGTAGCAGCGTCGGTTTGTGCACATAGAACTCATCCGGGTTCACCGCGCCCTGCACCACCATTTCGCCCAGGCCGAAGGCGGACGTAATAAACACCACCTGATCAAAGCCCGACTCGGTATCAATGGTGAACATCACGCCGGAAGACGCCAGGTCGGAACGTACCATGCGCTGTACGCCGGCCGACAAGGCTACACCGCGGTGGTCATAGCCCTGATGTACGCGATACGAGATGGCGCGGTCGTTAAACAGCGAGGCGAAAACGTGTTTGATCGCCACCATGACAGCGTCGATGCCCTGGACGTTGAGGAAGGTTTCCTGCTGGCCGGCAAAAGAGGCATCCGGCATGTCTTCCGCGGTCGCGGAGGAACGCACGGCAAACGAGGCTTCCGGTTCGCCGTCCGCCAGCTGTTGGTAAGCCAGGTTAATTTCGCGCTCGAATTCCGCATGGAATGGCGTGTCGATGACCCATTGGCGGATTTGCGCGCCGGCCTTGGCCAGTTGAGCAACATCGTCAACGTCAGTTTGATCCAGTAATTGATAGATGCGCTGGTTAACACCGCTTTGCTCGAGGAAATCGTTAAACGCCTGTGCGGTGGTGGCAAAACCGTTTGGTACGGCCACGCCCAAATCGGAAAGATTGGTGATCATTTCACCGAGGGAGGCATTTTTGCCGCCGACACGGTCAACGTCGTGCATGCCGAGCTGGTTGTACCAAAGCACATTACGCAAGTCTGGGCCATTGTTGGACATCGAGACAATCCTTATTGCTATCAGTAGGGTATAGACGGATTTAATTCGTTTGCTTTCTTGGGCGCCGACAAAACGGAGCCAACTCAGACTAGCACAATGATCCATAGGAAATGGAAAGGTGAATCGATCAACCCGATGAAGAAAGTGGATTTTCGGAAAATTACCTGAACGGCGAAATTTGACTGGAATCGTTCCCTGTGGCACTAAAAGCTTAAATCTCAACAAATTAAGTATTTTTTAAACTTCAGTTTTAAAGACCATTCAAACTCAATGGCTTTTGATGAACATAACGCCAATGCGCTGAACATTCCACCACTGAAAATAAACTCTGCTTTTTCATAAAAATTAAAATAACGTTTCATCTGAAAAACCTGTGGTTCATGATTCTCCCTGCCTCGAAAATTAATGACCAACTCTGCCCGCATTATCACATTTTTTTTGCCCGCCCCTTTACCGCCGGTAAACCTGAAGCCCATGATACTGTTAAGCAGTCGATACAACTGCATCACCGTTTTCAGGTAAGGAGCCTCGGGTGGAAAGAAGCGTTTTTTATATTTCGGATGGCACGGCGATCACCGCCGAAGTATTGGGCCACGCGGTTTTATCTCAGTTCCCGGTCAAGGCCACCACCTTTACGTTGCCTTTCGTTGAAACCGAAGCGCGGGCCCGCGGAGTCTGCCAACAGATTAACGATATTTATCGCGATACTGGCGTGCGCCCGTTGGTGTTTTATTCCATCATTTCGCCGGAAGTGCGTAATGTCATCACCCAGAGCGAAGGCTTTTGCCAGGATATCGTTCAGGCGCTGGTCGGCCCTCTGCAGGGCGAACTGGACGTTGAACCCACGCCGGTGCCGAACCGCACCCACGGGCTGACGGCCAGCAACCTCGGTAAATATGATGCCCGTATCGCCGCCATTGACTACACGTTAGCCCATGATGACGGCATATCGCTACGTAATCTCGATCAGGCTCAGGTCATACTGTTGGGCGTATCCCGCTGCGGCAAAACCCCCACCAGCCTGTATCTGGCCATGCAGTTCGGGATCCGCGCCGCCAACTATCCGTTTACCGCCGACGATATGGACAATTTGCATCTCCCCGCCGCGCTGAAACCGTTTCAGCATAAACTGTTCGGGCTGACCATCGATCCGGAGCGGCTGGCCGCCATCCGTGAAGAACGCCGAGAAAACAGCCGTTATGCCTCCCTTCGCCAGTGCCGGATGGAGCTTGCCGAAGTCGAAGCGCTGTTCCGCAAGAACCAGATTCGCTATCTGAATACCACCAACTATTCGGTGGAGGAAATCTCCACTAAAATCCTGGATATTCTTGGCATGAGTCGCCGCATGTTCTAGGCAGCATGGCGCTCGCCGCTAACAACTAGCCTGGCCGTGCGCTCTCCCGGCAGTGGCATTTTCCCTGCCGTCTGCCACTGATCTCCCCGCAGACCCTGATTTTTGTGCTTTTTTTAGTGGCTTCGATCAACAGAACACAATTTCTACGGTTGAATTCACCGATTTTTACGTTATTGTGATCGGCATCACTTCCCGGCACTCCTGCCGCAGCGAAGAAAAGTCTTTAGAGAAAATCATGCACAAAACAGATGAACTGCGGACCGCGCGCATCGACAGCCTCGTCACGCCGCAAGCATTGGCGGAAAAGCTGCCGATTTCGGCGGACATTGCCGATAGCGTGACAGCGTCACGACAACGAATTGAAAAGATTCTTACCGGCGAAGATCGTCGCCTGTTGGTGGTTATCGGCCCCTGCTCCATCCACGATTTAGACGCCGCCATCGATTATGCCGGCCGTCTGAATGCGCTGCGCATTCGCTATAAGGATCGCCTGGAAATCGTGATGCGCACTTATTTTGAAAAGCCGCGCACCGTGGTGGGCTGGAAAGGCCTGATCTCGGATCCAGCGCTGGATGGCACCTTTCAGGTAAATCGTGGCATCGAAATGGCACGCCGACTGTTACTGGAAGTCAATCAGCTCGGCCTGCCGACCGCCACCGAATTCCTGGACATGGTGGTCGGCCAGTACATTGCCGATTTGATCAGTTGGGGCGCCATCGGTGCACGCACCACCGAAAGCCAGATCCACCGCGAAATGGCTTCTGCGCTCTCCTGCCCGGTGGGCTTCAAGAACGGTACCGACGGCAATACCCGCATCGCCATTGACGCCATCCGCGCGGCGCGCGCCGGCCACATGTTCCTGTCGCCGGACAAAAACGGGCAGATGACGATTTATCAGACCAGCGGCAATCCCTACGGCCATATCATCATGCGCGGCGGCAAAACGCCGAACTACCACGCCACCGATATCGTTGCCGCCTGCGACAGCCTGCGCGAATTTGAGCTGCCGGAGCATCTGGTTATCGACTTCAGCCACGGCAACTGCCAGAAACTGCATCGCCGCCAACTGGAAGTGGCCGAGAATGTCTGCCAGCAGATCCGCGCCGGTTCCGCCGCCGTCACCGGCGTGATGGCAGAAAGTTTCCTGGTGGAAGGCACGCAGAAAATCGTTGCCGGCCAACCGCTGACTTACGGCCAGTCAATCACCGATCCATGCCTAAGCTGGTCCGACAGCGAACAACTGCTGGCCATGTTGGCCGATGCGGTGGATACCCGCTTCTGAACCTGTTCTCCGGGGTGGCGACACCCCGGTTTTTCAACGTTCCCTTCCCTCATCTATACTTATGCCAATCAAGCCCGCAGACGCTATAAACCGCGCCCCTGCCAACAGGATGTGGAGTTTCCTGCATGAGCCATTCACTGTTATCCATCCCTTGCGTCACTCTGCAAGGAGAGCACAAAACTCTGGGCGACTTTCCCGCCCGCGCTTATCTGGTGGTTAATACTGCCAGCAAATGCGGCTTTACTCCGCAATACCGTGGCCTGGAAAACCTGTGGCAGTACTATCGGGATCGCGGCCTGATGGTGTTGGGGTTCCCTTGCAATCAATTTGGTGCACAAGAGCCAGGGGATCCGCTGGAGATCGCCAATTTCTGTACGCTCAACTACGGCGTCAGCTTCCCGCTGTTCAGCAAGGTGGAGGTTAACGGCCCCGGCGCGCATCCGCTGTTCAACGAATTGAAACGCCTGGGGCCAGGGGTGCTGGGCAGCAAGCGCATCAAGTGGAACTTCACCAAGTTCCTGCTGACCGCCGACGGCCAGCGGGTGAAACGTTTTGCGCCCATTACCAAACCTGAGCGTCTGTTTGACCGCATCGAAACCCTGCTGAAATAACCCCTTACTTTGCGGGACGGGCATGCCCGAACCGCTCCGCCGGCCCTTCTTTCAAAAAGGTTCCATCGGTAAGAAAATTTTCCTTGATGTAACCTTTCGCTCGCATGATAATGATTATCAATATGATATTAATTACCATTTAATTGCCCATTTTATAAACAAATGACGATGGATAATCACAATGACACCCCGCAGGGCAACGCTGCCCCCGGTGCTGAACGCAGCCTGATCTCGCCTCCTTGCTACGACAGCGCGCAGTTGCTTGATGCCGACGGCGTAGCGATCATCCTCCATCAGGGCCAGCGTTACCAACTGCGGCAGACCAAGGCCGGGAAATTAATCCTGACCAAATAATCCCTTATTCCTCAACGCCAGCCACCCCGATCGCTTCGATCCAGGCAGCCAGCAAATCTAGTGATATGTTTAAAACATATGGAGAATTGCGACATGCCTCTGCCCTCTTACACCCGGCAGCGTTTATCCGCATTGAGTCTGGCGATTGCCTGCGCTCTGCCGACGGTGACTTTTGCACAAGCTACCAGCACAGTTTCTTCTTCTGCCGCCGCCCCGGCAAAAACCGAGAAAACCGGCGACGACGCCATGACCGTTGTCGCTACCGGCAATCAGCGCAGCAGTTTTGAAGCGCCAATGATGGTCACCGTGATCGAAGGCAATACCCCAGAGAGCCAGACGGCCACCAGCGCCGCCGACATGCTGCGCCGCGTGCCGGGCATTACCGTAAATGGCACTGGTCGTAGCAACGGTCAGGACGTCTCCATGCGCGGCTACGGTAAAAACGGCGTACTGACGTTGGTAGACGGTATCCGTCAGGGCACCGATACCGGCCACATTGGCGGTACTTTCCTGGATCCGGCACTGGTAAAACGCATTGAAGTAGTACGCGGCCCTTCGGCTCTGCTGTATGGCAGCGGCGCACTGGGCGGCGTAATTGCTTATGAAACCGTGGATGCCGCCGATCTGCTGCTGCCTGGCCATGACACCGGCTTCCGGGTCTATGGTACCGCCGGCAGCGGCGATCACAGCCTGGGTATGGGTGCCAGCGCCTACGGCAAGACCGACAATCTCGACGGTCTGCTGTCGTTCGGCACCCGCGACGTCGGCGATTTGCGCCAGGGCAACGGTTTTGACGCGCCAAACGATGAAACCATCAACAACCTGTTGGCCAAAGGTACCTGGAAGATTGATGATGCCCAATCGTTGAGCGGCGATTTGCGCTATTACAATAACAGCGCCCGCGAACCGAAAAATCCGCAGGATCCGGATTATTCCAGCAGCAATCCGATGACCAACCGCTCTACCATCCAGCGTGATGCGGCATTGAGCTATAAAGTAAAACCTCTGGATCAGGCGTGGCTGGACGCCGACGTCAAGGTGTACACCTCTGAGGTCAAAATCAACGCTCACAATGCGGCGTCAACGGACGAACTCCGCAAACAAACCACCAACGGGGCCAAGCTGGAGAACCGTACCCGCCTGTTTGCCGACAGCTTTGCTTCGCACCTGCTGACCTACGGCTCGGAAAGCTACCAGCAAAAACAACATCCTGGCGGCGCTACCACCAGCTTCCCACAGGCGAAAATCAACTTCGCTTCCGGCTGGATGCAGGACGAAATCACGCTGCGTGATATTCCTGTCACCCTGCTGGCCGGCACCCGCTACGATAACTATAAGGGCAGCAGCCAGGGCCACGACGACGTCGATGCCGACAAGTGGTCATCCCGCGGCGCACTGACTTATTCGCCAACCGACTGGCTGATGCTGTTCGGCTCCTATTCCCAGGCCTTCCGCGCCCCCACCATGGGCGAAATGTACAATGATTCGCGCCACTTCCCCGGCAACTATTGGGTGCCGAACCCTAATCTGAGACCGGAAACCACCAGTACCGCCGAGTACGGTTTCGGCCTGCGTTTTGACGATCTGTTGATGGCCGGAGATAACCTGCAGTTTAAAGCCAGCTACTTCGATACCAACGCCAAGGACTACATTAGCCTGTACGTCACCCATACCCAGACGTCTTCGCAAAATATCTCACGCGCTAAAATTTGGGGCTGGGATACGTCCCTGAGCTACCAAACGCAGTGGTTTAATTGGGATCTGGCTTACAACCGCACTCGCGGCAAGGATAAGTCGCGCAACGGGGAACTGAACGGCAACAGCGGAGAGTGGCTGAGCGACATCAACCCTGACACCGTGACCAGCACGCTGGATATCCCGTTGGGTGAAACCGGCCTGTCGACCGGTTGGGTCGCTACCTTCGCCGAGCGCGCCACTCGTGTGGAAACCGGTACCGCCGAGCAAGGCGGCTACGGCGTCAACGATTTCTACCTGAGCTATAAAGGCCGCGAACGCCTGCAGGGCGTCACCACCACGGTGGTGCTGGGCAACGCCTTCGATAAAGAATATTACTCGCCGCAGGGCATTCCGCAAGATGGCCGCAACGCCAAACTGCTGGTCAGCTATCAGTGGTAACCTTTTGAATACGGCGGGCGAGCCGATTGCCCGCCGCGTGAACCACACACAGGAGCACAACCGATGAGCAACAACTTATACGCCAGTTACCAGCAGGCAAAAATTGATAATCCTGGCAAATACGCACGCGATCTGGCGGAACTGCTGGGTGTCAGCGAAGCGGAACTGACCCATGCCCGCGTGGGTGAAGACACCCACCGCCTGCAAGCCGACGCACGTACCCTGCTGACCGAGCTGGCACAGGTTGGCGTCACCAAATCCATTACTCGCAACAGCTATGCGGTGCATGAGCAAATGGGCCGCTACCTTAACCAACACCTGAACGGCCACGCGGGGTTAATTCTTAACCCCCGCGAGCTGGATTTACGTCTGTTCCTCAACCAGTGGGCCAGCGTATTTGCCATGAGCGAAACCAACAAACGCGGCGTACGCCACAGCATTCAGTTCTTCGATCATCAGGGCGATGCCTTGCACAAGGTGTACACCACCGAGGAAACCGATCTGGGGGCCTGGATGGCGCTGGTCGAACGCCACCTGAGCACAGAAAACCCGGCTCTGACACTGAAGGCTGCAGACGCCACGGTCAGCAACGCCGCACCGGACGCCGAAAAAATCGACCGGGAATGGCGTGAGATGACCGACGTTCACCAGTTCTTCCAACTGCTGGGCCGCCATAAGCTGACGCGTCAGCAGGCCTTCCGCGCCGTCGGCAACGATCTGGCGTACCGGGTGGATAACAACGCCTTGGCGCAGTTGCTCAATGCCGCGCACGGCTTGCAGAACGAGATCATGATTTTTGTCGGCAACCGAGGTTGCGTGCAGATCTTCACCGGCCAGATCGAGCGGCTGATGCCACAGGAAGGTTGGATTAACGTGTTTAACCGCCGCTTCACTCTGCACCTGATCGAAGGCGCAATTGCAGAAAGCTGGATCACCCGCAAACCCACCAAAGACGGCTTCGTCACCAGCCTGGAACTGTTCGCCGCCGACGGCACGCAAATCGCCCAACTTTACGGCCAACGTACCGAGGGCCAGCCGGAACAAACCCAGTGGCGCGAGCAGGTTGCCGCCCTTGAACCCAAGGACATTGCCGCATGAAATCTTCATTGTCCCGTCGTCTGACGTTGTGCCTTGCGCTGGCGTTGCCGTTCACCGCTGCGGCGGCGGAACGTATTGTCTCGATTGGCGGTGACGTCACCGAAATTGCCTTCGCCCTTGGCGCGGGCGATGAGCTCGTGGCACGAGACAGCACCAGCCTGCAGCCGGCGGCCGTGAAACCCTTGCCGGATGTCGGCTATATGCGTCAACTCAATGCCGAAGGCATTCTGGCGCTGAAACCCACGCTGGTGCTGGCCACCGAACTGGCTGAACCTGCGCTGGTGCTCAAACAGTTGGAGGAAAGCGGCGTGAAGGTGGTGCGAATTCCCGGCGACACCACTTTGCAGGCGGTGCCGGAAAAAATCGCGGTCATCGCCCAGGCGCTGCAACGCACCGAGCAGGGCACACAACTGAGCGCCCGTTACCAACAACAGCTCGCGCAGGTGAACACGTCTTCGTTGCCGATCAGGGTGTTGTTCGTCATGAGCCACGGCGGCATTACACCGATGGCCGCCGGGCAACATACCGCCGCCGATGCGGTCATCACCGCCGCAGGGTTGAAGAATGCGATGCAAGGATTCAACCGCTACCGCCCGCTGTCGCAGGAAGGCGTGATCGCCAGCGCGCCCGATCTGCTGCTGGTCACCACCGATGGCGTCAAGACCCTTGGTGGCCTGGATCAGCTGTGGAAACTGCCCGGCATTGCCCTCACGCCTGCCGGCAAAAACCACCGCGTGTTGGTGGTCGACGACATGGCGCTGCTGGGCTTTGGGCTGGAAACGCCGGCGGCGCTGGCCAAACTGCGTAATGCGGCGGAGCAAAAGTAATGCCCGGTCGCATTTCTCCGCGCGTGACCATTGTCGGCCTGTTGGTGCTGCTTGCGCTATTGGCGCTGGGTGCAGCCAATATGGGCGCGCTGACGCTGTCGTTTCGCACCCTGTGGCAAGAACCGTTCAGCGATACCTCTTGGCATATCTGGCTAAACATCCGCTTGCCGCGTGTGCTGCTGGCGGTGGTCATCGGCTGCGCACTGGCGGTGTCCGGCGCCGTCATGCAGGGGCTGTTCCGCAATCCGCTGGCCGATCCCAGCCTGTTGGGCATCAGTAGCGGCGGTGCGCTGTTTGTCGCGCTGATTATCGTTATGCCGCTGGCCCTGCCGCCGGTGATTGCCTTGTATGGCCACATGTTGGCGGCTTTCCTCGGCAGCCTGCTGGTGTCACTGTTGATCTACGGTATCAGCCGCAGCGGGCACGGCAGCCTGTCACGCCTGTTGTTGACGGGGATCGCCATCAACGCCCTGTGCATGGCGGCCATCGGCGTGCTGTCTTATCTCAGCAACGATCAACAGCTGCGTCAGTTTTCATTGTGGATGATGGGTAGCCTGAGCCAGTCACAATGGCCAACGCTGATCGTATCGGCCTCGCTGATCCTGCCGGCGGCCCTGCTGACGCTGTTACAGGCACGCTGCCTGAACCTGCTGCAACTGGGCGATGAAGAGGCGCACTATCTCGGCGTGAATGTCCAGCGTGCCAAACTGCAACTGCTTCTGCTCAGCGCATTGTTGATTGGCGCGGCGGTGGCGATGAGCGGCGTCATTGGCTTTATCGGCCTGGTGGTGCCGCATTTGGTGCGCATGCGACTCGGCGGCGACCACCGCTGGCTGCTGCCCTGCTCCGCGCTGGGCGGTGCCTGCCTGCTGCTGGTCAGCGACACGCTGGCACGGACGCTGGTGGCGCCGGCGGAAATGCCGGTCGGGCTGATGACCAGCCTGATTGGCGGACCTTATTTCTTATGGCTGGTCATGCGCCAGCGGGAGCGTACGGATGGATAACGAATCAAGCCTGACGGCACATCAGCTACGTTACAGCCTGGGTTCGCGTCGGTTAGTCAACGACGTCTCGCTGAGTATCGCCAGCGGTGAAATGGTGGCGATTATCGGGCCGAACGGCGCGGGGAAATCGACGCTGCTGCGTCTGTTAACCGGCTACCTGTCGCCGAGTTGCGGGGAGTGCAAACTTCTTGAGTTGCCGTTGGATCAATGGCAGCCGCAACAGTTAGCCAAGGTACGTGCGGTGATGCGTCAGCACAGCGATCTGGTCTTTCCGTTTACCGTCGAGGAAGTGGTCAGCATGGGCAGGTCACCGCACGGCAAACGTCATGTGCAGCAAGCGGTACAGCAGGTAATGGCGCAAACCGATTGTCTTGAACTGGCCCAGCGGGATTATCGCCGCCTTTCCGGCGGTGAACAGCAACGGGTACAGTTAGCCCGCGTGCTGGCGCAGCTTTGGCAGCCGCAGCCCTCGCCTTCCTGGTTGTTCCTGGACGAACCTACCTCGGCGCTGGATCTTTACCACCAGCAGCATACGCTGAGGTTGTTGCGTTCACTGACACGGCAACAGCCCATTGCGGTGTGCTGCGTACTGCACGATCTGAACCTGGCGGCGCTGTATGCCGACCGTATTTTATTGCTGCATCAGGGGCGTTTGGTTGCCGTGGGCACACCGCAGGAGGTATTGCAGGCGGATATTCTGACCCGCTGGTATCAGGCCGATTTAGGCGTGGTGCACCACCCGGAAGTGGCGCTACCACAGGTTTATCTGCGTCAGTGAACTATCGCCATGCCTGTTCACACTTCAGCCAGGCGGCGCGTTGGCGCACAGCATGTCGCGCCCACGTTAGCCCGCTGCAATGTGAAACGCGGCAGGTATTTCAGCTCGAGCAGGAAATCTCAAGATGCTTGCCCCAATCCGGCGGCAAAGCGGCAAGATCGTCGTATTCGGCCGCATCGGCGAACGGCGTCAGCAACGCCTGATGCAGGCGCGCCAGCTTGCTGACATCATCCTGCTCGGCACTCTCTATCGCCTGCTGCGCCAAATAATTGCGCAGGATTAATTTGGGATTTGCCGCCTTCATCGCCTGCTGCCGTTCACTGTCGCTCACCTGCTCTTGCTGCAAACGCTGCCGATATTGCTGATACCACGCGTCGAATGCGCCGCGATCGATAAACTCATCCCGCAACGGCGACTGCGCCTGTTGCTGTTCCGTCTGGCTCAGCAAGCGGAAAGTTCGGGTATAGTCACACCCCTCTTGCGCCATCAGGCTCAACAGCCCGGTCAGCAGACCGTTATCCTGAGTCGACTGGGTGAAAAAACCGAGTTTGGCGCGCATCTGTTCCCCATAGGCTCGCATCAACGCCGGTTCATAGGCCGCCAGCGCCTTCTGCAACTGCTCGGTGGTCATCAACCCGGACAGCGCCTGCGCCAGCCGGTGGAGGTTCCACAGCGCAACCGCAGGCTGATTATCAAAGGCATAACGCCCCTGATGATCCGAGTGGTTACAGATAAAATCAGGTTTATAATCATCGAGGAAAGCGTAAGGGCCATAATCGATGGTGATGCCAAGGATCGACATATTATCGGTGTTCATCACGCCGTGAGCGAACCCGACGGTCTGCCAATGCGCGATTAAGCGCGCAGTGCGTTCAACAACGTCAATAAACCAGGGTAAATAGCCGTCATCGTGATCCTTCAACTGCGGCCAATGGCGGGCGATCACAAAATCGGCCAGCTGTTGCACCTGCTCCGGCTGTTTGCGGTAGTAAAAATGCTCAAAATGGCCGAAGCGCACATGGCTTTCCGCCACGCGCAGCAACATCGCCCCACGCTCTGGCTGTTCACGGAAAACGGGCTGTTCGCTAGTCACCAGAGTCAACGCGCGCGTGGTCGGGATCCCCAGATGATACAACGCCTCAGAGGCCAGAAATTCACGGATCGCCGAACGCAATACGGCACGCCCGTCGCCCATCCGCGAATAAGGCGTTAGCCCCGCGCCTTTCAGGTGCCAGTCCATGCTGCGGCCATCCGCCAGCTTTTGCTCGCCGAGCAAAATGCCGCGGCCGTCGCCCAATTGCCCAGCCCACACGCCAAACTGGTGGCCGCTGTACACCTGCGCCAACGGCTGCATACCAGGCAGCAGCCTTTCACCCGACCATATCGGGGTCTTGTCCTGGGTAAACCAGCTTTCGTCCAACCCCAGCTCTCGCGCCAGCGGCTCACTGTGATACAGCAGGCGAGCGCCCTTCAGCGGCGTGGGTTTCAATTCGGTATAAAAACCGGGTAACTGGTGGTGATAAGCATTTTCAAACTGCGGCATAGGCCCTCCGTATCCGTTTAGTGTAGAGCCTGGGCGTGCGGATTAACACAGAGGAAATGCAGGGAGAACACCTCTGTCGAGAACCCAGGCAGAGGCGGAGGATAGGCGTTTGCGTCAATAGGGTTTAAGCGCCTTATTCTGCCGATGAATGAAAGGCTTTTTCAGCGAGAAATTCATGATAAATAACAGAGGCGGAATCACAGCAAAAATCATCCGATCCATTATTACTCTGAAGTGGGCGGCGCTATCGATTATTGCTATTGAACTCTTCAGGCGTACCCCGCAAAGCGGCCAGATTATCCACACCAACGCTGGGCCATAAAAAACCCTGCAAACCCAAAACACCGGCATGCCTGAGCTTATTAAAATACTCCTTCTTCTCTATGCCGCAGACAATCACCCCCTTGCACAGCAGGTTGATATTCTTTAATAGCGAGTCTATGACTACGTCATATCCCTCGTGGGTAAACAGCTGCCAGTAAAAATGTTTGTCGATTTTCACATAGTCGAACAGGCCGTCATACAATGCGGTCAATGTCGCCTGCCCCGAACCAAAATTATCCAGCCACAGAGTGAACATTTCGCTTAGCCGGCTGACCTTGGTATTGTTCTTTCCCGCCGAAAGATTCGGAAAAGCCTCACTGATCTCAAATGCAATAAACGACCACTGCCGTAGGCGTTGACACAACAGCTCGTCAGTGAGGATCGCATCGACAAGGGTTTCTTCGATATTGAGGGTCAACAGCACGTCGTGCTCGATAAACCAACTGGCATATTGCTCCGCCAGTCTCAATTGCTCATTAAATAACTCAATCCTTTGATCAGGGGTCAATAACGTAATCCCAATGTCAGCCGGCATAGCTAAATCACCGTCCAGGCTATTGAAACGGCATAAAATTTCCACCGCCATCAGCCTGCCGTCCATTGAGTAAACAGGTTGAAAAACATAGCTACTAATAAAGTCAGCTTCGAATTGAATTTTCATTTTAATGCCACAGGCAGAATGGCGAGCAGCTCATCGTATATCAATATATTTTATCGATCAATCCCCCTGGGATTAATCGGAAATATCAATGTAATTACCAATAAGTTATCATTTAATTGATAGATTAAAGCTATGCGTAGTTCGCAAAAAAATGAATAAAAAACAATTTAACTTATGACAAGATCAGAACGGAACGAATGAAATTGAGAGGCATTTAACTTAGGTGATAGAGTAATGCTTAAAATTTGACTTATCTCCATTGTTTTAATTAAAGAAATTCCTATCAGCCTGGAAACCTATCCTTGGCACTCAACGCAATTACGCCCCAATTCCCTAACAACTGATTAAATTTAATAACACATCAATTCACTGCGCTATTCTCAGCATTGAAACAACCAAAAAATGCCCACCTTGATTTTTAGCGAATTTATGCTGAGCCTGCATTTACGACTTTTTTGACGATGAGATACAACAACAAAGTAGGGGCCACACGGCGTAAAAAAGGATGAGTTGCCTCATCCCAGGATAGTCGCAGCCTGAATGTTATTTAATCGTCTCGGCCAACCATTGCCGCAGTTCAGCCAACTCGGCGGCATGATCGGGAAACTGCGCGATCAAACTATCGCAACAACTTGCCACAGCCTCACTGCGGTAGGCGCATCCCACCAGCCTCTGCGCCAACTGTTGCAACGGCGCAGGGTTAAGGCTATCGGTAAAAATCTGCGCCCTGTCAATGGCTCCCTTTTCCACATCAAAGAAGATATCCACCCCGCCCCAGGCAAAGCGCTCATTCAGCAAATGGCTAAATGCAGGCGCTTTGCCGAAATTCCATTCCCAGCTGCTTTGTCTGGCGAACTGGGCGGCAAAATCCGGCAGATCCGGATACACATCCGGAGAGATGATTTCCGCCCTGGCGGTATCGCCATAATGGTCAAAGAATGCCTGAGTCACGGCATCGCATATCTGTTGGTGGTTGATATCGGGCCGGAACTCCGCCAGGTTGGCGACGCGAGAACGTACTGAGGTGATGCCCTTGGCCTGCAATTTCTTGGGGTCCGGGTTGAGGTAGTCCGCCAGACGGTTTAGATCGGCGTTCAGTAATAACGTGCCATGGTGAAACCCGCGATCCTGAGTTTCACGGTAGGCCGAGCCGGATATTTTACGCACGCCCTCTGCGGTGTCGATCACCAGATCATTGCGCCCTGATGCCGTGGCGGAGATCCCCAGTTGAGCCAGTGCCGCCAGAATAATGCCGGTGGACACGTTTTTATCGTAGCCGGGTTTACCTGCCATAAAGGTAAAGCAGGTATTGCCCAGGTCGTGAAATACCGCTCCGCCCCCGCTGCTGCGCCGCGCCAGCCGGATCCCATCTTGCTCCATCCGTCGGGTGTTGCACTCTTTCCACGGGTTCTGCGACTGGCCAATGACCACGGTTTCGGCGTTGCGCCATAAGAACAGGATTTTCTGCGTGGTCATCTCGCGGAAGATGCACTCTTCCACGGCCAGATTGAACCAGGGATCGTAGGAGTCGGAAATCAGTAAACGTAGGCTATTCATGGCGGTCACCGTTAAGGACGTGATGCCGCCATGATACACCGAATCAAAGGGTTAAGGTTAAATGCGCCGCGCCTGCCAATAGGCTCGCTTCCAATAGACATTGTCCAGCGAGGAACGAATGACGCCGCGGCTGGTTGAGGCATGGATAAATTGATCGTTGGTATCGTAGATACCCACGTGTAAACCATTTTCACCCGCGCCGGTTTTGAAAAACACCAGATCGCCCGGCATCAATTCATCACGCGAGACTTTGGTGCCGAGCTCGGTTTGCTCTTCGGTAGAGCGCGGCAATTGCATATCGAAACGGTCACGGAAGGTGCGATAGACAAATCCTGAGCAGTCGACGCCGCCGCGATCCATCCCGCCGTAACGATATGGCGTGCCGTACCATTGCCGCAGTTGCTCGTTCAATTGAGCCACCACCACGATCGAGTCGGCCAACCGGCCGCTTGGCGGCGGCGCATGGCTGCTGCAACCGGCAAGAATTAAACTGGCTAATAAAAACCAAACACGCATCCGCATAATATCCCTTCATTGAACCCGTTGCCGCATCATGCCGCCCGGTCAACCACACCGCCAGCGAGGCAAAGTCGGCACCACGTTAGGAGAGAGCTATTTGGCGCTAATTTATCTCCCGCATGGGGAAAAAGGCAAGCACTGTGAAGGAGATAATCGCGTTGACGCTAATTTTTGCGCTATTGGGCCGTTTTTACCCCAGCCTTGCTGTTAATCAGCCACACCCCAAACAGGATAAACAGCGTTCCCAGCGTTTTCAGCAGGGTAGCGGATTCATTAAACCAGGGCAGGATCACCGCAGCCAGATACACCAGCGCATAACTGACGCTCAACAGCGGATAAGCGCGATTGAGCGGCAAATGATGCAGCGCAAAGAACCAGCACAGCATCGACAACGCATAGCCAAAGATACCGCAACCCACAGCCAGCAGCGGCAACCAGTAATGCATGAGCAGCGCCAATGTCACGTCGGCGAACGACATCAGCGGGATCTGCGCCATGCCCCACTTCATCAACAGTTGCGCCAACGTCACCAACAATACGCTGGCAGCGCCCCAGGCATAGCCCCTCATGGGTGTACACTCATCAACAGGATCCCCAGCATAATGGACGCTACGCCACACCAGTGGCGCAAGGTGGTCGGTTCCTGAAACAGCCAGCGGGCAGCCAGCGTCACCAGCACAAAATTCAGGCTGAGCATCGGGTACGCCAGGCTGAGTGGCAAACGTTGCAACACGTTGAGCCACACCGCCATGCCGGCCCCCAGCAGCAACACCGCCAGCGCCAACCAACGTAGCGTCGGCCCTCGTCTGACCTCCGGCGGCAATTGCCAGCACAGAGCGGCCTGTTTCTGGCACAGCTGCCCACCGCAGGTGAGCAGACTGACCACAATCACCAACAGGTAACCGATCATCATGGTTGCTGTTGATACCAAACCAGCGCCAGGCGGTTCATCTCAACAATCTTGTCTGCGGTCGGTAAGTTTTTTGGCACATGATCCCCTCTCGACAATTGCAATACCAGCGAGACATCGCCCTGCTTGCGCGCCTGTGCCAACCACTGAGGGAAATCTTCATCGCTGATGAAATGGCTGCGGGCATCCGGGTAGTCCAGACCATAAGACACTTCGCCCTTTTCGCTGAACATCAGCACGTCGCTGCGCTTCAGTTCCCAGGCCAGGCCGGCGGCGACCCCCACGCTGTCTGTCAGCACATAGCGGCTATGGCTTAATTCTGCCATGTTCACCCGTGTGAAGTTTTGCGGCAACTTGGAATCGGTCACCTGTTGCGGAATCGCATAGCCAATCAGCAGGCAAAGCAGCAACGGACAGGCGGCAGCCCAGTGCCAACGGCGTGCATTATCACGCACCGACACCACGGCGAACAGTAACCACCCGGCAAAGGCGATAATGCCGATCACTATCTTCGGCCATTCCTGGGCGCTAAACAAATGCACCTTGGGCAACAGACCAGTACCGATAATCAATAGCGCCAATATGCCGATCGCGCCAAACAATCCGTTCAGCAGCGCATTGACTTTGAATGCCTTGCTGCGCAGTGCCGCCGCATAATCCTCGGCATAGGCCGCCATCAACAGCGCCAGCGGTGCCATGCACGGCAGAATATAGGTCGGCAGCTTACCCTTGGCGATGCTGAAGAAGATCAGTGGCATCACTACCCAACTGAGCAGGAAAAACAGCTCCGGGCGATTGATGCGTTCACGCCAGCCCTTGATCAGCGCCCCTGGCAGCAGCGCCGCCCACGGCAGCACCCCGGCAAACAGAATCGGAATGTAGTACCAGAACGGTGCCTTATGCTGCGCATTGTCCTCGGCGAAGCGCTGAATATGCTCCACCCAGAAGAAGTAGTTCCAGAAGTCCGGTTCTCGCTGGGCAATGGCCAGCGCCCAGGGCAGGCTGAGCAACACCGCCACCACTATCGCCACCGGGCCGTAAATAAGAAGATCTTTAATCCGCCGTTGCTGAATGACAATCGGGATCACCGCAATCACCGGCACCGCCAGCGCCAGGAACCCCT
Source organism: Serratia plymuthica NBRC 102599 (assembly GCF_001590925.1). Classification (GTDB taxonomy): domain Bacteria; phylum Pseudomonadota; class Gammaproteobacteria; order Enterobacterales; family Enterobacteriaceae; genus Serratia; species Serratia plymuthica. The sequence continues at coordinate 34,755 of NZ_BCTU01000005.1, forward strand.
TGGTCATAAAGCCCATGCCGCAGGCCAACCCCAGCAGCGCGTAACCGCCCAGCTTGCCTTTGACCGTGCTGGCTTTCAACGTCAGGTAATAACTGACCATCGCCGCGGCCAACCACAGTGAGATCATCGGATCCAGTACGCTGTAGGTACCGATGCTGAACACCAGTACCATCGACAGGAAAATCAGCACCGCCAGGCTGGCGCGGCGCGCATTGCGCCACATCAGCATCGCCAGCGCAAAGACCAACAGCGCAGTCATGCCGGTGCTGAATACCGAGCCGAAACGCACCGCAAAGTTGGTCTCGCCAAACAGCCATTGGCTGATGTTGTTAAACCAGTAACCGGCTACCGGTTTTTCAAAATAACGTAGGCCAAGCAGATTGGGCACTACCCAGTCGCCGCGCTGCAGCATCTCGCGGCTGATTTCGGCATAACGGGTTTCATCAGGCTGCCACAGCAGGCGCCCATTGAGGGGAATCAGGTAAACCAGAGCAAAAAAAATGGCCAGCAAGATGGCCCATGATCCTTTTAGCGCCTTCATGAATCGTCCTTCACATCGGTTTGACAACCCAGCCAACCTTCGCGGCCGGGGAAAGGAGCGCGCTTGATGCGGCCCAATGGCAATGAAGCCAAATCGTGCGGCAGCAGTTCGCTCAACGGACAGAATGCTATGCCCTGTCGTTGTGCGCGCTGCAGTAACTGTTCGAACATCGCTGCCTGCGACATCCCTTCCACTTCGGTATGAATGGTATACACCGGCACGCCCTGGTCGTTTTCAATGGCTTGCAGAATGTAATCGTTGAAGTCGGCCATACTGACTTCACTGCCAATCACCTCGTCAAAAGTGGGCAACGTAACCGGGATTTGCACGGTGCCGAGACGGCCATCGCTTAACTGCGGACGAAATGGATGGGTGCCCCGGCAGTCGCTGTTGTAGTGAAAACCGAAACGCTGCTTCACCTCCAGTACCCGCGTATCCGCACGCCAGCCGGCGACTGCCGAGCATTTTACCGGCTGGCCGGTACTGGCGGTTAGCGCATCCACGCCCCGTTGAACCTGCTGCGTCAGTTGCGCCTCAGACCAGCGGCCGACGTTCGCCTGCCAGCCCTGATGATCCCACGCGTGCAGCCCCACTTCATGCCCGGCCTCGGCGGTACGTTTCATCAACGGCCCCAGAGTGCGGGAAATATTGCGCCCCGGCCAGGCGGTACCGGCCAGCAGGATATCCCAACCGTACAGTGACGCGGCGTTCGAACGCAGCATTTTCCACAGGAATTTCGGACGTAAAAGGCGCCACAGATGGCGCCCCATATTGTCCGGTCCTACGCTGAAGAAGAAACTGGCCTGAATACCGTACTTGTCGAACAGCTCCAGCAACTGCGGCACCCCTTCCCGGGTACCGCTGAAGGTATCTACATCAACTCGCAGACCGACTTTCTTCATTCACCTTTACCTTCCTGAACGGTAGTGCGCAGGAAGTAATCCAACGTGTCTGCAACGGTCTGCTGCATCGCAATGGTCGGCTGCCAACCCAGCAGGCGGCGGGCATTCTTGATGCTCGGCGTACGGTGCTCGACGTCCTGATACCCTTTGCCGTAATAGCTGCTGCTTTCTACATCCTTGAAACCGGCAAACGGCGGGAAGCTGTCGCGCAACGGGTGATTGTTGAAACTCTCGAGCAGCATTTCCGCCAGTTCACGGATGCTGGCCTCATTGGTCGGGTTACCGATATTGACAATCTGACCGTCACACAAACCATCGCGGTTTTCGATAATGCGGAACAGCGCTTCGATACCGTCGTTGATGTCGGTAAAGCAGCGTTTTTGCGCCCCGCCGTCCATCAGTTTGATTGGCGAACCCTCCACCAGATTGAGGATTAACTGGGTGATAGCGCGTGATGAACCGATACGCGCCGCATCCAGATTGTCCAGGCGCGGCCCCATCCAGTTAAACGGACGGAACAGCGTGAACTTCAATCCTTCCTTGGCGCCGTATGCCCAGATCACCCGGTCCAGCAACTGCTTGGACACCGAGTAAATCCAGCGCTGTTTGCTGATCGGCCCGACGATCAGACGCGAATGGTCTTCATCAAATTCTTTGTCGTCGCACATGCCGTACACCCCTGAGGTGGACGGGAAGATAATGCGCTTATTGTATTTCACACAGTCGCGGACGATTTTCAGGTTTTCTTCGAAATCCAACTCGAATACGCGCAGTGGGTTGCGGGTGTATTCGATAGGCGTCGCAATGGCCACCAGCGGCAACACCACGTCGCATTTCTTGATGTGATACTCGATCCACTCGGAGTGAATGCTAATATCCCCTTCCACAAAGTGGAAGCGCGGGTTATCCAGGAAACGGCTGATGGCATCAGAGCCGATATCCAGACCGTAAATGTCGTAACGATCGTCACGCAGCAGGCGTTCGGTCAGGTGATTGCCGATAAAACCGTTAACGCCCAGGATCAACACGCGAGTTCTGCGCTTCATGACTGCATTCGGCTTGGCGGCCAGGCGCACATCGGTCACGATGCCCATTTCCTGCGCCAGGCGGCTGCCCTGCACGTACAGACCGGACTCGTTTTGCCCGGCAACGATTTCCAGCGCGCCTTCACCGCAAGCGATGATCAGCGGCGAGGTGCTAAGCACTGTGCCCGGTTGTTTATCATGCTGGGCATCCAGCACGCGGGCGCGCCAGACGATCAGCTTACGTTGGCCAAGGTAGCTGAATGCGCCAGGGTAAGGCTCGGTGACCGCACGGATCAGGTTGTTGATTTCCTGCGCGGATTTATGCCACAAAATTTCACCGTCTGCGGCTGTGCGGCGGCCAAAATAGCTGGCGTCGGCTTCATTTTGCGCAGTGAATGAGGCGGTGCCGTTTTTCAGTTTAGGCAGCTCATCTTTCAGCAGCGCCTGTGCCACTTCCAGCACTTTTTTATGCAGCGTCAACGCCGTATCGCCAGAGGCGATCGCCACTTTACGCTGACCAACGATATCCCCGGCATCCGGGCGTTTGACCATTTTGTGCAGCGTGGCGCCGGTTTCGGTTTCGCCGTTGACCAGCGCCCAGTTCACCGGTGCACGGCCGCGGTAGCGCGGCAGCAACGAGCCGTGCAGGTTGAACCCGCCAAGCGGCGCCAGCGAAAGGATCTCATCGCTTAACAGGTTGCGGTAATAGAATGAGAAAATCACGTCCGGTTGCATCTGACGGATGCGCTCGATCCACAACGGGTGGTTAACGTCTTCCGGCGCATAGACCGGCAACTCCAATTCAGCGCCTAAACGGGCTACAGAGGAGAAGAAATTGTTCTCACCAGGATCGTCGGTATGCGTAAATACCGCCTGAACGTCATAGCCTGCGTCAGTCAGCGCTTTCAAACCCGCGCAGCCAATATCATGGTAAGCAAATACAATAGCTTTCATCATTCTTCTTCCTGAGTATTGTGAACCGGCTGTTCACCGACCACTTTCTGAACAAAATAACGAGGGCGAGCGCGTACGTCGGTATAGATACGACCTATGTACTCTCCCAACAGACCCATGCCGACAAATTGAGCACCAATAAAGGTAAACAGCACCGCAAACAGCGTGAACACCCCACCGCCCGACCATTCGGGCCCCATAATCAAACGCAGGGCGATCAGCACTACCGCCAGCACAAAACCCGAGAGCGCCACCACGCTGCCTACAACGCTGAGCAAACGCAGCGGTGTCGTCGTCAGGCAGGTAAGCAAGTCGTACATCAGGTTAATCAACTTCATCAGGCTGTATTTGGAATCGCCAAACTCGCGTTCAGCGTGCAGCACGTCGATTTCGGTGGTCCGCCGGGCGAAGGTGTTCGCCAGGATCGGGATAAAGGTGCTGCGTTCGTGGCAGTTCAGCATGGCTTCGATAATATGGCGGCGATAGGCGCGCAACATGCAGCCGTAATCGCCCATCGATTTGCCGGTAGCACGTTGGATCATCATATTGATAATGCGTGAGGCGCTTTTGCGGAACCAGGAGTCCTGGCGGTTGGCACGCACGGTGCCCACCACGTCATAGCCCTCTTCTGCGACCCGTACCAGGCGCGGGATCTCTTCCGGCGGGTTTTGCAAATCGGCGTCCAGCGTAATCACCAGATCGCCGCTCACCTGATTGAAGCCGGCCATGATTGCCGAGTGTTGGCCGTAATTACGGTTCAGCAAAACGGCAATCACGCAGCTGCCCGGCTGCTCTGCCGCGGCGGTCAGCATATCGGCTGAGTTGTCGCTGCTGCCGTCATCGACCAGGATAATTTCATAAGGTTGAGTCAGTTGTTTACAGGCGGCGGTAGTACGCTCAAGCAAGGCAGGCAAACTTTCCTGCTCGTTGTATACCGGGATCACCACAGAAACTTTTTTTATCGGTTCAACGCGAGACACGTAACGACTCCACAACAGAAGATAAGGCGTTGACCACGCGATCAACATCGCCGTCGGTCATATCAGGGAATAACGGTAAGGTGCACAGACGCGCCGAGTTCCATTCGGTGTTCGGCAACGACAGCTGCGGATAACGTTCGCGGTAAAACTTCTGGGTATGGGCAGCGCGGAAATGCAGGCCGGTGCCGATGCCCAACGCTTTCAGGCGCTCCATCAGTTGGTCGCGATCGATACCGCAACGTTCGGCATCAACACGCACCATAAACAGATGCCAGGCGTGATCATGCGGGTAATCAGGCTGCCCCAGCGGCTGGAAAGGCGAACCTTCCAGCGCGGCCAAATAACGCTGGGCCAGCGCTTTGCGACGGGCGTTCAACTGCGGCAGACGAGCTAACTGCACGACAGCTATGGCCGCGTGAATATCCGAAAGGTTGTATTTGTAGCCCGGTTCCACCACCTCTGCCTGCGGCTTGCGCCCCAGTTGTTGGCGATCGAAGGCGTCAACCGCCAGTCCGTGGAACTTCAGGCAACGTACGCGATCGGCCAGCGCATCGTCGTCGGTGGCAATCAGGCCACCCTCGGCACAGGTCAGGTTTTTAATCGCATGGAAGGAAAAAATTGCCGTGCCGCGTGCGCCGACCCACTCGCCGTTGTAACGGGTACCCACTGCATGGGCAGCATCTTCGATCAGGGGGAGGTTGTGGCGCGTTGCCACATCGCGCAAAGCGTCCATCTGCAACGGCGCACCGGCGTAATGCACCGGGACAATGGCTTTGGTTTTAACCGTAATGGCCGCTTCGACATCGGCGGCACTGACCATCAGCGTATCGCGATCAACATCAATCATCACCGGCGTCGCGCCAAGTAATTCAATCATATTGAGGGTGGAAACCCAGGTTTGCGAGGGCGTGATAACCTCATCGCCCGGGCCAATGCCCAGCGCCATCAGGGTGATGTGCATGCCCGCAGTGGCGGAACAAACGGCTATGGCGTGTTTACATCCGAAGGTGGAGCAGAATTCGTTTTCCAATTGCTGATTCTGCGGCCCGGTGGTGATCCAGCCGGAGCGCAATACCTTTCCTACCGCTGCGATCTCTTCATCGCCAATGGCCGGGCGAGAAAAAGGTAAAAATTCATCCATAGCTAACCCCAAACTCATCAAATTTCTTTAATGACACTGTAGATCTCTTTCATTTAACGAATATTAAACGTCAGAGAGAATCGTTCTTGGTGGATTAGCTGCCAATGTACGGCCCCAAGCTTAACTAAACCTTAAGGTAAGATTAATTATCAGTTGGCTATCAGGTTTAAGGGACTTATCATCAAGGCATAAATAATTCATTAAAATCAAATAATTATATTTATAAATAATTACTTACTTATTTTATTTGAACTAAATCAGCGTAGCACGTCAGCGACGGTTTTCAAGGTGGGAGAGTTAATTTAAAAGAGAAAAAGAAATAACGGCTTAAGGTTAGCCGTCTATTTATATCGGGTCCGTTTAATTTACGTTTAAGCCGATTTTCGCGCTACGCCGTCTTGGTCATGATCCAGCGCTGATCGCCAACCGCCTGCAGATGAAAATCGACGTCATAAATCTGTGAAAGCAATACCGGCTCCATCACTTCTCGCGTAACGCCCTGCGCGACCAGTCGGCCAGCGTGCAACAGCCAAACCCGATCGGCCTGCTGCAAAGTATGGTTGAGATCGTGCGCGCAAACCAAAGCGCTACGGCCGCTCTGGCAAAACTCGCGCAGCAGGCGATCCAGTGCCACCTTCTGCGCCACGTCCAGACTATTGGTCGGTTCGTCCAGCAGCAACAGTTGGCTGTAGGGGTTAACCGTCGGCCACACCTGAAGCAACACCGCCGCCAGACGCACCCGTTGCCATTCACCGCCGGAAAGCTGAGTCAGCATACGTGGCAACTTATCCATCAGCTTTAAACGTTGGCAAAGATAGAGAATGGTGCTCTCCACCGCAGCGTCAGCGGCGCCCGCCGGTTGGTGTAACGCCAGGTATTGGAACACGGGCATCAACGCTACAGGCGGCTGCTGCTGGCTTAAGTAAGCGCGGCGCAGCGCCAGTTCACTTCCCTGATAGCCGGCCAGCGGTTGGCCCGCCAGCAAGAGTTCCCCTGAACCGGGCAGCATACCCGCCAGCCGAGCCAGCAGCGTGCTTTTACCGGCGCCGTTCGGGCCGATGAGGTGATACTGCAACCCAACATCAACCTGCGCTGAAAACGGGGCCAAACGCCCTTCTACCCCAACCTGACTGAGCTGCAGCATGATGGATTACCGCTCCTTGTTATCCGGCCAACGCCTGTTTGACAGCGGCTACCAGCGCCGGATCTTCCGGCGTCGTGTCCGGCGAGAAACGCTCGATCACTTGACCATCGCGCCCAATCAGGAACTTTTCAAAGTTCCACAGGATATCGCCGGTTTGCTTCGGCGCACGGCCTTTGCTGCTCATACGCGCCAGGAACTCGCTGCCCTCTGGCGCGACCGCCTGCGGTTTTGCGGCAATCAGCGCCTGATACAACGGATGGCGGTCGTCGCTGTTCACTTCAATTTTGGCGAACATCGGGAACTGTACGCCGAAGGTCCCGCGGCAAAATGCCAGGATCTCTTCATTGCTGCCAGGTTCTTGCCCCAGGAACTCATTGGACGGGAAGCCCAACACCTCAAACCCCTGTGCGCGATAGGTTTCGTATAACGCTTCCAGCCCTTCATATTGCTTGGTCAAACCGCATTCCGACGCCACGTTAACCACCAACAGCGCTTTGCCTTCATATTCGCCCAGGGTGGTGGATTGATTTTCGATAGTGTTTACCGGAATGTCATAGATAGGTTGAGACATAGCTTTATCCTCTTGTTTTGTTTGCAGGTGAACAGAAGAAACTACCTTACGCTTTTTACCCGGGTCAGTAACCAGATAAATAGCGGTGCTCCGAGGGTGGCCGTCACCACCCCAATGGGCAATTCTGCCGACAACAGGGTGATACGCGCCACCACATCAGCCGCCAGCAACACGCCGCCACCGGCCAGCGCGCATCCGGGCAGCAGGTAACGCTGGTTGGTCAGGCCGCTGAGGCGCAGCATATGCGGGATCACCAACCCGACAAAACCAATCACCCCGGCCAGCGCCACACTGACGCCCACCAACCAGCCAATCGCCAACACCAGTAGGTTGCGCCACAGATGCAAAGAGAGCCCGAGCTGACGCGCCTGAATCTCCCCCAGGGCCATAAAGTTCAGCGCCTTGCCTTGGCAACACAACCAAAGCAGCACCGGCAACAGGGCCAGCACCAACCACTTTTGCCGCCAGTCAACACCGCCAAACCCGCCCATCATCCAATACATCAGTTGGCGCAGATCCAGGCTGGAACTGAAGTACACCGCCCAGGTCATCACCGCGCTGCAAACGATGCCCAGCGCAACCCCCACCAACAGCAAGCGCGCATTGGTTAACCGCCGGCGGCGGGCAAAACTGAGCAGCAGAAAAGTCATGATTAACGCGCCGACGATGGCGCTCAGACTCATCAGCGCCACCGGCAGCAAACCGTTGCCCAGCAACACCGTCAGCACCAGCGCCACGCCGGCGCCGTTCGCGACACCCAACAGGCCCGGCTCGGCCAAGGGGTTTTCGAACAACGCCTGCATAACCGCCCCAGCCACCGCCAGGCTGGCGCCTACCAGCATCACCGCCAGCGCACGCGGTAGCCGCAACTGCCAGACGAACAGCTGCGCGGGCTCGCTAAGCCACTGTGAGGGCCAGAGCCAAATGTCACCGGCACTGAGGCTGAAAACAAAAGCCACCGCAACGCCCAGCATCAACAACCACAGATGGCGCTTGTCGCGAGTGCGTTGGTTTTGGAGCAATAAAGAAAAGGTTTGGCTGGTCAGCATTGGCGCGGCGATTCCCTGCAGGCCGTATTTACGGCCGAATAATTGACGTCTGGGTCAAATATTAGGGGGTTAGCGCCAGAAGGGGAAGCATTGCATAAGCACTATGACAGGAAAACCGCGGCTGCATCTGCCCGTCACCCACAGGTGATGGCAAAAGCAGCCGCTGTAAAATTAATTAAGGGCGTGGGCCATTGCCGTTCGGCGGATAGGGTTCGCCATTGCCGTGACCGCGGCTATTATCATTGCCGCGGCCCTGATCGTTACCACGACCATTGTCACGGCCGCCATTGTCATGACGGTTGCCGTTATCATGATTATCGCGTTCGCCACGGAACGGATTGCCGTCGCGATCCGGGCCACGGTGCTCATAACCACGCGGTGGCTTCGGTTGCCAGCGGCCTCCATCCCAGTACATGCCATGGTTATTCCGCTCGCCCATACCGCGGCCCTGATGAGCGTGCCACCACTGCGGCGGACGCCAGTCGTAACCATCCCAATAATAGCCCCGGCGGTCCTGATCGCCCAGATGTACCGAAACGCCCGGCACGTTGATATCAATAGAGACATCCGCCTGCGCAGCCACCGGCAGCAGCAACGGTAAACAAACCAGCAACAGGAACTTTTTCATTTTATGTTCTCACTTTATTTTCTCGCTTGAGTGGTTATATCAGCGCATTTATTTAGCGCCTATCTCACCAATGCCTATTTTCAGATCGTTTTCATCTCTCTTACGAAATCCATACACTCCGGCCCTGCCGTTTAATTAATATAATTGCTGACAACCTTTAACGAATAACTGACGTACGTATCGCCACCAGGCTATTTATAATTAAACCAACAACCACCGGAGAGACATTATTATGATTAAGCGCATTGGAATGCTATTGACCGTTGCCGTACTGGCTTCAGCGCTCAGCGCCTGCTGCTTCGGCCCGCACGGCGGCGGGCACCGTGGCGGCGGGCCGGGTCACTACTATAATCATTATTAACCGTCAGGGGTCTCGGCCCCTTTTTTTATTCAAAAAACAATTAATAACAAATAGCCATAAGAATAATCCGCAACGATAATATTATTTTAGCTTGAACGAGAGGGATTAATATCACCACCTGAAAAATCTCGTGGCGGTATAAGTTAAGAATAAACCTAATTTAACTCGGAAAAAGAAAAAGGCCGCAAAGCGGCCTTTTTGGTTTCATGCGACTTACTCTTTCGGGCTGGCGTTCTCTACCCGACTTTTCAGCTTTTGTCCCGGACGGAAAGTGACCACGCGGCGCGCCGTAATCGGAATGTCCTCGCCGGTCTTCGGGTTACGCCCAGGACGTTGGTTCTTGTCACGCAAATCAAAATTGCCAAAACCTGACAGTTTAACCTGCTCACCGTTCTCGAGAGCACGACGCACCTCTTCGAAAAACAGTTCTACCAGGTCTTTGGCATCCCGTTTGCTAAGCCCAAGCTTTTCAAACAGGTGTTCTGACATTTCAGCTTTAGTAAGCGCCATAGGTTCAATCCCTCAAGGATGCTTGGAATCGCTGTTTTAGAGCCTCTACACATCTTGCAACGGTAGCGGCTATCTCCTCTTCTTCCAGTGTACGAGCGGTATCCTGCAATACCAGACTGATAGCCAGGCTCTTATCACCCTCCGCTACGCCCTTGCCACGGTACACATCAAACAAGTTTACGCCAACTACCTGATTTGCGCCAACTTTCTTACACTCTGCCAAAATATCTTCTGCGGCGACATTTTCAGCCACCACAACGGCGATATCGCGGCGGTTTGCCGGGAAGCGAGAAATCTCCCGCGCCTGAGGCACGGCGCGGCTTGCGACCTTGTTCCACTCCAGTTCGAACACCACTGTACGGCCGTTAAGATCCAGTTTACGTTCAAGTTCCGGATGCACCACACCGATGAAACCTACGCGTTCACCCTGTAAATAAATCGCCGCGCTTTGCCCAGGATGCAATGCCGGATTGGCCTCGGCTTTGAACTGAATTTCGGATAATTTACCGGTCAGCTCGAGTACCGACTCCAGATCGCCTTTTAAATCATAGAAGTCGACCGGCTTACGCGCCAGATCCCAGTGTTCTTCATGCGTATGGCCCGCAATCACCCCTGCCAGCATGACATCCTGACGGATGCCCAGATTTGCCGCAGTATCAGGCACAAAGCGCAACCCGCTTTCAAACAGGCGCAGGCGGCTTTGCTGGCGATTCTGGTTATACACCACCGCAGACAGCAGGCCGGTCCACAATGACAGACGCATCGCCGACATCTCTACCGAGATTGGGCTTGGCAGGATCAACGCCTCTTCGCCCGGGTGCAGCAAGGCCTGCACTTTAGGATCAACGAAGCTGTAGGTGATCGCTTCCTGAAAACCGTGATCGACCAGCAGAGTTTTCACGCGTTTCAGCGTCAGATCGGCTTCGCGGTGCTTGGTCATGACCAGATCGGCACGTACCGGCACGTCAGGAATATTGTTGTAGCCATAAACGCGCGCGACTTCTTCAACCAGGTCTTCTTCGATTTCCATATCGAAACGCCAGCTCGGCGCCACCGCCAGCCAGTTATCGCCCTGCTCGGTCACCTGACAACCCAGACGACGCAGAATATCGCTCACCTGCTCGCTTGGTACCACATGACCAATCAAACGATCCAGCTTTTCACGGCGCAACGTAATAGTGGCGCGCTTCGGCAGTTCGCTTTCGGTGGTAACATCAATAACCGGGCCCGCCTGGCCGCCGCAGATATCAATCAGCAGGCGGGTAGCGCGCTCCATCGCCTTGTACTGCAGCGCAGGGTCAACGCCACGCTCATAACGATGTGACGCGTCGGTGTGCAGGCCCTGACGACGCGCGCGGCCGGTAATCGACAGCGGGCTAAAGAAGGCGCACTCCAGCAGCACGTCCTGGGTCTCGTCATTCACCCCTGAATGTTCGCCACCAAAGATGCCGCCCATCGCCAGCGCTTTTTGGTGATCGGCAATCACCAGGGTATCTGCATTCAGTTTGGCTTCGTTGCCGTCCAGCAGAGTCAGGGTTTCCCCTTCTTCGGCCATACGCACCACGATACCGCCTTCAATGCGGCTCAGGTCGAAGGCGTGCATTGGCTGACCCAGTTCCAGCAGCACGTAGTTGGTAACGTCAACCACCGCGTCAATGGAACGGATACCGCAACGACGCAGTTTCTCACGCATCCACAACGGGCTGGCGGCCTTGACGTTGATGCCTTTGACTACGCGACCGAGGTAACGCGGGCACGCCTGCGGTGCGTCAACGCGGATCGGCAACGTATCATTGATCGTGGCGGCAACCGGGCTCATGTCCGGTTCGGTGAGCACCACCTGATTCAGCACGCCAACATCACGCGCTATGCCGATGATGCCCAGACAGTCGGCGCGGTTAGGCGTCACGCTGATTTCGATCGTGTTGTCGTTCAGCTTCAGGTATTCACGGATGTCGGTGCCAATCGGCGCATCTTCCGGCAGCTCGATAATACCGTCGTGATCGTCGGAAATGCCCAATTCGGAGAACGAGCAGAGCATGCCTTCAGAAGGCTCGCCGCGTAATTTGGCGGCTTTGATTTTGAAATCGCCCGGCAGCACTGCGCCCACGGTGGCAACGGCCACCTTCAGGCCAGTCCGGCAGTTCGGCGCGCCGCAGACGATATCCAACAGGCGGTCGCCGCCCACGTTAACCTTGGTCACCCGCAGTTTGTCCGCATTGGGATGCTGACCGCATTCCACCACGTGGCCAACCACCACGCCGTTGAAGACGCCGGCTATCGGCTCCACGCCGTCCACTTCCAGGCCGGCCATGGTGATTTGATCGGATAATGCTTCGCTGCTGATGGCCGGGTTTACCCACTCGCGCAACCAGAGTTCACTGAATTTCATGTGATATTCCCGCCTTACTTAAACTGTTTGAGGAAACGCAGATCGTTTTCGAAGAACGCGCGCAGGTCGGTGACGCCATAACGCAACATCGTCAGACGCTCCATGCCCATGCCGAAAGCAAAGCCGGAATAGATTTCCGGGTCGATGCCCACGTTGCGCAGAACGTTCGGATGCACCATGCCGCAGCCCAGAACTTCCAGCCATTTGCCGTTTTTGCCCATGACGTCCACTTCAGCGGACGGTTCGGTAAACGGGAAGTACGACGGACGGAAACGAACCTGCAAATCCTCTTCAAAGAAGTTATTCAGGAAATCATGCAGCGTGCCCTTCAGGTTGGTGAAGCTGATGTCTTTGTCGACAATCAGGCCTTCCATCTGATGGAACATCGGGGTGTGCGTTTGGTCGTAATCGTTACGGTAAACGCGACCTGGCGCAATAATGCGAATTGGCGGCTGCTGGTTCTTCATGGTACGGATCTGCACGCCGGAAGTCTGAGTGCGCAGCAGGCGCGTGGCATCGAACCAGAAGGTGTCGTGATCGGCGCGCGCCGGGTGGTGCCCCGGAATGTTCAGCGCGTCGAAGTTATGATAATCGTCTTCAATTTCCGGCCCGGTCTCGACTGAAAAGCCCAGTTCGCCAAAGAAGGCTTCGATACGATCGATGGTGCGGGTCACTGGATGCAGCCCGCCGTTTTCCATACGACGGCCTGGCAGGGAAACATCAATAGTCTCTGCAGCCAGACGCTCGTTCAGCGCAGCGGATTCCAGCGTGTTTTTACGCGCGTTCAGCGCATCCTGCACCGCCTGTTTTGCCTGGTTGATCACCGCCCCGGCCGCCGGGCGTTCTTCCGCCGGCACGTCACGCAGCGATTGCATCTGCAAGGTAAAATGGCCTTTCTTGCCTAAATATTCGACGCGTACCAAATCCAACGCGGCAACATCCTGGGCATCTTCTACGGCTGCTTTAGCATTGGCAACCAGCTCTGCGAGATGTGGCATTGCTTTCCTCTTCCTCTGGCCGGTATGGCCCTAAGTAATGACTGATAATTGTATGTTATCTGGCCTATGTCATACCCACAGGATTTCAAGCTACAGCCAGGCGGCAAGTGGGTGAATCCCCGGGAGCTTAGATAACTAAGTGACTGGGGTGAACACACGCGGCCAACGCCGCTGTAGTTTGAAAGACAAAGGGTATGGCCAAAAACAAAAAAGCCTCCACAGGGGAGGCTTAGGCGCTACTTTTCGTTTCTTTTCTTACGCGCAAAGCCTCCTGAGATCAGGCGCTAAAGTAAAAAAAGAAACGAAAAATAACAACGTGCATGATTGCTTAACCTTGTCGATTGATTGCCCACCAGTGATATAGCGGCGGTCAATAAAAGTCAATATTCGTACTGAAAAACAAAGATAAAAGAGGGAGCAAGCTCCCTCTTTTACTGACTTACGCCAGTGCTGCTTTCGCTTTCTCAACCAGTGCGCCGAAGGCCACTTTGTCGAAGACTGCGATGTCAGCCAGGATCTTACGGTCAATTTCAATAGAGGCTTTTTTCAGGCCGTTAATGAATTTGCTGTAAGACAGGCCGTTCACACGAGCTGCTGCGTTGATACGTGCAATCCACAGCTGACGGAACTGACGCTTACGTTGACGACGGTCACGGTAAGCATACTGACCTGCTTTGATTACTGCCTGGAAGGCAACACGATAAACGCGCGAACGGGCACCGTAGTAACCTTTCGCTTGTTTTAAAATTTTCTTGTGACGTGCGCGTGCAATTACACCACGTTTTACGCGAGCCATATGCTCTCTCCTAAAGTCTTATTCTGGATTCAAAAAAAATGGCTTATGCGTACGGAAGGCACGCAACAACCAGGACCATATCGTTTTTAGACACCATGCCTTTCGGACGCAGGTGACGTTTACGCTTGGTTGCTTTTTTGGTCAGAATATGACGCAGGTTAGCATGCTTGCGCTTAAAACCACCGCTGCCGGTTTTTTTGAAGCGTTTGGCTGCACCACGTACAGTTTTAATCTTTGGCATTTTAATTAAATCCACTTCGCATTGTTAAACAACGATCAGTAAGGCGAATAAAACCCACACAACGCAAGCGCTGCGCGGGTTCGATTACTTGGAAGCCTTTACTGTCTCTTTTTCGGTGCGAGCACCATGATCATCTGACGGCCTTCGATCCTCGTAGGGAAGGATTCGACAATGGCCAAATCAGAATCTTCACACAGGTCTTTACGGACGCGATTAAGCACTTCCATACCGATCTGTTGGTGCGCCATCTCACGTCCGCGGAAACGCAGGGTGATTTTGGCTTTATCGCCATCTTCCAGAAAGCGAATCAGGTTGCGTAGTTTGACCTGATAGTCGCCATCATCGGTACCAGGACGGAATTTGATTTCCTTGACCTGAATGACTTTTTGCTTCTTCTTCTGTTCTTTGGTCGACTTGCTCTTCTCGTAGAGGAATTTGCCGTAATCCATGATTCGGCAAACTGGCGGTTCGGCATTTGGGCTGATTTCTACTAAATCAACGCCCGCTTCCTCAGCTTTTTCAAGAGCTTCATTCAGACTGACAATACCAATCTGCTCGCCATCGACGCCGGTTAGGCGAACTTCTTGCGCGCGAATTTCTCTGTTAATGCGATTAGGACGCGCCGGTTGAACTCGTTTTCCGCCTTTAATACTTTATTCCTCCAGTTGATGAAGACTACGGCTGCGAATCTCTTTCAGCAGCTTGTCTACGACTTCGTTTACGTCGAGGCTTCCCAGGTCTTTGCCACGGCGGGTACGAACGGCAACTTTGCCTGATTCGACCTCTTTATCACCGCACACCAACATGTAAGGAACCCGACGTAAAGTATGTTCGCGAATTTTAAAGCCAATCTTCTCATTTCTCAAGTCCGCTTTAACACGAATCCCTGCCTCTTGCAGTTTTTTGGTCAATTGCTGGACATAATCAGACTGGCTATCGGTGATATTCATCACCACCACCTGCACCGGAGCAATCCAGGTTGGGTAAAACCCTGCGTACTCTTCGGTAAGGATACCGATGAAACGCTCCATGGAGCCCAAAATAGCACGGTGAATCATTACCGGTACCACGCGATCGTTGTTTTCGCCAACATACGACGCGCCTAAACGGCCCGGTAAGAAGAAATCGAGCTGCACGGTACCACATTGCCATGCACGATCCAAACAATCATGCAGAGTAAATTCAATTTTTGGTCCGTAGAAGGCGCCCTCACCCGGCTGATATTCAAACGGAATCCCGTTTTCGGTCAGCGCCGCAGCCAGATCCTCTTCCGCACGAGTCCACATATCGTCAGTGCCGATGCGCTTCTCAGGGCGGGTGGAGAGTTTAACTGCGATCTTTTCGAAGCCAAAGGTGCCGTAAACATCATAGACCATTCTGATGCATTCGTTCACTTCGGCGCGCACCTGCTCTTCGGTACAGAAGATATGGGCGTCATCCTGAGTGAAACCACGCACGCGCATCAGGCCATGCAGAGAACCCGAAGGCTCGTTGCGGTGGCAACTGCCGAACTCGCCCATGCGCAGTGGCAAATCACGGTAAGACTTCAGGCCCTGGTTGAAGATCTGCACGTGTCCCGGGCAGTTCATCGGCTTGATGCAGTACTCGCGGTTTTCCGACGAAGTCGTGAACATGGCGTCTTTATAGTTTTCCCAGTGGCCGGTTTTTTCCCACAGCACACGGTCCATCATAAATGGCCCTTTCACTTCCTGATACTGGTACTCTTTGAGCTTCATGCGCACAAAGGCTTCCAGCTCGCGGAAAATCGTCCAGCCGTCGTTGTGCCAGAACACCATACCCGGCGCTTCTTCCTGCATATGATACAGGTCGAGTTGCTTGCCGATCTTGCGGTGGTCACGCTTGGCGGCTTCTTCCAGACGCTGCAGGTAGGCATTCAGCTGTTTCTTGTCTGCCCAGGCAGTGCCGTAGATACGCTGCAGCATTTTGTTCTTGCTGTCGCCACGCCAGTAGGCGCCCGAGGTTTTCTGCAGTTTGAAGTGATGGCAGAAACGCATGTTCGGCACGTGCGGACCGCGGCACATGTCGACATATTCTTCATGGTGATACAGGCCAGGACGGTCGTCATGGCTGATGTTCTCATCCAGAATCGCCACTTTGTAGTTTTCACCACGCGCGGCAAAGGTGTCGCGGGCTTCTTGCCAGCTGACCTTTTTCTTGATGACGTCATAATCTTTATCGGCCAACTCATGCATCCGCTTTTCCAGCAGATCCAGGTCTTCCTGCGTCAGGGTGCGGTCAATATCAACGTCATAGTAGAAACCGTTGTCGATCACCGGGCCGATGGCCATTTTGGTGTCCGGCCACAGCTGCTTGATAGCATGGCCCAACAGGTGCGCGCAGGAGTGGCGCATGATTTCCAGGCCTTCGGCGTCCTTGATGGTGATAATCGCCAGTTGCGCATCGGATTCGATCAGATCGCCGGCATCCACCAGTTCACCGTTTACACGGCCGGCAATACAGGCTTTGGCCAAACCAGGGCCGATATCAAGGGCAACATCCAGGGGGGAAACGGCGCGGTCGAAATGACGCTGACTTCCGTCAGGAAGAGTAATAACAGGCATTAATGATTCCTTATCTACAGTGGTGACCCACACGACAGATCACATGAAGAAATACAATATCGTTTAACTACATGTTGTTATGAACGCTATTCAGCTTCACTCTGCCAAATATGTACCCTCATAAGCACACAATTTACGGTGTGCCATGGTGCGACGCCATAACGGAACGGGCAGTGTAACACTATGATTAGCGCGCCATCTACCGGAGAGTTTGTCAGGCTCGCCCTCACTTACCGGCCGGCGTATTTTAAAATCTTGGTGAGCGGTTCATCCGCAATGAGCAAGTAATAACATTGCACAAATCAGCTGTAGCGAACCTTGTCCGCTACCGCTATCCTGTTGCCACTAACGGCTGAATTGAGACATTCCCCCGCATCATGAACCGGTTATTTAAGTTACTCGTCGGCGTCTGCGTGGTGCTGGTGGCGAGTTTCACTCTGCTTCACCTCGGCACCGATCGCCACCCACGAGCCATTGCGGTCAACGAACCGCCGATGGAGTGCGAAGATACCCCGGACATTGCCAACGACTGTGTGAACGACGACGACGCCTCCGCCGACGCGGCACCTGAATTGACGCCACCCGATACGCGGGGCTGATCGGGGGCCCCTACACTGCCAACATGGTGTATTTTCACATGATATCCCCCTCTCGCCATTGCCCGTGATCTCCCGGCAGGCTACTCTACTATTTTGCGCCGTATTACGGCGTTAACTGAAAACAGGGGTCTGCTTTATGTCGAGTATCATGCAGTTATTCCAGGCCATCGGATTGGGTCTGGTGCTGCTACTGCCGCTTGCCAACCCGCTTACCACCGTGGCGTTGTTGCTTGGCCTGTCGGGCAATATGACACGTGAAGAGCGCAATCAGCAGTCGCTGATGGCGTCGATCTACGTGTTCCTCATCATGACGGTAGCGTTCTACGCCGGTCAGTTGGTCATGAACACCTTCGGCATCTCCATTCCCGGCCTGCGCATCGCCGGCGGGCTGATTGTGGCGTTTATCGGTTTTCGCATGCTTTTTCCGCAGCAAAGTGCAGAAGATGCGCCGGAGGTGGAAACCAAGTCAAACGAGTTGCG
Organism: Serratia plymuthica NBRC 102599; assembly: GCF_001590925.1. Taxonomy (GTDB): domain Bacteria; phylum Pseudomonadota; class Gammaproteobacteria; order Enterobacterales; family Enterobacteriaceae; genus Serratia; species Serratia plymuthica. The sequence continues at coordinate 52,649 of NZ_BCTU01000005.1, forward strand.
CAAGAGAACCTCGGCCAACATCGCCTTTGTGCCACTGGCCATGCCTAGCACCGCCGGCCCGGGGACGATTGCCATGATCATCAGTTCGGGATCAAGCATTAAAGCTAATGTACTGGGATTTGAGCACTGGGTGCTGTTGGTGGCGCCGGTGGCAATTTTCCTGTCGGTGGCGGTAATACTCTGGGGTTGCCTGAGAAGCTCCGGTGCCATTATGCGTTTGGTGGGCAAGAGCGGGATTGAGGCGATCTCACGCCTGATGGGGTTCTTGTTGGTGTGTATGGGCGTGCAGTTCATTATCAACGGCGTGCTGGAGATTATCTCCACCTACACGCCTGCGGCCTGATAAAACGGGCGCGAATCGGTGAAACGCGCCCGCTATGTTTACTTCCCTACCGGTGCCTGAGCACCCAGAATCCCCTTTCCTTCCGGCACTTCGGTAAAGCGGCTGAGGATCTCGCTGTAGGTTTTCGCCGGATCCAACTCTGTGAACTGATTCGGGTAGATAAACTTCGCCAGATACTCCAACCCAACGATGTTGTACGGGTGATTATAGAAGTTGTGGTAAATGCCGTAGAAACGGCCCTCTTTCACCGCCGAGAGTTGGGCGAAACCCGGACGCTGTTTCATGCGGTTGAAAGCCTCGTCAACCTGCTGCTGGGTAACGCCATAGCCAAAGGGCACCGCGGCATTGGTTTTGCTGGCCCACTGGGAGCCTGAAACGATATAAGCATCCGGCTTCATGCTGATCACTTTTTCAAGCGAGACGTCGCCGGTGGCACCGGGCAGCAGTTCGGAACCCAGGTTGCGGGCGCCCACGGCCTCGACCATCGCCCCCCAGCCGACGTGCGAATGCGTGAAGCAGCAAGATTCAAGCCCGTTCAAACCGGCTTTCGCTTCGATAAACACCAGCGGCTTTGGCTCCACCGTTTTGGTTTTATCGAGGATGCTCTGATAATGCTGCTGGTAGAAATCGGTGTATTGCTTCGCTTCGCTCTCGCGGTTCAGGGTCTCCCCCAACAGTTGGATACTTTTCGGGGTGTTTTCCACCGGCTTCAGCATGGTGTCAATAAACAGCACCGGAATGTTCAACGCTTTCAGCTTGTCCAGTACGCCGGTCTGGCTCAACGACGGTTTGGAACGCAACTGCGCCACCATCAGATCGGGGTGTTTCGCTATCACGCTTTCCAGATTGATCTCGCCCTTGTCGCTGAAGCCCATATCGATAATGTTCTTCGCCTCAGGCCATTTGCTCTGCAGGATTTTCCAGGTTTCACCGTCGCTTTTCTTCAGCAGGTTGTTCCACGCCACCAGCCGGGTGAAGGGATCGGCGCGATCAAGCAAAGCCAGCGTCAAAATATCGCGCCCGTCCTGCACCACAACGCGTTTCGGCTCTTGTTTAATCGTCACGTTTGCGCCGGAAGTGTCGGTCAGGGTCAACGGATAGGTGGTCGCCATCGCCTGAGCAGATAAAACGCAGGCGCAGGCCAATGCCAGCAGGGTGATTCGACGATGCACGTAAAGCTCCTTAGCGTAGAAAAATTCTCGGTAAATAATAATGAGAATGGCTTCTATTATCAAAGACAACGCTAAGCAGATGACGGTTTAATTGAAAATGGATGTGAATCAGAAGGAAGCGTGGCGCGCCGGTTTCGGCGCGCCACAGAGGTTAAACCAGGCCGTAAATCAGCGCAGAAAGCGCAATCAGGCCCATCACCAGCACGAAGACGTTGCTCGGCGCACGGTAGCGGTGCATCGCGGGCACCGCACGCACCGCGTACATCGGCAAAATAAACAGGATTACCGCAATCAACGGGCCGCTAATGGTTTCGATAATATGCAACGCGCTAGGATTCCAGACCGTGGCCGCCCAGGTGAGCAGGAACAGCAGCACGGCGGAGAGGCGATGCGTGATGCGCGAACTTAACGGCTTACCGACCGCTCGCGTCAAACCGTCAATCAGGCTGGTCGCCCCTTCGGTAACGCCAAGCGAAGTGCCGAGGTAGGACTTGGACATCGCCAGTATCGCCATCACCGGGCCAAGATAGGCAATCAACGGGTTGGAGAATTTGTTCGCCAGCGTGGTCAGCACGGTGATGTTCTGATCCTTCGCCTGCTGCATGTCCGCATGAGACAAGCTCAGCACGCAACTGAAAACAAAGAACAGCACGGTGACGCAGATCAGCACGTAGCTATAACGCATGATGCGTGCGCAGCGGCGTTCGGCCTTGTCGCCATACAGGCTTTTTTGGGTAGAAGCGAAGGACGAAATAATCGGCGCATGGCTGAAGGAAAACACCATCACAGGTACCGCCAGCCACAACGAATGCCACAAATCCGGGCTGCTGAACTGGGTGTTGGCCAGGCCGCTGACAAAGTTCGCCGTCTGCCAGGTCGGCATCAGGTACAACGAAATGCCCATCAGGAACACCAGTAACGGGAACACCAGCATGCCCATCGCCGCGACAATCGCGTCTTTACCGCGCAACAGCACCAGATTCAGCACCACCACCACCGCCAGGCTCAACCAGATACGCGGCAGCGGCGTCAGGTGAAACTGATGGATCAAGAAGCTGTCCAGGGCGTTGGTAATCGAAATGCTGTACACCAGCACGATCGGGAAAAACGCCATCAGGTACAACACCATGATGATTTTACCCGCCAGCACGCCAAAGTGTTCGACCACCACATCATGAATATTGCCGTCGCGGCTGGAACCGGAAAGCACAAAGCGGCTCAGTGCGCGATGCGGTAAATAGGTCAGAGGAAAAGCAAACAGTGCCATCAACAACAGCACCAAAGGGCCGTTCAAACCGGCATTGATCGGCAGGAACAGCGTACCTGCGCCGACAGCGGTGGCATAGAGGCCAAACATCCACACCGTATCGGTTTTGTTCCATTTGGCCGCTTGGGTAGCAGCCTGCGTACCTGAATCGGGAGAAATCGTACTCATAGGAAAGCTCACCTTACTCTTCAGCGACAACGATTGCGCTCAATGGGATATCCTTCTCCGCGAATTTTTTAACATTAATCAAGGGATTAATGCAGTATTTCATTCTTGTGCTTGATAAAAGGATGGCAAAGGATAATTAAAAACGCTGCTCGGGTCTATCTCTTGGCGGCTAACTGCGCGCTTCATGAGCGATTTTCAATGCGGGAATGGATGGCGAGAGGCAAAAAACAGGGGCCTCTGGAGGCCCCTGGCGGTTTACTTGTTGGCGTCCGGATGATCCGGCACTTCGGCGCTACCCATCTCTTTCTCATTGCGGATCATCGTGCGGTCTTTACGCACGTCGGCCACGTCCGAGGCATCGATTGGCTTGGCGCTGTTACCCCAACTGGAACGGATAAAGTTAACCACATCCGCCACCTGCTGGTCATTCAGGCGCCAGCCGAACGGCGGCATGGTGAGGTTGGACACCGCCCCTTTCACCGCCGGCGTGGTATTGCCGGTCAGTACGATGTGGATCAGCGAGGTCGCATCGTCGGTTTGCACCACCGGGTTGCCCTTCAGTGCCGGGAAGGCGCGTTTGTAACCCACACCGTCGGTACGGTGACAGGCCGCGCAGTTATCGACGTACAACGCCGCGCCTGGCTTGCTGTCGTTACCGCGCCACAGATCCTTGGCAACGCTATCCTCGACCGGAGCCGCCTGCTGCTTGCCATCTTTTGGCGGCAGCGTTTTCAGGTAGCGCGAGATCGCCGTCAAGTCTTCATCGCTGAGATACTGCAGGCTGTGTTCAACCACGTCGCTCATGCCGCCGAACACGATGGATTTGTCGTTGCGACCGGTTTTCAGGAACTCGGTCAGTTCGGCTTCGCTCCAGGTCCCCAATCCGTCCTTAGTGTCTCCGCGCAGGCTCGAGGCTACCCAACCGTCGATCGGCGCGTTGCTGCCGGACAGATAGTTGTCGCCGTCGTTATTGCTCAGCGATTTTTCCTGCATGGTGATACTGCGCGGCGTGTGGCAGGCGCCGCAGTGCCCCAACCCTTCCACCAGATAACGACCGCGTTCGACCACCGGATCGGCTTTGGCGTCAGCGACAAAATCCGCCGGCGTCGGCGCAAACATACCGCGCCAAATACTCAACGGCCAGCGCATGGACAGCGGCCAAGGGATATCGGAATCCTTATTAGCCTGCTCCACCGGCTGCACGCCGTGCATGAAATAGGCGTACATGGCGCGCATGTCGTCCTCTTTCACCAGCGCGAACGACGGATAAGGCATCGCCGGGTACAGAGTGCTGCCGTTTTTGGCTACGCCCTTGCGCACCGCGTTATCGAAGTCTTCAAAGCTGTAATCACCGATACCGGTCTTTTTATCCGGCGAGATATTGGTGGAGTAAATGGTGCCGATCGGCGTTTCCATCGCCAAACCACCGGCAAACTCTTTACCGCTTTTACCGTTGGTGTGGCAGGCCACGCAGTCACCGGCGCGCGCGAGGTACTCGCCGCGTTTGATCAACTCGCTGCTGACCGTGGCGTCCTGCGCCCAAACGGAAAAACTCAATGCACTGAGAATCAGCGCGGGAACAAATGCTTTCATCGATCGCCGTCCTTATGCCTGCACCAGAGGGCCTGGGTTTTTCAGATACTGCTCGCGAATCGCGCGGGCAGACCAGTAAGCCAACGCGGCCACGGTGCCGGTCGGGTTGTAACCCAGCCCTTGCGGGAAGGCCGACGCGCCGATGGAAAACACGTTGTGCACGTCCCAGCTTTGCAGATAGCGGTTTACCGCGCTGGTCTTCGGATCTTCGCCCATTACCGCACCGCCGTTCATGTGCGTGGTCTGGTAACTGGTGGTGTCAAAATGGCTGTTGGCGTTTTTCGGGCTGCCGGCGATCAATTTCGGGTTCATCGCTTTGGCGATCGGCGCCATTTTGTCGTACATGAATTGCGCCATCTTGACGTCGTTTTCCTGCCAGTCGAACGTCATGCGCAGCAGCGGCTGACCAAACACGTTCTTGTAGGTGGGATCCAGGTCCAGATAGTTGCTGCGGTACGACTGATGCGCACCGTGGGCGTCCATCGACACGTGATGGGTGTAGGCATCCGCCACTGCCGCTTTCCACTTGCTGCCCCAGGCAGGGGTGCCCGGAGGCGTCGGCAAGCCGGAAATCGGTTTGGTGCCCGCCTGGTTGACCCAGAATGGCGAACCGCCGACGAAGCCTTCTTTGGCGTGGTCGAAGTTATCGGCGTTGAAATCGTCCACCCCGACGCCGTTGCCGCCAGCGCCGATGAACGGGTTGGTGAACACGTCTTTGTCGAAGAACGCCTTAATGGTGGTCAAGTTCTGATAGGCGAAATTACGCCCAACCACGCCCTCACCGGTCACTGGATCGTAAGGTTTGCCAATGCCGGACAACAGCATCAGATGCACGTTGTGGAATTGGAAGGCACCCAGGATCACCAACTCAGCCGGCTGTTCAATTTCGCGGCCCTGGGCATCAACATAATTCACGCCGGTAGCGCGGGATTTGTCAGCGCTCAGGTTCACTTTCAGCACGTTGGCGTTGGTACGCAGCTCGAAGCGCTTCTCCATGCGCAACGCCGGCAAAATATTGACGTTCGGCGATGCCTTGGAATACATGTAGCAGGCGTAACCACTGCAGAAACCGCAGAAGTTGCACGGCCCCATCTGCGCGCCGTAGGGGTTGGTATAGGAGTCCGAGGTGTTGGCGGAAGGCAGATTATACGGATGATAACCCACATCCCGCGCCGCCTTCTCGAACAGCTGCGCCGAAAAAGTATTCTTTTGCGCCGGCAGCGGGAAATCGCTGGAGCGATCGGCCGCGAACGGATTGCCGCCCTTTTGGCTCACTTTCTGCCCGTTTACCGTCCAGGCGGTGCCGGACGTGCCAAACACTTTTTCGGCTTTATCGAAGAACGGCTCCAGCTCGTCGTAAGTCACGCCGAAGTCCTGAATGGTCATGTCTTTCGGGATAAAACTCTTGCCGTAGCGCTCTTCGTAGTGGCTGCGCATGCGCAACTCGATCGGGTCAACGCGAAAATGCACGCCGGACCAGTGCAGGCCCGCGCCACCTACGCCGGTGCCCGGCAGGAAGGCCGCCAGTTGGCGATAAGGCACTGCGGTTTGGCTGGTGTTATGCCGAATGGTCACGGTGCTTTTCGACAGATCCTGGAACAATTTTCGGCGGATATTATAGGTAAGCTCGTCAATCACCTGCGGGTAGGAGCCGTCCGGATAGGTATCGCGCATCGGGCCGCGCTCCAGCGCCACCACGTTCAGGCCCGCCTCGGTCAGTTCTTTGGCCATAATCGCGCCGACCCAGCCGAAGCCGACGATCACCGCGTCCACTTTTTTCATTACCGTTGCCATTGTTACCCCCTCTCCCCACGAATTGATACCGGTGGGAAGGGATAACGTTCCCCTCGCTCAACCCAGTCCATAAAGTCGGCGCGCGCACCCGGAAAATTAATCAGCTTCCAGCCAACCATGTCTTTGTTGCCGCCATGGATTGGATCGCTGAAGAAACCTTCGCGGGTGTTTTGCAGCAGGTAGGAAAAGAACAGTTTGGCCGGTAACTGCGAGAATTCCGCCTCACCTGATTCAAACTTCTGCAGCAGCGCATCCTGCTGTGCAGCGTCCAGCTCGGCAAAGGGCTTGCCGGCGGTTTTCTTGCAGTAGGCATCGGCGTCACTGATACCCAGGTTATAAATCTGCTTCGGCACCAGCGGTAGCTGGTAACCCATCTCTTTCGGCACATCCGGGTTGAATGGCCCTTGCATGTACCAGATTGAACCTGTGGCATACGGAGTATTCATCTGGCGATCGATAAACTCCGGCACGCCGGCTTCCAGGGCACCAGGGCCACGATCGTCAGCCGGGATCAGGCGCGCCGCAGCAGCCTTGATAAATGCCCATTCTTCCGGGGTGAAAAACGTGGGCTGGTAGTCCGTTGGGGTGTCTGTAGCTGCGACAGCTGGCATAGGTGCCGTCAGGGCGCTGACGCCACTGCCGCCAATTACCGCTGCGGGAATTAAAGTCATCGATTTCAGCAGGAAATCGCGCCGTGAGTTGTTAGTTTTATCGTCCGACATGTCACATTCCATCCAAAGATAATCACAACTATTTAACCTCAACCTTGTGAACATTGCGGGATTTAAAAATAATTTGTTACGTATTTGTCTATTTTTTGAAGGTTATTTTGTGAACTCAAGCCAGAATGTTACCGGTAACTTATTGAATGAACGTAAAGAAATGACCGTGAATGTAAAATTAACTATTTGTGCGGTTTTTGAGGTAACAGGATGGGAAATAACGAAAAATGAGAGATACGTCGCGATGTTGCCGCGTCGATAACGAAAAACCGGCCGCTGCGAGCGACCGGTTTTAGTGAGAAATAAAGTTTACTGCGACATCGCCTGATAGGCCGTCGTGACCTTCCATAAATAGCGCGGCGCTTGCGGGGCCGGGTGCTTTTTCTGGATGTGCTGGTAAAACTCATCCGGGCTCATCTGATTAATGCGGTTTACCGCCACGCGCTTGTCTGATGAGAACGTGCGCAACATGGCGCCGGCCCCATTGACATAAGAAACGATGGTGGCGTAACGCAAGGTCTGTGGGTTGTTGATCCCGGCTAGCTGCTGGCTTTGAAGAATATTGATATAGGCCGTTCCCAGATCAATATTAACCGCCGGATCCTTCAACTCACGCGAGCTGGGCTGCCCGCTTCTGCCTTTCAAACGATAGGCGTCACGCCCGGCGGTTGACGGTTTCAGCTGCATTAATCCCACGGCGTTCGAGGTGCTGACCACGTTCGGGTTAAACCCGGACTCCACCTGAATAATCGCTTTAATCAGCGTTTCGTCAACGCCATAACTGCTGGCGGCCTGACGAATGTAATCGTTATAGGCTATCGGCGTCCCTGTACGGTTAACCGGAGCCTGCGGGGGAGTCTTTAACCAACCGCCGCGCGATGTGCCACTGCCCGAAATAGTACTTGTCGTTTGCGGGTCTTTGGCGCACCCCGACAAAAGCAAGATTGCCGTCAGGCAACCGATTTTTGTTTTCACAGAATCCCTCACTCCTTTCAATGGGTTGCGTAGCATATACAACTTGTAAGGACGCCTGCATAATTTTTTTGGTCTAATCTCAAGCTATTCATATACCAAGAGGTGATTTATGAGTCAATCTGCGACGACGTGTTTTGTGGTGACTTTCCGCTATCAGGAAGAAGGATTGGCTGATTTGGCCAAGCTTACCGGACAATTAACCCGCGATGGATTTGTCACTTCGGTGACAGACGAACAGGGCATTCCGCATCCGTTGAGCAGCAACAGTTTTGCGTTTATAACCTCATTGGATCAACAGGATGTACAACAGTTGGCGCAAAAGCTCGGGGAGGTTGCCCTGGGGAAAACGCCGGAGGTCGACATAGCCCGCTATGAGGAGTACGTTAAGCGGTTACATACTGATACATAAAATGCTATAACTCACCTGACGGTATTATTTTTGCAATGGATTAGTAACCTGCCGTCAGCCTGAAGGTGACGCTTGACTTTGCCATAAATGATATTGATAATCATTTTCATTTGAGCCAGGAGATGTCACCATGCTTTTGAAACAACGCGCTTTTCCCCGCCTGCCACTCATTCAGGCTACGGCGTTTTACCGCCCTTTTGCCCTGCTGTGTCTGCTGCTCGTCGCGGGCCTCGCCGGCAATCCCGCTTTAGCGGAAAAGAAACTGCGCGTGGTGACGACCTTCACCATCATTCAGGACATCGCTCAAAACGTGGCCGGCGACGCCGCGGTGGTTGAATCTATTACCAAGCCAGGAGCGGAGATCCACGATTATCAACCCACGCCCCGCGATATCGTTAAAGCGCAGCACGCCGATTTGATCCTGTGGAACGGCATGAACCTCGAACGTTGGTTCCAACGCTTCTTCGAAAACATCAAACAGGTTCCCGCCGCCGTGGTGACCGAAGGCATCACCCCGCTGCCAATCCGCGGAGGGCCGTATAACGGCAACCCGAATCCGCATGCCTGGATGTCTGCCAGCAATGCGCTTATCTATATAGAAAATATCCGTAAAGCCCTGGTGCAGCACGACCCGGCCAACGCAGAAACCTATAACCGCAACGCCAAGGCCTATGCCGCCAAAATCAGCGCGCTGGATGCCCCGCTGCGCGAGCGCCTGTCGCGTATTCCTGCAGCCCAACGTTGGTTGGTTACCAGCGAAGGCGCATTCAGCTATCTGGCGAAAGACTATCAGTTGAAAGAAGTCTATCTGTGGCCAATCAACGCCGACGAGCAAGGTTCGCCGCAGCAAGTTCGCCGGGTCATCGACGCCGTTCGCGCCAACCGTATTCCTGTGGTCTTCAGCGAAAGCACCATCTCCGACAAACCGGCCAGGCAGGTGGCGAAAGAAACCGGGGCGAAATACGGCGGCGTGCTGTATGTCGATTCGCTGTCTACCCAGGGCGGCCCGGTACCGACGTATATAGACCTGCTGAACGTCACCGTACAAACCATCGCCAAAGGATTTGATCAATGACCACCGAGGTTTTTGTCCGCCCTGAGCTGATCGTGGATGACGTTACCGTTACCTATAACAACGGCCATACCGCGATCCACAACGCCAGTTTTAACCTGAGCGGCGGCGCCATTTGCGCGTTGGTCGGCGTCAACGGCAGCGGCAAATCGACGCTGTTCAAAAGTATCATGGGGCTGGTCAAGCCCACCACCGGCCGTGTGCAGTTGAACGACAAACCGGTGGCGCAAGCGCTGAAAAAAAATATTATTGCCTACGTCCCGCAAACCGAAGATGTCGACTGGAACTTCCCGGTTCTGGTGGAAGACGTAGTGATGATGGGCCGCTACGGCAAGATGAATTTTCTGCGCATTCCCTCCCGGGAAGACCGACTACGCGTCGACAAAGCGCTGGAGCGCGTTGGCCTGAGCGAGCTGCGTACTCGCCAGATCGGCGAGCTTTCCGGCGGGCAGAAAAAACGGGTGTTCCTGGCGAGGGCGCTGGCGCAACAAGGTTCCGTACTGCTGCTGGATGAACCCTTCACCGGCGTGGACGTCAAAACCGAGAACGCAATTATCGATCTGCTGCGCGCGTTGCGTGACGAGGGCCACCTGATCCTGGTTTCCACCCATAACCTGGGCAGCGTGCCGGAATTCTGCGACCGGGTGATCCTGATTAACCGCACTGTGCTGGCCGCCGGCCCAACCGAAACCACTTTTACCCAAAGCAACCTGGAACAGGCATTCGGCGGCGTGTTGCGCCATATCAACCTGTCCGGCCCGGATCTGCACGACGATAACGATCCGCGCACCGTGACGGTATTGACCGATGACGAACGCCCGGCGGTGTTCTATGGCCATACCAAGAGCGACCCTCCGGCGCAAAGCCAGCCAAAGGAGAAGCAACTCTGATGCTGGACATTTTGCTGCAACCCTTCCATTACAACTACATGGTCAAAGCGATCTGGGTCAGCGCCATCGTCGGCGCCGCCTGCGCGTTCCTGTCGGCCTACCTGATGCTGAAAGGCTGGTCGCTGATGGGCGATGCGCTGTCGCACTCGGTGGTGCCTGGCGTCGCCGGGGCCTATGCCCTTGGTCTGCCGTACGCCGCCGGGGCCTTCTTCACCGGCATGCTGGCCGCGCTGGCCATGACGCTGGTACGCCACGTCACCCGCCTGCGCGAAGACGCCATCATCGGCTTTATTTTTTCGACCTTCTTCGCCGTTGGGCTGCTGATCATTTCACTCAATCCTACGTCGATTAACGTACAGTCGATTATCTTCGGCAATATTCTCGGCATCGCCGACGAAGACGTGCTGCAGGTCGAGATTATCATCGGCGTTTCGCTGCTGATTCTGTGCCTTGTGTGGAAAGACCTGCTGGCGGTGTTCTTTGACGAAAGCCACGCGGTGTCGATTGGTCTGTCGCCGCTGCGGATGAAAATCCTGTTCTTCACCCTGCTCAGCGCCTGCACCGTCGCGGCGCTACAAACCGTCGGGGCGATTTTGGTGATCGCCATGGTGATTACGCCAGGCGCCACCGCCTATCTGCTGACCGACCGCTTTAGCCGTTTAGTGATCATCGCCATCGTAATCGGCGCACTGACCAGCGGTGTCGGTGCCTACCTGAGCTTCTTCCTTGACGGCGCTACCGGCGGCGTGATCGTGACCCTGCAGACGCTGGTGTTCCTGGCGGCGTTTTTCTTCGCCCCCAAACACGGCCTGCTGGCGTCCCGGCGCCGCGTCGCCCGTGAACAGACCGGAGATCACTGATGGAAACCCTATATCAACTGCTCAGTGAACCCTTCGCCTACCCGTTTATGCAGCGGGCGATCCTGGCCGCTATCGTGACCGGCGTGGTGTGTGCGGTGCTGTCGTGCTATCTGGTGCTCAAAGGCTGGTCGCTGATGGGCGATGCTATCTCGCACGCTGTTCTGCCAGGCATTGTCGTGGCGTTCGTACTTGGCATCCCGGTGGTTATCGGCGCGTTTTTCTCCGGCATTTTCTGCGCGGTAGCCACCGGCTATCTGAAAGAGAACAGCCGGGTGAAAGAGGACACGGTGATGGGCATCGTTTTCTCCGGCATGTTCGCCTTCGGGCTGGTGCTGTTTTCCCGCGTCGATACCGATCAGCATCTGAGCCACATCCTGTTCGGCAATATGCTGGGGATTACCGACGCCGAGCTGAAACAAACGCTGCTGATTGCCGGCATTACGCTGGTGGTGGTATTGCTCAAGCGCAAAGATCTGATGCTCTACTGTTTTGACCCGAGCCATGCGAGGGTCATCGGTCTGCCGGTAAAACTGCTGCATTATGGGCTGCTGTGCCTGCTGGCGCTGACGATTGTCGCTTCTCTGCAGGCAGTCGGGGTGATACTGGTGATTGCGATGCTGATAGCCCCGGGCATCATTGCCTTTATGCTGTGCCGCAGTTTCGATCGCATGCTGATCATCGCGACGCTGGTGTCGGTATTCTCCTGCGTGCTCGGTACCCTGATCAGCTTTCACATCGATGGTGCCACCGGCCCCTGTATTGTGATCGTTCAGGCGATTGCGTTTATTATCGCCCTGCTCTACAGCAAACTCAGGCCATTACAACGTCACGAAGAGGCGTTGCGCAACGAGAAACCTTAACGCTTGCAGCGGTGAGCCCCCTCACCGCCGCTTATCCTTACCGCTGCCGGTAGATATCTGGCCGAACGATATGCCAGACATAGTCCTGACGATTCAGCGCTTCATATCCCACTTTTTGATACAGCCACGGCGCGGTGCCGGTCACCAGTATAACGCGCCGCAACCGCTGCAGCAGTGGATGTTCCAGCGTGCAGTCCATCAGCCAGCGGGCCAGCCCACGCCCCTGATAATCCGGCGCGACAAACACATCGCACAGATAACCGAAGGTGGCGTAATCCGTCACCAGACGCGCAAAACCTATCTGTTGCCGGTGATGATAGAGGCCAAAACACAGGCTGTTGTCGATGGAAAGTTGCACAGTCTCCTGAGAAATGCCTGACGCCCAACTCGAGGTGGTCAAAAATGCGTGAGTGAACGCCAAATTTAATTCACTTTTATCCGTATCTATCAGGTATTCGTCGCGACGCCACTGCCGGTTCTGCTCCATAACTCCCTCATCTTATTGATTATAAAAATCATTCTATACGAATCCTGTTGCCGCCAACCTGATAAACATCGCTCCGGTGCCATGAAGTTGCAATAGGCCGCGTGCTTAAATGAATCAATAGCGTATATACTTTGAGCAAACGCGACTGGCGAAAAAATCGCCTTCCGTCGGTGCCAGCTGTGCGCCAGGTCGTGTTTTCGGAACGGTAAAGAGGCTAACCTAATGAATTCGCAGGCAACACAGAGGGGGTGTACCATGTGGCAAGCCGTTAGCCGTCTGTTAAGTGAACATCTTGGCAGCGCAGAAATCCGCGAAAGGACTGAACTGCCCGGGGGAGAGATCCACCCGGCGTGGCGCGTGAGTTACGGTGACAACGAGGTATTTGTCAAATGTGATGCCCGCGAAATGCTACCGATCTTTACCGCCGAAGCCGATCAGCTGGCCCTACTGGCACGCAGTAAAACCGTGCGGGTGCCGCAGGTTTATGGCGTCGGCAGCGATCGTGACTACAGCTTCCTGCTGCTGGAATACCAGCCGCTGAAACCCTTCGATGCCCACGGCGCTCATTGCCTCGGCCAACAGCTGGCTCATCTGCATAAATGGAGTGAACAGCCGCAGTTCGGCCTCGACTTCGATAACGATTTGACCACCACTCCACAACCCAATGCCTGGCAGCGCCGCTGGTCGGAATTCTTTGCCGAGCAACGCATCGGCTGGCAGCTGCAGTTGGCGGCGGAGAAAGGCATGACCTTTGGTGATATTGATGAAATTATCGACGTAGTGTATCTACGCCTGCAACACCATCAGCCGCAACCTTCACTGCTGCACGGCAACCTGTGGCCGGGAAACTGCGGCATGACCGCCGACGGTCCGATCCTGTTCGATCCTGCCAGCTACTGGGGCGATCGCGAGTGCGATCTGGCGATGCTGCCACTGCACCCTGAGCTACCGCCGCAGATTTATGACGGGTATCAGAGTGTCTGGCCGTTGGAACATGGCTTTATTGAACGCCAGCCGCTGTATCAACTGTATTACCTGCTTAACCACAGCAATCTGTTCGGCGGCCAACATCTGGTCAAGGCGCAGCGTGCGGTAGACGCGTTGCTGCACCCTCAAGCGCGATAGTATCAAGGCGCTGAATCCAGCGCCTTGGCCTCGTCCAGTCTTAAGCGGCGCCAGCCAGTTGGCCGAGTAACTTGATGACGAACCAGGCAATGACCGCGATCACTACCGGCAGAATGTACAACGGGAAGTACTGCAGAAAAATGGTGTGGCGTGGCAGCGTAATGCGTTCTTCCAGTTGCACACGCGTATGCCCTTCACTGCCCTTGGCCTGCTCGAGGATCATCTGGTCCTCCAGGCCTTCACGGATAAACTTCACCTGGCGTGACATGCGTGCACCTGAGGCTTGCAGCGCCAGCCCGACAAAAATCAAAAAATAGATAACGATAAACATCAGATTGGCGCCGCTGAACAGGCTTTTCGCTACGTCCGGCACCGGCGAGTTATACCAGAAGATATTCAGGAACGGCGTATTGAAGCGCACCATATCCACCATGACGTGGACAAAATCCAGCATCACCGCATTAATGCCTTTGGTCTTCTCACTGTGCTGATAGAAAAACAGCAGCAGCGAGATCAGCGTTGACAGCAACGCGGGGATGAAAACTACCCAACCAAGAATACGTTTCACAATGGCGATGCGCCCAGCCTGTTGATACGTCATGTGTTCCCCTTGTAAGCGACGTAACCGTAATTGGCTAAGTCTACCTGTAGTTACTGAAACTCGCCCACCGTTTTCTTTAGCCTTGCTGTGCTACAAGCGTAGCCGGGATTATCCGTTTTCAACAACTTAACGGTGACAACGCATTCTCGTTAAATGGCTATATAGTTAATTCAATCCGTTCTGAAAGGGGGCGCCATGGTTCGCCTTATCATCTTGTTATTGGGTCCACAGGCGCTGCGCGGTCAGCGGCGTGCGCTGCTGCTGTTTGGCTGGGCATGGATCGCCGTCGGTCTGCTGATGTTAATTGACGTGCTAGAAGATGGCCGCTCGGTGTTGGCGCTGGACGCACTGGCGGTGGTACTGGCACTCGAGGGGCTGGTGGCGATCTCCGCCGCACTGGTGATTGGCTCCACTGCCAGCCGACCGGTATTGCTAAAGGGGCTGGGTTTTCTGGTGATGGCTTTTTTGGTGCTGGACGTCCCCGCAGACGACAATATTGTCGCCACTCTGGTGTTCGGCAGCGCGTTGCTGCTGGACGGTTCAGTGCGTATCGCCTCTTCTACCCTGATCCAGCACAGCCGCTGGAAACTGATCGCGTTGGCGGGCGGTTTCGAAATCTTGCTGTCGCTATTTATTTTTACCGGCTGGCCGGTGCCGCACCGCATGACGGTCCCCTTTTGCGTCGGCGTCATGCTTTTGCTGTCGGGCTGGGCGTTACTGCGCATTGCACAGCGGCTGGAGAGCTTCTCCCTGAACCGACAGCAACCTGCTGCTGCGCTAACGGTTCAGGCTGCCCCCTTGACGGTCTATGTCTGGACTCCGGTGGCGGCGGCGAAAGATGCGCGCCGGCGCTACATTGTTGACCGCTATATCGCCGCAGTGGATGGCGGCGGCCATATCTCCACCGGGCATGCCGCTCTGGCGCTGGCCCCGGATTTGTACATCAGCCATTATCCGCTGAATGACATCAGCCATTCAGTGCAGGATTTCCGTCAGTTACTGCACTCCGGCGAACAAAACAACGTCGAGGGTCGCTTTCTGCCCGGCTTGCAGCAAGAGGTGGCGGCCTGGTGCGCACCCGACAAGAAAATCCAGTTCCGCCGTTATAACCCAGCTGCCTTGCACGCCTTCTGGCAAGGGTATCGCCAGGACACAACCTACAACCTGACGCGCCGCAACTGTTCCACCACGGTGATCCTGGCGCTGGACAGTGCGTTGGAGGGCGTATTGGGCGACAAACCTCTGTGGCGGCGCTTTCTGTTTTTGATCCTCGACCCCAACCTGTGGATGCTGGCGGTGTTGCGTAGCCGCGGAGAGACCATGACCTGGACGCCGGGGTTGGTGCTGGACTATGCCCGCATGCTACAGCAGGTTACCGAGCGACAGCACCAGCGCTGGTGGTCAAAACTGCGCGATCTGTGGCGTATCCTGCGTTTCGGCAAGGCGCCAAAAGCGAATGCGACGCAATCCGGCAGGCAAAAATTTTAGTCTGGTTCCCGGCGATGCTAAAGTGGTGGCACATTCACCGACGCCGGCAGGAGCTCATCGCTAATGGCCTATTCGCAACGCATTGAAACCGCTATTTTTGATATGGACGGTTTGTTGATCGACTCAGAACCGCTGTGGCTGCAGGCGGAGCTGGATATCTTTGGCTCGCTGGGGCTGGATCTGTCTGACCGCCATAAACTGCCGGACACCCTCGGGCTACGCATCGATCTGGTGGTGAAAATGTGGTTTCAGGCCATGCCGTGGCAAGGCGTTTCGCTGGAGGAAGTCTCCGCGCGGATTATTGAACGCGCCATTGAGCTGGTACACGAAAAAAGGCCGTTGCTGCCGGGCGTGCAACAGGCGTTGGAACTGTGCCGCAGTCTGGATCTGAAGATTGGCCTGGCCTCCGCATCGCCGCTGCACATGCAACGACAGGTGTTGAAGATGTTCGATCTGGCGGGGTATTTCGATCAACTGGTGTCCGCCGAATATCTGCCTTACAGCAAACCGCACCCGGAGGTTTACCTTATCGCCGCCGAACGTCTCGGCAGCGATCCGTTGCGCTGCATCACGCTGGAAGACTCGTTCAACGGCATGATTGCCACCAAGGCCGCGAGAATGCGTTCAATCGTCATCCCGGCGCAAGAGTATCGCCACGACACGCGCTGGGCACTGGCGGACCATAAACTCGATACCCTCGAACAGCTCACTCCCGGCCATCTGGCGTAATCTTTCGCGGTGGCGTTATCGCGCTGCCGCCCTGCCTCTCTCTTTTATCCCCTGGTTCCTCCCGCTAATTTTCAAGACCCTGCCTTAGGCCTGAAAATAAATAAAACATTATTTCATTTTTATTGAATTAATGTACCGGAATATCTATGCTGAGGCATCAAGAAAGCGCCGGGTAGCCGGTAAGCGCTGTCACTGCCACGCAGCGCAACTCTGCCGCTCGGCGCTTTCTCCCGCAGGCCTACAGTCGAGATGCATTCGCTGGAGGTAGTCAACGCATTCCTTACGATCATCCACGGCATCCACAACGGTCAATGCTTAACCTTTTACGTAACAACTCGTTGTAAAACCGGGTAAAACAAACAATTAGTTACAGGGTAACCGCTTCCGCAACTGTTAATTTTCCCATATACTGGATAAATTAACAGTTTATCAGCCGGAACAACAACAGCATGACCGCGGAAGGACATCTTATTTTCTCTGTCGCTTGCGCGATTTTCGCCAAGAAGGCCGAGGTGACACCGGAGCTGGCCACCGGCGACTGGTGGCACATTATCCCTGCCGCACTGCTAACCTCACTGCTGCCCGATATCGATCACCCCAAATCGGTCCTGGGCCAACGCCTGCGCTGGATTGCCATTCCCATCTCCAGAGCCTTCGGGCATCGCGGTTTCACCCACAGCCTGCTGGCGATCGCCGGCGGTATGGCGCTATTCCAGTTAGATGTGCCGCGCAGTTGGCCTATCCCGCCCGACGTGCTGCATGCGATGATTATTGGCTATTTCAGCCACCTGTTGGCCGATATGCTCACCCCTGCCGGCGTACCCTTGCTCTGGCCCTGCCGCTGGCGCTTTCGCCTGCCGGTGCTAAATTCCCAGAAAGGCAACCAGTTGGAGCGAGCCCTTTGCCTCTGCCTGGTGGCCTTCGCTATCTATTGGCAAGGAGGGTGCACCATTCCTGTGCAGTCCTATTTTGAGCAAATCAAAAATATCAGACTGTGATCACAAAAAACCGGCCACTAACCATTCATAAAGCATATTAATTAAACAAATTCACATTCAAAGTTATATCAAATTCCATTTGAATATAAGTGAGCTGTTGCGCAAACTGTTACGATATTTGATTCGTTACACCTTGGCGCGTAGCCGTTTTTATATAAGAAAAATGATTGGAGACATTGGGGATGAATTTTCCGCTGGTAATTAACGTGGTGGTTTTTGTCGCCCTCCTTTTGCTGTTGGCGCAAACCCGCCATAAGCAATGGAGCCTGGCGAAAAAAGTACTGATCGGCCTGGTGATGGGCGTAGTGTTCGGCCTGGGCCTGCAACTGGTGTATGGCTCGGATAACCCAGTCCTGAAAGAATCCATCAGTTGGTTCAACATTGTCGGTAACGGCTATGTGCAACTGCTGCAAATGATCGTAATGCCGCTGGTATTTGCCTCAATCCTGAGCGCGGTAGCCAAGCTGCACAATGCCTCTTCACTGGGCAAGATCAGTTTCCTGACCATCGGCACCCTGCTGTTCACCACGCTTATCGCCGCATTGGTGGGTGTGCTGGTGACCAACCTGTTTGGCCTGACCGCAGAAGGCCTGGTCCAGGGCACGCAGGAAAGCGCGCGCATGGCGGCTATCCAGAGCAACTACGTCGGTAAAGTGGCGGACCTGACCGTACCGCAACTGGTGCTGTCGTTCGTGCCGAAAAACCCGTTCGCCGATCTGACCGGTGCCAGCCCAACCTCAATCATCAGCGTAGTGATCTTCGCCGCCTTCCTGGGTGTGGCTTCGCTGCAGTTGCTGAAAGACGATAAAGAGAAAGGCCAGCGCGTGCTGGTGGCTATCGACACCCTGCAATCCTGGGTGATGAAGCTGGTGCGCCTGGTGATGAAACTGACTCCGTACGGCGTACTGGCGTTAATGACCAAAGTGGTGGCCGGTTCCAACATCCACGACATCGTCAAACTCGGCAGCTTCGTGGTGGCATCTTACCTCGGTCTGGCAATCATGTTTGGGGTACACGCCCTGCTGTTGGCCTTCACCGGCGTTAACCCGGCGAAATTCTTCCGCAAGGTCTGGCCGGTCATCACCTTCGCCTTCACCAGCCGCTCCAGCGCCGCCAGCATTCCACTGAATGTTGAAGCGCAGACTCGCCGCCTGGGCGTGCCGGAATCCATCGCCAGCTTCTCCGCTTCGTTCGGCGCTACCATCGGCCAGAACGGGTGTGCAGGCCTGTATCCGGCGATGTTGGCGGTTATGGTTGCCCCAACCGTTGGCATCAACCCGCTGGATCCGGTGTGGATCGCCACGTTGGTGGGTATCGTCACCATCAGCTCTGCCGGCGTTGCCGGTGTGGGCGGCGGTGCCACCTTCGCTGCGCTGATTGTACTGCCTGCGCTGGGCCTGCCGGTCACGCTGGTTGCCCTGCTGATTTCGGTCGAACCCTTGATCGACATGGGGCGTACCGCACTGAACGTCAGCGGCTCAATGACCGCCGGCACCGTCACCAGCCAGTTGATGAAGCAGACGGACAAAAGCATCATGGACAGCGAAGACGAAGTGGAACTGGCTCACCAATAAGTGAGCGTCCGCAATAAAAAAACCGGAGCTGCGATGCTCCGGTTTTTTTATGTCTGCGATAGCGGTTCATTTAAAGGATAAAGGCGCTCCCGTGAACGGCACACCTTTAGGCATCAACCACCGGCAGGATCAAAAGGGATAATCGTGGTAGCCCATTTGATCGGAAATGTTACGTGCGGCAGCATGCAGGCGTTTAACGTAATCCGCCTTGGCCTCCTCGGAGAAACGGATAGTGGGGAACGAAATGCTAAGCCCGGCGATCACCACGCCAAAGCGATCGAATACCGGCACCGCAATGCAACGCAGCCCCTCTTCCTGTTCTTCAATGTCTTCACCCACTCCGTGCTCGCGCACCTGTTCCAATACTGACAGCAGCGTAGCGGCGCTGGTAAGGGTATTCGGAGTACTGCGGGTAAACTCAATCTGCGACAGAATTGCTTCCACTTCCGCCCGATCGCGCCAAGCCAGCAGCACTTTACCGATGGCGGTGCTGTGCAGCGGATTACGGCGGCCGATGCGCGAATACATCTGCAGGTTGTACATCGAGTCGATTTTATGGATGTAGACAATACTGTCTTCATCCAGCGCCCCGAGGTGAATGGTTTCACGGGTGTGATTCGACAACTCGCGCATCTGAATATCGGCGCTGCGGACCAGATCGACGTTCTGCAGCGACTTGGCACCGAGTTCAAACAGCTTGAGAGTAAGCGCATATTTTTCCGATTCCCCTTCCTGCGACACATAGCCCAGCGACTTCATGGTCTGCAGAAAACGATAGACGGTGCTTTTGGACATCATCACCCGTTGGGAAAGCTCAGTAATGCCGATTTCGCGTTCATCGCCCAGTGCTTGCAAGAGACCAAACACTTTCAGCACTGATGAAACAGAATCCGGTTGTTTATCTAAATCTGCGTTAGCCATAGTAAATGCCCTACTCAGCTTTTCTGTTTTAAGAAATTTGAACACGGGTTTCAGTATACGCGCAAGCCTTGATACCCTGCAATGAAACCAAGAAAAAATGCTTGAAGATGAATGAATTAGACTCTAATTCTCATCGGTTATTACAATTGAGCCGGCCACTGAAGGTGCAATTACCGACGAATATGATTAGCATGTTAATACTCCCCTGTATTAATACCTTCGAGATCAACATGCGTTCTTGTACTGACGGCCTCCCCGTCCCTCAACGCTATGGGGCCATCCTCGCCATCGCCCTGGGCATTACCGTTTCCGTGCTTGACGGTGCGATCGCCAATGTGGCGCTGCCCACCATCGCCCGCGATCTGAACGCCAGCCCAGCCAGTTCGATCTGGGTGGTTAACGCCTATCAGTTGGCCATCACCATTTCGCTGCTGTCGCTGGCCTCGCTCGGTGACCTGATTGGTTATCGCCGTATCTATCAGGCCGGCTTGTTGGTCTTCAGCATTACCTCGCTGTTTTGCGCGCTGTCCGATTCGCTGGTGACATTGACCATAGCCCGCGTGCTGCAGGGGTTTGGCGCCGCCGCCATCATGAGCGTCAACACCGCGCTTATCCGCATTATCTATCCGCAGCGCTTTCTCGGGCGCGGCATGGGCATCAACTCACTGATTGTCGCTTTTTCCTCGGCGGCGGGCCCCACGGTAGCGGCGGCGATACTGTCCGTGGCATCCTGGCAATGGCTGTTCGCCATTAATCTGCCGATTGGCATTGTGGCGCTGGCGCTGGGGATGAAGTACCTGCCCGCCAACAGCCAGAAAAGCAGCAATCAGCGTTTTGACCCGACCAGCGCCGTGATGAACGCCCTGACCTTCGGGCTGCTGATCACTGCCATCAGCGGCTTTGCCCAGGGTCAGAGCCTGACGCTGATATTCAGCGAGATCGCCGTACTGATGGTGATCGGCTTCTTCTTCGTCCGTCGCCAACTGCGGCAAGAGTTTCCGCTGCTGCCGGTCGACCTGCTGCGCATCCCGATTTTCGCCCTGTCGATGGGCACCTCGATCTGTTCCTTCGCTGCACAAATGCTGGCGATGGTTTCGCTGCCGTTCTTTCTGCAAAGCACGTTGGGCCGCGATGAGGTAGCTACCGGGCTGCTGCTGACACCCTGGCCGCTGGCGATTATCGTTATGGCACCGATCGCCGGGCGGCTGGTGGAGCGCGTTCACGCCGGGCTGTTGGGCTGTATCGGGTTGGGAGTGTTTGCGCTAGGGCTGTTCCTGCTGGCGATGCTGCCGCATAACCCGTCGGACCTGGATATCATCTGGCGTATGGTGCTGTGCGGCGCCGGATTCGGGCTGTTCCAGTCACCCAATAACCACACCATTATTTCTGCCGCGCCCCGTAACCGCAGCGGCGGCGCCAGCGGCATGCTCGGCACCGCCCGCCTGTTGGGACAAACCTCCGGCGCCGCGCTGGTGGCGCTGATGTTCAATCTGTTTCCCACCTCCGGTACGCACGCCTCGCTGATCCTCGCCGGCACCTTCGCCACGCTGGCGGCAGCGGTCAGCAGCCTGCGAATCACCCAACCGCGCGCGGAGCCGGTGGAACACAGCCCGCAAGCCAAATAGCAGACATAAAAAAACCCCGGCAAGCCGGGGTTTTTAACCTTCTCAGCGTTACTTCAGGTACTGACCTGAACGCAGCGCTTCGATACGCTTGTCGAGCGGTGGGTGCGACATGAACAGTTCGCTGAACGACTTGGATTTGCCGTTGATGCAAAACGCCATCATGCTGCCCGCTTCCTGCGGCTCGTAGCTGGTTTTCAGACGCTGCAGCGCAGCAATCATCTTCTCGCGGCCCACCAATTTGGCGGAACCTGCATCGGCGTAGAACTCACGGTGGCGTGAGAACCACATGGTGATGATGCTGGCCAGAATGCCGAACACCAATTCCAGCACCATCGACACGCCGAAGTAAATCATCGGGTTGCCGTTGCTTTCGCCTTCACCGTCGCGGTTGCCGAGGAAACCGGCGGCCACTTGCGCAATCAGGCGCGAGATAAAGATCACGAAGGTGTTCACGATGCCCTGAATCAGCGTCATGGTGACCATGTCGCCGTTGGCGACGTGGCTGATTTCGTGCGCGATAACCGCTTCCGCTTCATCCCGACTCATGCTCTGCAACAGGCCGGTACTGACGGCAACCAGCGAGGCATCGCGGCGTGCGCCGGTGGCGAAAGCGTTAATGTCCGGTGCGTGATAAATAGCGACCTGCGGCATGGCAATGCCCGCCTGCTGCGACTGGCGGCGCACCGTTTCCAGCAACCAGTTTTCGGTTTCGTTACGCGGCTGTTCAATCACTTCCCCGCCTACGGAGCGCAGCGCCATCCATTTGGACATCAGCAAGGAGACAAACGAACCGCCGAAACCAAACAGACCGGCCATAATCATCAGGCCCTGAACGCTACTGGATTGGATTCCTGTCAGGCTGAGCACCAGCCCGAAAACCAACATCACCGCC
Organism: Serratia plymuthica NBRC 102599; assembly: GCF_001590925.1. Taxonomy (GTDB): domain Bacteria; phylum Pseudomonadota; class Gammaproteobacteria; order Enterobacterales; family Enterobacteriaceae; genus Serratia; species Serratia plymuthica. The sequence goes on from NZ_BCTU01000005.1 coordinate 75,214, forward strand.
AGGTTGGTGAGCAGGAACAGAGCTATACGCATCATAAAATGTTTACTTCCTCATAAATGTTAACAAAACGCTGTCTCGGATACCCTAGATCGTATGGGCATTCGTCACAGTTTCAAGAGTTGCACGCCATTAACCTACTAAAAATACGAAACTTTACAAAATCGGCGTTCCAGCATGGCTTTTCAAATTGTAAACGATTGTTGCGTAATGCGGTGGTTTTTCTGCGGCAAATCAGCGGTGTTTGTCGTTCAAACGCCCAAGGTGGGTATAGGCGAAACCTTGGGCATATTTCAACCCGTAGCCCAAGGTGCGGTCAAAACCGATATGGGCACACCAAATCAGCGCCGTTATCAGCCAGAACGGCTGTGGGAAAAGGACAAACAGTAAGGCGCACAGCACCGGGCCGATATAGGAATGAGCAAGGTTATAACCGATCGCCCCCACCTTTTTGCCAAACGCATAACCCAGGAACGACATGTCCGGTATCAGGAAACAGCCAGCGAACAGCCACCAGCTGTATTCCTGGTGCTGATACAGCGCTACGGACACCAACAGAACCAGCAGCGACTCAAGCCGCAGAATAACGCGCATCGGGGGCGTTAGTTCGCTCATCATTGCCTCACAGGATGTTTGGCGCCTAAATGCGCCTTCAACTGCGCTTAACAAAAAACGCACCCGAAGGTGCGTTTTTTTATTTACCCGGCTGCGTTACTTCGCCGCCGGCTGCTGGGTTGGCTGCGCCTGTTCAAGGTGAGCCAGATCCAGTGCGATATGCACGCTTTCATCCAGGTATGGGTCCGGCTCCTGGTAATCCTTCGGCAAATCTTCCAACGCCTTCAACGGTTTCTTACCGGCACGCTGCAGACGATCGTTGATGCGCTGCAAACGGGTAGCGTCATCATCGTGGTTCTCTTTCTCGCGCTGAGCAAGATTGAGTGAGACGATGTTACGCTTGTCTTTCAACGCCTTGTAATGGGCGATGTCCTGCGCGATGTACTGGAACTCCGGATCCTTGGCGATACGCTGCTCATGGTCCTTCAGCAGTTCAGGATCGAACGCGGTCAGGTCGCCGGTTTTGCTGTAAGTAGCCGCATTGATGCTGTCCCAAGGCATGGCATTATCTTCGAACGCCTCACCGGTTTCCGCTGGATCGACGCCAGTAGGCATCAGGATATCCGGCGTTACGCCCTTACGCTGGGTGCTGCCGCCGTTAACGCGATAGAACTTCTGGATGGTGTATTGCACCGAGCCCAGCGCCGGCCATTCCGGCCGCAGCATTTGATCGTAAATGCGGTTCAGCGAGCGATACTGTTGCACGGTACCTTTACCGAAGGTCGGTTCACCGACGATCAGCGCACGGCCGTAGTCCTGCATCGCTGCGGCAAAGATCTCGGAAGCCGAGGCGCTGAAACGGTCAACCAGCACCACCAGCGGGCCTTTGTAATAAACGACGCCGTCGGTGTCCGCGTCTTCACGCACTTTGCCGTTGTTATCACGCACCTGCACCACCGGGCCGCTAGGAATGAACAAGCCGGAGAGCGAGACCGCTTCGGTCAGCGCACCGCCGCCGTTGGTCCGCAGATCGATAATCAGGCTCTTGACGTTCTGCTTGGCCATCTTCTGCAGTTGCACTTTCACGTCATCGGTCAGGCCCACGTAGAAACCAGGAATGTCCATCACCGCGACTTTCTCTTTGCCGACGGTCTTGATGGTCATTTTCACCGCACGGTCTTCCAGGCGGATACGTTCGCGTGTCAGCGTAACAACGCGGGTTTTGGTGCCCTTGCCGGCAGGCAGGATTTCCAGGCGGACTTTACTGCCCTTCGGCCCTTTGATCAGGGAAACCACGTCGTCCAGACGCCAGCCGATAACATCGACCACAGGTTTACCCGTCTGACCGACGCCGACAATGCGGTCGCCCACGGTGATCGCCTTGCTCTTGGCGGCCGGGCCGCCCGGTACCATGGAGTTGATCAACGTGTAATCGTCATCCATCTGCAGCACCGCACCAATGCCTTCCAATGACAGGCTCATCTCGGTGTTGAACTGTTCGGTGTTGCGCGGGGAGAGATAGTTGGTGTGCGGGTCGATCTCATGCGCAAAGGCATTCATCGCCAGTTGGAACACGTCTTCGCTGTTGCTTTGCGTCAGGCGCTTAATGGCGAACTGATAGCGCTTGGTCAGCGTTTCGCGGATTTCTTTGTCGGTTTTGCCGGTCAGCTTGAGGTTCAGCTCATCATATTTGACTTTCGCATCCCACAGGCTGTCCAGTTCGGCCTTGTCTTTCGGCCACGGCGTTTTGCTGCGGTCGAGATCGATAGTTTCGTTGCCGGTAAAGTTCATCGGCTTTTCGAGCAACGACAACGCATAGGTGTAACGCTCAAAACGGCGTTTCTGAGCCAGATTGTACAGCGCATATGGCGTATCCAGCTTACCGCTTTTCAGTTCTTCGCCCAGTTGATTGCGCTTGTCGGCGAACTGCGCCACGTCGGAGGCCAGCAACACGTTATGGTTGTAGTCCAGCATATTCAGGTAGCGATCGAAGATCTTGCCTGAAAAATCCGCATCGAGGGCAAACTGACGGTAATGAGAGCGAGTGAAGCGCGAGGTTACGCGCTCACTCACAGTAGCATGCTGCGGTTCCTGATGAAGCTGAGGCAGTTGATCGATGCGGATGTTGGCTGTATCCGCTCCGTAACTGACACCCGCCCACAACAGACCCGCGACTGCTGTTAATCTGACAAATTTGTTCATGCCTTGGTTGGCCTCCGTATCAGAACTGCAAGTGTTCTGCGCGCACAATCATCGCCAGACCGGAAGAGAGCTGCACACGTACGCCATCTTTAGCGATTTCAAGTACGGTTGCATCCATCGCGCTCTGGCCTGCTCTGACTTTGATTTCTTGGCCAATTTGCAGTTTAGAGATATCCGTGACTGGCACATGACGCTGCTGGCTTTCCTCTTTTGCTGCACGAGGTTGACGAGCTTGCTGTGGGCGAGGCTTGCGGTTCTCCGGTGTAGCTCCGCCTTCGCGACGCGCAGCAGGTTTTTTACCGGCTGGACGTGGACGGCGTGGCTCGGCATCGGCTGATTCACCGGCAGCTTCACGTTTTTTGGCATTTTGTTCGGCACGCTGTGCCTGAACGCGCGCTTTGGCTTCTTCAAGCTGTTGGCGGGCATGATCGACATGCTGCTGTTCCAGCTCACCGCACGGATTACCGTCCAGATCGACGCGCTGCGCGCCAACTTTGACACCGTACAGATAACGCCAGCTTGAGGTGTACAGGCGCAGTGCAGAACGTAATTGCGTTTTGCTTAAGCTTTCTTCCCCCTGAACACGCTCTACCAGATCTTAAAAAATACCGATTTTCAACGGGCGAGCTTCGCCCTCGGCGCTAAAGCAGAGCGGAAAACGCTCGGCAAGAAAAGCAATGACTTCTTTACTAGAGTTCAACTTAGGTTGATTTTCCATGAAATTTCCTGATTACAACGGGTTGCCAACAAGCCACAGGCATGAACAGGCGTCATTATAATGACGTCATCGGTAAATGCCACGTTAACCGTAGATCAACTTGCCGTCACAGTGATGTATTTCGCACTATCACAGTGTTCCAGTTGCACGCAAAGCCCCGCCACCACTGCTTCCAGGCCCTGTTGGTCCTGTTCGTCGAAACGTTGATAAACTGTGCTGTCGATATCAAGAACGCCGATGATCTGACCGCTAACCCGCAGCGGCAGTACGATTTCCGCATTACTGGCCGCGTCGCAGGCGATATGGCCAGGGAACGCGTGGACGTCGCCAACGCGCTGCACGCGATTTTCCGCCACTGCGGTTCCACATACGCCCTTGCCCACCGGAATGCGCACGCAGGCGATTTTCCCCTGGAACGGACCGAGCACCAGTTGGTTACCGTCCATCAGGTAAAAGCCGGCCCAATTGACGTCGTCGAGACGCTCATTAATCAACGCGCTGGCGTTGGACAGTGCGGCAATGAAGTTGGTTTCCCCGTCGAGCAGCGCACTCAAATCGCGTTTTAATTCCGCGTAGAATTCTTCTTTTGTCATTAGTTAACCATGGTTATCTGTTCCCATGCCGAATAGAGAGAGAAACACAGGAACCAGTCATAATGTATGCAAGCGGCAATAGATTTGATTTTCTATTGTATATCATGCAGGTAGTTTCGCTGTCTTGCCATTTTCCTGTCGGCTTGCCCCCAGCATAATTGCTATTGCGTCGCGTTGTCCAAAGCAATCATGAGACGTTTTGAAACAGGGAGTTAGCACAAGGAACGACGGGTCAACCGCCATGAACTTTATTCTTTTAATATCAATGCATTGGTAATTATGACGTTCAACGACGCTCAATGTCGGCCCTCCATTGCCCCGCCGGCAGCCCGCAAATGGCCGCCGTGGCTATAATGAGGCCATGTCCAGAAAGACCACCCCAGAAAACGCAGCGACGATCGCCGGTCCGCATTGTCCTTCCTACAAAAAATGCGTATAGCCAGCGGGTTATTCATCTGTTGCTTCACAAACCCCTGCCGGGCAAGGTATGTTTGCCTCGCAGAAACCCTGTTTACCGCGCCGCGCGTTACCCGAAGCGGGTTACAGCAGGTTTATTTTTCAGCCACGCTATCCCTCCGGCGGGCTTTAGAGCAGCTTTGTCATGATGAAAATACACGCGATCACCGGCCCTCTTTCCAAAGCACGCCACCAGCGCTGTTGCGAATGCGACCTGCTGTTCGTGTTGCCGCCGCTGAACGGCAATCAAGCCGCTTACTGCCCGCGCTGCAATGCTAAAGTGGTGCATGGCCGCGACTGGTCAATGACCCGCCTGACCGCCATGGCGGTCGCCATGCTGCTGCTGATGCCTTTCGCCTTCAGCGAACCCTTGATCAGCATCCGCCTGTTAGGCACCCGCATCGACGCCAGCCTGCTGGAAGGCATCTGGCAGATGAGTCGCCAGGGCGATCCCCTTACCGCCAGCATGGTCGCGTTCTGTACCCTGGGTGCCCCGCTGACGTTGGCGCTGTCGCTGCTTTATCTGCGTTTCGGGCACGCGTTCGGCATGAATTTGCGTCCGGTATTATTGATGCTGGAACGGTTGAAAGAATGGGTGATGCTCGATATTTACCTGATCGGCATGGCGGTGGCGGCGATCAAAGTCAAAGAGTATGCCGATATCCAGGCCGGCAGCGCGCTGATCGCCTACCTGTCGCTCACTCTGCTCAGCATCCTGACCCTGATCCACGTCAATCTGGAACAGCTGTGGGAACGTTATTATCCGCAGGAACAACCGGAAGGCCCGCCGACGGCGCTGCATGTGTGCCTGTCGTGCCATTTCACCGGTTATCCGGACGAGCAGGGACGCTGCCCGCGCTGCCATATTCCCATGTGTCATCGCCAGCCCTATAGCCTGCAAAAAACCTGGGCGGCGCTGATTGCGGCGATGATCTTGCTGATCCCGGCCAACCTGCTGCCGATTTCAATCGTCTACGCCAACGGCGCACGATTGGAAGACACCATTTTCTCCGGGGTAGTGTCGCTGGCGACCTCCGGCAACGCGCCGATCGCCGCTATCGTTTTTATCGCCAGCGTGCTGGTCCCCTTCACCAAAGTCATAGTGCTGATCACCCTGCTGTTCAGCATACACTTCAAGACCTCGCACAGCCTGAAGACGCGCATTCGTCTGCTGCGGTTGGTCACCTGGATCGGTCGCTGGTCCATGCTCGATCTGTTCGTTATTGCCTTAATGATGTCGCTGGTGAATCGCGACCAACTGTTATCTTTTACTATGGGGCCGGCAGCCTTTTACTTTGGTTCTGCGGTCATTTTAACTATTCTTGCCGTAGAGTGGCTGGATAGCCGATTGATTTGGGATGCACATGCAACAGGAAACGCCGAATACACCGACTGAAGCGCGGGTCAAAAACAAGCGCCGCATTTCGCCATTCTGGTTACTGCCGTTTATCGCCCTGCTGATCGCGGGGTGGTTGGTTTATAGCAACTTCCAGGAACGCGGCAGCACGGTCACCATCGATTTCCAGTCTGCGGCGGGCATCGTCGCGGGCCGTACTCCTGTGCGCTATCAGGGGGTGGAAGTCGGCACAGTGCAGTCCATCAGCCTGAGCAAGGATCTGCGCAGCATTGTGGTTGAAGCCAGCATCAAGAGCGATCTGGAAGACTCGCTGCGCGAAGGTACCCAATTCTGGCTGGTTACGCCAAAGGCTTCACTGGCCGGGATATCCGGTCTGGACGCGCTGGTCGGCGGTAACTACATCGGTATGATGCCGGGCAGCGGCAAAGAGCAAACCCATTTCACCGCACTCGATACCCAGCCCAAATACCGTCTGAATACCGGTGAACTGATGATTCACCTGCATGCCGACGACCTCGGTTCGCTCAATACCGGTTCGCTGGTGTATTACCGTAAGATTCCGGTCGGCAAAGTCTACGACTACACCATCGCCGAAGGTAATAAGGGCGTCACTGTCGACGTGCTGATCGACCGCCGCTTCGCCAATCTGGTGAAAGGTAACAGCCGCTTCTGGAATGTTTCAGGCTTTAAGGGCGATTTCAGCCTGGCGGGCGCCTCGGTGCAGGTTGAGAGCCTGGCGGCGCTGGTCAACGGCGCAATCGCCTTTGACTCGCCGCCGGACGGTCAACAGGCCAAGGCCGACCAAAGCTATGATCTGTACCCTGATCTGGCGCACAGTCAACGCGGCGTGAACATTACGCTTGATCTGCCGAGCGGCAATAACCTCAGCGAGAACCGCACCCCACTGATTTACCAGGGGCTGCAGGTGGGCACCCTGACCAAACTGACGCTCCAGCAGGACAGCAAGGTCAGCGGCGAACTGACTGTCGATCCCTCGGTGGTGGATCTGATGCGCAGCGGAACGCGTATTGTGATGCGCAGCCCGCGCCTCAGCCTTAACGACGCCAAAATCAGCCAACTGCTGACCGGCAATACCCTGGAACTGGTGCCGGGCGACGGTGAACCGCAGCAGCATTTCAACGTACTCGACAGCAGCGAAACCCTGCTGCAACAGCCGGGTGTGCTGACCGTAACGCTCAACGCCCCGCAAAGCTACGGCATCGACGTAGGGCAGCCGCTGATTGTGCATGGGGTTAAAGTCGGCCAGGTGATGAGCCGCGCATTGACCGACAGCGGCGTAGTATTTACCGCCGCCGTCGAAGCCCAATACCGCCGTCTGCTGCATAAAGACAGCAAATTCGTGGTCAACAGCCGCGTCGACGTCAAGCTGGGGATCGACGGCATGGAAGTGCTGGGCGCCAGCGCGCAAGAGTGGCTGGACGGCGGCGTACGCATCATCCCCGGCAGCAAGGGCGAACCGGTTGGCCAGTATCCGCTGTATGCCAACGCCGAGAAGGCCGAAGCCGGCATTATCGGCAACAGCCCAACGCCAACCCTTACGCTGAACGCCGTCAGCCTGCCGGACGTGCAGACCGGCTCGGTGGTGCTGTACCGCAAATTCCAGGTGGGCGAGATTGTTAACGTTCGCCCGAAAGCCAACGAGTTTGAGGTGGACGTCTATATCAGCCCGGAATACCGCAAACTGCTGACCAGCGAAAGCATCTTTTGGGCCGAAGGCGGCGCCAAGGTGCAACTGAACGGCAGCGGCCTGACGGTACAAGCTTCGCCGCTCAACCGGGCGTTGAAAGGTGCCATCAGCTTCGACAATCTGCAGGGCGTGACGCTGGATAAAGGCGCCAAACGCGTGCTGTATGCCAATGAAACCGCCGCCCGCGCGGTAGGCAGCCAGATTGTCCTGAGAACTTACGATGCCAGCAAACTGTCGCCCGGCATGCCGTTGCGTTATCTCGGCATCGATATTGGCCAGGTGGATTCGCTTAAACTGGCGCCGGAGCGCAATGAAGTGCTGGCCAAGGCGGTGCTGTATCCGGAATACGTACAGACCTTCGCGCGTCTGGGCAGCCGTTTCTCCGTAGTGTCGCCGGAAATTTCCGCCGCGGGGGTCAGCAACCTCGATACGCTGCTGCAGCCGTATATCAACGTTGAACCAGGCCGCGGCCGCGAACTGCGCAGCTTCGAACTGCAGGAAGCCAGCATCACCGACTCACGCTATCTGGACGGCCTGAGCGTGATCCTCGACGCAGCGGAAACCGGCTCGCTGCAGGTCGGCACGCCGGTGCTGTTCCGTGGCATGGAAGTGGGCACCATCACCGGTTTCTATCTCGGCGCCATGTCCGATCGCGTTCACGTTGCGCTGCGCATCAGCAAGAAATATCAACACCTGGTGCGCAACAACAGCGTGTTCTGGCTGGCCTCCGGCTACAACTTGCAGTTTGGCCTGACCGGCGGCGTGATCAAGAGCGGCACCTTCCAGCAGTTCATCCGCGGCGGCATTGCCTTCGCCACCCCGCCAACCATTCCGCTGGCGCCTAAATCGACGCCGAACAAGCACTTCATGCTGAATGCGGAAGAGCCGAAAGACTGGAAAGAATGGGGCACCGCAATCCCGCGGGATTAAGCGCGTAACCCAATGCCGGCAGGGGGCACCCACTCCCCCTGTCGGCCCGTTTTTATGCTAGAATCCCGCCCTTATTTTGATTGCTGCCAGAGAGCTCGCCCCGTGGCCAAACCTGCCTCCGTTTTTTTGCCTCCCGCGTTTCTCGACGCGACGCGCGCCATTATGCCCGCCGAACTGTCGATGGACGATTTTATAGCCGCCTGCCAACGCCCGCTGCGCCGCAGCCTGAGGGTCAATACGTTGAAGATCAGCGTCGCCGATTTTCAGGCGTTGATACAAGATTATGACTGGCGGCTGGAACCCATTCCCTGGTGTGCGGAAGGTTTTTGGATCGAGCGTGAGGATGAAGAGTTGCGGCTTGGCAGCGCGGCGGAGCACCTGAGCGGCCTGTTTTACATTCAGGAAGCCAGTTCAATGCTGCCCGTCAGCGCCCTGTTCGCCGATCGGGAAAAACCGCGTCGGGTGCTGGACGTCGCCGCCGCCCCGGGCTCCAAAACCACCCAGATTGCCGCGCTGATGAACAATCAGGGCGGTATCGTGGCCAACGAATACTCCGCCAGCCGGGTTAAAGTCCTTCACGCCAACATCAGCCGCTGTGGCGTAAAAAACGTCGCGCTGACCCACTTTGACGGCCGGGTGTTCGGCGCGGCGCTGCCGGAAAGCTTTGATGCCATTTTGCTGGACGCCCCCTGCTCCGGCGAAGGCGTGGTGCGCAAAGATCCGGACGCCATGAGCAACTGGTCGCCGGAAAGCGTTACCGCTATTGCGGCAACCCAACGCGAACTGCTCGACAGCGCTTTCCATGCACTGGCCCCAGGCGGCGTCATGGTCTACTCCACCTGCACGCTCAACGCACAGGAAAATCAACAAATCGTCAACGGCCTGCTGGCGGCGTATGGCGATGCGGTGAGCATTGAACCGCTGGGCGAGCTGTTCCCCGGTGCGGAAAAGGCGCTAACCGCCGAAGGCTTCCTGCATGTTTTCCCGCAGATCTACGACAGCGAGGGGTTCTTCGTGGCACGCCTGCGCAAGAACCATTCTGTTACCCCTTTGCCGAAACCGAGCTACAAACTGGGCAAATTCCCGTTCACCCCGCTTTCCGGCAAGGATTCGGCCGTGATTAGCCAGGCCGCTGCGGCTTCCGGCCTCGCCTGGGATGAAACCAGCCGATTGTGGGCGCGCGATAAAGAGATCTGGCTGTTCCCTGCCGAACTGGAGGCGCTGATCAGCAAAGTGCGCTTCTCGCGTATTGGGGTGAAGCTGGCAGAGTCTTTCCCTAAAGGGTATCGCTGGCAGCATGAAGCCGTCATCGCGCTGGCCACTGCCGACGGCAAACAGCGTTTCGAGCTGGACGCCGCGCTGGCGCAAGAGTGGTATCACGGCCGCGATCTGTATCCGGAAACACCGCCGCAGAGCGATGAATGCATAGTGACCTACCAACAGCAGCCGCTGGGTATTGCCAAACGCATCGGCAGCCGGATTAAAAACAATCTGCCGCGCGAACTGGTCCGCGACGGCGCTTTGGATTTCCATCAATAATGTATAAGTTGGCCGGGAAATCCCGGCCAACTTATACCGTTAATAATATTCCTAAGGGTAAGTATTACCCTTCTAATGATTCTACATTTACGCCTTTCCGCTTCCCAGACTGCGCAATATCGATACCTTTCAAAATAAAGACAATTTTTCGCCCCCCACCAAGACAATTCTGAATTCCTATTCTATTAATTAACCTATAAAGAAATTAATGCGCTCAGCCTTTCCGGATGGCGCTTTGCGGATCTCTCTGGCACAGCAAGGAATAAAAAATGAAAAAAACTCTGGTGGCATTGGCCTCGGTAACAACCCTGCTGTGCGCAAACGGCGCAGCCCACGCAGCAGGCACCATTCAGGGCAACCTGGGGGTGACGTTAACCATCGGCGCAGGTTGCGTAGTGGGTGGCGGAAACAGCAGCGGCTCAGTCAATGATTTTGGCTCCATCAGCTTCGGCACCTACTCCTCGCTTGCAAATATTATCGACGCCAGCGCAACCGGTTCCGGCGGCGCTGGCACGCTGTCGCTGACCTGCACTGACGGGACCGACTATACCGTAGCGCTGGACAACGGGTTGCACGTGACCACCGGCAGCCAGCGCCGCATGGCCAGCACCGCTGGCGCCTTTATCAATTACAATCTCTACCAGGATCAAGCCCGCGCTACAGCCTGGGGCAGCGGTGCCAACGCTCTGACCGGCACCGGCACCGGTGTAGCGACTCCCCTGATTGTCTACGGACGCGTTCCGGCAGCAGGCAGCACTCCGGCGGCCGATACCTATAACGATACCGTGACGATGACGGTAACCTGGTAAGGGTGCGGCAGGCGGTTTTCGGTTGCGGATTACTGGCGTTAAGTCTGGCGGTTTATGCCGATAGCAAAACCGCCAATATTGGCGTCAGCGCCACTCTGCTGAATGCGTGCGAAGCCGGCAGCAGCTCGGGGGGCAACGTCAGCTTCGGCTCGCTGAACTTTGGCACGGTGTATTTTCTCACTACCGCCGTCAGCATAGCAGGGCAACAAAATGCCGGCGCCATCCGCGTGAAATGCAACAACGGCACCAGCTACAACGTGCTGCTCGGCGGCGGGCAAAGCGGCAACACCGCAGCCCGCTACCTGCAGAGCGCCGCCAACCAACGGGTAAACTACAACCTGTACACCAACAGCGCCCACAGCGTCATTTGGGATAACCTGAACGGGGTGTCGCAAACCGCTAACGGCCAGGATAACTGGTTGCCGGTGTATGGCATGATCCCGGTGCAATCCACCCCGCCGGTCGGCAGCTACACCGATACCGTACAGGTGACCATCAATTGGTAAAGGCAATGCGCATTTCAGCCTGCGGGCTGCTGCTCGGGATGACGGCGGCCCCGGTAATCGGTGACACCGGCGTCAACGACTTGCAAAAGAGCACGCCGTTTACCGTCAATGCGACGGTTGTGAAAGGTTGCGTCTTGGGCAGCGGCAACAGCGATGTCACCACCTTCGGCACCCTCAGCTTTGGTCAGATCTCTTCGTTGGCCAGCAATGTCAGCATCGTTTCCAGCGCCGGGGCCGGTTCAGTGCTGCTACGTTGCAACCCGGGCCTGAGCGTCACGCTGGCGCTTGGCATAGGCAACAACATCACCGGTTCCATCTCCGCAGGGCGCAAACTAAAAAACACCCTGACTACGGAGACGCTGCTTTATCAACTCTACCAGGACAACAACTACGCCACGCCGTGGGGCGATGGTGGCAACGGCGGCACTGCGCAAGTGATCGCCGCCACCGGCAGCACTCAGGAAATAAAAGTTTATGCCCGTTTGTTTTCGGCCAGTACCTTGCCCACCAGTGGCACTTACAACGATACGGTCTTACTGACGGTAACTTATTAAGTATTTTGAATAAGGATTTAGCTATGCGTATCCCCTTCCGTCTGCCATTGACGGCAGCGCTGCTGCTGGTCGGCCAGCAACAGGCATTGGCCGCAGCGTCGATTCTGATTTGGCCCATCGATCCGGTGATTGAAGATCAACAGCCCGCCACGGCGCTGTGGTTGGAAAACCGCGACACTAAACCGGTCTATATGCAGGTACGGGTGCTTGGCTGGAGGCAAATCGACGGTAAAGACGATTACAGTAACCAGAGCGAAGTGATCGCCAGCCCGCCGGTCGCTTCGATAGCGCCGGGCAAGCGCCAGTTGATCCGGCTGATTAAGCAGACCCCGCCGCCCGCCGGCCAGGAACGCGCCTACCGCATTCTGATTGATGAAGTACCGGTAAAAGAAAACGACAGTTCATCCACGCCCGCCGGCGCCCAGATGGGGTTGAAATTCCAGATGCGTTATTCCGTGCCGCTGTTTGTCAGCGGCCAGGGCGTCTGGACCAAGCCGGATTCTGAAAAACCGCGCGACTACGCCACCGCCAACCAACCGCAACTCAGCTATCGGCTATTGCAGCAAAGCAGCCAACGTTGGCTAGAGGTGCGTAATCAGGGCATCGTGCACGCACGCATCTCCAAAGTGACGATACAGGGAAAAACGCTCAATGCCGGGCTGATGGGTTACGTGTTGCCCGGTTCGCAAATGCGCTTTGCCGTGCCGCCTTCAGGCAGTTTCAGCAGCGGTAAACTGCAGGCCACGGTCAATGACAATAAACAACCGATAACCTTCTCGTCTTACTGAGTTTCACATGCGGTTAACAGGGACGCCGTCACTCAGGAGCAACGGATTCGGGCTGAAGCCGTTGGCATTCGCCATACTCTGCGCGGTGGCCACGCCGTGGGCGACGCTTGCGCACGCCGATGATTTGCCGCCGCCGCCCAGCGCCATCAGCATGCCGGATACCACCCTGTATCTGGAGCCGGTGGTCAATGGCCGCCAGACCGGCAAAGTGGTGCCGGTGAACTACCGTGGCGGCCACTATTACCTCACGCCGCAGCAATTGATCGACGCCGGCCTGCCGGTGGCGGACAAGCAGGCAAAAGAAATTGCGGTCGATCTGTTGAAGCAGGTGGATGTCACTTACAGCGGCGAAACCCAGCAATTGCTGATCAACATCCCCAACGACTGGCTGCCCAAACAAAAATTCAACGCGCAGAATCCGCTGGATCGCCTGCCGGCGCAAAGCAGCCTCGGTCTGCTGTTCAATTACGACGTTTACGCCAGCCAAAGCAACGCCGACGGCCAGCCGGGCTACCTTTCCGCCTGGAGCGAACAGCGGCTGTTTGACGGTTTTGGCGTGGTGGCGAACACCGGCATTTTCCGTGGCAGCTTTAACCGATCCAGCAGCGATAGCCAGGAGAGCCGCTATATTCGCTACGACAGCCAGTGGCGTTACACGGATGATGAGCGTCTGCTCAGCTATACCGCCGGCGACCTCACCACCGGTTCACTGCCCTGGAGCAGTGCCGTGCGTATTGGCGGCATCCAACTGGCGCGTAATTTTACCGCCCGCCCAGACCTTATCACCTATCCGCTGCCGCAGTTTTCCGGCCAGGCGGCGGTGCCCAGCAGCGTCGATCTGTATATCAACAGCTATAAAAACAGCACCACCAGCGTCAATCCCGGCCCCTTTACCCTGGATACGGTGCCGTACATCAACGGTGCGGGCGAGGCCAGGGTGGTCACCACCGACGCGCTGGGCCGCCAGGTCAGCACCCTGGTGCCGTTTTATGTCGCCAGCAACCTGTTGCAGGCCGGCATGAGTGATTTCAGCCTTTCCGCCGGTGCCCTGCGCCGAAATTATGGCTTGAATTCAGCCGATTACGGTCAGTGGGTTACCAGCGGCAGCGGGCGTTACGGCGTCACTGATTGGTTGACGATGGAAGGCCGCGCCGAAGCGGCGGCGGAACTGGCGGTGGGCGGTGCAGGTGCCGATATCCGCCTAGGCCAGTGGGGCGTGTTTAACGCATCGTACAGTTACAGCCAGGCTGGCGACAGCGCGTTTAACGATTATCACCCTTCGCGGCAGATGAACTATTACGATCCGCTGACCGGCCAACCATTGCCGCAGCCCGATCCGCAAGCGGTCTACCAATACACCAGCAACCGGGGCGATCAAAGCAGCTTCGGCTACACCTACAGCAACCGGTATTTCAGCCTCAACGCCCAGCGCATCCTGCGTAGCGCGGGCTTTGGTGATATTTCGGTGTATAAAAGCGACTACCGCCTGAGCCGCCGTACCGATCAACTCACCGGCAGCCTCGGCCTTGGCCGCGCCGGCAGCATTGGCGCCGGCTATTTCGACGTGCGTGACGCTATCGGCACGCGCACCCGGCTGGTCAACTTCTCCTACAGCCTGTCGTTATGGCGTAACATGAGCCTGTATGCCTCGGTCAACCGGGAGATCGGCAGCAGCGGTTACAGCACCCAGCTGCAGCTCTCCATTCCCTTCGACAGTTGGGGCACCGCCAGCGTCAGCGCTTCCCGCGACAACAACAATCGGTGGAGCGAACGCGTCAGCTACAGCCGCGCCGCACCGACCGACGGCGGCCTGGGCTGGAACCTGGCCTACGCGGACGGACAAGACAGCAACAGCTACCGTCAGGCCGACATGACCTGGCGTACCCGCTTGCTCGAGGCCCGCGCCGGTATGTACGGCAACAGTGATGACTATACCCGCTGGGGAGAAGTGAGCGGTTCGCTGGTCATGATGAAAAGCGATCTCTACGCCACCAACACCATCAACGACGCCTTCGCACTGGTCTCAACCCAGGGCTACCCGGACATTCCGGTGCGCTATGAAAATCAGTTGATCGGCGTGACCAACGCCAAAGGCTATCTGCTGGTGCCGACCGTGACCTCGTATTACCACGCCAAATTCCAGATCGACCCGCTCAACCTCCCTGCGGACGTTGCCATTCCTACCGTCGAAAAAACCGTGGCGATCCGCGATCACAGCGGTTTCCTGGTCGATTTTCCGGTCCAGCCGATCGCCGCCGCCGACGTCAAACTGGTCAATGCGCAAGGCAAACCGCTGGCCAACGGCAGTGAGGTTGCAGTTATCGGCGGCAGTCAACGCAGCTATGTCGGTTGGGACGGCATGGCCTATCTGGATCCGGTGCAGCAGCACAACCGGTTGAGCGTTATCCCCGCAGACGGCGGTGCACCTTGTCAGGCGCAGTTCAGCCTGACAAAAACGCAGGGCATCCAGAGCATCGGGCCGATCGTTTGCCAGTAACCCATTATGGAGAAAGATATGATTCGGGGATTCAAAGCGATATTACTGACGCTGATGCTGCTGGCAAGCCAGCGGGCGTTGGCTGACTGCGCCACCACCAATGGCAGTGTGACGCTGCCTGGCGGCAGCTCTTTTACCGTCTACAACGGCCAGACTAGCGCCCAGGGTACCGCCGGGTTGAACTGCACCGGCCTCGGCTTGTCGTTGCTGTCGCAAAACACCGTAACGGTGAAAATCACCTCGACCACCCACAATATGGCGATAGCCGACGGCTCCGGCGATCAAATTCCGTACCTGATTTACCCCGATTCAAATTACCAATACGCGTATAGCGTCGGGCAAACCATCGATTACAGCTCATTGAACCTGCTGTCGCTGATCCTCATCTCCTCCAACGTCAATTTCCCGCTGTATGTCAGGACCACCGCCGGGGCTAACGTGCGCTCGGGCACCTATACCGATACCGTCAATCTGACCTGGAACTACCACATCTGCGGCCTGGGCGTGCTCGGTCTGTGTATCTGGTGGGACGGCGTCGACAAGCTCAGTACCGTGACCATTACCGCCGTGATCACCAAAGACTGCCTGATTGGCACCGCGCAGAACGTCAATTTTGGCAGCATGGCGCTGGTGGGCCAGTTTAACCCGGTGAACCAGAGCATCACCCTTACCTGCACCAAAACCGAGGGTTACAACACCTATTTCACCAACGGCAATAACCCGGTCACCGGCTGGCGGCAGATGAAAAACGGCACCAGCAATTTTATGCAGTATCAAATTTACCTGCCCAATACCACCACCGTCTGGGACAGCACCAACAAACAAAGCGGTGCCGGTACCGGCCTGGCGCAGAGCATTCCCTATCTGGCGGTGATTAACTCTGCGCAAACCGAAAAGCCGGTCGGCACCTATCAGGACAATCTCAGCTTTGTCGTGGAATATTAGCCTTATGCGCTAGTCGCTGACGACGATTGTTGCCAGTTTGTATTTTTTATGTGGCATTTTTTGCTCATTTAACTATGCTCATAGGTGTGACCCTAACTGGTCATACCTCATACCAGAAAATCGAGCAAGGAGTTCCAATGGGCAAAACCGTGGTAAAAATAGGCAGTTTTGAGGTTGATGATGCGCATTTGTCCTCCTCGTCCGAGCAGGCCGGCACGCTGACCATTCCCTGCAAGTCGGATCCCGACCTGTGCATGCAATTAGACGGTTGGGATGAACACACCAGCATTCCGGCGACGCTGGATGGCAAGCATTCGCTGCTGTTTAAGCAGCATTACGATCGGCAATCCGATGCCTGGGTGATGCGGCTGGCATGAACAACGATGAACTGAAAAACGCGCCGTGTACCACAGGGAACACGGCGCGTTTTTTTATGTGATGGCGATACCGCGACCGGCGAAGAAACGGCCAAAACGGCTCAGCGGCAGCGTTACCTGTTGGCGCGTGGCTTGGCTGTCACCGGAAGGATTGTGAAAGGTCACGTTTTCGGCCTCAACGGCGGTGACCAGCACCAGATGGCCGCCCCGCTGCGGCGGGTGCCGATCGGGCTGGCGAATGCCTGGGTGCACCGAAGCCATAAAATAGCGTCGCTGCGCCAGCAATTGCGGCAACGCCTCCACGTCGAGGCCGACCCGCACCTCGGCGTCCAACGCAAACTGCTCACGCACATAGTCGACAAAGGGCGCGTAGATCAGCCCTTTGATGCGTTCGCCTTCACGCACATAGGCACCGTACGGCAGGCTGCGGCGCGCCAGCTCCAACACCGGCGGCGCATCGCCGTCGCGGTGGCTCAGGACCATTTTCAGGCAGGCCATGCCGCAAACGTGATTGGCCCATTCGATATATTCCGCCCGATCGCGCGCCCCGCTGCGCGCCCAGTTGACGTCTTGCGCCAATGTCGCACGCCCGGCAATCAGATCGGCCGCCAGTTCAGGCGTCGCCCATTGGCAAACGTAGGGGACCGCGTTCGTCAAATCAGAAAGTCTCTATCACTTTGAAATTCATCAGCACCAGCGTCATATCCGGCGAAAACAGGTCGTACTCTTCAAAGAAACTCTGCAGCTCTTTACGCCAGTAAGCCAATGAACGATCGCCTTCCCCTTCGGCATAGGCATGCGCTTCATCAACCTGATCGTAGGTTTTCATCTCCACGGTGGTCAGTTCTACCGCACAGATCGGAACATTTTTACCGTCAACGACCACAAACACGTCGCCGGCCAGCGGGATACCTTCCCCGTCAAGATTGGAACAGGTGGCGGTCTTGGTGCCATTGAGGATCAGCTTGACCACATCATCGGCCTGCTGCTCGGTGTTGCCGAACGCCCAACGCTCGGTGTTCTCATATTTCTTCGGAATTGCGTCTGCCATTGCCTTACCTTATTAAATGAATCATTGTGCAGAGAGAATAGTACAACGTATTCCCCACCGCCTGCACCTGCCGAATTCACCGCACGGCGACGCAAACCCATACCATTTACAGGCTTTTTACGGTAAATCTCTGTGCCTGAGCCGGGACAACAGGCATACTGTGGACGACATCCACACCATGGCTTACGGCCAGGCGGTAACATGAAAAATGACGACAAAGACCCCGATGACACCTTCAGTGACTTATTAAAAGTCATTGCGCTGGTCGTGATTGCTCTCTTTGTTATCGGCGGCTGGTATTTCAGCTGATCAATAGAACAGGAGATCACCTTGGCAACCAAACGCATGCGCACCAAGCACTGGAAAATGTTTTTGATTTTGTTGTTAATCTGCGTCGCCCTATTGTTATTGCGCTGGGCGGCAATGGTCTTCGGTTAACGCCAACCGGACGCCGGCGCTATTTTCAGTTCCGCCGTTCGCCCGGCGTTTTAGCCACCAGCTCCAACAGCTCTCGCAGATAGGCTATTCGCGCCTCCCCCTGCGGCAACCACAGACGGCACAACCGATTTTGCACTTCTGCCCGCCGGCTCAGGCGATAGTATTCCGCCAGTTGATCGACCAGTTTCATCACGCACCCTCCAGATATTCGACAAGCTAAGTATTGGGCGAAAAAACCAGAAGAAACACTGATGCCTTATTTTTTATGCTTCCGGTTTTAGCGTTGTGCGACCGGTGCAGTGGCGAACCCCGGGCCCAACTGCTACATTGACCAAAAATCACCCAGCCGAGGTAAACGATGATGTTCTCGGAGCAGGAGATAAAACCCGTGTGGGATGAAGTCGCCCGTTTGATCGGTGACAGCGTGATGCAACTGCGCCATCGCGGCGAGGTGTTATCGGTAGAAACGCTGGCGAAGCACCTGGCGCGGCAGTTGGCTGAAAGCAACGATATCGAACGCCGGATCCTGATCGGTGCGGCGATCAACATGCTGAAAGATGGAAAGTGAATCGCCAACCGGAATGGTTGGCGATTCGGCAGAAGCCCGAGGTATGCAAGCCCGGCCTTCTGAGCGCTACTATGTCAGGCTGACCCGATGAAATTAATAGGAATTATCGCGTTTTTGCCAAAAATTACTCTTTTTGTTGCCTTGGCCTATCAACAGCAAAATAAAAAACCGGAGGAATCCCCCCGGCTATCCATCATGAATGTTGTGCTCAGATTAACCAACCCAGCAATAAGGTCGCGCCAATCACCGTCGAAGCACCGCCAATGCGCGTGGCAATTTGCGCGAACGGCATCAGCCCCATGCGGTTGGACGCGGAGAGGATCGCCACGTCGCCGGTACCGCCCAGCCCGCTGTGGCAGCAGGTGACGATCGCCGCTTCAATCGGGTACATTTTCAGGTAAGGCGCAATCAGGAAGCTCACCACGCCCATCGACAACACCACCGAACCGCAGACCACCACATAGCCCACCGAAAACACCGCCACCACACTTTCCAAGGGGACATACAGCATGCCCAGGCCAATCATCAGCGGCCACACCAGCGCGGTGGAAACGAACTTGTAAAAACTGTGCGCGCCGGTTTCCATTGAGACCGGGATCACCCGGCAATATTTGCACAGGACGGCAAACAGAATCATCAGCACCGGGCCGGGAATATGCACAATGTGTTCAAACAGGCCGCCGACGATAAAGAAGGCGCAAATCACCAGCAGCCCACCGCCCATCAGTTGGAAATCGACATTGCCGTTGGTTTCCTTGATGGCGAACACCGCGTTTTCCTGCGCCGAGCGGATCAACATGCCTTCCCCGCTCAGCGCTTTGCGCTGCAGGCCGATACGCGCCAGAACCCCAGCCGCGACGATAGCGAAGATATTGCCCAACACCGCCGCCGGTGCCAGTTGCGCCACGTAAACGTCCGGCGTCGATCCCAAAATGGCGGAATACGCCAGCGACAGCGGCAAGATACCTTCACCTATGCCGCCACCGATGATCGGCACAATGATAAAGAAGAAGGTGTGATAGAAGGTAAAGCCAAACAGCTTGCCCACCAGCAACCCGGTGACGACCGCCGTTACCGTGCCGACCACCAAAGGCACGAACATGCGAATCATGCCCTGGATCAGGATCACCCGGTTCATGCCGAGTATGCTGCCCACCACCAGACTGGCGATAACGAAGTACAGCAGGTTGGCTTCTTTCATCAGCAGATGGACAGTGCCCATAACGTTAGGCTGGAAGACGTTAAAGTAAACCAGAACCGAAGGCACCATCAGGCATAAAATGGCCGGGCCGCCGATATCCCGCAACACGGGAATACTTTTGCCTAAATGCGCCAGCGCAAAACCCAGCGTCATAATCACCGCCAGGCCGCCGATCATATTTTTCGGCAAGAAGTTGGCGTAGGCCGACACGGTAACAATGGCGCAAATAGTGATAAACAACGCGACCGGAACCGCGCCGATATCCATTTGTCGAATTTGATTAATTAATCCTGATGAATCAGGGAGTGGCGTATTTTTTTCACAGGCAACTTCTGCATTTATCTGTTTCATTATTCACCCTGCTGACAAGTGTTCGGTGCGGAACGGTTCGCCTGACCACAGGCGAAGAACGTTATCAAACAAAAACAACTGTTTATCATAAATTTTATTGCGTATTTTCGTTTTTTAATAATGGAAAAAACAGTGGACAGCTCAGACAATATGATAAAAAATAAAAATACAAAACTAAATTGCGTCGCATTAATTCAATATTGTGAGCCCCAACCAATGTTGGTTTTAATTAATTATCGTCAGCGTTTTGTAATTAAATTAATCAGGTCAAAATTCGCTGCTATGCTATAGATGGAAGTAAAAATCCGTGCGTTTATTAATGAGAACCGGAGCAGTAATTAGCTGAATCCGGTCAGCTGTACCCGAGCCTCTTCTCTGCACGCGGCACCGTGCGGGAGTGAGGCACATAATATATGCCGTATGGCTTTCATCTTTGCCAATGCCCCCGGCTTGAAAGGCTACGGACATAGAACCGATAAGGAAGTAGATATGTCTTCAACCGCTGTTACCCCACAAACGCTGGCCCGCTACGGTATCCATCAGGCTACCGAGATCGTCTATAACCCAAGTTACGAACAACTGTTTATCGAGGAAACCCGCGCCGACCTGCCGGCACTGGAACGCGGTACGCTGACCCGGCTTGGCGCAGTTAACGTCGATACCGGCGAATTCACCGGCCGCTCGCCGAAAGACAAATACATCGTCCGTGACGACACCACGCGCGATACCGTCTGGTGGTCCGATAACGGCACCGGCAAAAACGACAACCAACCGCTGTCGCCGGAAGTCTGGCAGCACCTGAAAACCCTGGTGGGCAATCAGCTCTCCGGCAAACGCCTGTTCGTGGTGGATGCATTCTGCGGCGCCAATGCCGATACCCGCCTGAAGGTGCGTTTCATTACCGAAGTGGCCTGGCAGGCGCACTTCGTCAAGAACATGTTTATCCGCCCGAGCGAAGCCGAACTGGTCGATTTCGAACCGGACTTCGTGGTGATGAACGGCGCCAAATGCACCAACCCGGACTGGCAACAGCAGGGGCTGCATTCAGAGAACTTCGTCGCCTTCAACCTGACCGAACGCATTCAGTTGATCGGCGGCACCTGGTACGGCGGCGAAATGAAAAAGGGTCTGTTCTCCATCATGAACTACCTGCTGCCGTTGCAAGGCATTGCCTCCATGCACTGCTCGGCCAACGTCGGCGAACAGGGTGACGTGGCGATATTCTTTGGCCTGTCCGGCACCGGCAAAACTACCCTCTCCACCGATCCCAAGCGCCAGTTGATCGGTGACGACGAACACGGCTGGGATGACGACGGCGTGTTCAACTTTGAAGGCGGCTGTTATGCGAAGACCATCAAGCTCTCGCAGCAGGCCGAGCCGGAAATTTATCAGGCAATTCGTCGCGATGCGCTGCTGGAAAACGTGCAGGTGCTGGCAGACGGCAGCATTGATTTCGATGACGCCGGCAAGACCGAGAATACCCGCGTCTCCTACCCGATCGACCACATCGAAAACATTGTCAAGCCGGTGTCCAAGGCCGGCCACGCCAAGAAGATCATCTTCCTGACGGCGGATGCTTTCGGGGTTCTGCCGCCGGTTTCTCGCCTGACGCCGGAACAAACCCAATATCACTTCCTGTCCGGCTTTACCGCCAAACTGGCCGGTACCGAACGCGGCATCACCACGCCAACCCCTACCTTCTCCGCCTGTTTCGGCGCCGCGTTTCTGACGCTGCACCCGACGCAGTATGCCGAAGTGCTGGTGAAACGCATGGAAGCGGCCGGTGCTCAGGCCTATCTGGTGAATACCGGCTGGAACGGCAGCGGCAAGCGTATCTCCATCAAGGACACCCGCGGCATTATCGATTCGATTTTGAACGGCGAGATTGAGCACGCCGAGACCTTCACCCTGCCGATCTTCGGCCTGGCGGTCCCGACGGCGCTGCCGGGTGTTGATCCTTCGATCCTCGATCCGCGCAAAACCTACGCCGATGAATCGCTGTGGCAGGAAAAAGCGCAGGATTTGGCACAGCGCTTTATCGATAACTTCGCTAAATACACTGTGACTCCGGCAGGCGAAAAGTTGGTGAACGCCGGGCCGAAACTGTAAACACTCCCTGTTTTATCCGGGCGCCTGAAGGCGCCCTTTTTATTTCCATGACCCGTCCTGAATGGGTGAAACGACCGGTAGTCAGGCTGTAGTATCACAGGCAGGATGCCAGTCCCATCAGCAACACCTCTTTGCAGTCAGCCGGAAAAAAACGCAGCCCCTCTGTCACCCAACAGGGCGATGGCCAGCAGATAACAGACTGCGCTCATCTTTCTCCTCCTTACCGGGCCGACTCAAGCGGCAGAAACGTCTCAGTAAAAAGGGGTGATCGGTCAACGTGAGTGGACCGGTGACATTTATCGATTCCGCGCAGCCATGGCATCCCGTACTAACCCCGGCAGCACCAGCGTCAACGCCGCCGTAATGCGAGTGTCGATGTCGCTGCCCGGCGGCAACAGTCCAAGCGCCATCTGGCGCAAGGGTTCGGCCATCACCATCGCCAGCAGCAGATCGCTGGTCTGCGCACAGTCCAACTCACGTAACCAGCCGTGCTGTTGTTGGCGCTGCAGCCAGTCCGCCACAATGGCCCGACCGCGTTCAATGCCGTTACGCTGATAGGCCGCCAACAGGGCTTCCCGCCCAGGAAACTCGCTCTGCAACAGGCGAAAGACCCCCACCGCCTGCACGCTCAGCACGTGATGCGCAATCGCGCGCAAACCCTGCTCAAGCAGCGGCTGCACCTCTGCCGCCCGCTGCGCATCCTGTTCAAACGCCGGCCGAAAAGCATCGGTCCAGCTGGCTATCGCCTGCATCACCAGCGCATCGCGGTTCTCGGCAAAACGGTACAGGGTTTTCTTGGCCATACCGGCCCGTTTCGCCACCGCGTCCACGGTGGTGGCGGCATACCCCTGCGTCAGCAACAGCGCCAGAGTGGCCTCAACCGCCGCCGCGCGCAGCTCCGCCTCCGGGGCCGAAGGCCTTCCACGCGAGCGCGGTGCGGCATCCTTTTCATTTGCCATGATAGTTCCTCGAAATCGTTGACAGAGACAGCATACCGGCCTAGCCTTAATTAGGAAACCTATATCGTTTCCTAATTTATAAGGATGACCGTTATGACACATCAATCGCTGATGCTCCCCTGGGGCGTTAATGATATCAACGCGTTGCTTAAACCGGAACCGCTGCTGCTGGAGATGGGGCTGACGCGCAGCACCGACGGTTTACTGACCGTGGCGATCCGCACCGATCTGCCCGGCTGCAAAGGCCGCATGCTGGACTGGTGGTTTACCTTTTTTGAGACCACCCAGCACATTCGCTGGTGGCATCCGCACGATCACGTTGAGCACCGCGGCTGGGACGGGCACTGGAAAAAAGGCGAAAGTTACATTGGCGCCAGCATCAACGCGGTTGAATGGCTGGCGGAGTTGCCGCCGGTGCCGGCTCGCCTCAAGTTTCACGCCGCCGAAGATTTTTTTGCCACGCAACCGCTGCAACAGGCGCGCGACACCCAGGCGCTATCTGCCGCCATTTGCGCCCGTATCGGCTTCGGCGAGCAGGTGGCGCTGGATGACAATGGCGACCCTCGCGACGGTGAAATGCTGCATTTGGCGCGTGACACGCCCTACGGCTGCGTGCTCCGCAGCCGCTTCCTGCTGGGTAAATCCTGTGCGAACGCGCATGACGAGCTGCCGGACGAGATTGGCTTTAATCTGATGCGCCACTGCTATAACGAATTCAGCTATCTGGCGCAGTTCCTGCCGTCGTTGTACTACGCCGAAAATGGTCGTGAGGCGGCGCCGTTACCCTGGTAATGATTAGGCGTAAGCGTTTTATTTTCAGGTGGAATCTCTATAGTTGGGGACGCTCAATCCACAACGGCAAACAACCGGAGAACCTATGGCAGAACAACAGTATTCAGGCGGCTGCCTCTGTGGCCATATTCGCTTTCAGGCCAGCGGGTATCCGGGCAATCCGCACAGTTGTTCTTGCGAGAACTGCCAGCGGCACTCCGGTGCACCGACGCTGTGCTGGGTGGAGTTTCCCCGCCAGGCCGTCAGTTGGGTCGGCGCTGGCGGCATGCCCACACTGTACCGTTCTTCCGACTATTCCAGCCGCGCATTTTGCCCACGCTGCGGCAGCACCCTGGGAGCGGTGGATGATGAGCCGACCATCGCGCTGGTCACCGGCAGTTTCGATCAAAGTGGCCTGCCGGTGCTGCGCCCCACCGCCCACGCCTTCGCCGACGGTTGCCCCCACTGGTGGAAAATCGACGGCATTGTTTGATGCCGCCATCGCCCTTCACACTTCCCGTTGAAAATAATTGATTGTTTTGTCATATGAATTTAGAAGTGGATGACAACAATTCAAACACACGGGAACGGGAATGGACGCACAAACGACGGTTATCGACGCACGCCAGTCGCGCCAGGCATTGCTGGCCGGATCGGTCGGCAACTTTATCGAATGGTATGAATTTGGCGTTTACGGTTTTCTCGCCACCGTCATCGCCGCCAATTTTTTCACTCTGCAGGGTGAAAGTGAAATCACCAGTCTGATCCTCACCTACGCCGCCTTCGCGCTGGCCTTTTTCTGCCGTCCGATCGGCGCGGTGATTTTCGGCCGCATCGGCGACAGGATCGGGCGCCGACCGACGCTGATTGCGGTATTGCTGCTGATGACGCTGGCAACCGCCCTGATCGGCGTGATGCCGACCTATGCCTCTATCGGCGTCGCCGCCCCGTTGCTGCTGACCCTGTTGCGCATGTTTCAGGGGCTGTTCGCCGGCGGCGAGTTCGGCGGTGCGGTGTCGCTGATGACCGAGTTCGCGCCCAAGGGCAAGCGTGGGCTGTACGGCGCCTGGCAATCGCTGACCGTGGCGTTCGGGCTGTTGGCCGGTGCCGGGCTGGTGGCGCTGTTGGCCGCGCTGTTGACGCCGGAACAGTTACATGACTGGGGTTGGCGCATTCCCTTCCTGTTGGCGTTACCGATGGGCGCGGTGGCGTTGTGGCTGCGGCTGAAACTGCAGGAAACGCCGACCTTTAAACAGGCGCAACAAAGCGGCGGCGAAACGGCGCAAGCGCCGGAAGTGAAGCTGGGCGGCATGCTGAAAACCATTCTGATCGGCATTGGCCGCATGATGGGCTGGTCCGCCGCCGGTTACACCTTCCTGGTGGTGATGCCGTCCTACCTGCAAACCTCGCTGCACGCCACCTTCCAACAGGCGCTGGTGGCCACGGTGCTGGCCAACGTCGGTTTCGCCCTGACCATTCTGCCCGCCGGCATTCTCAGCGATAAGCTGGGGCGCAAAGTGGTGATGCTGGCGGCGGTCATCGCGGTGATCCTGTTTACCTTCCCGCTGCTGCACTTGCTGCAAAACCCGCAAAGCTCGCTGCTGGCCAAAGGCATCGCAGTATTGATCGCCGGCGCGGTGGTCGGGATGCTGGCCGGCCCCGGCCCGGCGATGCTGGCAGAGATGTTCCCGACCAAAGTGCGCTACACCGGTCTGGGGCTGGCATACTCGTTGTCCAATGCGGTATTTTCCGGTTCAGCGGGGTTAATCATCACCGGTTTGATCAAGCAGACCGGCAACCTCGATATCCCGGCTTACTACGTGGTCGCCACCTCGGTGGTCAGCCTGTTCGCTCTGATGACCCTGCGACGCGACGATCATCTGCGCTCGCTGAACGCGCGTTAATCTTGAAGGGGCGCATAGCGCCCCAAGTTCGAACCGCTGCGCAATTTTTGTGCGCCGTTCTAGTGCATCCCTCCAGCCACCGTTTCAACGCCCCTCTCGTCCCGTCAGCAAAATGACTGATTATTTATAGTTATTAATAAGTTGAAAAATAATTCCCACCACTATTCGCAGTTGGCCCTTAACTTGCTCCGCCTTGTATATACATGGACGGACATTACCGACACGGACATCACTATTACTCACCAGTGCGAAAGACGAGGTTCACCCATGAAGCAACCCATAAAAACGCTGCAAAAAATGCTCGCCACCGCCTGCTGCCTCAGCATGCTTGCCGCCCCGGCATTCGCCGCCGAGACACCTCTGACCAAGCCGGAGGCCGGCACCTTCAAAATGGGCATTGAACCCTGGTTGGGCTACGGCCAGTGGCACGTAGCCAATAGCCTTGAGCTGTTCAAACAACAGGGGCTGGACAAGGTGGATATCATCAACTTCGCCGAAGATAAAGACATCAACGCCGCACTGGCCAGCGGCCAGATCGATGCCGCCAATATCGCCACCCACACCGCCATGGGCATGGTGTCCGCCGGTCTGCCGGTCAAAATCGTGCTGCTGCTTGATCAAAGCCAAACCGCCGACGCGTTGATTGTCGGCCCAGGCATCAAAACGCTGAGCGATCTGAAAGGCAAACAGGTGGCATACGAAGAAGGCACCACCAGCGACATCCTGCTGCACAGCGCCCTCGCCTCCGCCGGAATGAAATGGAGTGACATAGTGCCAGTGCCGATGCCAGCCGACGCCGCAGGCAGTGCGCTGATCGCCAAACGCGTCAGCGCCGCCGTCACCTACGAACCTTACCTGAGCATGGCGAAGAAACAGGATGCCGACGTAAAAATGCTGTACAGCGGCGAGTCCGATCCGGGCCTGATCAGCGACGTGCTGGTGGTACGCGATGAGGTGATCAAGTCCAGGCCGGGCCAGGTCGCCGCCATGATTAAAAGCTGGGATGCCGCGTTACGGCATTATCAGCACAACACTGCGGCGGACCGGGCAATCATCGCCAAACAGGTTGGCGCCAGCCCGGCCGATCTGGCCAGCGCGTTTGACGGCGTGAAGTACTACTCGCTGGCGGAAAACAAGCAGGTCCTGAGCGAGCACTTCGCCAAACACACCTTCGCCCACGTGCTGAAAGCGGCCACAGAAGCCAAGCTGGTGAGCAAACCGGTCACGCCGGAAAATCTCATCGACGCGCGATTCGTTAACGGTCTGTAAGCCGGATTAGCGCCGGCCGGCGGTTTATGACCGGCGCAACGCCCCATCAGAGGAAAGACCCGATGAGCTCGATAAAACTGGATGCGCCTAACGCGCGCACGCATCTGAACAACGCCCCACCGCCAGGGCGGCGCAGGCGCAAGCCGCTTGGGCTGATGGTGATCGGCAAAACGCCGTCGCGCGGGCTGTTCGTCGCCATCGCCGTGGCCGTGTTCGCTCTGCTGCTGCTGAGCTGGTGGCTGGCGACCCGCAGCGGCGCGGTACAGGCGATTTTTATGCCCACGCTGGACGGCGTATGGCGCCGCATGGTCAGCCTGGCGCAGGACGGCACGCTGTGGAGCGATATTCGCAGCAGCCTGTACCGCATCTCGGTGGCCTTCCTGATTTCGTCGGTGATGTCCATTGTCATCGGCGTATTGGCCGGCTGTTACGGTTTTTTCAAAGCGGTCACCGAACCGCTGGTGGATTTTGTCCGCTATATGCCGGTGGTGGCCTTTGTGCCGCTGACCATTTTGTGGACCGGCACCGATGACGTACAGAAATTCCTGATCATCTGGATCGGTACCTTCTTTCAACAGGTGCTGATGGTGATCGACACCGTAAAGCGCGTGCCGGGGGATTTTGTCGGCCTGGGACGCACGCTCGGCATGCCGGACCGCAATATCCTGTTCAAGATCGTGCTGCCCAGCGCGCTGCCGGGCATCTGGGATGCGTTGCGCATCAGCCTCGGTTGGGCCTGGACCTGGCTGGTGCTGGCGGAGCTGGTGGCCTCCACCTCAGGGCTGGGCTACCGCATCGTGGTGTCGCAGCGCTTTTTCCAGACCGACACCATTATCGGCTACATCCTGCTGCTGGGGCTGCTTGGGCTGATCACCGATCAACTGATGCGCGCCGCCGAGCGCGTGTTGTTCCGCTACAACGCGAGGCGTAAATAATGGCGACCCTAACCCTAAACGGTCTGAACAAAAGCTTTCAGGTCGGTAAGCGATCGCGTCAGGTATTGCATGACATCGATCTGACGCTGCACGACAACGAGTTTGTCTCTGTGGTCGGCAGTTCCGGCTGCGGCAAAAGCACCCTGCTGTCGATCGCCGCCGGGCTGGAGGATTTCGACAGCGGCAGCGTGCGCGTTGACGGCGTGGACATTCGTGGGCCGGGCATCGATCGCGGCGTGGTGTTTCAGTCTTATACCCTGCTACCGTGGCTGACCGCCCGCCAGAATATTGAATTCGCCCTGAAGGCGGCGGGCTATGGCCGCGGCGAATGCCGTGACATCGCCGGCGACCACCTGGCGCTGGTCAAGCTGACCGAATTCGCCGATGCCTATCCCAACGAACTGTCCGGCGGCATGAAACAGCGGGTGGCGATTGCCCGCGCGCTGTCCTACCGGCCAAAAATCCTGCTGATGGATGAACCCTTCGGCGCGCTCGACGCCATGACGCGCCACCAGATGCAGCTGTTGCTGACGCGCATCTGGGAAACCCATCGCCTGACGGTGATGTTTGTCACCCACGATATCGAAGAGGCGGTGTACCTGTCGGACCGTATCGTGGTGATGGGGCCGGGCAAAATCAATACCACCTTTCAGGTCGATCTGCCGCGCCCGCGCAGCGAAGAAGTGAGCGGTGACGCACGCTATATCGATCTGCAACGTCAGGTTCTGAAATCTATCCGGGAACAGGCTTCCCAACACGAATTAGCTTAGGAGCATCCCCATGTCGCACACAGTGACCTTTCACGATCTCAGCCACAGCCGGCAATTGCCGGAAGCCCTGTTCCAACGCACCGAAGCCGACTTGTCGTTCTTTATCGAGCGGGTGCAGCCGATTATCGCGGCGGTACGCAGTGAAGGCGATGCCGCGCTACAGCGCTTCGCACGGGAATTCGATGGCGTACAGGCCGAGCGCATGTCGATTCGCGTCGAACAAAGCGAGTTCGACGACGCCATGGCGCGGCTGGATCCCGCCGTCACCGCCGCTATCGCCTATGCCGCCGGCAATATCCGTGCGTTTCATGAAGCGCAGAAACCGGAAGAAATGTGGTTGAAAGAGATGCAGCCCGGCGCTTTTGCCGGCGATCGCCACCTGCCGATCGATTCCGTGGCCTGCTATGTGCCGCGCGGCAAAGGGTCGTTCCCCAGCGTGCTGCTGATGACGGCGATCCCGGCGCTGGTGGCGGGCGTACCCCGGCCGGTGGTGATCACCCCGCCCGGCCCGGATGGCAGAGTCGACGATGCCACGCTGGTGGCGGCGCAGTTGGTCGGCATCCGCGAAATTTACAAGTGCGGCGGCGCGCAAGGGGTAGCGGCAGTGGCTTATGGCACTGAGACGGTGCCAAAGTGCCTGAAGATCGTCGGCCCCGGCAGCCCCTGGGTGGTGGCGGCCAAACGCCAGTTGGCGCAGTTGATCGATCCCGGCGTGCCGGCCGGCCCCAGCGAAAGCATTATTTTGGCCGATGACAGCGCCAACGGTGCACTGGCGGCGTTGGACTTGATCATTGAATCGGAACATGGCCCGGACTCCTCCGCCTGGCTGGTGACCTCCAGCCGCCGGGTAGCCGAACAGGCGATCGCCGCGCTGCCGGGCTACTGGGCGCAACTGGACGAAAAACGCGCCGGTTTCTCGCAAAGCGTGCTGTGCGGTGCCCACGGCGGTGTGGTGCTGACGCAGGACTTCGCCGCCGCAGTAGCCTTTGTTAACGGCTACGCACCGGAGCACCTGGAGATCCTGGCGGAAGAGCCGCTGGCGGTGATGGGCCAAATTCGCAACGCCGGTGAAATCCTGCTGGGCAATTACACCCCGGTGACGTTAGGCAACTTTGTGCTCGGCCCCAATGCGGTGCTGCCGACCAATGCCGCCGCCAAAGTGGCCGGGCCACTGTCGGTATTCGACTACATGAAGCGTATTTCGGTGGGTTATGTCACCCGCAGCGGCTACGACGCGTTGGCGGAAAAGGCGCACGGGTTTGCCCTGTATGAAGGCTTCCCCGCACACGCGCTGGCGGTGTCACCGCTGCGTAAAACCCTGCTCGATCGTCAGTCCTGAACAGGCAGTGAGGTTACGATGACCGATAATCCTATTCCCCGCATCGCCCGAGGCGAACCCTTGGCGGCGCAGGCCAGAGCGCTGACCCACGCCGGCGAATGGCGGCAGGCGGCGGACAAACTGCGCCAACTGGTGCTGGAGATCACCGGAGTGGCGGTGGGCGAGTTGAGCATCAACCGCGATCAGTACAGCCTGAACTCGCTGAACGGCCAGTTGCAATTGGCCGACGGCCGCGGCCTGTTCTTTAAATATCACCACGAGGAAGGCGAAGACCACACCATCGAGGAGTATTACAACGCCGAGCTGCTGCGCAACAACGGTTTTCACGTCGATGTGCCGCTGTATGCCTGCGGCGAGCCGGGGCGGCAGATCCTGCTGTACCGGTTGCGCCACGACCGGCGGCTGGCCGACGTGTGCCGCGAAATCGAACTGCAACAGAGCTGGCCGCAGATGGCCCCGGTGGTCGATGCCCAGCACCGTGCCGATGCGGAGATCCTGCGGATGACGCTGCCGACGCTGAAAATCGGCCAGCCTGCGGCGGTGGCGCGTGAGCCGATCCACCAGCTGTTTCATCACCGGTTGGTCAGCCCTGGTGCCACACCGGGATTGGGCGGCCGGGTGGCGCAGTTCTACGTAGGCAAAACCTTCCAACTGGCGCAGCAAGCGTTGAGCTGGGCGCAATTGCAAGACCTCCAGTGGGAAATCAACGGCGTGCGCTATCGCCATACGCTGGGTGAACTGCTGTTGCAGGCCGGTGAACTGTTGGCCCCGGCCGAACTGGCGCAGCACGGCGTGGTGATCGCCCACGGCGATGCGCACAACGCCAACGTATGGTACGAAACCGATCGTCCGCCGCCGCAGTTGGTCAGCTTCGATCCGGCCTTCGCCGGGCGCAATATCCCGGCGCTGCTGGCGGAGATCAAAGCGACTTTCCACAATATTTTCGCTCACCCGTTCTGGCTGTACGAACCGCAGCGCTGCGCGACGCATTACCGGGTGGCAGCCCGGCTGGAGGGGCAACGGCTGATCGTCGAGCATGACTGGCAGTTGACGCCATTGCGCGCCGCCTTCCTGCAGGACAAAGGTGCGCTGTACTGGCGGCCATTGCTCAGCGAACTGACGACGCGCGGCTGGTTGCCGCATAACTGGCGGCGGTTGATGCGGCTGGCGCTGTTCTGCTGCCCGACGCTGGTGCTCGATCTGCGCGCCGGCGGCGGCAGCGGCCATACGCCGGAAAGCTCGGCGCTGGGATTTGCCATCGCCATGATGCTGGGCAGCGAACCCGTCGACGGCAAGGACGTGGCCAGCCGCTGGTTCACCGCCATCGATCCGCAGTTCGGCGGTGAAGTATGAAAGCCGCACGTTTTTATGGCGTAGGCGACCTGCGCATCGAAGACATCGCCCCGCCGTCCGCCCTGCCCGACGATGCGGTACGCGTGCGGGTGCTGGCCGCCGGTATTTGCGGTTCCGACCTGCATAACTTCCGCACCGGGCAATGGATCGGTCCTCTGCCGGTCACCCCCGGTCATGAGTTCTGCGGCGAAGTGCTGGCGATCGGCAGCGCGGTAAGCCGCTTTGCCGTTGGCGACCGGGTGGTGGCCGACTCACGCGTCGGTTGCAGCCACTGTGCCGCCTGCCAAAGCGGGCGTCACAACCTGTGCCGTTCGCTGGGTTTTGTCGGCGAAGTCTGCGACGGCGGCTTTGCCGAACAGGTGCAGTTGCCGGCCTCACGGCTGCTGCGGGTACCGGATACCCTGCCGGCGGCGATTGCCGCCCTGAGCGAGCCGCTTGGCGTGGCGCTGCGGGTGGTGAATCAGTTGAACCCGCCCCCCGGAGAACCGGTGTTGATCGCCGGTGGCGGCACCATAGGCGGGTTGGTCGCCTTGTTATTGCACCATCTGCGCGGCTGCCCGTTGCTGGTGGCGGAGTCCAACCCGCTGCGGCTGACAGTGCTCAGCCAGGTGCTGCCGCTACAGGCGGTGGAGCTGGAT
This sequence comes from Serratia plymuthica NBRC 102599, assembly GCF_001590925.1. Classification (GTDB taxonomy): domain Bacteria; phylum Pseudomonadota; class Gammaproteobacteria; order Enterobacterales; family Enterobacteriaceae; genus Serratia; species Serratia plymuthica. The sequence continues at coordinate 107,401 of NZ_BCTU01000005.1, forward strand.
CACGACTTACCGCTGGCGGCAGCCTACGCGGTGGAGGCCACCGGCGTTACCGGAGTATTGAATCAACTGATTAACCTCGTCACCCCTGGCGGCCGCATTGCCATGGTCGGTCTGTTTCATGGGCAGACGGCAATCGATGCCAATAGGCTGGTGGAGCGCGAGATTTCGCTAATCGGTTGCAGCGTGTTCGCCGATGAGCAACGCAGCGCCATCAGTCTGTTGCCGCAGTTGGCCGGCGAACTGGCGCACTGGATATCCCGGCAGATCCCTCTCGACGCCCTGCCGGATACCTATCGGCAATTGCTGGCGGGGCGCGTCGGATCGCTGAAAACCCTGGTGGTTCCCTGAGGAGAATTTATGCAAAACACCTATTTACCGCCGGGCCTGGCCCCCTTTTCACTGCTCGGCAAGCGTGCCCTGATCACCGGCGCTACGCGGGGGATTGGACAGGCGCTGGCGATCGGGCTGGCGCAGGCCGGTGCGCAAGTGATCGTCGCCGGACGACAACGCGCCGCGCTGCAAGAGGTGGTGCAACAGCTGAATAACTGGGGAGAACACCCAGAAATGCTGCTGTTGGATGTTCAGGACCCGGCGTCGATTGAAACCGCCTTCGCCACGCTGGCGGGCAAACCGCTGGATATCCTGATCAACAACGCCGGTATCGAACGCCTGTGCCCGTCGCTGGAGGTGGATGAAACGTTGTGGGACAGCATCGTCGGCACCAACCTGAAAGGCGCTTTCTTCTGCGCGCAGGCGGCGGCGCGCCTGATGGTCAAACAGGGCAGCGGCAGCATCATCAACCTGTGCTCATTGACCAGCGAAGTCGGCGTGCCGGGGGCTACCGCCTACGGCGCGTCAAAATCAGGGCTGGCGGGCATGACACGTGCGCTGGCCAGCGAATGGGCTACCCACGGGATCCGGGTCAACGGCATCGGACCAGGCTATTTTCAGACCGCGATGACCGAGGTGTTTTACCAGGACAACGGTTGGCGCGAGTCAATGCAGAATAAAATCCCGCTAGGCCGCTTTGGCAAGCTGAGCGACCTTACCGGTGCGGCCATTTTCCTCGCCGGCCCGGCGGCAGCCTACATCACCGGCCAGATCCTGTATGTCGACGGCGGCTATCTGGCCAGTATCTGAATAAACGCAGGCGCGGGGCGATATCCTGACCCCGCCCTCTCCGGCGCCTTGCATCCATCCAGTGATGACGATCACAACGCAAATATGTTAACGTTAACTTTTGTGATTAACATCGCAATCCCTGACGTTGGTGGCTTTATTTGGCCAAAGGTTAACGTTAACAATAAGACTGACATCATCCATCAGGGCATCCCACATGAACCGCGAAACAAAAAAATATTATGTGCTTCTAAGCGGCCTGCTGTTTTTCTTCTTCTTTACCTGGTCGGCCAGCTTTTCACTGATCTCCATCTGGCTAAACCAGAAAATCGGCCTGAAAGGCACCGAAACCGGCCTGATCTTCTCGGCCATGTCGATCATGGCGCTGTGCGTGCAGCCGCTGTACGGGTTTGTTCAGGACAAACTCGGGTTGCGTAAGCATCTGCTGCTGTTCGTCGGCGTGCTGCTGTTGCTCACCGGGCCGTTCTTTATCTATGTTTACGCCCCGCTGCTGCAAACCAATCTGGTGGCCGGCGCACTGGTTGGCGGCCTGTTCGTCAGCCTGGCGTTCAACGCCGGCATTGGCGCGCTGGAATCCTATACCGAGCGCGTCAGCCGCATCGTCGGCTTCGAGTTCGGCCGGGCGCGTATGTGGGGCTCGCTGGGCTGGGCCAGCGCCACCTTCTTTGCCGGCTTTATCTATAACATCAACCCGAACATCAATTTCTGGATTGCCTCGGCCTCGGCGGCGGTATTCCTGCTGTTGCTGTGGCAGGTGCGAGAGCTGAAACCCAACGCCATGGCCGGGCTGGAATACGGCAAACCGGAAAACCTGAAGTTGCAGGACGCCCTGGCCTTGCTGCGCCTGCCGGGGTTCTGGGCGCTGGTGGTGTTCGTGCTCGGCACCAGCATCTACGGCGTCTTCGACCAGCAGTTCCCGGTGTATTTCGCTTCGCAGTTCGCGACCCACGAGGAAGGCAACCGCATGTACGGTTTCCTTAACTCGCTGCAAGTGTTTCTGGAGGCCGGCGGCATGTTCCTGGCGCCGCTGCTGGTCAACCGCATCGGTATCAAGCAAAGCCTGCTGCTGGCCAGCAGCGTGATGGCGTTTCGCATGTTCGGCTCCGGCTTCGCCAACGGCGCGCTGATGATTTCCGCCATGAAACTGCTGCATGCCGTGGAGCTGCCGATTCTGCTGGTAGCCATGTTCAAATACATCACCACCCGCTTTGACAGCCGCCTGTCCTCCACGCTGTACCTGGTGGGCTTCCAGTTTATCAGCCAGATCGTCGCCGGCATTCTGGCGCCGCTGGCCGGTCTCGGCTACGACCGCATCGGCTTTGCCGACACCTATTTGCTGATGGGCTGCGCCGTCGCCGGTACCACGCTGGTTTCCTGCTTCCTGCTGCGCGGCGAGACTCCCGCCCGCGCACCTCAATTTCAATCCACGATAAAATCAAGTGAGCCAATCCAATGAACAATGCCTTAGCTCAAGCCGACCATGCGGTCGAAACCCTGCGCGCACAGCGTCAGGACGATTACTACCCGCAGTTTCATCTGGCGCCTGCCGCCGGCTGGATCAACGATCCCAATGGGCTGGTGTACATTAACGGCGTTTATCATGCGTTCTATCAGCATCACCCCTACGACGAAAACTGGGGGCCGATGCACTGGGGCCATGCCATCAGCCGGGATCTGGCGCACTGGCAGCACCAGCCGATAGCCTTGGCACCCGGCGACGACTACGACAAAGACGGCTGTTTCTCCGGCTGCGCAGTGGACGATAACGGCGTGCTGACGCTGATCTACACCGGCCACGTCTGGCTGGACAAAGTGGGCGATGACGATCAGGTGCGCGAGGTACAGTGCCTGGCCACCAGCGAGGACGGCGTACATTTCGTCAAACATGGGCCGGTGCTGGCGCCGCCGGAAGGCATTCAGCATTTCCGCGATCCCAAGGTCTGGCGCGAGAATGACGGCTGGTGGATGGTGGTCGGCGCCAAACAAAACGGCCTCGGGCAGGCACGGCTTTATCGTTCAAAAGATCTGCGCAGTTGGCAATTTGACCGCGTGCTGGACGGCGCGCAGACGCTGCATCAGGGCTATATGTGGGAGTGCCCGGATTTCTTCCCACTCGGCGAAAAACAGGTGCTGCTGTTCTCGCCGCAGGGGCTGGCGGCGCAGGGTTACCGCCACCGTAACCGCTTCCAGAGCGGCTATTTGCTCGGTCACTGGCAGCCGGGCGCCGATTTCAACGTCACTCAACCGTTCTGCGAGCTGGACGCCGGGCATGATTTCTATGCGCCGCAAACTTTCACCGCCGCCGACGGCCGCCGCCTGCTGTTCGCCTGGATGGACATGTGGGAATCGCCGATGCCGAGCAAGGCGCACGGTTGGGCCGGCGCGCTTACCCTGCCCCGCGAACTGACGCTGAATGCCGAAGGCGATGTGCTGATGAACCCGGCGCGGGAGTTGGCGGCGCTGCGCGGCCTGCCGCAGAGGTTTGCCGCAGCGCAACTGCGCAACCAACGCCAGCTTCTGGCGGAAAACCTGCAAGAGCTGACGCTGTCGTTGGATCTGGCCGCCAGCGATGCCGAACGCTACGGTATCGCCATTGGCGACGCCGCCCGGTTGTACGTGGACAACCAGGCCCACAGACTGGTGTTGGAGCGTTTCAGCGAGGAACCGGGTCTGTGCGGTTGCCGCAGCGTGCCGCTGCCGGCGGGCGACACATTGTCGCTAAGGGTGTTTATCGACCGTTCATCGCTGGAAGTGTTCGTCAATCAGGGCGTTGCCTGCCTGACCAGCCGCATCTACCCGACCGATGGCCGGCGCGGCGTGAGCCTGTTTGCCGAAAGCGGCCAGGCGCAGTTTGAAGCGCTGCAGGGGTGGGAACTGGCGAGCATCTGGGCCTGATTGCCCTCGGCGCCTGACTGGCAGGGCACGCTTGTCGTGCCCTGTTTCGCTCACATCGATTCGCGCAGCAACAGCGGGCAGGCCACCTTCACCGTCTCGCAGTGATCCAACTGGTTAATCAGATGCAACGCCGCCTGACGGCCCAGTTCGTAATGCGGCAGTTGCACCGTGGTCAACGGCGGCAGGAACAGTTGACCGATGCCGACCATGTTGTCATAGCCCAACACCCCCACCTGCTGCGGGATCTGCCAGCCCTGCGCCAACAGCACCTGATACACCATAAACGCCACCCGATCGTTGCCGCACACCACCACATCGCAATCGCGCCGTCCCGGTGCGAAATGCCGTTCCAGCAAGGCCACGCAATCGCGGTAGCGCTCATCGCCGTCGCTCAAATCAAGGTGATATTGCTTGAGTTGGTCTACGTCACCGCCCGCGTCACACCAGGCGCGCTCCAACCCGCGACGGCGCAGCCCGGCTGCCAGCGTATTTTCCGGCAGATGAATGCAAAGCGGCGCCCGGTAGCCTTTGGCGATCAACGCACGTATGGCGTCGTACTGGCCCTGTTCGTCATCCGGAATGTAGCTGGCAACGCGGTTTCCCCGGCTGACGCAGTTGGCCAGCACCAGCTTTTTATCCAGTAACTTGGGCGGCACCGTGACCTGTCGCAGCCCCATGGTGGTGAAAATCACCCCATCCGGCCGGTGCGCCAGCAGCAAATCTATGGTGTGTTCGGCGCTGTCGTCGGCGAACAGGTTGACCACAAAGCTGTTCCAACCGTGTTCGCGCGCGGTCTTTTCGATCGACAGGATCATTTCCACCGAGAACGGCGTGGTGGCAGTGTCCAGCGCCAGCACGCCGAGCGTCTGCACCCGGCTGCTGTCGCCGCGAATGCGCCGGGCAGAGAGATCGGGCACGTAATCCAGTTGGTCAATCGCCAGCTTGACGCGCTGGTAGGTGTCTGGCCGCAGTTTGCCTGGCTCGTTGATGGCACGGGAAACTGTCATCAGCGACACCCCGGCAAGTTTTGCAACGTCTTTCAGCGAGGCCATGCGCCCTTCTCTGTGTAGGATAGAAAACCAAATAATCCCACAACTTAACGCCGGACTCTACCCCTTGCGCACCTGCTGCCAGATCATGCACCTGGTGCATAGCTCGCGCCAACCGGGTTCAGCGACATATTGGCCCTCTCCGACGCTGCAACCACCGTACACCCCACGCGCCGGGAAAGCGATTTTCGCTAAAGCCACCTCGGGTGGCCTTATCCTCGGTCATTCACCGGCCGCAGCAAGTGCGGCCCCAACTCCTGCACGCTGCAACAGCCCAGTTGCGCCAACGTGCGGTCGATTTCTTCGCTGAAAATCCGCAGCGCCTGAGTCGCGCCTGCCTGCCCGGCCAGCGCCACGCCGTACAATAACGGGCGGCCGAGCAACACGGCATTGGCACCCAGCGCCAACGCTTTCACCACGTCGGTGCCGCGCCGAAAGCCGCTGTCGATCAGGATCGTCGCCGTCGGCCCACAGGCAGCACGCACCGCCGGCAACAGGCTGATGGGGGCAACGCTGCCGTCGAGCTGGCGGCCGCCGTGGTTGGACAGCACGATGCCATCCGCCCCGGCATCAAGCGCCTGACGGGCATCCTGAGGATGCAGAATGCCCTTCACCAGCAGCTTGCCCGGCCAGCATTGCCGTACCCAATCCAGCGTTTGCCAGTTCAGCGCGGCGTCCATCTCGCGGGCGAAATAAGCGGCCCCGCTCAGGCCCCGCTGCCGCTCCGCCGGCAAATAGGGTTGCAGATTGCCGAAACCGGGCATACCCGCCGGGCGCAAGGTATGCCACAACCAGCGAGGGTGCAGCGCCACGTCGCACAGGCTGGCGAGGGAGAGTTTCATTGGCCGCCGGTAACTGCGCCGATCGCGCTCGCGGTTGCCGAAATGCACCGCATCCACCGACAGCACCAGAGTGTTGCAGCCCGCGGCCAGAGCGCGTTGCAACAGCCCGGCGGTAACCTGTCGATCGCGCAGCACATACAGCTGGAACCAGTGTTGCCCCTGGCCGTCGGCGGCAATCTCCTCCAACGAGGCGGTCGACACCGTGCTCTGGATATAGGGAATGCCGAACGCCCGGGCGCTGCGCGCCAGCATCAGATCCGCCTGATAGCGCAGCATGCCGTTGTAGCCGGTGGGCGCAATCAGCAGCGGTGCCGCCAGTTCCTGCTGCCAAAGCCGAATGTTGAGCATGCGGCGGCTGGCGTCACGCAGTACCGGCGGTACAAACTGCCATTGGCCGAACGCCACCCGGTTACCGTGCAGCGTGTGTTCGTCTTCCGCGCCGCCCGCCAGGTAACGGTAAGCGAAACGCGGCAGATAACACCGCGCCGCACGCTGTAAATCCGCCACGTTGAGTATCGCCCCGCTCATCAGCGCGCCGCCTCCGCCAGTACCTGTCGCAACGCATAGAGGAAACGCCGGTTATCCGCCGCGCTGCCGATCGAAACCCGGATAAACCGTTGATAACCGGCTTCGCGCCAGGGTTTGACGATGATGCCGTGCGCCAGCAAGGCTTCGGCGATCTGCACGCTCGGGTAGCCGCAATCAAAGAACAGGAAGTTGGCGCTGGAAGGCGCCACCTGCAACCCCAGCGCACGCAACGCCGCCGCCATCGCCGCACGCGCCTCACTGACCCAGGCGACGCTGTCGGCCACATGTTGACGATCGCGCAATGCCGCCAACGCCGCATTTTGCGCCGCCCGGTTAATGTTGAACGGCGTACGCACCCGGTCCAGCAGCGTCACCAACTCGGCATCGCAAGCCAGACCGTAACCGACGCGCAGCCCGGCCAGCCCGTAAGCTTTGGAGCAGGTGCGCAGCACAATCCACGGGCGGTCCTGTAACGGTAATAGCGCCAAGCTGTCCGGGTAATCCGCCTGGTTGGCGCAGTATTCGTAATACGCCTCGTCGATCACCAGCAGGCAGTCTTGCGGCACTGCGGCGATCAATTGCAAAAAGTCATCACGCCCGAGCATGCAGCCGACCGGGTTCGACGGGTTGCTGAATACCACCATCTTGGCCGGCCGTTGCAATGCCAGCCGCCAGGCAGCCAGATCGAACTCCAGCGCCTGATTGACCGCCACCAGCGTCACCTCCGCCCCCATCATGCGCGGGTAGATTTCATGCAACCCAAACGACGGCAGCAGGGTCACCACCCGATCATCCGGATTAATAAACGCCAGACACAGCATTTCCAGAATGTTTTCAGACCCGTTGCCAATCACCACCTGCTGCGGCGCAATGCCGGTCAGCGCGGCGATTTCCGCCCGCAGCGCCTGGCTGTTTGGGTCAGGGTAAATGCCACTATGCTGAGCCAAATCGCTCAGCGCCTGTTGCACCAAAGGGCTGGCGCCAAGCGGGTTTTCGTTGCTCGCCAGACGGGCAATTTCAGTGACACCGTAACGATTGCGCACCGCCTCGCTGGATAATCCGGCGTTATAGGCGCCCAGCGAACTCGCCTGTTGGCGCGCCAGGCGGCGCACCGCCTGTGCTGCGGAAGAAATGGCTTGCATCCTCACCTCGCGGGTTGAGTATCGGTAAAGTCAAAAAGCGCATGCCCCCCTTCCAGATCGGCAGGAAGGACTATGGCCTGGCGGAAGCTCAGTGCAGGCTTTGCAGCGTTTCGCTGCGGATCTCTTCGGTGACCTGCGCCTTGATGGCCATAAACTCCGGCGACGTTTTCAGGGTGTAATCGCGCGGATGCGGGAAGTTGACCGGCACTTCGGTTTTGATCCGCCCCGGCCGCGCGCTGAAAATCGCCACCTTGTTGGCCATGAAAATCGCCTCATCGATGTCGTGCGTGACAAACAGCACCGTCTTGCGCGAGGCCTCCCAGATATTCAGCAACAGCTCTTGCATCATCACCCGCGTCTGGTTATCCAGCGCGCCGAAAGGTTCGTCCATCAGCAGGATTTTCGGATCGTTGGCCAGCGCGCGAGCGATGGCGGTACGCTGCTGCATGCCGCCGGAAAGCTGGCGCGGGAAATGCCGTTCAAAACCGCGCAACCCGACCTTGTTGATGAAATAGTCGCTGCGCTCTTTCTGCTGTGCCGCGCCTATACCGCGTTCCTGCAGGCCAAAACGGATGTTCTGCTCCACCGTGAGCCACGGGAACAGCGTATAGCTCTGGAATACCATGCCGCGATCGGCGCCCGGCCCCTCTACCCGCTGACCATCCAACCACACTTCCCCCTGCGTCGGGCTGTCCAGCCCGGCAATGATGCGTAGCAGCGTCGATTTGCCGCAGCCGGAAGGCCCGAGAATGGTGATGAAATCATTCTCCTGCACCTGGTAATCGACCGGCAGCAGCGCCTGCGTCTGCTCGCCATGCGGCCCGGTAAAGATCCGCGATACCTTTCTGACGTTGAGTTTGTCGGCTTTCATCGCAGAGAACTCCAGATAAACAGGCGCTTGTTAGCCGCCTTGAACAGCAAATCGGACAGCAGACCAATACAGCCGATGACGATAATGCCGAAGATAATCTGCCCGGTGTTCAACAGCGCCTGGCTGTCGACAATCATGTGGCCGATGCCGCTGGAAGAGCCGATCAGTTCGGCGACAATCACGTAGGTCCAGGCCCAGCCGAGCACCAGACGCAGCAGTTCGGCAATCTCCGGGGCCGCACCGGGGATCAGCACCCTTCGCACCACGCTGCGGTTGGAAGCCCCCAGGGTATAGGCCGCCTCCACCAGATCGCGCCGAGCGGCGCCGACGGTCACCGCCACCATCAGCACAATCTGGAAGAACGATCCGATAAAGATCACCAGAATTTTTTGCATTTCGCCGATACCGGCCCACAGGATCAACAGCGGCACAAACGCCGATGCCGGCAAATAGCGGCAAAACGAGACGAAGGGTTCGAGAAACGCCTCCACCAGCTTGTACGAACCCATCATGATGCCGAGCGGCACCGCAATGGCCGCCGCCAGCAAGAAACCACTCAGCACCCGGAATACCGTCATGCCGATATCCAGCGAGAAATCGTACTCGGTGAACAACAGTACGCCTTCGCGCAGCATGGTGAGCGGATCGGCCAGAAACGTCGGCGACACCAGGCCGGTGAAGGTCACCAGCCCCCACAGCGCCACAAACAGCACGAAGAAAGCCAGGCCGAGAAAACCGCGTAGCCTGCCGGTGACCGGCCGCAACGGCACCATCATCGGGTTATGCCAGTGCGGTTTGGCGGGCGGCAGCGCCGCAGGCTCTCGTTCCAGTTCCACCACCGAACTGAGGGGTGAATTCATTTCGGACTCCTTCATGGCTGGTTTACATAGCTGGCGTCATACAGCGTGCCGATGTCCGGCAGTTTGCGGATCACCCGCATTTCCAGCAGCAACGCTGCGGCCTCTTTGCTGAAATCGGCGATTTCGCCATTGAAGAACTTGCGGTTCTGCTCGCGATCCTGCCAACGCAGGTAGCCGGCGGACTGGGCAAACTGCTTGCCGCTGGACTTCACCGCCGCGCCCATGATTTCGTAAGATTTATCCGGTTGCGCCTTGATCATCTCCAGCGCGTCGAAATAGCTCTCCACCAGCGCTTTCGCCGCCTGCGGGTTTTTCTTCAACCAGTCCGGCGTGCAGCCCAGCGTATCCATCACCATCGGGTAATCCAGCGTGGTGGCCAGGATTTTGCCCTGCTTGGGGTTGTCGCGGACCGTCGACAGGTAAGGCTCGTAAGTCATCGCCGCGTCGTTCTGCCCGGCATTGAAAGCCTGCGCCGCCGCCTGCGGTGACAAGGTGGCCAGCTTGACGTCTTTCAGCGTCATGTGGTTTTTGTCGAGGATCCACGCCAGCGCAAAATAGGAGGCGGTGCCGGGCGCATCGACGCCCACCGTCTTACCCTTCAACTGCGCCACGCTGCTGATACCGTTGCGCACCGCCAGCCCATCGGCCCCGTAGGATTTGTCCAACTGCACGATTTGCGTGATCGGCACGCCGTTGGCGTTCCAGGCAACATAGGTTTCCACCGTGGTGGCGGCGCACTGCACCGCACCGGAAGCGATCGCCAAATGGCGGTCTTTTTGCGGGATCATTTTCAGATCGACATCCAGGCCATGTTTTTTGAAAATCCCGGCCTTGTCCGCCAGCGTTAACGGGGCGAAGCCGGTCCAGCCGGAGATGCCAATCGCCACCGGCGTATCGGCCGCCTGCGCCGCCGTTGCCGTCAAACCGCAAAATCCTGTCGCTGCTGCCAGGATCGAAAGTGTTCCCATTGCCGTTTTCACGGAAAAACCCTTGCTCATGCTGTGCTCCTGTCTTGCCGATAAAACGCCCCACCGCGGGCGCCAGAAAGGCTCTGTATAGTCTTGTCTATACAAGCGAAGTGACAGGAGCAAAGACTGTGCCAAACGCGCAAGCAGCGTGGGAGGCGGAGAAACGGGTTTCAGGAAGGCGATACCGGGTGCGGGTGAATCATGATGGCGCAGGCGGCGCACCTAATTGGAGCAAGGGCGCCGCCTGCCGGGTGAGCGGATTAAACCGGGTGAATATCGGCCCACAGGGCCAGGCTCTCTTTCGCCAGCGGCGTCAACTGCCCGCCGTGCTGTTCGGCCGGCCACCAGCCGCCCTGGCGTGCAGCCAGCGTGACGCCACCCGCCAGTGACCAGCTTCCCCGCAGCACATACAGCACACCGGCGTGGGCTGCCGGCAATGCCACGCCGGCGGTAATGCGCTGCACGTTGGCCGCCCAGCGCCCGCGCCGGGTCATGATGTTGAAATCCTGGCTGGCGCCGCCCAGCAGCGTGGCATTCAACGCCACGTCGCCGGAAAAGGCGAACGGCTCGCCAATCTGCGACAGTCGGTGATCGATGTGCCCGGCGCTAAACAAATGCACGCCGTCGCCCTCCAGCAGGGTAATCGAGCGGTCGATGCCGTCAAATGCCGAAAATGGGCCGTCCTGCGCGATGGTGGCGATGCTGGCGCGCCAGTCAAAGTCTTGCGCCCCCGCCGGCCAGCAAGCGATCTCACGGGTTTCGCCGCCGCCGTTGCGCCAGGGCGTCACCGGCAGGGAATCGAAATCAAAACGGGTCAGGCTCATCACGCCTCCTGCTGGAAAGTTTTCAGTACTTGCAGGAATTCCGCGCTGCTTTGCTGTTGCAACGCGTGGCGCCCCTGCTCGATCACCTGACGGCCACCGACGAAAACATCGCGGATTTGCTCTTTGCCGCCGGCGAACAGCCAGCGGTTGAGGATCGAGGCATCGGGCGCTGCGGCCAAATAAGGATCGTCGCCATCCAGTACCAGCCAGTCGGCGCGGTAGCCGCTCTGCAAACGGCCGATTGGCACGCCGCAGGCCTGCGCACCGCCCTGCAATGCCTGCTGGTACAGCACGTCCGCCACCGCCGGTTGTTGTGGCGTGGTCAGGCGGTTACGGCGCTGATCGCGCAGCCGTTGGCCGTATTCGAACCAGCGCAGTTCTTCCACTACGTTGAGCGACACGTGGCTGTCGGAACCTATGCCCCAACGCCCCTGATGGTCCAGATAGGCGTCACCGGGGAAAATGCCATCGCCCAGGTTGGCCTCGGTGGTCAGGCACAGGCCGGCCACCGCCTGGCTACGCGCCAGTTGCTCCAGCTCTGCGCGATCGAGATGGGTGGCGTGCACCAGGCACCAACGCGAGTCCACCGGCATATGCTCATACAGCCAGGCCACAGGGCGTTGACCGCTCCAGGCCAGGCAATCGTTGACCTCTTTTTGCTGCTCGGCGATATGAATATGCACCGGCAAGGCGCTGTCCGACGCCGCCAGGATTTGCTGCATCTGGCTCAGTTCCACCGCACGCAGGGAATGGAAGCACAGGCCTTGATTTTGCAGCGGTTGGTCCGCCACTTGGCGGGCAATCACCTGTTGCTGTTGCAGGTAGCTGTCCGCATCCTGAATAAAACGTTTCTGCCCCGGCTGGGCGGGCTGGGCGCCAAAACCGGCGTAGCTGTACAGCACCGGCAGCAAGGTCATGCCGATCCCGGCCTGTTGCGCCGCCTGGCTGAGCCGGCCGGTCATTTCGCCGCGATCGGCGTAAGGATTGCCGTCGGCGCCATGATGCAGATAGTGGAACTCGGCAACCTGGGTATATCCCCCCTTGAGCATTTCGATATACAGTTGTCGGGCGATAACTTCCACCTGCTCCGGAGTCAGCCGCTGTACCAGGCGATACATCAGATCGCGCCAGGTCCAGAAACTGTCCTGCGGGTTGCCCGCGACCTCTGCCAGCCCGGCCATCGCACGCTGGAAGGCGTGGGAATGCAGGTTCGGCATGCCCGGCACCACATCGCCGTGCAGGCGAATGCAGCCTTCGGGATCTGAATCGGCAATCACCTGAGCCAGGTGACCGTGCGCATCGACGTCCAGACGGACGTTATGCGCCCACCCCTCAGGGAGCAGAGCGCGTGAGGCAAAATAAGCAGGCATGGCAGTATTCCACTGTTAATGTAACGGCTAATAACGCGCGAGAATCACGCATCCGAAAATGCACAGGCCCATCGCATTGCTGTGGCGAACCGGCCCCTAGTTGTATATACATATACATACGCCGACATCAACAGTAAACTGGTGTTATTATTTTTTTATTTGACGGGGTTAACGTCGTGGTGGATCAACAGACCCTGTTACAACTGGCTGCTGCAATGAGCGATACCCCCGCCCCGATCTACCAACGGGTCAAGCAGGCGATCGTAAACCAAATCCGTGCGGGCCACTGGCTGCCGCACCAGCGCGTGCCCTCTGAAAGTGAACTGGTGGCGGAACTGGGCGTCAGCCGCATGACCATCAACCGCGCGCTGCGCGAGCTGACCAGCGAAGGCTTCCTGATCCGCATGCAAGGCGTCGGCACCTTCGTCGCCGAGGCCAAAGCGCATACCGCGCTGCTGGAAGTGCATAACATCGCCGACGAAATCGCCGCCCGCGGCCATCGCCACAGCAGCAAGATCCTGCAGTTGAAGGCGCGCCCGGCCAGTGAAGAAGAAGCGCTCGCGCTGGGTATTCAACCCGGCCAGCAGCTGTTCTATTCGCAGATCGTGCATTACGAAAACGACCTGCCGGTGCAGGTAGAAGACCGCTGCGTCAATCCAGTAGTGGCGCCCGATTACATGAAGCAGGATTTCGACCGCGTGACGCCGTATATCTACCTGACGCAGGCTGCCCCGCTGACCGCCGGCGAGCACATCGTGGAAGCGGTAGTACCGACCCGCCAGGAGCGCGACCTGCTGCAACTGGAAGATCACGAACCGGGTCTGTTGATTCACCGCCGCACCTGGTCCGGCAAAAACGTGGTCACCTCGGCGCGCCTGCTGTATCCCGGCAGCCGCTATCAGCTGTTCGGCCGTTTCACCAGCGACGTTTAATTCCCCCGCGGGTGCAGCCTTTGCACCCGTCCTCCCTCCGCGATCACATCCCGATAACAAATTTTCACCCCGCCTCTTGTGACAAACCGGTGAATGCGCTAGGTTGTTTTTAATTGTATATACAACCATGTGGGAGCCAAGGCTCCGGCGGAGGAAAGCAATGACGTCTGAGATTCACTGCGACAGCCTGTGGCACGGGGCCGACATCGTCACCATGCGCGGCGGCAAGTATCACACCCTCAGCGATGGCGCGATCGCCGTGCGCGCAGGCAAAATCGTCTGGATGGGCGAATATGCCGCGCTGCCTGCGGGGCTGATCGCTGATGAAAGGGTGAAATTCGACGGCGGCATCATCACGCCGGGCTTTGTCGACTGCCATACCCATCTGGTGTTCGGCGGCAACCGCAGCGGCGAATTCGAACAGCGCCTGAACGGCGTGAGTTATGCCGAGATCGCCGCCCAAGGCGGCGGCATCATTTCCACGGTCAAAGCCACCCGCGACGCCGACGAAGAAGCGCTGCTCGAGCAAGCGCTGTTCCGTTTGCGGCCGCTATTGGCGGAAGGCGTGACCTGCGTAGAGATCAAGTCCGGTTACGGGCTGACGCCGGAAAGCGAACTGAAAATGCTGCGCGTGGCGCGCCGGCTTGGCGACATGCTGCCGGTAGAGGTGAAAACCACCTGTCTGGCGGCCCACGCGCTACCGCCGGAATACGCCAATCGCGCCGACGATTATATCGATCTGGTGTGCAACACCATTATTCCTCAGGCCGCCGCCGCCGGGCTGGCGGATGCGGTCGACGCCTTCTGCGAGCATCTGGCGTTCTCACCGGCGCAGGTTGAGCGGGTGTTCGCCGCCGCCGAGGCCGCAGGCCTGCCGGTGAAGCTGCACGCCGAACAGCTTTCCGCCCTCGGCGGCAGCGAGTTGGCGGCGCATCACCATGCGCTCTCCGCCGATCACCTGGAATATGCCACCGAGCAAGATGCCCGGGCGATGGGCGATGCCGGCACCGTTGCGGTGTTGCTGCCAGGCGCTTATTACCTGCTGCGCGAAACCCAGTGCCCGCCGGTGGATCTGTTCCGCAAGCACCGGGTGGCAATGGCGATCGCCAGCGACGCCAACCCGGGCACTTCCCCGGCGCTGTCGCTGCGCCTGATGATCAACATGGCCTGCACGCTGTTCCGCCTTACGCCGGAAGAAGCGCTGGCGGGCGTCACGGTTCACGCGGCCAAAGCGCTGGGCCTGCAGGACAGCCACGGCACGCTGGAAACCGGCAAGGTGGCGGATTTTGTACACTGGCCGCTTTCCCGGCCGGCTGAACTGGCTTACTGGTTGGGCGGACAACTGCCCTGTACGGTGATTTTCCGAGGAGAAGTACGTCAATGACCATTCGCGATCCCTATGATTTCCAGGCCGGCAGCCTGCCGCTGCTGATCAGCATTCCCCATGCCGGCACCCGATTGACGCCGGCGGTCGAAGCCGGTTTGACCGAAGAGGCGCGGCCACTGCCCGATACCGACTGGCATATCCCGCAGCTGTATGAGTTTGCCCGCACTATGGGTGCCAGCGTGCTGGTCGGCAACTACTCGCGTTTTGTCATCGATCTGAACCGCCCTTCGGACGATAAGCCGCTGTACACCACCGCCACCACCGGCCTGTACCCTGACGTGCTGTTTGACGGCCGTCCGAGCTTTTTGCCGGGTAAAGCGCCGTCGGACGAAGAGCGTGCCGGCTATTTACAGCAAATCTGGCAGCCCTACCACCAGCAATTGCAAGATGAACTGACGCGACTGAAAGCCAAGCACGGCTACGCGCTGCTGTTCGATGCGCACTCCATCGCCTCGGTGATCCCACGATTGTTCGACGGCAAGCTGCCGGATCTCAATCTGGGCACCAACGGCGGCGAAAGCTGCGCCCCGGCGCTGAGCGATCGCCTGGTGGCCTGCTGCGAACAGCAACAGCAGTTCACACATGTGCTTAACGGCCGCTTTAAAGGCGGGTACATCACCCGTGCTTATGGTCAGCCGCAGCAACAGCAACATGCGATTCAACTGGAGCTGGCGCAGGTGAACTACATGTCCGAACAGTATCCCTTTGCCTTCGAGCCGCAGCGTGCGGCCGCTTTGCAACGCCTGCTGAAGCAAATGATCGACAGCCTGCTGGCTTGCGGGCAACCGCGTTAACCCACAGCCTATGCCAAGCCGGGGCCTGCCTATCTTGCCCCGGCGTCACCTTGCCTCCTGATTTTTCGGCATAAATCATGCCTCCTTTCCCTCCCCGGCTTCAATTTGCGCACTGCATCGCAGTTTTAGTGAAAACCTTTGTATCTGGTCGGACAACGCACAAAACAGCGGCATAGGGATCGCGCGGTACGCCACAATCTGCCGAAAAGCCCGGCGATTGCCTGGGTATAAACTCCCGTAAACCTCTCCCCCGGCGCCCCAGGCGGCTACGGGATCGGGGTGCGCGGCGCAAGGCCCAAATTGATGACCTACTCTGGAGGCTACCATGTCTGAAACCCCGTTAAACTGGCGTGCCGCACAGGCCGTTGCCGATCGGCTGTTGGCGAAGTGGCGCACCGATGGCGAACCCGGCGGGGCAATGACCCTGTTCGACGCCGGGCAGATACGGGCGACCGCCAGCGCCGGCCTGGCCGATCTGGCGCAAAATACCCCTTTTACCGCCGACAGCGTGGTGCGCTATGCCTCAGTCACCAAGCATATTTTCGCCGCGCTGGCGCTGAACGCCACCGGCAACGCCCTCAATCTACGCGATCGCCTCGGCGATTTGCTGCCTGAGCTGCATGTTCCGCTGGCGGACGTGACCGTCGGCCAGGCGCTGGACATGACCAGCGGACTGCCCGACGTACGTGAAACCCTGGGGCTGCTCGGCATCTCGGTGCATACCCGCAGCGATGCGCAACCGGTGATGCAGTTCCTGCAGGGGTTGCGTGAACTCAATTATCCGGCCGGCAGCGAAGTCGCCTACACCAATACCGGATACCGGCTGGTTGAGGCGGCGCTGAAAGCCAAAGGCTACGATTTCGATCAACTGGTGCAACAGCATATTGCCCAACCGCTGCAGGTTCAGCTGCGGGCGCCGGAAAGCTGGTTTGACGTGGTGCCTGGGCTGGCGCCCGGCTACTGGCGTTCCGCGCAAGGTTGGCAACTGGCCAGCGCCGGCCTGCATCTGTCCGCCTCCGGCAGCCTGACCGGCAGCGCCAATGCCCTCACTTGCTGGCTGCAAACGCTGCTGGCGGATGAAGGCCCGGGCCACGGCGTGTTGGCGCAGCTCAGCGCCCCACGGCGGCTCAATCAGGGCCAGCTCAGCGCTTACGGTCTGGGGCTGGCGCAAACCCCGCTTGGCACCTATAGGTTGCTGGGCCACGGCGGCTCACACGCCGGTTACAAAAGCTATTTCCTGCTGGCACCAGATCGGCAGACTGGGGTAGCGCTGGTGGCCAACCGCGAGGATTGCGACAGCTTTGGCATGGTGCTACAGGTGATGGCCGCCCTGCTCGATGAGGCGCTGCCGCAGCGCAGCACCGCCATTCCCGACGGCATTTACGCTACGGTGGCCGAGCCTTACTGGCTGGAGGTGGAAGACGGCAATGTGACCTATTTGGGGACCGGCGAGCCGCTTTATCAGGCCGACGACGGCTACGCGGTGTCGCTTTCCGCCCATATGCCAATGCGGCTGAAATGGACCGGTGAAGCGGTTGAAGGCGAAGTGGGCCACGTGGCGCGCAGCTTTCTGCCGGTCATCCCCAACGGCGACTGCCTGAAACACGTTCAGGGTTTCTGGTATCACCCGCAGTACCGCACCGCCTTCGAGATTTGCGGCAATCAAGTACACATCGGCGTGGGTCCGGCGGCGCAAACCGGTACTGTCAGCTCACTCGGCAACGGCCGTATGCTGGTGGAAAGCCACGACGGCCCGTGGTTAAAACGCTTTTGTTTATACTTTCGCGGCTACAGCGTGGATTTGATCGCCAACCGCAGCCGGGTGCTGACCTTTCAGCGCAGCAACGCCGGCCGAGATTAGCTACGCCGCTCACCCCGCCTTGTCGGCCCTGACTGCCAGCAAGGCGGTGAACAACCGCTGCTTGTCGGCATCGCTGAGATTAGGCTGACGAATGGCGCTGACAAAAGCGCCGCGAGCCTGTTCCGTCAACGGTCCGGCCTTTAATTGCTGCGCCAGCCGTTGCAGAATGAGGTTGCTCAGCTCGGCGATCTGCGGCCGCACGCTGTCCAGCGGGCGCGGTTGCCAACCGCTTTCCGGCGTCGCCAGCCAGTCTGCGCGATAGCGGTACTGAATCGCCTTGGCGGCGTCCATCTGCGCCACAATAAACGGCCGCACCGAGCGCGGCGCCAACCCTAATCTGCCCGCTTCCGCCTCTGTGCTCGCCAGCACCTTGGCTTCCTGCGCCAGATCCTCGATCGGCAAATGCTGCTGCGCTTTGTAACCGGCGACGTCTTTCATATAGGCCAGACGCTGGTTGACCAATTCGCCAAGCTGCGCCCCGTCGCCTGCCAGCGCCGAAAAACTGGCCAGACAGCAGGCGAACAATAACGCTCTGAACATAACCCTTTCCTTTTTGTTTGCCCAAATAAAGAAAACAGAGTTCATCACAATCGCCGCCGCTCAGGCAACTCTCCCTCGGAAAGAAAAAAGCCCCGCCGAAGCGAGGCTTTGAGCCGAAGAGGCCGGCGTTAGTCAAACACGCCGTTAATCACCGAGGCCACAATGGCGGTGCTCAACGCCACCAGCACCAGATCGTTACCGGCAATGCGCCATTCGTAACCCGGATAGGACGGCAGATCGCGCAGCATTGAAGACGGCACCATTTTCTTGGCAATGCCTGGAGGCAAAGGTTTGCCGCGTGCCAGGTTCTTGGCGATGCCCGGCGGCAGAGAACGATATCCGGTCAGGCCGTAATTCAGCGCCAGCGAGCGCACCCGGTCGTGAGAGATATTCACCGACACCAGATCGCGTTCGTCACCTTTGGCTTTATGGCCCTTGTCTTTATTGCCTTTGCCGTGGTCGCTGCTATTGCCTTTGCCGCTGTTGCCGTGACCATTACCGCCACCGTTGCCTTGACTATTACCGTGCCCGCCGCCGTTTCCATTGCCATTACCGCCCTTATCGGCGAACACTGGCGCAGAAGACAGACCCAGCGAGACAATCAGTGCCAGCGCCGTGAGCGTAGTACGACTTTTGTTCATGTTATGACTTCCTGCTTGAGGTATTACATTAACTATAGCGGTAATTCCCCCCATAAAGGATGAGGAAAAATCCGAGATAAGGAACCCTGGCAAGGCAGGTGGGCTGGCAAGCGTAAGGAAAGTGATGAAAGATTATTCCTGCGCAAAACTATTCGAAAAAACCGAATTTGGTGACAAGATTTTTCTTGCGGCAAAATAAGTCTTCCAGTACTTTGGAAAGGTAACAAAAAGAGTTAGTCTGCTCTTTTTCGTCGCACCTCAAATCTTATTTTATCGTCCAGAATGATAAACTGAATGCTTCCCGCCTCTCCGTGCGGGATTCTTTTTTCTGCTAAATTTGACGCCTGTCGCACCAACCCGGTGCTTTATGTTGAGATTTGGTAGCCAATACTTTAAATTCAGCGTCTGAGAAACCTTAACCTCCCGCGGTGGCCAGTTGGCAACGGGTGGGCGTTCAGGAGCAAAAGACATGCAAATGACACTCATGGAATACATCACTCAGCACTTTAATGGCGATCTTCACCGCTACGCGCAATCCGAAGGCGTGAGCCGTGAACAAATCATCCATTGGATTGATAATGAATGCCATGTAATCAAAGGACGATTATTTATGCCGGTGAGACATTTACCCGGTGAACAAGCTCAGTGATGACAAAAAAAACCCCGCAACGCGGGGTTTTCTGTTTCTGATACCACGGAAAATCAGAAGTTATAACCGGCCACGAGGTAGTAACCCCAGCCTGTAGATTTAATTGGGCCCTGCGGCGTACCGATCTCCGCGCCGTCCTGCCACTGGCCGCCGTTATGGAAGTAACGGGCCACGAACGAGTAGTGCCAGTGATCGTAGTTCAGCGCCAGAATGTGGCTGGAAGCGATCGAGTTGCTGGTGCGAACCTGCTTGCCTGTACCGTCGGTCCAGTTGCTGTCTTTGCCCAGATCGGAACCGAAGTCAAAGTTGGTGAAACCGATGTAGCTCAGGTTACCGCCCCACAGCTGGGTCAACGGCACAAAATATTTCACCTTGAAACGGTAACCGTCCCAGCTGTTCTCATTGGCAGCCTGGTAGTTTTCCCATTGGTATTTGGCATAGATGTTCATCGACAGGCTCATCGGCAGGCCGGTATCGATGTCCGTACCCAGGCCCATGTACCAGGTATTCTGACGGCCATCGGCGTTGTGGCCCAAATCATAGATGTAGTTGTTGGCGAAGTACCATTCTTTGAACGGGCCAAAGCCCAGATTGGTACCGGTCAACTTGTCGATGGAGAAGCGCGGCTCGATCTCCATAAACATCGGTGAGCCCTTGTCCCAAATCCCGCGATCCGGCGTGTTGCCGACACCGAAGAATTTAGGCACGTCGACGTAGCCATAGAAATCGAACCAATCTTTTTTGGCGAAGGCTTCATACTCAAGATACACATCGTTGTTCAACTGAGGTCCGAAACGGGTATGGTAGCTCCCCACCACGTTAACGCTCTGGTGCCACCAATCCGAGACGAATTCGCTGTCTTTGCTATCAGCCATTGATGATGCACTGTAAGACGCGGCGAGCAATACACCTGCTGCTAGAGCTATTTTTTTCATTTTTATTACCACATGCTTAAAGGGCCATTTCCTGCCCGTTAGAAAAGATGACAATGAGTCTGACGACACCTGGCGTTGCCCCGCTGACAAACTTCTCGGGCGACGCGCGCATTATAGAAATCACTGAGTGTAATAATCTGTGATCCAGTTATGCATTTCGCGAATAGGTAATCGATTGCGTTCACATTTGTCAAATTATGTTTCATGCAAATTCACGATCGATGTGATTTTTGTCATGCTCGGTGATTTATAAAGCAGTTTTTGTGCCAATTATGCGCGACATCAAAAATGAGTGCGGATGGCATTTTCAGGCAAAAAAAAGCCGGCTCAAAAACGGCCGGCTGAAGAAAAGAGATGAGTGGAAAATGGGTCTGATGGCCGTGGAAAACTCAACGCACGCCCGGCACCGCTTTGGCAATATTTTCCTGGCGGAAAACCACTTCCTGCCCCGGAGCCACCTCCCACTCTTTAGGGGGAATGTCCACCTTCGGCGCAGCGGCAACCACGGAGCCGAAAATCAACTTGCCTTCCCGGCGCAGAATGCTGACATCAAGCTGGTATTCATGACGCAAATTAGCGGTGGTCAGACGTACAGTATCACCGCGCATATAGTTTTCATCGTCAATCACTGGCTGCTGAATGAATTGGATATCGTCTCTCATTTTTATGTTCCTTCAGGCACAATCGATAGTTAAATTCTAGCCCACTATCCCAGGGTCGACTGAAAATTTCCGTTACTTTCCTCGGGTTGCCTGCCAGCAGATCAGCGAGCCGAGCGTGACCATCACTACGCCCTGCCAGAAACTGACCGTCAGCGAAGTATCGAGCACCAGCGCGGCAAATACTGCCGACAGCACCGGCGTAAAATAGGATACCGTCGCCAGCAATGTCATGTTGCCGTGCAAAATGCCGACGTTCCACGCCGCGTAACCGGCACCCATCGCCGCGCCGGCACACAGCAACGTCAGGGTCACCGGCCAGGTGAACTGCATGCCGCTTTCGGTGCTGAAGGCATATTTCAGCCACAGCGCCACGGCAGTCAGCGTAATAAACAGCACCACGCCGTTGCTGCCCTGCGCAATTTTTTTGGTCAGGTTGCAATACAGCGCCCAAATCACTGCGCCGCTGAAAGCCAGCGAATAACTCAGCGGGTTACTGCGCACATTCTCCAGCATCTGCGCCGGCGACCATCCGCCCTCGCCGCTCATGATCCAGCCAATGCCGAACAGCGACAACAGCAAGCCGGGCAACAGCCACCATTTGGCTTTTTGCCCGTTAAACACCAGCGCCATCAGCACGGTAAAACAGGGCCAGAGATAGTTGATCATCCCCACTTCTATCGCCTGCAACCGGGTATTGGCATACCCCAGCGACAGCGACAGGCAGATCTCATAGCTGACAAACAGCAGGCTGCCGAGGATCAGATAAAGACGGGGAAAATGGCGCAAATTCGGCAAACGCAGCACCAGCAGCAAAAACGCTGCGCTGACGCTGTAGATCATCGCCGCACCGCCAATCGGCCCCAGCCCTTCGCTGACGCTGCGGATCAGACCAACGACGCTGCTCCACAGCAGGATCGCCAATAAACCGAACAACGTGGCTTTATGCTGGGCGGATAAAGAAAACATGAAGACGATCCAATAGGTTATTTTTTATCGGGATTTTCACTCTACTGCCGGGCGGCAGAAAAAGAAAGGCGGGAAAACCCGCCTGATTTCGTTATTGCTGCGGCTGCCGCTCAAACTGCGGCGGTGGTTGGCGAAAACGCCGGGTGAGGTACACCAGATACGCAAAGCCCAGCGCCGCCCAGATCAGCCCCATGGTCAGCGAACTTTTTTCCAGGTTCAACCACAGCACCGCCACCGTCAGCGCGCCAATCAGCGGCAGGATCAGGTAGTTGAAACGGTCCTTCCAGCTTTTGTTGCGCCCCTCGCGAATAAAGAAATGGCTGATAACCGACAGATTAACGAAGGTGAAGGCCACCAACGCGCCGAAATTGATCAGCGCCGTGGCGGTGACCAGATCAAAAGACAGCGCGGACAGCGCCACCAGCCCGACCATCAGCACGTTCAATGCCGGCGTGCGCCATTTCGGGTGGATATAGCCGAAGAATTTTTCCGGGAACACGTTATCGCGCCCCATCACATAAAGCAGCCGCGAAACGCTGGCGTGCGAGGCCAGGCCGGAGGCCAGCGTGTTGATGAAGGTGGTGCACAGGAAGATGGCCTGAAACAGCTTGCCGCCCACGTACAGCGCGATTTCCGGCAGCGCCGCATCCGGCTGGTGAAAACGCTGAATGGAAGGGAAAAACAGCTGGATAAAGAACGATACGCTGATAAAGATCACTCCACCGTACAGCGCGGTCAGGAGAATGGCGCGCGGGATCACCTTGGCGGCATTGGGCGTTTCTTCACACAGGGTGGTGACCGCATCAAACCCGAGGAATGAGAAGCACAGAATGGTGGCGCCGGTGATAATCGGCAACAAATGCGCATTCTCGCTGATGAACGGCTGCAAACTCCATACCTTTCCTACCCCTTCGCCGTTGCGCAGGCCGTGCACCACCAGGTAGATAAACACCAGAATAATCGCCACCTGGGCCAGTACGAACAACGTATTGAAGTTGGCCACCAGATTGACGCTCTTCAGGTTAATCGCCGTCATGATAATCACAAATCCCACCACCCAAATCCAGGGAGGGACTTCGGGGAACAGCGCGGTCAGGTAAATCTTCGCCAACAGCGTGTTGATCATCGGCAGGAACAGGTAATCCAACAGCGAGGACCAGCCGACCAGAAAACCGACGTGCGGGTTGATCGCTTTCTGCGCGTAGGTGTAAGCAGAGCCGGCGGTCGGAAACTGGCGAACCAGCTTACCGTAGCTGATGGCGGTAAACAGCACCCCGGCCAGCGCAAACAGGTAGGCGGAAGGCACATGGCCGTCGGTGACGCCGGACACGATGCCGAAGGTATCGAACACCGTCATCGGCGTCAGATACGCCAGGCCCATCATCACCACTTGCCACAGTTTAAGGGTCTTGCGCAGCTGCGGCTTGGCCGCCGGGTTACAGTCAGTGGCATTAATCGTCATAGCGCTTCCCCTCGTTGTCCTCTGCCGGTAACCGTTTAACGTCATTCAGAGAGGCCGCGGGGAAACTGCTGCTCGGGCGGTGGGAAAAGCGATAGCTAAGGCCTGCGGATGGCCCGTATTCACTGCGGCACGGACAGGCGTCCGCGCTGACTGACGGAAGGGTAATGGCTGTCATGATTATTTCCTCGCCGGCGTCCTGTACGCCCAGATGGAAGAAATGCTGTACCGCGGCGCGCAGCTTCGCAGGCCACAGGATAGCCGGCGGAATGCGCCAGACGCGCGCGGTAAGTTCGGGAGCGGGGTCAGGCGTTTTTCAGCATCCACTCGATTTCGGTTTCGGTGATCAGGCGCTCGAACTGCACCATCTCATCCGTTTTACAGGCCAGATAAACATGGCTGAACCTTTCGCCGAGCAGCGCATTCAGCACCGGCTGATGCTCGAATTCGTACAGCGCATCGCTCTGGCGGATGGGGAACGCCAGTCCTTCCTGCTCCAATCCGTTGCCGGTCACCGGCTCTTGCAGCGGCAACGGCGTTTCCAGCCCGTAAACAATCCCCGCCAGAATGGTCGCCATCACCAGATAAGGGTTGGCATCGGCGCCGGCCACGCGGTACTCCACGCGGTGATTGTCGCGATCGCCACAGGGGATGCGCAGCGCCACGGTGCGGTTGTTATGGCCCCAGGAAGCCTGGGTCGGTACGTACATGCCCGGCTGGAAGCGGCGATAGGCGTTAACGTTGGGTGCCAGCAGCGCAATAGAAGAAGGCATCAGGGTGATCATCCCCGCCAGCGCCTGCTTCAGCAGCGCGGAATCTTCGCCGTCGTCATCGGCTAATACGTTGTTGCCCTGCTTGTCGAGCATGCTGATATGCACATGCATGCCGCTGCCGGCGTGTTCTTCATACGGCTTGGCCATAAAGGTGGCGTGCATGTTGTGGTTTTCCGCCACCATGCGGATCAGGCGCTTTAAAGCCAGCGCATGGTCGCAGGCCTGCAGAACGTTGTCGGTATGATGCAGATTTACCTCAAACTGGCCGGGTGAGGCTTCCGCCACCGCGCCGTCCGCCGGGATGCCTTGCAAACGCGCCAGTTCGTCGATGTCGCTCAGCACGTCGGCGAAGTGATTAAGGTTGTCGACGGAATACACCTGGCTCTGGGTATTGCGCTCTTGAGTGCCCGGCGCACAGGGCGGCTGAAGATAGCCTTCTGAGTCGCGCTGGCGATCGATGAGATAGAACTCCAACTCTACCGCTACTACGGGGGAAAGCCCGCGCTGACGCAAACGCTGCCACACTCGGTTCAGCACATTACGCGGTTCAACGTCAAAGGGAGTACCATCTTCATCCAGCATGGTGAGCAGTACCTGGCCGATATATTGCGGATCCGCCGCCGACGGCATCAGCGTGCCCGGCACCGGGACACAGATATGATCCGGCTCACCCAGTTCCTGCCCCAGCCCGGCTTCTTCTACTACGTTACCGAGAATATCCATCGCGAACACCGACGCCGGGAAGTAACAGCCCTTCTCCAGCTTGCTCAGGCCACCGACAGGTATGCGTTTGCCGCGGAAGCTGCCGTTGAGATCGGTCAGCAGAACGTCAACGTGCTGAGTCAATGGATAACGTTCCAGGTACTTCTTCACTTCACGCTGGAACGCGCTACTTCGCCTTTCTTCGTTGTGCTGAACAAAGTTTTCCACTTCTACTATGTTGGTCTGCATGATTCACCCGCCATTTATGTTTTTGTCAGTGGTTCTCACACTTATTGCCGTCGATGTTTTTTGACCATCGCGTTCAATATAATGCCCACCAATGAAACATAGTTGCAACAAAATTGTTTTGCAAGTGTTAATTTGAGTTTGAATATTGCCCATTTGACTGCTAGATTTATAAAATATTGAACGAAAACGGCACTAATGAAGTTTATCGTTCATAATTTCGAACAACCCAAGGGGATAGCATGGGCAATATATTTAACAGACCAATGGTCGGCGTAGTGATGTGCAGGTATAGGTTAAACGAGCATCTCACTCAGACCTTGCAAGAAAAGTACCTGAATGCAGTCATCACCGCCGGAGGATTGCCGATCGCCCTGCCGCACGCGCTGGCGGAGCCCACACTGCTGGAGGAATTGCTGCCGCACCTCGATGGCATTTTGCTGCCCGGCAGCCCCAGTAACGTGCAGCCGCACCTTTATGGTGAAAACGGCGATGAGCCTGACGCCGATCCCGGGCGAGATGAATTGAGCCTGGCGCTGATCCGCCATGCGCTCGACAGGCACATTCCCCTTTTCGCCATTTGCCGCGGCATGCAGGAAATGGTGGTTGCCACCCAAGGCACCTTGCATCGTCGTTTGTTTGAGCTGCCCGAACTGCTCGAACACCGTGAAGATCACGAACTGCCGCTGGATCAACAATACGCCCCCGCCCACGAAGTCATCGTTCAGGATGGCGGGCTGCTTTCGCAACTGATACCGGATTGCAACAGATTCTGGGTCAACTCACTGCATGGACAAGGCTCAAAAACCCTCGGCCCCAACGTCCGCATCGAGGCCCACGCCGCCGATGGGCTGGTGGAGGCGATCAGCCTGCGTGACCAGCCCTTCGCGCTGGGCGTGCAATGGCACCCGGAATGGAACAGTGAGGAGTACGCCCTGTCGCGCCTGTTGTTTGAAGGCTTCATTACCGCGTGCCGGCACTACCAAAAGGAAAAATGCCTATGAGCGATGTCAGCTTGGCACCGGGGAAACGTCTGTCGCAGATCCGCCAACAATTAGGGTTGTCACAGCGCCGCGCCGCCGAACTGTCTGGATTAACCCACAGCGCCATCAGCACTATCGAACAGGACAAAGTCAGCCCGGCCATCAGCACGCTGCAAAAACTGCTGACGGTGTATGGATTGTCGCTATCGGCGTTTTTCGCCGAGCCGGAAAAACCGGATGAGCCGCGGATTGTCATCGATCATGAAGACCTGATCGAGATTGGCAGCCAGGGGGTGTCGATGAAGCTGATCCACAACGGCGACCCCAACCGCACGCTGGCGATGATGATCGAAACCTACGAGCCGGGCACCACTACCGGCGAACGCATCAAACATCAGGGGGAAGAGATAGGCACCCTGCTGGAAGGCGAAGTGCTGTTGCAGGTTAACGGGCAGAACTATCACCTGTTGGCCGGCCAGAGCTACGCCATCAACACCGGCATTCCCCACAGTTTCAGCAACACGTCGGCGCGGATTTGCCGGATTATCAGCGCCCATACCCCGACGACATTCTGATCAACGGAGCAAGGCATGGACTTCCATCACCTGCAGTATTGGCAACACCGGGCGCAAGCCCTGAACATTGAGAACCGACTGTTTATTAATGGCCGTTATCAACAGGCCGCTGAAGGCGAAACCTTTACCCTGGAGGATCCTGCCGCGCAGCGCGAATTGACGCAGGTGGCGCGGGGGAGCAGCGCCGATATCGATCTGGCGGTCAGTGCGGCGCGCGAGGTGTTTGAGCGCGGCGACTGGTCACGGGCCGCACCGGCGCAACGCAAGGCGACCCTGCTGCAACTGGCGGCATTGATGGAGCAGCACCACGAGGAGCTGGCGCTGCTGGAAACGCTGGATACCGGCAAGCCGATCCTCCACAGCCTGCGCGACGACGTGCCCGGCGCTATCCGCTGTCTGCGCTGGTACGCCGAAGCTGTCGATAAGGTCTACGGCGAAATCGCCCCTACCGGCGGCGACGCACTGGCGTTGATCGAACGCGAGCCGATCGGCGTGGTTGGCGCTATCGTACCCTGGAACTTCCCGCTGCTGCTGGCCTGTTGGAAACTCGGCCCGGCGCTGGCCACCGGCAACAGCGTGATCCTCAAACCTTCGGAGAAATCCCCGCTGAGCGCGATCTATCTGGGCAAACTGGCGAAACAGGCCGGGTTGCCGGACGGCGTGCTGAACATCATCCCCGGTTACGGCCAGGATGCGGGCAAGGCGCTGGCGCTGCATAACGACGTCGACGCGCTCACCTTCACCGGTTCAACCCAGGTCGCCAAACAGCTGATGATCTACGCCGGGCAATCCAATATGAAACGGGTGTGGCTGGAAGCCGGCGGCAAAAGCGCCAATATCATTTTTGCCGACTGTCCGGATCTGGATAAAGCGGCACAGGGCGCGGCGGCGGGTATCTTCTACAATCAGGGGCAAGTGTGTATCGCCGGTACCCGGCTGCTGGTGGAAGAGAGCATTCAGCAGGAATTCTTGCAAGCCTTGCGCAAGCATGCGGCAGCCTTTGTGCCGGGCGATCCGCTCGATCCGACCACGGTGATGGGCACGCTGATCGATCAGGCCCACTGTGAAAAAGTGGCGGGTTATATCGAACAAGGGTTGAGCCAGGGCGCAGCGCTGTTCCTTGACGGTCGCGAGCACCCGCGCAGCGGCCATGCCGGTTATCTCGGCCCAACCATTCTCACCCAGGTGGATAACGCCATGAGCGTGGCGCGCGATGAGATTTTCGGCCCGGTACTGGCGGTGACGTCCTTTAACGGCGAACAGCAGGCATTGCAATTAGCCAACGACAGCGAATACGGCCTGGGTGCCGCCGTCTGGACACGCGACCTATCCCGTGCCCACCGCATGGCTCGCCAGTTAAAAGCCGGTTCGGTTTTCGTCAATAACTACAACGACGGAGACATGACCGTGCCGTTCGGCGGCTACAAGCAAAGCGGCAATGGCCGCGACAAATCGCTGCACGCGCTGGATAAATTCACCGAACTGAAAACCACCTGGATTTCGCTGGAATAAGGGCCCCCATCATGACTGAACACGTAAAAAGCTATTATGCGGCTTCGGCCAACAGCCATCAGCCCTACCCGCAACTGAATGAATCTATTGAATGCGACGTTTGTATCGTCGGCGGTGGCTACACAGGTCTGTCTTCTGCGCTGTTCCTGGTAGAGGCGGGCTACAACGTGGTGGTACTGGAATCCGCCCGCATCGGCTTCGGTGCCAGCGGCCGTAACGGCGGCCAGTTGGTGAATTCCTACAGCCGCGACATTGACGTCATCGAAGAACGCTATGGCGCAGAAAGCGCCCGGATGCTCGGCAGCATGATGTTCGAAGGCGCAGAGATCATTCGCAGCCGTATCAAGCGATACGCCATCGAATGCGACTATCGCCCCGGCGGCATCTTCGCCGCGCTGAACAACCGGCAATATCATGCGCTGATCGAGCAGAAACAAAATTGGGAGCGCTACGGCAATACCCAACTGGAGTTGCTGGACGCAGAGCGGATCCGTGAAGAAGTGAACAGCGAACGCTACGTCGGCGCGCTGCTGGATCACAGCGGCGGCCATATTCATCCGCTGAATCTGGCGCTCGGCGAAGCCGAGGCGATTCGCCTGCAGGGCGGGCGCATCTTCGAGCAGTCGGCGGTGACCCATATTCGCCACGGCGAACCGGCGCTGGTCAGCACTGCCGGCGGCCAGGTGAAGGCTCGCTATGTGATTGTGGCCGGTAATGCTTATCTGGGCGACAAGCTGGAACCCCGGTTGGCGAAACGCAGCATGCCGTGCGGCACGCAGGTAGTAGCCACCGAACCGCTGGCGCCGGAAGTGGCGCAGTCGCTCATCCCGCAAAATTACTGCGTGGAAGATTGCAACTACCTGCTGGATTATTACCGCATTACCGGCGATAACCGCCTGCTGTACGGCGGCGGCGTGGTGTATGGCGCACGCGATCCGGACGATATCGATAATCTGATCCGGCCAAAACTGTTGAAAACCTTCCCGCAGTTGAAAGGCGTTCGCATCGACTACCGCTGGACCGGCAACTTCCTGCTCACGCTGTCGCGCATGCCGCAATTCGGCCGGCTGGAGAATAATGTGTATTACATGCAGGGCTACAGCGGTCACGGCGTGACCTGTACCCATCTGGCGGGCAAGCTGATTGCCGAGCTGATGCGCGGCGATGCGGAGCGTTTCGATGCCTTTGCCAAGCTGCCGCACCTGCCGTTCTTCGGTGGCCGCAACCTGCAAATTCCGTTCACCGCGATTGGCGCAGCCTACTATACGCTGCGGGATCGGATTGGGGTGTGATGCTGAGGGGCCCAGCATGCTGGGCCCTTTATGCCAAGGATCAAACGATCTTCGGTTGACCGTCTGATGCGGTCGCGCCGCCGTCAACCGGGATGTTGGCGCCGTTGATAGAGCTGGCGTCGTCGCTGGCCAGAAACGCCATTACCGCCGCCACTTCTTCCGGCTCTGCCGCACGCCCCAACGCAATGCGCTCGTTGAACTTGTCGCGGATCTCCTGCGGCCAGCCATTGGTCATATTGGTTTTCACCAGGCTCGGGCACACCGAGTTCACGCGCACACCGTCACCGCCGTGATCCAGCGCCATGGCACGCGTCAGGTTGACCACCGCCCCTTTCGCCGCGCAGTAATATGCCGCGCCCCAGTCGCCACCCAGGCCGGAGACCGAGGCGGTGTTAACGATACAGCCCTTGGTTTTCAGCAGATAAGGCATGGCGAATTTGGAACAGAACACTACGCCGTCGATATCCACCCCAGCGATGCGTCGCCAGTCGGCCACGCTGGTTTCCAGCACTGTACCCGCCACGTGCACGCCGGCATTGTTCAGCAACACGTCGATGCGGCCCAGTTTTGCCGCCACCTCGTTCATCATTTTTTCAACCGCAACCGGGTCGGAAACGTCGATGTGTACCGCCAGCGCCCTGCCTTTCGGCAGCGAGGCGGCAACGGTATCTACCGCGTCCTTCGCCCAGTCCGCCAGCACCACCACAGCGCCCTCGGCAGAAAATCGGCGTGCCGCCGCTTCCCCCATCCCATTGCCTGCGCCGGTGATCACTACCACTTTATTGTCGAAACGCATGAAACCTCCTCCATGTGAATGTATTTCTATAAATCATACAAATCCTGCTGAGATCCGAGGATAAAACTCATGGAGGGCAAGGGCCAGTCAAAACGTGCGGTTTATTAACCAAAAAGAGGTATGTTTCGGTAATTCAATACGCAAGGCGAGGCATTATCAGAATTAAGCCAATGCTTTGATCACATTAATAAAATAAAGAGGCGGGACTATTTCAATGAGGGATTATCAGTAATCTATAAGTTCAATAACGTCCCTACACCGCCGTTCATTGGATAAGCGGCAGTAATAGGAAATCGTCGCCGCTTCATTTAGCGGCGACGATGAACAAGCTTATTTCTTGTCGATGGGGATCACCAACAGATCAACCTGCAGGTGGTTGATGGCCTGTCGCGCCGATGACATCAGCCGGCTCCAGATATCCTGATGATGACCAAAAATCACCAAATCAATGCCCTTCTCCTTCACCACCCTGTTCAGCTCTTCCGTCAACTCGCCGCGCCCGATAATCACCTCTTCCACCGGATAAGATGACCGGGCCTGGATCGCACTCAGTATGTTTTTTGCACGCTCGGTAAATGTGCTGTCGGTGTAGTCGTATTCACCCACGCCCAATTCGGCGTAATAGCCGGTACGGTGGATATCGATATAGATCAGGGATAGCCTGGCATTGAGCGCGTCGGCCAACCTGGCGCCTTTACCGAGCAGAAGCTCCGCATCTTCGCTGAGATCGGTTGCGACAACGATATGTTGATAAACCATGATGACTGCCCTCCGCATTGCGCTTATGAACAGAAATGCGCCCAAAAAGGGGCTTTTTGCCTATTTCTTATGCACTTTAAGTTTAGTTCAGCGTTGAAATTATCGCCTGCCTTGACCCGTTCGTTCTTGTCATGGAAGGATGTATCCTGACCGACAAACATAAAAAAACCCCGGCGTTTAGCCAGGGTCATCAAGGTTTGCCGGTTACTTTCCCGACCGTCATGTTATGGCGTAAGCGTCCATCGAACACTCCAACGTTACGCAGCCTAAGCACAACCTTTTCACAACAGAAAAAAAGACTGAGACGCTGCTTTATTATTTATGCGCCAATCTGTTTTGCTGTTGCCAATAATAAATTATTGGAACGTCATCGAGGAATCGAACCCCAGTCCGCCAGTAAATAAATTCACCGCCGCTCTTCCTGCTGAGCTAATGACGTATTCATTAATACTCCGGGCGAACCCGGAGTTTATTCGGGCAACGCTTTTATTTCTCATCCGCTCCGGCTTAAGCCATCATCGCTATCGCAAGAAATAAAACATTACCTAAAAATTATAAAACCACTACGTTGCCTGCTGAAGGGCCTTTTGCACCACTTTCGATGGTGAACTCAACGCGCTGGCCTTCATCAAGAGTTTTGAAATCATTGCTCTGAATGGCAGAGAAGTGTACGAACACGTCTTTGCTGCCGTCTGCCGGAGAGATGAAACCAAAACCTTTACCTGCATCAAACCATTTTACCAAACCAGTCATTTTAGTAGACATAGATATTTCCTTTATATTTTGAGACGCCATACGGCGATAGAGGTCTGTTTTTGTTGGAAACTTATTGGGCACTAGAGAAGGTAATTCGCGGGAGAAGAGGTATCTATGGGATATCACTAATACTGAGAACTGCTTTACTAAAACTGCTTTCATAAGGTCTGTACTACAAACCGATGACGCTATTTACACACAGTCAGATTATTTAAGCAAGGAATATTTATAATTATATTTATACAGCCTATGAATTTATTACGTTCAACACGATGAAAACTCACCGCTGAGAAAGGCAGCATAAAGACGGAGGAAAAATTTTCCGCTCCGCACAGATATCGGGATGGATTATGGCCGCGATTCATTATAAAACAGCTGACATGTTCCTTTCTGATCGGCTACAGCATGATGATCGATATGTCCGCGGTAATCGCCGTTTTCACCCTGTATGTGGTCGGCGTAGTGGTGCCTGGCCCCAACTTTGTCGCCGTAGCGCATAAAGCCGTATCTGCGCGCCGGGCGGAAGCCTTTGCTCTGGTAGCCGGTATCGTGCTGGTCAATCTGTTCTGGGCCAGCGGCGCGATTCTCGGCATCGGCCTGGTTTTTGCCCTGTTCCCCTGGCTGGCGATGGCGGTCAAAATCGCCGGTGCCGGCTATCTTATTTGGTTTGGCTGTCGCCTGTTCGCCAAGGCAAAACCTGTCTCGGGTTTGATAAGCGCCAGCACCCGTGAAAAAAGCGGATCACGTGTCGCTTTTGTGCAGGGTATCGCAACCAATATTGCCAATCCTAAATCTGTCGCCTTCTACGCGGCGGTATTCTCTTCAGCGGCACCGGCGCATGTCTCAGTGGCGACCTTCGTCGCCATGCTGGCGGAAGTGGCGGTGATTGCCGGTAGTTGGTACGGGCTGGTCGTCCTGGTGCTGTCGCACGCTCCGATTGCCAGCGCCTATCGCCGCAGCAAAGCCCATATCGATCGGGTTTGCGGCGCGTTGATCGTCGGGCTGGGAATACGGCAGTTATTGCGTTGACGATGGACGATATACCCAATTTATCAGACTGTTTACCAGGAAAAACCATGAAAATAACCGACCTTCCCTTCGGTATCACGGACTGGCAAGACATCGCCGCAACGGAGCACCCAGGCATTACCGGCATGGCCTATTGGCGAACTCGCCGGTTCGGCGACCTGCGCGTCAGAATGGTTGAGTACACGGCCGACTACCTCGCGGACCACTGGTGTACCAAAGGCCATATTCTTCTGTGCCTGAGCGGTGAATTGCATACCGAGTTGGCCGATGGCCGACGCTTTGTTCTGCTGCCGGGCATGAGCTATCAGGTGGCGGACGACGCCGAACCGCACCGCTCGTCAACGCAAGGCGGTGCGCGGCTGTTTATCGTCGATTAATGCCTGCGCTGGATTGCCGGCGTTGCCAGCCTTAGGCCCTAACCGATAATCGCGATGCCCAATCGTTCCATGATCTGGAACGCCTGATAACTGTCCAGTTTTACCCCCTGCAAATCGACGCCGCGCACGTCCAACTCACCCAATTCAGAATTGGTCAGGTCGCAATGGGTAAAGTTGGCGGCACGCCAGTCGAATGAAGAAAATTCGCCGCCTGAGAGATCGGAGCCGCTAAAGGTCGCGCCGAGGATCTGCGCCCCATTCCAGCGGTTTTCCCACAGCTCGCACTTCTCCAATACCACTTTCGAAAAATTGGCGTAGCTGAGGTTGGTTTTGGTGATGTAAGCGCTGCAGAACCCGATACGCGTGGTGATCATGTTCATAAAACTGGCACCGCGAAAATCGGCGCCCTGTGCACGGCACTCGAGAATTTCAATGCCCAGCGCATTGGCATTTCTGAAATCCGCCATCGATAAATCGCAGTTTTTGAAGCTGGCTTCTTTCAACAGCGCGCGGCTGAAATTGCCGCCTTGCTGGCTCTCGCGATCATAAAACTGACAGCCGATGAACTCGGTGCCGGTCAGATCCGCACCCGAGAAATCACAGTTGCGGAAGGTGCCGTTTTCAATCTTCTCGCCGGTAAACCGGTTACGGCCAATTTTTTCACCATCCAAAGCCAACGTCATTGCAACCACCCTGTTTATTTATACAGTCAATGACACATTATAAGCCGATCCGTACGGCCGGGAAAACCGCTTTGGCCTATTTTCTCCGTCGTAAGGCACAAAAAAAACCGCATGCGGCATGAGGGAATTTATGCCTGTTTGACCTTGATGCGGTTCATGTTCATGCCGGCGGTCTGAGCTTGTAATGCACCCTGTGCAATCAAGGCGTACAGACGGAAATTCAAAAAGGTATCCCCCACCGGATAAGGTGAGTTCACCATCGCCTCGCCCACAACCCGCGAACCCTGGGTGTAATCGTCAGGGCAGGCGTCAAGCAGTTGACGGTCATGAAAATCCTGCGCCTGGCCGCGAACCGCGTTTTCCGCAAAGATTCGTACCGGGGCATTCTCCGCCAGCAGGCGTTGCCAATCGGCGATAAGCGCCGTTTTGTCTGCCGTCGTCAGCTCACGCCGCCTGATCCACAGCGGTTCCAGCATCTCCGTCGCACACCAGCCGGTGCTCGGTCGCCCAGTGTGTTCGGTTACGCTAACGACAAAGATCGGGCGTTCGCCAAGCAGCGGCAGCAGTGCACGCAGCATCAGTTGTTCATCGGCATTATCGCCGACCCACAGGGTCACTTGCCCGGTCACGGCGGCAAGTTGCGCTTTTAACGTCGCCATCCCCGCCTGACTCTCTTCGGAGGTGTCCCACTCAGGTGCGTGAACGGATTGGTACAGATCGCGAAACCAGCGGGTTCTGGCCTGCATCGCGACTTCGTCGTCGAGCGCATACAGCGGCCCGAATGACAGCCGGTCGGGAAAATCCAGTACGTCTTCTCCCGGGTAAGCCAGCCGCACACAACTGCCCGACAATGCGATATGCACATCCTTCATCAACGCTCTCCTCACGCTCTTTCTTAAGATAATCCTGAGGTCGATTTTACAACTTTTCCCGTTTCGCTCTATGACAAACAATCCGAATCTGCCGGACAAAAAGCAAAAAACCGCCCAGAGGGGGCGGTTGATGATCGGCGGCAGGCGCTTACTTCAAGGCTTCCTGTATGGCATCCGCCATGGGGCCAATGTGCTTTTCGGCAGCTTTCAGTTGAAAATCCACGCCGTTGCCGTCGTTGGTATCGGACAAGGTGGCCTTGATCAGCTCCAGCGCCGCCTGCACGGCCACTAGCCTTTTATGCTGCTCGTCCGTGACGGGTTTGGAGCTCATCGTCGCCGGGTAGTATTGCTCTAACATCATTCTCTCCTTGTGATTGGGCCAACCCCTACCCTATCAGTCTTTCCCCCCTTTCTCTAATGAGGCAGATCACTGTATCGTCCCTCTGGCGTCTGGGTGGTGAAAAAGCGAACTAAAATGATGTCGCCGAGGCTCCACCTCGCTTGCGGGGCTTTAGCGAAACTCAACCCAACTGGCGCCGGCATCGGCGGAACGCACGCAGTTTTCGACCCAACGCACGCCCATCGCCCCGGCATGCACGTCGGGGTACCAGAAATCTGCCAGGAAAGCCTCGTCCCGCCGGTCGGTGGCGTCCATCGCCAGCGCAAAACGTCGGTACAGATTTGACCAAGCTTCAAACAGCCCCTCGGGATGACCGCCGCCAATCCTGTCGTCCGCCAACGCGGCGTGATCCAGGTAAGGCATGCCGCGCTCCAGAATGCGCACCGGCTCGCCCTGCACTTCAAAACGCAATTGGTTAGGCTGTTCGTCCCACCATTCCAGGCTGGCCTTCTCGCCGACGATGCGCACCTTCTGGCCGTGCATCGAGCCGCTGTTGACCGCCGAACACCACATTGAACCGACCGCGCCGTTGTCGTATTCCATCAACACGTAGGCATTGTCTTCCAGCGGCGCACGGGTTTTGACAAAGCTCTGGCGGCTGCACATCAGGCGTTTGATCTTCAATTGCGGCACCATGGTTTCCGCCAGGAACAGCGGATGGGTAGCCAAATCGCCCAAGACATAGCTGGGGCCGACAAAACGCGGATCCACCCGCCAGCGCGTGCTGGGGTTCTCTTGCTCTACTGGCGCGGCGTGGAACCCGTGAGAGAACTGCATGTTGATAATGCGAATGTCGCCCAGCAGGCCGTCGGCGATCATCTGGCGGGCCTGCAAAATCAACTGGTGGCCGGAATAGCCGTAGGTGACACCGATAATTTTATGCCGCCTTTGACTCAATTCGACCAGCCTTTGCGCCTCTTCGGCGGTAAAGCACAGCGGTTTTTCGCACACCACGTGCAGACCCGCTTCCAGCGCCGCTTGGCAAATAGCAAAGTGGGTGTTGTTTGGCGTGGCAATGGAAACCGCCTCGATACCCTCCGCCCTGGCGGCTTCTTCCCGAAACAGCGTGGCGTAATCCGGGTAACAGCGGTCCGCTGCCACTCCCAGGCTTTGCCCAAAACTGCGCCCGCGCGATACGTCGATATCGAACGCGCCGGCCAACAGAGTGAAAGTGCCGTCGCGCAGCGCCGCAGAACGGTGGATATAACCGATTTGGCTGGTGCCGCCGCCGCCGACCATGCCCCAACGCAGGGATCGTTCCAGAGGTTTAATGCCGTTGATCATCACGTTTCTCCCGATTAAAAACCGACGGTTCGTAAATAATTGAGGCTTTCCGTTACGTCGCGCAGGCTGCCCTGCACCTGACGCGGATCCCGTTCCTGCTCAATGGTGATCCAGCCCTGATAGCCGCGTGCTGCCAATAATTCGCGCACGGCTGGATAATCAATTGCACCCTGCCCCAGTGGGCACATCACCCCTTGTGCGCAAGCGGTAAAGAAATCCAGCCCGCGTTTCAGCACGTCATTGAACACCTGCGGGTTAACATCCTTGAAGTGCAGGTAATCAATCCGGGAGAAATAGCGTTCGAGCCAGATGACCGGGTCCATACCGGAGTAATACAGGTGCCCGGTGTCCAGGCATAATCCGGCGGTTTGGTGCGGAATTTGGTTGACCAACAGCTCGATTTCATCGGCGAACTCGATACAGCCGCCGGCATGCGGATGGATCACCGGCCTGACGCCATATTCCTGCCAGGCAATCTCGCTGACCGTTTTGATGTGGCCGATCATCCGGTTCCAGTCGTCTGGCGCCAGCCGCGGTGCCTGCGATGATTGCCCGGCGAACCTGGCCCGCTGTGGATTGCCGAAGTCGATTATCACCAGATACGGCGGCGAGAAATGGCCTTCGCAAATGGGATGAGCCTTGGGCGCCTGCGACAAATTGC
Organism: Serratia plymuthica NBRC 102599; assembly: GCF_001590925.1. GTDB lineage: Bacteria > Pseudomonadota > Gammaproteobacteria > Enterobacterales > Enterobacteriaceae > Serratia > Serratia plymuthica. Next base: position 144,416 of record NZ_BCTU01000005.1, read on the forward strand.
GACAAATGCTATGGGTCAGCGTCAGGATGTGCGCGAAGTTCTGCTCGCTGGCCAGATCGTCAAAAATGGTGCCGGCCACCAGCGACAATTGGTGGTGGTGCAACGCTGCGGTCAGGGCCGCGGCCTCGATTGGCAGGTAGCCCCACGGCCCCAGTTCAATGCTGTGATAGCCTGCTGCGTTCGCCTCCTGTAGCACTTGGGCGTAAGGGGGAAGATAAGGATTTTGGGGATCATCCACACCCCAACTGCAGGGGGCATTGGCGATAGGCAAGGTCATTTTTCATTCCGTTTCGAGGTGGGTGTGACGCCAGTATCAAACAAATATTTCGAAACCATCAATGATGAAACTTTCATTTTTTGATGAAGATCGCGTTAAATTTGATAGTTAAAATGATAGTTTTTTATCAAACGCAGGCAAGCCGTAACCTGTGAGGTATCGGCGGTAATTCAGGGGAAACGGCCCGCAAGGGGGCCGGCGATCAGATATTTTCTTTGGTGATCAGATCAAAGCGGTTAATGATCTGCATAAAACCGGGGTGTTCTCCGCCGACGGCGGCGACAAAGGTGTTGATGACCGACGCGGCGAATTCATGAATACGGTGCGTCAACATCAGATCCAGCGTGCCGTCGATCAACGCCATCTCCGCGTTTTCCACAGGGCCATGACAAACCAGCATCACGTCGTGCTGCCTGCCGCTCTCCCGCAACGCGGCGATAATCCCTTCCACGCCGCCGCAGGGCGCATACAACGCCACCAATTCGGGGTGCTGCGCCAACATGCTCAAGGTGACCTGTCTGGCGCTCTCGGCCCGTTCATAGCTGCGTAGCGGCTCCAGCACCCGGTGGCCACTCAGGTGTTCGCGCAGGTAAGAGCGAAAGCTGATTTCGCAGGTTTCCTGGCACAGGAAGCGATTATCGCCGATGATAACCCCGATCTCCCCCTGTTTTCGACACATACGCTCTACCGCCCAGGCAGCGGTGCGACCGGCCTGCTGATTATCCAGGCCAACATAACCGGCCCTGCTGTGCACCGACAGATCCGACAGCAGCGTAAACACCTTAACGCCCTGGCGGCTGGCTTCTTCGACCGCATAACGGATCATCGGGTTATCCAGCGCCACCACCCCCATCACATCCACGCTCTGGCTCAGTTGCGTAATGGCCGCGGCGGTATCGCCTACCGCGCTGATGTCATGAGAAATGAACTGCGGCGGATGGGCCAGATCGTAGTACGGTGCGGCCTGTTCCAGCAGGCTTTCCGCTAACTGCGCATAGAAAGAATGTTCGCGTCTCAGCAGGACAAACCCCATTTTGAGCCGCACCGGCGACTGCCCGGCCACCTCAAACAACCGGTGAGACTTTTCGAGGGCAAAGCCCAGTTTTTTCGCCGCCGCGATAACTTTGCGTTCCGTTTCCGGCCGTACCGCCGCTCGCCGGTTCATCACCCGGTCAACCGTAGCAATGCCGACCCGCGCCTCCCGGGCGATGGCGCTCATGGTGGTTTTCTTGCCTGCCATACTCTTCCTCATCATGAATTTGATAAAAACTATCATGGTATCGATGACGGAAGAAACCCAGCCAGGGGTTTTGTGTGATCGGGCGCGTTAATAGCGATTTGAGTCGTTGCGGGGATCTAATATAGGGTGAAGCGCCTGAAGGGCCAGGCGTGATGAAAGACATCCGATCTTAGCGGGAGATTCAGCGGCCGGCGTTTAAGCTTATGGATCTCCGCCGTACTTTCCTCGCCCGAACGCAACGTCTGAATAGCGTAATTTTATTTTTTATCCGCCGTGTTCGGCATACCCTGGCAAATCACTACAGTTATCTTGATGGATATGGCCAATGGTGCTCCAACCCTGACAAGGACAAAGCGCCCGTGACCATCAGGTAAATCACCAAACCGCCAAAAGCGATCGCAACCATTATCTCAATGAATCTAAGTCGTTTATGCTCAGTCATTTGCCTACCTCTGCGTTTCAGGTGAAAATACGTTCACCTAAAACGTAGATAACCCGCTCCTTCACATCAAGGAAAACTCACAAAATGAAACACAACCAATAAGATTTATTGATAATTTACACAAAAACCCGTGAGCAATCCGGCTTACAGGCTAGAGAAGCTCCGCTCACCAACAATCCACTAACTGTTAAGTCATTGTGATGCTATGGTTTGTTTTTCACTGCTCGCCAATGTCGGTGAGCGCCAAGATTCACCGGTAAAATCTATCATCAGAGGGACTGCTATGATGTCTAAAGGTATTTCAAAGGGATTCTTTATTCTGATCCTTTTCATCGTAACTGCCGCTTTTCTGGACGTATTGGGTCCCTACTATTCGTCGGTGCTATGGGCCATCATATTGGCCGTGATTTTCCACCCGTTGAAAAACAAGCTTAAACAATATCTTGGCGACCGCAACGGCCTGGTCTCATTGTTAACGTTGCTGGTGATCTGCCTGATTGTGTTCACCCCGTTGGCGATCATCGCTTCGTCGCTGGCGCTCGAATTCAACGTTCTCTACGAAAAACTGCAGAACAACAATACCCAACTGCCTGCGATGCTGGCCGAAGTGATGCAGCATTTACCCGGCTGGGCACGGCATTTTCTGGCGGAGCATAACCTCGACAGCGCCGCGGAAATACAAAAGCAGCTTTCCGAAGTGGCGCTCAAGGGCGGGCAATTCCTGGCGGGCAGCGTATTCCTGATCGGCAAAGGCACGTTCAACTTTGCCGTCGGCTTTGGCATCATGCTCTATCTGCTGTTTTTCCTGCTGAAAGACGGCCCCTATCTGGTGACCCTGGCGCTTGAAGCGTTGCCGCTGTCCGAGCACGTTAAACACCACCTGTTCGTGAAGTTCGCCGCCGTGTCCCGCGCTACGGTGAAAGGCACCGTGGTGGTGGCGATTGTGCAAGGCGCCCTCGGCGGCCTGGCATTTTACATCACCGGCATCGATGGCAGTTTGCTGTGGGGCGCGCTGATGGCCTTCCTCTCCATCATCCCCGCCGTCGGTTCCGCCATTATCTGGGTGCCGGCAGCCATCTATTTCTTCGCCACCGGCATGCTGTGGCAAGGGGCATTCCTGGCCGGGTTCTTCGTGGTGATTATCGGGCTGGTTGACAACATTCTGCGCCCGCTGCTGGTCGGCAAAGACACCAAGATGCCGGATTACCTCATCCTGATTTCCACCTTGGGCGGCATGGAGATTTACGGCATCAATGGCTTCGTTATCGGCCCGTTGATCGCCGCGTTGTTCATCGCTTGCTGGAATATCCTTTCCGGCCGCGACAGCGAGGAGACCACCGACGAGATTGATGAAGCCTTTATCGAAGAAGGCAAGAATCACCCTGATGCCGGTTAAGCGGCGTTGAGGCACTGGTTTTGTTAATTCCGGGGGCCTGCACAGGCCCCCGACGTTTACCATCGCGTTACGCCGCCCCCCTTATGCTATCTTTGAGCCTGCTTTGTAACACTCACAGGGAAGACCGTGTTGAGCCATGCTTATCTTATATGCCACATTAGCCATAATCTTTACTCTGACCCGGCCTAACTAGCGTTGACACGTTTTCCCCTCTCATTCAGGTGCTCAGGGGCGGAATTCCAATATAGGATTTTTCACGGCATCATAAACGGCTGGTGAAGGCGGTTTGGGAAAACGGGCATTTGTGGCCGCCTTTATCGCGGCACGACAAAGATCAGGGTCACCTTCTTCGGCTCGCGCATTTATAAGCATGCCATCCGGTGCCAGCATAAGTCTTAAAGCGCATCGTTTACCGGCATATAAGCCGGCGTCTTGAAAATGGCTTTGAATAGCGGATCGTATCTGCATAGCATACTGGCTGGCCTCCGCCCCAGGTTGAGGCGCTGTTTTACCTTCGAAGGCGGCAAACATCTCATCGACCCCCTCATCAGACGGCACAGGTTTAATCGCAAAACTCGTCTTCGCACACCCCGTCACCAACAACGCGGCGATAACAAGCGATAATGCCGGCGCGCAAATCCCAACCCCCAAATGAACTCTCTTCATGATTCCCTTCTTTAATAGAATATCCACAGGAAAGAATAATAAACCAACACAGGCAAATTTAAGCAGCCTTAGATCACTGTATTGCAAACCTACATTAGGAAAGCGCATACCATCAGGCGTTCGAGGCAGAAGAAAAGCCCCGACGGATACCAGGGCTTGAATGACTGCCGGTGACTGTCACTTCAAACCGGGGCGCATTCAGTTTACTCAGGGTAGAATCAAAACTATTGAGTCGCCCTGATGTTTGAGTTTGGCTGTAAATTAACTTCCCCACCGTTTATTCGTTGGGTCATTCTCCTTATTCTCTTCCAGAGAAAAAGTGCCATTCTGCTGAGCAATTGCCTCGCCGGTATCAACAATCGCATTCTGGATAAACACACCATCACTGCCTTTATCATTCTTAATAAAAGTCAACTGATGAAATGCTGTTTTACTCCCCCAGTCGGCGGACGGCAAGGAAACAAATCTTATGGTATAAGTCTGTTCTTGAAATCCACCCTGCAGCACATAGAGTCCATAATGGTCTTCCCCCTGCGAAATGATTTTATAGACGCCGTTATCGTAGTAATAAATCTCAGCATCAGGGAAAGGTTTTTTCTCATACATCTTGCGATAATGTAGCACCTGCTTGTACGTTGGGTTGCCAAAGCGTGTTTCAAGCTTCCCATTCACCGTCTTGGTGGTCGCAGCATCCGTATTCGCTGCACTTACCGAAATTAACGCAACCAGCGTCGCTGTCAACATTGTTTTCATATCATTCGTCCAAATTCAATTATCCCATCGGGATTCAAAGATAGCCAAAATTAATTACAAGCACAATGAAACAACGGGAAAAAATAATATTAAACTCAATATCACACAATGCGTTACCTTTAATTTCATCTTGTTACCGTCAAAGCTGAATAGCTCCCATAGCATAAACTCACAGGAAGATAGATAAATACCAATCAAGACAAAAAATAAGCACGCTAATATTTAATAAAACAAGGATAATAAACGCAATAACAATCATTCGTGGCAACATCGATAAAAACGTTCGAAGTCATAGGTCACGGTCTTGGCGGCGATCGCGCCTTCCATGCCCTTAACAATCAGGTCGGCCGCTTCGAACCAACCCATGTGGCGAAACAGTAGATTACTATTAATAACAAATTTAATTATTTCTATTTAAACAGTAAGTTCGCATCATTTGACACTGTTTATAACCCCCTTGATTTCAAGAAATGTTTATCGGGTTTTGATAATGCTTTTTTTGCTTCTATACACAGTTATGGGGTGTAGGGATGGGGGGTGAATCCTCTCATGCTGTTCAGAAACCCTTCGAGAAACATCCCCTATACTTACCCTAAATCTGCATCGAAAAGGGTTGGTTATGTGTGGACGATTTGCCCAGGTACAGACCCGTGCCGACTATCTTGACGTTTTCGCCTCCGACCTTGAATTTTCCAGCGCGCTGGACAATGTTCCGATCGGTCGCTACAACGTGGCGCCAGGTACCCGAGTTCTGATGCTTAACGAACGAGACGATAAGTTCCTCTTGAGTGGGGTTACGACCCTGAATGGTGGAAAGAAATGAAACGCCAGCCGGTTATCAATGCACGTATTGAAACCGCAGCCACTACAATGCGCCGTAAATCCACGCTGGGATAACGGGAACTTACGGCGAGATATTCCAACGGGCGGTATTGTTATTTACAGCACATAATCAGGGAGAGTCCATCGTTTATTTCTCAACCACCTGATCTTTTGGTTCATAGCTAAATACCGCATCTGTCGATTGTTGCACGCTGACGCCTTTAGGGAGCTCAATTTTAACGATAGGTAAAAATTTACCTGTTGTATTTTTGTAGCTACGCTGATCCTGCTGCGCATACACTAGTCCCCCTCCATTCAGGTAAAACAGTGCTTCAATGGGTATGCCCTTCGGATTATTTTCATCCCAGGGTTTAACCATAATTTCGTTATAATTTAATCCATTTCCAAGATACGGCATCGCGAGCAATGTCTGATAAAACGCATCAGCCGGTTTTTTTGCCGTAGGTCTGACATCAAATGCACATACCCCCCAGGCTGACCTTCTGGCAATCGCTTTATTTAACTGATGAGCGGTAAATACGCCAAAATCCTGACATGACTGCCCTTTCTCAGGAGAAGGAGGTGAACCACAGTAGTTTCCCTGCCTCCCCCACGTATTTGCATCGAGGGCATAAGAGCATAATACCGAAACCTGTTCGTTCTCTGCCGGCGTCATTTTACCCGGAAAAAGAATAAACCCATTGGCACTGGCAATTGTAGTGTTGAATTTAGCATCCTTACGCAAGTAAGAGAATGACACGCCATTGTTTTTTATTGATGATGGATTGAGCCTCCAGAAATCAACTCCGGGTCTCGTCCCTCTCATTAACACGCCGGAGCAAAGAAATGCTGGGGATTGCTCATCTCCACAGTCTTTGGCTATGTTATTGTATTGTGCAGTCAGTATATCAGCGATATCATCTTTTACCTCCGAACTGATTTCTGATTCTGCAGCAAATACATTTACCGAAAAAAACACCATTCCAATAAGTGAAATAACGGCAGTTCGTTTCATAAGTCCTCTCTTAAAATTAAATTCGCATTGAATTTCACCATCATATGTAATTACGATGAGTGTGATTTCGTCTGAACTTCAATATGAATTTTTTCACCGAAATTATCATGTCGCAACTGTCAAAAGAGATAGTTGTCAGTCTCTGGCTGTACACTAGTCTTGTAAACAATAAAATCCCACCGATTAAATAAATGGAATGGTAACCATGGCTTCAGTTGACTTATATGATTTTTACTCAGACTTTACCGTGGATAGTTTTGATGATATCCACAGACTTCTTCACTCGATGAAATCAGCTATAGAGGTTGAATGGTATTATCTTATTTATTCAGATACTAAAAATGAAATAAAAAACCCGATTATTATTACAAATTATGATGAGTCTTTTTTAAAAGAACAAAGTGAAAAACAGTGCATAAGTCAGAATCCCATCGTGGAATATTGCTTGCACAACATTATCCCCCTAGTGTGGAGTGGGAACACGATGGAGACAAAATCAAATTTTTTTCATGATCTTAAAAGATATGGAATTCACCATGGTGTATCTTTCCCCCTGCATGGTATCAACAATGAATTTGGGAGCCTGATGCTGTCATTTCATTGCCATGAGAGTGACTACATTAATAAAATAAATAAATATATCGATAGATCGGTTGCGTTACGGGATGCAATCGTACATTACTTTCACATACTAAAATGCAAACGTAATACCATTACGTTAAGCAACAGAGAAAAAGAAATTTGCTCCTGGTATCTGATGGGTAAAACAACTTGGGAAATCTCAAAAATAATCAACTGTTCAGAATCAAATGTTAATTTCCACTTTAAAAAAGTGCGTCAAAAATTCAACACAAACTCAAGAAGCGCCGCAATTATTAAAGCCATACAGACTGGTCAACTCACATTATAAATGCTGTACTTCTGATAGTTCCGGTGTAAGCATCCCTGCAAAATGAACCGTTCACTTTTAGAGATATTCCGACATACTGAATATGTCTTTTGAAGGGATCACCATGCGAAAAGCCCGATTCACTGAGCACCAGATCATTGCCGTTCTGAAGACCGTGAAGTAACTGTCTGATATGGTGACCGGTGACGTTTTCCCCCATATGAACGTATCGAGGACAGCAGCTTTGAATTCATTGATTGACGATATATCCCCCAAGGACATTATTCCAGAATTCACGTGATAGGATTAATTCACTTGCGAGACGGCCACCCGACAAATGGTCAACCGTAGGACAGGCAGTGATTAAATGGGATTTGTCTGTTCAGGGCGCAAATTTACTGGATAGGTGTAGTTAAGTACCAAAATTGCCGAGTTTTGATAACCGTTGCAGTTTGAATAATAAGAACGGGAGCCCCAAGGCTCCCGTTCTTATTCAAACGCTAAATCACACTTACATATGTTTAACGATAGCGTCGCCAAACTCTGAACATTTCAGCAGTTTAGCGCCTTCCATCAGGCGTTCGAAGTCATAGGTCACGGTCTTGGCAGCGATTGCGCCTTCCATGCCTTTAACGATCAGGTCAGCCGCTTCGAACCAGCCCATGTGACGCAGCATCATTTCTGCGGACAGGATGATGGAACCTGGGTTCACTTTGTCCTGGCCGGCATACTTAGGTGCGGTGCCGTGGGTCGCTTCGAACAGCGCGCAATCGGAACCGATGTTGGCGCCCGGTGCGATACCGATACCGCCAACCTGTGCGGCCAGGGCGTCGGAGATGTAGTCACCGTTCAGGTTCATACAGGCGATCACGTCGTATTCCGCCGGGCGCAGCAGGATTTGCTGCAGGAAGGCGTCGGCGATCACGTCTTTAACCACGATCTCTTTACCGGTGTTCGGGTTCTTGATTTTCAGCCACGGGCCGCCGTCGATCAGTTCGCCACCGAACTCTTCGCGCGCCAGTTCGTAGCCCCAATCCTTGAAGGCACCTTCGGTGAACTTCATGATGTTGCCTTTGTGAACCAGGGTCACAGAGTCACGGTCGTTGGTGATGGCGTATTCGATCGCCGCACGCACCAGACGTTTGGTCCCTTCTTCGGAACATGGCTTGACGCCGATACCGCATTGTTCCGGGAAGCGGATTTTCTTCACGCCCATTTCGTCGCGCAGGAACTTGATCACTTTGTCCGCTTCGGCAGAACCGGCTTTCCATTCGATACCTGCATAGATGTCTTCGGCGTTTTCGCGGAAGATCACCATGTCGGTCAGCTCTGGCTGTTTAACCGGGCTAGGGGTGCCCTGGTAGTAACGCACCGGACGCAGACACACGTACAAGTCCAGTTGCTGGCGCAGAGCCACGTTCAGGGAGCGAATACCGCCACCGACCGGGGTAGTCAGCGGGCCTTTGATGGCAACGCGGTAGTCACGGATCAGATCCAGGGTTTCTTCCGGCAACCACACGTCTTTCCCGTAAACGTGAGTGGATTTTTCACCGGTGTAGATTTCCATCCAGGAGATTTTACGTTCACCGTGGTAGGCCTTTTTCACAGCCGCATCAACCACGTGAATCATAGCAGGGGTAACGTCAACGCCAATGCCGTCGCCTTCGATGAACGGGATGATCGGGTTATTCGGAACAACCAGTTTACCCTGGGCATCGACCGTAATCTGTTTACCTTCTGCCGGAACAACTACTTTGCTTTCCATCAACCTCTCCTTCAAGCGCAATTTTTGTTAATGCTTTGTAAGATGCGTGTAGATACTACTCGAATATTCAGTCCGCGCCAATCCGAAACGGATTCGGTTATAATGCGCCTATCATCCGTAATCTCAACTGTTATGAAAAAATTCCCTGTTAAAAATCACAACGTTAAACGATTCAGCAAGCCGAACGCCGCCAAACCCGCTGTAGCACAGGGTCCGCGCCGCGTGGTGTTATTCAATAAACCCTTCGATGTGCTCCCCCAATTTACCGATGAAGCCGGCCGCGCCACGCTGAAAGAATACATTCCTTTTCCCGATGTATACGCCGCCGGGCGACTGGATCGTGACAGCGAAGGGTTATTGGTGTTGACCAATGACGGCAAGCTGCAAGCGCAGCTTACCCAGCCGGGCAAACGCACCGGCAAAGTGTATTACGCCCAGGTGGAAGGCTCGCCGCAGGAAGCCGATCTGGCGCCGCTGCGCAGCGGCGTTACGCTCAAAGACGGCCCCACTCTGCCGGCCGGCGTGGAGTTGGTGAGCGAGCCGGAATGGCTGTGGCCGCGCAACCCGCCGATCCGCGAACGCAAGGCGATCCCCACCGCCTGGCTGAAAATCACCCTGTTCGAGGGCCGAAATCGCCAGGTGCGTCGCATGACGGCACATATCGGGTTCCCTACCCTGCGCCTGATTCGCTACAGTATGGGCGAGCTTTCCCTGGGTGCATTACAACCTGGCGAATGGAAAACCCTTGATTCGCTGTAGCCGGCCAACAAAGCGGCCGAGTGAAAAACCAAGGGTATGCCAGCACTTCAACCAGCCGCTGTAAGGGGCCGTTATGTTTAAACCGCACGTCACCGTTGCCTGCGTGGTTCACGCCGCCGGGAAATTTCTGATCGTCGAAGAAACCATCAACAACAAAGCGTTATGGAATCAGCCGGCCGGCCACCTGGAAGCCGATGAAACCCTGGTGCAAGCCGCCGAACGCGAACTGTGGGAAGAAACCGGCATCCGCGCCACGCCGCAGTCGTTCCTCAAACTGCACCAGTGGATCGCCCCGGACAACACGCCGTTTTTGCGCTTTTGTTTTGTCATTGAGCTGGAGCACCCCCTGCCCACCGAGCCGCAAGACAGCGATATCGACCGCTGCCTGTGGCTGAGCGCCGAAGAGATTTTGCAGGCGCCCAACCTGCGTTCCGGGCTGGTCGCGGAAAGCCTCCGTTGTTACCAGCAGCCGGAGCGCTACCCGCTATCCTTGGTCGGCAGCTATGATTGGCCGTTCTGAGATGAATAAGTGCCGTGCGCCGGCGCGGCCAACGTGGTAAAATCCTGCGCTTGTTTTTTATCGCACGGTTCGTGTTCAAGTTCGTGAGACTCCCATGTCAGACAACAGCCAGAAAAAAGTAATCGTCGGTATGTCCGGCGGCGTCGACTCTTCCGTTACTGCCTATCTGTTACAGCAACAGGGCTATCAGGTCGCTGGGCTGTTTATGAAGAACTGGGAAGAGGACGATGACGAAGAATATTGTTCCGCAGCGACCGATTTGGCCGATGCGCAAGCGGTATGCGACAAACTCGGTATCGAGCTGCATACGGTGAACTTCGCGGCAGAGTACTGGGACAACGTTTTTGAGCTGTTCCTCGAAGAGTACAAGGCCGGTCGCACGCCGAACCCGGACATCCTGTGCAATAAAGAAATCAAATTCAAAGCCTTCCTGGAATTCGCCGCAGAAGATCTGGGGGCGGACTTTATCGCCACCGGGCACTACGTGCGCCGCCAGGACGTGGACGGCAAAAGCCGCCTGCTGCGCGGCGTCGACGGCAACAAAGACCAGAGCTACTTCCTGTATACCCTGAGCCACGAGCAGGTCGCGCAAAGCCTGTTCCCGGTCGGTGAACTGGAAAAGCCGGAGGTGCGCCGCATCGCCGAGCAGCTGGAGCTGGTTACCGCCAAGAAAAAAGACTCTACCGGCATCTGCTTTATCGGCGAGCGCAAATTCCGTGATTTCCTCGGTCGCTACCTGCCGGCGCAGCCAGGCCCTATCGTCAACGTCGATGGCCAGACCGTCGGCGAGCACCAGGGGCTGATGTATCACACCCTCGGCCAGCGCAAAGGGCTGGGCATCGGCGGCATGAAGGACAGCAGCGAAGATCCGTGGTACGTGGTAGACAAAGACGTCGCCAACAACGTGCTGGTGGTCGCTCAGGGGCATGATCATCCGCGCCTGATGTCTACCGGCCTGATCGCGCAACAATTGCATTGGGTCGATCGCCTGCCGCTGAGCGGGCCATTGCGCTGTACGGTGAAAACCCGTTATCGCCAGCAGGATATCCCGTGCACCGTTACGCCACTGGATGACCAGCGTATCGAAGTGCGTTTCGACGAGCCGGTCGCCGCCGTCACCCCGGGCCAGTCAGCCGTGTTTTATCAGGACGAAATCTGCCTCGGCGGCGGCATTATCGAACAGCGTTTACAGGAGTAACCGTGGCGAAGAATTATTATGACATTACGCTGGCGATGGCTGGAATCAGCCAGTCAGCGCGTCTGGTCCAGCAACTGGCCCACGAGGGGATATGCGATAAAGAAGCCTTGCATGTCTCGTTGAGCAGCCTGCTGCAAATGGACCCGCCTTCCACGCTGGCGGTGTTCGGCGGCGAAGAGCGCAACCTGAAAATGGGCCTCGAGACGCTGATGGGCGTGCTCAATGCCAATAACAAGGGGCCGGGCGCCGAACTGACCCGCTACACCATCAGCCTGATGGTGCTGGAGCGCAAGCTCAACGCCAATAAGCAGGCGATGAACCAGCTTGGCGAACGCCTCGGCCAGTTGGAGCGCCAGTTGGCGCATTATGATTTGGAATCAGACACCATTATCAGTGCGCTGGCCGGCATTTATGTCGACGTGGTCAGCCCGCTCGGGCCGCGCATCCAGGTGATAGGTTCGCCGGCAATCCTGCAGAACACGCAGGTGCAGGCCAAGGTTCGCGCCACACTGCTGGCCGGCATCCGTGCCGCCGTGCTGTGGCAACAGGTTGGCGGCAGCCGCCTGCAATTAATGTTTTCTCGTAATCGTCTGTTTAAACAGGCGCAAAATATCGTTGCTCATTGTTAATCGATCCCAGGAGTTGCTACCGATGGAATTATCCTCACTGACCGCCGTTTCACCCGTTGATGGACGCTACGGTGATAAAGTCAGCGCACTGCGCACCATTTTCAGCGAATACGGTCTGCTGAAATTCCGCGTGCAGGTTGAAGTACGTTGGCTGCAAAAACTGGCCGCCTGCGCAGAAATCAAGGAAGTTCCCGCTTTTGACGCCGACGCAAACGCTTTCCTCGACAAGATCGTCGCAGAATTCAGCGAAGAAGACGCGCAGCGCATCAAGACTATCGAACGCACCACCAACCACGACGTGAAAGCGGTTGAGTATTTCCTGAAGGAAAAAGTGGAAGCCGTCCCTGCCCTGCAGGCGGTCTCCGAGTTTATCCACTTTGCCTGCACCTCAGAAGATATCAACAACCTGTCCCACGCGCTGATGCTGCAAACCGCACGTCAGGACGTGGTGCTGCCGTACTGGCGCAAAATCATCGATTCGATCAAGGGCCTGGCGCTGGAATATCGCGATATTCCTTTGCTGTCCCGCACCCACGGCCAGCCGGCGACCCCGTCGACCGTAGGTAAAGAATTCGCCAACGTGGCCTACCGGATGGAACGCCAGTTCCGTCAGCTGGAACGCGTTGAGATCATGGGTAAAATCAACGGTGCGGTCGGTAACTACAACGCCCACATCGTCGCTTACCCGGAAGTGGACTGGCACCAGTTCAGCGAAACCTTCGTCACCTCGCTAGGCATCACCTGGAACCCGTACACCACTCAGATCGAGCCGCACGACTACATTGCCGAGCTGTTCGACTGCGTGGCGCGCTTCAACACCATCCTGATCGACTTCGACCGCGATATCTGGGGTTACATCGCCCTGAATCACTTCAAGCAGAAGACCATCGCCGGTGAAATCGGTTCTTCCACCATGCCGCACAAGGTCAACCCGATCGACTTCGAAAACTCCGAAGGCAACCTGGGCTTGTCCAACGCGGTGCTGAGCCACCTGGCCAGCAAACTGCCGGTTTCCCGCTGGCAGCGCGACCTGACCGACTCCACCGTGCTGCGTAATCTGGGCGTGGGCCTGGGCTATGCGCTGATCGCCTATCAGGCGACCATGAAAGGCATCAGCAAGCTGGAAGTCAACCAGGCGCACCTGCTGGACGAGCTGGATCATAACTGGGAAGTGCTGGCCGAGCCGATCCAGACCGTAATGCGCCGTTACGGCATCGAAAAGCCGTACGAGAAGCTGAAAGAGCTGACCCGTGGCAAGCGCGTGGATGCCGCCGGCATGCAGGCGTTCATCGACGGTCTGGCGCTGCCGGAAGAAGAGAAAACCCGCCTGAAAGCCATGACCCCGGCTAACTACATTGGCCGCGCCGCCACTATGGTTGACGAGCTGAAATAATCGGTCTGGTCAGAAAGCAAAAAGGCGGCCAAATGGCCGCCTTTCGTATTTTAGAGCCTCAGCGCATAAATGCCTGCAGGCGCTGTTTCTGCTGCCCCTGCGCGTTGAAGTTGCCTGGGCTTAACCACTGCTCGAAGGCGACTTTAATGGCCGGCCAGCGATCCGCGGTGATGGCGAACCAGTCGGTATCGCGGCTGCGGCCCTTGGTGATCACCGCATACCTGAACCGGCCCTCGTAATTGAAACCGAACCTTGCCGCCGCCTGTCTGGATGGCGCGTTGTGGCTGTCGCACTTCCATTCACAGCGGCGATAACCCAAGTCATCGAACAGGTGCCGCAGCATAAGATAGACGGCCTCCGTTGCGCTGGAGCGTTGCTTCATCGCCGGCGACCAACTGACGTGGCCAATCTCCAGCACGCCGTTGCCTTCATCGATGCGCATATAAGCTACGGTGCCGACCGGTGCGTGGCTTGCGCTATCGAACACCGTCAGGTTCACCAACGCGGGGTTGGCCTGAAGCTGGGTCAGGTGCTGCAACATCGCCGCCGGGCTGTCCGGCCGTTCGATGGATAAATAGGTCCAGTCCCGGCCATCCGGGGCCAGTTGGAATGCGCTGAACAGGGCTGCGTGATCCCGCTGCGGATCAAGCGACTTCATGAAGCAAAAGCGCCCGTCGAGCGGCTCTCCGGCAGGCCGTTGCGGTGCCCGCCAATCGGTTAATGGCTCGCCTACCGGCTGCCCGAATTGATTGAACGCCATAAGCCCCTCGCAGCCTGTAATTAACGGGTATAGATGATAAACGAGCTTCTTCTGCCTATTTTGTCGTACAGCGAACGCGCCGGGGCGTTGTATTCCTGCGTCATCCAGTAAACCCGATCGCTGCCCCTTTCATTGGCAAGCTGATAAACCTGCTCAAATAACTTCTCGGACACCTTCTTGCCGCGCGCCACCGGGGAAACATAGAGATCTTCAATATAGCAATAACCGGCGGAGCTCCAGGTTGAAGGGTGGAAAATCAGGTTCATCAACCCCAGAAGATTGCCGTTTGCGTCTTCCGCCACCAGCCCATAAACCTGCTGATCCGAGCATAAGCGTTCAAACGTGTGTTCGGTAACCTGTGCGGCTATTTCCGCACGATAAAAATGAAGATATCCCTGCCACAGATCCAACCACTGCGATTTATCGCCGTTTTGTATTTTGCGTACCACAACGCCATTGTTTACTGGGTGCATAATGCCTCTCTGGTTTTAAGATATTATTTCCACAGGAGAAATAACCTAATGCCAACAGGGTACACCGGCGTTCACGGGCTGAATACAGACCAATTCACAACAGTGAGCAGACCAATTTTGACGACATAAACAGCCTCAAACGGCCTGCGGCAGCGCGCTGAAAATAGAGGATAATTTTTTGATGAATTTTACGATTTCATCCGGCGTGTAGGCCGAGAAGCCAAACACCAGCGCCCCTTCCCGAGGTTGGCCGGTGTAAAAATCCGCCAGCCCATAGACTTTCATTCCCTGCGCGGCGGCGGCCTGAATCAAACGCCGCTCGGTAGCCGCATCCGCCAGCGGGCATACCAATTGCAACCCGCCCTGCGGCAGCGGTGGCCGGGTCCAGGCGGCAAGATACTGATGGACCGCTGCATGCAGAATATCGAGCCTGGCCTTATACAGCTTGCGCATACTCCTTAAGTGTTCGACATAAAAATCGCCGTTTAAAAAGCGGAACAGGGTCATTTGCGGCAACGCGGAGGTATAACCATCCTGGAATTGTTTGGCAGCCACCATAGGCTTGATTAACTGTGGCGGAACTATGATAAAACCGATGCGCAGCCCCGGGAACAGGGTTTTGCTGAAGGTGCCGATATACAGCGTGCGTTGGTATTTATCCAGCCCCTGCAGCGAAGCCCTGGTCAGCCCGTCATAATTGAATTCGGAATCGTAATCATCTTCAATAATCCAGGCCTTGTGCTGCTGCGCCCATTCCAGCAGTTTCAATCTTCTGTCGATGCTGAGCGAATGCCCCAGCGGATAATGATGAGATGGCGTGACATACACGCCACGCCCACGATGGCGCGCATCAATTAATGCGTCAATATCCATTCCGTCATGATCGACCGCGACAGGCTGGGCGATGATCCCCGCAGACTGCACCAGCTTTTTCGCCCCCTGATAACCCGGCTCTTCGACAAAGACCCTGTCGCCAGGATTGAACAACACCTGGGTACACAGCGACAGCGCCTGTTGGGAGCTGGTCACCACGATCACCTGCTCCACACTGGCCTTAACGCCCCTTTCGCGCCGCAGATACTCAATGATTTCACCCCTCAGTTCCACCACTCCCTGGGGATCGGCATAGCCCAACAGACGTTCGCCGTACTGCCGAACCGCCAGCCTTTCCAGTTGCAACCAGCTATCTATCGGGAACAGCCGCAGGTCAGGCAGTGACGGCGTGAGCGAACTGGCACGGCTGGTATGCGGCGCATGGGCGGCCACCAGCAACGAGCGGCCATGCGCGCTCAGTTCCCGTTCCGTCAGCAGCGCGCTTTCGGCATCATCCGCCGCCAACAGCTCGCGGCCAATCAGGGTGCTTCGCTGATAACTGACAAAGCTGCCGCGCCCCACCGCGCGGGCAATGTAGCCTTCGGCTTCCAGTTGGGCATAGGTCACCTCGACGGTATCGCGAGAAACGCCCAGCCCGGCAGCCAGTACCCGGCTGGGAGGAAGTTTCGCCAGATATTGCAGATCCCCCGCCGTCACCTGCTGTTTGATGGCCAGATGCAACGCCGCTTTGCGCGTCATGCCCTGTTGCACATGCCGGGCAAAGCTTGCCTTTAGGGCGGCCAGGGAAGTAGGTGGGCTGCTGTCACTGCGGTGTTTCATGGTGCTCCGGGTCAAGAGGGGGCGGCTTTACTGCCTCATTTTACCTTATTTCTGCTCCTTGGCGGCATGTTAGGCGATCGCTCTAAACCCAGTCTGTTGTAAATAAAATGTTTTGCAACAGATCATTTATTGTTCCATTTGCCGCGCAAGGCCTACACTTAACCCACCACATAATTAGTAGGATAATTATGTGGTGGGTTAATATTCCCAAAACACCCCCCTGCCCGTTTACTGCCGCTGGATAGCGGCGCCGCAGGCGCGTATTACCTGCACGGGCATTACTGTGAAACATGTTCAAGGTGGAATTATGTCGCAACAGCACAACCCCACGCCGCCTCGGCGTAACTTTCTAAAAAAGACCCTGGCGTTAATCCCGCTGGCCGCCGCAAGCAGCGGCATGATGGCACTGGAAGCCAAAGCCGCGCCTGCCGCCGGTGTCTCTGCCCACTATGTGCCGGTTTATTTCAACAACGACGAATGGCGTTTTCTGCTGGCAGCCTGCGATCGGCTCATCCCGAGCGATGCTAACGGCCCCGGCGCGGTGGATCAGGACGTGCCGGTGTTTATCGACAGGCAAATGGAAACCCCGTACGGCCACGGCGGGCTGTGGTATATGCACCCGCCGTTCGTGCCCTCCGCGCCGGAGTTAGGCTACCAGTCCAAGTTGACGCCACGTGAAACCTATCGAACCGGCATTCGCGAGGTTAATGCCCACTGCCGGCGGCAGTTCCAAAAAGCCTTTGCCGATCTCGGCCACGCCGAGCAGGAACAGTTGCTGACCGCGCTGGAACACGGCCAGCTGGATTCCGATGCCCTGCCCGGCGCGCTGTTTTTCAATCAACTGCTGGCCAATACCAAAGAGGGCTATCTGGCCGATCCGGTTCACGGCGGCAACCAGACATTGGCCTCATGGAAATTGATTGGTTTTCCCGGCGCACGGGCAGATTACACCGACTGGGTCAACCGGCCCAATCAGCCTTATCCTCTCGGCCCAGTCAGTATCTCAAGCAAAAGGAATGCATAAATGAGCGTAATTAAAAAACCACCGGTAGACGTGGTGATCGTCGGGTTTGGCTGGACCGGCGCCATAATGGGAATGGAGTTGACCGAAAGCGGCCTGAACGTGCTGGCACTTGAACGCGGCGAACGGCGTGATACCTATCCGGACTTCGCCTACCCGCGCATTACAGACGAACTGACCTACGGCATCCGCCTGAAACTGGCGCAGGAAATGGCAAATGAAACCGTGACCGTGCGCCACACTCCTGCCGACTTCGCGGTGCCTTATCGCCAGCTCGGTTCATTTCTGCCGGGCAACGGCGTTGGCGGCGCCGGCGTTCACTGGAACGGCATGCACTGGCGTGCACTGCCTTCCGATCTGAAGCTGCACACCACCCTTACGGAAAAATACGGCGCTAAATGGATCCCGGAAGGCATGACGCTGCAGGATTATCCGCTCAGCTACCAAGAGTTGGAGCCTTACTTCGATAAATTCGAAAAAGTCTGCGGCACCGCCGGCAAGGCCGGTAACCTGCAGGGCAATATCATCAAGGGCGGCAATCCGTTCGAAGGACCGCGCAGCAGCGAATACCCGACACCGGCGCTAAAACAGCTCTACTCCGGTTCGCTGTTTGGCCAGGCCGCCGAGTCTTTGGGTTACCACCCGTTCCCCGTTCCTGCCGCCAACTGCTCCGAACCCTACGCCAATACTTACGGCGTCCAACTCGGACCCTGCAATTTTTGCGGCTATTGCGAGCGCTTCGGTTGCTTTATGTACTCCAAGGCGTCGCCGCAGACCACCATTCTGCCGGTGCTGACCAAACGTAAAAACTTTGAACTGCGCACCCAGGCGCAGGTGATCAAAGTGAATCTGGACAGCAGCGGCAAGAAAGCCACTGGCGTCACTTACATCAACGCGCAGGGACAAGAGATCGAACAGCCGGCCGATCTGGTGATCCTTAGCGCTTTCCAGTTGCATAACGTTCGCCTGCTACTGCTCTCCGGCATCGGTAAACCTTACGATCCGGTGACCGGCGAAGGCGTGGTCGGCAAGAATTACGCCTACCAGATGAACAGCGGTATTTCGCTGTTTTACGGCCAGGATACCCACTTCAATCCGTTTATCGGCGCAGGCGCGGCCGGTATGGTGATCGACGATCTGAACGGCGAAAACTTCGATCATGCCGATTTGGGCTTTATCGGCGGTGCCTATATCTCCGCTACCCGTACCGGCGGGCGGCCGATTCAGCAAATGATGCTGCCGCCAGGCACTCCCGGTTGGGGCAGCGGCTGGAAACAGGGCATCAAGGATAACTACCCGCACTCGATGAGCATCGGCTCCGAAGGCTCGGTGATGCCGTACCGCGATTGCTATCTGGATCTGGACCCGACCTATAAGGACGCTTACGGCCTGCCGCTGCTGCGCATGACCTTCGACTGGAAACAAAACGAGATCAAAATGACGCAGCACATCACCGGCAAAATGGTGGATATCGCCAACGCCATGAAACCCAAGCAGATGGCGGTGTCGGTGAAGAAAACCGGTGATCATTACGATGTGCGGCCCTACCAGTCAACGCACACGACCGGCGGCGCCATTATCGGCGACAGCCCAGCCACCAGTGTGGTGAATAAGTATCTGCAGTGTTGGGATGTGCCAAACGTATTTGTCACCGGCGCCTGTGCCTTCCCGCAGAACCTGGCCTACAACCCTACCGGCATCGTCGGCGCGTTGGCCTACCATTCGGCCGAGGCGATCCGTAATCAGTATCTGAAAAACCCCGGCCCGCTGGTTCAGGCCTGACAGCATCATAAGGAGCTTATATGAAAGGATTTACCCCCTCGCTGTTAGCGCTGCTGATGCTGAGCGCCGGTGTGGCACAGGCAGTCGACGATGCACAAAGGATCCAGCACGGAGAATATCTGGCGCGTGCGGGCGACTGCGCCGCCTGCCATACCGCCCCCGGCGGCGTTCCCTTTGCCGGCGGCCTGAAAATGACCACCCCGATCGGCGCCATTTACTCCACCAATATCACGCCGGACAAACAGACCGGCATCGGCGAATACAGCCTGCAAGAGTTCAGCGACGCATTGCGCAAAGGCGTGGCACGCGACGGTACCCGGTTGTACCCGGCCATGCCCTACCCGTCATTTGCCAAAATCAGCGACGAGGATGTGCGCGATCTGTATCTGTACTTCACCCATCAGGTTAAGCCGGTAGCACAGCAAAATAAGGACAGTGATATTCCCTGGCCGCTGAATATGCGCTGGCCGCTGGCGCTATGGAATCTGGCGTTTCGCGAGGACGGCAGCTACCGGCCGGATGCCAAGCAGAGCGCTGAATGGAACCGCGGCGCCTATCTGGTTCAGGGCTTGGGGCACTGCGGCACCTGCCACACGCCGCGTGGCATCGGCTTCCAGGAGAAGGCGCTCACCCAGAGTGACAGCACCTATCTGAGCGGGGGCACGCTGGAGGGCTGGCACGCCGCCAATCTACGCGCAGACCCGGTCGACGGGCTGGGCAATTGGCGAACGGAAGATATCACCCGTTTCCTGAAAACCGGCCACAACCCACAGTTTGCCGCTTTTGGCTCAATGGTAGACGTCGTGCAGGACAGCACCCAGCACCTGAGCGACGCCGATTTGCAGGCGATCGCCGGCTACCTGCAATCACTGCCGGGCGACAGCCGGCAAAAGCTGCCGCAGGCCGACGCCAAAACGGCGAAAGCGTTGTTTAGCGGCGAGCTCAGCCGGCCCGGCGCACAAACTTATCTGGATAACTGCGCCGCCTGCCACCGCAGCGATGGCCTGGGTTATCGCAATACCTTCCCGCAGTTGGCGCACAACCCGGCGCTGTTAGACGAGGATCCTTCTTCGCTGATCAGCATTATTATCAACGGCTCCCACACGCCGATGACCGTCAGCGCCCCCACAGGGCTGACCATGCCAGACTTCGGCTGGCGGCTGAGCGACGAACAAGTCGCCCAGGTTGCCAGTTTTGTGCGTAGCAGTTGGGGCAACCAAGCCCCGGCGGTGACCGCAGAACAGGTTCGGGAGATCCGTAAAAACAGCGCAGTTAAACCCACTCAGCAGTAATTCCCCCGGGCGCAGCCTATGCGCCCGTCACTTTTCATCCCGCAGTAACCTGCGCCTTAGCCCAATCCGTCAACACCCGACGGTTTAAGTTTGGTTTAACTTTGCTCCGCCATTGTTTATCCGGCGTTTATTAGCCGTTGCCGATAATGACGGCGAACATAAAATTGATAGCGCTTATTTCCCGCCAACGCTCTGCGTCTCTTGCGGTAACAGCGGGTTCTACCTACCATAGCGTCAAGATTAACGATCAGATGGGTAAGTAGCCGCGCTATCCCTCACGCGCTGAAGAGCGTGTTACTTTTATAGCGGGGTGACAGGATGTTCACCCGCATAGTCACAGGAGTCCGCCATGCGAGTTTTGGTTGTTGAAGATAACGGTTTGCTGCGCCACCACCTTTCCGTGCAGATGCGTGAAATGGGTCATCAGGTCGATGCTGCAGAAGATGCCAAGGAAGCCGACTATTTCCTGCAAGAACATGCGCCGGACATCGCAATTGTCGATCTGGGTCTGCCGGGCGAAGATGGCCTGAGTCTGATCCGCCGCTGGCGCGCTCACCAGATGAAGCTGCCCATTTTGGTGCTGACCGCGCGCGAAAGCTGGCAAGACAAAGTGGCGGTGCTGGAAGCCGGCGCCGACGACTATGTCACCAAGCCGTTTCACCTGGAAGAAGTGATTGCCCGCATGCAGGCGTTGATGCGCCGCAACAGCGGCCTGGCTTCCCAGGTGATCGTCTTGCCGCCGTTCCAGATCGATCTGTCGCGCCGCGAGCTGAGCGTCGGGGAACAGCAAATCAAACTGACCGCGTTTGAATACACCATCATCGAAACCTTGATCCGCAACGCCGGCAAAGTAGTCAGTAAAGATTCGCTGATGCTGCAACTCTATCCGGATGCGGAACTGCGCGAGAGCCACACCATCGACGTGCTGATGGGCCGCCTGCGCAAAAAACTGCAGGCTGAATATCCACAGGAAGTGATCACCACGGTTCGTGGCCAGGGCTATCGTTTTGATGCGAAGTGAACATGATGTTCAACAAAAATAAAAAACCTTTTTCACTCCGTGCACGCTTTTTGATGGCGACCGCCGGGGTGATCCTGGCGCTGTCGTTGTCTTACGGACTGGTGGCGGTAGTCGGCTATATCGTCAGCTTCGACAAGACCGCCTTCCGCCTGCTGCGGGGTGAAAGCAACCTGTTCTTCAGCCTGGCTCAATGGAAAGACAACAAGCTCACTATCGCCATTCCACCCGACCTCGATCTCAACTTTCCTACCCTGGTGTTTATTTACGACGACAAGGGCAATCTGCTGTGGAGCCAGCGCCAGTTGCCGGAGCTGGAAAAGCGCATCAACAAAGAGTGGCTGGAAAAATCCGACTTCTACGAAATCGATACCGATACCCGCATCAGTAGCGAAGTGCTGGGCAACAACCCCAAAGCCCAGGATCAGCTGAAAAACTATGACGACAACGACCAAAACGCACTGACCCACTCAGTGGCGGTCAACACCTACGCGGCAACCTCGCGGCTGCCCGCGCTGACCATAGTGGTGGTCGACACCATTCCGCAGGAGCTGCAGCGTTCGGACGTGGTCTGGGAATGGTTCAGCTATGTGCTGCTGGCCAACCTGCTGCTGGTGGTGCCGCTGTTGTGGCTGGCGGCTTACTGGAGCCTGCGCCCGATCAAGGCGCTGGTGAATCAGGTGGGCGAGCTGGAGAACGGTGAACGCGAGCAGCTCGACGAAAATCCCCCCAGCGAACTGCGCGGGCTGGTGCGCAATCTGAATATTTTGCTGCGCAATGAGCGCCAGCGTTACACCAAATACCGCACCACGCTGTCCGACCTGACCCACAGCCTGAAAACGCCGCTGGCGGTGCTGCAAACCACGTTGCGTTCGCTGCGCACCGGCAAGCAGACCACCATCGAAGAGGTCGAACCGATCATGCTGGACCAAATCAGCCGCATCTCGCAGCAAATTGGTTACTACCTGCATCGCGCCAGCATCAGTTCGGGGCAAACGGTACTGACCCGTGAGATCCACTCAGTGCCCGCACTGTTGGACAGCCTCACCGTGGCGCTCAACAAGGTGTATCAGCGTAAAGGCGTGGTGATCACGCTGGATATTTCGCCGGAAGTGACCTTTATGGGCGAAAAGAACGACTTTATGGAAGTGATGGGCAACGTGTTGGAAAACGCCTGCAAATACTGCCTTGAGTTCGTTGAAATCACCTCACTCCACTCCGATAAAAACCTCACCATCGTGATCGACGACGACGGGCCGGGCATTCCGGAAAGCAAACGCGAGTTGATCTTCCAACGTGGTCAACGCGTAGACACCCTGCGCCCCGGCCAGGGGTTGGGGTTATCCGTTGCGGCGGAGATTATCGAGCAGTATGACGGCACCATCACCATCAGCGACAGCCCGCTTGGTGGTGCGCGCATGCAGGTCACCTTCGCCCGTCAACACGATTCCCATCATCACGAATAAATTCTGTCGTTCCGGCCCCGATCCACGGGGCCAAACTTCCGTTATAATCGCACTCAGGCTCACTCCTTTCTGCTGGAATAGAACATGAATTATCAATTAGATCTCGACTGGAACGACTTTTTGCAACGTTACTGGCAAAAGCGTCCGGTAATTCTGAAGCGCGGCTTCAAAAACTTTATCGATCCAATCTCCCCGGATGAGCTGGCCGGGCTGGCGATGGAAAACGAAGTGGACAGCCGCCTGGTCAGCCACCAGGACGGCCGCTGGCAGGTTGCGCACGGTCCCTTCGAGAGCTTTGACCACCTGAGCGAGAACAACTGGTCGCTGCTGGTACAGGCGGTGGACCACTGGCATGAGCCTTCCAGCGCGCTGATGCGCCCGTTCCGCCAACTGCCGGACTGGCGGATGGACGACCTGATGATTTCGTTCTCGGTCCCGGGCGGCGGCGTTGGCCCGCACCTCGATCAGTACGACGTCTTTATTATTCAGGGCACCGGCCGTCGCCGCTGGCGCGTAGGCGAGAAGGTGCCGATGAAGCAGCACTGCCCGCATCCGGATCTGCTGCAGGTTGAGCCTTTCGACGCCATTATCGACGAAGAAATGGAACCAGGCGACATTCTGTATATCCCGCCGGGCTTCCCGCATGAAGGCTACGCGCTGGAAAATGCGCTGAATTACTCGGTGGGCTTCCGCGCACCGAACGGCCGCGAGTTGATCAGCGGCTTTGCCGATTACGTGCTGGCACGCGAACTGGGCAGCCAACGTTACAGCGATCCGGACATTCAGTTGCGCGACCAACCGGCGCAGATCTTGCCGCAGGAAGTCGACGCCCTGCGCCAGATGATGTTGGATCTGGTTCAACAACCGGAACACTTCCAGCACTGGTTCGGTGAGTTTATTTCTCAGACTCGCCACGAGCTGGACGCAGCGCCGCCGGAGCCGCCGTATCAGGCCGGAGAAATCTACGAGCTGCTGCAACAGGGTGAACCCTTGCAACGCCTGGGCGGCCTGCGCGTGCTGCGCGTTGGCGACCGGTGCTTTGTGAATGGCGAGCTGATTGATACCGAACATCTGCAAGCCGCCGACGCGCTGTGCCAGCATTTCAGCGTTAACGCCGCCATGCTGGGCGAAGCCATCGACGATCCGTCGTTCCTGGCCACACTCACCGCGCTGATCAACAGCGGTTACTGGTACTTCAACGACTAAGCCCGATAACTGTCGGATAGAGCCACCCGCTTCGGCAGGTGGCTTTTTTTCATCATGCCCCCGGTACCGAACTGCGCCAAGGGAAAATATTCAATAATTATCAAAACATTAATAGAGTAAAACCTATGCCGGCGCTTTCCTGAACTCGAGCTAATAAAAAGAGAGGAAAGACATTTCCTACGACTCAACCCTCGTGCCTTTCTTGGCTTCGTCCAGTATCCATTGAGCAAACGCTTGTATCGGCTCACTGCTTAATCCGATCGGCTCTGGGAGAATGAGACTGAAGGTTTTGGCGATCGTTTTCCCCTCAGGCCACGGCGCGACCAGCCTTCCGCATGCAAGTTCGGTATCAACGTAAAGGCGCGGCACCAACGCAACACCGAGACCGGCCAATGCCGCTTCGATCAACATGGCATGAAGATCGTAGCGTGCCCCCATCGCAGGATGAGTCAGAGGGATCCCCGTCTCCTGAGAGTAGCGTTGCCAGGCCTCAGGGTTCTGCCGGCGGTGCAGGCGCGGCAGGTTATCCAGTACGCTTGTCCCTTCGCTTCCCGTCAGAATGTCAGGATGGCAAACCGGCACCAGCACCTCGTCCAACAGGGGGTAAGTCCGCATTCCCGTCCAGGCCGGGTGCTCGAAATGGATGGCAGCATCGAACCCGCTCCCGGTCAGGACAAAGGGTTCCATGCGTTCGGAGAGATGCACAGTGATGTTCGGATACTGCTGCCGAAAGTGTGACAGGCGAGGAATGAGCCATCGCATCGCGAAAGTCGGGATGACAGCAATGTCCAGGCTTGCGCCATCGCTCGGCTGCCCTGTCAGGTACTGGCTGTCCCGATCCAGGCGGTCAAGCAGCTCACGGATTTGGGTCGCATAGCGTGCCCCGTTCGGCAGGAGCCGGACGCGATTGCCGATTCGCTCGAATAGCGTGACGCCAAGGAAGGTTTCCAGGCGACCAATCTGACGGCTGATAGCGCCTTCGGTTAGAGACAGTTCGTTCGCCGCGCGCGCGAAGCTGCCATGACGAGCAGCAGCCTCGAATGCCATCAATGAAGTGTTGCTAGGGATCTTCCGGCGCATAAGCGTTCCTGATTGGGGCCCCGGCGGCTGGCCCACCTTGATTTTTTATCACTGAAGCATACCGAAAAATCGATTTTTTCGCTGCCTTTAGCGCTCTACCATGATTTAACGTCAACAAGGCATCCCGTCGAGAGTGATCTAATGATTTATACAGTCGAATGCAACTTTGCCGATCTCGCCAGTGAAGCAGAGTGGAATGATTTTTACAGTCAGGAAAAACTGCCCGCACTCATTTCGGTGAGCGGTTTCCATACCTCGCAGCGTTTCAAGGCGTTGAACGCCGGTTGCCCTGTCTACCTTGCCCTTCATTCGATCGACAGTCTCGATGTGCTCCAGGGAGATGAGTATCGTCAGAAAGGCGGTGGCAATTTCGCGCGCTGGCAGCAGCACATCACCGACTGGCACCGCAATCTTTATGCTGGCCTTGATCGTGCCCCGGCCATCGGTGAACACGAACATCTGGTGACGAGTGCAGTCGGCCCGGAACCGCTCATCGAAATGGGCCTCACGCCTTATCGGATGCAGGCTGTCGCCCTGGAGAAATCCCCTGAAGTTCGGTGGTTGGCAAAGCTGGGGCGCACCATTGACCTGAGTCTGGAACCGCTTCCGAAGGGCACGCACCTCTATGTGCCAATGGCAGGTCAACTGACAAAAAACAGTATCAGTGAGGAATACGGTGATGAATGACATGACATTTCCAAGCCGGCAGATTGGGGCATTTTCGATCACGGCCATCAGTGACGGATACCTTTCCACGGGTCTCGATTCGCTCTCCAATATCGATCCCATGGATGCGTCAACGTTGCAGCAAAACGCGGGGGTGAAGGATCCCTCTTCTATTCATGTCAATTGTTACTTGGTTCGGGGCCGTGACCGCACGATCTTGATTGACGCGGGTGCCGGGGGATTTAAGCAATGGGGCGGCAAACTGAAAGCGAATCTTGCACTGGCCGGCGTACGCCCCTGCGACATTGATACGATCCTTCTGACTCATGCGCATCCCGATCATGTCGGGGGGCTGGTGGATCCGTCAGGGGAAGCCGCCTTTCCCGATGCAGAGCTAGTGGTCCACCAGCATGAGGTTTCTTTCTGGGAGGACGACGGCAATCTCAGCCGGGCGAGTGAGCGCGCTCGCGGAAATTTTCTGTTTGCGCGCAAGGTGTTCGATAAGTATCGGCAGAGGATCCGCACGTTTACGGATAATGAAGTTCTCCCAGGCATCAGTGCGCTCCCCCTTCCGGGGCATA
Organism: Serratia plymuthica NBRC 102599; assembly: GCF_001590925.1. GTDB lineage: Bacteria > Pseudomonadota > Gammaproteobacteria > Enterobacterales > Enterobacteriaceae > Serratia > Serratia plymuthica. The sequence continues at coordinate 171,178 of NZ_BCTU01000005.1, forward strand.
CCGCCGGGCATTCCGGTTATCGCCTCGAATCCGATAGTGGCAGTCTGTTGATTTGGGGGGATATCGTTCATTTCCCCCATATCCAGATTGCTCGCCCCGACGTATCCATTGCGTTTGACCAAGATCCGCTTGTTTCCGCCGAGACACGATCAAAACTGTTGGATATCGTCAGCTCGGACAAAACGCTTATCGCCGGCATGCACCTGGGGGAACTCGGTTTTGCACGTATCGAGCGGGCAGGCAAGAGCTACAAAATAGCTTACGAATCTTGAGCCTCATCCATTCCTCTGCCCGCATGCGAACGGGCGCGGGCCATTTTTATACCGACAACGCCCGCGCCCGGTAGCCGTCCAGCTCGTTTTCCGGCATGCCGACCTGTTTCGCTGCCGCGCAAATCTGCCGCCAGGTGTTGTCGTCTATCGGGATCCCCCGCTGCAACCTCGTCTCACGGTTAGCGTCTTCCCATTCGCCCGGTACCTCAATCGGCTTGCCGTCGCTTGGCGGCGAAGCCTTGACCCAGTCGATAAAGGCCTCGGCCTCGGTCTGCATCTCGGGCGCTTCAAAGGCTTCCGGGTTGAGGATGATGGTGGTCATGCAGTTGAAAATGGCGCTGCTGTCGGTTTTCAACGTGGCGTTATGGGTAGTGCGGCCACCAGAGAGAGCGCCACCGAGAATTTCGCACAGGGTAGCCAACGCATAGCCCTTGTGAGCACCGAAGGGTAACAGCGAACCAAACGGCTGTTCGTGCATCACGCTGGGTTCCGTGGTCGGCCGGCCTTGTTGATCAATCAGGTAGCCCGGCGCCACGCTCAGGCCTTTGTTGTAGGCTACGCGCGTTTTGCCGTAGGCGATGCCGCTGGTGGCGAAGTCCAGCAGTAGCGGTTTTTTACCCTCACGCGGGAAAATCACGCAAAACGGGTTGGTGCCAAAGCGGCGATCGCTGCCGCCGAACGGTGCCACCATAGGATCACCCACCACATTGACGAAATGAATGGAGATAAAGCCGGCGCGCGCGCACTGCTCGGCCCAGTGGCCGATGCGGCCGATATGGTGAGAGTTATGCAAAGCCACCGCCGCCAACCCCAACTGACGGGCGCGTTCGATCCCCTTGTCCATCGCTTCACTGGCCACCACCTGGCCGAATCCCTGGCCGCCGTCAATCGTCAGCACCGCGCCGGCATCACGCACCACCTGGGCATGAACGTTAAGCTGCAACTGCCCTTCCGCCAACGACGCCATATAGCTTGGGATCATGCCGACGCCATGCGAATCATGCCCGGCCAGATTGGCCTGCACCAAATGCTCCGCCACCAGCGCGGCCTCCCGATCCGTGCTGCCGGCGTGGCGCCAAATGGCCTGTACAAATTGTTCAAGGCTTTGGCTGTCGATACGGTGTTCGATGCTCATAATGCAGGTCCTTGCGCTGAAAAGATGTTCACAAACACTAGGAGCAAATCGTTGTTGCGGCAAGCCATTATGACAACGGCAATCAACGCTCTCTGGCGCGCTCGGCCGTCAGCGCCGCGATACGCATGATGACCGCTACCGCCTGCTCCATGCCCTCCAGCGAGATGAACTCGTGCTTGCCGTGAAAGTTATAGCCGCCGGTAAACAGATTCGGGCATGGCAGGCCGCGAAACGACAGTTGCGCCCCGTCGGTGCCGCCACGAATCGGCTTCATTAGCGGTTCGATATCGCAATCACGCATCGCCTGCTGCGCCAGCGCGATCACATGCGGATGCTCAGCCACGTGCTCGCGCATGTTGTAATAACTGTCTTCGATTGTCACTTCGATGTAGCAATCGCGCGGCAGGCCTTTGCCCACCTGGCGCGCCACTTCAATCATCCGGCGTTTGCGCGCTTCAAAACCTTCGCGCTCGAAATCACGCAGGATATAGTGCATTTCGGCACGTTCAACGCTCCCCTTGATGCTGCTGAGGTGGTAGAACCCCTGATAGCCGGCGGTGGTTTCCGGTGTTTCATCCGCCGGTAACGCCTGCTGAATGCGGGTCGCCAGCGACAATGCGTTAACCATCACGCCTTTGGCGCTGCCGGGATGAACGTTGTTGCCGACAATTTTAATGGTCACCGAGGCCGCATTGAAATTTTAGCATTCCAGCTCACCGACGCCGCCACCGTCGACGGTATAAGCCCACTCGGCGTTGAACTCTTCTACGTCGAACAGCTGCGCCCCTTTGCCCACTTCTTCGTCCGGGGTAAAGGCCACGCGAATATCGCCGTGCGGTATGTTGCCCTGTTGCAAACGCACCATGGCGGTCAGGATTTCGGCAATACCCGCTTTGTCATCGGCGCCGAGCAGCGTTTTGCCCTCCGCGGTGATCAGCGTCTGCCCCAGCATTTGGTGCAGGATCGGGAACATCACCGGCGACAGCACTTCATCGCCGATGCCCAGGGCGATATCGCCGCCGCGGTAATTTTCGACAATCTGCGGATTAACGTGCTTGCCGGTAAAGTCCGGTGAAGTATCCAGATGAGAAATAAATCCAATGGCCGGCACCGGCCAGCCAACGTTGCCTGGCAAGGTCCCCATCACGCAGCCGTGCTCGCTGAGCGACACCCGTTCAAACCCCAGTTCAATCATTTCCTGTTGCAACGCACGCGCCAGCTTCAGTTGCCCGTCGGTACTCGGCACATGTTTGACGTTCGCTTTAGATTGCGTGTCGAAAGAGACGTAGTTAAAAAAGCGATCAAGTAGTTTATTCATGGTATCCGTCCTCAGAATATCGCATTTCATTATGCGGAACCGATCCGGATCAAATATTGAGACAGGTCATTTTTAACCAGAATTAACGGAAATCATTAATTCCTGAGATGCGTGCAATCTCACCGGCGCTCTCCAGCCTGGAGGCCGCGGGCGCACTGATGTGATCCCCTTCACGCCTGGTACCTGTTGTCAGCCGCTGACCACAGGTACCTTTTTCGGGCAACCGATTGCAACGCCAAATCATTCCACCTATAACTAATTCAAGGCAAAGATTACCGCGTTCTTATGCTTTTATTTTCGCCACACCGGGGAGCTTTATCAGCAACGTCGTTATCCACTAAAAAATAAAAAAGGAACTGCCATGAAAGGTATTATTGATAATATCTTAAGCAAGCTGCAGACTTTCTCAAAAGCCATGATGGGGCCGATATTTTTTCTGCCGGTGATTGGCTTGATTCTGGCATTAAGTTCTATTCTTACCAACGCCACGCTGGTGAATGAAAACTCCGGCGTATTTCATATCGGCAAAATGATCGGGGATACCTTTTGGCCGTTGTTTGGCAACCTCGGGCTCATTTTTTGTATTGGCATCACCTACGGGCTGGCAAAGGATAAAAAAAGCGAAGCGGCGCTGGTTGCCGTGATGTGCTTTATTATGTTCCTCGGTGCCAACTCCTCTTATTTGCAGTTGAGCGGCCACGTCGCGCAGAAAATTAACGGGGAATATTACGGCACAGGGCAAACCGAGCTGCTGGGCTTTACCGTGGTGGACATGGGCATTTTCCTCGGTTTGATCCTCGGCATCACCATCGCCTGGGTGCACAACAAACTCTGCAACGTGGAGTTGAACGGCGTGTTCTCGGTCTACGGTGGTTCCAAACTGGTGCTGATCGCCATGACGCCGGTGATTATGCTCTACGCCGTCGGCTTCAGCTACCTGTGGCCGGCCATTTCGCACGGCCTGATCGCCCTGACCGGCTTTATGAAAAGCTCCGGTTCGCTCGGCGTGTTCGTCTACGGTTTCTTCGAGAAATTCCTGATCCCCACCGGGCTGCATCACTTTATCTGGTCGCCGTTTCAGCTCACCAGCATCGGGGGGTCGATAGTTCAGGACGGCCACACGGTGTCCGGTTCGCAGGCGATTTTCCTCGCCTATATGCGCGACCCCGGCATCTCTCCGCTGATGAACGAAGCGCTGCGTTTTTCGCAACAGGGCATGGTGACCATCTTCGGCCTGTCCGGCGCGGCGCTGGCCTTCTACCGCACCGCCCGGCCCGAGAAGAAAATGCTGGCCAAAGCCATACTGATCCCGGCCATCACCACCTCTATTCTGGTGGGCATTACCGAACCGATAGAGTTCACCTTCCTGTTCATTTCACCGCTGCTGTGGGTGATCCACGCAATGCTGACCGCGCTGTCGCAGGTGGCGTGCAATCTGTTCGAAGTACGCCCCTGGGGCGCCAGCGGCCTGATCGAGTTTTTGGTGTATAACCTGCCGCTGCCGGTCGCTCTCACGCGCTGGCCACTGTATGTGGTGATTGGTCTGGTGCAGTTCGCCGTGTATTACCTGGTGTTCAAAACCCTGGTGTTGAAACTTAACTTAAAAACCCCGGGGCGTGAGGATGACGATGAGGTCAAACTCTATTCAAAACAGGACTACCAAAATAGCAAAAACCAGCCGAACGAATTAAGCGGCATTATTATTCGCGCCCTCGGCGGCAAGAGCAATATTATTTCCGTCGATAACTGTTTTACCCGGTTACGGGTAGAGTTAAAGGATATGCAGCTTATTGACGAACCCACATTAAAAAGTACCGGCGCCAAAGGCGTGGTGAAAAATCGCAATGAAGTCCAGGTGATCTATGGCGTCACCGTCGGCAAGGTAAAGAATCAGGTCGAAAAATATTTAGCGGCATTATAACGTTTATTCCTAGGGAGACTTGTCATGAAATTAACCGTTCTGGGCGGCGGCGGCGTACGTTCGCCGTTCCTGGCCAAATCCATCGCCTATAACGCGCACCGCATCGGCGTGACCGAAGTGGTATTTATGGATACCGACCGGCAAAAACTCGCCGTTTACGGCGCTATCGCACAGGGGGTGTTCGAACGCATCCGCAACGACATCGCCTTCAGCCTGAGCAGCGATGCCCGCCAGGCACTGAGCGACGCCGATTACATCATCACCACGTTGCGCATCGGCGGCGAAGAAGGCCGCATTCATGACGAGCGCATCGCGCTCAACCATCAGGTGTTGGGGCAGGAAACCACCGGCGCGGGCGGTTTCGCCATGGCGATGCGTTCCATTCCGGCCATCATCGATTACTGCCGCCTGATCGAACAGGTGGCATCGCCGAACGCGGTGCTGTTCAACTTCACCAACCCTTCCGGCATGGTGACCGAAGCGATCATCAAATCCGGCTTCAAACGCAAGGTGTACGGCATTTGCGATGCGCCCAGCGAATTTATCCGTGAACTGGCAGAGCTACTGGGTTGCCGCGAGGCCGAGTTGAGCGTCGACTGTTTTGGGCTGAACCACCTGTCGTGGTTTCGCAACGTACGGGTCAACGGCCAGGACGTCACCGGGCAACTGCTGGCCGATCCGCGTCTTTACCGCGATACCTGCATGAAATACTTCTCGCCGGAGCTGGTGGCGCTGTCGGACAACCTGATGCTCAACGAGTACCTGTATTACTACTACTACCGCGAACAGGCGATCGCCGCCATCGTCGGTGCCGGGGAAACCCGTGGCGAGCAGATTGCGCAGATTAACCGGCAAATGCTGGCGGACCTTGCCGAACTGGACATCCCCCACCAATTGGATCAGGCCTTCAGCCTGTATTTCAGCCACTATCTGACGCGTGAAAACTCTTATATGCAGCGCGAATCGAGCAAGGGCAAAGTGAAAGAGCGGGAGATGCTGACGCTGCAACAGTTTATCGAACAGCCAGACAGCGGCGGTTACGCCGGGGTGGCGATAGACATTCTGGAAGCGGTGAATAACGGCCAGCAAAAACGCGTGGTGGTGTCGATGCAAAACAATGACACGCTCGATTTTCTGCACCCGGAGGACGTGATCGAAATCAGCTGCGAACTGAGCAACGCGGGCATTCATCCGGTGAAAATGCGCGATATCCCCGATACCCAGAAGAACCTGATCGCGCAGGTCAAAGAGTATGAACGCCTGGCGGTCGCGGCCATCCTGGAGGGCAATCGCCAGAAGGCCATCAAGGCGCTGATGGTGCACCCGCTGGTAAATTCTTATTCGCTGGCGAAAACCCTGGTCGAGGAATATCTTCAGGCCCATCACCAATATGCCGAGCACTGGAGTTAAGCGACGCGGCGCATGCCTTCAGGGGATGCGCCGTTCAAACCAGGCCTTGACCAGGTTCTCAAACCCCAGCAGACAATGGCCGAAAAACGGATTGGGGTAGTAAATATCGTGGTCGTATTTCTGCCGGTCTTCATAAAGAAAGGTCATGTCTGCCTGCCGCGCCAGCGGGCTGTCGCCGTCGCCGCAAAACGCCGCCAGCCGGATGTTGTTGCGTTTTACCGCCTCACTCCAGCTCAGCGCCGAATTGCTGTTGCCTGACTTTGAAATCACAATCACCATGTCAAAACGGAAACGCATCTTCTGATCGAGGATCTCGAAATCCGGCCACAGCGACAGATAGCTGTCGATGCCCAACGTCATAAATTTGTTGTACATATACTGCGCCACCAGTTGCGAGAAGCCGCTGCCGTGGATCAGGATCTTGCCGCTGTCGAGCATATCGAGAAACTGCGCCTGCTGCTTTTCATCGGCCGGGGCGACCTGTTGCGGTTCCCCTTGCAACGCCGGCGCCATCACCAGGTTGAACTTGATGAAATACACCAGTTCCAGATAACCGCGAAAACCGAGTTTCTTTGCCAGCCGCACCAGCGTTGAAGGCGAGCTGTGGCAGCGGACGGAAACCGCCCGGATGCCGTCATCGATGCAAGCATCCGGGTTGTCGAAAATAGCGTTGAGGATGGTGAGATCCGTTTTGCTCAGATCCGCCTGGCTGAATACCTGTTTGAAATTCACCGCGCCCCCTGCCCATTAAGTAAAAATCGCGGCCGCTCGGCAGGCAAGACCAGAGCGCAGCGGGTGCGCTCTGAACTGCAGATTAGGGCCGATCGGCCCGTTCGACTTTCCCTACCAGGAATTTGTGCACAAAGCGCGGCACCACTTCACTGGCCTGGCCATAGTGTTTTTCATCGAACTGACTTTCCACCTGGCTGGGTTCCAGATTCAGTTCCATGGTATGTGCCCCGCCCAACCGGGCCTCGTGGACAAAACCGGCCGCCGGATAAACATGGCCCGAAGTGCCGATAGCGACAAAAAAGTCGGCCTTGGCCAGCGCCTGATAGATTTCGTCCATGCCCAGCGGCATTTCGCCGAACCACACCACGTGCGGGCGCAGCGGTGCCGGGAACTGGCAGCAATGGCAGCGTTCGTCCACGCTGAGATCTTCCGGCCAATCAAATACTTGCCCGGAGCTGGTGCAACGCACTTTCAGCAATTCGCCGTGCATATGCAGCACCCGTTTGCTGCCGGCGCGTTCATGCAGGTTATCGATATTCTGCGTCACCAGCAGGAAGTTATCCCCCAGCCAGGCTTCCAAATCCGCCAGCGCGCGATGCGCGGCGTTAGGCGCGATTTCCGGCATTTGCAGTTGCTGGCGGCGCGCATTGTAAAACGCCTGCACCAGTTGCGGATCGCGCTGATAGCCTTCCGGCGTAGCGACATCCTCCACCTGGTGTTCTTCCCACAGCCCATCCGCAGCGCGGAAGGTGCGGATACCCGATTCCGCCGAAATACCGGCCCCGGTCAACACCACCACAAACGGCTTTTTCAGCTCGGCCGCCGCCATGGTGTCGCGATGGAAAATACGAGAACGAAAGCGCTGATGCAGCACATGCTTGCTCTTACGAAACTGACACAACCGATGGCGAGTGTGCATTAACTCTCTCCTTACCTTTCCCTGTTTTCCAAATTGAGGAACGCCGCCCCGCGCACGCCGCCGGCATCGCCGTAGCGTGCTTTCTCGATCCGCGGCAGCTTGGCCACGCGCAGCAAGTGCGCCGGCAATCGTTGTGGCAACGCCTGGTAGATCGCTTCAAAATTCGATAACCCGCCGCCGATCACCACCAGATGCGGATCGATAATGGTCAGCAAATTCCCCAGGCATATTGCCAGGACGTCCATAAAACGCTCAACGTGAGCCACCGCCTGCGGCTCGCCTGCCTGATAATGCGCAATGATCTGCTGCGCAGGCAAGTGCTGCTGATAAAAGTGAGCGTACATCCACTCAAAACCGCGGCCCGATATGTAATTTTCGATGCAACCCTGATGACCGCAACCGCAGGCAACGCGAGGTATATCACGCCCCAGTACCTCGAGCGCGTCGACCGGCAGGCGGAAGTGGCCAAATTCACCGGCGATGTAATTGCGCCCGGACACCACTTTGCCCTCCACGATCAGCCCGCCACCCACCCCGGTGCCCAGAATAATGCCCAGCACAGTCGGATAATTGCGGAACTCTTCGTCCCAGGCTTCCGACAACGCAAAACAGTTGGCGTCGTTGTCGACGCGCACGTCGCGACCAATCAGCGCCGCCAAATCGCGCGGCAGCGGCTGCCCCATCGCCGCCGGGACGTTGGAGGTGAACAACGTCCCGTCATCATTGGGCAACCCCGGAATGCCGATACCCACTTTGCCCCGCTGGCCGCAGAACTCATCCGCCTCAAGGGTCAGGTCACGCAGCGTGGTCAGCAATTGCCGGTAATCGTCACGCGGCGTCGGCACCCGTTTTTGCCAGATGCGATTCAGATCCGCATCAAACACGCCCAGCTCAATTTTGGTGCCGCCCATATCGAAACCGTAGTACATAACCCACCCTCAGGCTAAAAAAAGGGGGTGGCGTTTCCGCTACCCCTGATTTTCGTTATTGTCCGCTCAACACGCGCGCCGGATCGATACGGCTGGCGCGCCTGGCCGGATACCAACTGGCCAACAGGCTGAGCACCAATGCGGTCGCCAATACAATCACTACGTCCAGCCAGTGCAGCTCGGAAGGCAGGAAGTCGATGAAGTAGATATCTCCCGACAGGAACGAGTGCCCCATCAGTTTTTCCAATCCTTTGATGATGTTGGTCAACTGCAGCGAAGCTATCACCCCGACCACCACGCCGCTGACGCTGCCCACCAGCCCGGCCAGCAGGCCGTACCAGATAAATATCGCACGGATAAAACCGTCTTTGGCGCCCAAAGTGCGCAGCACGGCGATATCGCCGCTCTTGTCCTTCACCGCCATCACCAGCGTGGAGACAATGTTGAAACAGGCAACGCCAATCACCAGCACCATCGCCAGATACATAATGGCGCGGATCATCTGGATATCGCGGTACATGTAGCCGTAGGTGCCGATCCAGCTCTTGATGTAGACGTAGGAATTGGTGACTTCGCCCGCGTCGCGCACCAGTTTGTTGGCGGCAAACACGTCATTAACTTTAATCGCGATACCGGTCACGCTGTCGCCCATATCCAGATACTGCTGGGCATCGGCCAGCGGCACCATCGCCAGGCTGTGGTCCAGTTGGCCGCTCAGTTGCAGAATGCCGGTCACATGCAGACGGATGCGTTTGGGCTGCAACAGCTTCATTTGCGGATCGCTGTTGGGGATCATTACCGTGACGTAGGAGCCTTGCTTCACGCCCAACGCATCGGCCACGCCCTTGCCGAGGATCACCTGCTGCTCACCGCTTTTGAAGTTGGCCCAGGCATCGCCCTGCACGTATTTAGGCAGTGCACTGAGCTGGCTTTCCTGCTGCGGATCGACCCCTTTAACGCCCACCGCCCGCAGTTGCGCACCGTTTTCCATCAGGCCGGTAAAGTTGATATAGGGGGCGGCAGCCAGGATACCCGGCACCTTTTCTACCCGCTGCAAGATTGACGACCAGTCTTTGAACGGCTGTTTCACCGGTTCAATCTCGCCGTGAGGCACTACCGCCAAAATACGGTTTTTCAGCTCGCGTTCGAAGCCGTTCATCGCACTCAGCCCGACGATCAACACCGCCACGCCCAGCGCAATGCCAATGGTGGAGATCACCGAAATCAGCGACACCATGCCGCCGCGCTTGCGGCCCCGGCTAAAGCGCAGCGCCGTCAAAAGGGAAAGTGACGCACCCGCCATTACTCGGCTCCCATCAGGGTCAGTTGAGCCTGCAGGTGGCCGTCGGCCATTTCCAGCTGGCGGCTGAGGCGCTTGGCCAGTTGCAAGTCATGGGTCACCACCAGGAAGGCGGTGCCCTGACGCACGTTCAGCTCACCGAGCAGATCAAAGATGCTGTCGGCGGTGCGCTTGTCGAGATTACCGGTCGGTTCGTCCGCCAGTACCAGCGACGGGTTGTTCACCAACGCACGGGCGATCGCCACGCGTTGACGCTCGCCGCCGGACAGCTCCGAAGGCCGGTGTTTGCTGCGTTTTTCCAGCCCGACCGCCGTCAGCATTTCCAGCGCCTTGTCCTGCGCCTGAGCCGGTTTCATGCCGCCGATCAACAGCGGCATGGCGGCGTTTTCCAACGCGGTGAAGTCCGGCAACAGGTGATGGAACTGATAGATAAAGCCCAACTGACGGTTGCGCAGTTCAGCCTTGGCCGCCGACGACAGGGTATTCAGCGACTGGCCTTTGTAGATCACTTCGCCGGAGGTTGGCGAATCCAGACCGCCCAGCAGGTGCAACAGGGTGCTTTTACCGGAACCCGAGCTGCCGACAATCGCCATCATCTCACCCGGCTGCATGGCAAAGCTGACATTACGCAGTACGTCGGTATGCAGATTGCCTTCCTGATAGGTCTTGCACAGGTTTTCGCACTGCAGCAAAAGATGGTTACTCATAACGTAAAGCCTCAGCGGGTTGTACGGCGGCAGCGCGCCATGAAGGGTAAAGCGTGGACAACAGGGATACCGCCATCGCCGCCACGGCGATAATCGTCACCTGCAGCGGATCGACCGCCACCGGCAGCGACGCGCCGTCAATCAATGCGCCGAGGATCGGCATCAGGTTATTCAGGTTGGTGGCCAGCAGCACGCCCAGCAGCGTGCCGAGCAGCGAACCGATAATGCCGGCGCTGGCGCCCTGCACCATAAACACCGACATGATCTGCCGGCGGGTCAGGCCCTGGGTTTGCAGAATGGCGACTTCGCCCTGCTTCTCCATCACCAGCAGGCCAAGCGAAGTAATAATGTTAAACGCCGCCACCGCCACGATCAGGCTGAGCAGCAGCCCCATCATGTTTTTCTCCATGCGTACCGCCTGGAACAGCTCGCCCTTGCGTTCACGCCAGTCTTTCCATTGCGCCCCTTGCGGCAGTTTCTGCTGGCTGAGGGTATCGACCGTCAGCGGCTGTTGCAGGAACAGACGCCAGCCGGTGATATTGCCGGCCGGGTAGCGCATCAGGCGGGAAGCGTCTTGCTGATTGACCAGCATCTGGGTGCCGTCCACTTCACTGTTGGCGTGGAAGGTGCCGATAATAGTAAACAGGCGCTGGCTGGGAATGCGGCCCATCGGCGTGAACTGGCTGGCGCTCGGCACCATCACCCGCAGCTGGTCGCCGCGTTTGACGCCCAATTGCCCGGCAAGCTGTTCGCCGATGATGATATTGTACTGGCCCGGCTGCAACTGTTGCTGTTTGACGTTAACCAGATACTGCGTCAGCGGATCGGCTTCGTCCGGGTTCACCCCGAGCATCACGCCGACCGCCACGCTGCGGGCGCTTTGCAGCACCACGTCGCCGGTAGTCAGCGGCGCAACGCGGCTGACGCCCTGCAATCCCTGCGCCATCGAGGCCGGGATCTGCTGGGGATTGATCGACCCCTGCGGGCTGGTGATCAACGCCTGAGGCATCAGGCCAAGGATGTTGTTTTCCAGATCTTTTTCAAAACCGTTCATCACCGACAAAACGGTGACCAACGCCATGACCCCCAGCGTAATGCCGATGGTGGACAGCCAGGAGACAAACCGCCCGAAGCGGTCTGAGGCTCGCCCGCGCATGTAGCGCAGGCCAATGAATAACGCGACAGGTTGATACATGAAATCCGTTTTGTTGCCGTAGCTTAAGCAAAGTGATCAAGGATAATAAAGGCTATACCTCGTTTAGGGAACCACCCAGACGCCTTTTATTCCGCCTATTGCGCATTGCGCCGCAGCATCTGCCCCAGAGCTTTGCGTAAGGATGCTGCAGGCTGCACCCGTTTCAACCGGGGCGAATGTATTCGCTCCCCCACGGGTTCTGTCAGGAACAGCGTTGAACGCTGCAGCCTGAAAGACGGCAAGTCGTTAACCGGCATCCCGCTTTAACAGGTTATAAACCGACACCCGTGAAATGCCCAACGCCTCCGCCGCCATGGTGGCGGCCCCGCGCAGTTGCAGATAGCCCTGCTGCTTCAATAACTGGATCACTTGATAACGTTGCTCTGAAGAGAGCGCGCGCGGCTGGGTAGCGTGCGACGCCGCAAAGTTGTTGATCACGGCGGCGATATCCGACAGAGAACGGGCCCCCTCCGCCGCCGGCTGCGGCGCACTCTGCACTACCGCGGTCAGTTGTTGCAGAATGGCGTTGACACTGTTGAAGATTGAGACGTCCAGATTGAGGCAGATGGCCGCCACATAGGTGCCTTCACTGTTGCGCAGACCGATCGACGTGCTCTTGGCCGGGCGCCCGTCCGGGAAGGCATTGGCGTAATTTTGTACCACGTCCGGAAAGTCCGGCGAGGCAATGCGCTCCAGCCCCATTTCACTGGCGGCGTCACCAATGCTGCGGTTCGACAGATTATTGGCGATGGCGACGATAGCATGCTCCGGCTGTGTCAGATCGTGCAATACCACTTCGCAACTGGGGGCAAACATCATGCCCAGCGCCTGGACAATTTTTTCCGCTTCGCGCAGCAATAGCGCATTTTCCTGCCTGAGATCGCTCATTGGCTTAACCGTTTGACAAAAACTTTACAAAGAGTAAATTAAAAATCCCGGACAATCAATCCCCCCTTCATCCATGCGAGGTCGCCATGAGTTCAACGCCCCACTGTATCACCGCCGCCGATATCTCTGCCGCCGCAGAAATTCTGGCCGGACATGCCCTCCGCACGCCGGTCATGACGTCGCATCAGGCCGACAACCTCACAGGCGCACAACTGTTCTTCAAATGCGAGAACTTCCAGCGCGTCGGGGCTTTTAAGTTCCGCGGGGCGTACAACGCGATCGCGCAACTGAGCGAGGCGCAGCGCAAGGCCGGAGTAATTGCCTTTTCCTCCGGTAACCACGCGCAGGCAATGGCGCTGGCGGCGCGGGAGCTGGGCGTCAACGTCACCATAGTCATGCCGAACGACGCGCCGGAAACCAAGCTGGCGGCGACACGCGGCTACGGGGCCAACGTGGTGATTTACCAACGCCACAGCGAGAACCGCGAAGAGATTACCCAGCGCCTGGCCGCAGAGCATGGCCTGGCGATCGTCCCTCCCTATGATTACCCGCAGGTGATGGCCGGCCAAGGCACCGCCACCAAAGAGCTGATAGAAGAGGTCGGCCCGCTGGACGTGTTGCTGGTGTCTACCGGCGGCGGCGGCCTGCTTTCCGGCAGTGCGATAGCGGCCCGCCACTGGTCGCCGGGCTGCCGGGTGTACGGCGTGGAGCCGCAGGCAGGCAACGACGTGCAGCAGGCTTTTCGCAACGGGCAACCGGTGCGCATTCCGGTGCCGAAAACCATCGCCGATGGCGCGCAAACTCAGCAGGTGGGCACACTCACCTTCCCGATCATCCAGCAGTACGTAGAGGATATTCTGACGGTCACCGACGCGCAGCTGTGCCGGCAAATGCGCTTTTTTATGGAACGGATGAAAATGGTGGTCGAACCCACAGGGTGCCTGGCCGCAGCGGCGGCAATGAATTCGCTGCTGGATTTGCGCGGTAAAAAAGTCGGGGTGATTGTCAGCGGTGGCAATGTCGATGTGGATAAAATCGCGCAATACTTCGCGATGGGCGCGCAAGAATAATACCTTCGGTGGGTTAACGTTCCCCCAGCCGCCCCGTTCGCCCAAACCCGAGAGGGCGCACGCCATGCTGCGCCCGCATTGGCCATAAATGCCACCAGCGGCGCTGCAACTTGAAAGACGACGGATATGGCGCTTTTACCTATGTCAGTTTGCTGGCCAGTGGGCTAGTATTACCGGGTAAAGGCGCTTTGTTATTTGTGCCAGGGCGAAATTTAACACATTGATTAAAGATACCTTAATGAGCACCTCCGATAACCGTAACCGTTCTGCATCGTCATCCTCCCGTTATTCCCTGCCCGATCGCGCAGGCGATTTGCGCCAGTTGGGGCAACTAACCGGCGCGGCCTGCGCCGTGGAGTGCGCCGAGATCGTCGAACGTCATAACGGGCCGGTGATGCTGATCGCCCCGGACATGCAGAACGCCCTGCGACTGCGCGACGAAATCCAGCAGTTTACCGATCAAATGGTGACCACGCTGCCCGACTGGGAAACCCTGCCCTACGACAGCTTCTCGCCTCACCAGGAGATTATCTCCGCCCGTCTGTCGAGCCTGTACCACCTGCCGACCATGGTGCGCGGCGTCATCATTCTGCCGGTCAATACCCTGATGCAGCGCGTCTGTCCGCACGAATTCCTGCACGGCCACGCGCTGGTGATGAAAAAGGGCCAGCGCCTGTCGCGCGAAAAACTGCGCGCCCAGTTGGAACAAGCCGGCTACCGCAGCGTCGATCAGGTGATGGAGCACGGCGAGTTCGCCACCCGCGGCGCGCTGCTCGATCTGTACCCGATGGGCAGCGAAGAGCCTTACCGCATCGATTTCTTCGACGATGAAATCGACAGCCTGCGCATCTTCGACGTCGACACCCAGCGCACGCTGAGCGAAGTCGAAGCCATCAACCTGCTGCCGGCCCATGAATTCCCGACCGACAAAACCGCCATCGAGCTGTTCCGCAGCCAGTGGCGCGAGCAGTTTGAGGTGCGCCGCGACGCCGAACATATTTACCAGCAGGTGAGCAAAGGCACCTGGCCGGCCGGCATCGAATACTGGCAACCGCTGTTTTTCAGCCAGCCGCTGCCGTCGCTGTTCAGCTACCTGCCGGCCAACACGCTGATCGTCAATACCGGCAACCTGGAGAGCGCCGCCGAGCGCTTCTGGCTGGACGTTAACCAGCGTTACGAAAGCCGCCGCGTCGATCCGATGCGCCCGCTGCTGGCACCGGACAGCCTGTGGCTGCGGGTTGACGCGCTGTTTGGCGAATTGAAAGCCTGGCCGCGCATGGCACTCAAAACCGAAGCGCTGCCGGCCAAAGCCGGCAACACCAATCTGGACTATCGCGCGCTGCCGGACCTGGCGGTGCAAGCCCAGAATAAAGCGCCGCTGGACCAGTTGCGCCGCTTTATAGAAAGCTTTGACGGCAGCGTGATTTTCTCGGTCGAGAGCGAGGGCCGCCGCGAAACGCTGCAAGACCTGCTCGGCCGCATCAAACTCGGCACGTCATTGATTCAACATCTCGATCAGGCCGAACCGGCCGGTCGCTATATGATGGTCGGCGCCTCGGAACGCGGTTTCCTCGACGGCATGCGCAACCGGGCGCTGATCTGCGAAAGCGACCTGCTCGGCGAACGCGTCAGCCGCCGCCGGCAGGACAATCGCCGCACCATCAATACCGATACCCTGATCCGCAACCTGGCGGAGCTGCACCCCGGCCAGCCGGTGGTGCATCTGGAGCACGGCGTCGGGCGTTACGTTGGCCTGACGACGCTGGAAGCCGGCGGCATCAAGGCCGAATACCTGATCCTGTCCTACTCCGGTGAAGACAAACTCTATGTGCCTGTTTCTTCGCTGCACCTGATCAGCCGCTATGCCGGTGGCGCAGATGAAAACGCGCCGCTGCACAAGCTGGGCGGTGACGCCTGGACACGCGCGCGGCAGAAAGCTGCGGAACGGGTGCGGGACGTGGCGGCCGAGCTGCTGGATATTTACGCCCAGCGCGCCGCCAAATCCGGCTTCGCCTTCAAACACAACCGCGAACAGTATCAGCTGTTCTGTCAAAGCTTCCCGTTTGAAACCACCCCAGACCAGGAACAGGCAATCAACGCCGTGCTGAGCGACATGTGCCAGCCGCTGGCGATGGACAGGCTGGTGTGCGGCGACGTCGGCTTCGGCAAAACCGAAGTGGCGATGCGCGCGGCCTTCCTGGCGGTGGAAAACGGCAAGCAGGTGGCGGTGCTGGTGCCCACTACGCTGTTGGCGCAGCAGCACTTCGACAACTTCCGCGATCGCTTCGCCACCTGGCCGATTCGCATCGAGATGATGTCGCGTTTCCGCAGCGCCAAAGAGCAGCAACAGATCATGGACGACGCCGTCGACGGCAAAGTGGACATTATTATCGGCACCCACAAACTGTTGCAGAGCGATCTGCGCTGGAAAGATCTGGGGCTGCTGATCGTCGATGAAGAACACCGTTTCGGCGTGCGCCACAAAGAACGCATCAAGGCGATGCGCGCCGATGTGGATATCCTGACGCTAACCGCCACGCCGATCCCGCGTACGCTGAATATGGCGATGAGCGGCATGCGCGACCTGTCGATTATCGCGACCCCGCCGGCCCGCCGCCTGGCGGTGAAAACCTTCGTGCGCGAGTACGACAGCCTGGTGGTTCGCGAGGCGATCCTGCGTGAAGTGCTGCGCGGCGGCCAGGTTTACTATCTGTACAACGACGTGGAGAACATCGAGAAGGCCGCGGAGAAACTGGCTGAGCTGGTGCCGGAAGCGCGTATCGCCATTGGCCACGGCCAGATGCGCGAGCGCGATCTGGAACGGGTGATGAACGATTTCCACCACCAGCGTTTTAACGTGCTGGTCTGTACCACCATTATCGAAACCGGCATCGATATTCCTAGCGCCAATACCATTATCATCGAGCGCGCCGATCGCTTCGGGCTGGCGCAGTTGCATCAGTTGCGTGGCCGCGTAGGCCGTTCGCACCATCAGGCCTACGCCTATCTGCTGACACCGAATCCAAAGGCCATGAGCACCGACGCGCACAAACGGCTGGAAGCCATCGCTTCGCTCGAAGATCTCGGCGCAGGCTTTGCATTGGCCACCCACGATCTGGAGATCCGCGGCGCGGGCGAGCTGCTGGGTGAAGATCAAAGCGGGCAGATGACCACCGTCGGCTTCTCGCTGTACATGGAGCTGCTGGAAAGCGCGGTCGACGCATTGAAAAACGGGCGCGAGCCGTCGCTGGAAGATCTCACCAGCAACCAAACCGAAGTGGAGCTGCGCATGCCGGCCCTGCTGCCGGACGATTTTATCCCGGACGTGAACACCCGTCTGTCGTTCTATAAACGCATCGCCAGCGCGAAAAACGACGGCGAACTGGAAGAACTGAAGGTAGAGCTGATTGACCGCTTCGGCCTGCTGCCGGATCCGGCGCGCAACCTGTTGCAAAGCGCGGCGCTGCGCCAACATGCGCAGAAACTGGGGATTAAGCGCATAGAGGGGAACGAGCGCGGCGGGTTTATCGAGTTTGGCGAGAAGAATCGGGTCGATCCGGGTTACCTGATTGGCCTGCTACAGAGCAATCCGCAAATTTATCGCCTGGATGGGCCGACCAAGCTGAAGTTCATGCTGGACCTGACCGATCGTCAAAAGCGCCTGAAGTTCACCGAGGAGCTCTTGGCCGCATTCCGCGAGCATACGTTGGCGGCCTGACTGTCGGCACCGGCGGCAGCTATATTGCCCGGCTGCGGTTCTAAGTTATCGCCAAGCTGTCTATCCCGTTTTTTCAGTTCGGGATACTCTGTCCGCAGCCAAGATTAACGGGGGTAGCCATGAATACTGATGATGAGTTGCGTGCGCTCAGCGAACAGGAAGCCACGCTGACCTTTAGCCATTTTGACCATGCAACCGCCTGGGAACTGGGCACGGCGCTGAAGACCGCCGCAGAGCAGCGGCGTTTGAGTATCGCCATCGAAATCCAGTTGGCCGGGCAAACGCTGTTCTATTACGCGATGCCTGGCACCACGCCGGACATCGCCGACTGGGTGCGGCGCAAACGCAACGTGGTGAATCACTTTCACAAAAGCTCTTACGCTATCGGCCTGCGCTTGCAACAGCGGCAGGCGACGCTGGAGGAGCGCTATGGCCTGAGCGTGCGTGACTACTCGGTGCACGGCGGCGCTTTTCCCATCAATCTGGCGGGCATAGGCTGCATCGGCACCCTGAGCATCTCCGGCTCACCGCAGTTGGAGGACCATAACCTGCTGGTCGGCACGCTGGCACATTTTCTCGGTTTATCCCTGCCCTCGGTGCATTAAGTGGTAAAAGTCTCTTTATATTTACCAGACCGGCCGCCTTACCCGCGGCCGGTCTGGTTTTCCCGCTTACCCCACCCAACCAAAATAGCGTAACTCCGATTTTCTGCGTCCGTTTGATGTATATCTAGGAATCGCCGCTGCAACTGGCGTAGTCTGTCTATCAGCTATTCGAGACGGACCTTACCTGGCCCGCCATTCCGTTCTCTTTTATAGACTTGGTCCGCACCTTAGATGAAAACGCATGAAATTAACGGCATCCGGCCGTTCAGCGCGCTGATTGACGCCTGCTGGCGAGAACCCTATTCCCTGCAACGCCTGCTTAAAGACGCCATCGCCGGCGTCACCGTCGGCATTATCGCCATCCCGCTGGCGATGGCGTTGGCGATCGCCAGCGGCGTGCCCCCCCAGTACGGACTTTACACTTCGGCAGTCGCCGGCATCGTCATCGCCATCGGCGGCGGTTCGCGCTACAGCGTCTCCGGCCCCACCGCTGCCTTTGTGGTGATCCTCTACCCGGTATCGCAGCAGTTCGGCCTTTCCGGCCTGCTGATCGCTACCCTGCTTTCCGGCGTGTTTCTGGTGATTATGGGGTTGGCTCGCTTCGGCCGGCTGATTGAATATATTCCCCTGTCCGTCACGCTAGGCTTTACTTCCGGGATCGCCATCACCATCGCCACCCTGCAAGTGAAGGATTTCTTCGGTCTGCAACTGGCAGTGATGCCGGAAAATTATGTCGGCAAGGTTTACGCCCTGTTGCAGGCGCTGCCGACGCTGGATATCGGCGATACCTTGATCGGCGCGGTCACGCTGCTGATACTGGTGCTCTGGCCGAAGCTCGGCGTGCGGGTGCCCGGCCACCTGCCCGCGCTGCTGGCGGGGATGGCGGTCATGGGCATTTTGGCGCTGTTTGACCATCAGGTGGCGACCATCGGTTCCCGTTTCAGTTACCTGCTGGCCGATGGCAGCCGCGGGCACGGCATCCCGCCGATCTTGCCGCAACTGATGCTGCCGTGGGATCTGCCTGCCGCTGACGGCAAGCCGATGCCGCTGAGCTGGCAGACCCTCTCCGCCCTGCTGCCGGCGGCGTTTTCCATGGCGATGCTGGGCGCGATTGAATCGCTGCTGTGCGCGGTGGTGCTGGACGGCATGACCGGCAAAAAACACAACTCCAACACCGAACTTATCGGCCAGGGCGCGGGCAATCTCATCGCGCCGTTTTTTGGCGGCATTACCGCCACCGCCGCCATCGCCCGTTCGGCGGCCAACGTGCGCGCCGGCGCTACCTCGCCGGTGGCCGCCATCATCCATGCGCTGCTGGTGCTGCTGGCGTTGCTGGTGCTGGCGCCGTGGCTATCCTGGTTGCCGTTGTCGGCGATGGCGGCGCTGTTGCTGATGGTGGCCTGGAACATGAGTGAAGCGCACAAGGTGGTTTATCTGCTGCGCCGAGCGCCGAAGGACGACATTCTGGTGATGTTGCTGTGCATGTCGCTGACGGTGCTGTTCGATATGGTGATCGCCATTACCGTGGGCATAGTGCTGGCCTCGCTGCTGTTTATGCGCCGCATTGCGCGCATGACCCGGTTGAGCGAACTGAGTGCCGAAAACGGCCGCCTGGTGCTGAGAGTGAACGGCCCGCTGTTCTTCGCCGCCGCCGAGCGCATTTTTAATGAATTGCTGGCGCGCAGTGAAAATTATGACGTGATTGTGCTGCAATGGGACGCGGTGCCGGTGCTGGACGCCGGGGGCTTAACCGCCCTGCAACGTTTTATTGAGGCCTTGCCCGCAGGCAAGCAGTTGGCGATCACCGATATTCCGTTCCAGCCGTTGAAAACGCTGGCGCGGGCGCGGGTGCAACCGATCGAGGGAAAATTGCATTTCTATTCAACGCTGCCGGAAGCGCTGGCGGCGCTGGACGCTTAAAAAAGCAAAAGCCCGACGAGTCGGGCTTTTTTAGACGCGGAAACCGGCTTAGTTGCTGGTATCCAGTTCTGGGAAGCTCTTCACCAGATCGTCGATGGCTTTCATCTGCACCAGGAACGGCTCCAGCTTGTCCAGCGGCAACGCGGATGGGCCGTCGCACTTGGCACTGTTCGGCTCCGGGTGCGCTTCGATGAACAGACCGGCCAGACCTACCGCCATACCGGCGCGCGCCAGTTCGGCAACCTGCGCACGACGACCGCCGGAAGCGGCGCCAAACGGGTCACGGGTCTGCAGGGCGTGGGTAACGTCGAAGATCACCGGGTGGCCACCGGTCACGTTCTTCATCACGTTGATGCCGAGCATGTCGACCACCAGGTTATCGTAGCCAAAGTTGCTGCCGCGATCGCACAGGATCACCTGATCGTTACCGCCTTCCTTGAACTTGTCGACGATGTTGCCCATTTGGCCTGGGCTGACGAACTGTGGCTTCTTGACGTTGATCACCGCGCCGGTTTTCGCCATAGCTTCAACCAGATCGGTCTGGCGCGCCAGGAAGGCCGGCAGTTGGATAACATC
Source organism: Serratia plymuthica NBRC 102599 (assembly GCF_001590925.1). GTDB lineage: Bacteria > Pseudomonadota > Gammaproteobacteria > Enterobacterales > Enterobacteriaceae > Serratia > Serratia plymuthica. The sequence continues at coordinate 191,793 of NZ_BCTU01000005.1, forward strand.
AACCACTTCGGATACCGGCTGCGCCTGTGACGCTTCGTGCACGTCGGTGATGATTTTCACGCCGAAGGTTTTTTTGATTTCTTCGAAGATTCTCATCCCCTCTTCCAGACCCGGACCACGGTACGAGTGAATGGAAGAACGGTTGGCTTTATCAAAAGAGGCTTTGAAAACGTAAGGAATGCCCAGTTTTTGCGTCACGGTGACGTAGTGCTCGCAGATGCTCATCGCCAAATCGCGCGATTCCAGCACGTTCATCCCGCCAAACAGCACAAACGGCAGATCGTTCGCTACGTTGATGTCGCCAATGCTAACTACTTTCTGTTTCATGCTTTCGCCTTTGTTGATGTTATACCCGTCGCCTTCCAGGCCGCGGCTTGAAATTCACCGGGTATTTTAAATGAATTAATGCAGCGTAACCTGTTTAGGTTCAATCGAGTGGATCTGCACTTTGATCACTTCGCTGACCGGATCTTCAGGACACTGTTCGACAAAATAGTTGAGATCGGAAATCGCGATATGGTTGCATTCCAACTGGGCGTAGATCAGCCCACGGTCGCGGATCTCGTAAGGATCGTCCGGATCGAAGCACAGCACCGTTTCGCTGGCGCGCAGGGCCAATTCCATCTGTTTTTCTTCCATCAGGGAGGCTTTCAGCGTATCCAGCATTTTACGCACCACCATGACGTTTTCTGATTCATCGAGATCGTCGTCTTCCAGCTCAGCGCCCAGACCCAGATTGCCCTTGATCCACACTTCCAACTGATGCTCGTTCAGCGTTTCGCCGTTCAGCGGGTTGATCAACCACATTTCTTCATCCAGCCAGTCTGCACGCAGGATCAGTTGGGTGGGGAAAATAACCGGCAACAGCGGCAAATCGAGATGATGGGCGATATGCAGGAAAATGGTGCCGAGCGAGACCGGCGTACCCTGACGCCCCTCCAGCACCTTGTCGAGCCAGATAGCGTCGGACAGGCGATACACGCCGCCTGCACCGCCAAAACCCCAGGTTTTGAAGAACAGCTCAATGAGTGCGTCAAGTTGCTGTTCCTGGTTGAGATCCTGCGGCATGGCCGCGCGCGCGTCGTCGACCAGCTGTTGCAGCTTGCGTTCGACTTCGGCGACGGGGAAATCACGCCGCACCGACTGCGATACCAGGATTACGCCCTCGCTCAGCAGCGAGGTGTTAAATTCAAAATCAGCAATGCTACTCATAAGTATCCCATCAGAAAGGGTAATTTCGTCGTGGCAAGTTTAATTATCAGGTACAGACAGCCCAACGCCAGCACAAACGCCAAAGTGCGCAGGTTCTGGCTTTTGGTCTTCTTGCCCAATGCGACGTAGCCAAGCAGGATATAGATAATAACGCCAAACAGCTTCTCGGTCAGCCATGAGTCCATGCCCAGCAGCGGATAAAGCTTGAACATCACCACCAGCGCAATGCCGCTGGCGAACAACACCGTATCATTAACGTGCGGCGTTATCTTCACCCAGCGCTTGTTCAGCATGGCCGAATTGCGCCACTTCCAGAAAAAACGCGAGACAAACAAGGCAATACTGAGGGCGACCGTCAACAGATGCAGATTTTTTAACGCCGTGTAGACTGCCATATCGCTTCCTTTTTATTCGCTGTGTGCTTCGTTATTGTTGGTTTTCAGTTACTGCGGCCATTGGCCAAACGTCACGCGATCGTTATCGCCGTAGTCACGGCGGGTAGCGACCGAAATAAAACCGGCAGCCTGCAGCAGCGCGCGTACGCTTTCCCCCTGCTGCCAGCCATGTTCAAGCAACAGCCAACCCTGTGACTGCAGATAATGCGGTGCCTGCTGCACAATGGCGGCCAAATCCGCCAGCCCGTGCCGTTGCGCCACCAGCGCGCTGCTTGGCTCGAAACGCACATCCCCTTGCGCCAGATGCGGATCAGCGGCGTCGATATAAGGCGGATTACTGGCGATCAGGGCGAAAGTTTGGCCGGCCAGCGGTTCGAACCAACTGCCTTGCAAGAACTGCGCGTTACCTATTGTCAGCTTCTGCGCGTTATGCTGCGCCAGCGCCACCGCTTCCGGCTGTAAATCAACGCCGGTCACCGCGCAATCCGGGCGTTCGCTGGCCAGCGCCAATGCAATGGCGCCGGTGCCGGTGCCCAGATCGAGGATAGTGCAGGGAGAAGGCGGCAAGCGCTCCAGCGCCAGTTCCACCAGGCATTCGGTGTCCGGACGCGGGATCAGGGTTGCGGGTGATACCGACAGCGGCAGCGACCAAAACTCGCGCTCGCCAATCAAATAAGCCACAGGTTCGCCGCGTTCGCGGCGCGCCAGCAGCCTTTCCAACTGTTCTTGTTCCTGCGGCGTCAACACGGTTTCACCAAACGCCATCAGGAAAGTCCTGGCCCTGCCGGTCACGAAGCCCAGCAGGATCTCGGCATCACGTCGGGCGCTTTCGCTCTGCGTCAGCCGCGCACTTGCCGCCTTCAGCCAGGATTGATAATCCATTACTCAAGCTCTGCGGACAGCGCAGCGAGCTGATCGGCCTGATATTCCTGCACGATCGGCTGAATCAGCATGTCCAGCTTGCCTTCCATCACCTCGTCCAGACGGTAAATCGTCAGGTTGATGCGGTGATCGGTCACCCTTCCCTGCGGGAAGTTGTAGGTACGGTTACGGTCGGAACGATCGCCGCTGCCCAACAGGTTGCGGCGGGTTGACGCCTCTTCCTGCTGGCGCTTGGCCATTTCGGCAGCACGGATGCGTGCGCCCAGCACCGACATCGCCTTGGCTTTGTTCTTGTGCTGCGAACGTTCGTCCTGACACTCCACCACAATGCCGGTCGGCAAGTGGGTGATACGGATCGCCGAATCTGTGGTGTTGACGTGCTGGCCGCCGGCACCGGAGGAGCGGAAGGTATCGATTTTTAAATCGCCCGCATTGATCTCCGGCAATTCGGCTTCCGGCACTTCCGGCATCACCGCCACGGTGCAGGCGGAGGTATGAATACGCCCCTGCGACTCGGTTTCGGGTACGCGCTGCACGCGGTGGCCGCCGGATTCAAATTTCAGTTGGCCGTAGACGCCGTCGCCGGAGACCTTGGCAATCACTTCTTTATAACCGCCATGTTCGCCTTCGTTAGCGCTCATGATCTCGACGCGCCAGCGGCGCGTTTCAGCATAGCGGCTGTACATGCGGAACAGGTCGCCGGCGAAGATCGCCGCTTCGTCACCGCCGGTACCGGCGCGCACTTCCAGGAAGATACCGCGTTCGTCGTCCGGGTCTTTCGGCAGCAGCAACACTTGCAGCTGCTGTTCAAGTTCTTCCGTCGCCGCCTTGGCCTGCTTCATCTCTTCCTGCGCCATCTCGCGCATTTCAGGATCGTCCAGCATCATTTCTGCGGTAGCCAGATCCTCTTGCACCTGACGCCATTCCAGGAAACAACGGCTGACATCGGTCAGTTGCGAGTATTCGCGCGACAGGGCGCGGAACCGATCCTGCTCGGCAATAACGCCGGCATCGCCGAGCAGCGCCTGCACTTCTTCATGGCGCTCTTGTAACGCTTCCAGTTTGGCAACAATAGAAGGCTTCATGCGTGGTATTAAACCCTGTTAAAAGAGAAAACTAATGCTGATCCAGCCCGAGGCTGTCGCGTAATAATTGCAACCGCTCCACGTCGCCATCGCCGGCGGCCTGCTGGAGGGATTTGGTAGGGGCATGAATAAGGCGGTTGGTCAGCCGGTGGGCCAGTTCGTGGATAACCTGTTCTACGTCCGCGCCTTGCGCGATGGCGGCCAGCGCTTTGGCTTCCATTTCGGCGCGGATCTGGTCGGCCTGCGAGCGATAGTCGCGAATGGTTTCCACCGCGCCCTGCGAGCGCAGCCAGGCCATAAAATTGGTGCTTTCCTGCTGAACGATCGTTTCCGCCTGCACCGCCGCGGCTTTGCGCTGCGCCAGGTTGCTTTGAATGATGGCGTGCAGATCGTCCACGCTATACAGATAAGCATTCGCCAGCTTACCCACTTCCGGCTCGATATCGCGCGGCACGGCAATATCCACCAGCAGCATCGGCTGGTTGCGACGCGCTTTCAGGGCACGCTCCACCATCCCTTTACCGATGATCGGCAGCGGGCTGGCGGTAGAACTGATGATGATGTCGGCATCCGCCAGACGTTCGTCGATTTCCGGCAACGTGATCACTTCAGCGCCGACTTCGTCTGCCAGCAACTGGGCGCGTTCGCGGGTACGGTTGGCGATAATCATATGCCGCACTTTATGCTCGCGCAGATGGCGCGCCACCAATTCAATGGTTTCGCCGGCGCCGACCAGCAGCACGTTCAGATCGGCTAGCGACTCGAAGATTTGGCGCGCCAGCGTACAGGCGGCGAAGGCCACGGAAACTGCGCTGGCGCCGATTTCAGTTTCGGTGCGCACGCGTTTGGCGACGGAGAAGGATTTTTGGAACAGACGTTCAAGCTCGCCGGAAAGCGACTGGCCGCGTTGCGACTCGGCGAAGGCTTTTTTCACCTGCCCGAGGATTTGCGGTTCGCCCAATACCAACGAATCCAGCCCGCTGGCTACGCGCATCAGATGGCTCACGGCGTCGTTGCCGTGGTGCCAGTACAGGCTTTTGCTCACTTCTTCCGGGCGCAGGTGATGGTATTCACACAGCCAGGCTACCAGCTGTTCGTGAAGGTGTTCCTGTTGCTCCACACTGAGATAAAGCTCGGTGCGGTTACACGTAGACAACACCACACCGCCCTGCACCAACGGTTGTTGGAGCAAGCTGGTCAGCGCCTGATCGATAGACTCTGGGGAGAAGGTCACCCTTTCACGCAGAGAAACCGGAGCGGTTTTGTGATTTATACCTAACGCCAGCAGGGTCATTGCTTCGAGTAATACTTCTGTTGGTACGGGTTCTCGTTGAACGGCATTCTACTTGATGCGCGGGATCAATAAAAGTAACAACCGCATCTTCCGTTCAATCACTGATATAGCCGAAACCAATCAATGAATAATAATAAATTCAAAAAGTTAAATTATATCCAGATCAATAAGCATCCTAAATTTTAGTTTGAAACGCGACGATCCGCACAGTATTCATCAATAAGTTATCCTGATTGAACGCTTAAGGTCGCCCAAATAGTAAGCAGAGCTCTCTTTATCGCCGGTTAGGGTGCCGGCATGCTGCGCCGGCACCTTAAAGCTGCCGCGGCTTATTTGGCTGCGGAGACTCCGTCGAACCTTACGTCGCTACAGCTGAAAAAGGTTTCTCTCGCTGGGTCCTGCCGTTCCCACTGCACATACAACAGTGTTTGCTTCCCGTCGGCACGATCGGCCGGGATCTTGACGTCAATCTGGTAGACGCCGGCATATTTGACATGGTTGCCTTTAGCCGGCGGCGGAACTATCACTTTAGTCACCTCAAGCGGTGTCAGATCGCTCCATTTCAACTTATCCGTGGCGGCATTGAAACTCGGCTTGGCAAGCGACACCGTCCACTTGCTCGGCTCATGCACCTGGGTGGCGTCGAAGTACAGCGTAGCCTGGCCGTCTTTTACCGAGACGCTGCTCACCTGCCAGTCGGCATGCGGCTGGTCGATGCCTTCAAACTTGGCGATGCCCGCCGAGCAAAGCTGGTCATCGGGGACCTTGTCTGACGGATGCTGGGTACCTTGCAGGTTTTGCGAGTAGGCGGGCCATTCGGTAAACATCTGGCGGCGTTCCCAAATAGGAATAGTCTCCGCTTTGTACAAAAAGGCATTTCTGCAGGCCGCATTAGGCATGTTCGAACCATCATCCGGGTGGTTGTAACCGCCGTCCTGTTCACAAATCACCTGACGCGCCTTGGGAATCAAGGTAGCGCCATGCTTTGGCCCGATCGCTTTCGGTTCGGTATTCTCGGCGGCATGCGCCGGCATCGTTAATGCAAACAGCATTCCTGCCAACAGAGAAAAACGCTTTTTCATACGAAATACCTTATTTCATTATGTGTAGGGGTTGAGATGCCCGCATCGCCTGCGTGACGCAGATGATGCGCAGCAGGATAGCCCTGCTATCCATTTGGCTTTACCAGCATAGACATCCCCTCAGTAAGTTGCATAAATAAAATTAATCAATTTTCGCTAATCATCGAATGAAACACACCTAAATACGCCAATATCATTCATTAAACATTAATTTAATTGCTAATATATGCTGTTTTGGCATAACGCCGCAGTGGGCTGCAACCGAAGATATTCTCGCGGCCAGCACAGCACGACCGGGCGATTGTGTTAATCTTATGGCAACCCAAAGCTCAGCCGCCCGGCCGTCAAAGCGCCTGTTATCGCCGTAAAAAGACGGTGATATTCAGAACGGGGCGTGTTGACGCTATCGCGTTCCCCCGCTAGCGTGAACGCTGAAAAAAGATTTCGCTGCGCATGCCCGCAAGGACAAAAGGACAAGAGAAAGTTATGCCAATCCGCAAAGTTAGTTTGCTACGTCTGATCCCGCTGGCCAGCCTGGTGCTGGCCGCCTGTACCACCACCAAGCCAAGCGGCCCGGCGACCAGCCCAACCTCACCGCAGTGGCGCGCTCACGAGCAAGCGGTGCAACAGCTCGGGCAATATCAGACCCGTGGCTCTTTCGCCTATCTGTCAGACCAGAAAAAAGTCTATGCGCGCTTCTTCTGGCAGCAATATTCACCGGAACGTTACCGCCTGCTGCTGACCAACCCGCTTGGCAGCACCGAACTTGACCTGAACGTACAGCAAAACGTGGTGCAGTTGACGGACAACCAGGGCAAACGCTATGTCAGCGACAACGCCGAAGAAATGATCCGCAAACTGACCGGCATGGCGATCCCGCTGGATAACCTGCGTCAGTGGATGCTCGGCCTGCCGGGCGAGGCCAATGATTTCACGTTGGATGACCAGTACCGCCTGAGCAAACTGACTTATCGGCAAGGCAGCCAGACCTGGACCGTGGATTACCAGGATTACAACAGCGATCTCAAGCCGCAGCTGCCAAGCCGCCTGGAACTGAAACAGGGCGATCAACGCATCAAACTGAAAATGGATAACTGGACCCTCAAATGATCCGCCAGTGGCCATCTCCCGCTAAACTTAATTTGTTTTTGTACATTACCGGCCGGCGCGAAGACGGCTACCACCTGCTGCAGACGCTGTTCCAGTTTCTGGATTACGGCGATACGCTGACCCTCGACGTGCGGCAGGATGACCGCATCCGCCTGCTGACGCCGGTCGATGGCGTGCCGGACGAGCAAAACCTGATTGTCCGCGCCGCCCGCTTGTTGCAACAGCATTGCGATAGCCACGGGCTCAAAACACTCCCGCGCGGCGCCGATATCAGTATCGATAAGCGCCTGCCGATGGGCGGAGGGCTGGGCGGCGGCTCGTCCAACGCCGCCACCGTGCTGGTAGCGCTGAATGAGCTGTGGCACTGCGGGCTGAGCGACGAGCAGTTGGCGGAGCTGGGGTTGACCCTGGGTGCCGACGTTCCGGTCTTTGTGCGCGGCCATGCGGCGTTTGCCGAAGGCATCGGCGAACGGTTGCAGCCGGCAAATCCGGCGGAAAAGTGGTATTTGGTGGCGCATCCGGGCGTCAGCATCCCTACCCCGGTTATTTTTGGCGACGCGGAATTAAAAAGAGACACCCCGGTTCGCCCGTTAAATGTGCTGTTGCAGGCAACTTACGCAAATGATTGCGAACCAATAGCAAGAAAACGTTTTCGCGAGGTTGAACAGCTTCTTTCTTGGCTGTTAGAATACGCGCCGTCACGCCTGACTGGCACAGGTGCATGTGTGTTTGCTGAATTCGACACAGAAATCGCCGCCCGTCAGGTGTTAAATCAAGCTCCGGAGTGGTTGTGTGGTTTTGTAGCGCGTGGCGTTAACGTCTCTCCACTACATCGCATCCGTTCCGGGCAGATTGAACCGTAGTTCTCGTTTCGCTGCGCAGGGTCATGCACACCTGGCCCTGTAATCCCTGCGCCGCTGCGGTTTCAAGTTAGTTTTTTACACACCCGTATGATATTGCGCCGGCATCGTTAACTGCCCCTTATCGAAGGCCGTACGACAATATCTTCTCTGGACGCATGCCTGAGGTTCTTCTCGTGCCTGATATGAAGCTTTTTGCTGGTAACGCCACCCCGGAACTAGCACAACGTATTGCCAACCGTTTGTACACCAGCCTTGGTGACGCCGCTGTAGGTCGTTTTAGCGACGGCGAAGTGAGCGTGCAAATCAACGAAAATGTACGCGGCGGTGATATTTTCATCATCCAGTCCACCTGTGCCCCTACCAACGACAACCTGATGGAACTGGTTGTTATGGTAGATGCCCTGCGTCGCGCCTCCGCAGGTCGTATTACTGCTGTTATCCCTTACTTCGGTTATGCCCGCCAGGATCGCCGCGTGCGTTCTGCGCGTGTGCCAATCACGGCCAAGGTTGTCGCCGATTTCCTCTCCAGCGTAGGGGTTGACCGCGTATTGACGGTGGATCTGCATGCTGAACAGATTCAAGGCTTCTTCGATGTTCCGGTAGATAACGTGTTCGGTAGCCCGATCCTGCTGGAAGACATGCTGCAACAGAATCTGGTGAACCCAATCGTGGTTTCCCCGGACATCGGCGGCGTAGTGCGCGCCCGCGCTATCGCCAAACTGCTCAACGATACCGATATGGCTATCATCGATAAACGCCGCCCGCGTGCGAACGTTTCTCAGGTGATGCACATCATTGGTGACGTGGCAGGCCGTGACTGCGTGCTGGTTGACGACATGATCGACACCGGCGGTACCTTATGTAAAGCGGCTGAAGCGTTGAAAGAACGCGGTGCCAAGCGCGTATTTGCCTACGCGACGCACCCGATCTTCTCCGGTAACGCCGTTGAAAACATCAGGAACTCGGTGATTGATGAAGTGATCGTCTGCGACACCATTCCGTTGTCTGCAGAAATCAAGGCACTGAAAAACGTACGTACTCTGACGCTGTCAGGCATGCTGGCTGAAGCCATCCGCCGTATCAGCAATGAAGAGTCAATCTCTGCGATGTTCGAGCATTAATTCGTTCCCTTTCGGTGCGGTGTCCTGCCGTACCGGAAGAGCCTATTGCCCGGCAGCAGAAAAAGAAAAACCCGTTGGTGCGCAAGCAGCAACGGGTTTTCTACTCGTAGTCAAACATGACCTTAGACCTGAGTGCGCGGCAGATCTCCTTTGCCGTAATGCCGCTCCCTTTCGTTTTTTTAATCAATGCGACGAACGATGCTGATCGTTGCGGCAGCGTTTATCGAAGTGTTTTACCCACCAGTAACGATCGGCAACCTGCTCGCGACCGCCGAGACGGGCACCGACCAGCCACAACAACGCACCCACGAAAATACTCATGATGGCGCCATGGGCGAAAAGTTGCGGTAAATCGAGCTGCGATACTTCAGCAAGAATGTTGTATCCGACGCCGCCGATCATCACGACCAGCCCCAGCCCCATAAAAAAGTTGCCCATTCTGCACGCGTTTCTACGTTTCATTTGTCACCTCCATTGCGCTTTATGCCAACCGGGATAACTCAGCAAAGGGTTAACCCACTTTGATAAATTAAGTATAGCCCCTGGTCCGACAAGGGGTTTGCGGAGACGATCACAAATGGTAAAGAAAACGTGACAAATCTTTACCTTATCCTGCTTGTTAGCCGACAAATTGAATTGTTTTTCTAATGAATTATTCAATTTTCAGTCTATCGCTGAATCAATACTCGGGGCTGGGCATCAGGATTTTGTCATTCGCGGCGGCGGCAGGTAGACTAATGCCCTTTCCATTATCTCGATCATAGCGAATTTCCCAGTGAGCAGTATTAAATTGATAGTCGGCCTGGCGAATCCGGGCGCTGAATATGCCCAGACGCGGCACAACGCCGGCGCCTGGTACGTAGATTTGCTGGCCCAGCGCCATAACCAGCAGTTGAAGGAAGAGAGCAAGTTCTTCGGCTACACCGCACGGCTGAACCTGGCGGGTAACGATGTGCGCCTGCTGGTACCGACCACCTTTATGAACCTGAGCGGCAAAGCGGTGCTGGCGATGGCCAGTTTCTACCGCATTGAGCCGGACGAAATCCTGGTGGCGCATGACGAGCTGGATATCCCGCCGGGCGTCGCCAAAATCAAACTCGGCGGCGGTAATGGCGGCCACAACGGGCTGAAGGATATTCAGAACAAGTTCGGCAATAACCCGAACTTCTACCGTTTGCGCATTGGCATTGGCCATCCGGGCGATAAAAACAAGGTCGTAGGATTTGTGCTCGGCAAGCCACCGGCCAGCGAGCAAAAAATGATTGATGAAGCGATAGATGAAGCCGCCCGCTGCACCGAAGTTCTGATGACTGACGGGCTGGAGAAAACCGTTCGCCGCCTGCACAGCTTCAAGGCGCAGGCCTGATGGTTGCCGCAGCGGGCATACCGCCCGCTGCTAGCGGCGTTACGTCCGTATCTTAAAGGTTTCTTCGCCGACGTTACTGTCATCGGTCTGATACCCTTCTTCTGCCACATAATATTGCGGGTCATCCAGCTCATGGCTGCAAAACGGGCCGGCCCGTTTCAGCAGCCGCACGCAATCGCCGCTCAGATGGCGCAAGCGGATGGATTTGCCCGCCGCCAGATAACGCGCCGTCAGCTTGTCGATCGCCTCCACCCCACTGGAATCCATCACCCGGGTGCCGGCAAAATCCAGCACCACGTTTTCCGGATCGTTTTTCGGTTCAAACAGGTCGGCAAACGCCGCCGTGGAACCAAAGAACAGCGGGCCGTCGAGTTGATACACCGCCACATTGCCCTCCACCTGGCGCTGACGAACGCGGATGCGCGCCTGCTGCCAGGCAAATACCAGCGCCGAGATAATCACTCCGCTGATTACCGCCACCGCCAGATCGGTAAAGATGGTGATCAGGGTAACCAGCAACATCACCAGCGCATCCATCTTCGGCATGCGGCGCAGACGGCGCAGCGAACTCCATTCAAAGGTGTTGTAACAGACCACCAGCATGACCCCGGCCAGCGCCGCCACCGGCAGCAGGCCGATATAGCCCGACAGGCTGACCACAAACAAGATTAATAGCAATGCACCCACTACGCCGGAAATACGCCCGCGGCCGCCGGAGGTGAAGTTGATGATCGACTGCCCAATCATCGCGCAACCGGCAAAACAGCCAAACAGGCCGCAAATCGTGTTGCCTGCCCCCTGAGCGATGCTCTCGCGGTTGCCGTTGCCCTTCTTGCCGCCCATTTCGTCGAGCACCGTCATGGTCAATAGTGATTCAATCAGGCCGACCAGGGCGATCACCAACGCGTACGGCAGCACCACTTTCAGCATTTCCAGGCTGAACGGCGCCATCGGCAAGCTGAAATGCGGCAAGGCACCGGAAATATCCGCCAGATCGCCGACCCGCAGCGTATGCAGATTGAACCCGATCGCCAATGCGGAAACCAGGATCAGCGCCGCCAGCGAAGCCGGGATCACGCGCGTCAGCCGGGGGAAGAACACCACTACCAGGATCGCCAACGCCACCAGCCCGTACATCAGCGGCCCCTGCCCGGCAATCATATGCAGTTGCGCCAGCATGATGACAATCGCCAGGCCGTTAACAAAACCGTGTATGGCGGGCAGCGGCACCAGCCGAATAAATTTGCCCAGCCGAAACACGCCGATCAGGATTTGGATAATGCCGGCGAAAATCGTCGCCCACAGCACGTATCCCATGCCGTGCTGCGCCGCGAGGCTCATCAGCACCACCACGATCGAACCGGCAGCACCCGACACCATACCCGGCTTGCCGCCGAACAGCGCCGTCACCAGGCCGATAATAAAAGCGGTGTGCAGCCCGACGATCGGGGAAAGCCCGGCGACCAGCGAAAAGCCGACCGCTTCCGGGATCATCGATACCGCCACCACAAAGCCCGCCAGGACCTCGTTCTTGACGTCCGACAGCCTGATCTTGCTCAGGTTAAACATGAATTATTCGCTTCTGACAGATAAAAATACATCCCCGCAGAACGGGAACCAGAGCCGCATGGCGCGGCAAAACGCGGCAGAGAGAGGCAACTCAGGGTGGACTGGGCAAGAAGGACATCCGGCGCGTTTCCTGTAGGTTAATCAGAAGCGCAGTATGTGTAAATGTGATCCAAATCTCAATGCAAAGCGGCCCCGCCGCCGCATTTTCCTCCCCTATACAGCCAGATCGAGAAAAACGGCCATTACGTGTATAATGGCCGCATTATTCTGCCATTTATGCAGCGGGTTAACCCTAACCAACTGATAGTCAAGATATTTAAGGTGATAACAACATGGGATTCAAATGCGGTATCGTCGGCCTGCCTAACGTAGGCAAATCCACCCTGTTCAACGCGTTGACCAAAGCGGGTATCGAAGCAGCCAACTTCCCGTTCTGTACCATTGAACCTAATACCGGTGTGGTGCCGATGCCCGATCCGCGTCTGGACAAGCTGGCCGAGATCGTCAAGCCTCAGCGCATCCTGCCAACCACCATGGAATTCGTCGACATCGCCGGTCTGGTGAAGGGCGCATCCAAAGGCGAAGGCCTGGGCAACCAGTTCCTGACCAACATCCGTGAAACCGAAGCTATCGGCCACGTGGTGCGCTGCTTCGAAAACGACAACATTATCCATGTGAACAACAAGGTTGATCCGGCTGACGATATCGAAGTCATCAACACCGAGCTGGCGCTGTCGGATCTCGACACCTGCGAACGCGCCATTCACCGCGTGCAGAAGAAAGCCAAAGGCGGCGATAAAGACGCGAAAGCCGAACTGGCGGCGCTGGAAAAATGCCTGCCGCAGCTGGAAAACGCCGGTATGTTGCGCGCGTTGGACCTGACCGAAGAAGATAAAGCGGCTATCCGCTACCTGAGCTTCCTGACGCTGAAACCGACCATGTACATCGCCAACGTCAACGAAGACGGTTACGAGAACAACCCGTACCTGGACAAAGTGCGTGAAATCGCCGCAGCCGAAGGCTCCGTAGTGGTTGCCGTGTGCGCCGCCGTGGAATCCGACATCGCCGAGCTGGAAGACGAAGACCGCGCCGAATTCATGGCCGAGCTGGGCCTGGAAGAGCCGGGTCTGAACCGCGTGATCCGCGCCGGTTACGAGTTGCTGAACCTGCAAACCTACTTCACCGCCGGCGTAAAAGAAGTACGTGCCTGGACCATCCCGGTGGGCGCTACTGCCCCGCAAGCGGCCGGCAAGATCCACACCGACTTCGAGAAAGGCTTTATCCGCGCGCAAACCATCGCGTTTGAGGACTTCATCACCTACAAGGGTGAGCAAGGCGCCAAAGAAGCCGGCAAGATGCGTTCGGAAGGCAAAGACTACATCGTCAAAGATGGCGACGTGATGAACTTCTTGTTCAACGTCTAAGCTTCAGCTTCGCTGCGAACTCAAAAACCCACGCAATTGCGTGGGTTTTTGTTTTAATGATTGCTCAAAATTCTCGTGGAACATCAGGAAGGCGCCAGACGATCAACACGCCAATTGCAGATGTACCCGCTAGCGTTATAATGCCTTTACATTCAATGGTAGGATATGTCCCGATAAGGAATTAATCATGAATAACGTGCTAGCCTCGTACACAACCAAAGCCATTCAGAGGCTGCAAAAACTGGGAATTATCTTTTCACCTGACAATGACTCCCCGATCCTGACCTTACTGGATGCAGTTGCCGATCTGGATAATAACCGCGTAACCGCCATTGGCCGCACCCTGCAGCAGCAAAGTGCATTTAACGCCGTAGTTCGCGATAACATCAGCAACATGGACGTAGCCAATCGTCAGGCAAAAATTGTTGCCGCGTTTGACTCAATCCGTAAAGATGCCACCCAGATGGTCGGTTGGCTGGAAGACGGCAAACTCGACGTTATTGAACGCATAAAATCAGGTTGGATGACGCTACGCCGTGGATCGATCCCTGACCGTTTCAACGATATCAAGCAATCCTATCTGGAGGTCGCCAGAGCCTCAGAGGAACAAATCAGCCGTGAAAAGGCCATTCTAGAAGCCTATCAAGACTTTCGATTTGGTCTGAAGCAAGCTTATGTGGATGCTCAAACTTTGCTGGTCGTAGCGCAGGATAATTTACGACAAAGTCGCCAGTCGTTGCAGGAAACTCAAACGGCCACGGAACAACAGCCAAGTGGCGACAACGTAGCCCTTGCCCGCCTAGAGCTCGCACGCGATGAAGCGCTAAGGGCCATGCAAAAAGAAGATGAACGTTATCAGATCGTCAAGGACCTGGCGGATAACCTGATTATCGCCTATAACGCAGCCGAAGCCGTCTTTGCTCGTCTCCAGCAGACCAATGCCATTAAAGAGCGGGTATACCGTCAAAGCGTCACCTTCTTCAGTACTAACGAGATTGTCTTTACTGCCCTTTCCGCCTCGATGACTTCGTTACAGGGGTTGACCGAAAGCACCGAAACGCTGGAGGCGATGAAAGCTGGCATCAACGATGGTCTAAGTACTATCGCGACACAGGGTAACAAACAACTTGAGGAAGGGCTGCGAGCTGGCTATGGCACAACCATCAAGGCCGATTCCGTACGCTCTTTGGTTAATGCCATTGTCTCATTCCAAGAATCCAGCTACCGAATGATCGAAGAGTTGCGAACCGAAGCGACACAGAACACCAATGAGCTCGCATCCGTCGTTGAAGATGGGAAACGTCGTTTCGCCGATGTCATTACCAAGGCTGAAACATTCCGCTAAGTTTACAAGGAATCCCCCTATCTCTTCCAACCAGAGTGATAGGGATTAGACACGGAGTTATTCATGCACGCCTACGAACTTGGCCGGAAACTGGAAGCCCTGTCAGAGCAGGCCAGATCGAACCTTTCCGGAGTTGAATCCACTCAGGCAGAGGCTCGCCGTCTGCAATTGGTGTTAAAACAACAAATAGCCATTCTCTATCAACAGATGGCCAGCATGTTATTGAAAGAATCTCCTCACATCAGCGACATGGCAAATGTGCAGACATTCCTGGATAAACTTCAGCAGGAGATTTCTCAATCTCGACAGGCTGTTCAGCATGGTGAAAAAGAAATCGAAAGCCAGCGCTTTGAGTTGCAAGGGCTGCATGAAGAAATAAATCTGTTGGAAAATGAGCGGAATCGACAACTTCAGCAAAGCGCTGATGTTCAGTCAGCCATGCAGATGATGGTTAAAAGCGGTAACGATACCGACCTACAGGAAAACCATCATAACGAATTAATGATCGAAACAGCCTCCAAGCTGACGGAGTACCGTCAGCACCCCCTGTTCACGTTCTTGCTGACGAAAAATTATGGGCAACCCGACTACGTAACCTTGCCGTTACTGCGCAACCTCGACAGTTGGCTGGCTCGCCATACTAACTACTTGAACAACGCTGCCAATTACCGAATGCTCCTGGCGCTGCAAAAAGAGTCCAGCCGTCGCCTGCTGCAATCAAAAACCCAAGCCGAACAATTAACCAAAGAATATCAGCAGCATGTACAGGTCGTTGAAGATAAGTTAAAACTGCCCCAACTGTATTTGAAGCTCAGCGCAGCAGAAAAAGGGCTTGCTGCCACGCAGCAAAAGATCCGCAACCAGCAAAACAAACTACGGGAATATGCACAGGGTGAAGGTGAAACCTACACCCACATTGCGACACAGCTATCGGCGCAAATGGCCTTATTGCCTCTAGATAAACTGGACTTACTGGTGGCAAAAACTGCGACACCAGATGACGACCACCTTTTGGAAGAACTGAGGAAACTCAAGCGTGAAGAGAACCTGGTTGAAGAAAACCGATACCAGTATGATCTCGAGGCTAAATTAGCCCAGAGGCGCGTTGCCGCAGCCAACGAACTGGAAAATCAATTTTCGGTACAGGGATATGACAACCCGATTTATGAATACCAATGGGGATGGTCAGATAAACCGGAGGAGATTTTTGAAAACTATCTGTCCGGCGCCATCAGCCTAAAAACAGTATTGCACAAGTTGGATATGATCACCCGCCGACTGCCGCCGCCACCGACTCCTGCCAGCGCCTCGTCCGGTTCGTGGGGTAATTCGTACTCGCGTAGCCGATCATCTAACGGTGGATTCGGTTCCTCGTCTTCATCGTCCTCCTCTTCTCCATCCGGCGGTGGTGGATTCAGCACTTCCTCTTCAACCGGCGGCAGCGGGTTCCGCACAACGGATAGTTTCTGATGAATAATGTCATTGCACTGAAAAAAATCTTCGGCAGTGTGTTCTATGAGTGAATTTAAACTGAGCGACCAACTAGGCGCCATGGCTATCATTGATTCACTTTATGCACAGCAGATTGCGCTGGACGAACATTTGGACCTGCCCAAATTACGTCAGCAAATGGCACAACGGATCCGCGATTACTATCAGTCCACCGGAACCACAATCGACGATAAACTGATCGAACAGGGAACCAAAATTTGGTTTGCTCAACGTTTGCGCTACCAAGCAAATAAAATGAGCCTGGCCCAACGCATTGCCGCATTTTTGTACATGACCAGTAAGCAATGGCTGGCGGGTCTTGTCATTATCATTATTGCATTGGTCCTAGTCTGGAATTTAAATGTTTACATGACCCAGCGCCAACTTATCGCTCTGGGAAAAGACATTACGGCCCAAACTACCCAAAGTAAACAAATGGTCAAGCAGGCGCAGGCGTTATCTGATCAACTAAGTCAGATGAAGCTGGAACATTTCACCTATGCACAAGTGCCAGCCAACCAGATAATCACGAACACCGAAAACCTGTTGACCGATTTTCAGACCAGGCATCCTGAGCCTCTCGCATCAGTTGAAAACACGCAACAGCGGCTGAATACTCTCCGCATGGCGAATCAGCAAAGTTTGGCGTTGATCAACCAGGTAAAGACGTTAATGCTCAGTTGGCCGCTGCTGCAAAAATGGGACAACACCCTCAGCGAGATAGCTAAAGATCCGCAATTGCAGTCTTATATCAAATGGGCGCCCGATCTGGCGGAGAAAATCGATGAAGCCACTTTAGCTCTGTCAAACAACGCCATCGACACACAGACCAAGGTCGAGGTGGCATTCAAGACTTATGACCGTGAGCGTCTGCGTGACGGTTTATATTACACACTGGACCGAAGGACGCAGAAGTTTCGCAATCTCAAGCTCTCTCATCAAGACCGGGAAAAGGTCAATAATGATATTAGCTATGCGCGTGATTTCATCACCCGTGCAGACCTCAATGATCGGGTTATCCCTCCCCTTTGGCTGCAGGCTTTGGCGAGGCTGGACGATACCTACGACCTGATCATGCAGCCACTGGTTCTGACCATTGTCGATCGAGTGGGCGAGAAATCGGGGGTAGAACGCACCTATGATAATTCTGGCGGTAAAAGCTGGTATTTAATTGTAGAACCACAAACGCCAGGACATTCGCTTTTCCCTATGTGGGTGAAAGACAGTGAAACCAGTCAGCTAAAACGAGTGAGTCAATTCGGTATCCGAGTTTCGCAAAAAGAGTATGAGAAATTAAAGAAAGACAAGCTGGATGACGGTCACATAGATAATGCTCTCGTCGGCAAGAAACCTGCTGGTCAACTGAGTTTTACCTATTCCCGCCCAGTTCAGGGCAACGTGATTACAGAGTGGTAAACATTTAACTCGGATCCCTCCCCCCAAAGCCGCGTAGCCACGCGGCTTTATCCCCTACCGCCGTACCAGCACCCGATCCACCAAACCCCACTCAACAGCCTCGTCGGCCGTCATAAAGCGGTCGCGATCCAGCACCTGTTCAACCTCTTCAGCGCTGTGGCCGCAATGTTCGGCATACAGCCGGATCACCAGGTCCTTGGTGCGCCGCATCTCTTCTGCATGAATAAAAATATCCGATGCCTGGCCCTGAAAACCGCCCAACGGCTGATGAACATGCAGGCTGGCATTGGGTAATGCCGCACGGTGGCCCGGCTCCCCCGCCATCAGCAGAAACGACCCCATCGAGCGGGCGGTTCCCATGCACAGCGTATGCACCTGCGCATTGATGAATCGCATGGTGTCATAAATGGCGAAGCCGCTGGTAATGGCGCCGCCAGGTGAGTTGATGTAGAGGTGAATGGGTTTTTCCGGGTTCTCCGCCTCGAGAAACAGCAACTGCGCACAGACCAGTTCGGCGATGTCGTCGTTGACTTCGCCATTCAGAAAGATGATGCGATCGCGCAACAACCGCGAGTAAATATCAAAGGATCTTTCCCCCTGGCTGGATTGTTCTACCACCGTCGGGACGAGCAGCATCGCTTCACGCATAGGTGAACTCCGTTTTGCAGATACAGTTGATGAATGAAGGGGTCAGGCGGCGCACATAAGGGGTTGGCCGCTGTCGTTGGCCGCCGTCAGGCGTGCGTCGTCCAGTACATGGATAATGCGCAACAGGCAGCCGCCATCGGCGTCGGACCGAATTTGCAACGTCACCGTGCTTTCGAGGAATGGCGGTTCGTCATCACGCATCCGGTAGCGGATTTCCTCACCCGGCATCGAAACCACCGGCTCGGCATCGGCCAATATGTGTTGTGGCAACCATTGTTCACGCAACTCAGGGATGCCAATCGCCCGCCAGACTTTCTCCGGCGGCGCGTCGAGCCGGTATTCGAGAACCAAAGGCTCGCCCCGTTTTTCGCTGCCGATGTCGTTCATTGGTCCATGTCCTTGAGCAAAATGTTCAGCTTGTCTATCTGCGCCGGCCAGAAGGCACGGTACTTATCCAGCCAACGGGCGATCAGCGCCAGACCCTGGGGATCGACTTCGTAATTGACGAAACGCCCCTGCCGCTCTTCGCACACCAGCCCGGCATGGCGCAGCACCGCCAGGTGTTGGGACATGGCCGATTGGCTGATTTGCATGCCTTCGCGCAGCGCACTGGCATTCATGCTGCCAATCGCCAGCTTTTCGAAGATGGCGCGACGGGTGGGATCCGCCAGCGCTTTGAAGATCTCATTTTCATTCATGACAACACATTAGTACTTACTTATCTAATGCGCAAGTTTACAGCACGAAATTCTTATCGACGCGTCTTCGAAGGCCGTCGAAAGTTTGCCAGCCACAGGCCGCCCGCTTGCATCAAATACCCCATCACGCCCCCCAGGCATAACGCTTCAATCACCGCCAGCCCGTCGGTCGACGCCCCAAACATGGCACAAGCGCCAATAAAACTGCCAGGCACAAAACCCAGCAGCGGCAAGCGGGATTGCGCGCACAGGGCAAACGAAATCAGGCCGGTCAGAATGCCGCCGTACGCTGCGCCCGCCGACGCCGTTAACAGGATGGTGCCGGCAGCCCATAGCACGCCGCTGATGTTGGCCGCCATGCCACGCAGCAAACCGGCCGGGCCTTTATGCGGGATGGCGAAATAGGTAGTGCAGCCTAAAAAGCCTATCCAGCCCGCAAGCTGAAGTTGCCCGGCCAGCCAGGCCCAGCAACCTGATAAAACCCCGGTGCTTAGCGCCAGGCAGAGCAAGAGTCTGGTATTGGTCATGACGCTATCGTCAACGCGCCCAGGCCGATGAACAACCCGGCGATGGTGGCGCTCATCAGGTTGGACAGCGTCGCCGCCAGCAAGGCGCGCATCCCTAAACGGGCGATATCCGAAGCGCGCTCCGGCGCAACTGCGCTGAATGCCCCCACCACTACGGCGATCGAACCAAAGTTGGCGAACCCGCATAGGGCAAAGGAAATCACGGCGATGGTTTTGGGATCCAGCGCTGCCGCCGTCCCCTTGAGGTGCACCGAGAAGTTCAGGTAAGCGACGAACTCGTTGATCGCCAATTTTTGGCCAATCAACCCGCCGACCAATCCCGAATCATCCCAGTTCACACCCATAATGTAAGCCAGCGGCGAGAACAGATAGCCGAACAGGCTTTCCAGGCTCAGGCTCTGCCAACCCAACAAACCACCCACGCCGCCGATAAGGCCATTGATCAGGGCGATCAACGCCACAAACGCCATCACCACGGTGGCAACGCCGATCGCAATTTTCAGCCCCAGCATGGCACCGCTCGCCGCCGCTTCAATAATGCTCGCCGGGCGTTTGTCACTGAACGACATCTGGCTAAACGCCACCTGCGAAGCTTCGGTGGCCGGGCTCAACATGCGCGCAAACAATATCCCACCGGGGATCGCCATCAGCGAAGCCGCCAGCAAATATTCAATGGGCACGCCCAGCCCGGCATAGCCGACCAACATAGAACCGGCTATCGATGCCATTCCGCTGCAAATTACCGTGAATAGCTCGTTGCGGTTCATCTTGTTGATGAAAGGCTTTAACACCGCCGGCAGTTCGTTTTGTCCCAGAAAGATGGTGGTTACGGCGGCAAAAGCCTCCACCTTGCTGACCCGCAGCATTTTCTGAAAAACATAGCCCAATAGGTTGATCACCCACCCCATCACGCCGAGGTAATAGAGAATCGAGATCAGAGAGGTAATGAATATGATGGCAGGAAGCACATGGAAGGCGAAAACAAACCCGGCGCCATCAAATAAAACGTTCATTTTTGGCCCCACCAATCCGCCAAAAATAAAAGTACTGCCTGCATCGCTGTAAGAAATCACTTTATTAACGCCGCCGGCTATCGCATTAACCAGCCATTTCCCCGCCGGGATATAAAGCATAATGGCACCAAGCACTATCTGCAAAAATAACGCCGCACCCACCGTTCTTAAACTTATTTTCTTTCGGTTGTTGGAAAAAACAAAAGCGATAAGGAGAAGAATACAGATACCCAATAAGCTGCGTAATAAGTCCATAAATCCATCCTTAATTTATCCCCATCATTCAAGCTGCAGCGTTATTAGCGGCACCTTGAACGTCAACGGATATAGATAGGTCGATACCTGAAAGGAGTGCGAGACAAAGCGTGCCCCGCCACCTTTCAGGCTGGCTTTTTTATTGATTTTTTTACCGGATAAAACTTAAGAAACGGCGAACTCTTATGCCGCAGCCTGCTGGAAGCAGCAGGCGATCTGCGCCGCCAGTTTGGCGTTATTGAACACCAATTGAATATTGGCGTTCAGGCTATCGCCGCCGGTCAACTCGGCTACGCGCGCCAGTAAAAATGGCGTGCTGTCTTTGCCATGTACGCCCTGTTCAACGGATTCTTGCACCGCCTGCTCAATGGCGGCATTAATTTTGTCTTCCGGCACCGCATACTGCGCCGGAATAGGGTTGGCGATAACCATGCCGCCGCCCAGGCCTGTCTGCCATTTGGTCGTCATTGCTCGTGCGATTTCCGCAGGTTCATCCAACCGGATGCTCACCGAGAAAGGGCTGGTGCGGCAAAAGAATGCCGGCAGCGTTTGCGTCCGGTAGCCAATCAGCGGCACGCCGTGCGTCTCGAGATATTCGGTAGTCAGCCCTAAATCCAAAATAGACTTGGCGCCGGCGCAGATCACCGCGACATTGGTTCGCGCCAGTTCCTGCAGATCCGCGGAGATATCAAAGGTCTGTTCGGCGCCGCGGTGAACCCCGCCGATACCGCCGGTGGCAAATACGTGGATCCCCGCCATCTCGGCGATAATCATGGTAGAGGCCACGGTCGTGGCGCCGTGCTTGCCGGCGGCGACGATAAACGGCAGATCGCGACGGCTCACCTTCGCCACGTTATGGCCTTCTTTGCCCAGCAGCTCAATTTCAGCACGCGTTAATCCCGCTTTCATGCGGCCATTTATAATGGCGATAGTGGCGGGTACTGCGCCGTTATCGCGGATTTTTTGCTCAACCTCCAACGCGGTTTGCGCGTTCTGCGGATACGGCATGCCATGGGAGATAATGGTGGATTCCAGAGCGACAACCGGGCGCTTATTGGCCAGGGCTTCGGCCACTTCCGCTGAAATATCCAGGTAGTCATGGGTGATAAGGGTCGTTTTCATGATTGAAGCTCCAACAGTTTTTGGACACTGCCATTCGACAGATTAGGGTTATTGGTAAATTCAGATAAAAGCGTTAACGCAGAGCAGCCTTGGGCGAAGCGGATGCTGTCCGCCAGCGTCATGTCCTCCAGCCAACAGTGGGCCAGCCCCGCCATCATGGCATCGCCGGCACCGGTCACATTAACCACGTCGACCATCAGCGGCCGTGACCAGCCGTTTTGCCCGTCAATCTCGCTGTAATAAACACCTTCAGCCCCCATGCTGAGCGCCAGCCGCTGTACGCCCTGCTGATGGAACCAGTGAGCAACCGGTTGCGCATCCTGCGGCCCGCTAATCGTCATGCCGCTGAGGATTTCGGCCTCGAGGCGATTCGGTTTTAAAGTATGAATATGCGAGAGCCAACTGCGGATTTTTGGCGCTTTAAACGCCGAGACGGTATCGACAAAGATCGGTACGTTGCCGCAATGGCCGAATAACCAGGCCAGAGCCTCCTCGGTG
This sequence comes from Serratia plymuthica NBRC 102599, assembly GCF_001590925.1. Taxonomy (GTDB): domain Bacteria; phylum Pseudomonadota; class Gammaproteobacteria; order Enterobacterales; family Enterobacteriaceae; genus Serratia; species Serratia plymuthica. The sequence goes on from NZ_BCTU01000005.1 coordinate 214,209, forward strand.
AGGTTGCAGTCAACCACCAACACGCCCGCATGCTGAATAAGGTCTTTGGACGTCGCTAATAATGCCGGCGTTAGCTTCTCCAGGATCCTCATATCATTAATGGCCACCAACATTTCACCGCCGGCATCGAGCAACGAGATATAGGTCGACGTATTTTCACCATGCAGCTTGTGGAAGCTGCCGATATGCACCCCCGCCAGCTTTGCCTGTTCCAAGAGCGTTTCACCATAAAAATCGTCGCCGACGACGGAAATAAGGTGGCATTCACGGCCTAGCAAAGCGACATTCTGCGCAATATTTCTGCCGACGCCGCCGGGGGTACATTTTATTTTTCCGGGGTTAGAGTCTTCATACACTAATGTTGACGAGGAATAACCGCAGACATCCATATTGGTTGAACCTACGGTAACCACGTAGCTGTGTTCCGATAATATGTAGCCCTTTCCTTTTATATATCCTTTATTCATTAAATTCATAATATGTCCTGCAACACCAGAGCGGCTAATCCCTAAAACATCGGCAATTTCCTGCTGTGGGATCAAAGGATCGCGTCTCAGAAGCTGCAATATCTGTTTTTCTCTGCTGGTCATATTGGACACTTGTTTGTTTTTAAACATGCGTTTGTTTTATAACGGGCCTAGCACTCAGTAAAGCGGCTTTTATATATTCCCATCGAATTTGGGAAGGCGATCGTAATACCGATGTATAAGGTTTCAGCGTGTTTTTTGTGATATGCGTCGCATCATAAAATCTGCGATTACCGTTTAACGCAGTCAAAAATAACCATTAGGCATGATGAAGCATTTTATTCTTACAATAATCTCGTAAAAACAAACGGGTAACCGCATTCCTCTCAAAAGCTAACTTTTGTTGGGTTACCTGATTTTTGTCGTTTTTGAGATGAACGCCCTCTGTTCCGCTTGCCGGCAGAAAGAGAACTTTAGCGCATTTATCTTGAGGGGTTGGGTAGCCTGAAGGCGACAAACCGCGCAGCGGCGCGGTTTGTTTATGCGTTACTGTTTAATCGGGATCACCAGCACGTCGACGTTCAGCTGATTGATGGCATGGCGGGTCGATGAAAACAGGTTGTTCCACAGATCGTGATGATGGCCGAAGATCGCCAGATCGATCCCTTTATCCACTACCGCGTTCTGCAATTGTTCAATAAAATCCCCGCGCCCGATAATCACCTCGTGGATCGGGTAATTCACATTTTGGGTCATCGGTTCCATCTCTTTCTTGATCTTGTCGGCGAAAGACACGCCGTCGTAGCTTCTCTCCGAGAAACCAATCGCTGCATGATAGGTATCGTAATGAACGTCCACGTAGATCAGGGAGAGTTTGGCCTTCAGCGCAGCGGCCAGCAACGCGCCTTTTTCAACCAGCCGTTTGCCGTCATCGCTCAGATCGGTGGTAATTAAAATATGTTGATAACACATAGCGCCTCCTGTCATTGACTCGGTAGAGAGCCGAGGCTCCGATATCCCATCAGGGTTATATCGTTATGGTTAATTTTAGTTCAGAAACGCAGCGTTCGGACGGGGATATTGGCGGGAATGGCCCCGCTGCCGGGGCCTGAGGGGATCAGCGCACGCGCTGCACTTCAAACCACACATTGCAAACCGACAAAATCAGCGTATTGGCGTCTTTCACCAGCACGTTGTCGCCGGGTACGCCTTCGGTGCCTTGATCGGTAATGCCTTTAATCTCGGTGTCGGCGTGCTGGATTGTCACCCGCTCAACCGAAGGCGTGCTGATGCCCAGCATCGGGAAGTCAATGTAGGAACTGCTGCCGGAATTGTCCTCGACAAACTCCTGCGCCTCAACCGTGCTGAGGGTAGCCCCCTGATTTTTCAATGCAGTGCCGTTCCAGTTGAAGCCATCGGCCTTATAACTGATTTTGCCGCCGACCAGGCTTTTTGCCTGCTGTTCGTCCCAGCAGCCCACTGTTTGCGTCGGCAAAATTTTGCTGACATGCCAGTTACCCAACAATGTTTTGGGGATGGGCTCAACTGCTGCCTGCTGGCTCTGATCCGCCGCCTGCACCTGCACCGTCGATACGCAGGCCAACACCACCAACGGCAGCAGCGCCTTGCTCCAGATGTTAAATCGCATTGTATTTTCCTTTCGTGAATTCTGCCCCTGCCGGGCCTGCGAACATCATAATAACCCGGTGGATCCGCAGTCAAAACAAACCGGAGAACAGGGGCACAAACAGAGCAATCCGATTCCCATTATTTCACGATCGGCGACGCCTGAGCTTGCTCATAGCAAATCGCTATTAATCATAGTGAATCCGTCTTTTGTTTTATCCGGACGTTTACTTAGAGTCATCGTCACTGCTTATCCTGCAATAACCAGCAGGCTATTTTGAAAAGGACTCTGGGAAAATGACATTTACGCTAAAAAAACTCGCCGCAACCTTGGCGGTAGCTGGTACCCTGCTGCTCACCGCCTGTGAGCCAGCGGATCAAGACAGCCATCATATTAAGGTCGGCATCAGCTCCGGCATCGATCAATCGATGTGGGCAGTGGTACAGAAGGTCGCCAAACAGAAGTACAACCTGGATGTGGAAGTGGTGACGTTCAATGACTACGTACTGCCCAACGAGGCATTGAACAACGGCGATCTGGATATTAATGCCTTCCAGCACCGGCCTTACCTGGACAAGCAAATTCAGGAACGCGGCTACAAGCTGGTCGCGGTGGGCAACACCTTCGTTTACCCGATAGCCGGTTATTCGAAAAAAATCACCTCGCTCAGCCAACTGCCGGACGGCGCGCAGATCGCCGTGCCGAACGATCCCACCAACCTCGGCCGCTCGCTGCTGCTGTTGCAAAAACAGGGGCTGATCGTTCTGAAAGACGGCGTCGGCTTGCTGCCTACCGCGTTGGATATCGTCGGTAACCCGAAGAAATTGAAAATCGTCGAGATCGAAGCGCCACAGTTGCCGCGCGCGCTGGACGATAAACAGGTCGCGCTGGCGATTATCAATACCAACTACGCCAGCCAGATCGGCCTGTCACCGGCCAGGGACGGTCTGTTTGTCGAAGATAAAAACTCGCCTTACGTCAATATCTTCGCCACCCGCATCGATAACAAAGACAACGAAAACGTAAAGGATTTGGTCAAGGCCTACCAGACCGATGAAGTGGCTGCCAGCGCAGCCGACATCTACAAGGGCGACGCGGTGAAGGGCTGGTAACGCCTTTTATAACGCCAGTGTCAACCAGGGCGCTGCATCAGCAGCGCCCTAACCTCAACCAGCCGGAGTCACTGCTTCGTCACGAACTTTTGCATAGTGGCCGGCGTCACCAGTTCAAACGGGATCCAATAATACGGCTCCAGCTTTTCGCCTTTGATCATCCGTTGCGCTACGTCGACCGAGGCTTTGCCCTGGCCAACGGCGTCCTGGAATACCGTCACCTGCATCTTGCCGGAAGACAGCGCTTTCAGGCCGTCCGGGGTGGCGTCGATGCCGCCGATCAGCACTTTGCTGTCACGCTTGCCGGCCTGCTGCAATGCCATGATCGCGCCAATCGCCATCTCGTCGTTGTTGGCGGCGACAATATCGATAAGTTCGCCGTTAGTGACCCAGTTCATCATCAAATCCATGCCTTCGCTGCGCGAGTAGTTGGCACTTTGCTTTTGCACGACCTTCATGTTCGGGTACTTCGCTACCACCTGCTCCACGTCTTTGGTGCGTTGCAGCGCACCGGCATCGGTCAGATTACCGATCATGATCGCGACATTACCCTTGTAGTTCGCCAGGCGCGCCAACTCTTCCATTTGCAGGGTGCCGGACTCTTTCTCGTCGGAACCGACAAACACCACGCCGGAAGGCAACTTGCTGTCACCCGGCGTGCGGTTCACGTACACCAACGGAATGCCCGCCTTGGTCACCAGTTTAGTGATGGCCGGCGTACCCGCCGAATTAACCGGATCGACAATAATCGCGTCCACGCCGGCACTGATAAAGCTCTGCACCTGATCGGTCTGGCGGCCTACGTCGCCACGTGCGTCCTCGAACTGCACGGTGATACCGCGCGCCTTGGCCTCTTTGTCTATCGAGTGGCGGATAATGGTCAGGAAGTTCTGGTCAAAATAGGCCATCGACACGCCGATGGTTTCCGCCAGCGCCGAGGTGGAACAGCTGAGCGCCGCCACCAGCACGATTTTTTTTAAGTATTTCATGGTGATTCCCCAGAGATAAAAAAATACCGCCGGCCAGGTTGCTCCGGCGGAAATTCACGGCAATCAGTGTTTTTTGCGGTTACGGTGCATGTCGATCGACACGGCGGCGACGATAATCACGCCTTTGATAATGTCCTGAATGTAGGAGTCCACGCCGATAAAGGTGAAGCCGCTTTTAATCAGCCCGAGGATCACCGCGCCGATCAACGTGCCGGTAATGCGCCCGACGCCGCCCATCAGGCTGCTGCCGCCAATCACCGCCGCGGCGATGGCGTCCAGTTCGTAAGACATCCCCATGCTCGACTGGCCGCTGCTGACGCGTGCCGCCAGCACCACGCCCGCCAACCCCGCCAGACCGCCGGCGATGGTATACACCGTTACCAGGTATTTATTGACGTTGATGCCGGATACCCGGGCCGAGGTCATGTTGCCGCCGATGGCATAAATGTATTTACCATACCGGGTGTGTTTCAGCGCGATATGGAAAATCACCGCAATGACCAGGAAGATGATCACCGGCATCGCGCCCTGGCCGATCGAGGTAAACCCGTCGGACAGGAAGCTGACCGGGTTACCCTGGGTGTAATACTGCGCCAGGCCGCGCGCCGACACCATCATGCCCAGAGTGGCGATAAAAGGCGGAATGCCGGTGCGGGTAATCAGGAAACCGTTGATGAAGCCGCAAACGATGCCCACCCCAATCCCCGCGCCGATCGGGATCGCCGCCGGTAAATCGAGCAGTGCCGGGTACATCGGTGAAATGCTGTCGGAGGTTTGCGCCAGGCTGGCCGCCACCACCGCCGTCAGCGCAATCAGCGAGCCGGATGAAAGATCGATGCCGGTGGTGATAATGACCTGGGTAACGCCAACGGCGATAATGCCGATAATCGCCACCTGCAGCACGATCAGCAACAGCCGGTTGGGGTTCATCAGGAATGACTGATCGCGAATATACCAGCCGAGAATTTCGAATATCAGCGCGATGCCGATCATCACGATAAAGATGCCGGTGTCTTTCGGCATTTTGCCGCTCAGGCCAGAGAACAGTGGCGCTTTACCCGCAAGCGGCTTCTCGATTTTTACATTACTCATGGTGGTTCACCTTTGCGTTATTCAGAGGCCAGCGCCAGGATTTTTTCCTGATCCGCTTCTTCTTTATCCAAAATGCCGGTAATACGGCCGCCGTGCATGACCATCACCCGATCGCTCATGCCGAGGATTTCCGGCAATTCCGAGGACACCAAAATAATGGCGACGCCACGGTTCGCCAGCTCGCTGATCAGGCGATAAATTTCCGCTTTCGCCCCCACGTCGATACCGCGCGTGGGCTCGTCGAGAATCAATATTTTCGGCTGTGCCAGCAGCCAGCGGGCGATAAGCACCTTCTGCTGATTACCGCCGCTCAGGTTATTGATGATTTGATCCATGGTCGGGGTTTTGATGTTGAGCTTTTTGATCTGCTCCATGCAGTCTTTGGCCATTTGCACATGGCTGACAAACCCGTTCTTGCCGATGTATTCCGACAGGTTGACGATACTCATGTTCTCGACCACCGACAGCACCAGAAACAACCCGGACTTTTTGCGATCTTCGGTCAGAAAGGCCAGCCCCAGCTCGATGGCCTTTGAGGGAGAATCAACCTTTGCCGCCTTACCCTCGATAAAGATGCTGCCACCGTCCGCCGGGTGCATGCCGAACAAACTTTCCATCACCTCGCTGCGGCCTGCGCCCACCAACCCGGCGACGCCGAGGATCTCGCCGCGTTTAACGCTGAACGAAACATCGTGGAACCAGTCCGAACGCCGCAACCCTTCGACCCGCAGCACTTCCTCGCCGATATTGTTGTTGAACTTGGGGAACATTTGGGTCAGTTCGCGCCCCACCATCATGGTGATCAGCGACTGCTTGGTCAGGTTTTCCGTTTTATCGCAGGCGATAAAGGTGCCGTCGCGGAAAATACTCACTTCATCGGTGATGGCAAAAATCTCGTCCATCTTGTGGCTGATATAAATAATGCCTTTACCCTGTTCGCGCAGCTCGCGAATGATGGCGAACAGATGCCCGACCTCGCTCTCGGTCAGCGCCGAGGTGGGTTCGTCCATAATCAGGACGTCTGCGTTATAGGAAACCGCCTTGGCGATCTCCACCATTTGCTGGCTGGCGATGCTAAGTTCGCCGACCAGGGTCTCCGGTTTTAACTTGATGTTCAGCCGTGCCAGCAGATCGCGGGTTTTCCTGTTCAGCTCGTCATGATTGACGAAGCCAAGCCGCACCGGTTCACGCCCCAGCCAGATGTTTTCCGCCACCGTCATGTAAGGCACCAGGTTAAGCTCCTGGTGAATCATGGAAATACCCGAATGCAGCGCCTGCAGCGTATCGCTGAAGATCACCGGCTCGCCTTTTATTTTAATGGTGCCTTCATCGGGGTGATAAATGCCGATTAAACATTTCATCAGCGTCGATTTACCCGCGCCGTTCTCCCCCATTAACGCGTGTACGCTGCCTGGTTTGATTTTAATTGAGACCTTGTCCAACGCCTTCACGCCGGGAAACTGCTTACTGATGCCTTCAGCCTCAAGAACATAAGGATACATACTGATAACCTCCGCCGTTCGTCAATGCATCCCTGCCGTATTTACCGCCGTGTGCCGGGTAAATACGGCAAGGGATATATACCCGTCGCCTTTCAAACTGCAGCGTTGTTACCTGCTCTTGCTTACCCCAGTGACTTACTAAAGTAAGCGCCTGGGGATTAGCAAGCTGGGCGCCTAGCTGCAGCATGAAATTCATAGGGTATAGCCGCGCTGCTTTAACGCTTATTTTCTGTTCTTGTCGGCGAATTCCTGATAATTGGCCTTGGTGATCAGCTGATACGGGATCAGGACGTTGCTTTCCACCTTCTCGCCTTTCACCAATTGAATGGCGGTTTGCACCGCGCCCTCACCCTGGCCTTTGGCGTCCTGGAATACGCTCAGCGCCAGATCGCCCTTCTTGATGAACTCTAGCGCGTCCGGAGTGCCGTCAACGCCGGCCACCAGCACGCCGGTTTTCTTCGCCTGCTTCAGCGCCAGGATCGCGCCGATGGCCATTTCGTCGTTATTGGAGGCAATGGCATCAATTTGCTGACCGGTCAGCACCCAGTCGGTGGTAATGTCGACGGCTTCTTTACGGCCCCACTTGGCGGTTTGTTTATCGAGGATTTTGATGCCGGGGTATTTGGCCGCCACCTCTTCCACACCGCGAGTACGGTCGCGGGTCGCTTCATTGGACAGTTCCCCCATCAGAATCATCACGTTGCCCTTGCCGTTCATCAGCTTGGCCAACTCTTCCATCTGTAGTTTGCCGGCCAGTTTGGAGTCTGAGCCCACGTAGGCCATGCCCGCCGGCAGCGTGACTTCCGGGCGACGGTTAACGAACACCAATGGGATCTTGGCGCTTTCCGCCAGTTTGATCATCGGTTTCACGCCCTGGGTATCGACCGGGTTGAGGATGATGGCGTCGACGCCCTGACTGACAAAGTTCTCGACCTGTTGAATTTGCTGGGCAATATCCCCTTTGGCATCTTCAAACTGACCGCTGACGTTGCCGTCCGCCTTCATTTTGTTCTGCATTGACTGGCGCAGGATGGTGAGGAAGTTGTCATCGAAATAAGCCATTGAAACGCCGATCTTGATGTCTTTCGCCAACACGCTGGCCGGCAACATGCACATCAGTACCGAGGTGACGATCAGTTTCTTCAGCTTCATGTTCTGTACCCTTTAATCGTTAGAATGAAGATGCCTGTTGATTTGACAGCTAATGAAAAATATTTTTTACATTCAAACAACAATCCGGTCGGTGTTATCCCTTTGATACGGCAGATTTACCGCTTTTTCTGCGTATTCGGGCGGTGTGTAAAATTTTGATCGATATCTCAAAATAGAATAAAAACAACAGATTGAAATATACACCTTGGCGGTAAATTCAGGTCTTCACGCCATTATCAAATGTTTATTTCATAATTGAGATTATTGAAACTTTTTAACTCAAACAAGCGAAACATGCGTTTTGGAATGACCAAGTAACAAAAACATGACACGGATCTAACAAATGGCGTAAAAGCCATCAGCCCTGTGCCGGCTTTACTGCGCTCAGCCGCAGTTAACGCCCGCAGCAATAGAAAATGGCGCGCAGGTTTCTCAGTAAATGTGCGAGCGAGCGCGCAGTTTGCGGTTTCCCCATTTCGTGCCCATGCTTACTCAGCGATACTGGATATATCCCTATTTTCAGGAGGATCTGACATGCAGCTCAGCAGTAAGGTACGGATGAACCGGCTGTTTAATAACGGCAAATGCCTCGATGTGGCGATCGACCACGGCATCGCCAATGAACCGGATTTTTTGATCGGCCTGGAGGATATCGAACGGGTCATGGGCAGCTTGATCGCCGCCCGGCCGGATGCCATTCAGGTTAATTACGGCCAGGCGGATTTGCTGCAACGCTCGCCGCAGCGCGACAAACCGGCGCTGGTGATGCGCACCGACGTCGGCAATGCCTATAACGCCGCCCGCCACCGCGAAATGTGGGCGGTGCTGCATAACCCGGACGCACCGATCCTCGCCGCGCTGCAAATGGATGCCGCAGCGGTGGTGGTGAATCTGTACCTGATCCCCGATGAGCCGGGCATTTTCCGCCAGTGCGTGGAAAACATCGGCCGACTGCGGCATGCCTGCGATCGCTACGCCATGCCGCTGATGATCGAACCGCTGGTGATGGCCCCGCCCGGCCAGGGCGCCGCTTACGGCTCGCTGGGCGATGTGGAAAAAATGGTGCCTCTGGTACGGCTGGCGCGTGAACTGGGCGCCGACATTATCAAGGCCGATCCGACCGAGCGGGTGGACGATTTTCACCGCATAGTGGAAGCGGCACGCTGCCCGACGCTGGTGCGCGGCGGCGGCAAAGGCGAACTGGGCGCGGTGCTGGAGAAGTCCGCCGCACTGATGGCGCAAGGCGCATCCGGCATGGTGTATGGCCGTAACGTTTATCAGCACAGCAACCCGTCAAAAGTGGTCAGTGCGCTAATGGCGATCATCCACCAGGGCGCCAGCGGCCAGCAGGCGCTGGAAATCTACCATCAGCCCTGAAGGCGGCTTTTGTAACTAAAATAATCCCTCACCCGGCGGCGGCATGTTATAACCTGCTGCCGGTCACTGCCCTGTAGCCTATTCCCCGCAAGAATCGTTGATATCGCCATTCGGAGAACCGCCATGCCCAAACAACGGATCCCACTGAAGCTTAGCACCACGCTCACGCTGATGGTGTCCGCCATTATTGCTTCGGTGCTGCTGGTGGTGTTCGCGCTGTTTTTTGTGCAGATGAACCAAGAGGGGCAAGATCAGTTACAGCAAAAAGCCATGGCGATTGCCAATACGCTGGCGCTCTCTTCCACCGTGGTCGAGGGCCTTGAGCGTCAGGATCGCAGCGGCGAAATCCAGCGCTTTGCCGAGCAGGTGCGTAAGCAGAACGAGCTGTTGTTCGTGGTGGTGGTCGATATGAAAGGCATCCGTTTCTCGCACCCCAAACCCTGGCGCATCGGCCAGCATTTTATCGGCGAGGATCTGGAGCCGGCGCTGCACGGCAAAACCAACAGCGCCATCACTCGCGGCTCACTGGGGCCATCATTGCGGGTTTTTGTCCCGGTCTATGACGCGCAGCGGCAGCAGATCGGCGTGGTGTCGCTCGGCATCGCACTGGATACCGTACGCCGGGTGGTGGGCGAAAGTCGCTGGATTATTTACTGGACCATAGCCTTCGCCGCGCTGGTCGGCACGCTCGGCACCTTCTTCCTGGTGAGAGCGCTGAAGCGCATCATGCTCGGCTTTGAACCCTACGAAATTTCCAACCTGTTCGAACAACGCAACGCCATGCTGCAGTCCATTAAAGAAGGCGTGATTGCGGTCGATAATCAATCGCGCATCACCATCGTCAACGACGAAGCCAAACGGCTGCTGCGTCAATGCGGGCCGCTTGAGAATTTGCTGCTGGAATCTGCCAGCAAGCATTGGCCGGCCCTGTTGCATCTGGCGGAGGTGCTGGCCAGTGGCAAGCCGCTGCGCGACCGGCAGATTAATTTTAACGGCAGCGAGCTGTTAACCAATACCGTGCCGGTGATCGTCAAAGGCCAGGTTATCGGCGCCATCGCCACCTTCCGCGATAAAACCGAGGTCAGCCAGTTGGTGCAGCGCCTGAGCGGTATGGCGCACTACGCCGACGCTCTGCGCGTACAGTCGCATGAGTTTATGAACAAGCTGCATGTGATCCTCGGTATGTTGCACATGAAGGCTTACCAGCAGTTGGAAAACTACATCATCAACACTGCCAGCAACTATCAGGAAGAAATCGGCGCACTGCTGCGCAAGATCCAGTCGCCGGAGGTCGCGGGCTTCTTTATCGGCAAGATCAGCCGCGCCCATGAGGCCGGCATTGAGCTGACCATTGATGAGGCCAGCCTGCTGCCGGAAACCGACGATGCGGAAACCACCCATGTGCTGATCAGCGTGCTGGGCAATCTGATTGAAAACGCCATCGACGCCATCGACGGCGTTGAAGGGCATGAGATCAACCTGAGCTTCCATCACAATGAGGATCGCTTACACTGTGTTGTCAGTGATGACGGCCCCGGTATCGATCCGGCTATCGGCGCGCGTATTTTTGAGCAAGGGTTTTCCACTAAAGGGCCGGGGCGCGGTATTGGGCTGGCGCTGATCCGCAGCAGCCTGGAAAAGCTGGGCGGCAGCATTGATTTCGACTCTGAACCGGGTGAGCTAACCCAATTTTTTGTGCATATTCCCTATCGGGCCAAGGACTGAACCCATGATTAACGTATTGATTATCGATGACGATCCTATGGTAGCGGAGCTCAATAAATACTATTTGAGCCAGGTCAGCGGTTTTCACTGCCAGGCAACGGTCGCCACGCTGGCGCAGGCGCGCGCATTGCTGGCCGACGCCAACGTCCCGGTCGATCTGGTGCTGCTGGACATTTATATGCAGCAGGAAAACGGGCTGGATCTGCTGCCCGGCCTGCGCGAACTGGGCGAAAAAACCGACGTCATCATCATTTCTTCCGCCAGCGACGTGGACACGGTGCAGCGCGCGCTGCACTACGGCGTGGTGGATTATCTGATCAAGCCTTTCCAGTTCACCCGTTTCAAAGAGGCGTTGAACAACTACCAACAGCAGTCGCAGATCCTGGCGCAACGCGAGTTTTCGCAGAGCGACGTCGACAGCCTGCTGCGCCGCCAGCCCAGCAGCAGCGAAGGCAAGAAGCTGCCGAAGGGGCTGACCACCATCACGCTGAGTACGGTGTGCGAATGGATTGAGCAGCAGCATGACGGCGAGTTCTCCACCGACAATCTGGCCAACGCCATCGGCATCTCGCGCGTTTCCTGCCGCAAATATCTGATCTATCTGGCAGAAAGCGGCATCCTTGGCACCCGTATTCTGTACGGTACCACCGGCAGGCCGGTCTATCTTTACCAACTGAAGCCGGACGCCCTTGCCATGCTGAAAGAGTATTGCCGGCCGGCCTAACCGGTCAGAAAATCCAACAGCGCCGCCAAAAAATCATCGGGCAACTCGACGTTGGACAGGTGCACCACCGGCAACACCAGTAACTCTGCGCCCGGCACCGTACGGGCCAGCAATTCACCCTGCGGCAGCGTGGTGACGGTGTCATCCCTGCCAGCGATCACCAGCGTCGGTGCCAGGATCAATGCCGCCGTACGGCGCATATCCAGCTCGCGAACGGCGGCAAAACACCCAGCCAATCCCTGCATGGGGGTGGCCAGCAGCATAGTGCGAAATCGGGCCACCGTCGCCGCATGTTGCTGCCGGTATGCTGTCGAAAACCAGTTGGCCAGAAACCCTTCTGCGACGTCGTGCATGTCAGCCTGCCGCAGCTCGGCAATCCGCGCATCCCATTGCCCAGCCGGCCCCAAATAAGACGAGGTGTTGGCCAGAACCAGCTTTTCGATCCTTTCCGGCGCATGTACGCCAAGCCACTGCCCGACCATGCCCCCCAGCGACAGGCCGCAGAAGAACACCTTATCGAGCTGCAACGCATCCAGCAGTTCAATCACGTCGCGCCCCAGCCTGGCGACCGAATAGGCTCCCACCGGGGCGTCTGACGCGCCATGCCCTCTGCCGTCGTAACACAGCAGGCTAAAGTGCGCGGATAACGCCGCAATGTGAGCGTCCCACATCGCCATTGTGGTGCCAATCGAGTTGGATAACACCAGAACCGGTTTATCGGCCGCGCCGTCAAACCTGTAGGCAATCTTGCAGCCGTCACCGGCGGTAATAAAAGACAAGCTGTTCATGGTCACCCCAATAGCCCTTGAGCGCAGGAGGATCCCGACGCCCGATATCCACTATGCTATAGGATTAAAGAAGGCTGACGAGCGCCTTAAATGACCGGCTGTGTAGCCTGACAGGAACCCCCATTTTGACCATGAACGATCGTCTCACCGGCATTACAACCTTCGTACGGGTGGTCGAGGCCGGCAATTTTTCCCTGGCCGCCGAACGCCTGCACCTGACCCGCTCTGCCGTGGGTAAAAGTATCGCCCGTCTTGAGCTGCGCCTCGGAGTTTTGCTGTTCCACCGCAACGCCCGCGGTCTGAGCCTGACCCACGAGGGCCAGGCCTATTACGATCGCTGCCTGCGCGCATTAAGCGAACTGGATGCCGCCGACGCCGAACTGGACAGCGGGCGGCGAGAACCGCAAGGCACTTTGCGGGTCAGCGCGCCGAAACTGCTGGGCCGCCACTGCATCACCCCGGTGCTGATGGCGTTGGTTGGTCGCTACCCTAATCTGCAGGTCGATATCGCCTTCAATGATCGGGTGGCGGATTTGGCAGAGGAAGGTTTTGATCTGGCAATACGTATCGGCCCGCTGAATGACAGCACGAACATCATCGCCCGTCGACTGGGCGGCCAACACCTTGCACTGTGTGCAGCGCCTGCTTATTTGGCTGCGCATGGTAACCCGCAAAGCGTTGCCGCGCTCGATGGCCACAGCGGCATCGCCTATCATCGGTTTGGTGAGGACGTCGGTTGGCGCCAACTCCAGGCCGATGCCGCTGCGAGTAAACTGAACATCGATATCCGCCTACGCCTCGACGATCTGCATTCGCTGGCCGATGCCGCCGTTGCCGGCGCCGGGCTGGTATGGCTGCCAAACTGGCTGCTGGCGCGCTATCTCCGCTGCGGCGAACTGGTGCCAGTGCTCGGCGATATTCACCTGCTGCCCAGCGATATTCATGCCGTGTGGCCACAGACTCGTTATCTTCCGGCCAAAACCCGCGCAGCTATCGACACTTTATTGGACCGGATGCCGGCGATGTTGCTGGGGATCAATGACGGCGCTTGAGATTCGAGAAAGCCCTATCGCGGCCCGGTAGCCGGCACGTTCCGTCCTGCTGGGATTTATTGCCGCAACGACGTTCACCGAACATCGTGCTGTTGCGCCGCCGGTTCGCCTCTTCGGTCGATCCCCGTTGCCGTTCCCGTTCAAGCGCCTTTTCATTGGCCAACGCCACCCCTTCGGCGCTCCATATCTTATGCTGTAGCCCGCTGCGCTTTTGCCGGTAATCCTCAGAAATTTTGTTATCCAGAGGTTGTGCGGCATGGTATTGCAAATCAACCAGCGCTTGTGAAGAGAAAGAACAACACTGCGCCACGCAGGCCAAAAAAATCCGTTTCATCGATGCACTCCCAACATTAAATTTATCCTATTCCACCACCCACGGCTCAGTGCCTGCCTTTAGTTGAACCTTGCGCGACAAAAAGTACCGACATACAAGCGATGCGCCCCCATCACTGGAATTGGCAACCGCCTGACCAGCAGGCAAGGATTCGCCACAGAGGCCGAGCCGCACAGGAGTTCTTTGCGCCGGCGGTGCTCCGCCGTGGGTAACTCGGATTCCAATCGATGGATGGTGGCCTCCAGCGCTTTTCGCTGTGCCCGCAAATCGGCAAGCAGCGCCTGTTCCGAACGGATTTGCTCTACGTACCAGAGATGTTGCAACAGCCCGTTAAACCGCTGCCGATAGTCAACGGCATCGTCTTTCGCCTCAGAGGCTGCGTGCTGAGCGTGCCGGTCGACAAATGAATAGCAACAGCAAGACGCCAGCAAGGTGAACGCCGCCGCAATCACAGAGGTCAATTTCAAAAGCATAAACTCCATTAATGCCGTTGGGGCTAGCAGCCGTCGATAAGCAACGGCTGTTCTTCGCGTGGCAAGGCCGACGGATACGATTCACCCGTGGCAGAAGCAGTTTTTCCCTGGGTCTTGCAGCCTTTACGCAGGGCCAGCATATTGTCTTCGCTTGGCGTCGCCACCAGCGACCGCTGTTTTTCATTACCCATTTCGTCCCACAGGCCGTGGGCCACTTCTTTCAGTTTCTTGCGAAACAACACAGGCGAGACCCCTTCATGCTCCCGATCATAACGGGCGGCAGTGGCCGGGTAGCTCCAGGGAAACAATAAGAATATAAAAATAACGGGAATGCCTTTTTCCACAATAAACTCCTGTAATAAGCCCCATGCAGGCACTCATTTCCATAAAATCAAAAGAGGCATTATTTGCCATTAAAATAAACGTTGACCGAGAGAAAACACATTAACCGAACAATAATAAACCTTAATTAAATGGTCAGTAATGAGACTTATAATTCGCAGGCATAATATATTTATGCTGATTAGCGATCCCATAACCGGGACCAGTCGAGGGTTCCGCCGATACTGGGAGAGCCTTCGTTCAATACGGAATAGGCTGATTCACCGCTGCCGATGCGTTGTTTTTGTTCCCGAGTTGCCCGCACGGGCGGCTCCCAGGACGAATAAGATGAATCTGCATGAATAGCGCTACAACCACTCAGCAATATTATCAGCGCGGGGATCCCATGACGCAATGCCATATATTCTCCTTAAAATAGACTTAACCGTCGGTGACGGTAAATAAAAAAATCACTTTTTTTAGTTTATTAATCAGAATGCGCCCAGCGGACATGCCAAGGCAAAAAGCATTACTGTTAAATAATGTGGCGAGTGATTTAACTTAAAACAAACAAATAAACCGGCCAAGCGCAACGGCAATGACACTCAGCAAAGAGAGAGCGGCGCACAAAATGCGCCGCCGCGTCAGCCTTCGCTATCAGGTTCCCAGGCCAGCAGATCGCCCGGTTGGCAATCGAGAATACGGCAGATTTTATCTAACGTCTCCAACCTGACACCTTTCACCTTACCGTTCTTCAGCAACGATAAATTTTGCTCCGTGATCCCCACCTGCTCCGCAAGCTCCTTCGATCGCATCTTCCTTTTGGCTAACATGACATCAAGACTTACTATTATCGCCACTCTATTCTCACACGAAAGAAAGCTGTTCTTCATTCAGCCGCAACGCTTCCAGGAATACCCGGCTAAACACCAGGATTGCGCAGCCTACGATCAACGAGCGTACCGACTCGCTGTTGACGCCATAATAAATTATTAACAGCATTTTTTCACTGGCGGTCAGTATCATCACCTGCAACATGCCGGCCAATGAAGGGAACAGTACATCGACAATCAGTAAAATGCCGATGATCTGCAGCAACAGCATATTGTTGCGGTGCCAGACATTGCCGCGATAAAACTGATAAAACAGCCCGGCACCGCACAGCAGCGCGCTGTAATAAGGCACGTAGGCGAACATATCCAGCAACAGGGTGGTGAAAATCGCCCAGCGCTGCTGCGGGATGGCGTAGGCATTCAACTCCGGGTAGTAGTCGCGATAGGCGGCCACAATGCTGTTGAACGCTTCGCCCTGCACCCAGCCCTGGATAATCATAAACATCTCCACGCCGGTGCTGATAATCAGCATCGCCATGATCAACAAACACAAGCAACGTACGTAAAGTGGAAGGTGGATCCGTGGCACGGCAGCCATAACAAGTTCATCCTTGGAAAACAGCAATAAGTTATCGTAAAACGATAACTTATTGCTGTCAACGATCAAGTTGACTGATGAGTAGCGACGGGAACAGGCAGATATGGACGTAAAAAAGCCGGGGGAACCCGGCTTTTTCCGAATGCTCGATAGGTTTAGGTTTAGACCAGTTCGATCACGTCGAACTTCGCTTCACCGCTGAGATCCGCTTCGTAATCAACGCCCTGCAGACCAAAACCGAACAGGCGCAGGAACTCGGCCTTGTAGCCCTGGTAATCGGTCAGCTCATTGATGTTGTTGTCGTTGATCTGCGCCCAAATTTCACGGCAGGTGTTCTGCACGTCGTCACGCAGTTCCCAGTCGTCCAGACGCAGACGATGCTTCTCGTCGGTGTCCGGTGCGGTACCGCTGTAAAGTTTGGTGGCGAACAGACGTTGGATTTGCTCGATGCAACCTTCGTGGATCCCCTGAGCCTTCATGATTTTGAAGACGATGGCGATGTACAACGGCATTACCGGAATGGCCGAGGAAGCCTGAGTCACTACCGACTTCAGCACCGCAACGTAAGCGGCGCCGCCTTTGGCCTTCAGCTTCTGATCGATGGCCTGAGCCGCGCGATCCAGATCTTCTTTTGCTTTGCCCAGCGTACCGTGCCAGTAGATTGGCCAGGTCAGATCGGTACCGATGTAGGAATAAGCTACAGCCTGTACGTTGTCTGCCAGCACGCCGGCTTCCTCCAGCGCGTCCATCCACAGCTGCCAGTCCTGGCCCCCCATCACTTTGACGGTATCGGCAATTTCTTGCTCGTTGGCAGGTTCAACCACGGCTTCTACCAGCACGTCTTTGTTGGTGTCAAGCGCCACGGATTTGTACGGTTCGCCGATAGGTTTCAGCGCCGAGCGCACCACTTCACCGGTTTCCGGCATTTTACGCACCGGGGAAGCCAGCGAGTAAACCACCATGTCGATCTGACCCAGGTCCTGTTTGATCAGGTCAATAACGGTCTGACGGCATTCGTTGGAGAAAGCGTCGCCGTTAATGCTTTTCGCGTACAGGCCTTCTTCTTTAGCTGCCTTATCAAAACCGGCAGAGTTGTACCAACCGGCAGAACCGGTTTTGCCTTCGCTGCCCGGCTTTTCAAAAAATACGCCGATGGTGGCCGCACCGCTGCCGAACGCAGCATTGATACGTGACGCCAGGCCGTAACCGGTAGAGGCGCCAATCACCAGCACCTTTTTAGGCCCGTTTTTCAGTTCGCCACGGGATTTAACGTAAGCAATTTGCTCGCGGACGTTGGCTTCACAGCCTGCCGGATGAGCGGTGGTGCAGATAAAACCACGAATTTTAGGTTTGATAATCATAGTAATTTTGTCTTGGTAGCTAAAAACCGAAGGACAATATACCTGATTTTCACAATATACTTAAGACAGGCGCATTGCAGAATCGCAACAAGCCCAGTGAGCAGACCAGTCTCGCCCGGTAAACTCTGGCCACAAAGGGAGACCATAAAGCGTGATGGCCTGGGGAGTTTACGGCGAAAAGTACCTTGCCAGCTGGGTACACGGCCATCAGGTCAGGATTTTCGGCCCTGACCTGCCGGGGCGTAATCAGACCTTCTTCTTTTCCAACTGTTCAACTAGCGTATAGCGCAATGAGGACGCATCGGCCGGTACGTTTTCAGCCTGGGTCACCTTAACCTTCAGGCGATAGCGGTAGCCCGGTTCAAAGTTGAAACCTTCAATCTGGCTATAAAACATTTCCCACTGCCCTTGTATTGAATGACGCACCTGCATGCATTTCATTGGGGAGACGCCCATGCAATCCACCAGCGCACTGTTAACCAGTAACACTTCCGTATGGTCACCCTTGTTTTTCTTGGGTTGATTCACTGAGGTTCCCTCTTGGCTGCAGCCAGCCAAACCGGCGACGGCAACAAATAATAACGCTTGGATTTTCAATGTAATGCACCATTGACTGTTTGGGTGGGAGGGATAGTACCAAAGCTACGGCTACCGGGGCCAGCGGCGTGTTCCGAATTGATCGGCGAACCGAAATCCCCGGCCCGCCGTTTTTTCAGAACTGCACGTCCGCAGTTTGTATCAACTGGGCAAAAGGACCCGAGAGAGTCAGATTATGATGCCTGATTATCGCCTCGGCACTCAGCGCCTGCGTATCGCTACAGGTATGCGCATCGGCGACCAGTAGCGTTTGAAATCCCAGCTCACCCGCCTGCCGACAAGCGGTATCCACGCAATATTGCGTTTTCATTCCCATTATCGCTAACCGGGTTATGCCTCCTTCGTTCAACTGCTCGGCCAGCCCCGTGTGATAGAAACAGCTGGGCCGGTTTTTATCTATAACCCTGTCCACTGCCGCATCGATTGCCAGACGCGGGTGTAGTTGCCAAAAATGACTGCCTGCTGCGATCGGTGAACCTTCTGGCCCGGCATGGCGCACAAAGAATATGGGGCAGCCCGCATCGCGCGCCCTACCAATCAGCACGTTGATATTAGTCAGAACGCGTTCGCCTTCATAAGGCGGCTCCGGGCCCTCGTACATGCCAAGCTGCATATCAATGATCAAAAGTGCGGTACGGTGATGATGTTGTTGCATGTGAATCTCCGTCGTTACCAACCAGGACGGAGCATAAAGACACCCCGGCCATTGCTGGCGGGGCTTTGGGGAACTGCGTTTTTAGCTCACGCGCACCCTTACGGCCCGCCAGAAAAAGGCGGTTGTCGTGGTTGTGGTAGAGGTGAGCAAGGTATATTTCATCACTCGATAATGCTTAAGGTCGGCAAAGGAGTCAATGAGGTTTATAAAGGGAAGATATTACCCAGTGCAACGAGAAAGCCCTGGCAAATTTGCCAGGGCTTTTTTGAGTGCTTAGCTTGGAGAGGATACCGTAAAGTGTTGGGTCGTTATTTCTTCACCATAACTTTCCTCCATATCAAACGAGTATTTAAATGCCCAACTGACGCCATCTTGAGCAACAACCGGCACCCCCACGCCAGAGAAGCAACGCCCCTCCAGGGAGATAGCCAAATAATAGGCTGCGGCTGAATGCAGCACTTCGTCGTATACAATCGCCGGATCAATCGGCAGCGGCAAACGGCCCAGGTACTTACTTAAAAGGACGGCACCTTCGAACCCACCCCCTACCGCTACCTTGGTTAACGCTTTTGCCTGCTCCGGAGTTAGTGTCACACCGTTATGCTCATCAATAATCAGGTTTGTCATTTTGGTTCCTTTGTCATTATCACTGTATCCATATACAGCGAGCGGACTTTATCAACTTATTTTCGGGATATCACACGACTGGCGATGTGCCCTTGGCGACACACCTTAATTAAAAGATCATGAATATTGATAGCGTCGAAATCCCCAAATAAACAAACCAGGCTATTAATCATAAACTGAAAAAATACCACAAAAAAATATTCAATCAAAAATACAATTATCGTAATAATCATATCTATTGCAGAGCAATATTTTTCGCCAAGTAACACTGTATGGTTATTAATATCGATGCATCATCAAAAAAGATCAGTGGATCAAATACAAAGCCAAGATAATCATAATTGTTACCTTTTATTAAACGGTAGTAGGCACCTTCACGCTTAGGAAAAAAACTTAAAAAATCGCAAAAGGAAACAATTATCATGTTATGTACCAAGACTGGCTCTGGTCATCCGATTATTTCCGCCTGGGTTATTTTCCGGGGATTGGATATGGAAATCAGTTGTTGAGGGTATGATTGACCATAGATATGGTCCTATAGTATTCAATGAATCAATATCTGTAACTTTTGGTAGTGACTATAAAAAGGCGAAAGACTCGCTGGATCATCTGATCGCCTCTTGTAATGAAGCACCTTATTTAGTGGATAACTCATTGGGTGCATTAATTGCTTTACATTACGCATCCCTCGCGCCCTCTCAGGTTAAAGGCCTTCTTATGAGTGGAGCGCCAGGCCAGATTGAAGCGGATGCCGGCGTATCATTAAGTGAACTGCGTACGGGCGATACTAAATATGCTCGTTCTTTGATGAGCAATGTTTATTTTGATAAAAGCAAAGTGCCACAACGTGGAATAGATGAGATTTCTCATCTTTTCAGTGATGAACAGATTCATAAAAACATCGTAAGATGGTTATCATTCAGTAGAAAGTATGATATCCCAGACACTCTTAATAAAATGGCCACGCCCACCCACTTTATTTGGGGGGAACATGATATGATAACTCCCATGGAGCCATGGGTTACGCTATCGCAACAATTAAAAAACGTCAGTATGACTGTAATCAAAAATTGCGGACATAGCCCAATGCTAGAGGCACCGAAAAAATTTATAGCCGAATTATTATCCTTACTAAATACCGAAGTTACTAGTCAAAGATAAGCCATAGTTATCAGACTACTCTACCCATCTTTAAACCCCGCTATCAATTGCGGGGTAAAGTTGGTTGGCAGAATTCTCGGAACGATTCGGAAAAAATTCGACATAAAAAGACATTAACGGCCGGTCATCAAATCACCGGTTAGCCCTCAAACTCGCACGACCCGTCCACGTATTCTAAAGCGCGGTACGGATACAGTCGAAGCCAGCACTGATCGATAACGAAAGGCATTTTTGGAAAATAGCCGGAATCCATCCCGGCATTATTTTACATAACATCCCGAGTCGTAATACCAAAATCGCATCTGACTCATCAGCAGTATGCTGACAGGCAGCTCTTTGCTTCGTCGGTGGTCTGTTGTGTGCTACGAATGGGAAACACAACGTCCGTACCGACGACACCATCAACTGGCAATCTTCAGATGACATGAATAACTCTCCGACATTTCGGTTGGTAGGTGATTGATTTGTGCGTGTATGTTAAAATGCCAAATATTTTTAATTAATGAGTGCGAGTTTTAAAATACATGAATGACAACAAAAACCATGACATTGAATTTCTCAGAACACTGGCTATTACATTTGTTATTTTGGCGCATATTGCCGCATGACTTTCCCCAGAATCCGCATACTGGAAACTATTGGACATATCAAGATTCGGGAGCGGAGTTGACTTATTTTTCTGTGTATCTGGATTCATTATAACAAAGTCGATACTTGACCAAATACCCAAGGATAGAACCCTTTCTTCATTCTTAAATTTTTCTCTCCCTTTTTGGGTAAGACGATTTTGGAGACTCATTCCATCCGCATTTCTTTGGATTTCCATTTCTGTCGTTTTATCAATACTCTGGGGTGGGAATGGCGCATTTCTTCCTATTGAGGTTTTATATAAGTCAGCTTTTGCTGCTGTAACACAAACCTCTAACTTTTACTTTTCAGAATGCAGGCCGCTGGGTATTTGTGGTGATCTTTGGATTTACTGGAGCCTATCTTTAGAAAATCAGTTTTACTTCCTGCTCCCGGTGATAGCATTTTAATGCCGCGTAAGTTAATTTACTTTTTTATTGTTGTTTTTATTGCCCAGTTTTTCTTACCGAGAACTCTAAATACATCCACCCCATTCATGTGGGCATTAAGGACTGATGCAATTGCACTTGGTGTTACTATAGCGGTTTTAAACACAAGAATAATAAATAGCGAAACGATAAAATCATTAAATGGAAGAGTAAATCACCCATTTTTCATATTTATCACGCTGACTATTTTATTGGCGATACTTACAAGCCCGAAACCTATTGTGTTCTTTTCTGTTGGACTAACCGCTTTATTCTCTGGTATTTTTGTGCTTATCGCAAGCATAAACATAAATGTTTTTTCATCAAACATGGTAATCAGGAAAATTTGCGACTACATAGGTTCACGATCATACTCCATTTACCTTACCCACATTGTAATGATAAGCGTAGTCAAAAGCATTTTCTTCAACGAACACACTGATTTTAGTTTATACATGGAGCTGATTTATATTTCTTTGTTTTTGGCACTAACACTTATATTTAGTGAACTTAACTATAGATTTATAGAGGTTCCCTTCCGTAAATACGGAAAGGTGAAGTCAATTGCCATGCGCTCACCAGTATGAAAACGGTAGCTGGGGGAGACTCATCTCCCCTAACAACGCCCTATGAATACTCGTAAATAAAATAATCACTCCAAATGCCTCTCGACCACCATCTTTACCTGCGCGGCGGGGCAGCGCGTCCGGCATACTTCCTTTGGCGATGTTGATTTTGAAAATATAGCCGCGAGACGATTTTCGGTTTGATCCGCAATGTGCCTTCGTCTGATACCTATCATTAGAGACTTGGCACTGTGATCGACCGCTATCGGCTGGCCAGCACAACCAATTCCATGCTCAGTGCCGGTATCAGAAAAAACAGCCCTGACGGATCTCTGCCCCCAAACAGACTGACTAAAAAATTTGTGGTAACGCGAAAAGCTTCTGGGCTGGAGTTTGAAGAAAATCCGCCGACGTTCCACGAGATCCGAAGCCTGGCCGGGCGGTTATATAAGAAGGAAAAAGGGAAGGATTTTGCACAGAAATTACTGGGGCACAAATCCGAAATGATGACGGAAAAAATACGTCGATACGCGCGGGAAAGAATACGTAATGCTGTAAAAGACCGAATATCAAAATTCGGACATAATTCGGACAATTAAAAATAAATCCTTTAAAATCAATAGCATAAAAAAAGACCGAATACGATTCCTATATTCGGTCTAGGGAAATGGCTCTTGGGAGAGAGCCGTGCGCTAAAAGTTGGCATTTTGTGCAGGGCTTGTTCAGCCATGCACTTTAAGAGTAGCTTACCGCGCTAGTTTTGCCAGCCTCGCACACGGGTGGTGACAGTTACGTTTTGAAATTAATTCCGCGCAATTTCTCAGCACCGATTAACCTCTGGCTAAGCCATTGTGGAGCAAGCCATTAGTTCGCGCACAGCTTCTCGGCGCGCTCACGATATGGCTCTATGCTCATTTTTTTGCCGGGATTGGCAGCGTCATCCAGCAGGATCACATCCAGCGGCTGGGCGCGCTGCTGCCCTGCTTTCACCTGCGCTTCTGCTGCGGCGTTAAGCGGGTATTGCATCAGCGTGCTGTTGTTAAGTACAAATAGCGCGCCGCCGCTGCGGCATTGCAACGTCACTTCTTCTTTGGTGAACGCCCACTGCTTGCCGTATTCCAGCTTGGTGATGTTAACCAGTTGGTCTGCCGCCAGCGCGCCGGTCGCGGCGGCCAGCAGCGTGATGCCAAGTAATACCGATTTCATGTTATGGCCTTAAGGTTGCTATTTGATTCAATTTTCCCGCAGTTTATAGGCATCCGGCAAGCCGCAATATTACACCGGCGCATAGGTTGCAAATAAACTGACCAGCAGCAGTACGCATGCGCCCAGCACAACCTCAATCCAGCAGGCCAGCATCAACCCGCGCTGTGCCAGCCTGGGTACGCTGCTCATCGCCGGTACGATGGCGTAACGGTTGGCCAGCGCCACCATGACCATCAGCGCCACTAGCGCAGTTTTGAACAACAACAGGCGCTGATATGGCGAAGCCACATCCAGCGGCCAGTTGCCGAGAATAATCAAGCTGTTAATTATGCCGGTCAAGATAACCAACGCCACCGCCAGGTGCCCCCAGCGCGAGAAACGTATCAAGGTGATCACCGCGTCGCTGCGCCACTGCGGTTGAGCAAGATAGCGCAGGCAGGTCAACAGCGGCAGCAGGCTGCCAAACCAGTAACCGGCGGCCACCAGGTGCAGCGCATGGTTAAAACGGTGCAGCGCGCCGAGTGCGCCCCCATGCATTGCCGCATGACCGATAAACGCCATGCTGACCAGCAGCAACGTGGAGAGCAGCGCCAACAGCGGTGTACGGCGTTGCTCCGGCAGCCACAGGCTTAACAACGCCAGCAGCGACATCCCCAAATGCCAGCGCCAGACCTCGCCGAAGGTGGTGCCCAGCACCGCCCACCAAACACCGGGTTGCCAGGTATCGGCCCAGCCATCCCCCATCTGCCCGGCCTGAATCGCCAGCAACGCCACGGCAGAAAGCCCGGCAAGCCAGGTGCTGGAAACCAGCAGAGGACGCACGTCACGGGAGAGATACGGGGAAAGGCGCTGCGGCGACAATAAGGCGGTGAACAGGCTGCTGCCAAACATCAGCATCACCGCCGCAAAGTGCACAAAGCGACACAGAACAAACAGGGCCGCCAGACTCATGGCTTAGTTGACGGTGAAGCTGTACTGGCCTTTGGTTTTATGGCCGTCGACCGAAACCACATGCCAGCTAACGTTATATTTGCCGGCAGCCAGATCGTCTTCGATAGGCAAATTGATCTGGGTGTTGTTGTTCGCGTCGAGCTGCAATTTACCGGTTTTCACTTTGGCATCGTTCGGGCCGGTAATTTTCACGCCGCTGAAGTTAGGCTCAATACCTTCGGAGAAATTGAGCGTCAGCACCTTCGGTGCCGGGCTGACGATGGCATCTTCCGCCGGCGTCTGCACTTTCAAATGGGCATGCGCCAGCGCCTGCTGCGAGGATAGCCCGACAAACAACACAAAAATAGTAGAAAGCAGGCGATACGAAGAACGAATTTTACCGATCACAGTGATATCCCTTAAAGCAATAATCGAGGGTGATAAGGGTTAAGGCCGGCAGCCGGAACCCACCGCAGATGATTGCGCCACGGGTAAACAGAAGAACGGGAATAACGGCTAACCCGCTGTTTTGACTCTCTACCCTCCCTGTAGCGTATCGTATTAAATGATAACGAGACTCGATCCGTAAGTCGAGCAGAACGCTGGCATTCTGCGATCTGGCAGCACGTATCGCTGCTAAACCATGCTAAATGCAGGGCATAAAAAAACCGCGCACCAGGCAAAGCCCGACGCGCGGTTATTCAGCGCAGATTTAACCCTGGCCGTTGCCGTTTTCACCGGCCGCACCCATTTTCTTCAGATCTTTATCGATGAAGAACAGAGCCTTGCCGCTGTTGCCCACCAGCGCCAGTTTATCCAGCACGGATTTGAACAGTTTCTCTTCTTCGTGCTGCTCAGCGACATACCACTGCAGGAAGTTGAAGGTAGAGTAGTCATGAGCGGTCATTGCCGCATGCGCCAGCTCGTTGATCTGGCGGGTAATCAGTTGCTCATGTTCGTAAGTCTGTTGAAACACGTCCGCCAGGGATTCGAACTCAACCGGCGGCGCGGCAATGGTGCCCAGCAGCGGCAAGGAGCCGGTATCGCTCAGATAATCGAACAGACGTTGCATGTGCTGCATCTCTTCCTGAGAATGCTCTTTAAGAAATGCGGCCGCGCCTTCAAAGCCTTTATCGCTGCACCATGCGCTCATTTGCAGGTACATGTTGGCGGAATAAAATTCCAGATTCAGTTGCTCATTCAGCTTTTTGGTCATTTCTTGCGTCAGCATAATTATCCCTTTTATTTTGCAGGTATCGATTTAATTTTTCCGCATTATGCCTTGGTAAGAACAAAATAAAAACACCTGATTTACATCATGCGTCATTTAATTTTTAATCAATTAAAAATCAATACGTTAAATTAAATATTAATTATTCATCTAAATTATTATGATAACTATTTTCATCTGTACATTTATCTCAAAAACGAATCATTCTTATTTAATAAAACAAATAGATTGCATTACCTTCGGCATAATAAATAAACGCTGATGGCTGGCGTTATTCCCGCTGCCCTGCTCACCTTGCGCTTCAGGCTTGCCAAGCGCCGCCGGGTGCATTACCTTCTGCGCTGATCCAATGCGGTGACAGTAAGGAGAATACGGTGGGTTACAATCTGGCAGAGCTTTCCAAAGAAGAGATGGACAAGGTGAACGTTGATCTCGCGGCTTCCGGCGTGGCGTTTAAAGAACGCTATAACATGCCGGTGATCCCGGAAATGGTTGAACGCGAACAGCCGGCGCACCTGCGCGACTATTTCCGCGAACGCGTGGCGTTCTATCGCGTCGAATCACACAAGTATTCGCGTCTGCCGTACGAGCCGAAATCCAAGTAAAAAACCCGCCGTCATGGCGGGTTTTGCATCACTTTGCGGCAAATCTGTCGGTGGCCAGCATCAGCTGATGCAGGATACCCGGTTCATCGAAGGAGTGCCCTGCACCCTCGACGATATGCAGCTCCGCCTCCGGCCAGACCTTCGCCAGATCCCAGGCGTTTTGCACCTGGCAAGCCATATCGTAGCGGCCGTGGATGATCACCGCCGGGATATGGCGAATCAACGGAACGTTGCTCAGCAGCTGATCGTCGCTGTCCAGAAAGCCCAGATGGGTAAAGTAGTGGTTTTCGATGCGGGCGAACGCCAGCGCAAAGTCATCCTCACCAAAGGAAGCGGACTCGGTGCTTGGCAACAGCGTTACCGTCTCCCCTTCCCACACGCTCCACAACTTCGCCGCTTCAAGCTGCACTTGCAGATCCTTTGAGGTCAGGCGCTGGCGGTAGGCCGCGATCACGTCCTTACGCTCTTCCTCTGAAAGAATCGACAGCACGCGCTCCCATTTCTCCGGGAAGAAGCGCGAAGCGCCGTCCTGGTAATACCAGCTCAATTCCTGCTTACGCAACGTGAAGATGCCGCGCAACACCATTTCGCTAACGCGCTGCGGATGGGTTTGCGCATAGGCCAACGCCAGCGTCGATCCCCATGAGCCGCCGAACACCAGCCATTGCTCCACGCCGGCCATTTCGCGCAGGCGTTCAATGTCCTGCACCAGATGCCAGGTGGTGTTGTTGTCCAGGCTGGCGTGCGGTTTGGAGCGTCCGCAGCCGCGCTGATCGAACAGCATCACCTTGTAGCGCTGCGGATCGAACAGTTGGCGGTGATAGGATGAGATCCCCCCGCCCGGTCCGCCATGAATAAAGACTGCCGGCTTACCCTTCGGGTTACCGCTCAGTTCCCAGTAGATCCGGTGGCCATCCCCTGTGTCCAGCCAACCGCTGTCATACGCTGCTAACGGCGGGTACAAACCTCGTAATTGTTCCATGGCGCTTCCGTTTCTGTGGTCATACCCTCATAAAAGCCGAAGCGGCCCATCAGGTCAACGGTAAAACCTGAAAACTCCCACACTCCCCGGCAAGTTAGCGTGCGTTTGCTTAAAATGACCGCAAAATACCGGCCGGGTCAGCCCAAACGGGCATAACCAGCGCGCGGGTCAGCCTCTTTTGCGCAAGTGCGGCTCACGCATTTCCTGAGCGGTTTTCGCCTCGATGCCCAGTTCCGCCGTGGGCCGCAGTAACAGACGCGGCAGGCCAATGGGCTCCCCTGTTTCAAGGCAATAGCCGAACTCTCCGTTATGAAGCCGCGACAACGCCGCAGCGATTTTCGGCAACAAGCGGCTTTCGCGGTCCAACTGGCGGAACAGCAATCGCAGGTCTTCTTCACGCGCGGCTTTATCCGCTTCGTCGCCGGAGACTTCACCGCCGTCGATGTCGAGTTTCAACGCATCGATGTGCAGCAGCAATTTTTGCTGCTCCTCCAGCAGGCGTTGGTGAAAAAACGCCTGCTGTGCCGGGTTCATATAATCAGACTCCGGCATGGCCAAGAGCTGCTGTGGGTTTAACAAGGAAACGACGGTCATTGCGCTCTCCCGCGATAATTTATTTGTTATATTATAACATATCAAACCAATTAAGCAGCCTTTCACAAAAAACAAAATACTCACGCTTAACAAGCGATTGACTAAAACATACGTTTTCATGCTTGCAACCAACCGGTGTAAGGTGGTTAATGGCTTAGCAAACCACCCACCCATAGGTAACTGAGAGGCCAACATGAGTAAGGGAATGGATAGCAAGAAAAATGCGAAGAAGAAGCCGTTGAAAACCCCTGCTGAGAAACGCGCAGGCAAACGCGCCAAAAAAGGGCAAACGTCCGGCGAGTAAGCGAACTTCTAACCGTAATTAAACCCGCCGAGGCGGGTTTTTTGTTGTCTGAAATTGCTCAAACCGCCCCAACGGTTGGCACGGGCGCTACTGCCGGTTAAGCTAACGCAGTGCTGTTGCCCCTGAGGAAACCATGATTTTACGCGTAATAGACACTGAAACCTGCGGGCTGGACGGCGGTGTGGTGGAAGTCGCCTCCATCGATCTGATCGACGGCCACATCGCCAATCCGATGAGCGACTTGGTCAGCCCCGATCGGCCCATCAGCATTGATGCGATGGCTATCCATCACATCACCGAACAGATGGTCGAGGGTAAGCCGCGCATCGCGGTGGCGATCGGCCGCTATCTGGGCAGCCCTTACTATGTGGCGCACAACGCAGCGTTTGATCGCGGCGTGCTGCCGGAAATGCGCGGTGCCTGGATATGCACCATGAAACTGGCGCGCACCCTGTACCCGGACATCAAATACGGCAATCAGTATCTGCGCTATGCGTTGAATCTGGAGGTGCAACTGCCGCAAGACACCACGCTGTACCCGCATCGGGCGCTGTACGATTGCTACGTAACCGCTGCGCTGCTGCAACGCATCGTCAAAGATTCAGGGTGGACGCCGGAACAAATGGCGCAAATCACCGAACAGCCGGTGCTGCTGAAGAAATTCAAATTCGGCAAGTATCGCGGGCAGGAAATTGATCGCATTGCGCAGGAAGATCCCGGCTATCTGCGCTGGATGTTGAAGTCCATCGAGGATCTCAGCCCGGACATGAGGCATACGTTGAAATACTATCTGTTCGGCTAAAAAAGCGGGCAGCAATCGCCGCCCGCCTGCAAATTACTCCGCCAGCGCCAGAATAAAGGCGTACTCCAGCGCAATATCCTCATAGGCTTTGAAACGCCCGGACTTGCCGCCGTGGCCGGAATCCATATCGGTATACAGCAGCAGCTGACGATCGTCGGTTTTCAACTCGCGCAGCTTCGCCACCCACTTGGCCGGTTCCCAGTACTGTACCTGCGAATCGTGCAGCCCGGTGGTCACCAGCATGTGCGGGTAATCTTGCGCTTTCACCTGATCGTACGGGCTGTATTGTTTAATGTAGTCGTAATACGCCGGCTCGTTCGGGTTGCCCCATTCGTCGTATTCGCCGGTGGTCAGCGGAATAGACTCATCCAGCATGGTGGTGACCACGTCGACAAAAGGCACCTGCGCCACGATGCCGTTAAACAACTGCGGCGCCTGATTGATCACCGCCCCCATCAACAGACCGCCGGCGCTGCCGCCCATGGCGAAGACGCGTTTGGCGTCGCCATAGCCCTGCGCGATCAGCGTTTCTGTCACGTCGATAAAATCGTTGAAAGTATTTTGCTTCTTGAACAGCTTGCCGTCCTCATACCACAGCTGCCCCAGCTCGCCGCCACCGCGAATGTGCGCCAGGACGAAGACAAAACCGCGATCCAGCAGGCTCAAGCGGCTGGCGCTGAAGGCCGGATCCATGCTGCTGCCGTAAGAGCCGTAGCCATAAACCATCAACGGATTGCTGCCCCGGATGAAACGATCCTGGCGATAAACCAGCGAGACCGGCACCTCGACGCCATCCCGTGCTTTCACCCATACCCGCTCGCTGCGGTAATTTTCCGGCGTGAAGTTTTTCACTTCCTGCTGCTTGAGCATCACGCGCTCGCCGCTGTCGAGATTAAGCTCATACAGCGTGGTCGGGGTGGTCATCGAAGAGTAGCCGTAGCGCAGCAATTCTGTTTCCGGCTCAGGATTGTAGGCCAGCCAGGTGGTATAGGTCGGATCGTCAAAAGCGATGCGTTTCACTTCGCCGCTCTGCCAGTGGATCTGGCGCAGTTGGGTCAGGCCTTCGCTGCGCTCCTCCACCACCAGCCAGTCACGGAACAGGCTGAAGCCTTCAAGCATCACCTCGATACGCGGAGCGATAAGCTCCTGCCACTGCGCTTCATCCGCCTGCTCGCTCTGATACAGACCGAAGTTCTTGCCGTCCTTGTTGGAGCGGATATAGAAATGCTGATGGTAGTGATCGATGCCGTATTCATGATCCTTGCGGCGCGGCACAAACATCTGCGGCGTGCTGTCGGCGCGATCGGCGTCCAACAGCAAAATCTCCGAAGTGGTGGTGCTGCTCAGGTGGATCAGGATAAAGCGTTCGGAGGTGGTTTTTTCCAGCCCGACGTAGAAGGTGTCGTCCAGCTCTTCGTAGATCAGTTGGTCGTGCTGCGGATCTGTGCCCACCACGTGGCGATACACCTGATAGGGCAGCAGCGTTTTGGCATGTTTACGCACGTAATAAACGGTGGCGGAGTCGTTCGCCCATTCGAAGCTGCCGGAGGTGTTTTCCAGCACTTCGTCGGCCCAACTGTCGTCGTTCAGATTTTTAAAGCGAATGTCATACTGCCGGCGTGACAGGAAATCCTCCGCTACCGCCAGTTTCTGGTTGTCGGGGCTGACTTCCAAACCGCCCAGAGTGTAAAACTCGCGTTTTTCGGCGCGCTGATTGCCGTCGATCAGCGTATCCCAGCGTTCACTTTCCGCCTGTGGCTGACGAACATAAATCGCGTATTCGTTGCCCGGCTCGAAACGGGTTTGATAACGGTAACCGTGCCTGACATAAGGCACCGAGTGCTCCTGCTGGGGGATACGCGCCACCATCTCTTCATACAGCGTCTCACGCAACGCCTGCTGCGGTTTCAGCATCGCATCGGTAAAGGCGTTTTCCGCCTGCAGATAGTCCAGCACTTGAGGGTCTGCCCGCTCGTCGTCGCGCAGCCAATAGTAGTCATCCACGCGCGTATCGCCGTGGATGGTGATGGGATAAGGTCGTTTTTCTGCCTTAGGGGGTGTCATCATTGCTAAATCATCCGCTTACCTTGATTAAGGCAAGAGTGACACGATTCCCCCCGGCTTGCCAAGCGGCGCTACGCCAGCTCGCGTTTTTTCTCGTTGACGTCGTTTTCAATGCCCTGCTTGACGTCCGCAGGGATCTTCAACGACTGCGCCAGCGCATCGAGATAGCCGCGTTCCATAAAGTGATCGACGTCGATCACCATGCAGCTCAGGTAATACACCTCAAGCGCCTCGTCTTCGTTTTTCACGCTCTGGGCGATCAGATCCGGGTTTAAGGGTTGGTCGATCGCCTCCTGCACCCATTTTTGCGCTTCCTCGCCCACCTGCAGCTGTTCCAGGCTGTGGTCGATGGCGCGTTTTTCTTCCGCATCGATATGGCCGTCGCTCTTGGCGGCAAACACCAGCGCCTGCACCAACCGTTTGGCGCGCAGATCCACCGGTGTAGTTTGCAAGCCAAACTGCGGTTCGTCCTGATGGGTTTCTTTTACCCGCTGCTTGTATTTATTCCACAACACCGCGCCAACGGCCGCGCTGCCGCCGATAATCAAGGCGTTTTTACCGAACTTGCCCACCAGCTTGCGCGAAGATTTGTTCGCCAGCAAAACGCCCACCAGGCCCCCCAATGCGGTCGGGGCCAGCAGTTTGCCAATGCCTTCCGCCCCACCGATGGAACCGGCCTTTTGCCCAATCATCGATTGAATCTGCTGCATCCAGTTATTTTTCATGCTCTACCCTTTGCGTGAGGAAACGAGGCGCGCAGGCACGGAAAAGCCAACCGCCGATGAACCGTCAGATTAGGGGATTTTTTGTCAACTTACGTATGGGGGATGAAAACCTGTGTTTAGCGCAGAGAAAACGATAACGGGCCACGCAGGCCCGCCATTTTTAGTGCTTCAGCCTTCTTCGCCCGGCTGTTCTTCGTCCTGCTCATATTCCGCCAGTTCGTCACGCATCGCCTGAATCGACTCACGGGCCAGCAGCGCCAGCGTACGGTAAAAACCGGTGGTGGCGTGCGCCTCCACTTTACCGAGGAAACGGCCGCACCAAGGCAGCAAGTACTCGTCAAACAGGGTGATTTGCGCCTGCACTTCGTCTTCCTGCGATTGATCTTCCAGCCAGGAGGCAGCCAGCAACAGGGAACCGAAGTGATCGGCCGGCGCTTCGCCAAGCGGCATGCCGCGTTGCTGCAGGAAAGTGCGAACTTCCGCCTCCGTTGCCCCTTCCACATAAGCGGAACGGAACGGCGACACGCTGCATTCGCTGCCGACAAACATCGCGTTGAAATCGGCGGAAAGCAGGTTCACATCGCATCCCTGCTGCAAGCGCGTCAGCAGTTCGTCCTGCTCCAGCGGCCAGTGTTGCTGCAGCTTGCCCTCTTTAATCAGCGTGAACAGCGGCACCAACAACGGATCTTGCGGCTGACGGTAAAACAGCGTACCCAGCACGCGGCAAACAACGGAAAATTCATTCATGATAATGCCTTATACAATACGGAAAATTTGCCGGGACGATGTCACAAATCGGCCAATTCCGCAATCGCCGGCTTGCCGCGCCGCTCGAGAAAGTCCAGCAGGCGCCGTGGGCTGACGTTGAGGATCCGTTCCTGCGGAAATTCCACTTCAGCGATGATGCGTTCACAGTGCTCGAAGCCGCCGAGTGAGAAAGCGATATGTGAATCCGACCCCAGTGCCAGCCAACCGCCTGCATCACGCACCGCAGCGGCAATCGCCCGGCAATTGTCCTCGCTGCCCTTGCGTGAATGGGTGAATGACGAGTTATTCAGCTCCAGCGCCACTTCATACTTCGCGGCCGCTGCGGCGACCGCTGCGATGTCGATCGGATACCTTGGGTTGCCGGGATGGCTGATAATGTGCACATCCCCTTGCGCCATCGCGGCGATCATCGCTTCGGTATTGGCCGTCTTGTCCTGCGGCGCAAATACGGGCTCGTGGAAACCGGCGATAATCACGTCGACTTCGTTCAACATCGGCCCGGTGCAGTCGATATCGCCCTGCAGGTTTTTGATGTTGGCCTCGATACCTCGCAGGATCCCTACGCCATCCACCAGACGTGGCCAGACGCGCATGTTCATAAAGTGCCAGTAATGCGGAGCATCAGCCATATCCGGGCCGTGATCGGTGATGGCGAACAGTTTGATGCCCTTTTGATGGGCTTCGACGATGTAATCATGCAGCGTACTGTAGGCGTGGGTACTGGCAACGGTGTGCATATGCAAATCAACAGGGTACATTATTTCTCCTTCTGGCGGCCTGCCAAAGGGACGGCGGCAGGCCGGGTTTCTTATTAGCTTAGCAGGTGAGTCACCGAAAGGTCAGTAACCAAGTTGCACATCCACCACCCCTGCAGGCGTTTGCCCGGCCTCTAAAGTGCGGATGTTGGCGGCTATCTGGTCCATCGCCTGTTCCGGCAAGGTGATGGCAGCAATATGCGGGGTAATGGTGACACGCGGATGACGCCAGAACGGGTGTGCCTGCGGCAGCGGCTCGTTGACGAACACATCCAGGGTGGCGGCGGCAATCTGCCCCTGATCCAGTGCCTGCAAGAGATCGTCCTCAACCAGATGCGCGCCGCGGGCGATGTTGATCAGATAGGCTCCCGGCACCAAATGCGCGAACAGATGGCGATTGAGGATAGCGGCGGTTGCCGGCGTGTTCGGCAGCAAGTTGATCAGCAACCGAGTGCCCTCGAGAAACGCGGTGCACTGCTCTGCGCCGGCAAAACTCTCAACGCCATCGATCTGCTTGGGGCTGCGGCTCCAGCAGCGTACGTTAAAACCGAACTCCACCAGCTTTTGCGCCACGCTTTTCCCCAGAACGCCTGCCCCGAGGATGCCAATGGTGAAATTATCCTGTTGATGGGGATCGAGCGGTTGCCATTTTTGCTGCTGTTGCAGCAATTGATACTCGTCGAAACGACGGAAGTAACGCAACACGTAGCTCAACGCATATTCCTGCATCTGTTGCGCCATGCCGGTATCTTCCAGGCGCAGCAGCGGGACGCCCGCCGGTAACGTGCCGGGATGTTGGCGCTCTTGCTCGAGAATGGCATCGACGCCCGCTCCCAGGGCGAACACCCCTTTCAGTTGCCGGCGGTTAGCCAGCATCTCCTGCGGCGGACGCCACGCCAGCGCATAATCCGCTGGGCGATCGTCGCCGGGTTGCCATTCGCGAACGTTGGCCTGCGGCAGACGCTGTTTGATGCCTGCCAACCAATCCTGGGCGTTAAATAAGGGGTGGTAATAAATGATGTTCATCGGTCAGACTCCGTCTGTTTTTTATGCATTTTCATCCAGATTTCCGCGATTCGCCGACAGATGCAAGCGCTAAAGCCAAAAACGCAAACAGCCCCGACCAGTGGGGCTGCTTTTTTTATCCTGCAGAGATCTCAGGCTGCGACGCGGGCGTCGTGCCTTATCAGCCGGCGCAACAGCGGGATTAGGATCAACATCACCACGCCAACGCCCGTAGCCCCCCAGCCCAGCGCACTGAATATTTCGCTGTAGCCGGGGTTGGTCAGAGCCGGAGTGCTGCCGCTGTTTTCTGGCATCAGGCCGGAGACATAGCCCGCCAACACCGAAGCGACGCCGGTGACCATCATCCAGCAGCCCATCATGACGCCCTGATAACGCGGTGGCGCCAGCTTGCCGATCATCGCGTAGCCGATCGGGGAGATCATCAGTTCGCCAATGCTTTGCAGTATGTAGCTGATTGCAATCCATTTAAACGCCACCAGCCCGTCGCCGCCGGCCAGGCTGATGCCCAACGGCAACACCAGCATGCCCAACCCGATGCAAAACAACGAGCCGGAGAATTGCAACGGGATATCGATATTGCAGCCACGGGCTCGCAAGCGGTTAAACCACCAGGCCATCAGCGGCCCGCCCACGACGATCACCAACGTGTTGATATTCTGGATCCACTGCGGAGCGACCTGAATACCGTAGACGTTCAGGTTGATATTGTGCTCGGAGAACAGCATCAGCCCCATAGGCGCCAACTGGTACAGCGCCCAGAATACCAATGAACCCAGCGCCAGAATCAGATAGGCCACCATGCGACGGCGCTCTGTGCGCGGGTGGTGACGCAGTGTGACCACGCACAGCATCAGGAAAATCAGTACGCCGAGGCCAATCACAAAGTGGCCGCTGAATTCCGCATGGGTCAGCATCACCCGGATAATGGGCACCAGCGCCACCAATACTGCCAGCCCGACCAGCATACGCCAGCGGTATTGCGCGCGGCTGGCGTCATGCAACGGCGTGTTGAGATCGGCCAGAATGCGCCAACGGCTGACGGCGACGATAATCGCCGCCGCATTGCCCAACGTGGCAAACAGGAACAGTGCGCGGTAGTTTTCGCTCAACTGGAAATAGCCGGCCACGGTAAAACCGACGAAGAAGCCAAGGTTCATCCCGGCGTAGTTCCACAAAAACGCCGATTCGCGCCGATCGTCATCCGGCTTGAAGCGCTGGGTGAGCATCATATTGATGCAGGTGACGTTCAGCCCGCTGCCGGTCAGGAACATCGCCAGCCCCCAGTACAGGCCCCAAACGCCCGCCACAGCAATCAGCGCGCAGCCGATCACCTGCAGCACCATACCCAGTACGAACAGGTTGCGGTTACTCAGAAAGCGCCCGCCCAGGTAGCCGCCGAACATATGCAGCCCATAGTTGAAGGCGCCGAACACACCCATCATGGCGTTTGCACTGCCCTCGCTGAAGCCCAGGCGTTTGGTGGCGTAGAGCACCAGCGTGGAGTACAGCACGGCAAAACCCAACGTGGCGAAGATTTGGATAAAAAACAGTGCCCCGGCGCCCGGGGGGATGGCGTGACGCTGATGCGCCGCCGGCATGGAGTCCGATGGAGTCAAAGTGAACCTCTGCTGCATGATGCCCGTCGTATTTCAAGCCGCAGCGCCGCTGGCTGCCCGTTGAAATTCGTCGAGTCCGTTATTTTAATTGATCAGTCCCTGTCTGCGTTATCGCTGGCGTACGGCCCGGCAACCTGCGCGGCGGTGTGATATTCCTTGCCAAATCCTCCGCGTCAGCAGCGATCTATTTAGCGACACATATGACTAATAATCCAGTATTAATGCATATAACAGCACAGCCCAAGACTTCTCTGCTGGTATATTGAGCTGTTGTATACCAATACACTCAAACATTAGTCTGTGAGATAATTTAGCATCGTTACTATCCCTCGGGTACGCATTGGGCAGCGGTTTATCGCTCGGGAAATCAGCAAATTGCTGCAACTTTAGCTAAACAGTCATTGTTATGTCACAAGAGGGTTGACGCTGAGATCAGATTCTCCTACATTAGCGCCCGTCGACAGCGCAATGCGTTAGCGATGCTACAAAACGGTGAGGTGTCTGAGTGGCTGAAGGAGCACGCCTGGAAAGTGTGTATACGCGTAAGTGTATCGAGGGTTCGAACCCCTCTCTCACCGCCATATTCTAAAGAGAAAGCCTGGATTCGCGTCCAGGCTTTTTTTTGTCTGCAACACAGGGAATACGCCAGCAGGCCTAAGGATCCACAGGGTTCGCCGCAGTTTTCGACAAACTGAGCAGCACGTGAGCGGACGCGCCGAAACGCAGAAATTCTGCTTGACCGGCTCGCCCCCACTCCCTATAGTAGCGCCCCGTTGCACCAGAGAGTACGCAACGAAAAAATACGGTGAGGTGTCTGAGTGGCTGAAGGAGCACGCCTGGAAAGTGTGTATACGCGTAAGTGTATCGAGGGTTCG
>NZ_BCTU01000006.1 GCF_001590925.1 Serratia plymuthica NBRC 102599
AAGCCCTCCCTCACCGCCATCTTTCTAAAGAAAAAGCCTGAACGCAAGTTCAGGCTTTTTGTGTCTGCAATCCGCCTCAGTGTGCGCGACTAGCGGCGATATGCGGCTGCATCACGGCGCGGCGCCAGTCGCCCGGAGTCTGGCCGAATTGGCGTTTAAAACTGCGATTGAAGGATTGCTGCGAGTCAAAGCCGAGTGATATCGCCACGCTGACGATAGGCTCGCCGCTGTTGGCCAGGCGCTCTGCGGAAACTTTCAGTTTCTGCATGCGGATATACTCCCCCAACGCGTAGCCGGTCTGGCGTTTGAACATGCGCTGCAGGTGCCATTTGGAATACCCCGCGCGGTCCGCCACGGTGTTGATATCCAGCTTCTCTTCCAGATTGTTGTCAATCCACTCAATCAAATCGGTAATAAAACCCGTGCTGTTCATGCTGACGCTCCCATGACATTGGCAGGTAAATCCGCTGCCCGATGTCACTACGTTGCAGCAGTTTCGCATTAAATGCAATTTTTATTATTGCATTTACTCGACAGGCGCTTCTATAATCCATCCGGTTAATGTAACCGATATTAATACATTAATGTGACAACAATGTGTTTCAAAAACTAACGTTGTGCCGATGAACGACGCAACCGCTCTGCCGCCGGTCACAGGCCAGGGACGTTACCCGGATAACAGGGCCGGGTGTATGGCCTGACCGCGCTCACCCATGGAATAAAAATAATGCCAAGCCAGCCAAACTCATTGTTTAACGCTCACAGCATCGGTTTCAGCGCGCGCCTTTCAGCGGTAGCGCTGCTGGTCGCCCTGCTTGCTGGTTGCGACAACAGCGTCGCTCAAAATGCAGCTCCCCCGCCACCGGCCGTCAGCGCCGCTAACGTGGTGATAAAACCCATCAGCCAGTGGGATGCCTTTAACGGCCGGATCGAAGCGGTGCAAAGCGTTCAGCTACGCCCGCGGGTTTCCGGCTATATCGATAAGGTGAATTACACCGAAGGCGATGAGGTGAAAAAAGGCCAGGTGCTGTTCACCATCGACGATCGCACCTACCGCGCCGCTCGCGAACAGGCGCAAGCCGAGCTGGTGCGGGCACGTAATCAGGCGGCGTTGGCCCGCAGTGAATCCAGTCGTACCGAAAAACTGATCGGCACCCAGGCGATCTCGACCGAGGTCTGGGAACAGCGCCGCTCCTCCGCCGCACAGGCACAGAGCAACGTGCTGGCGGCCCAGGCCCAGCTCGATATCGCGCAGTTGAATCTCGATTTTACTCGCGTGACCGCGCCGATCGACGGGCGTGCCAGCCGCGCCATGATCACCGCAGGTAACCTGGTCACCAGCGGGGACAGCGCCAGCGTGCTCACTACGCTGGTGTCGCTCGATAAAGTTTATGTTTATTTCGACGTCGATGAAGCCACTTTCCTGCGTTACCAGAACATGGCACGCGATGGCCAACGCAGCCAGGATCCGCAGGCGAAGTTACCGGTCAAGGTCGGCCTGGTGGGTGAAGACGGCTACCCGCATCAGGGCGTTGTCGATTTCACCGATAACCAGTTGAATGCCGGCACCGGCACCATTCGCATGCGCGCCCAGCTCGAAAACCACGAGCGCCGCTTCACTCCTGGGCTGTTTGCACGGGTGCAGATGCCCGGCAGCGCCGAGTTCAACGCCATGCTGATCGACGATAAATCGGTGATGACCGATCAGGACCGCAAATTCGTTTATGTCGTCGACAAGGACGGCAAGGCGCAGCGGCGCGATATCGAGGTGGGCCGCGTGGCAGATGGATTGCGCATCGTGCAGAAAGGCCTGTCGGCGGGCGATCGGGTGATCGTCGACGGCATGCAGAAAGTGTTTATGTCAGGGATGCCGGTCAATGCGAAAACCGTCGTGATGGCAGCCAACGCTCCCGTTTCCGCAGTCAACTAAGCCACCAGCAGAGAACCCTGACCCATGGATTTTTCCCGCTTTTTCATCGACCGGCCGATTTTTGCCGCGGTGCTGTCGATCCTGATTTTCGTCGGTGGCGTTATTGCGATTCCGCTATTGCCGATCAGCGAATACCCGGACGTAGTGCCCCCAAGCGTGCAAGTGCGCGCCCAATACCCAGGCGCCAACCCGAAAGAGATTGCCGAAACGGTGGCTACGCCGCTGGAAGAGGCAATCAACGGCGTCGAACACATGATGTACATGAAATCGGTGGCCGGCTCTGACGGCGTGCTGGTAACCACCGTGACCTTCCGCCCGGGAACCGATCCCGATCAGGCGCAGGTGCAGGTGCAAAACCGCGTGGCACAAGCCGAGGCGCGCCTGCCTGAAGACGTGCGCCGCCAAGGGGTAACCACGCAGAAGCAGTCCCCGGCCCTGACGCTGGTGGTGCATCTGGTTTCCCCTTCCGGTAAATACGATTCACTGTATCTGCGTAACTACGCCACCCTGAAGGTCAAAGATGAGCTGGCCCGCCTGCCGGGCGTCGGCCAGGTGCAGATTTTCGGCGCCGGTGAATACGCCATGCGCGTCTGGCTGGATCCGAATAAGGTCGCCTCGCGCGGGCTGACCGCTTCTGACGTGGTCACCGCCATGCAGGAGCAGAACGTGCAGGTTTCCGCCGGCCAACTGGGCGCAGAACCGATGCCGAACAGCAGCGATTATCTGCTTTCCATTAACGCCCAGGGCCGCCTGCAAACCGAGGAAGAGTTCGGCAATATTATCCTCAAGAGCGGCGACAACGGCGAGATAGTACGCCTGCGCGACGTGGCGCGCATTGAAATGGGGTCCGGCAGCTATGCGTTGCGCGCCCAACTCAATAATAAGGATGCCGTCGGGATCGGTATTTTCCAGGCGCCTGGCGCTAACGCCATCGAGCTGTCCGATGCGGTACGGGCCAAAATGGCCGAACTGTCGACCCGCTTCCCGGATGGCATGAGCTGGAAATCGCCGTACGACCCAACGGTGTTCGTCCGCGATTCGATCCGCGCGGTGGTAGATACCCTGCTCGAAGCGGTGCTGCTGGTGGTGCTGGTAGTGATCCTGTTCCTGCAAACCTGGCGTGCCTCGATCATCCCGCTGCTGGCGGTGCCTATTTCCATCGTCGGTACCTTCGCCGCGCTGTACCTGCTGGGCTTCTCGCTCAATACGCTCAGCCTGTTCGGGCTGGTGCTGGCGATCGGTATCGTGGTCGATGACGCCATCGTGGTGGTGGAAAACGTCGAACGTAATATCGAGGAAGGTTTATCGCCGCTGGCGGCGGCGCACCAGGCGATGCGCGAAGTGTCCGGGCCGATCATCGCCATCGCGGTGGTGCTGTGCGCGGTGTTCGTGCCGATGGCATTTTTGTCCGGCGTCACCGGCCAGTTTTATAAGCAGTTCGCCGTCACCATCGCCATTTCGACCGTGATTTCGGCCATCAACTCGCTGACCCTGTCGCCGGCGCTGGCGGCATTGCTGCTGAAACCGCACGGCGCGCCGAAGGACATGCCATCGCGCCTGATCGACCGGCTGTTCGGTTGGTTGTTCCGTCCGTTCAACCGCTTCTTTGCCAGCAGCTCACAGCGCTATCAGCGCGGGGTTTCCCGTGCGCTCGGCAAACGCGGCGCGGTGTTCGTGGTGTACGTGCTGTTGTTGTGCGCCGCGGGCGTAATGTTTAAAACCGTGCCTGGCGGATTTATCCCGACGCAGGATAAGCTTTATCTGATTGGCGGGGTGAAAATGCCGGAGGGTGCGTCGCTGGAGCGTACCGATGCGGTGATCCGTAAAATGAGCGCCATCGGTCTGAGCGTCGACGGGGTGACTGACGCGGTAGCCTTCCCGGGGCTGAATGCATTGCAATTTACCAATACGCCCAATACCGGCACCGTGTTCTTCGCGCTTGAATCTTTAAGCACCCGCACTCGCAGCGCGGCGCAGATCAACGCCGAGATCAATGCGCGCATCTCGCAGATTCAGGAAGGGTTCGCCTTCTCGATCATGCCGCCGCCAATCCTCGGTATCGGACAGGGTTCCGGATATTCGCTGTATGTCCAGGATCGCGCTGGCCTCGGATATGGCGCACTGCAAACCGCGATCAATACCCTGTCGGGCAGCATCATGCAAACGCCGGGCATGAGTTTCCCGATCTCGTCTTATCAGGCCAACGTGCCGCAGCTGGAAGCGAAAATCGACCGCGACAAGGCCAAGGCGCAGGGCGTGCCGCTCAACGCGCTGTTCGGTACGCTGCAGACTTATTTGGGTTCGTCTTACATCAATGACTTCAACCGCTATGGCCGCACCTGGCAAGTCATCGCGCAGGCCGACGGTCAATTCCGCGACAGCGTGGAGGATATCGCCAACCTGCGCACCCGCAACGATAAGGGTGAAATGGTGCCGATTGGCAGCATGGTCAACATCAGTACCACCTACGGGCCAGACCCGGTGATCCGTTATAACGGCTTCCCGGCGGCGGACCTGATTGGCGATGCCGATCCGCGCATCCTGTCGTCTACGCAGGCCATGAGCGAACTGACGGCGATGGCCGCCAAGCTGTTGCCGAACGGCATGAACATCCAGTGGACCGATCTGAGCTACCAGCAGTCGACCCAGGGCAATGCGGCGATTATCGTGTTCCCGGTAGCCGTGCTGCTGGCGTTCCTGGCGCTGGCCGCGCTGTACGAAAGCTGGACGCTGCCGCTGGCGGTGATCCTCATCGTACCGATGACCATGTTGTCGGCGCTGTTTGGCGTCTGGCTGACCGGCGGTGACAACAACGTGTTCGTGCAGGT
Organism: Serratia plymuthica NBRC 102599; assembly: GCF_001590925.1. Lineage (GTDB taxonomy): Bacteria > Pseudomonadota > Gammaproteobacteria > Enterobacterales > Enterobacteriaceae > Serratia > Serratia plymuthica. Next base: position 4,759 of record NZ_BCTU01000006.1, read on the forward strand.
GGGGCTGGTGGTGTTGATGGGGCTGGCCTGTAAGAACGCCATTTTGATCGTCGAGTTCGCCCGCGAGCTTGAGTTGCAGGGCAAAAGCATTATGGAAGCGGCGCTGGAAGCCTGCCGCCTGCGGTTACGGCCGATCGTAATGACCTCCATCGCCTTTATTGCCGGTACTATCCCGTTGATTCTGGGTCACGGCGCCGGCGCCGAAGTGCGCGGAGTGACCGGTATCACGGTGTTTGCCGGCATGCTGGGCGTGACGTTGTTCGGGTTATTCCTGACGCCGGTGTTCTACGTTACCCTGCGCCGTATGGTGACGCGTAAAGCACAGCAGCAAACGGCATAAAAGTTCGCCTGCCCGCCGTGGCAG
>NZ_BCTU01000007.1 GCF_001590925.1 Serratia plymuthica NBRC 102599
ATTTTACTGTTATACAATTGGGGTGTCGCCAAGCGGTAAGGCTCTGGTTTCTGATACCAGCATACCCAGGTTCGAATCCTGGCACCCCAGCCACATTTAGAAAAGCCCGCTTCGGCGGGCTTTTTGCTATTCTGCGTTCGTGAAGTCTCGTTAAAGCGGGCGCAACCTGCTGCGCCCGTACCAGGAAAACACCACCTCGACTACAGCCCCAGTGCGTATTTCAGCGCATGTTCCTTCAGCTTGCCCGCCCGCTGGGCCGCCATCAGCGCAATATTGCGCGCTACGTTCAGCGGCGCCAAATTATTGCTGAACGCGGTATAAAACAGATCCATGCCACTTTGCATCAACAGGTTATCGGTGCGACGACGGCGTTGGTAGCGCATCAGCACCGCTTCACTGCCCCAGTCCTCGCCCTGCTCCCGGGCGTCACTCAGTACCGCCAGCAACGCTTCCACATCGCGATAGCCCAGGTTCACCCCCTGCCCTGCTAACGGGTTGATGGTGTGCGCTGCATCACCGAGCAACGCCAGCCCCGGCAGAACATAGCGTTGTGCATGGCGGCGCGCCAGCGGGAAAGCCCCGGCGGCATGCACTTTTACCGCCCCCAGGCGCGCCGGAAATGCTTCAGCAATTTCCCTCTCAAGTTGCGCCGGCGGCATCGCTTGCAGCTGGCGGATGCGTTGCGGGCTGTCATACCACACCAGTGAAGCCCATTGGTCATACAGGGGCAGGAAAGCGCGCGGCCCGGAAGGGAAAAACTGCTGCCAGGTCACATCCTGTTGCGGCTCGCCGGTATCGACGGTGATCAACATGCAGGACTGGCGATACTGCCAACCGCTGGTGCCGATGGCCGCCAGATTACGTACCTGCGAATTCGCACCGTCTGCACCCACCACCAGCCGCGCCTGCAGCTTCTCAGAAGAGTCCAGCTCCAATTGCCAGCGGTCATCTTCCCGTTGCAGCGAACGCAGCCTGTCGGGGCAACAGAGCGTCAAATTGTCGCACTGCTCCATTTGCTGCCACAGCGCCAATTGCAAAATCCGATTCTCCACCATAAAGCCCAGCTCAGGCAGCCCCAGCGAAGCCGCGTCAAACGCTACGCGTGAAGACGCCCATTCCCAGGTTTCCAACCGGCGATACGGTGCCACGCGCATGCCCGCCACCGCTTTCCAGACGCCAAGCTGCTTGAGCAACCCGACCGAAGTGCAGCCAATGGCTGAAATACGCAGATCCGGCGGGCTTTGGGCATCGAACGCCTGCGGCGGCTGATGTTCCAGCAACGCCACCGACCAACCGGCCTGCGCCAACCCCAGCGCCGCCGCCGCGCCGACCATCCCGCCGCCTACCACTACGGCGTCATACCTTTTTTGAGATGTGTTCATTTTGGCCATGTTTTCTTAGTGAATTATCGCCATCCCAACGGGCACGGCGTTTGGCATCAGTGTACCGGATTTTTAATTGCGCATCAGGTCGCATACCGTTTTCCCCGCGCTGGTCACAACGGCGCCAAATGATTACAATACGCCCCCTGCATGTCGCGTATCGCAACTTTCGCTCCGCACTGAGTAATGGCAAGTCAATGACCAAAAAACTGCATATCAAAACCTGGGGCTGCCAGATGAATGAATATGATTCATCAAAAATGGCGGACTTACTGGGAAGCACACACGGGTTCGAATGGACCGACAACGCTGAAGAAGCGGATGTACTGCTGCTGAATACCTGCTCAATCCGTGAAAAAGCGCAGGAAAAAGTTTTCGCCATGTTAGGGCGCTGGAAACTGCTGAAAGAAAAGAACCCGGCGTTGATCATCGGCGTTGGCGGCTGCGTGGCTTCTCAGGAAGGCGAACACATTCGCAGCCGCGCACCTTGCGTCGACGTTGTGTTTGGCCCACAGACCTTGCACCGCCTGCCGGAAATGATCAACCACGTGCGCGGCACCCGCAGCCCAATCGTCGACATCAGCTTCCCGGAGATCGAGAAGTTCGACCGCTTGCCGGAACCGCGCGCCGAAGGCCCAACCGCCTTTGTCTCCATAATGGAAGGCTGCAACAAATACTGTACTTTCTGCGTGGTGCCTTACACCCGTGGCGAAGAAGTGAGTCGCCCAAGCGATGACGTGCTGTTCGAGATCGCCCAACTGGCGGCGCAGGGCGTGCGTGAAGTGAATCTGCTCGGCCAGAACGTCAACGCCTACCGCGGCGCCACCTACGACGGCGGCATCTGTTCGTTTGCCGAACTTCTGCGTTTGGTGGCAGCGATTGACGGCATCGACCGCATCCGTTTCACCACCAGCCATCCGATTGAATTCACCGACGACATCATCGCGGTGTATCAAGACACGCCTGAACTGGTCAGCTTCCTGCATCTCCCGGTACAGAGCGGCTCCGATCGCATTCTGACCATGATGAAACGCGCACACACCGCATTGGAATACAAAGCGATCATTCGCAAGCTGCGCAAGGCGCGGCCGAACATACAGCTCAGCTCCGACTTTATCATCGGCTTCCCGGGGGAAACCCAGGCCGACTTCGAACAGACCATGAACCTGGTCGCCGAGATTAACTTCGACGCCAGCTTCAGTTTTATCTATTCGTCACGCCCGGGCACCCCGGCGGCCGATATGGTGGACGACGTCAGCGAAGACGAAAAGAAACAGCGCCTGTACATCCTGCAGGATCGCATCAACCAGCAGGTGTTGCAGTTCAGCCGCCGCATGCTCGGTACCGTGCAGCGTATTCTGGTTGAGGGCACCTCACGCAAAAGCGTGATGGAGCTGGCTGGTCGCACCGAATGCAACCGTATGGTGAACTTTGAAGGCACACCGGATATGATCGGCCAATTCGTTGATGTGGAAATCACCGAGGTAATGACCAACACACTGCGTGGTGCAGTGGTGCGTACCGAGCAGCAGATGGATCTGCGCGTACATGAATCCCCGCAATCGGTGATCGCCCGTACCCGCAAAGAAAATGCGCTGGGTGTCGGCACTTACCAGCCCTGACGCCGTTTCCGCATTGCCGTAAGCCGTGGCGCCCGTCGCCACGTTAACGTTTATCCTTATTATTTCTCCGCCGGGCGCTTGCGTCCGGTGATGTTCTTTTTTGTTTTTTATTATAAAGAGGCGACATAGCATGCAACTCCCACACTGCCCGAAGTGCAACTCCGAATACACCTATCAGGACAATGCGATGTTTATCTGCCCTGAATGCGCCCATGAGTGGAGCGACAGCGCGCCTGCGGCGGACAACGATACCTTGATTGTCAAAGACGCCAACGGCAACCTGCTGGCCGACGGCGATGCCGTGACCGTAGTGAAAGATCTGAAGGTCAAAGGCAGTTCCTCGATGCTGAAGATTGGCACCAAGGTGAAGAACATTCGTCTGGTGGAAGGCGACCACAACATTGACTGTAAAATCGATGGTTTTGGCCCGATGAAGCTGAAATCCGAATTCGTAAAAAAGAACTGATCCTCACACAATTACGCGGCTGTTTTTGCCGCGTTTTTTCCTCTCCCGGCCCTTGAATTACACCGTCGGCGCACAGATAGATCATGGGTAAACTTGCGCCGGTGCGGCGCACCATGAATAATTCAAGGTAGAAACGTCAGGGTTTGCCCTGAATGCGCGTACCGAAAATCAACCAGGCCCGATGTGAGCCTTGAGGAATAGTTTGAACGTCGCAACACAAGAAATTTTGTTAGAGCCGGCAGACAATAAGCGATTGCTCAGCCTGTGCGGCCCATTTGATGACAATATCAAACAGATCGAACGCCGGTTGGGGATCGAGATCAACCGCCGTGACAACCGTTTTAAGCTGGTTGGCAAAAACCCGTGCGTGGTTGCCGCCGCCGATATCTTGCGCCACCTGTACGTGGACACCGCGCCCATTCGCGGCGTGATCCCGGATATCGACCCGGAACAGATCCATCTGGCGATCAAAGAAAGCCGGGTGCTTGAGCAAGTAGCCGACAGCGTGCCGGATTACGGCAAAGCGGTGACCATCAAAACCAAGCGCGGCATGGTGAAACCGCGCACGCCGAATCAGGCGCAGTACATCGCCAATATTCTCGATCACGACATCACTTTCGGGATTGGGCCGGCGGGGACCGGGAAAACCTATCTGGCCGTCGCCGCTGCGGTAGATGCCCTGGAGCGCCAGGAGATTCGCCGCATTCTGCTGACGCGCCCGGCGGTTGAAGCCGGTGAAAAACTGGGCTTCCTGCCGGGGGATCTGAGCCAGAAGGTCGATCCTTACCTGCGCCCGCTGTACGACGCCCTGTTCGAAATGCTGGGCTTCGAGCGCGTGGAGAAGCTGATCGAACGCAATGTGATTGAGGTTGCGCCGCTGGCCTATATGCGCGGCCGCACCCTGAACGACGCATTTATCATTCTCGATGAGAGCCAGAACACCACCATCGAACAGATGAAGATGTTCCTGACGCGCATCGGCTTCAACTCGAAGGCGGTGATCACCGGTGACGTGACGCAGATTGACCTGCCGCGCAACCAGAAATCCGGCCTTCGCCATGCGATAGAAGTCCTGTCGGATGTCGAAGAACTGAGCTTCAACTTCTTCCACAGCGAAGACGTGGTGCGCCACCCGGTGGTAGCCCGCGTGGTTATCGCCTATGAAGCCTGGGAAGCCGCAGAACAAAAACGCAAAGACGCGATTGCCGAACAACGTAAGCACGAAGCCATCATCGCCTCCGGGCAGGAGACACTATGAGCCAGGTGATTTTGGATCTGCAGATTGCCTGTGCAGACAGCAACGGCCTGCCGGACGAAGCCACCTTCCAGCGCTGGCTGGAAGGCGTGCTGCCGCAGTTTCAGGAAGAAGCCGAGGTCACCATTCGCCTGGTGGACGAAGCCGAAAGCAACGAACTGAACCTGACCTACCGCGGGAAGGATAAACCGACCAACGTGCTGTCCTTCCCGTTCGAAGCCCCACCGGGCATAGAGCTGCCGCTGCTCGGCGATCTGATCATCTGCCGTCAGGTCGTTGAACAGGAAGCGGTTGAGCAAGACAAGGCGCTGGAGGCCCACTGGGCGCATATGGTTGTCCATGGCAGCCTTCATCTGCTAGGGTATGACCACATCGAAGACGATGAAGCCGAAGAAATGGAGTCTTTGGAAACCGAAATCATGCACGGCCTGGGCTACCCGGACCCGTACCTGGCGGAAAAAGACCCCCTCTGACGTCAGCTGATTCCCCGCAGCCCCTGTAAGGGGCTGTCGCTGACGCCCCTAACTCTTACATGAGTGATATTAACTAAAACGCCATGAGCGACGACCATTCACAAAGCAATGACAGCCCCAGTCCCAAGAAGGGGTTCTTTACTCTCATCCTTAACCAGCTGTTCCACGGCGAACCGAAAAACCGTGGCGATCTGGTAGAGCTGATCCGTGATTCCGAGCAAAACGACCTGATCGATCCCGATACCCGAGACATGCTGGAAGGCGTGATGGATATCGCCGAGCAGCGCGTGCGCGACATCATGATCCCGCGTTCCCAGATGGTCACGCTCAAGCGTAACCAGACGCTGGAAGAGTGCCTGGACGTGATTATCGAATCCGCCCACTCGCGCTTCCCGGTGATCAGCGAAGATAAAGATCACATCGAAGGCATTCTGATGGCCAAGGATCTGCTGCCGTTTATGCGTGCAGAGTCTGAGCCGTTCAGCATAGATAAGGTGCTGCGCGCCGCGGTGGTGGTGCCCGAAAGCAAGCGTGTTGATCGGATGCTGAAGGAGTTCCGCTCCCAGCGCTATCACATGGCGATTGTCATTGACGAATTCGGCGGCGTTTCCGGCCTGGTCACCATCGAAGACATTCTGGAACTGATTGTCGGCGAAATCGAAGACGAATACGACGACGAGGAAGATCTGGATATCCGCCAGCTTAGCCGCCATATGTATACCGTGCGGGCATTGGCGCCGATTGAAGACTTCAACGAAGCCTTTAATACGCACTTCAGCGACGACGAGGTCGACACCATCGGCGGCCTGGTGATGCAGGCCTTCGGGCACTTGCCGGCGCGCGGGGAAACCATTGAAATCGAAGGTTACCTGTTTAAGGTTGCGATGGCCGACAGTCGACGTATCATCCAGGTTCATGTAAAAATTCCGGACGATTCTCCGCAACCGAAACTGGAAGACTAAATCAAACATGGCTAAAGCCTCTTTCCTTGAACGCCAGCGGGTTCGTGCCCTGCTGGCGCTGTTGTCTGGTGCCGGCGGCGCGCTGGCGTTTTCTCCTTACGATATTTGGCCTGCGGCCATTGTTTCCCTGTTCGGCCTGTTGGCCGTTACCCTGAACCGCACCACCAGACAATCCGCCCTACTCGGGTTCTGCTGGGGGTTCGGCCTGTTTGGCGCCGGCGTCAACTGGGTTTACGTCAGCATTGCCGACTTCGGCGGCATGCCGTTTGCCGTCAATATTTTCCTGGTCGCCCTGCTGGCCGCCTACCTGGCGTTGTATACCGGGCTGTTCGCCGGCTTACTGGCGCGCCTGTGGCCAACCACCAGTTGGTACCGCCTGGCGATTGCCGCGCCGGTGCTGTGGCAAGTGACCGAGTTTCTGCGCGGCTGGGTGCTGACCGGTTTCCCCTGGTTGCAATTCGGCTACAGCCAGCTCAACGGCCCGCTGAAAGGCGTCGCACCGCTGCTGGGGGTTGATGCCATCACCTTCATCCTGATGGCGATCGCCGGATTGCTGGTGTATGCCATCAATCAACGCCGCGTTGCCGCAGCGGCCGTTGCCGTCGCGTTGCTGCTGTTGCCCTGGCCGCTGCGTCAGTTGCAGTGGTTCACCCCGCAACCGGAGAAAGCGGTGAATGTCGCCATGGTGCAAGGCAACATCGCCCAATCGATGAAGTGGGATCCGAAAGCGCTGGTCAGCACGCTGCAAACCTATCTGGATGAAACCCGCCCTTACATGGGCAAGGCGCCGATCATCATCTGGCCGGAATCCGCCATCCCGGATTACGAAGCCAGCCAGAACGGTTTCCTGACCATGATGGACGACCTGATGCGCGCCAAAAACAGCAGCCTGATCACCGGCATTGTCGACGTGCGCGCCACCCCGCAGGGCCAGCAAATCTATAACAGCGCCATTGTATTGGGTGAACAGACGCCGTACGTCTACCCGGCTAAAGACCGCTATAACAAGCATCATCTGGTGCCGTTCGGTGAGTTTGTGCCGCTGGAGACGCTGCTGCGGCCACTGGCGCCGTTCTTCGATCTGCCGATGTCGTCCTTCAGCCGCGGCGATTACGTCCAACCACAACTGAGCGTGAAGGGCTATAACCTGACGGCAGCGATCTGTTATGAGATTGTTCTCGGCCAACAGGTGCGCGATAACTTCCGCCCGGACACCAATTTCCTGCTGACCCTCTCCAATGACGCCTGGTTCGGCCATTCCATCGGCCCGTGGCAACACTTCCAGATGGCGCGCATGCGTGCGCTGGAACTGGGGCGCCCGCTGTTGCGCAGCACCAACAATGGCGTAACCGCCGCCGTTGACGCCAACGGCGAGGTGATTGCCGAGATCCCGCAGTTCACCCGCAGCGTGCTCGAGGTGAAAGTCACCCCGACCACCGGCATTACGCCATACGCCCGTTTTGGCGCCACACCGCTGTGGATCATTACCCTGCTGCTTGGCGGCATGGCGTTGATGCTCGGCCTGCGTCGCAGGTAATCTCAACCGGTGCGCAGTTCACTGAACTGCGCACCGCGTCTCTGTCCCCGTCAAATACCCGTTAAATAAACCTTTCTGGCACACTCCTTGCTTTAATCACTCTGTGATTTAAGACCGATTTACTTTTACTGACGTTTTGTCGCACTTATGCACAACTTGAGAGCATCACTAGCACCAGAAGGGTGCATCAGGGTTTTGTTGCATTAATTTGGTGCGCGTGGCGTTTCAAAAAATGAAACATTTTAGTTTCATTGTGTTCACAATCGGCTATTTTCTAACGGTTATCTGTGCCAAGACTATCTTTATATCTTGAGTAAGAGATCCCCCGTTTTAAACCTGACACTCTTGAGTCAGAACCACGACAACAGCAAAGGAGCTGGACCATGCAAATGCGTAAATTGGCGTTATCGTTACTGCTGATCGGTATGGCGGGTAACGTAGCCCATGCGGAAGAACTGACCGGTACGCTGAAGAAAATCAAAGACAACGGCGTGATCGTTGTCGGCCACCGCGAATCGTCAGTGCCGTTCTCCTACTACGACAACCAGCAGAAAGTTGTGGGCTACTCCCAGGACTACTCCAACCAAATCGTTGATGCTGTTAAGAAAAAACTGAACATGCCCGATCTGCAGGTAAAAATGCTGCCGATCACCTCGCAGAACCGTATCCCACTGCTGCAGAACGGCACCTTTGATTTTGAATGCGGTTCAACCACCAACAACGTTGAGCGTCAAAAACAGGCAGCCTTCTCCGACACCATCTTCGTGGTCGGTACCCGCTTGCTGGTGAAAAAAGGCTCTGACGTCAAAGACTTCAAAGACCTGGCCGGCAAACCGGTAGTAGTCACCTCCGGCACAACGTCAGAAGTGCTGCTGAACAAACTGAACGACAGCGGCAAGATGAACATGCGCATCATCAGCGCCAAAGACCACGGTGACTCGTTCCGTACCCTGGAAAGCGGCCGCGCCGTAGCCTTTATGATGGATGACGCGCTGCTGGCGGGCGAACGTGCCAAAGCGAAGAAGCCGGATCAATGGGAAATTCTCGGCACGCCGCAGTCGAAAGAAGCTTACGGCTGTATGCTGCGTAAAGACGACGCCGAGTTCAAAAAACTGGTCGATGACACCATCGCTCAGGCCCAAACCTCCGGTGAAGCGGCAAAATGGTTTGATAAATGGTTCAACCAGCCAATTCCACCAAAGAACCTCAACATGAACTTCGCCCTGTCAGACGACATGAAGCAACTGTTCAAAGAGCCTAACGATAAAGCACTGAACTAATAGAAAGAGAGCTGGTGCGGCCGCCAGGCCAAACCAGCCCTGTTGATGGCTGGGACAGACAGGAATGAGGGGGGCCGTTCCCCTCCCTCATTTTCCCCCTAACTCACAACCGATATCCGCGCACATAAGCCAGCCTGACTGGCCGCGATGCGATCGGCGCTGAATAGTCATCAATCTTTAGGCGCTCTGCGCCCGCTTAACGGAGTTTGTTATGTCAATAGATTGGAACTGGGGTATCTTCCTGCAGCAGGCCCCGTTTGGGAATACCACCTACCTCGGCTGGATTTGGTCCGGCTTCCAGGTCACGGTAGCCCTCTCCGTCTGTGCATGGATTATCGCTTTCTTTGTCGGTTCGCTGTTCGGTATTTTACGTACCGTGCCAAACCGTTTTCTTTCCGCTCTCGGCACCTGCTACGTCGAACTGTTCCGTAACGTGCCGCTGATTGTGCAATTCTTTACCTGGTATCTGGTGATGCCGGAGCTGCTGCCTGCCAATCTGGGCATGTGGTTCAAAACCGAACTCGATCCTAACGTCCAGTTCTTTATCTCCTCCATGCTGTGCCTCGGGCTGTTTACCGCCGCCCGCGTGTGCGAGCAGGTACGCGCCGCGATTCAGTCCCTGCCGCGTGGCCAACGCGCCGCCGGGCTGGCCATGGGCCTGACGCTGCCGCAAACCTATCGCTATGTGCTGTTACCGAACGCCTACCGGGTGATTGTGCCGCCGATGACCTCGGAAATGCTCAACCTGGTCAAAAACTCCGCCATCGCTTCAACCATTGGCCTGGTGGATATGGCGGCTCAGGCCGGTAAGCTGCTGGATTACTCCGCGCATGCCTATGAATCCTTTACCGCCATTACGCTGGCCTATATCGGCATCAACGCCGTGATCATGCTGTTTATGCGTCTGGTAGAGAAGAAAGTGCAGTTGCCTGGCAATATGGGGAGTAAATAATGTACGAATTTGACTGGGCATCCATTGTCCCAAGCTTCCCTTACCTGCTGCAAGGGTTGGTCATCACGCTGAAGATCACCGTGACCGCCATCGTTTTTGGCATCCTCTGGGGAACCATTCTGGCGGTCATGCGTCTGTCGCCCATCAAGCCTATCAGCTGGTTTGCCACACTCTACGTCAACCTGTTCCGTTCCGTTCCGCTGGTGATGGTGCTGCTGTGGTTCTACCTGGTGGTTCCAAGCTTATTACAACAAGTTCTGGGGCTATCGCCGAAAACCGATATTCGCCTGATCTCGGCTATGGTAGCCTTTTCCCTGTTTGAAGCGGCCTATTACTCGGAAATTATCCGCGCAGGCATTATCAGTATTTCCCGCGGCCAATCTTCCGCCGCGCTGGCGCTGGGCATGACCCACTGGCAGTCGATGAAACTGGTGATCCTGCCGCAGGCGTTCCGCGCCATGGTTCCGCTGCTGCTGACTCAGGGCATCGTACTGTTCCAGGATACTTCGCTGGTCTACGTGCTGAGCCTGGCCGACTTCTTCCGTACCGCCTCAACCATCGGCGAGCGCGACGGCACACAGGTTGAAATGATCCTGTTCGCCGGTTTTGTCTATTTTGTTATCAGTCTCGCCGCCTCGGCGCTGGTAAGCTATTTGAAGAAAAGGACTGTTTGATGATATCCCTGAAAAATGTTTCTAAGTGGTACGGTCACTTTCAGGTTCTGACCGATTGCACCACCGAAGTGAAAAAAGGCGAGGTGGTGGTAGTCTGCGGTCCTTCAGGCTCGGGCAAATCCACCCTGATCAAAACCGTCAACGGTCTGGAGCCGATTCAGCAAGGCGATATCCTGGTGAATGGCACGGCCGTCAACAACAAGAACACCAACCTGGCGCAGTTGCGTTCCAAAGTGGGCATGGTATTCCAGCACTTTGAGCTGTTCCCGCATCTGTCGATCATCGACAATCTGACGCTGGCGCAGGTAAAAGTCCTCAAGCGCGACAAGGACGCCTCACGCGAGAAGGGCCTTAAGCTGCTGGAGCGCGTGGGGCTTTCCGCCCATGCCAACAAGTTCCCTGGGCAACTTTCCGGCGGCCAGCAGCAGCGTGTGGCTATCGCCCGAGCGCTGTGCATGGACCCGATCGCCATGCTGTTCGATGAACCGACCTCCGCGCTTGATCCGGAAATGATCAACGAAGTGCTGGACGTCATGGTCGAGCTGGCTCAAGAAGGCATGACCATGATGGTGGTGACCCACGAAATGGGCTTTGCCCGTAAGGTGGCCCACCGGGTGATCTTTATGGACGAAGGCAAAATTGTCGAAGACCGCAACAAAGACGACTTCTTCAACAACCCGGAATCCGAACGCGCAAAAGACTTCCTGGCCAAGATCCTGCATTGATTCATTGACACTATGCGCCCCGCCCGGGGCGCATTCTCCGCCCCTATCCCGGCACTAAAAGCGCTTGTTTCTCCCCTGTTTTGATCCGATGCTCACTGGATAACAACAAAGGAGATAAACATGCCCCGCCCTATCATTATCGATTGCGACCCCGGCCTGGACGACGCCATTGCCCTTGCCATGGCGCTGCGCTCGCCGGAACTGGACATCAAGGCCATCACCACTTCCGCCGGCAACCAGACGCCGGAGAAAACCCTGCATAACGCGCTCGGTCTACTGACGCTGATGAAACGCGAAGATATTCCCGTCGCTGCCGGTGCCGCGGCACCGCTGATGCGCCCGCTGGTGATTGCCGATCATGTCCACGGCAAAACCGGTATGGGCAATACCCATCTGCCAACACCAACGATAAAACCGGTCACGCAAACCGCCGTGGAACTGATCGCCGGCCTGCTGCGCACCAGCCCGCAACCGATCACTCTGGTGGTCACCGGCCCGATGACCAATATCGCCCTGTTACTGGCCCAGCATGCCGAGCTGAAAGGCAACATCGAGCGTATTGTATTTATGGGCGGCGGAATGAATGCCGGCAACGCCACGCCGGTGGCGGAATTCAATATCTTTGTCGATCCCGAAGCCGCAGAAATAGTGCTGAAGTCCGGCGTGCCGCTGACCATGGCCGGGTTGAACGTTACCCATCAGGCGCTGGTGCTGCCGCAGGATATCGAACGTATCCGCCAGATTAACAATCCGGTGGCACAGGCGGTTGCAGAGATGCTCGATTTCTATCTGCCGCTGTACCTCAGCCACCCACGCGGGTTGCCGGGCGCCGCGATGCACGATCCCTGCACCATCGCCTGGCTGCTGGCACCGCAGCTGTTTACTGGCATCGAACGTTGGGTCGGCGTGGAAACCCAAGGGGAATATACCGTCGGCATGACGGTAGTGGATGACTTCCAGCAGAGCGGTAAACCGGCCAACGTTGAAGTGCTGACCGGTATTGATCGCGAAGGATTTATCGAACTGCTGATTGAACGCGTGGCGCGTTACTGATTGGCCGGGGCGTTTACTGCGCCCCGGCACATTCAATTTTTTTGATTTAACCCAGCGAATTTTTACGCTATCACTGGCTACGGCTTACCTCTAAGATGCCTTATACACCGCATCACTAACACCTTAGAGCAAGTCTGGAGATAGCCCAATGAGTCGTATACTGGTCCTGAAATCAAGTATTCTGGGCGATTATTCCCAGTCTGGAAAATTAGTCGATTTTTTTGTTGAACAGTGGCGTGAAGCACACCCGAATGACACATTTACCCTTCGCGATCTGGCCAACCCAACCCTGCCCGAGCTGGATGGTGAAGTGATTGGCGGTTTTAACGCCGGTGATAACCCCTTGACGCAGCACCAAAAAGAGACGCTGGCGCTTTCCGATGAGCTGATTGCTGAATTGAAATCGCACGACACTGTCATCATCGGTGCCCCAATGTACAATTTCAATATTCCTACCCAGCTGAAAATTTATTTCGACCTGGTGGCACGCGCCGGCCAAACCTTCCGTTACACCTCTGAAGGCGCGGAAGGCCTGGTGACCGGGAAAAAAGCGATAGTGATCTCCAGCCGCGGCGGTATCCACGCCGATACGCCAACCGATCTGATCACCCCTTATCTGAAGCTGTTCCTCGGGTTTATCGGCATCACCGACGTAGAATTCGTGCTGGCGGAAGGTTTTGCCTATGGGCCGGAAGTCGCTGAAAAAGCCGCGCAAGACAGCCGCATTGCCGTGACGCAAAAGGTGCCGGCCAGGGCGCAATTGGCCCCGGCAACCCAGCCTGCGGCGGTACAAGCCCCGGCGAGCGGCGGCTTTCTGAGTAATCTGATGAAAAAGCTCTTCGGCTGATCGTCTCCCCTCATCCTGATTTGCCAAGCAAGAAGGATGAGGGGGCAACACTCAAGGTTCGAAGGGCCGACGCTGGAACTGGTCATGGCCGCACTTAGGGCACAGCGGCAGCACTTCCGGCGTGTAAAACGCCAAATGATGGTGGCACTGCTCGCACACCAGATTGCCCAACCCTACCACCTCACCGCTGTGGTAGACGCCGTGATGGCTGACGTCTTTAAACACTTCCCGCCATTCCAACTGGGTTTTGTCCGTAATATCCGCCAGCTCTTGCCACAGGCTCTCCTTGATAACCCGCATAAAGACGCTGTCGGTAAACTCGCCCTTGCTTTCCTGGTAACTGCGGGCGAACTCTTCCAGGTCGCGCCGTACCGCCTGGATCACCTGCTCCACTTCGCCGCGCGTCAATTCACCCGCTTCGTTCAGCCTTTTTTCGGCACCGGCGACCAATTCGTCAATATCACGCTCTCCATTTTTCAGGCGTTCGGTCAGAGATGCCACCAATTCGCGGTAATACTGAGCAACCTTGTTCATATTCTCTCCTCGATGAACTTACGTGACAGGGCTTATCTCCCAAAACTATCTCTTATCATTTTAGTCGTAAATTGCTGATGTCACTTGGCAAGACTCGGGCTCCTCAAGATGTGAGTCATATCATGGCGGGGATTTTTTTAAATGCGCCGAGTCGGGCGCTTGGTGTTGTTGCCGGGAGGTCTTATCAGCTATGCTATGCGGATCTATAAGTACTCAACAGAATGCTACGGATGTAGCTGTTTTACACCTACAGGACCACCAGCCGCCATGCAAGAGCAATACCGTCCAGAAGACATAGAATCGAACGTACAGCTTCACTGGCAAGAGAAGCAAACTTTCAAGGTTACCGAAGACGCGAGCAAGGAAAAGTACTACTGCCTATCCATGCTGCCCTACCCATCAGGCCGTCTGCACATGGGACACGTTCGTAACTACACTATCGGCGACGTGATCTCGCGCTATCAGCGCATGCTGGGCAAAAACGTGCTGCAGCCGATCGGCTGGGATGCGTTCGGCCTGCCGGCGGAAGGCGCTGCGGTTAAAAACAACACCGCACCGGCTCCGTGGACCTACGACAACATCGAATACATGAAGAACCAGTTGAAACTGCTGGGCTTCGGCTATGACTGGGATCGCGAGATCGCCACCTGCGATCCGGATTACTACCGTTGGGAACAGTGGTTCTTCACCAAGCTGTACGAAAAAGGCCTGGTCTACAAGAAAACCTCCGCCGTCAACTGGTGCCCGCACGATCTGACCGTGCTGGCCAACGAACAGGTTATCGACGGCTGCTGCTGGCGCTGCGACACCAAGGTCGAGCGTAAAGAGATCCCGCAGTGGTTCATCAAAATTACCGACTACGCCGATCAGTTGCTCAACGATCTGGATACGCTGGAAAGCTGGCCAGAACAGGTGAAAACCATGCAGCGCAACTGGATTGGCCGCTCTGAAGGGGTGGACATCACCTTTGACGTGGCGGGCAGCGACGAGAAGCTGACCGTGTACACCACCCGTCCGGATACCTTCATGGGCGCCACCTATGTGGCCGTCGCGGCGGGCCACCCGCTGGCGCAACAGGGTGCGGTGAATAACCCGGCGCTGGCTGAATTTATCGAAGAGTGCCGCAATACCAAGGTGGCCGAAGCCGACATGGCGACGATGGAGAAGAAAGGCATGCCGACCGGCCTGTTCGCCATTCATCCGCTGTCCGGCGAGAAGGTGCCGGTTTGGGTTGCCAACTTCGTCTTGATGGAATACGGCACCGGTGCAGTGATGGCGGTTCCGGCTCACGACCAGCGCGATTGGGAGTTCGCCACCAAATATGGCCTGCCGATCAAACCGGTGGTGCTGGCGCTCGACGGCAGCCAGCCGGACGTACACGCCGAAGCGATGACCGAAAAAGGCACGCTGTTCAACTCCGGCGAGTTCGATGGCTTGGATCACGAAGCCGGTTTCAACGCCATTGCCGACAAACTGGTCGCCATGGGCGTGGGCCAACGCAAGGTCAACTACCGTCTGCGCGACTGGGGCGTGTCCCGTCAACGTTACTGGGGCGCACCGATCCCGATGGTGACGCTGGAAGACGGCACCGTAATGCCAACCCCGGAAGACCAACTGCCGGTGATCCTGCCGGAAGACGTAGTGATGGACGGTATTACCAGCCCGATCAAGGCCGATCCCGAGTGGGCGAAAACCACCGTTAACGGCCAGCCGGCGCTGCGTGAAACCGACACCTTTGACACCTTTATGGAGTCTTCCTGGTACTACGCGCGCTACACCTGCCCGCAGTACGACCAGGGCATGCTGGATCCGGCTGCCGCCAACTACTGGCTGCCGGTCGATCAGTATGTCGGCGGTATCGAACACGCCATCATGCACCTGATGTATTTCCGCTTCTTCCACAAACTGCTGCGCGACGCAGGCATGGTGGATTCCGACGAGCCGGCAAAACGCCTGCTGTGTCAGGGCATGGTGCTGGCGGACGCCTTCTATTACACCGGTAACAGCGGCGAGCGCGTCTGGGTTTCCCCGGTCGACGCCACCGTTGAACGCGACGACAAAGGCCGCATTGTTAAAGCCACCGATCCACAAGGCCGCGAACTGGTCTATGCTGGCATGAGCAAAATGTCGAAGTCGAAGAACAACGGCATCGACCCGCAAGTGATGGTCGAGAAATACGGCGCGGATACCGTGCGTCTGTTCATGATGTTCGCCTCGCCGGCAGAAATGACGCTGGAATGGCAGGAATCCGGTGTGGAAGGGGCAAACCGCTTCCTGAAACGTGTTTGGAAACTGGCCTACGAACACCTTGAGAAAGGCGCTGTCCAGCCGCTGAACATCGCGGCGCTGAACGAAGATCAGAAAGCGCTGCGCCGTGATCTGCACAAAACCATCGCCAAAGTGACCGATGATATTGGTCGTCGTCAGACCTTCAACACCGCCATTGCGGCCGTGATGGAGCTGATGAACAAACTGGCCCGCGCACCGCAGGACAGCGAGCAGGATCGCGCTCTGCTGCAAGAAGCGTTGCTGTCCGTCGTTCGTATGCTGTATCCGTTTACCCCGCACGTTTGCTTCTCGCTGTGGCAGGCGTTGGGCGGCGAAGGCGATGTGGATACCGCAGCCTGGCCACAGGCTGACGAGCAGGCGATGGTCGAAGACTCCAAGCTGGTCGTGGTACAGGTAAACGGCAAAGTTCGCGCTAAAATCACTGTGGCAGCAGATGCAACCGAAGAGCAGGTACGTGCGCGTGCCGCCGAGGAACATCTGGTCGCTAAATATCTGGACGGGGTTACGGTTCGTAAAGTGATCTATGTTCCGGGCAAATTGCTTAACCTGGTTGTGGGTTAACACAAGGAGGAGTTGTGCGACATCGTATTCTGACGCTGTTGCTGGGGTTGGCGGTGCTGGTCACCGCCGGCTGCGGTTTTCACCTGCGTGGTACCACGCAGGTCCCCTCGGAAATGAAAACGCTGATACTGGACAGTGGGGATCCTTACGGTCCGCTGGCCCGCGCAGTGCGTGAGCAATTGCGTCTGAACGACGTGACTATCGTCAAAGATCCGAAACGTAAGGATATTCCTTCCCTGCGTCTCGTCGGTTCCAGCGAAAGCCAAGACACCGCCTCGATCTTCCGGGACGGCAAAACCGCTGAGTATCAGATGGTGCTGACCGTTCAAGCGCAGGTCCTGATCCCGGGTCATGATCTGTATCCGCTGAACGTGAAAGTCTTCCGTTCGTTCTTCGACAACCCGCTGACCGCGCTGGCAAAAGACTCCGAACAGGACATTATTCGCCAGGAAATGCGTGAGCAGGCCGCCCAGCAACTGGTCCGCAAACTGTTGACGGTGCATGCGGCGGAAGAACAAACCCAGCAAAAAGCTGCCGCCGCCGGTGAAAAAGCGGAAAGTCTCCCAGCGCAATGATCCGTATTTATCCTGAACAACTTGCCGCGCAGCTCCGAGAGGGGCTGCGCGCTTGTTATTTATTGAGTGGCAATGAGCCGTTATTGCTGCAGGAAAGCCAGGATCTGATCCGGCAGGCCGCGCAACAACAGCAGTTCACCGAGCACTACAGCATTTCTCTCGACGCCCATACCGACTGGGACGCCATTTTCAGCATCTGCCAGGCCATGAGCCTGTTCGCCAGCCGCCAGACCCTGCTGCTTATCTTCCCGGATAACGGCCCGACGGCCCCGCTCGGCGAGCAACTGATCAAGCTGGCGGCGCTGCTGCATGACGACATTTTGCTGATGCTGCGCGGCCCTCGCCTGACCAAAGCGCAGGAAAACAGCGCCTGGTTCAAAGCGCTTAGCCCAAATGGCGCTTACGTCAGTTGCCAGACGCCGGAACAAGCGCAGTTACCCCGCTGGGTGGCACAGCGCGCCAAAACCATGAAGCTCGAGCTGGACGATGCGGCCAACCAGTTGCTGTGCTATTGCTACGAAGGCAACCTGCTGGCGCTGTCGCAGGCGCTGGAAAGGCTGTCGCTGTTGCATCCGGACGGTAAACTCACGCTGCCACGCGTTGAACTGGCGGTGAACGACGCCGCTCACTTTACGCCATTTCATTGGCTGGACGCCCTGCTGGCGGGCAAAAGCAAACGCGCCTGGCACATTCTGCAGCAAATGCAGCAGGAAGATGTAGAACCGGTGATCCTGTTGCGCACCCTGCAACGCGAGCTGCTGCAACTGCTCAACCTGCAACGCCGCATGGCATCCGTACCGCTGCGCACGCTGTTCGATCAATACAAGGTCTGGCAAAACCGCCGTAACCTGGTGACGCAGGCCCTGCAGCGGCTGTCCGGTGCTCAATTGCAGCAGGCGGTTCATCTGCTGACGCAAATTGAGATCACCCTGAAGCAGGATTACGGTCAGTCGGTATGGCCGGAACTGGAAACCCTGTCTATGCTGCTGTGCGGCAAACCCCTGGCCACGAGTTTTTCAGATGCCCACTAATCCGCAAAGCGCGACAATCCTGCATGCCCTGTTCGGCGGCACCTTTGATCCTATCCATTACGGCCATTTGCGGCCGGTGGAAGCGCTGGCCGCAGAAGTCGGTCTGAACCAGGTTACGCTGCTGCCAAACCACGTCCCCCCACACCGTCCGCAGCCTGAGGCCAATGCCCAACAACGGTTGAAGATGGTTGAGCTGGCGATCGCCAATAACCCGCTGTTCGCCGTTGACGATCGTGAACTGCACCGCACCACGCCGTCCTATACCATTGAAACGCTGGAAACCCTTCGTAAAGAACGTGGCCCCGCGTTGCCATTGGCCTTTATTATTGGCCAGGATTCTCTGCTGACGCTGCACAAGTGGCACCGCTGGCAGGCATTGCTGGATGTCTGCCATCTGTTGGTGCTGGCCCGCCCTGGCTACAATGACCAAATGGATACGCCGGAACTGCAACAGTGGCTGGAGCGTCATCGGGTCACCGACGCCGCGCTGCTCAGCCAACGGCCGCAGGGACATATTTACCTGGCCGACACGCCGCAGTTGGAAATTTCCGCCACGGAAATCCGCCAGCGCCGCCATCAGGGCCTCAGCTGTGACGACCTGTTGCCGCGTTCGGTGCAGCGCTATATCGAGTTACAGGGTTTATATCGCTAGCCGGAGTCGCGTGATATACTGCGCCGCTATTTTTCAGGTATTCGCTGAAAACCCCGGAAACCTTAGCTGCCGGGCAATTATCAGCTGGCTTTCAGCGGCATCCTGCCGACATTATCATTGATTCAGGCCGCATGCGGGCATTTGCCTGCCGCAGTCGAACAAACAGAACACACCCGAGGGGGAACCTTTGCAAGGTAAAGCGCTCCAAGATTTCGTCATCGATAAAATCGATGACCTGAAAGGCCAAGACATTATCGCTCTGGATGTACAGGGCAAATCCAGCATCACCGATTGCATGATCATCTGCACCGGGACCTCTACCCGCCACGTGATGTCGATCGCCAACCACGTAGTGCAGGAAGCCCGCTCCGCAGGGATGGAACTGTATGGCATGAAAGGTCAGGAAGCCTCCGACTGGGTCGTGGTCGATTTGGGCGATGTGATCGTACATATCATGCAGGAAGAAAGCCGTCAGCTGTATGAGCTGGAAAAACTCTGGAGCTAAGCGGTGAAACTGCAACTGGTAGCGGTCGGCACTAAGATGCCAGACTGGGTGCAGACCGGATTTATGGATTATCTGCATCGTTTTCCGAAAGACATGCCGTTTGAGCTGACCGAAATCCCGGCAGGCAAGCGCGGCAAGAATGCCGACATCAAACGCATTCTGGAAAAGGAAGGCGAGCAGATGCTGGCTGCGGTGGGCAAAGGCAACCGCATTGTCACGCTGGATATCCCCGGTACGCCGTGGGAAACGCCGCAGTTGGCGCAACAGCTCGAACGCTGGAAGCAGGATGGCCGCAACGTCAGCCTGCTGATTGGCGGCCCTGAAGGGCTGGCACCGGCCTGCAAAGCCGCTGCCGAACAAAGCTGGTCGCTCTCGCCATTGACCTTGCCGCATCCTTTAGTGCGCGTATTGGTGGCTGAAAGCCTCTATCGCGCCTGGAGTATTACAACAAATCATCCTTACCACCGGGAATAACCGGTGGTGACAGTGACAGAGTGAAATAAAGCAGCGGGATGAAAATAGAACGTAACCCTTTTCGCGACTATACGGCTGAATCTGCCCTGTTTGTACGCCGCGCCCTGGTGGCGTTTTTGGTCATTCTGGTGCTGAGCGGCACCCTGATCGCCAATCTGTATAATCTGCAAATTGTCCGCGTTGAGGATTACCGCACCCGTTCCAACGAAAACCGCATCAAGCTGGTGCCTATCGCCCCCAGCCGCGGCATTATTTACGATCGTAACGGCACCCCGCTGGCGCTCAACCGCACTATCTATCAGTTGGAGCTGATGCCGGAAAAGATCGACGATCTGAAAGCGACGCTGCAGGCGCTGCGTCCGGTGGTTGATCTGACCGACGACGACATCACCAACTTCGAGAAAGAGCGCAAGCGCTCACGCCGTTTCGTCTCCATCCCGGTGAAAACCGCACTGAACGAAGTGCAGGTCGCCCGCTTTGCGGTCAATCAGTTCCGCTTCCCTGGCGTGGAAGTGAAAGGCTACCAGCGCCGCTATTATCCTTATGGTTCCGCCCTCACTCACGTCACCGGTTACGTCTCGAAGATCAACGATCGCGACGTCGAGCGGTTGGACAAAGACGGCAAGCTGGCGAACTACGCCGCCACCCACGATATCGGCAAGCTGGGTATCGAGCGCTATTACGAAGACACCCTGCATGGCAAAACCGGCTACGAAGAGGTCGAGGTCAACAACCGCGGTCGGGTAATCCGTCAGTTGCACGAGCAGCCACCTTCCGCCGGCCAGGACGTTTACCTGACGCTGGATCTCAACCTGCAACGCTATATCGAGCAATTGCTGGTGGGCAGTCGGGCGGCAGTGGTGGTGAGCGATCCGCGCACCGGCGGCATTCTGGCGATGGTCTCCAACCCCAGCTATGACCCGAACCTGTTCGTGGACGGCATCTCCAACAAGGATTACCAGGGGCTGTTGAACGATCCTAACCGGCCACTGATCAACCGTGCCACGCAAGGGGTTTACCCGCCGGCGTCAACGGTGAAACCCTATATTTCCGTCTCGGCGCTCAGCGCCGGGGTGATCACCAAAAACACCATAGTGTTCGATCCCGGCTGGTGGCAGTTGCCCGGTTCGGAAAAACGCTTTCGCGACTGGAAAAAATGGGGCCACGGCCGCCTGAACGTCACCAAAGCGCTGGAAGAATCGGCAGATACCTTCTTCTATCAGGTGGCGTACGACATGGGCATCGATCGCCTGTCGACCTGGTTGACCAAGTTTGGCTACGGCCAGTACACCGGCATCGATCTTTCCGAAGAACGTTCCGGCCTGATGCCGACCCGCGACTGGAAATTCAAACGCTATAAAAAACCCTGGTATCAGGGCGACACCATTCCGGTGGGCATCGGTCAGGGCTACTGGACGGCAACGCCGATCCAGATGTCCAAGGCGCTGAATACCCTGATTAACGACGGCAACGTCAAAACGCCGCATCTGATGCAGAGCACCCGAATCAACGGTGCGCTGGTGCCGTTCCGTCAGGAAGAGAACACGCAGATCGGCGATATTCATTCCGGCTTCTGGGAAATTGCCAAAGACGGCATGTATGGTGTCGCCAACCGCCCTAACGGGACGGCGCGTAAGTACTTCGCGGATGCACCCTACAAAGCCGCGGCAAAATCGGGTACCGCACAGGTATTCGGCTACGAAACCTATAACGCCCACAAACTCGCAGAGCATCTGCGTGACCACAAACTGATGACCGCCTTTGCGCCGTACAACAATCCAACGGTGTCGGTCGCCATCATTTTGGAAAACGGCGGTTCCGGTCCGGCGGTCGGGACGATTACCCGTCAGATCCTCGACCATATCCTGCTGGGCGACAACAATACGCAATTACCCTCCGAGGCTCCACTGCCGCCTGGTGTAGAAGGTGATTAAGGTAGAACATGACTGAAAGCCAACAAAAAGGCTCGATCTGGACCAAAATCCATATCGACCCCACTTTCCTGTTATTCATTCTGGCCCTGCTGGTCTACAGCGCATTCGTGATGTGGAGTGCCAGCGGCCAGGATATCGGCATGATGGAACGCAAAATCGGCCAGATCGTCATGGGCCTGATCGTGATGGGCGTAATGGCTCAGATCCCGCCGCGGGTCTATGAAAGCTGGGCGCCCTATCTGTACATTTTCTGCGTGATTCTGCTGATCATGGTGGACGCGTTCGGGCAGATCAGTAAAGGTGCTCAGCGTTGGCTGGATCTCGGCTTTGTTCGCTTCCAGCCGTCAGAAATCGCTAAAATCGCCGTTCCGCTGATGGTTGCTCGCTTTATGAACCGCGACGTCTGCCCGCCTTCGCTGAAGAATACCGCCATTGCGCTGGTGCTGATTTTCCTGCCGACCCTGCTGGTTGCTGCACAGCCGGACCTGGGCACGTCGATTCTTATCGCCGCCTCCGGTCTGTTCGTGCTGTTCCTGTCCGGCATGAGTTGGAAGCTGATCGCCGTTGCCGCCGTGATGCTGGCGGCCTTTATTCCCGTGCTGTGGTTCTTCCTGATGCACGGCTATCAACGCGACCGCGTCATGATGCTGCTCGATCCGGAAAGCGATCCGCTCGGTGCCGGCTACCATATTATTCAGTCGAAAATCGCCATAGGTTCCGGCGGCCTGTCCGGCAAGGGCTGGCTGCACGGCACCCAGTCGCAGTTGGAGTTCTTGCCGGAGCGCCATACCGACTTCATCTTCGCGGTATTGGCCGAGGAACTCGGGCTGATTGGGGTGCTGGTGCTGTTGGCGCTGTACCTGCTGGTGATTATCCGCGGGCTGATGATCGCCGCCAAGGCGCAGACAACCTTCGGCCGCGTCATGGTCGGCGGCCTGATGCTGATTCTGTTCGTTTATGTGTTTGTTAACATTGGTATGGTCAGTGGCATTTTACCGGTAGTTGGCGTACCTTTGCCTCTGGTCAGTTACGGGGGTTCGGCGCTGATCGTACTTATGGCTGGGTTCGGCATTATCATGTCGATCCACACGCATCGGAAAATGCTGTCTAAAAGTTTATAAGAGGTGAGTAATGCGTAAGGAATGGCTTTGGGTCGGCGTAGTGGCTGTGTTGCTTTCCGCCTGTACCTCCCCGACCACGGAACAGCAGGCGCCGCCGCAGCAGCCGTATAACGGGCCGGTGGTGGAAATCGGCGGCGTTGAGCCTCAATATGAACCCTATAACCCTGGCACCCTGCAGGATTATAAGGTTAATGGCGATACTTACCGCATCGTGAAGGACCCGCAGAATTTCTCGCAGACCGGTCTGGCCAGCTCCTATGGCGAAGAAGCCCGGGGCAACACCACCGCGCTGGGCGAGCAGTTCGATCCTAACGGCCTCACCGCCGCGCACCCTACGTTGCCGATCCCAAGCTACGTGCGCGTGACCAACCTCGCCAACGGCCGCCAACTGGTGGTACGCGTGAACGATCGCGGGCCTTACACCAATGGCCGCATTATCGATCTGTCGAAAGCCGTTGCCGACCGTCTGAACCTGTCCAACAACACCAAGGTTAAAGTTGATTTCATCAACGTGGCGCCGGATGGCACCCTGAGCGGCCCCGGCACCATAGGGACAATCGTCGCCAAACAAAGCTACGCCCTGCCGTCGCGCCCCGATCTTGGCTCGAGCAGCATGGGAACTCCCGTGCAGCAGGAAGCCCCCATCGCCAGCGGCGCCGCAGTACGTCCAATAGATAACAACAGCCTGGACACCGGTGACAACGCCCCAGCCGCCGCTGCCGGCAGCAGCCGCACCGGCTTCCTCGGCGCACCAAGCCAGGTTCCCGCCGGCGTGTTGGAAGGTTCAGAACCTGAACCGGCCGTCACCGCCGCCGCCATTGCAGCCCCCGTCGCCGCCACCGCAGCCGTTGCTGCCGGAGCCTCTTCCGCCGGGAGCTATGTCGTCCAGGTTGGTGCACTCAGCAGCGCTGAACGCGCACAAACCTGGCAACAGAGCCTGAGCCGGCAATTTGGCGTGCCAGGCAAGGTTGCGGCCAGCGGCGGTGTCTACCGCGTACAGTTAGGCCCGTTCAGCGATCGCCAGCAGGCGGCACAGTTGCAACAGCGCTTGGCTGCGGAAGCGCAACAACAATCTTTTGTCACTGCTGCACCCTAAACAAAGATACCCGATCAATTTCAAGCTGCAGCCGACACTGCTGCAGCTTGAAAGGTCAAAAGCATGAAGCCCCGGCGGGCGATCGCGACTGATAAGCGTTTCTCTAGCTGAAACATTTTCTTTCAGCAAAATGCCGGTAAAGCGCTATTAGTCAGATGAATGGATAATGCCTGCCGGAATCTCATCTGTTATAGTGTGGCTCGTTTTTAACTTTACCCTCATGGATGTTGTCCTCTCGATCATGAAACAAGTAACTTCTTTTCGCTTAATCAAGAGCATAGCGCTCGGCTCCGTTATCGCGATGAGTGCAGCTTCCGTTGCGCAAGCCGATGACGTTAATATCAAAACCATGATCCCAGGAGTGCCGCAAATCGATGCGGAAGCCTACGTCCTGATTGATTACAACTCCGGTAAAGTTTTGGCGGAAATGAATGCCGACGCGCGCCGCGATCCGGCCAGCCTGACAAAAATGATGACCAGCTACGTCATCGGCCAGGCGCTGAAAGCGGGTAAAATCGGCCCGGAAGACATGGTTACCGTGGGACAAGATGCCTGGGCGACCGGCAACCCGGTATTCAAAGGTTCTTCGCTGATGTTCCTGAAGCCAGGCGATCGCGTGCCGGTATCCAAACTGACCCGCGGCATCAACCTGCAATCCGGTAACGACGCCTGCGTAGCGATGGCCGATTACGTGGCCGGCAGCCAGGACGCGTTCGTTAACCTGATGAACACCTACGTCAGCAAGCTGGGCCTGCAAAACACCCACTTCCAGACGGTACACGGCCTCGACGCACAGGGCCAGTACAGCTCGGCGCGCGATATGGCGTTGATCGGCCAGGCGCTGATCCGCGACGTGCCGGACGAATACGCGATTTATAAAGAAAAAGAGTTCACCTTCAACAATATCCGTCAGATGAACCGTAACGGTCTGTTGTGGGACACCAGCCTGAACGTGGACGGCATCAAAACCGGCCATACCGATGCGGCAGGCTACAACCTGGTGGCTTCCGCCACCGAAGGCCAGATGCGCCTGATCTCTGCGGTACTGGGCGGTCGGACTTATAAAGGCCGTGAAACCGAAAGCAAGAAACTGCTGACCTGGGGCTTCCGCTTCTTCGAAACCGTTGCACCGCTGAAAGTGGGCAAAGAGTTTGCGTCTGAACCGGTCTGGTTCGGCGATTCGGATCGCGTTGAGCTGGGCGTGGACAAAGACGTCTACCTGACCATCCCACGCGGCCGGATGAAAGATCTCAAAGCCAGCTACGTGCTGAACACACCGGAGATTCATGCGCCACTGGCCAAAAACCAGGTTGTCGGCAGCATCAACTTCCAGCTGGATGGCAAAACCATCGATCAGCGCCCTCTGGTGGTAATGAACGAAGTGAAAGAAGGCGGTTTCTTCAGCCGCATCGTGGATTATATCAAACTGATGTTCCACCACTGGTTCGGTTAACAGTTGAAACGGGCAAAATTGCCCTCATATACTGATTAACATTAACTCCCGCTCCGGCGGGAGTTATAATTTATAGATTCGCTATGTTGATAGCAGCACTCTGGAGCGCACATGAAAACTAAACTGAACGAACTGCTCGAATTCCCTTGCTCGTTTACCTACAAGGTAATGGGCCTGGCACAACCTGAGCTGGTGGACCAGGTGGTTGAAGTGGTGCAGCGCCATGCTCCCGGGGATTACAACCCTGAAGTCAAACCGAGCAGCAAAGGCAATTACCACTCCGTTTCCATCACCATCAACGCCACCCATATCGACCAGGTTGAGACGTTATATGATGAATTGGGCAACATTGAAATTGTCCGCATGGTGCTGTAATTCCAGCACAAAACCCTGCTAACCAACCCGGGCCAGAGGATCGTCTGCCCGGGTTGCGCATTTTTGGTCAGCTAAATGCTGGTCGCCGGCCAGAGCGCCCGGTATAATGGCATTACCACTTCTGTAACCTGACGATGACTCTTTTGCAACCAGACAAGATCATTTTGCGTCAGCTGGGGTTGCAGCCCTATGAGCCTGTATCCCAAGCCATGCACAACTTCACCGATCGCAGAACCGATACCACGCCCGATGAGCTGTGGTTGGTTCAGCATCAGCCCGTGTTTACCCAGGGCCAGGCCGGTAAAGCGGAACATCTGTTAATGCCGGGTGATATTCCGGTGGTCCAGAGCGATCGCGGCGGCCAGGTGACCTACCACGGTCCAGGGCAGCAGGTGATGTACGTGATGATCGATCTGAAACGCAACAAGGTTGGCGTTCGCCAACTGGTCACGGCTATCGAAGATACCGTTATTAATACCCTCGCCCACTTTCATATCGAATCGCGCGCCCGCCCGGATGCGCCCGGTGTTTACGTGGGGGAACAAAAAATCTGTTCGTTGGGTTTGCGGATCCGCAAAGGCCGTTCATTTCACGGCCTGGCGCTGAATGTGGCCATGGATCTCAACCCCTTCCAACGTATCAACCCTTGCGGTTACGCCGGTATGCAAATGGCGCAGGTCAGCGCGCTGGTGCCCGGCGTAGGCATAGAAGACGTACACCCAATCCTGGTACAGGAATTTGTTCATTTACTCGGCTACCCGAAGGTCGAGCTTCGTAACTGGAACCTGCACGATTATGAGTAAACCAATTCAGATGGAACGCGGCGTTAAATACCGCGATGCAGACAAAATGGCGTTGATCCCGGTTAAAACGGTGGTCACCGAACGGCAGGAGCTGTTACGTAAACCCGAGTGGATGAAGATCAAACTCCCTGCCGACTCTACGCGCATTCAGGGCATTAAAGCCGCCATGCGTAAAAACGGTCTGCATTCGGTGTGCGAAGAAGCTTCCTGCCCGAACCTGTCTGAATGCTTTAACCACGGCACCGCCACCTTTATGATCCTGGGCGCTATCTGTACCCGCCGTTGCCCGTTCTGCGACGTGGCCCACGGCCGTCCGGTGGCCCCGGATGCCAACGAACCGGAGAAACTGGCTCAGACCATCGCCGACATGGGCCTGCGCTATGTAGTGATCACTTCGGTTGACCGCGACGACCTGCGTGACGGCGGTGCTCAGCACTTTGCCGACTGTATCGCCGCCATTCGCGTGAAAAACCCGACCATCAAAATTGAAACGCTGGTGCCGGATTTCCGTGGCCGTATGGATCGCGCGCTGGAAATTCTGACAGAGACGCCGCCGGACGTGTTCAACCACAATCTGGAAAACGTACCGCGCGTCTACCGCCAGGTTCGTCCGGGCGCCAACTACGAATGGTCGCTAAAACTGCTCGAACGGTTTAAAGAAGCGCACCCGCACATCCCAACCAAATCCGGTCTGATGGTCGGCCTGGGGGAAACCAATGCGGAAATCGTTGAAGTCATGCGCGACCTGCGTCGCCACGGCGTCACCATGTTGACCCTGGGCCAGTACCTGCAGCCAAGCCGTCATCACCTGCCGGTACAGCGCTATGTTAGCCCGGCCGAATTCGATGAAATGAAAGAAGAAGCGATGGCGATGGGCTTTACCCATGCGGCCTGTGGCCCGTTTGTTCGTTCCTCCTACCATGCCGATTTACAGGCGAAAGGGATGGAAGTGAAGTAAATGCGGTAACAACTTGTTACGCTTAAGCTTGCGGAAACGCCAAAAAACGGATGTCCTTGCGGCATCCGTTTTTTTATTGCCAAACAGAAAGCGTGATTACACGTCTTTCTTTTCGACGCTCTGCGGGTTGGATTGGCTTTCTGCCGTGTTTGCCGGCGGCGGAGTCGTGTCGTCGCCCACGGCCTTTTTAAAGCCCTTCAGCGCAGCGCCCAGATCGGCACCCAAGGTGCGCAGTTTGCTGGTACCGAACAGCAAGATAACCAACACCGCAATCACCAGAAGTTTGGTAATACTGATACCTTCCATACTCACCTTCTTATTCATATAGCGCTGCAGAGGCAGCGAAAAACAAACCTTGCCTAGGGTTATTTACCTACTTTCGCCAAGCCAAGACAACAGCAACATGTAACAGAGTGAGATCCCTGCGCCGAGACCTCTTTTAAATACATTGCGCATTAATCAGACTATTCTGAGTTATCACGCTGCATGGTACGCTGTCGTTACACCTATCAGGGAGCTGCAGGATGTATGCACCATCAGTTATCGATACCAGACGATCCGGCCTCAGCTTCGCCAGACGTACCTATCTGCCACGCATCGTCGGCCTGGGGATTGGTTTTCTGTGCGTATTTTCGGTGCTCCATTCCCAGCCTTCGGCCCCCTGGGTGTGGGGCCTGCTGATTTTTCACGGTTTTATTTGGCCGCATGTCGCCTACCAATGGGCGCGTCGCTCTGCCACGCCCTTCAAGGCGGAAACCCGCAACCTGCTGATCGATTCGTTTTTTGGCGGTCTGTGGGCAGCGATGATGGCCTTCAATGCATTGCCGTCGGTGGTCATTCTGTCGATGATGGGCATGAACAATATTGCCGCCGCCGGCAAGACACTGTTCTTTAAAGGGCTGGTGGCACAGCTGGCCGGCGCCCTGACGGTCAGCGCCCTGTTGGGTTTTCCCTTCCAGCCACAGAGCACGCCGCTACAGATCTACCTCTGCCTGCCGATGATCTACCTCTACCCGGCCCTGTTGGGGTTAGTCACCTACCGCACCGCCAAACGATTAGCGCAGAAAAAACAGGAGCTGCTGCGCATCAGCATGCGTGACGGCCTGACCGGGTTGTACAATCGCCGCCATTGGGAACATTTGCTGCATCACCAATTCGACAGTTGCCGCCGTTACCAACACACTGCGACCCTGATCCTGATGGATGTCGATCGTTTTAAAACCATCAATGACACCTTCGGCCATGCGCTGGGTGACGAGGTGCTGGCGGTGCTGGCGGAAGAGCTGTTAATCGGCCTGCGTGCCGTGGATATTGTCGGGCGTTATGGCGGGGACGAATTTGGCGCAGTACTGCCGAACACCAGTGCCGAACAGGCCAGCATTGCGCTGCAGCGCATCCAGGAACGATTGAACGACATTATTTTTCGTGAAGCGCCGCAGTTGCGGCTGAACATCAGCGCCGGTATAGCCGATTACCACGGTGAAATGGGCGGCTATCTGGACTGGCTGAAAGCCGCCGACAACGCGCTGTACCGGGCAAAAAACAATGGCCGCAACCGGCTGGAACTGGCGGTGCCCGGCAACTAACTTAATAACTTGGCAAAGTATTTAGGAGCTTCAAAAAAGCCCTCCCGCTGATAGAACGCGTGGGCCCGTTCACGGCGGCTGTGGCAATGCACTTCAAGGCGATCGCAGCCGCGCCGGCGGGCCAATGCTTCTCCTTCAGCCAGCAATAACTGGCCGACGCCCAGGCCACGCGCGTGGCTATCAACGCAAAAATAGCTGATCCGGCAAATATCTCCGGCCAACGCCAACTGCGGCAAGAAATGCAGCGACAAAATCCCCAGCACCTCATTATCGTCATCGTCGGCCGCGACCAGCAACGCTTCATCGGGATGCGCCAATAGTTGCGCCAGACGCGCGTCAATAAATGCCTCGGTTCCGGCGTAATCCAGCGCAGCCATTAACACCACAATAGCTTCTTTATCAGCCTGTACCGCCGTTCTCACTTTCATTTCAGTTGTTTCCTCCGTCACAGATACTACAAAATAGGCAACGCCAGGTGTAAGATCCAGCCTGCGCGGCAAAAAGCGGCGCCGAACAACGGAGATGACATTCCTCCATAACCGCCTTCACAGGCTGATGATGTCTACGTAACCTCTCAAAGGGGTGCGTAGCGTTGCGCCAACCCCTTTCTGAGCCTTGGTTTTCCCTTTTAGTGAAAGGTATTTCAACCATGTTGAGTTCTTTACTGGCAGTCTTTATTGGCGGTGGTGTCGGCAGCGTGCTGCGTTGGGTTATCAGCATGAAGATGAATCCGCTTAACGCGCATATCCCTTTGGGCACATTGGCGGTGAACCTGGTGGGCGGTTTTATCATCGGGTTGGCCATCGCCACCTTTACCCGCATGACGCACCTGGATCCCACCTGGAAATTGCTGATTACCACCGGCTTCTGCGGCGGTTTAACCACCTTCTCCACGTTTTCGCTGGAGGTGGTGTACTTGCTGCAGGATGGCCGTTTTGCCTGGGCGCTGGCCAATATGCTGCTCAATCTGGCCGGCTCCCTGGCGATGACCTTGCTGGCGTTTATGCTGGTCATCTGGGTTAACGGGCAGTAGCTGATTTCGTTCTCTTAATGTTTCCTTAATCAGCCATGCGCATAATCTCATCCAGTGTCCCAAACTGGATGAGAATTCTGATGTTTCGCCTGCCCAAAACCGCCGCTGAAGTGATCGCTACCCTGCTGTGCCTGCTGATTGTCGCCGCTTTCATCAAGGTCTATCTGTTCGCCTGACGCTTCGCCCCCACAGGATCCTCCCTTTATAGTTCCCCTGCTGCCGTTCTTGCATTACAATTGAGAATGAACGTTCGCACCCAGAATGCGAACCCCTCTCTTGGCAAAGGATCGGGAAATGATATCCACCAGCGACAGCAGGCAAGCCAAAGCGCAAGCCCGCCGCGATCAAATCGTCGAGGCGGCGAAAGTCTGTTTTCGTCGGCATGGTTTTCACGCCGCCAGCATGGCGGAAATCGCCCAGGCTTCGCAGCTCAGCGTCGGTCAAATCTACCGTTATTTCGCCAATAAAGACGCGATCATCGAAGAAATCGTCAACCGTATTATCGCCAGTAAAATGCAGCGTCTGGAGGATCTTGGCGATCACATTAACCTGATCGCCAGCACCCTGTCGGCGCGCGCGCTGTTCCAACAACCCGGTGAAAACGAAACTGACCATATGCTGATGCTGGAAGTCACCGCCGAAGCCACGCGCAACCCGGTGGTGGCGAAAATGCTCAGCGACGCGGAAACGCGGTTGTTCCATCACGTCTGCCAAAACCTGCAGCGGATGTACCCGTATTTCACCGAACAGGAAATCGCCGCACGGGTGGAATTTGTCGCCGTCTTAAGCGAAGGCACAGGTTATCGCATCCTTACCACGCAAAAAGCCGATGTCAGCTTGCTGAACGGCCTGTATCAACAAGCTATCTCTCACCTATTCAGGAAACCCTAATTTCCCATGACCAGACACTTATCCAGACAACGTCTGGTGTACGCGGTGGTGCTTGGCCTGCTGGCCGCACTGGGGCCGCTGTGCACCGATCTCTACCTGCCCGCCCTGCCGGAAATGGCCGGCGAGTTGAATACGTCCACCGCCACGGCGCAGCTCAGCCTGACTGCCGGCCTGCTTGGGCTGGGCGTCGGCCAACTGATATTTGGCCCCTTCAGCGACAAGCTCGGCCGCATGCGGCCGCTGCTGCTGTCGCTGGTGCTGTTGCTGGCCGCCTCTCTGTGGTGCGCGCTGGCGCCAAATATCGACCAGTTGCTGATCGCCCGCCTGTTGCAGGGGCTGGCCGGTGCCGGCGGTGCGGTGATCTCTCGTGCCATCGCGCGCGATCTCTATGCCGGACATGAACTGACGCGCTTCTTCGCTCTGCTGATGCTGGTTAACGGCCTGGCGCCGATTATTGCGCCGGTGCTGGGCGGCGCCATGCTGCAATTGATGGACTGGCGCGGGATTTTCGGCGTACTGGCGGCCATTGCCGTGCTGCTGTTTACCCTTTCAAGCCTTAAGCTGCGTGAATCGCTGCCCGTGGAACGCCGCAGCCAGGGTGGCATTTTGGCCATGCTGATGTCGCTGGGCGGGTTACTGACCCAGCGCCAGTTTATGGGCCTGTGCCTGACGCAGGGGTTCGTCATGGCCGGGATGTTCGCCTACATCGGCGCATCTCCCTTCGTATTGCAGCAGATTTATGGCCTCAGCCCGCAGATGTTCAGCCTGTGCTTTGCCGTTAACGGCGTCGGTTTGATTATTTCTGCGCAGCTTGCCAGCCGTCTGAGCGCGCGCTGGGGGGAAAGGCTAGTGCTGAAAGGTGGCTTGACATTAGCGGCTGTCGCCTCGCTGCTGTTGCTGCTGGCAGGTAGCCTCCACGCACCGCTGGCGCTGCTGATGGTACCGCTGTTCTTCTCAGTGGCCGTGATCGGCATTGTCGGCCCTACGGCGTCATCATTGGCGATGCAAAGCCAGGGCGACAAAGCCGGCAGCGCCTCGGCGTTGATCGGCGTGTGCATGTTCGCGCTCGGCGCGTGCAGCGTGCCTATTACTGGGTTGGGCGGCACTTCCAGCGTGTCGATGGCGCTGACCATTGTCGGCTGTTACGCCATTGCCATCGTGCTGTTCACCCTGCTGGTGCGCAAACCTCAGGCGTAAGGCACCGTAAAAAGTGCAATAAAAAACCCGCTCAGGGAGCGGGTTTTAAGAATTTCGGCTACTGTAGCTTAGATAGCGATAACGTTAGCAGCAGATGGCCCTTTGGCACCGTTCGTGATTTCAAATTCTACACGCTGGCCTTCAGCAAGAGTTTTGAAACCATTGCTAGCGATGGCAGAGAAGTGAACGAAAACGTCCTTGCTACCATCTTCCGGGGTAATGAAGCCGAAGCCTTTGGATTCATTAAACCACTTAACGCTACCTTTAATCTTAGACATCAAACTTACCTTTAACGTGAATGTAAGACACTGAACCTGTGTCCAGTACAGTACAGCAATTAGACCGGATTTTGTCCACAACCTGGATCACATAAAACCGATAAAGAGTGAAAAAATCGGTATCGCCCACTGTAAATCTCTTGCACCGCTTGTTGTAACCAGTCTTGACAGCTCAATGCTCTTTAATCTCCATCGAACAACGGCCGAACGCCTGTTTCAGCCCCGGCAGCGTTCGTTGCCAGCGTGATGCAGACATAATCGCTATGAAATATAACCAGATAGTCTTTTTGCTTCCGGCCGAGCTGCACTAGGGTTAGAGCTTATCAACCACTGTGAGCCAAGACTATGACCAGCCAACTGGCCGAGAAGATCGTCGCCTACCGCCGTGAACTGCATCAGAACCCTGAGCTGTCCAACCACGAGTTTGCCACTACCGCCCGCCTCACCCGCTGGCTGGAAGAGGCGGGTATCCGTATTCTGCCGCTGGGGCTTAAGACCGGTGTGGTCGCCGAAATCGGCAGCGGCAAAGGCCCGATCATTGCGCTGCGCGGCGATATTGACGCCCTGCCGATAGAAGAAATCTCCGGCGTTCCCTTCAGTTCGCAAAATAGCGGCGTCATGCACGCCTGCGGGCATGATTTTCATACCTCGGTGATGCTCGGCGCAGCGCATTTGCTGAAAGCGCGCGAGGCCACCCTGCCCGGCACGGTACGTATTTTCTTCCAACCGGCAGAGGAAACCTTTAACGGTGCCCAGCATCTGATCGACGCCGGTGCGCTGGATAACGTGGCTGCGGTATTCGGCCTGCATAATG
Source organism: Serratia plymuthica NBRC 102599 (assembly GCF_001590925.1). Classification (GTDB taxonomy): domain Bacteria; phylum Pseudomonadota; class Gammaproteobacteria; order Enterobacterales; family Enterobacteriaceae; genus Serratia; species Serratia plymuthica. The sequence continues at coordinate 33,389 of NZ_BCTU01000007.1, forward strand.
CGCCGGAGCTGCCGACCGGCACCTTCGCCACCCGCGCCGGAGCATTTTACGCCAACGTCGATCGCTTCCAGATCCTGATCACCGGCAAAGGCGCACATGCCGCCAAACCGGAGCAAGGCGTAGACACCATCGTCACCGCCAGCCAAATTGTCAACGCGTTGCAAACCCTGCCCAGCCGCAGCTTTAGCTCGCTGGAGTCGCTGGTGGTGAGCGTGACGCGCATCGAGGGTGGCAACACCTGGAACGTGTTGCCGCAGACCGTGGAACTGGAAGGCACGGTGCGTACCCACAACGAGAAAGTCCGCCATCAGGTCCCGGACAAAATCCGCCAGGTGATTAACGGCGTAGCCGCATCGCTTGGCGCGCAGGCGGAACTGCGCTGGCAGCCAGGCCCACCGGCGGTGGTCAACGACGCGCGTTGGGCGGCTTTCAGCAAAATCGTCGCCGCCGAAGCCGGTTATCGGGTAGAAGAAGCGGATCTGCAGATGGGCGGCGAGGATTTCGCGCTTTATCTGCACCACGTGCCGGGCGCTTTTGTCAGTATCGGTTCAGCCAGTGAGTTCGGTTTACACCACCCGCGCTTTAACCCGGATGAACAGGCGATCTTCCCGGCCTCGCAATATTTCGAGCTACTCGCTGAGCGCACGCTGCAACAATTAGCCACCGCGCCGGAAAAAATCACCAGCAAGGCGTAAAACTCCCCTCATTATTATTTCGCGGCGCAGCCTCTTCTGCGCTGCGATTTATTATTTTCCCGTCATCCATACACGCCACGATATTTGCTATTTCAACATTTGAATATGCTGTTTTGTTGTTTTACATCCTGAGGACGCTCATCAATAGTGGGAGCTCGACAGATAGCGCCACAGCGGCACTTAACAGGGTGAAAGCAATGAGCAACAATGCGAAAAACAAACGGCAATTGCGTCTTGGCGCCATTTTGCATGGCGCATCGGGAAATATGTCTGCCTGGCGGCATCCGGATGCCACCGCCGACGCCAGCATTAATCTCGATTTTAATATTGCCACGGCGAAAAAAGCCGAACAGGGTAAATTGGATTTCGTGTTTGTTGCCGACGGCTTATATATCAATGAGAAATCCATTCCGCATTTCCTTAACCGTTTTGAACCCCTGACCCTGCTTGCCGCCCTGTCCGCCGCCACCGACAAAATCGGGCTGGTGGGCACGTTGTCCACCTCATACAGCGATCCCTTTACCGTCGCGCGCCAGTTCGCCAGCCTGGATCACCTGAGCAAAGGTCGGGCGGGCTGGAACGTGGTGACGTCGCCGTTGGAAGGGTCGGCAAAGAATTTCTCGCGCACCGAACACCCGGAGCACAGCCTGCGTTATCGCATCGCCAGTGAGTATCTCGATGTCACCAAAGGGCTATGGGACTCGTGGGAAAGTGACGCCTTTGTGCGGAACAAAAACAGCGGCGAATTTTTCAGCGCCGGCAAGCTGCATACCCTGAACCACCAGGGGGAATTCTTCTCGGTACAAGGGCCGCTGAATATCGGCCGTACGCCGCAGGGCCGCCCGATCTTGTTCCAGGCCGGTGCGTCGGAAGACGGCAAGCAGTTGGCGGCTAAACACGCCGATGCCATTTTCACCCACCATGAAACCCAGCAGTTGGCGCAGGCGTTTTATCAGGACGTAAAAAACCAACTGGTGGAACAGGGCCGCGAACCGGACGATCTGCGAATTTTCCAGGGCGTCAGCGTGATCGTCGGCGACGACAATGAAGACGTGGAACGCCAATATTGGGAAACCGCACGTCTGGTCAGCATCGAGAACGCGCTCAACTACCTTGGCCGCTATTTCGAGCATTATGACTTTTCCCGCCATCCGCTGGATGAGCCCTTCCCGGACATCGGCGATTTAGGGCAAAACAGCTTCCGCAGCACTACCGATGCCATCAAACGCAACGCCCGCGAGCGTAATCTGACGCTGCGTGAAGTGGCGCTGGAAGCCGCCTCGCCGCGCCCGGTGTTCGGCGGCACGCCGGAGGCGGTAGCGGACGGTCTGCAAAACTGGTTCGACACCCAGGCCGCCGACGGCTTCATCATCAGCGGCGGCACGCCGAACTCCTTCGGCCACTTTATTGACCGCGTTGTGCCCATCCTGCAGCAACGCGGCCTGTTCCGCAGCGATTACAGCGGCGACACGCTGCGCGACCACCTTGGCCTGAAGCAGCCGCTGAACCAATTTACCCAATAACAATAATATTTTTTCAGGGATATTCCGCTATGCAAAACACCTTTACCGGCGCCGGCATCCATGTAAAAGCCATCCAAACCCGTCGCCTCGTGGCGAAAAATCAGCAAGGTCTGGGCGACTAGGAGCATACCGATGGCAAACGACGTCTTTATCCAAACACTGCCGGACGACCCGTTGGTCGAGCCGGTGATTGAAGGGCTGTTCGGCGAGTACCGTCAGCGCTACGGCGATTATTTTGGTGACCAGGAACAAGAAGCGCTGGATCTGTACGCCCCGCCACAGGGTGCGTTTATCGTGCTGCTGCGCGCCGGGGAGCCGATCGCCATGGGCGCGTTCAAACGCTACGATCCGCACACCGCAGAGCTGAAACGCATCTGGACGCGAACCGACCTGCGTCGCCAGGGGTTGGCGCAAAAGGTCTTGCAGCAACTGGAAACGCTGGCAAGAGAACAGGGTTACCGCCAGCTCTACCTGACCACCGGCTTTCGCCAGCCGGAGGCGGTGGGCCTGTATCTGAGCAACGGCTATCAGCCGCAGTTCGATCCCACCGTCGACAGTGAAGTTTACAGCCGCCCGCCTTACGACGGCCGGTTGCCGTTTCGCAAAAGCCTGATAACAGCAGGCGCACTCTGTTGCGCGCAGGAAAGGAAGATTGCCTAGGGGCCGGTCCCCCTCCCTTTATCTGTTTCAGGAGCAATACAATGTCCAAACAAGAAGTGTTAAAAGTGGTTCCCGCACGCTATCCGCTGCGGCTGGTGGGCGCACTGTTTTCGGTGTTTATTCTGGCGGCGATCGTCCAGTCGGTGGCGGCCAACGAGCGCTGGGAATGGGGGGTATTTGCCGAGTGGTTCTTTGCACCGGCAGTGCTTTCCGGCCTGGGGCAAACCCTGCTGCTGACGCTGCTCGGCACGCTGTTCAGCATTATTTTCGGCACCTTGCTGGCGCTGGCGCGGTTGTCGCGCTCTTATCTGTTGGCTTCGCTGGCCTGGGGCTATATCTGGCTGTTCCGTTCGCTGCCGCTGATTCTGGTGCTGATCATCTTGTATAACTTCTCTTACCTGTATGACTCCATCTCGCTGGGCATTCCCTTTACCTCGCTGGTGTTCGCCAGCTACCCGACCATCGATATCCTCAGCCAGTTTTCCGTCGCGGTCCTGGGGCTAACCCTGGTGCAATCGGCTTATACCGCAGAAATCATCCGCGGCGGCATTCTCGGGGTGGAATACGGCCAGCATGAGGCCGCAGCGGCGCTCGGTCTGCCGGGCTATCGCCGCACTTTCCGCATCATTTTGCCGCAGGCGCTGCGATCAATAGTTCCGACCGGTTTCAACGAGATCATCAGTCTGGCAAAGGGCACCTCGATCGTTTACGTGCTGGCGTTGCCGGAGCTGTTTTACACCATTCAGGTCATCTATAACCGCACGCAGCAGGTAATACCGCTGCTGATGGTCGCGACCGTCTGGTACCTGTTCATCACCACCGCGCTGTCGGTGATCCAATACTACATTGAACGCTATTTTGCCCGAGGCGCAGTACGCGAGTTGCCGCCGTCACCCTGGCAGAAACTGGCCGGCTGGATAAAACGTTAGGAGGATTTATGTCCGAAGCTATTGATTACTATGCCCTGCGCGAAGCGCCGGTGCGCAACATCGTTCCGGTACCGGCGCGCGGCCTGATTGAAATCAGCAACGTGAGCAAATTTTTCGGCAAGCACAAGGCGCTCGACGACGTCAGCCTGACGCTGCGGCCGGGCACGGTCACGGTGATCCTCGGGCCGTCCGGCTCGGGCAAATCCACCCTGCTGCGCGCCATCAACCACCTGGAGCGCGTCGATGAAGGCTTTATCCGCATCGACGGCGACTACGTCGGCTACCGGCGTAAAGGCGACAAACTGTATGAACTGAAAGAGAACGCCATTCTCAAGCAGCGTATCAACGTCGGCTACGTGTTCCAAAACTTTAACCTGTTCCCGCATCTGACGGTGCTGGAGAACATCATTGAAGCGCCGGTGGTGCATAAGATTTATTCGCGCGCTCAGGCAAAAGAAGTCGCTTATCAGTTGCTGGATACCGTCGGCCTGCGCCACAAGGCCGACGCTTATCCGCGCCACCTGTCCGGCGGCCAGCAGCAACGCATTGCCATTGCGCGTGCGCTGGCGTTGAACCCGAAGGTCATTTTGTTTGACGAACCCACCTCGGCGCTCGATCCGGAGCTGGTCGGCGAAGTGCTGGACGTGATCAAAGGGCTGGCGGACTTGGGCGTGACGCTGGTGGTGGTCACCCATGAGATTGGCTTTGCGCGTGAAGCGGCGGACCAGATTGTGTTTATGGTCGACGGCCAGGTCGTCGAACAGGGCAACGCCCGGCAGGTGCTGAACCATCCGCAGCACCAGCGCACCATTAACTTCCTCAACAAAGTTCTGTGACTCACGGGGCGCAACCGCGCCCCGCCCGATAATCTTAAGCCTCAGCAGCGAAGCGGCGTTTTTCGGCGGCGAAATCCAGCGGCTTGATGCCGCGCTGATTGCGATCCTGCTCGGTCAGCAGCGCCGGCGGGATAAACCAGGTCACTTCAAACAAGAGCCCGTCCGGATCGTGGCCATAGATGCTTTTGTGCACGCCGTGATCCTCCTCCAGCCCGAGAATGCCGCGCTGCGCCAATTGATCGCGAATGCGTTCGAGCTCATCCAGGCTATCGACTTCCCAGGCCAGATGGTACAGCCCGGCCGGTGGTTCGTTTTCCGCCGGCGGTTCGCCGTTGGCGCGAAATACCCCGGCGCGCTGTTGTCCGAGATTTTTGCTGAACAGCGCCAGATCGTGATCGTTATCCGAATCGGCCGCCTGGGTAAACACCGCTTTGTCGGGGCTGCCCGAAGGTTTTAGCTTGAACCCCAGCACCTGATGATAAAACTCCGCACTTTGCTGCACATCGCTGACATACAGCACCGCGTGGTTAAGCCGTTTAATTCCCATCGATTTTCCCTTTCCGCATTGAATAAAGTCAGCTTGAAAATAGCATGTGTCCGGAACCCCGCTAAATGCCGTTATCGCATTATCAAAACCGGTGCGCGTAACCTGTCACTGCAAGGCATTCCGCGCTATCATATCCCCGTCGCCTTTCAAGCCGCAGCCTTGTGGTCTGCACTCGCGCCCCCAGTGACTTACTTAAGTAAGCGCCTGGCGTGAGCGAGCTGGCCGCCCAGCCGCAACTTGAAATTCATAGGGGATAAATATTGTATTGAACGAATTAACGAGAATGATGATGAACGGCAAAATAACGACTTTTTTTGAAGACAAAGGCTTCGGCTTTATTACCGATGAGAACGGGGAAAATCGTTATTTTCACGTGATTAAAGTGCAAAACCCGGAGCTGATTAAGAAAAACGCGGCGGTGACCTTCGAACCGACCAACAACACCAAAGGCCCTTCGGCGTATGCGGTCAAGGTGCAGGCGGCGAGCAAATACATCATCATCGCCAACGAAAGAATCAAGATCACCAGCATCAAATCTTTCAACACTTTCACCAAAGAAGTGCCGGTGAAAGCGGACGTGGACAAAGAAAATACCGTGCTGTCGGTGGGCCTGCTGATGAACCGCATCCGCCCGCAGCCCGAAGACGCGCCGCAAACCATGCAGACGCTGCGCATGCTGACCATCACCACGTTCCAGAACGCGACCCATACCTTCTCCGAGCAGGAGATCGACATGGATGAAACGCTGAAAGTGCTGAAAAGCCTGTAATCACCGCCCAACGCCTATCCCTGCCCCTTGTCGGGGCGCTATCTGCTTCGCCCGCCTCCGTCGGGACGAATATATTCGCGCCCTACTAATGGCGGTGCGTATAAAAAACATTCGAAGCAATTTTATATCACCTGTGTTAGCGTGGGTTTTCACCTGACACAGGCCGTGCTATATGACTGATTCCAGCAGCGTTAAAGGCTTTATCAATCGTTCCACCAACATCGCCTGCCCCAAATGCGCCTACGTCACCAGCCAAAAATGCGCGACGCTACGGCAAAACGTTCTGCTTATCTGCCCGAACTGCGGTACCCGGTTTGAACCCAGGCAGAACTGAAACGCTTATTTGAACACTATGTGCCCAACGCTGTTGCCACTCACCGCGTTAAACGACTCCACGCGATTGCGCCCCTGCGACTTGGCGCGATAAAGCGCGATGTCCGCCATATTCATCAGCTGTGCCAGCGATTTCACCTCGTTCATCGCCAGGCTGGCGACGCCCACGCTGATGGTCACTTTCAGCGGCGCTTTGCCTCCGGGATACAGGTCGGTTTTTTGCACCAGTTGCCGTAAATGCTCCGCCAATGCCACCCCCTGCGCCGCCAGCGCGCGCGGCAGCATAATCGCAAAATCTTCCCCGCCCAAGCGACCAAACAGCTGATCGTGGCGCAGTTCGCGCCGGACAATATGAGCGAAGGTAGCCAGTGCCTGATCGCCGACTTCGTGCCCGTGAGTGTCGTTAATGAGTTTAAAATGATCGATATCAATCAGCAGCAGCGATACCGCCTCTTTCGACTTATATTTGTGCTCCAGCAGTTCACCGGCCTTTCGCGTCAGCGCACTGCGCGCCAGCACCCCGGTCAGGAAATCGTGATTGGCGCTGTGCTCCAGCCGGCGCATCAGCTTACGGTTAACGGCTATCGAACTGGCGAGGATCAGCGGCCCCATGACCAGCATGGCAATCCCCAACCGGGCCGACATCAGGGTATCGAGGAACGCGTTGTGGTTGTTCGGCGTTTCATACAGCATCAGGTTGGCGGAGATGCTGCTGATTTCGGTCATACCGGTCAACAGCGTCAGCAAGGTCACGGTGAACAGCTGGTAGCGGACCGCACACCACAGCAGCGCCGGGATCGGGAAGGCAATCGCCCCCGGGCCACCGATGTACACGCTGAATATCAGGGAAAACAGCAGCGCCAGCAGCGGCATGCCGGCACGCAGCGGCCAGTTGATCTGCATACGCAACAACTGCTTCAGCCGCGGCGCCGCCAGGAACACCGGCAACAGCAACAGGTTGGTGGAGAACTGTTCACTGAACCACGCCAGCCAGGCGGTGATCACCGTATTATTGTACAGGCTGTCATTGCGCAGTATCGACAGGGTTGACGCCACCGCCGCACCACTCAGGCTGGCGGTAAACATATAAAGTATCGCCTGAGGCTTGCCCATTCTGCGCTGCGACTGCGGCAACAGCAGCATCACGCCATAGCCGGTGGCAATCAGCGACATATTACAGGCATTCAACCACATGACCAAAGGTAGCGCTTCGCCGGTCGTCAAATCGGCGGCAATCATGCCAAGGTAGGTGGTTAGCCAGCCCAGCGGCGTGGCATAGGCGGGTTTGCGCAATAGCAGGCCGAGTAAAATCGCATTCACCGGCCAAAACAGGGAAAGGGATCCGATCGGACGAGTAAATATACCCAACAAGGAAAGCAAAAACGCCAGCAGAAAAAGAGTGATCAGCTGGAGGGTAACGGGCAAGCCATGTTTGGCGTTTATTCTGGCGTTCATCACCTTACCCATAAATTCATAATAACCAGAGCAATTATCTGCATATTCCCTCGCCCGGCATGATAAGGAGGACAAAAAACCCGTTCTCAACCAGTAAATACAGATGATTCAAAAACAAAGAGACATTCATTTTTATTTAGCAGAACGTTCTTAACTCCACAGCTCGTCGCCGTAACCTGGAGTGAACGCATTCACGCAAAACCGAAGAAAAATGTTCAGCGATATCTACCAGCATAGCCTAAGCCGCCATTGATCCGCATTAGCACAAAACCACAATTATAAAATGGGTATTTATCGTTTACCCTATTGTGCCTGCGATTATTTTCCAGCAAGTCACCCGGAAGCGCAATTAGAACCGGAAACATAAAAAAAAACCCGCAGAGCGGGCTCGCTTGAAGAGCAGCAAATTGACAGTTACGGCACAGCCATTGTCTGCCTGTGCCGCTATTCACTATGTAGCCGGAAGCTTAAGCGGACCTTAGCAACAAAAAACCCGGTCTAGGAACCGGGAATATTTGTACGAAATGCAGTGTTAGCCCAAGCAGGCTAATAACATTTCTCAGTTTACACGCCAAATGTGCAGAAAAAATGAACGGCGCGATATCCCCACCGAACGCGATGGGGAATGGGATCACGCCAGTTTGGCGGCAATGCTCGCGACGCGCTGACCATACAATTTGGCGGTTTCCAAATCCCCCGACAGCATTTCATCTACGCCGGCATCGGCAGGTGTCTGTACCAGCAGGCCGACAGATCCGCCCAGATTGTTCACATCGGTACGCTGCGCCGCTTTGCTGTTGGCCGGTGGCAGCCCCAGGCTGACCCACAGGCCGCCGTGCTGTGAAGCCAGCGTTTGCAGGGCGATCAGCGTGACCTGCTTGTCGCCGTTCAGGCTGGCGCTGTTGGTGAAACCGCCGAACACCTTGTCTTGCCATTTGCGAGTGAACCAGGCTTTTGAGCTGGCGTCGGCAAATTTCTTGAACTGCCACGACGGGCCGCCCATGTAGGTCGGCGAACCAAAGATGATGGCGTCGGCCTCATCCAGTTTCTGCCAGGCTTCTTCGCTGATATTGCCGTCTTGATCGATAGCGATCAGCTCAGCTTCTGCGCCTTCGGCAACAATGTTCGCCAAACGCTCGGTGTGGCCGTAGCCGGAATGAAAAATCACCACTGTCTTCGCCATAAGGAACTCCCAGGTAGTTGCATCGAGGTGCCGGCGGCACCCGTAAATACGCTGATCCAATCTACTCAAGCGGCCTCAAGGTGAATACCCAATTTATCTGACGGAGTTATTCAAAAAAACCGGGTGGCATTCACGCCCCAGCCGCCTGCACGTCCTGCTGCCGGGCGAAATCAATAAATGCGCGAAGCGGGCGCGGCATTTGTCGGTTGGCGGGGTAGTAAAGGTAAAAACCGGGAAAAGGCGGCGTCCAGACATCCAACAGCGGCACCAGCCGGCCGTCGGCCAGCGCGGCGGCCACCTGATGCTCAAACAGGTAAGCGATGCCCACGCTGTCCAGCGCCGCCCGCACCAGGATCTCCGGTTCGTCAACGATCACCGGCCCTTCCACCGCGATATCCAACTTTTCCCCGTCGCGCTCGAATTCCCAGCGGTAAAGATTGCCATTGGTTGGCCAGCGAAAATTCAGGCAAAGGTGTTGGCGCAGCTCGTGCGGCGCCTGCGGTTGGCCATGACGAGCCAGATACGCCGGGGAAGCGACTACCCGCATCCGAAGGTCTCCACCAAGCTTGATCGCCACCATGTCCTTTTCCAGCTTCTCGTACAGACGCACGCCGGCATCGAAACCGCCGGCAACAATGTCCACCAGCCGGTCTTCCACGTTGAGATCGAGGAGGATATCCGGGTACTGCCGGTGAAACGGCGCGATCAACGGCGCCAGAAAATGCATGGCGGCGATCCGCGTAACATTGAGCCGCAAACGCCCGGTGGGCTGCTGGCGTTGGTTGACCGCCTGCTCCACCGCCGCATCGATTTCGGCGATAGCCGGCAACAGGCGCGCCAACATCTGCGCCCCGGCGTCGGTGGGCGCCACGCTGCGGGTGGTGCGGTTCAGCAGCCGCAACCCCAGGCGGCTTTCCAGATTGCGCAGCGTCTGACTCAGCGCTGAAGCGGTCATGCCCAGGTGCACGGCGGCGCGGGCGAAGCTGCCGTGTTCAACAATGGCGGCAAAAGCGCGCAACTCTGCAAATTCACTTCCTCTCATTATGCCTCCATTGATTAATAATTCATGAAGATTATAGCGTATTCCGTGAACAGCCCGCCGGGTCTATCTTGAAATCAACATCAACAGGAGAACGCCCATGAACACATCCTTATCGCTGGACAGTTACCGCCTGCTGGGCCGCTCCGGCCTGCGCGTCTCGCCGCTGGCGCTTGGCACCATGACCTTCGGCGCCAACTGGGGTTGGGGAGCGGAACAGGCCGAGGCCCGCCGCCTGTTCGACGCCTATGTCGACCACGGCGGCAACTTTATCGATACCGCCAACCGCTATACCGAAGGCAGCGCCGAACGCTTTGTCGGCGAATTCGCCACCGGCCGCCGCGATCGTCTGGTGATCGCCACCAAATACACCTTGCCGATGCAACCCGATAACCCGAACTCCGGCGGCAATCACCGCAAAAGCATGGTGCGATCGGTGGAGGATAGCCTGCGGCGCCTGAATACCGACTATATAGACCTGCTCTATCTGCACGCCTGGGACTACACCACCCCGGTGGAAGAAATCATGCGCGCGATGGACGATTTGGTGCGCGCCGGCAAGGTGCTGTACCTGGCGGTATCGGATCTCCCGGCCTGGCAGGCAGCCAGAATGCAGATGCTGGCGGATTTGCGTGGCTGGTCGCCTCTTATCGGCCTGCAAATCGAATACAGCCTGCTGGAACGCACGGTGGAGCGCGAATTGATCCCGATGGCGCAAGAGCTGGGGCTGGGCGTGATCCCCTGGTCGCCGCTTGCGGGCGGTGTGCTGAGCGGCAAATACCGGCGGCAGGATCTGCAACCGGAGGGGGATGAAACAGGTACCCGACGCGAGGTCGTGCGCACCAAGGGAACGCTGACCGCCCACAACCTCGACATTGCCGATGCCGTGAGCGATATCGCCCGCGAAGCCGGTTACACGCCCGCTCAAGTGGCGTTGGCCTGGACGCTGCGCAATCCGGCGGTGAGCGCGCCGATTATCGGCGCACGCACGCTGACGCAACTGGATGACAACCTCGGTGCGCTGGAGGTCAGGTTGGCGGAAGATCGCTGGCAACGGCTGGATTCGCTCAGCGCGATTGAATTGGGCTTCCCACATGATTTTCTGACGCTGTCGACCACCCGCAACATCATGTTCGGCGGCCTGAATATCGTCGGACGCAGATAAAAAAAATCCCGCACGAGGCGGGATAAACTTAACAGGGATGGGGTAATACACTACAGGGACTAACACACAACATCATCGGGTAGGACTACCTTACCAATCCCAATGTATAGAACTGTCATTCCTGCGTAAGGTTGCTCCGGCAGATGTAACGCCGGATGGAAATGTGACATGTTGACCGTGGCGCCGGCGCTCAGGGATGGGCATGGCGCCTTACCCACCTCACACAACCGATTAATAAATAATCGATTCAGGGCTATTAAGAGCACCGGGTGGTATACTGATAACCCCTACATCTACCCGGTGAAAGATATGTCTATCTTTGATGCCCTTAAGATGTTCAGCGCCACATCCGTGAAAGTGACTTGCCCAAAATGCGCTTACGCCTCCGAGCAAAGCAGCAGCAAGATGCGCAAAAATATCACCATGATCTGCCCTAAATGCGGGCACTATTTCCGCCCTGGAGAAGAAAAGTAATTTTTCCCGTCAATGCACCCGCGGAGTGGTGTCGTTGGCGGTTATCAAAAGTCCGCCGCTGCCCTCGGCTTTCACCTGCCTGATTTAACGATAAACAGCCGCGATTCGAACCCGCCGCTTTTAAAGGTGCTGGTGTTGGCCCATCCCGGCGGCAACCGCCCAAAATCCTGATTAAAATCGCCGCCGCTGACCAACCACACCCGACGATGGGCCCCCACCAGAGCGTTGAGATTATCGACATAGGTCTGCGCCGCCCGATCGTGGAAAAAAGTGCCAAAACCATAAGCATTGGGTTTTCCAGAATTACCGTTGGGCTTGACCGGCGTATACAGCAACGCGCGATGCCCTTTCTCGTTGTAATAAACATAACTCAGATAATTGAACATATTGCTGACGACAACGGCATCATCAGGTTGATAGCCACGGTTGATATAGCGCACCATCTCCTTAAACTCATCTTTCTCCGGCGGATAATCATTGCGCAACCCGCTGCCAAACAACAGGCTAACCAGCAGCAACAATAAAAACCTGTGCGCCTTTTTTTCGTTTTCAGTAATTAACAGGGCCAGGATGATCGGAATGCCTAATGAGGAGAAAAATAAATAACGGTCGACGAACAACGGCGTGCGGAACGAAATAATAAACAGCAGAGTAACAGGGATAAATACGCTGCAAAGCAACAACAAAAGGTATTTTCTTTCCCCTCCCCGCCCCATCAGCCACAGGCATGACAACCCGGTGAAGCACACCGGTAACAGCCAAAAAATGATCGCGGGATAACCTCTGCCATCATTCCCGGTGAATAACCGCCAATACATGGCAGGAAGATCGCTCCACACCACCTGGGGGATCCAGCCGACATCCCCGCCCACTTTCAGCTCCGCAATATGATCCAGCAAGTTCACCAACACCAGCAGCCAGGGGATATAGGCCAACCCTATAGCCAGATTGGCCAGCCACCATGCCGGTTGCTTGAGATAACATTGGGGTTCGTCACGCCGGCAGGACAGCGCCAACAGCACTATCCAGTGCGTCATTAAGGCAAAAATGGTGAAGTAATGCGTGTAAAAACTCAACGCCATCAATAACGCATAAACCGCCAAATAACGACGGTTAGCGGGCGCCTTTAACCACATCACCAGCGCCAGGGTAGCGGCGATCGTCAACATGCCCATCAGCGCATACATACGCGCCTCCTGGCTGTAACGCACCGCCATCGGCATCATCGCCATCAGGCTGCCGGCCAGCAGTGCCGCCCGTTCATTGGCGACCTTGCGCGTCAGCTTTATGGCCAGCGCGACCGTAATAACGCCAAACAGCAGGCTGAGAGAACGGACAGCCAAAATGCTATCGCCGAACAGCAGCATCCAGCCACGCAGCAGCAGATAATAAAGTGGAGGATGGACGTCAAAAGAAGCATGGTACAGCAGCGCCGAGACGTCATAACGGCTGGTCAGCACGCTGGAGGCCTCGTCACACCAAAGGTATCTGCCGGTTAAAGAAATAAACCGGATCCCGGCGGCAAACATCAGGATCAGATAGACGTAATGCCGGTAGCCAAAACCTTTTAGCGCCTTGCCGGCCAGGGGTTTAGTAGAGATCTGTTGCAGAGACATAACCGCATTCCGCCGGGTTGTTCCACACAGTGTGGAGACGTGGCGCTCATCATTACCGAGCTCAGGTAAATGGCAGCTCAATCATCACCAAAATAAGCCAACGCCGCTTTAACCTGGCGGCGCTCTCGCGGGCGGCAGGGCTGAGTTCTTCAACGCTGGCAAACGCCCTTGTGCGGCCCTGGCACAAAGGTGAATGGATGATTGCCGAAGCCGTCGGCGTCCATCTCGCCGAGATCTGGCCTAGCCAATATAATGATGACGCCGGGTTGCTGCTGGACAGGAAGGCGAAGATCCGGCTCTGAAGATGTGCGGGGTTTGCCCCGCGCGGCTAAGCGAAGCCTCGGCACAATGGAGGCTTGATTGTTTTTCCATCATTCCTCATACTCATGCGCATACCTCTGTGCATAGGAGCAAATACCATGACTACTGTCACCTCTTCACGACGGGGCACCAAAAGAAGCACCAACGTTTACCTGACTACTGCGCTGGTCGAGAAAGCCCGTAGTCTGGACATGAATCTCTCTGCAACGCTGGACATACTTTTGGCACAAGCGATAGAAGCTAAAAAGCATGAGAGGGAGAAAGAAAAAGAAGATATGCAGGCTATGAACGCATTCATGGCTAAAGCGGGGATGCTTACGGATGATGAATTTTTCGGGAGCCTGTAATGCCGCAACAATTTGATGTTTATCGAAATCCTTCGGCCAAAACAAACAAGCTTTGGCCACTTTACCTTATTATCCAGAATGATTATTTTGATGATTTAACAACAAGAATTATTGTCCCTCTGGTCTGGAAAAACGACATTAACCTTAACCAGAAAAGAATCACTCCTCAGATCACAATTGATAATAAAATTTATCATATATTTACACCAGCAATAACTTTTTTGGATGCAAAAAAAATCAACCAGACAGATTTTGTATGTAATCTTGCCTCATCCAGAAGTGATATTATCTCAGCCCTTGATGCTATCATTACAAATACTTGATCCCACTTATAAATTTCTCCAGCAACGACGATACACCGAAACAGGTAATCGCCTGGTTCTGAATGACAAAAACCAACCCTTCCTCTACAAGAAAATCATCCTCACCTGCTATAAATCTTTTTAATCTCGCTCCCTAATTTCATCGCATAATAAAACGTGGCTTATAAAAACAAACCAATATGGTTTTTATGATTTAGTTGAATATGCATTTTTCAATAAAGGTACCGGGCAACATGGTTAGATTATACTCTATGAAATAAAACACTCTGGCATTAAGGCCGGGACGGGCACTGTCCCAGCCTCGATCACAACGTCTGGTAATCAGTGAATTATTGCCACACCTAAATGCGCAGCCAGCCATTAATCAGCGTGCAACTCTGTCCACCAATCCATGGCTCATCGTGAATAAAACGAACGCTAACCCGGCCTTCTCGATGCAGTTGAGTACCTTGTCGAACCTGATACCCTTGTGCCGTCCAGCCACCGTCGGGGAAGTGATTGGCCTTCAACCAACGGGCCAGACACGCATTAGCACTGCCGGTCACGGGATCTTCAACCAGCTTATCCCATTCAACCAGAAACGCTCGCATCTCGTAATCAGCGGGACCACCAGATGAATGGGCACCATAAATCACCACGCCATCAACATGACAAGCCATCTGCAGCTTTTTAATCATGGCCTGATCCGGCGTCATCGCCAGACAGGATTGAGCGTTTGGCATGCGTACCATCAGCCAGCGAATGCCCATATCGGCAATCACCGGCATCGCATCTGATTCAATAACCGCAGGCTGAAATGCGGCCGTTAGCCATTCCCTTTCCTCAACGGCCAGCGTTCGAAACGTTACTTCAGGTGCGGCAAACGCCAGTGTTCCGTCAGGCAGGATATTGACTGCAATCAGACCAACCCCGCATTCTTGCATAACAACCCCCGGCTGTTTGGTCACCAGCCCCGCCTCCAATAATGCATGGGCCGTACCCAACGTCGGATGTCCGGCAAAGGGCAACTCTTTTTCAGGGGTAAAAATGCGCACCTGATAATCTGCAACGGGATTAGTCGGTTTGAAGACAAACGTCGTTTCCGAAAGGTTGGTCCAGCGAGCTAATGAAAGCATCTGCATTTCATTCAACCCTTCCGCCTCCAGGATCACCGCCAAAGGATTCCCCTGCAATGGCGAGGTGGTAAATACATCCACCTGTTTGTAGGCGCGTGGTATCACATTATCTCTTCTGAGCATTTGCCATAGTCCGTTATATATAAGGCTTGATGATAGCTCTATTAAATCAATGACATCAATCTACAGCTATTGGATGCTCTACACTTCTCACCCTATTGTCGAACTCCACGAAAAGGCCATCGGTGCCTTACACATGTTCAATTCATTGGAGGAACCACCCAAAAACGGATAGTCGCAATAAATTTGCCCGCAGCATTCTCATCGCCCCGTCGACGTGAAATACCCTTAAACAACCGCTGCTATTTACCGGAACCCGATAGCCATTATCCCTGACTATCGGGCAATCCCTCCCCGGCAAGAATAGCGCCGGTTAAGGTTGAAGCGGAGCCAGATGCGCCAACACCAGATCTATGCCCTCCCCCGGGCGGCGCAACGGGTTATGCCCCAGCCCCTGGGTTTTCACCAGACGGGCGGCGGGCCAGGCTTGGGCCAGGCATTCTGCTTCCACTTCCAGGACGATGTCGTCGGCGCTGTCGTGGATGATTAACGCCGGTTGTTCAATCTGCCGCAACCCTTCATAGGCGTTAAAGCGCTGCCAAACGGCATCCCCGATGCCAAAGTAACGCTCAATGTAACCCCGTAAACGTTGCTGCTGGCGCGCCGGCAAATTGAGGATAGAAGCATACTTGGTCACCAGGCCGCTAAAGTGCGTGGGGGCGCCGACAATCACCAAGACTTTGGTACGCAGCCCGGCTTTCACCGCGTTGATCGCCGACAGGCCACCGAAGGAATGAGCCACAATCGCGTCAAACCCGCCCTCTTGCCGCTCCAGTCGCTGAATGATTTCGATAAACTCGACAATGCTGCTCTGGTCGCCTTCCGCATCCCCATGTGCCGGTGCGTCAAAGCCGACAACCTGGAAACCCCGTTCCACCAATACCTGGATCAAACGCGAGAAATGCGATGCCCGCGACTCCCAACCGTGCGCCAACAGCACCTTTGGCCCCTGTTGCCCCCAGTGGTACACCACCGCCTGCTTATCGTTGCTCAGGGTGATGTACGTAATGCTGCTCGCCATGCCCATCGTCTGTTTATCGCTTTCACGTGTCGGGACGCGGCGTGGGGTGAAAAAGCGTTTGCCAAGGTAGGCGGCCGTTGGGCCAGGCACCACAAAATCCATCAACCGAATACCCACTTTAATGCAGGATACGGCCGGTGAGCGCATATACGCCGGCCCACGATACTGCCGGTAGGCTTGTTCGATAAGTTGGTCAAAGTGTTCGCTCATTGTACTCTCCAGAATCGCGGGTGACGTTAGACTTGCGCGGGCGCATCTTGCGCCGCTTGACGCTTATCGAGCTGCCGAATAAGGGCCCTTTCCGCATCCGTGGCGACATGCCGATCCCAATACGCCAGTTTTGCTTCCATGCGTTTAAACCACAGTGGCGGTACCAACGCATACAGGATATGCGCCACGTAGCCATGATCGATCCCCACCGCATAGCTGTGCGCTTGCAGCCGCCAGAACTCCCGACGTGGATTCGTGTGGTGATCCGAGTGGCGCGTCAGATTCAATAGGCCGGCAGAAGATGCCTGGTTGTTGCAATCCCAGCTGTGGCGTGGCTCAACGCGGGTATTGGGAACCCGGATTAAGCCGTAATGCTGGATATAGTTGACGGTTTCAAACAAGAACTTGGAGACCAGCATGGCCACCAGGCAAGCGAGTAATCCACGCCCCCCGGCCGCCGCATAACAGGCGGCCAGGATCGTCAGGCTCATGATAACGCTGCGAATCACCCTATTGCCCAGCGTAATACTCCGCTTGCCCTGGCCTTTTAGCCGTTGCTGTTCCACCTGCCACGACTCGCGGTACTGCGACAGGGACGAGCGGATAAAGAAACGGTAAACATGCTCGCCGCGGCGTGCCGTCGCCCCATCGGCGTACGTCGCCACATTGAGGTGATGCGAGTACACGTGGGAGATGGAAAACTGCGCGTCCGCAACCAATGCCAGTAACCAGCGCCCGACGGTCATCGCCAACCAGCTCTGGGTTTTGTGGATAAGCTCATGAGCCACCACCGTGTTGGTACTCAGCGTATAGCCGGTGGACACGGCGGCCAGCAGCAATTCCGGCATTCGCATACCGTGCAAGGCCGGGACATCCCACCCCGTCGTCGCCGAGACCCCGGCCCCAAACCCCAGCACATCGCCCGGTGCCGCCTGCCAGATCAACGTAAACAACGCCAGCAGGGCCGCGGGAAGTTGCAGATAGGGGATCAGCGCCAGAAGAGCGGTGAAGCGATAGTGGTGATCGGCAGTATCTACCGGGGTCACATTATCAAAGATCAAATAACTCAAGGATACGCACAGCATGGCGGCCAGTATCCACCCGCCGCCGAGCAAATTGGCC
The DNA here is from genome assembly GCF_001590925.1 of Serratia plymuthica NBRC 102599. Lineage (GTDB taxonomy): Bacteria > Pseudomonadota > Gammaproteobacteria > Enterobacterales > Enterobacteriaceae > Serratia > Serratia plymuthica. The sequence continues at coordinate 51,192 of NZ_BCTU01000007.1, forward strand.
GCCGCCGTCAGGGGTAAAAACACCAGTGGCACCAGGGCGAATCTTAGGTAACTCAACATACTAACTCCTTATTGTTCGAGATTTTTTCCTCGGTGCCGGCGGGAGAAAAACAGTCTGTCTGGATATGTCGCGCCAGCACCCCACTCGCAAGCAGCCCCCGTTGGCATGCCTGCGCCAGCCCTGGGTTACCGCAGATCACCGCCCGCCAGTCGCGAGTCTCCAGCCCGTATTTTTGGTACGGATAGAGGCTGCGCCACTCCTCCAGCCAGGATGTAAAGCGCCCCACAAGTTCGTGCTGTTTCCCCTCATTCTCTTGCGACAACGCATGCAAGTAATGGAAGCCTTCATGCTGTTGTTGCAACCGCTGCAGTTCGGCAACGTCAAACTTGTCCTGCCGCTTGCGAATGGCATGCACCAGCATCACCGCCCGATAGGGATTACGCGCCAGAGCCGCACGAACCAGCCCCAACGTGGTTCCTAAACCTGAACCGCTGGCTATGGCCAGCAATGGCCCTTTCCCGTCATCGGCTTGCCCAAACCGTCCGCTACAGCCAGATACCCACAGGGTACGCCCGACGCTGTCCTGATCGCATAAAAGGGGAGAAACGCGCCCCTGCTCTCTCAGCGTGACATCCACAACAATCTCCCACGCGTTACTGGGCCAACTCACCGAGTAACTGCGGACATCGGCGCCCGGCTGGTGGCACAGCTGCAAAAATTGCCCGGGCAGGAAAGGCATAGCCTGCTCAGGCGACAGGGTGATCCGCCACACCCTGCTTGAGAGAGGAGTTGCCTGTTTTATCTGAGCCGGCACCCAGTTTGTCGCTACCGCAGCCGACATCAGGGTTAAATCAGACTGGGGCAAGCACTGGCAGGCCAACACATGGCCGGCCGCAATGTCTTCGGCACTGAGCAAATAGCCGAGATCCACCAGCGAACGCACTTCACCGCTGACCACCCGGCACAGGCAGGATTTGCAAGACCCCACCTGGCAGTTATAAGGCAACGCCACGCCGGCTTTCAGCGCGCTTTCCAGCACCGTTTCCCCCGCAGCCAGGGTGAAGGCTTTCCCCTCCAGCACTCCCTGAAAGGTGCTGCGGCGCGAGAACCATCTCTTCAGCATGTTATTGCTCTCCGCACGTCAGCAGGCCATCATCAAATACGCTGCCCATCAGGATCCGCCCACCGAGCGGCGCCGCCACGCTGATCGCCGCCAGCGCCTGGCCATGGCTCTGGTAATAAATCTGCGCACGCTCAACCGCACCCTGTGTGCCCAGCGACAGTTGCCAAACCAGCGACGGCGAACGCGCTTGCGCATCCTTTTGAAATGCGGCCAGCTTTAACAGTTGCGGATGCGCGGCCACCAGCAGCCCATCCCCGTCAGGCATAATATTGTCGACACCGTGCAACCCGGTGAACCGCCCCAGCAAGACGGGTGACGCCTCGCCCGGCCGCCATGCCCAACTGCTCACAGTGCCGTTGGTGGTTTCCGCCACGTACAGCCGCCCCCGCTGCGGGTTGTAGTAAATGCCGTTGGCAAAATGCAACCCATCGAGCAGCCTATGCTCCCCCGCGTCGTCTACCAGCAAGACCAGCGAGAGTGGCAGCCGCAGATAGTCTTCAACGCGCCCCAACATGCCGGAAAAGGCGTGGTCGCGCGTCAACAGCCAACGGGATTTATCAATGACGCTGATGTCGTTGATATTCTTGCCGACGCTGCGCGACAGCTCAGGCTGATAAACCAGCCGCATCGCCGCCCGTTCAAAACGGAACGTCTCAATGCGATCCCCACGAGAGCCGTGGCTCACTGCGTAAACCCACGTCTCTGCGCCCTTTTGCCACACATCGATACCGTGCGGGTAAAACTCAGCCGGATAGTCGCCGGGTAAACGCAGGGGCGCTTGCCCCTGTTGGAAGTAATAGAGCGCCCCCGGCGCGTTATCGTGGCGATTCAGGCTGCTGATCAGTGCGCCCCCTTCCTTCAGCGGCGCAATATCCTCCGCCCCGCTGATCCCCGGTATTTTTTGGCATTGCTGCAGGTTGATATCCTGAACGCGGTAGAACACGCCGGCGTCAAACAGCAGATTGATTACATACGCCAGCACAGCGACGGCCAGCGCTATCCCCATCAACTTTTTCATCATGCTTCCACGGCAACCGGTGAATAAAACTGCTGATTTACGGCGCTCACGCCTTGCTCAGCCAGAACCGCAATCGCAGCCAGATACGGCTCCAGCAGCGCTGCGGCGGTTTGCTCGGTGAAATAACGCGCCTGATAATCCAGCTCAATCGACAGCTCATCGGCCATTTCCACCACGTTGATCATCAAGGGGAACTCGACCGCGTTGACCGGCAGCATCGACAGGCTGGCCTGCCACTGGCGCATTTCCGCCAACGGAACGGACGGCTCAACATTGAACGTGGCAAGCAGAGGCAGTGGCGCTTGCTCACCATGGAAACAGCGGGACGGCAATGCCGGCGCGTCACGCTGCGCCAGAATGGCCTGATGCACCTTGGCCACAAACTCAGGCAACGAAGCGCTCGCGGCGCTGTTGAAACACAACGGCATCAGGCTGACGCACTGGCCGACCAACCCTTCGCTGTTCTCGAAGTCACGCCCGGCATTCGGCACAGCGACAGGCAACACAGAGTGGCCGACAAACTTCTCGAGCGTCAGTACAAACAGGGCGTTCAGCATCACAAAGCGGGTCGTGCGCAGTTCGGCGGCCACTTTACGCAGTTGGGCCGACAAGTTCGGGTAAGCCAGCCCTTGCTTCAAACGCTGGCCTTGATACGGCGCGGTCTGCAGGACCACCGGCAGCGCACTGGCGGGATCGAAACGATGCGCCGGGATAGCGGCCAGCCGTTGAGCAACCTCTGCATCATTGGCGGTCTTTTCCGCACGCATAAAACGCAAATAACTTGGCGCCGCCGACAGCTCAGGGCTAAACCCTGCCGCCAGCGCATCGTAGATATGCAGCAGTTCACGCAGCATCACCATAAATGACCAGCCATCCGCCACCGTATGGTGCGCCGTCAACGCCAGGGCTATTTGGCCGGGCTGGCTCAGCAATAAGACGCGCGCCAGCGGCGCTGCCGTCAAGGCGAAGGGTTTGGCGGCAAACTCGGCCAGCCGTGCGGCAACCTCTGCCGACTCGCTGCGTTCTTCAATAAAATCGACGCTGCTCCCACCCGGAACCACCCGCAACTCCCCCGCGTCATTGAACTGCATACGCAAGGACTCATGACGCTCGCTCAGCAGCGTCCAGGCTTCGGCCAGAAGTGATCCCTCGATTTCCCGCGCCGTTTCAACCACGCAGCCGATGTTGCCCGCGCACAGCCCGCTTTCGTCTTTGGCGGCCAGCAGCATAAAGCGCTGCTGGCTGTCGGCGGCCGGGTAAGGCGTATCGGGGTGCAAACCGGCATCACCGAAGAAACCGTCAACGCGCATGGCATTAACGCTCTCTTTTACCGCCGCGATAAAGTGCTCTATATCTTGCGAAGAGTGCGCGGTGGACACGAAGCAGTTGCGGCCTTCCCAAATGAAGATGCCGCGCAGCATCAGGTGATGGAACAAAATGTCGTAGTTACCGCTGAATTTGAAACGGAACAAACTGCCCGCCGAGACGATCTCGATCGGCGTACCCGTCGTGACAAACCAGGTGTTGAGCGTCTGCGCGAGGTAATGCGTCTTTTGGTTGATGTCGTCGTAGAGCCCAGGGTGGCTCTTGATATAGTCGAGCACCGCTTTGCTGGCCGCCATGGTCAGAGGGTGTTTGGAGAAGGTCCCGGCAAAGAAAATCAGTTCGGATTGCGGCCAGGATTCATCGCCGTATTGCCAGAAACCGCCGTCGATGCTGTCCATAAAGCGCGCCGACCCCGCAATGACGCCAATCGGCATGCCGCCGCCGACAATCTTGCCGTAGGTGGCAATATCGGCCTGGACACCGTAATACGCCTGCGCGCCGCCGGCAGCCAGGCGGAAACCGGTAATCACTTCATCGAACATCAAGGCGATATTGCGCTCGGCCGTCAGCTTACGCAGCGCATGCAAATAGTCGCGCGGCTGATGATCGGGGTAGCGGCTTTGAATCGGCTCCACAATGACCGCGGCCAGTTGATCGGCATACTGGGCAATCAAAGCCAGGCTCTCTTCGCTGCCGTAGTCGAGCACCAGCAGATCCTCGACCAGGGACGCCGTCGTCCCTGCGGCAATCGGCACCGCTCGCTCCGGGGTTTCGCCCCCCTGCTGACGCCCCAGGATGCCATCGAAAACGCCGTGATAAGAGCCGCTGAACAGCGCCACTTTGTTCTTGCCCGTTACGGCACGCGCCAGGCGTACCGCGCTCATGACGGCTTCAGAACCGGAGTTACAAAACGCCACGCGGTGCTGGCCCGTCAGCTCTGCAATCAATGTTGCAACCTCACCGGCCAGCGGGCTCTGCGGCCCGATTTGCATGCCTTGCGCCAGCTGTGCGGCAACGGCCTGCTGCACGCACTCAGGCGCATGGCCCAACAGGTTGGCGCCAAACCCCATGGTGAAATCAATGTACTCGTTACCGTCGGCATCCCAAATACGGGAGCCTTGTGAACGCACGCCCACCAGGGGATACAGCATTTCCTTGGTGGATAAACGGAAACCCGCCGATGCCCGGTTATCCGCCAGCACGGCGCGGTACTGCTGCGCATTGTGCTTGGAACCCGGGGTTTTGCTGACAAACTGCTGCGTCAATTGCTGTATGTGTTTATCGCGCTCGGCCCCTAATGACGTCTTCCTGGTTTCCTTTTTAAACCAGCTAGCGTGCGCGCCGGCTGTGGCCGGTGCAGCGGTAGCCGGCGCGTTGCTCGCCACTGCCGGTGCAGGAAGTGCGGCTACCGGTGCGCTTGCCGGCACCGAAGGCAGCGCGGGTGCGGAAAGCGGTTGAGCATGGCCGCCGCTTAACAGACGCAGCTGTTGCGACATGACCTCTAATTGCCGCGCAATCACGCCTTGCAACTCGGCCGGGGCCGTTGCCGGTATTCCCCATTCCGGTTCGAGCTGAGGGGCCGATACAGGTATCACCGAAGCGTCGGCTTGCGGCATTGCCGTCACAACCCGGCTTTCACTGGCCACCGCGACGGGCTCCGCCACTTGCGCACGTTCCACAACGTAATGGATCACCGCATCCAGCGTATTCAACTCTTCAAACAGCGATCTCAGCGGGATCACCACGCCATAGCGATCCTTGATGGTATTGATCGCATCCAGCAAGACCAGCGAGTCGGCCCCCATTTCCAGGAAGGGCAGATCATCATCCAAAGCTTCGGGCGATGCCCCCAAATACCCGGCAATGATCGCTTTGATTTCGGCGTGTAATTGATGTTGTTTTGACATAGCGTCCTCATGTGAAGATGGCGGCAGCGTTGGCGTTTCATCGGCCAGCCAATAAGTGTTCCGACAAAATTGAATGGCCGGCAGCGTCAAAGCTTCACGGCTTGTTGCGCGATACAGCCTGGACCAGTCGATGTCATGCCCTTGCTGCCACAACGAACCCAGCAGCGTCAGCAGTGATTGGTATTCATGGCGATGATCGGCGGCCGCCAAAATCGGTTGGCTGCGATCGGTGGCGGCGACAAACTTGCCCAGCGAACTGTCGGCGCTCAGATCCACAAAGGTATATTTCCCTTCCTCCTGCAGCGCCTGTATGCCTTGCAGGAAATGAACGGGTTGCCGGATTTGTTGGCTCCAGTAGTCGGCATCGGTGTGCCGGCGCGGCAGCGCATCCAGATTGCTGTAGAAAGGGATATTCCCCTCAGCGAAATCAATATGCTGCGTCAACCAAAGGCGATACGCCGGCAAGATGGGATCCATCAGGTGAGAATGGAATGCGTTGGTGGTTTTGATCCGGCGGGCATGGCCGCCTTGCGCTGAAATCGCCTGCAAGCAGGCATCAATCGCCGGCGAACTGCCGGTGATGGTGGTCAGCGTCGGCGTATTGAACGCAGCAATATCGATATCATCGGCCCAGGGGGCGATACCGCGGCGGACCTCGTTTTCGCCGCTGAACACCACCGCCATCGCACCCCGCTGCTCCAGGCTGTCCATCAGGTGTGCACGCTGATGAACCATCGCCAACCCCTGCTCCAGCGAAATCTGGCCGGCGACAACCGCAGCGCAATACTCGCCCAGGCTATGGCCAATCACCGCCGCCGGGCGTAGCCCGAACTGCAACAAGCTGTCCGCCGTGGCATAACTGCAGGCAAACAGGGCCAACTGGCAGGTTTTGGCGCAATGCTGCCAACGGTCGTCCTGCGCATGCAGCGCTTGCCGAATATCGATTTGATACTCTTCCTGAACCCGCTCAGCCAGGCTATCGAAGCACGTGCGGTAGTGCGGCAGATGCTGGTATAAAGCCGCCCCCATGCCGATTTGCTGCGTTCCCTGCCCAGGGAAGAGCCAGACCTGAGGGCGCGGTTTTTCCACTTTACTCGCGGTGAGTTGCGCCAGGTTTTCTGCCAATTGCCGGCGATTGGCGCCATAGGCAAACCCACGATAGCGCGGGTGGTCATAACGGGTATTGACCAGGCGACACCATGCCGGGACGTCAACGTCGTGCTGCATTTGCAAGGTGCTATAAATGCCGTCACGCTGCGCGTTGAAACCCTGCTCTTCGTGCGAGGCCACCAGCAGCAGCGTCAGCGGCTGGGCCGCCTCATCGCGCTTCGCAGCCTGTGGACAATCACGCAGTATCACGTGGCTGTTCGTCCCGCCGAAGCCAAAACTGCTGACACCGGCATAACGTTGGCCCGCCGCAGACTCCCAGGCGCAAGGGTGACTGCCCGCTACCGCCACCCGGCGGCTAATGGCGGCGATATGCGGATTTTTCTGTTGGAAATTCAAATGAGGCACGCGCTGTTGGCCATGCAGCATCAACGCGGTCTTCACCACCCCAAGCACGCCGGCTGCGGCTTCGAGATGGCCAATATTGGTCTTGATCGATCCCACCTGAACCGGTGCCGGTTGGCTCCGCTCGGCAAACACCGCTTCCAGCGCCTGATACTCAATCAGGTCACCCAGCGCAGTCCCGGTGCCATGCGCTTCCACATAGTCGATGTGATTGCTGTCGATGCCCGCCTCGGCCAGCGCCCGCGCGATCACCGCCTGCTGCGATGGCCCGTTAGGCGCCGTGATGCCGTTGCTGCGGCCATCCTGATTGATGGCGCTGGCAACCAAGGTGGCATAAACCCGATCGCCATCGGCCAATGCCTGCGCCAGGGGTTTCAACACCACGATGCCGCACCCCTCGCCACGCACATAGCCATCGGCGCGCGCGTCAAAGGTTTTGCACTGGCCGTCCGGCGCCAGCATCTGCGCCTCGGTGAAGACCTTTTGCAAATGCGGCGTCAGCGCCAGATTCACGCCGCCGGCAATGGCCAGCGAACTGCGCCCCGAACGCAGGCTTTGCATGGCCCCGTCGATGGCCACCAGCGAAGAGGAACAGGCCGTATCAATGGCGACGCTCGGCCCTTTAAAATCATAAAGATAAGATATGCGGTTGGCGGCAATGCTGTGCGCATTGCCCAGCCCGCTATACGCGGAAACCCGGTCGCCCGAGACCAGGGCATAATCACTGGCGCTGATGCCGATAAACACTGCGGTGTCGCTGCCCCGCAGCGCCGAAGCCTGTAACCCCGCATCGGTCAGCGCCTGTTGCACGGTTTCCAACAGCAGGCGATGTTGCGGATCGATATACTCCGCCTCGCGCGGCGAAATGCCAAAGTAACCGGCGTCAAAATCGCTCACGCGGTCAAAGAAACTGCCCTTGCGGTTAAAACCACCGAGTGCAGAGCCAGCCCAACGGTGAGCGGGTATTTCACCCGTGGTGCTTTGCCCCTGCTGCAACATCGCCCACAGCGCCTGCACGCCACTGTGGCCTGGCAGTTCAACCCCGATGCCAATCACGGCGATATCCTGGCTGGCCACGGCCGTCCTGGCGGCTTCTGGTCGCGCAACGGGTTGCAACAGACCCGCAGCCAGCTTATTGATCGTCGGATAATCGTAAATCAGCGCCGGCGACAGCTCACGCCCCAAATGTTGCTCTAACTCGCCGATCACGCCAACCGCCTGTAACGAGTTCAGGCCAAAGGCGGTAAAAGCCTCATCCCACTGTTCTTCACCGACAGCGCCGTTGACCGCAGTGCCGATGATACCGGCGATAAGCGCGGCCAGGGCAGGCACGCTGTATGAGGCAACATCGGCAACCTGGGCGGTTTGCGGCTGCTCGGCCCGGCTACGCCATTGCACCGCCAGTTCATTTTGCCGGTACATTTCTCTGGCGCGGGTACGTTGCAATTTGCCACTGGTGGTGCGTGGAATGGCCCGGCGGCCGACCCATACCCATTCCCCCAGGGTTATGCCGTGCCGCTCGGCCACTGCGGCATTCAAACGCCGGTTCAACGCTGCGGTATCCAGGGTCTCTTTGAGACGTTCCGGGATCTCCAGCAAGGCCACCGCCTGTTCAGTTTGGGCAACCTCGGCGGCGAAGACGCAAACGGTTGCGTCTGCCAGCAAAATATCTGCTCCCCTGATCGTTTCCTCGATATCCGTCGGGTAATGGTTTTGCCCATTGACGATCAACAGTTCTTTCACACGTCCGGTGACGTACAGCGCCCCCGCTTGCAGGAACCCCAAATCGCCGCTGCGTAACCAATGCGCCGGATCAGGCTCGATGCGCGCCTGGAAGGTGGCCTCCGTCGCCGCCGGGTTATCCCAATAGCCGGCCGCAATGCTGGGCCCACGTAACCAAATCTCGCCGGTTTGCCCGGCCGCAAGCGGTTGTAGCGTCTCGGGATCGACAATGCGGACATCGGTGCCGGGCAGCGCCTCGCCACAGTTGACGACATCCCCCGATTTTTCTTCGGCGACCGCCATCCCCTGGCCTTTCTCCCTGCCGGTAACAATCAGCGTGGTTTCCGCCATGCCATAGCAGGGTAAAAACGCCCGCCCCCGGAAGCCGGCCGGGGCAAAGTGTTCACTGAACTGGCGCAACGTAGCTGGGCGGATAGGCTCTGCACCGCAAAACGCCACATCCCAGCTGGAGAGATCCAGGCCTTCGGCCTGCTGCGGGCTGATTTTGCGCACGCAGAGGTCGTAGGCGAAATTGGGGCCACCCGACGTCGTCGCACGGTACTCTGACACCTGCTTTAACCAGTTAAGCGGGTTTTTCATCAGCATCATCGGCGACATCACCCGGCAGGGGAATGCCCCGAATACCGGCTGAAGCAAGCCGCCGATAAGCCCCATATCATGGAAATGCGGCAGCCATATCATGCCGCGGCTTTCATTGTGGTGACCGAAATAACGATGGATGGCTTGAGAGTTGGCCCACAGGTTGCCATGAGTGACCATGACCCCCTTTGGCGTACCGGTTGAACCCGAGGTGTATTGCAAAAAAGCCACATCGTCGTCGCTCACCGGTGCAGGGTTAAACGCCCCTGAAAAATGGCTATCGAGATGCTGAAGGCGATACCCCACCGGTAATGCCACGGCGGGCAGTTGATCAAAGGTAAAAATTAGCGGCGCCAGCGGTAAACTGAGCGATATTAAGGTTTCAGCGCCTTTCCCTGTGGTGACAATAAATTCCGTTTTCGCATTGCGTAAAACCCCAATAAAGCGCTCCCACGCACTGCCTGAGGCCTTGGCCGGCATAGGAACAGGCACGGCAATCATGCCGGCATAAAGACACCCGAAAAAAGCGCCAATAAAATCTTCGCCGTCGGGATAAAGTAAAATAACCCTGTCGCCCCGATGACCGTATTGCTGAAGTGCGCTAGCCAGAGATGCGGCGCGCTGATGCAATTGTCTGTAACTTTGATTCTTTATTTCTTTGGCACTTCGCAAAAATTCAAATGCCGTCTTGTCGGTATGTTGAACAGCAAGTTCGGGCAATAGTTGGTTGAAGGAATTAAATCCCCTGTTAAACAACTGATGAGACGGCATAATGATTAGCTCTTTATTCTCAATATAAAATATGAAAAGTTAAATTAGCCTGAAATTATTTTGCGGCGCGGCCGGCAAGCAGATCGTTGCAGAAGTCATTCCATACCTTCAGCCACAGATCCACACGTTGTACCATTTCCTCGAAACGATCTTCCGTTATCGCCTGGCAGAATAAAATCCAGGCATCTTCAGAATGACCATCTTCAATCGACTCGCCGGTTTCCGTTTCTACGTGAATGCTGTGATAACCGCGGGAGACGTCGATGTCGGTCGCCACGTCCACGCTCTTCGCCCAAGGCGTCGCAAAATCATGGAACACCGTTTCCGCAACGGCCAGCAGCGCGACCAGCTGCGGGTAATCGCCGTAGGCGTTTTCAAAGGTTGCGCGGCAAGCCACGGAGCTGGACATCGGCAACCAGGCTTTCACCTCGTCCTCACTCATACCCAGCTGTTCAATGGTATTGAAGAATTGTACATAGTGCGCCAATGCAGGCTGGCCATTATAGCTGCCGTCACTGCCGGTCCCCGGGTGGAAACCCAATTCGTCCAGCAGGTTGATCTGCAGCAGGAAACGCGCGGCCATTTTTGCCCGGGCGCCCAGGCGGCCTTCCAACTGTTTTGCCGAGCTCAGCGCTTCGATCACCGCATCGGTAAAGACCTGGGCGAAAGCATGATAAAACTCCAGATGGAAGACTTTCATCTGGTTGAGGTCAAATTCACCGCTATTCATTTTTGACAAGATAGGGTTTCTCATCAACGGATGAGATTCAACGCGATCAATTAATCTCTTTGCAAATTTATGATTACGTTGATAGTTATTCTTTTCTACCGTTGCAGCAATAGCGTCTCTGCCGAGTTGGCGTGCACTCAGTAACGTTTCCATTATTAGGATCTCAATATAAAAACTACGGTTGATAGAAGATTACAAGGCGGATACCTTGCCTACGGCCATAACAACCAAGGCAAACATCCCACAGCTAAAAGGAATAACCTGAATATATTTGAAGGGTAAGTAAAAACAGGCGGCAATCAGCAATACAGGAATACCCACGGAAAGAATGACCATGCATATCGCCGCATAATACTTGTAAACGTACGGAACCTGTAAGGTGTCAATGCTCATGCCATAAAGCATTGATATTAATGGCAGCATAATAAAAGCGATATGCGCCAATCTCAACATCCTGCGGTTTAAATCGGTGTAATTCTCATGCCCTTTAGGCGCCCGAAAAGGCCCCTTAAAAGCGTACATCCCCATTAAGCCGCCCATCATAATACCCACAACAATACCGCCCCAACCAAAGGCAATCAGCATCTCACTGAGATTAACCACTTTACTTCTCCTGATTATTATCACCACACAGATAAGGTGCTTGCGGAATCGCAAGCACCCTTATAAATAAAAAATAGTGTTCTGAATAACTTCAACGCTACAAAGTTATAAATCCGTATAATTAAAAATCTGTAAATTGTTTAACTTTGGAATAATGAATCGGTTGTTCAAATCCCGGCATCGTGATGCCGTTCATGTCGATCTTAACCTCATCCTCATTCATGCCATGCTGCCCAAAAAGATAGATAACGTTCAATTCACCGCGCGATGCCGCCGCATCATAAGCCGCCACCTGTTGTTCTACCTGCCGCCTGCGCTGCCGGTAGTCGGCAAAGGCCTGTTCACCATGCCGCTTGCGCAACCACTGCACCGTCAGTTGCGGTGAGTAGACCACGCCGGTAGCATTATTTCCGCCAAACCCTTTCGAGTTGATAAAAGCGATCTGCGCCTGGTCGGCAGACAAAGGCCGATCCTGGGTTGGGATCAGCAAGCGAGCATCATTCACCTGCGGCGATATTTGATTCACGCTCTTGATTCCCGGCAAGATACCGTACTTAAAGGTACCCAGGCAGCTAATCAACTGATCGCCGCTCGCCGGCCCCAATGAGTGCCCCAGATAAGATTTCACCGCCGTGACGGGCCATGCGTTAATGGAAAAGGCTTCGGCGACCCGGTCAAAGATCTCGGCTTCGGACACGCAGTTTTTTGGCGTGCTGGAACCGTGCGCCTGGATAAAAGAGCCTTTCTGTACGCATGCCAACCCGGCCATCGTGACGGCAGAGGCTACGGCCTTCGCCATAGTGATGTAATTGCCCGGCCCCGGCGAGGCGATAGAGCGTTTATAACCGTCGGCGTTAATGAAAACATCGCTCACCGAGCCGTGGATCTCCGCCCCCAGCTGCAACGCCAGCTCATCATCCATCAGCACAATATATTGGCTGGACTCGGCAATCACAAAACCGCAGCTGTTGCCGAACGGGCGGCTGCTGTTGCGCCAGTCTGCCGTTTCGGTTTCATCGATACGTTTGAGCTTGCTCTCCGTCGCCAGCGCCCCCATCGCATCAAAGCCCTCGATCACTTCCGAGGTGATCGGCGCCTCCGCGCTCCCTACGATGGCCACGCGGATCCTGCCCGCCTTAATATCTTCTACTGCAGCATTCAGGTTGTAGAGGAAAGTGGCGCAGGCGCCCAGGGTAGCGCTGGTGTGCCCCACACTGCCCAGCACATAGGCATTCAAAAAATCGGCGCACATGCTGTTCAGGCCTAACGGGCACTGTTTGGCGCTGACGCGGTTGCCCTTCAGCCGCGATTGCAGCATACCGCCAAACCCTTGATCGTCGAGCTGCCCCAGAATATTGCCGGAATACACCCCTAGCTGGTCTGGCGCAATCAGCGCCCGGATTTCACGCCACGGGATCCCCAGAGCATTAATGGCATCTGAAGCCGCGACGATCGCCATCTGCAACGCACGGGGATGAAACTGCGAGCTGTAGTGGTCACCCGGCCTGAACCCCTGTGGCAATTGCCCGGCGGCCTGCGCTTCAGTGCGCAGCGTGACGTCGATTTTGCAGTCCATTTCACCGCGAACGGTAATGCGCACCCGATCGTCCGGAAGCGGCTCAGCCCGCCACCCCTGCGGCAGAGGCTGGGGCACCTGCCGGCTGGGTAGATCAAAACTCAAGGCTTCCGCGCCCGCAGCCATATTCAATTTGGCATGGCTGGCCACGGCATCAACGTCAAAATACTCTTTGGCGATCTTCCTGATCAGTGTGCCTTGCAACACGGCTTCTTTTATTTCAGCCGCTGCCTGTGCGGCTGAGCGCATATTCCCTTCCGCGTTAAGGTAGCCGTCATCCTGATATTTAAGCAATCCCATCAGTACTGCTAATGATAATAGCGTTTCTTGCTGCTGGTCCTCCGGCAAAGACTCCATGACCATGCGACGAAACGCGTGGTGCGAAGAGCTCCGACCTGCGGGCCCGTAGCCACCGAAGGCGGTTATGACAGGTAACTTGACCATAGAGTATCCTAGCCTTTCTGCGGCATCGTTATGCCTTCACTTACTTTAGATAATTTACAGATATCAGTTTACAAAGCGTGGGCAAAAGCTATTATGAAAATCCGGCCAAAATGCAGACTTTTTTGGCCAAGACAGGTGTGAAAAGCAATAACCAAATAATAAATCAGGTATTTACCGGAAAATGAGAAATACAAAGATAGGATTTGTATTGTGTGAACACATGCTGAGTTCAGGCCTCAGCCTACCGATAGAAATGTGGAAATCAGCAGCAAGCAGTTATTTCGCGGAACAAAGAAACAATCAGAAAAATCAAGATAAATACACACTTACCCTATGCAGACCCGAAAATATCCTCAATATTAGTACGATCAGTATTAATAAAAATCCCATACCTACACACAGCGGTTTTAGCCTGATTGCCGATGACGTACTGGAAGACGATGCCGATTACGACATCATCTATCTGCCCGCCATCTGGCGCAATCCGCGCCCTATAGTAAGACAGAACACGGCCATCACCCGGTGGCTGACAATGCAGGCGGCAAAAGGCACGCGGATAGCCGCCGTCGGGACGGGGTGCTGCTTTTTGGCCGAAGCCCGACTCTTGGACGCTCAACCGGCAACCACCCACTGGCACTATTTCGAACAGTTTGCACATGATTATCCCGAGGTGAATTTAAAAACAAAATACTTCATCACCCAGTCCGAGAATATTTTCTGTGCTGCCAGCGTTAAGGCCCTTTCCGATCTCACGATTCATTTTATTGAGACCATCTACGGTAAAAAAGTGGCAAACCATACGCAACGTACCTTCTTCCACGAGATCCGTAGCCACTTTGAACGCCAGTGTTACAGAGAAGAAAATAAGCCTCATCCTGATGAGGATATAATCCAGATCCAAACCTGGATAAAAGATAATTGCATGACAGATTTACCGATGCAAAAACTCGCCGATATGGTAGGCATGAGTTTGCGCAACTTTAACCGCCGCTTTAAAAATGCGACCGATATTTCACCCTTGCAATATCTATTGAAGGCTAGGATTGAGTCCGCAATCAATATGTTACAAACGACCAATTTGAGTATTCAAGAAATTGCCGGTCTGGTGGGTTACCAGGATATTGCGCACTTTAACCGCCAGTTCAAACGCATCTCCAGCGTTTCACCCGGTGATTATCGCAAAACCGTTCGCGCCAAGATGTTCCGCACGGAACACTCCGCCGCCGAGGCTGAATCAAGACTTTAACCTGACGGGGCCCCGCAAGGGGCCCCCACTCCCATCTCATGCCCAATCAGCCAGCTTTCGCCACGCGTTCGCTCAATGGCAAGCGCCACATCGTCCTGCTCTTGGGATCAAACTTCACGGTGTCATCGGTATTATCGCCTACGGAGCCAAGATCCTGGATTTTTGCGGCAATCTGTTCATCTGTGGCCGCAGTGTTGCACAAGATCTCGGTCGGCACCGCATGAGCGTGCGCATCTGTCGTTCATCATGCCGTGTACCGGTCGGCTAGCGCAGTGGGAATTTTGCGTCGGTGAGCGTGATGTTGACTGAGTGCCCAGTTCATCCATCAAAATTTACGATGACGTATTGGGTGTGGCGTCCTTGGCAAAACAGGGTATCGGCATTTGCCAGAGCTACGAATTTATCGTTCATGACCGAATGGAAAGCGGTCGGTCGATAGGAATAGTGCCGTATTTGCGCGGCCGTTCACACCCCTTCTCGGTGGTATACGTACCGCATCGCCGGCAACTCGGGCCATGATCGAACTGCTGTGTTTATAGGGGATTTTGGGGAGAACTGTCTATAAGAGCAGGGGTTCAGAAATCGAAGATATCCACCCGGGCTTATATTCCGGGTTTGATATATCTGTTTCCTGACAGGCTCTTTTTAGCGAACTGAAGAACAACTCTGCCAATCGAGCCTCTTTTAGGAGAAACTTTTCCGTACTGAAGTTTAAATGGTTTCGGCAAATCGAGGCTGTTTCACTTCATAGTTCGTTAGTGTGGCTTCCGCTGCCTGCTGTTTACGAATTGCCTTCGTTTCATGATAGTGCTGGGCACTTGCGGTTTCGATAAAGTCCACGTCATTACCCGCCACATCAAACACCGCCGCTTTAATGTCTTCCAGACTCACGTTAAAGAACTCTTTACGTTTATTCACTAGGTTGGTGCGCTTCTCGCTGAAATGCTGGTGAAGCGAGTTTTCCATGGCCGGAGCATCATCACTATGGATCATCGCATGGACATCGAACAGGAATGGGACAGAAGCACTACCCAGTTCGTCTACGCGGTCTTGTGGGTCTAGGCGACGCGTCATACCAATTTTAAAGACGTTCTCTCCAAATGAACCGATGTTAGAAATAACGTAAACGTGGCCGCGTTTGGTTTGCTGCGCCATGCTCAGGGCTTTCTGCCCTTTCAGCTCTGCTTCGGTCAGAGCATCTTGTAAGATGTCTATCTTCTCTTGATATTTTGATGCCTGTTCAGCAGTCATTTTTGCCAGTTTCTCGGCCATTTCTTTACGTGCTTTATCCAGAGCTTTCTGAGCACGGCGTTCTTCCTCTTCAGCTTCACGAATGGCCCTGTCAATCTCAGCCTGGGCTTTACGTTCCTCCGCCATCTGAGCACGGATTTCGCGTTGTTCTTCTTTCTCTTCCTGCTTTTTGGCCCGATATTCAAACGTGAGCTGCAGTTCTTCAATTTTCAGATCACGATAAGCGTGGTTGATATGGATCTGGTTCACTTCGTTCAGCTTATTCAACACATCAAAGGCTTTATAGATACGTGACTCCATGGTTGCCGCGTTCTTAAAGTTTGTGTTGGCAATGGCTGCATCACATTCACCGTTAAACGCACGGGCGGTCAAGTTGATACCACGTGTGGTCATCTTCTTACCTTCGGTCTTCGAGCCGCTTACGGTCCATTCTGTGGAGCAGTAGATTGCACCCAGCGCGGTCTTCACACGCAGCATATCTTTCTGACGCTGGCGGTTGGCACGGATAGCATCCTGGAAAGCCTCAGAGGTATCAAAATCGAAGTGCGGTGCATAGAAGCCCATCTCGGCAAAGTCCATGTCGTCTTTATAGATGGACAGTGCTTCTTCCAGCTCGTCAAGAGTGATCTTCTTGTCTCGGTATGAAATGCGTAGCTCGTCAATCTGCCTTTCGATTTCAGCACGTTTGGCGTGTTGCGTTTCCACGGCAGCCAGTGCGTCGGCGTTCAAGCGCTTGGCAGCGACCCGTGCATCAGAAAGGATGCCATCGGCACGCGTGATAATAGTTTTTGCTTCAGCTTCGCTGGCAGCGATAGTGGTAACCGCTACGGTTTTCGCTTCATCCAAAATGCGCTGTGAATCGGTTTCCAGCTCTTGTGCCGTTTCCTTGGCAAGGTTGAGGATACGGTCGGCTTCCGCTTCAGCATCCGTGATAGTCGCGTAACGTTCGAGACGTACGGCTTTGTCTGCAGCATCTGCTTTAGCGGCTTTTAATTTTTTGTTTTTTACCACCAACACAACCAAGACAGCGATGAAAGCAATAACTCCTGCGGCTGAGTAATATATGAAATTCATTGAAAACTATCCCTGTAAATTGACTATCTGTTATGAGTGTGATGAAAGCACCCTACCTACTCGGGCTTTTGTGATCGATATGGAGAGATATAATAGCGAGTCTGGCCACCCATAGTTTTTCGGTATCATCCTACCCATGAGCAGTAGCATTCAGCTGTCTGAGACTGGAATACCTACACTATGGAATATATCTCAGCAGAGATAATACAAAAAACCTGATACACATACACTTTATTAATAAGAATAACGGCAAAATTTTTACTGAGTTGAAGTGAGAAACACTAGCTATTCTCATAGACCTCCGTCACCGGAGCACAGCTCGATATCCGGGTGATGGAAACAAAAACGCCGGGCATTAGCTCAGCTTGTAAATTATTTGCCTGCTAATTCTTTACTTCAGGAGTCAGTGGTATCTTTGGAATCTCATACAACCAATCAGGAAAAATTATGGCATCATTCGCCATTCGAGTAGAACTTCATAATGCAGACTCTGATGATTATTAAGAACTACATAAGGAAATGTCAGGAAAGGGATTCAGGCGAAAAATTATTAGTGGCGATGGAGTTAAATACCAATTATCAGACACTGAGTATAATTATTCGGGTGAGACTACAAGAGACGATGTTCTAGATAAAGCCTAAACTACAGCCAATTCAATTAAAGCCACCCCAAGAGTCTTAGTGACTGAATATTTGGGCAGGAGATGGAAAGGCTTGAGGAAGTTAGATTAAGTGCCGCACTCATCCGAAGCGCTATCACGGCGCTCCATCGCGATAAACGCAGCTGGCAAAAATTCTCTGGTTAATTTTTTGGGTTAAACATTATTAAGGTGACGTTGCTAACAACTCACTGAGATCGATTCTTTTAACTCGTTTGGTAACGCAGAAATTTCATTGTATTATCCAAATAGAAAAGGCTACGCACTGTAAATGTAATAATGGCTATTACCTTTCAGGAGCTAATACCTCTCGGTTATCCGGCTGATAGAGAAACACCGTCCTGCTCAGCGATAATTTTCTGCATGCCTGACGTATACTCATCGTAAATTGCGTTACCATACAGCTGACGAGTTCACGCTTATCGCTGGTTTTAAAGTTTTTTTCGATAACGTCTTTGAGAGCACGACACTCCAGACTAAGGTCGGTAAACATCTATTTCAGACGACGATTATCATCCTCCAGATCTTTGATTTTTCTGATATCAGCGGCTTCCATCCCGCCATATTTAGCCTTCCAGTTGTAATAACTGGCTTCAGAGATAGTGGCCTCACAGCAGACGGTGCGTCCGGCTTCGACAGACTTCAGAACGGCGATGATCTGCTCCTCAATGAATCGGGCTTTTAGCATGTTGATCTCCTCAAAAGATATATTCAGTATGTCTGAAGATCTCTAAAAGTGAATGGTTCGTTTTGCAGGGATGCTTACATTTACTCGTCAACATCATCGAAAATACTCCGCCCTGACGACAAATTTGTACTCTGGGCTTCTTCTGTTTCTAATTCGTCGTAATCCACAGCTTCGGATTGTTTCTGCTTCAGCCTATCTTTCTTAGCTTCGATTTCACGAATGAATTGTTCAGATTTTTGCCATTCATCTTCATCATAAAAATCCTCACAGTAAAGTTCATTGTTCTCGTCACGAAATCGCTCCAAAAGGCGTGTGACATCGTAGAATGCTTCGTCTACATCATCGTCTGTACCCCAGGAATCCTCTATATCTTGGATTATTTCATTCATGTTAGAGTAAAACCCGACTTTTTGGACTGAAAGCCTAGCGGCATTCTCTTCTTGCGAGAGTAAAACTCCGACAAAGTCGGCCTCGATGAAACAATCTGAATGGTTTACTGCGGCAAGGTCGCTCAGCCTGTCCAGTACTTTTATTCTGAGCTCATCACCGAGTAGACCATTTGCATTCAGCCTACCCAGTATTGTAAGGCTATTATCGTATCTTCTCGCAGAGTTGATTAAATCAAGCAAATTAGCCTTTGTTTTGTCGTTATTGAAAAAAAGCCCCAAGAATTCAGGTGAACACCTGCTTGCCAAAAATGAGAGTATTGGCCTACTGATGGAGGCTCTGTTGCCACTAGGATCGATGATGTCCAGAACGCTGTTGAACATACTGTGTGGCACAACCAGTTTTATCCCCTCAATCCCCATATCACCACAACTGATTTCCTCGATTAATCTTTCCTTTGTGACTCCCGAAAGGTAGATATCGACGAGTTCTGGATTACCCGAAACATCGGTTGCGAAAGCATCGCGAATGGTTGGATGCCGGAATGTCCAGCAGTGTTGGTCTTGTGTTTTGCTAATCCTGAGAAGTGAATCATCTAATGCTGACAATGCAGCTTTTACGTCGCCAAGATTTGATTGCATGGACGTGATGATATTGGTTGTCTGAGGGGTTTCTAACCGAATTGGTATTGGTAGTTCCCCTCCATTTGCAAATACGAGGGCTAAGGCCGCTCTTTCAGCGGGTGCAAACCCACCTATAATGTCTGCCATGATCCCTGTGGGATTTGAGAAAAAACCAACGACCCCTGCTTCGTTAGGCACAAGCTTATTCGTGAACTGAGGATTGGCGAATCTTCGGGCAATTTCCGGAAGAAACTTGGGCACTGATACTACTACTGGTAGGAAATTTTTTATCGCCTTTCGAAATGCCTTATTCTGTTTCCCAAGCTTCAAGTGGTTGTACAGGATCATGGCTTTTTCAGGATCGGAGAGTTTCTCAACTTCAATTGTGACTCGGCTATCTTTGAATAACTCGAATTTATTTGTATTTAAGCGATTCTGGGCTGCACGGAAGATATAGCTGCGCGAAGTGAAAATCACTCGCGCTCCCTTATGTATAGCAGCTTTCAACTTAGGGAGCCTTTGATTCCACTCCTGGACTCGGTTAAAGTCGCAATGATTAGATCCAAAAGCATCGTCAACCCAAAAAAATTGTCCTGGATCGTCTGGGTTCCATTGCCTATCCAAATCTTCCGGCGAACTTAAAATCAGTGTTTGCAATCCCCACTCATCAGCCGCTGAGAGCGCTAACAAATTAGCTATCATGGTCTTACCACTTGCAGGTTCACCTATAAGCATCACAAATCCGTGATCCCTGAGAGCGTGTGCACAACGGCGGTATGCCTCTGTGGGGACGAAGCATGCAAGATCGGGAGCAATCGAATCGAGAACACTTTTCGCTTGCCGAAATGCCTGATTTGTAATGATCTGGGAAAGGTCACCAAGGCCATATATTCGGGGTACCATACGCCTAAGACTTGGGTGTAAAGATATGCTGTGGTTTATCCATTCTGCCCCGTAAATCCTTGCGAACCTTGCACCAGCTTTCCGCATGTCCTCTTCCATCACGGCGGCTGTTTCGGCGGAAACTGAACAATTAGTGAATAGAAGGTATACATCGGCTAGCCCTTTACTCACAAGCCGCTCAATCTTAGGAAGTTCATCACTAACAACTCCCTTTGAAAGCTTCATTCCTTGTTTGCTGGTATGTTTACATTGAGTAGTAAAACTACTGCTTATGTCATCACCGAAACCAGTTCCAGACCAAGTGCCATAGAAAGCCCCATCGCGGCCGCCATCAACGCCGTCAGAGAATACTTGAAATGTCTGCCCAAAGGTCTCTTTCAAGATACATGACACGAGATCCTCGAAAGCCTTCCATCCAAGTTTGTGGAGGTCGAACTGGATTGATTGCATTGATTTTCTTAGGATTATGGATTTAATAGACACCTATTTTAAAGTGCATGTTGGGGATGTCTAGAGATTGCTTACAAGGACCTAATAAGGTAAGTGTTTACTCTAGCAATGACTACTATGTTAGTAGTCAATAAAAATTGTCATTTCTGACGTAATCCATCCCCGTTAGATTTCTACTACCTCAGAATAATCATATACATGCCGCTTCCTTCAGCTTTAGACCTTAAAGCGCACATCCTCCGCATATCCATTCAGCTCAGCCCACCCAGAAACAACTCCCAGTAACTTTTCCATATAAAGATCGTGATTGATTTCATTCCCAAACGAGCAATGCTCCTCAGAGTTCAGAAGGGAATCCATTAGCCTCTGAACCCGTTCCGCTAACTCATCATCCAACTTGATCTGCAGGTAAGCATTCAACGGCTTATCCTTGTATGCTTCCCGGTGACCAAGGAAGCGTTCGAAGTCAGGTACACTGACTCGATGGCGGACTGTTAGTCCTGCGTTTCTGGCTTGGCACAATGCTTCATGGATTTTTCGGTTTTCAGTCCACATTCCATTTTTAACTCCATCGGAGCGGTTAGGTGAATCCGAATCATGGACAAGACTGAAGTGGATTTTGAAGTGAGTCAGTACCTTGATGAGCGGTACCAAGATGGCCTTCCCCCTAGCTCGTATGACCGCAATCTGATCCATCAATGCATTATCACGCTCAATGATCGAGGCCATAAATGCAGCATGTTCGGTATCGCCTTCAACGAGAATTGGATGGGAACCGAAGAATACCTCTGAAAAGCTGGGGTCGATATGTTGCAATGCCTGCAAGCGCTGTTTTTCATCACCTTCAAAAGCTATATGGTCAGAGCGGTAAGTTCTTGGTGTAACTGCTGAATTTTCTTCGGAATTATCGCGTTCAAGCCTCACAATAGTTGTGTGATCTTCAAATGGATTGATAAAACACGGAGAGTGGGTAGTCATAATCACCTGCCAGTCTGGATTCTTAGCCAACTGATACAGATGTTTCTGTGCTGCACGAGCAGCCATGGGATGAAGGGCATTCTCGGGTTCATCAATTAACAGCAAATAGCCAGGAAAGGCTGGATCGTCAGGACTATCAGGGATCGGAGCACCACTATCATGGGCATCCAACTGGGCTCTAACCTGAGTAAGTTCATCATTAAGGGCACCCAAATCAGCGTTCTTAGGTGGCTTTTTTAGCTTCTTCTCAAGTTCAGTTACTTCTTTCTCAAGCCGCTTGCGGAATTCAGCACGTACTTCTTTGTCGCGATTAAGTTCATTGTGAACTTGCAACATTGACCAGAATAGTGCGCGGCGAGCGCCCGTGCCCTGCTGGCTAAGAGAGGTATTGGCCCTCCCGTCAGTGATTTTTAAACTAGATCCATTCTTGATGAGATCCGCAACTTTAGGAGCCAGAGGGGCTGCACCGATACTCAGACTAACATCCAGCCCCGGAAAAATACCTTTAAATCCCTCGGAAACTCGGCCCGCAATACCATTGAAATGTTCTTGATGCTGTTCACTAAGCAAGTTGATACTTCCGGAAACACTTTCAATCGCTTTTGCCAATGGCGATTCGGGATTAAGCCGCGCATTTTCAAGCTCTTTCTGTAAAGGGGCGAGAGCAAAACTTAGAAGCACATCTTCTGTTTTGCCTGCATCATCCAGTGATCCTATACGCAAAGGTCTTGGTAGACGTGAGTTGAAAACTGAATCAGCGCCGCCTGCTTTAGTGTCCTCTGCCCAGTCCCCTTCACCATGCTCTCCCGCGGTAGGATCCCAAGTTGTACGAACTTTTAAAAAATCAGGTGCTTTCCACTGCCAACGGCTTTTAACGACCAGAAAACCGTCTCTTTCTTGTTTCCATTTTGCGTCTACATTACCAATACCGTCAGGAATGTGAACTTCAAGCAAAATTTCTGAATGCTCATCCTCTGAAGCATGCTGGTGTCGATCATTGCTGGCATCAAATGCCATCGGCCCTTTAGCTAACTCATATGCTCGTAGGACTGTGGATTTACCAGCGTTGTTTTTACCTACAAGACAAACAATGTTATCGAGCGCTATATCTATGCCTTCATTCCCTATACATCCAATGTTCCGGATGGTCATACGAAGCAATTTTGAACGATTCTCTGCTGCCATACATCCCTCTTAATTACAAACAGATAGCAGTCTTACTCTACATAAACGAACCATCCAAAAAAGTGATGCCAACTATAAATACGTATTTTTACGAATAACATTGCTGATTTTACAGGTATATTTTCCGGCACAATATGGATAGAGGGATGTGATGGATGAGCTTTGTTGCAAAGCCCCTGCTCAGGAGGTAAGCCAACAATGGCTTGTTGGTTAAGATGAGAACAGCCCGTAGAAGATGAAGAGGGTGGCTGCAAAAGCAGCCACAAATCAATCTGTTGTAATAATTACACGTTTTTTTGTTCAAACAATGGTGCTAGACACTGAACTTCTCGTAAAGCCTCGGCATTCAGTACATCAAAGTATAACCACTTATTATTTTCATCATTGGTCAGGTCAATTTTCCAATTGGTTTTCACATAACAGGCCAGTGCTGCGCGGCAGGTGACGGAATGGACGTTACCATTGATAGAGAACTCGCGCGATATCTCATTAATTGTTTCTTTTGGCAAATTCTTTTTAAATTCAATAATAAAGGTGATTTCTTCATCCCACTCCCTATCCGTCTTCTCAGCAAGAGTCGGTGAAATTGATGCATCCAAATGAGCATCAAAAAGCCTGGATAGTTTGAAGTTCTTAAAGCCACTGCGATGTGGTTCTTCTTCATTTCGGTCATAGGCTCTGAAATACCAGTTCTTGCGGTCAACAAACAGTGCTGATGGAAACAGTATCCTTTCCCTGTGATCACCACTTTTTGAACCATATGAGCATCTAATGGCGCATTGTCCTTTTATTGCCCTTGTTACCGCAGCTACCTGTTCTTCTTTGAGACGTTCCGGCTGATAGAGTGGGTCCACCTCATCAATGGGTAGCATAGGCCGCTTTTGCATTAATTCGGAGCGCGTAAACCCATATTGAATAAGGTTAAGGGCAGTGTGAACACTAATCCTGATCAGAGGGGTATAGCTGTCTGCAAGGATAACAGTTCTTTTGGTTGTAGTATCAATGCTGCAGTTATCTGGTTTTAACTCCCGATAGAGAGCAAGATCCTTAGATGCTGCAGCCTGAGCAACCTTGAACTCAGCCATAATTTCAGCTCTGGAGATGCTGCCAAGGTAGCGAATACAGAGATCTATGTACGCAAGTCGTTCTGCCTGGGGGAGTGAATAGGCGTCGACCAGCAGTTCCAGATGAACATCATGAAACATTGTCATCGATACGCTCCAACTTATGATCTATTAAATATACTGTGTATTATCACATGTTGCGCTGCTTTACGCAATGAGATAGGATCGCCTCAGTCGAGAAAGTAATCAAATCGACATGATAGCTCAGGAAGGTTCATTCAGGTGAAGTTGTTGGTCTGGTTGGATTAATTCTGAGGGGGGGTGAAGGACTGTTTGCAGACAGTCCTTCACCAGAAAAACAAAAACTCTGCGGAGCGTCATTCACCACTGAGTCTTGCTGATCCGAATGTTGAGTATACGTTAATCATAGCGTAGCCGACAAGCCTGCCTCCGGTGAAATGACACTCCGTGCAATACAAGGAGTGGTATATGACCACACCACGAATGGGCTACTGCCCACGCTGTAAACAGGATTGTGAAATCACTTTTGCTACAAAAGCCATTCATGAAAAGACGGGTAAGGTGATTCTGCCGAAAAAGGGTAAAGTTCTGGTTATTCCCCATTGCACGGCTTGCCGTAAAACAAAGTAGTTGCATTACCGGTATTAGGCAGGTCATTACGTCCTGCCTTTATTCACCACCCGTAGCTCAATACTTATAATTGGTAACTCAATGAAAAAAACTCTTCGCAATATCATCTTTACTGTCGCTATGGTCTCTGGTTCAGTGCTTGCTGCAGATGGTAGCCAACAGGTATCCCTTTCTGACCTTCGCTTTGCCACAACTCCAAATGGAATGCAGCAGATTGAAGGTAATGGTATTAATATTACCAGTCAGACACTAAAGCATGTGTTCGTGAAATTTAACCTTCTTCAAAATAATACCGTAGTGGGGCAAACTATCGCGATGGTAGAAAATCTTGAGGCCGGACAGCGCTGGAAAGTACAGGCTCCTTATAACAGCTTTGCTGTTAAGCCTGATAGTTTTAAGGTTACTGAGGTTGATGTTATTAATTAAGGATTTTATTAAATGGTTTGTTCTCAGGAGTGAATCATCAGGAATATAAATGAACACATTGACAGTATCTCTGGTAACAATAATGATTCCCGGTGTCATTATGGCCCTGATTTATGATACCTACACGCAACATAAATCGTGGGATTCATTTCGATATGTTCTGATGTCTGTGGTTTTTGGCATCGCCACTTATCTGGCAATGCAGGCAGCAGTAAGTTTATTTCAACTGATTGCGGGGATCGGTGATACCAAGTCCATTAACTGGAGATTACTGTCAGTCTGGTCAATTCCCAATGAGGAAAAGATAGCGATTAATCCACTGGAGATCTTATTTGGCGGGCTTTGTGCTATCCCCTTGGGGCTGATAGCTGTCTATCTTGCGACCAAGCGGACATTTCATGAACTGTTACTGCGTAAGGGCATTTCAAATAAATACGGTGATGATAATGCCTTTATACGGTCAGTTGAAATCATGCACAGAAATGCAGGGCAATGCTACGTTCTGTTGCATGAAAATAACATGCTCATTCATGGAACAGTCTATCTGTATAACGAAAATGAGAAAACGCAGGAGCTGGGGCTTTTAAATGCTACCGTGCTCAATTCGGAAACAGGAGTTGTTCTCTGGACGACTGGGTTTATTTATTTATCAAAAGAATACGGTAAAATGATCGTATTTGAAAATTACATTGAGGTTCCACATGAAAAACAATCAGACGCCTAAAAAAACCAGCATGCCGACTTTTGATGGTCGGCAGGTCAGGATTCAAGATGGGCTACAGATGGCAACAAATGGTGCTCAGGTAATGTCTGAGGGTCTTCAGATGGTAACCCGGCCACAGCAAGGTACTCAAACTCCCGGATATGGTTGTCAGACTTCGGGTCAGACGACATCCCAGACTTCTTTTGTGCCAGCAAGTGGCCCGAAAATCCCACCAATAAAGAAATAATAGCGACATAAAAAAGCACCAGTAAAGTAACGGTGCTTTTTTATTTTATCAAAAAAAATATTCTGCTGACAATTTACAAAGCCATTTTTTATAACTTAATGTAATTGGCCATAGGTGTCTTAAGAGAAGCAAGGATAATTTCATTAAAGACAGTACATATCGATAAACTACTTCATTTTATTTCCGATCTAACAAGATGGCTAGCTGCCACGATGGCGGGCAATGTCACTAATCTGGCACTTTTGGAAAATGTAGTTGTTGGAAAGCAGAGGTAACTCATTGAATCTTAATGGTACGCCCTACAGGGCTCGAACCTGTGACCTACGGCTTAGAAGGCCGTTGCTCTATCCAACTGAGCTAAGGGCGCATTGGGATGCGGCAACCGGGGGTTGCGGGTTGGGATTATACGGTCAGAGGTCACTGAGTCAATGCCTTTTCATGACGTTACGGCGGCAGCCGTGCTTTATGGCGATTTTTCGCCCATCACCCGTGCCGCCCATTGGGCCAACGCCTTCATTTATCTTGGGTGAGATCCGGCAGCAGGCTGCTGCTGCGCTGGGCCAGGCCGCGATCGGCGGTGGTGGGAAGGCGTTCGGATTGCTCCTGCCCTGCCGGGCGTTGCAGGCAAACGCGGGCCGAACGCACCACCGCGTTGATATTCCCCCAGTCGGCATGTTGCGCCGTCAGCAGGTTGCAGGCCGCCGTTAGCTGCTGGCTGAGCGCGGCGCTGACCGGTGCAGCATTTAACGAGGCGTGGCCCAAGGGCATCCACGCCAGCAGCATAAAACCTATGCCCACGAGTTTTCTCATGCTCGCATCCTCCGGTACAACGCGTGCAGCCGCGCTCTCCATGAAGGCTGAGCCTTGTGTACGGCGAGTTGGTGCAACGCAATCAGTTGAGCCACATCCGCCGGGTGCAAAGAAGAGTCGAACACCGTTTCACCGACGTGTTTCGGTTGGCTATCAATCGGGTGGTGCAATGAGTGCAACCGGGCGATGACCATCATGATTTTTACTCCCGTACCGCAGTATGAATAATGCCAGCTTACGCAGCAGCCGGTAAAAAAGGCGTAGAGGATCATTCCGTTGGCATAAAAAAAACGTAAATCCCCACCGGCAAACGCCGACGATCGCGATTCAACGCCTGACAGCACGCTCAGCTTCTGACAAAATAGCGCCATCCCCCGCTTTTCTTAATTGATGGATTTCCTCACTGATGGCAGCAAAGATTATTGATGGTAAAACGATTGCGCAGCAGGTTAGAAACGAAGTGGCTGAGCAAGTTAAACAACGTCTGGCGGCCGGCAAACGCGCCCCGGGCCTGGCGGTTGTGCTGGTTGGCGTGAACCCGGCGTCACAGATTTACGTCGCCAGCAAGCGCCGCGCCTGTGATGAAGTGGGCTTCCTTTCCCGCTCTTACGATCTGCCTGCCACCACCAGTGAGGCCGAGCTGCTGGCACTGATCGACAAGCTGAACGCCGACGGCGAAATCGACGGCATTCTGGTGCAGTTGCCGCTGCCGGCCGGCATCGATAACGTCAAAGTACTGGAACGTATCCATCCGGATAAAGACGTCGACGGTTTCCACCCGTACAACGTCGGTCGCCTGTGCCAGCGCGCGCCGAAGCTGCGCCCCTGTACCCCGCGCGGCATCGTCACCCTGCTCGAGCGTTATAACATCGACACTTACGGCCTGAATGCCGTGGTGGTTGGCGCATCCAACATCGTTGGCCGCCCGATGAGCATGGAGCTGCTGCTGGCAGGTTGCACCACCACCGTGACCCACCGTTTCACCAAGAATCTGCGTCATCATATCGAAAACGCGGATCTGCTGGTGGTGGCGGTCGGTAAACCGGGCTTTATTCCGGGCGATTGGATCAAACCGGGCGCGATCGTGGTCGATGTCGGCATTAACCGTCTGGAAAGTGGTAAAGTGGTCGGTGACGTGGATTTCGATGCCGCCAGTGAGCGTGCAGCCTACATCACCCCGGTTCCGGGTGGCGTTGGCCCGATGACCGTTGCTACACTGATCCAAAATACCTTGCAGGCCTGCGAGGAATATCACGACGTTCAACCTAAATAAGTAAGGCAGTATGGAAACTTTTAATCTGGATAGTCACCCGCACGTCGAACTGTGCGACCTGCTCAAGTTCCAGGGCTGGTGTGAAAGCGGCGGTGCCGCCAAAGAAGTCATCGCCGAAGGGTTGGTGAAAGTGAACGGCAAAGTCGAAACGCGCAAACGCTGCAAAATCGTCGCCGATCAGGTGGTGGAGTTTAACGGCGGCCAGGTTGTAGTTAAGCCGTAAGCCCCGCTCCATAGAAAAAGGCGCTGATAGTCAGCGCCTTTTTTGTTTGCGGCTGCGCCTGTTACTTACGGCGCCAGGTGGTCCCCTGCGGGCCGTCTTCCAGCACGATATTCATCTCGTTCAACCGATCGCGAGCGGCATCCGCCAGCGCCCAGTCTTTGGCTTTGCGCGCGTCGTTACGCTGTTTGATTAACGCCTCGATCTCCGCCACTTCACCGTCGTCAGCCTGTGCGCCGCTTTGCAGGAACTGTTCCGGCTCCTGTTGCAGCAGGCCCAGCACCTTCGCCAGCTTGCGCAGTTCCGCCGCCAACCCGTTGGCCGCCGCCATGTCTTCGCCTTTCAGGCGGTTAACGTCACGCGCCAGATCAAACAGCGCCGAGTAGGCTTCCGGGGTGTTGAAATCGTCGTCCATCGCTTCGCGGAAGCGGGCTTCGAAGGCTTCGCCGCCGGCCGGTTGCGCGTTGGCGTCGGTGCCGCGCAGTGCGGTATACAAACGCTCCAGCGCGGTGCGCGCCTGCTTGAGGTTCTCTTCGCTGTAGTTTAGCTGGCTGCGATAGTGGCCGGACATCAGGAAGTAACGCACCGTCTCGGCATCGTAATGGCCGAGCACGTCGCGGATAGTGAAAAAGTTATCCAGCGATTTCGACATCTTCTCGCGGTCGATCATCACCATGCCGGAGTGCATCCAGTAGTTGACGTACGGGCCGTCGTGGGCGCAGCTGGACTGGGCAATCTCGTTCTCGTGATGCGGGAACATCAGATCCGAACCGCCGCCGTGGATGTCGAAATGGGTGCCGAGCTGCTTGCAGTTCATGGCGGAACATTCAATGTGCCAGCCTGGGCGGCCCGCGCCCCACGGTGATTGCCAGCTCGGTTCGCCCGGTTTGGACATCTTCCACAGCACGAAGTCCATCGGGTTGCGCTTCACGTCGTCAATCTCAACGCGCGCGCCGGCCTGCAACTGATCCAGATCCTGGCGTGACAGCAGGCCGTATTGCGGATCGCTATCAATCGAGAACATCACGTCGCCATTGCTGGCTACATAGGCGTGATCGCGATCGATCAGGCGTTGGGTGATCTCGATGATCTCGGCGATATGCTGGGTGGCGCGCGGCTCTTGATCCGGGCGTTCGATCAGCAACGAATCGAAGTCCGCGTGCATCTCCGCCAGCATGCGTGCGGTCAGTTGATCGCAGCTTTCGCCGTTTTCCGTCGCGCGGCGGATAATTTTGTCGTCAACGTCGGTCACATTGCGCACATAGTTCAGCGAATAGCCGAGATAACGCAGGTAACGCGCCACCACGTCGAAAGCGACAAAGGTACGCCCATGGCCGATATGACACAGGTCATAGATGGTTACCCCGCACACGTACATGCCCACTTTACCGGCATGAATGGGTTTGAATTCCTCTTTTTGACGACTCAGGGTATTAAAAATCTTTAGCATCGGGACATTCCGTGGTGTGCGTGATAACAAAAATGATAATTAGGCTGTTCATCCAGCAACGTATTGAAACCCGAAGCCTGATCTAATGCAAGGTTAAGCCCGCGCTTTGCTGCGCCGGGTTGCGCAAATCGGTGATATACCCGCCATCTTGCAAGCCGCAGGGTATAAATCAATGCCGCCGCCATTGTTATAATATAACAACCCCCAATTTACCACAGAGCCTGCGCGGTTTAGCCGCTGCTGACTCGTTAATAGAGATATGTTATAAGGTCGGTCTGAATGTTCACTCGCTCTACGTGACGTCTCACTTCATCTTGTTAGGACTAAAACTATGGTTACTTTCCACACTAATCACGGCGACATCGTTATCAACACCTTTGCTG
The DNA here is from genome assembly GCF_001590925.1 of Serratia plymuthica NBRC 102599. GTDB lineage: Bacteria > Pseudomonadota > Gammaproteobacteria > Enterobacterales > Enterobacteriaceae > Serratia > Serratia plymuthica. Next base: position 81,195 of record NZ_BCTU01000007.1, read on the forward strand.
ACAAAGCGCCGGTTACCGTTGAAAACTTCCTGAGCTACTGCCGTGCAGGTTTCTACGACAACACTATCTTCCACCGTGTTATCAACGGTTTCATGATTCAGGGCGGCGGTTTTGAGCCTGGCATGAACCAGAAAGACACCAAAGCGACCATCAAGAACGAAGCCAACAACGGTCTGAAAAACACCGTGGGCACCCTGGCGATGGCGCGTACCAACGATCCGCACTCCGCTACCGCTCAGTTCTTCATCAACGTGGCTGACAACGACTTCCTGAACTTCCGCGCTGAGAACGCGCAAGGTTGGGGTTACTGCGTATTTGCCGAAGTGGTTGAAGGCATGGACGTGGTCAACAAGATCAAAGCCGTGAAAACTGGCCGCAGCGGCATGCACCAGGACGTTCCGGTAGAAGACGTGATCGTCACCAGCGTTACCGTCGGCGAGTAATCGCGGCTGCATGAACACGCTGTTCATCGCGGATCTGCACTTATGCGCACAGGAACCGGCAATTACTGCCGGTTTTCTGCGCTTTTTGCGGCACGATGCGATTCACGCCGAAGCCCTGTACATTCTTGGCGATCTGTTCGAAGCCTGGATCGGCGATGACGATCCCGAACCCTTGCACGCGGAGATTGCCGCCGAGCTGAAGACGCTGCAACAAGCCGGCGTGCCTTGCTACTTTATCCACGGCAACCGCGATTTCCTGCTCGGCAAGCGCTTTGCCCGCGCCAGCGGCATGCATCTGCTGCCGGAAGAAAAAGTGCTGGAGCTGTACGGCCGCAAAATCCTGATCCTGCACGGCGACACGCTGTGTACCGACGATCAGGCCTACCAGCAGTTCCGCCGCAAGGTGCACAATCCGTTAATCCAGAAGCTGTTTTTGGCCATGCCCCTGCGCTGGCGCCTGAAGATCGCCGCCAAGATGCGCGCTCGCAGCCGGCAGAGCAATCAGGGCAAATCGCAAGCCATTATGGACGTCAACCCGCAGGCGGTTGAGCAGGCGATGCTGAGCCATAACGTGCACTGGATGATCCACGGCCACACCCACCGCCCGGCGGTGCATGAGCTGGAATTGAGCAACGGCAAGGCTCACCGCGTGGTGCTGGGCGCCTGGCACGCTGAAGGTTCGATGATCAAAGTCAGCGCCGACGCCGTCGAACTGATCCAATTCCCTTTCTAACCCCCTGACTTGCCACGCGAGTGAAAAAATTCGCGTTTTCGACGGTGAAAACCGGCGACGCAACCGTTTTCCTCGCCGTGCGCTCATGGTATGATCTGCGCCCTCATTCGGCCTCCCGCCGCAGGCAACCGGCCGTCGTTTGTACACTTACAGGAGCCTTACACCCATGGGAGCCAACGCCGCTTCAGCCACCAACGCTGGGGTTAAAATCGCAATTGTAATGGGATCGAAAAGTGACTGGGCCACCATGCAGTTCGCGGCCGAAATCCTGACCCAACTCGATGTCCCGTTCCATGTCGAAGTCGTTTCCGCTCATCGCACGCCAGACAAGCTGTTCAGTTTCGCCGAACAGGCCACCGCCAATGGCTTTGACGTGATCATTGCCGGTGCGGGCGGTGCTGCGCACCTGCCGGGCATGCTGGCGGCGAAAACGCTGGTTCCGGTGCTGGGTGTTCCGGTACAAAGCGCCGCGCTGAGCGGTGTAGACAGCCTGTATTCTATCGTGCAAATGCCACGCGGCATTCCGGTCGGCACTCTGGCGATCGGCAAAGCCGGTGCGGCCAACGCCGCGCTGCTGGCGGCGCAAATTCTGGCGCTGCACGACACCGCGCTGGCGCAACGTCTGGCCGACTGGCGCCAGGCACAGACCGAAGAGGTGCTGAACAACCCGGATCCGCGGGAGGAAGCATGAAGCCGGTTTGCGTACTGGGCAACGGCCAACTGGGGCGCATGCTGCGCCAGGCCGGTGAGCCGCTGGGCATCGCCGTTTACCCGGTCGGCATCGACGCCGAACCGGAAGCTGTGCCCTATCAAAACAGCGTGATCACCGCCGAAATCGAACGCTGGCCGGAAACCGCGCTGACGCGTGAACTGGCGACCCACAGTAGCTTCGTCAATCGAGATATTTTCCCCCGTCTGGCGGACCGCCTGACGCAAAAACAGCTGCTCGATCAGCTCGGCCTGGCCACCGCGCCGTGGCAATTGCTGGCCGATGCCGCCGAGTGGCCACAGGTGTTCGCCACCCTCGGTGAACTGGCGATCGTCAAACGTCGCGTTGGCGGTTACGACGGCCGCGGTCAATGGCGCTTGCGCCCGGGCCAGGAAGCGGAACTGCCGGCGGATGCCTACGGCGAGTGCATCGTCGAGCAGGGGATTAACTTCTCCGGCGAGGTTTCGCTGGTCGGCGCGCGCGGGCACGACGGTAAGTCGGTGTTCTACCCGCTGACCCATAACCTGCATGAAGAAGGTATTCTGCGCACCAGCGTGGCGCTGCCGCAGCCTGCCCCCGCTCTGCAACGGCAGGCTGAACAGATGCTGGCGGCGATCCTCGACGAGCTGAACTACGTCGGCGTGATGGCGATGGAGTGCTTTATCGTTGGCGACAGTCTGCTGATTAACGAGCTGGCACCACGGGTGCACAACAGCGGCCACTGGACGCAAAACGGCGCCTCTATCAGCCAGTTCGAACTGCACCTGCGCGCCATTCTCGCCCTGCCGCTGCCGAAACCGGTGGTGAGCACGCCCTCGGTGATGGTCAACCTGATAGGCACTGCCGTGAATCAACAGTGGCTGGCGCTGCCGTTGGTGCATTTGCACTGGTATGAGAAAGAGGTGCGCGATGGCCGCAAGGTCGGCCACCTCAACCTGAACGATCCTAGCGCCGCCGCGCTGCAACAGGCGTTGCAGGCACTGGCACCGCTGCTGCCGGCCGAATACCAGAGCGGCCTGGCCTGGGCGCAACAGAAGCTGGCTTAAGGTTTACTCCGCAACAAAATCAAAGGGTTCAGCAAGCTGAACCCTTTTTTACTGCCAATGAAAAACTACCGGGCATAGCCCTGCGGATTTTTGCTTTGCCAGTTCCAGGTATCGCGCATCATTGCATCGAGCCCGCGCTGCACTTCCCAGCCCAGTTCGCGTTTAGCCAAACTGACATCGGCCCAGAAAGCGGGCAAATCCCCGGCACGGCGCGGTAAAATCTGATAAGGCACGGCAACGCCGGCAGCTTTCTCAAACGCATGCACCATCTCCAGTACCGAATGCCCCACCCCGGATCCCAGGTTATAAGCTTTAAAACCGGCGATCTGCTTTAGGTGATCCATCGCCGCCAGGTGACCCTGCGCAAGATCCATCACGTGAATGTAATCGCGCACGCCGGTTCCGTCTTTGGTGGGATAGTCCCCGCCGAACACGCTCAGATGATCCCGCTTGCCGACGGCCACCTGAGCAATATAAGGCAGCAGATTATTCGGGATCCCGCTGGGGTCTTCCCCCATCAATCCAGACTCATGGGCGCCCACCGGGTTGAAGTAGCGCAGAGACACAATGGAAAAGGACGGTTCAGCCTTGGCGAAATCCTGCAGGATCTGCTCCACCATCCACTTGGAGGTGCCGTAAGGGCTGGTCGTGCCGCCGATCGGCATGTCTTCCCGGTAAGGCACCGGCGCATCTTCGCCGTACACCGTCGCCGAAGAGCTGAAGATAAACTGATGAACCCCGGCGTCGCGCATGGCTTCCAGCAATACCAGCGTGCCCGCTACGTTGTTCTGGTAATATTCCAGCGGTTTGCGGGTGGATTCTCCCACCGCTTTCAGGCCGGCGAAATGGATCACCGAAGCGATCTTGTGCTCGGCGAAGATCCGGCTCAGGCACGCCGCGTCCCGCACATCCCCCTGGCAGAACACCGCCGCTTTACCGGTCAGTTGCTCTGCACGGCGTAAGGACTCTTCGGAGGCGTTGATCAAATTATCCAACACCACCACCTCTTCACCGCGCTCCAACAGCGCCAGTACCGTATGTGAACCTATGTATCCGGCGCCGCCGGTCACTAAAATCGCCATCATGCTCCCCTTTCACCAGCATCGGGCGCTAACACCCGATGCATAAGCCTGTTTCATGCGCGCAGCCAGCCGACTAGCGCGTACCTATATTGCGTAATGGTTTGCCGGCCATCAGATTGCGTTCGATATGTTCCAGAGAGATATTTTTGGTCTCTGGGATCAACGCCAGCGTAATAAAGATAAACACTACGTTGAGCGCCGCGTAGACCCAAAAGGTATAGGCGCTGCCCAGCGAATTGAGCATAGTCAGGAAAGTCACGCCGACGATCATATTGGCGATCCAGTTGGTGGCGGTGGAACAGGTGATGCCAAAATCACGGCCCTTAAGCGGCTGGATCTCTGAACACAGCACCCAAATCAACGGGCCGGCGCTCATGGCGAAACCGACAATAAACATCAACAACATGATGACGGCGAAATATTGCGTCGCCGGCGAGCTCATGCCGATACTCATCATTGTTCCCAGAGCGCCCATGCCCACCGCCATCACGATAAAACCGAGGATCAGCGTCGGTTTGCGGCCCCAGCGATCCACCAGCCCAATGGCGATAAAGGTCGCCAGCACGTTAACCAACCCAACGATCACCGTTCCCCACATCTGCTGTTCGGTACTGGCAAAGCCCGCCAGGCCAAAAATCTTCGGCGCGTAATACATGGTGACGTTCATGCCGGTAAACTGCTGCATAACCTGCAACAGAATGCCGAGGAATACGGCGCGGCGGAAATTTTTATTATCCTTGAACAGCGCCCAGCCACTCTGCTTCAGCTTGAGGCTTTCACGGATTTCGTTCAGTTCATGCTGCGCCTGGGCGCTGCTGTCGCGCAGCTTTTCCAGCACCTGACGCGCCTGTTCATGGCGATTGCGCGAGGCCAGCCAGCGCGGGCTGTCCGGCAGGAAGAACACGCCAACCAGCAGCAAGCCGGCTGGAATGGTGATAACCCCCAGCATCCAGCGCCAGGCGCCGGTGTAACTGAACGCGGTATCAGACAGGTAGGCGGCCAAAATCCCGATGGTGATCATCAATTGATACATCGAGATCATGCTGCCGCGAATTTTCTCCGGCGCGATTTCAGACAGGTAAATCGGCGCAGTATAGGAAGCGATGCCCACCGCCAGCCCCAGCAGAATGCGCGAAAGTATCAATATGTCCACATTGGGCGCCGCTGCGGAACATAGCGACCCCGCCACGAACAGGATCGCGCCGATCATCAGGCTGTATTTGCGCCCGATGCGGAAATTCATCCAACCGCTGCCCACGGCGCCGACCGCCGCGCCGAACATCATCGAGCTGACCACCCACTCCTGCTGGGAACTGGTGATGTGAAAAGAGTCGGCAATAAACGGCAAAGCGCCCGCAATCACGCCGATATCCAGACCAAACAGCAGCCCGGCTAACGCAGCCAGAAAACAGACGAAAAAAGTCATACCGGCATTCGTCTGGCTTTTCTCAGCCGACGCAATTTTGACGGCAACACTCATACAGCCTCCAATAGATAACGTTGAATCAGTTAGCCGTCATGATAGGAGGCAATCCGCAGGCGGTAAGTGAGTGAGATCACATTAGTGGAAACGGTTACATTATTTCCATTTTTGAACCCCTACGTATCGACGTGAAAAATTAAACATATAACATTGATTATATTTAAAAATAACTTTATGTCGTTTGCTATAACTCTCAAGTTAAAAAGCACCGCTTGTCAGACTTCAATATTAACTTTGAATGGCAGCCATTTATTTGTAATCGATTTCACTTGAGTGACATCTGTAACGAAGGATCAAGGTGGACGGGAAAAGGCGCTTTTTAGACAGAGAGTCTGGAAAGGAAATCTTTGGATTTTCAATAATAAAGGTCTCGGCCCGACTCCCGATAACAGGGGGCCGGGCCGACTTTGCAGCGGTTTAACCGTCGTAACTGCGGAACAATGCCTGGCCGCGCAACAGCCGTACGCCCAGCCAGCCGCCGCACAGCGACAACAGCAGCGCACTGAGCAACGGCAACGCCCACCACAGCACCGGCGTGGGGGCCCACGGGAAGTCGAATACCTGGCTTTGCAGCAACCATAGCGCCGCTTCCGCCCCCACCGCCGCCGCGATGCCCGCCACCAGCCCCAGCAGCGCAAACTCGCACCACAGCGTGCTGCGCAACAAGCGCTTGCCGGCCCCCAGAGTACGGTACACCACCAGTTCCTGCCGCCGTTGCCGCATGCCCACCTGCACCTGCGCCATCAGCAACAAGCCACCGCAGAGCACCACCAGCACCACCATCACCTCCAGCGCGCGGCTGACCTGTTGCAGCACCCCGCCGACCTGTTTGAGGATTGACCCGATGTCCAGCAGGCTAAGCGTCGGGAATTGCCGGTTGAGCTGGGTCAGCATCTGGCCGTCCCCGTCATAGCGGAAGCTGGTAAGCCAGGTCTGCGGTTGACCGTCCAGCGCACCCGGCGGGAAGATGAAGTAAAAGTTCGGCTTCAGGCTTTCCCAGTCCACCTGCCGCAGGCTGGTGACCCTGGCGCTGAACGACTGGGTATCGCCGCTGAAGGTCAGCGTGTCGCCCAGCTTAACCTTGAGGCGCCCGGCAATGCCCTGATCCATCGACACCTCACCGGCCTTCGGCGGCCAACTGCCCGCCAGTAGCGGATTGTGCGCCGGCAGATCCGCCAGCCAGGTCAGGTTCAGCTCGCGGTTAACCGCCTCACCGCCCGGATCGTCCTCATGCACCCGTTCGGTCGCCACCTGCTGATTAATCTCGGTCAGGCGCACGCGTACAATCGGGTAATAAGTTTCCGGCTTGACCTGATGCTGTTGCAGGAAGGTTTTCACCTGCGGCACCTGCGCTTCAGTCAGGTTCAGCAGGAAGTAGTTCGGGCTGTCCGGCGGCAGTTGCTGTTGCCAGCGGTCGAGCAGATCGCCACGCAGTACCAGCAACAACGCCAGCAACATAAACGACAGCGAAAACGCCGCCAGTTGGCTGACCGTTACCCAGGGCTGATGCAGCAGACGATTGACCGCCAGCCGCAGCGCCAGATTCTTCAGCGTAATGCGGCGCAACAGCAGCAGGCTGCCCCAGCCGATAGCCCCCAACAACAGCGCCAACACCAGAATACCGGCGAGGATCGACCACAGCAGCGTGCTGGCTCCCATCAAGGCCGTCAGCAGCGCCACCACAATCACCGCCGTTACCGGCAAGAAATAGCGCAGCGGCCAGACGTTGGCCACCACGTCGCGGCGCAATACCCGTAGCGGTTGGGTCGCCAGCAACTGCCGGTACGGCCGCAGCCCCACCAGCAGCGAAATCATCAGCAACGCGCCGACCGCCCACAACCACGGCCAGGCCCCGGCGGCCGGCAGTTCCGCCGGTAGCACCGGCGCCAGCAGCCGAATCAGCACCGCTTCAAACCCCAGGCCGATAATGCCGCCGCACGCTGCCGCCAGCGAAATGACCGCCAGCCACTGGCCGACAATCAGCTTGCGCAAGGCGCTGCGGCCGGCACCCAGCGTTTTCAGCACCGCGATCAGATCATAACGGCTGCGGCAATAGTGGCCCATGGCCACCGCCACGGCGGCAATCGACAGCAGCAGAGTCAGCAGCGCCGACAACAGCAGGAACTGTTGCGATCGTTGCAGCGATTTGCCCAGCGCGCTGCCGGACTCCTGCAACCCAAACCAACGCTGGTCGGGCTGGAGCTGTGGCGTCAGGCGCGTTTCGTAACGCTGAATGTCCTCCGGCGAACCGGCGAACATATAGCGGTAACTCAGGCGGCTCCCCGGTTGCACCGCCCCGGTTTTATCCACATCCGCCAGGTTGATCATGATGCGCGGCGCAGTCTGGAACGGATTGAAGCCGGAGTCCGGCTCCTGAAGGATTTCACCGGCAATGCGCAGGCGGGTGTCGCCCACGTCCAGCGAGTCCCCCACTTTCACATTCAGCAACGCCAGCAAACGCGGCGCCACCAGTACCGACCCCGGAGCAAGCTTGACGTTGGCCGGGCGCGTCTCCAGCTTGCCGTACAGCGGATAGGCCAGATCGGTGGCCTTCACGTCCGCCAACTGCGGCCGGTCACCGGCGTAGGTCATGGTGGTGAACGACAGCTGGCGGCTCACTTTCAGCCCTTCTTGTTGCGCATCCAGCAGCCAGCCTTCCGGTACTGGTCGCGCGCTGCGCAGCACCCGGTCACCGGCGATAAAATCACGGCTTTGCTGGCTCAGCCCCTTGTCCATGCGATCGCTGATGCTGCCCAGCGCCAGCACGCAGGCCATCGACAGCGTCAGCGCCAGCCAAACGATCAGCAGTGACGGCGAACGCCATTCCCGCCAAAACCAACGCCAGATCATGCTTCCTCCCACAGCTTGCCTTCACGCAGGCGCAACCGCCGCTGGCAGCGCGCCGCCAGGGTTTCGTCATGGGTGACCAAGATCAGGGTGGTGGCGAAATCGCGGTTGAGGGAGAACAGCAAATCGGCGATGCGTTCGCCGGTCTGGCGATCGAGGTTGCCGGTCGGCTCATCGGCAAACAGCACCCGCGGCCGGCCGCTGAACGCACGCGCCAACGCGACCCGCTGCTGCTCGCCGCCGGAAAGTTGCGCCGGCAGGTGATCGAGCCGTTTGCCCAGCCCCAGTTGCTCGAGCAACTGAACCGCCTGCTCGCGGCTCTGCCTGTCGCTTTCGCCGCGCAGCAGCGCCGGCAGTTGCACGTTCTCCAGCGCGTTGAGCGTCGGCACCAGCATGAATGACTGAAATACAAAGCCGACGTTTTTGGCACGCAGGGCCGCGCGCCCTTCTTCGTCCAGCGCGGTCAGCGATTCCCCCAACAAATGCACGTCCCCTTCACTGCCGTCGTCCAAGCCGGCGAGGATCCCCAGCAGCGTCGATTTACCTGAGCCGGATTCACCAATCAGGGCAATTGTCTGTGCGGGTTTGACAACCAGCTCGACTCCGGTAAGGATGGAGAGCTGATGCTCACCCTGACCAACGTGTTTACTAAGATGATGAACTTCAAGAACGTTTTCCGCTGGCATCTTCCCTTCCTTTTGCTGTTGGGATTATTCAGTTTACGCGCTGTCGCCGCCGATACCTTATTGATTTTAGGCGACAGTTTAAGCGCCGGTTACCGCTTGCCGGTGGCGCAGGCCTGGCCGACGCTGCTGGCCGACCAATGGCAGAAAAAACCGGGCGATCCGCAGTTGGTGAACGCCAGCATCAGCGGCGACACCGCCGCACAAGGGCTGGCGCGCTTGCCCGCCCTGCTGAAACAACACCAACCGCGCTGGGTGCTGATCGAACTGGGTGCCAACGACGGCCTGCGCGGTTTCCCGGCGCAGGACGTGCAACGCGATCTCAGCCAGATCATTACTCTGGTGCAGCAGGCCGGTGCGCAGCCGCTGCTGATGCAAATCCACATTCCGCCCAACTATGGCCGCCGCTATACCGAGGCTTTCAGCGCGATTTACCCGCAGCTTGCCGGGCAGTTCAACATTCCGCTGCTGCCGTTCTACATGGAACAGGTGGTGATCAAAGCAGAATGGATGCAGGATGACGGATTGCACCCCAATAAGGACGCCCAACCGTTTATCGCCACCTGGATGGCGGAACGCCTGGAACCTCTAGTAAAACATGAGTCTAACTAAATAGGGTTGTACACTAGGTAAAGTTATGCAAAAAGCGGTATTGATAACCGGCTGTTCCAGCGGGATAGGACTGATTGCAGCGCAAGATCTGCGTAATCGCGGCTACCGGGTGCTGGCCGCCTGTCGCAAGCCGCAGGACGTGGAGAACATGCGTCAACTGGGGCTGGAAGGCATTGAGCTGGATCTGGACGACAGCGACAGCGTCGAACGCGCCGCGGCGCAGGTGATCGCGCTGACCGGCGGCCGGCTGTATGGCCTGTTCAACAATGGCGGTTTCGGCGTTTACGGCCCGCTGAGCAGCATTTCCCGTCAACAGCTGGAGCGGCAATTCTCCACCAACCTGTTTGGCACCCACCAGTTGACCCAGTTGCTGTTGCCGGCGATGCTGCCGCACGGCGAAGGGCGCATTATTCAAACCAGTTCGGTGATGGGGCTGGTCTCCAGCGCCGGACGCGGCGCCTATGCCGCCAGCAAGTTTGCGCTGGAAGCCTGGTCCGACGCGCTGCGCATGGAGCTGCACGGTACCGGCATTCAGGTCAGCCTGATTGAACCCGGCCCGATTTCGACCCACTTTACCCAGAACGTGAACCAGGCGCAGAGCGATAATCCGGTGCATAACCCCGGCATCGCCAAACGCTTGACGCTGCCGCCGGAGGCCATTTTGCCCAAGTTGCGCCACGCGCTGGAAAACCCGCGCGCCAGGCTGCGCTATCCGGTGACCCTGCTGGCGCACGCGCTGAGCATATTGCGCCGCATCCTGCCCGGCCGCTGCCTGGACTGGCTGCTGCGCAGCAACGGTTAATTTGGGCGCCGGGGTTGAAGAATGCCGCCCCGCCCCCATCTAAGAGCCAATGGCTCCGCAAGATCAGAGAGAGAATCACATGCTAGCTCAAGCTGTTGTTGATATTAACGAAACAAACCTGCACCAAACGCTGGAACAATCGATGTCCCTGCCGGTGCTGTTCTACTTCTGGTCAGATCGCAGCCAACACTGTCTGCAGCTCACCCCGATCCTGGATAAGCTGGCGGCGGAATATGCCGGTCAGTTCATATTGGCCAAAGTGGACTGCGACGTAGAACAAGCGATCGCCGCCCAGTTCGGGCTGCGCTCCCTCCCTACGGTTTACCTGTTCAAAGACGGCCAACCGGTCGATGGCTTCCAGGGCCCGCAGCCGGAAGACGTCATCCGCGAATTCCTGCAGCGCTTCCTGCCGAAGGCAGAAGATCTGAAACTGGCGCAGGCAACCGATCTGCTGGCCGAAGGCAACGCGGCTGAAGCGCTGCCGCTGTTGAAAGACGCCTGGCAAGCCAGCCAGCAACGCAGCGATATCGGCCTGACACTGGCAGAAACCCAGATTGCGCTGAACCGCAGCGAAGACGCCGAGGCGGTGCTGGCGACCATCCCATTGCAGGATCGCGATACCCGTTATCAGGGCCTGGTAGCGCAAATTGAGTTGCTGAAGCAGGCGGCCGACACGCCGGAAATCCAGTTGTTGCAGCAACAGGTGCAACAACAGCCGGAGAACGTCGAGCTGGCCGTGCAACTGGCGCTGCAACTGCATCAGGTTGGGCGCAACGAAGAAGCGCTGGAACTGCTGATGGGGCATTTGAAGAAAGATCTGGCTGCCGCCAACGGCAGCGCGCGCAAGACGCTGATGGATATTCTGGCCGCACTGGGCACCGGTGACGCGCTGGCCGCCAAGTACCGCCGTCAGCTGTACTCTCTGCTCTACTGATATACCCTTCGTCTTTCCAGCCGCATCGTTGTTGGCTTCACGTTCGAACCCCAGTCACTTAGTTATCTAAGCTCCTGGGGTTTCTCGCGTTTGCCGCCTAGATACAACTGGAAATCCATTGGGTCTCTATCCCAAAGTAAATAATTGAGGAAATATCCTCTAAATAGTTCGAGTTGCATCCAGGCGGCAAGTTTGTAAGTCCCCAGGAGCTTACTCAAGTAAGTGACTGGGGTGAGCAAACGCAGCCAACGCCGAGGCAGCTTGAAATATGACGAGGATATTAGCGGTAAACCCGTACCCCACCTTCGACGCCTTTCGGGCTGAACAACACTTGCCACAGCTGAATATCGCGTGAACGGAACGCGCCGGCGCAGGCATTCAGGTAATAAGTGAACATCCGCTCGAAGCGTTCAGAGTAATTTTCTGACAACGCCGGCCACGCCCGTTTGAAATTCTCATACCAGGCCATCAGCGTGCGATCGTAATCGGCGCCGATATTGTGCCAATCCTCCATCACAAAACGCTTTTCGCTGGCTTCGGCGATGTGGCGCACCGAAGGCAGACAGCCGTTGGGGAAAATGTATTTATCAATCCAGGCATCGACATGGAGATTGGTTTGGTTGGCACCAATGGTGTGCAGCAGGAACAGGCCATCGGGCTTCAAATTGCGCGCCGCGACGCTGAAATAGGTGTCGTAGTTTTTCGGCCCGACATGTTCAAACATGCCGACGGAAACAATGCGGTCAAACTGGCGGTTCAAATCGCGGTAATCCTGCAGCAGGATCTCCACGTCCAGCCCCTGGCAGCGTTCCTGCGCCAGCTTTTGCTGCTCGGCGGAAATGGTCACGCCGTACACCGATACGCCGTAGTTTTCCGCCGCATATTGCGCCAGCCCGCCCCAACCGCAGCCGATGTCCAGCAGCGACATGCCCGGTTTCAGTTGCAGCTTCTCGCAGATCATTTTCAGCTTGGCCAGTTGTGCCTGCTCCAGCGTTTCCGCGTCCTTCCAGTAACCGCAGGAATATTGCATATAGGGATCGAGCATCGCACGAAACAGATCGTTGCCGATGTCGTAATGCTCTTTCCCCACCTGCCAGGCGCGTTTGCGCGATTGCCGGTTAAACAGCCGCGCACAGGCGATCCGCGTAATGTCCGCCAGGCTTTTGGGCAGGCGTTCATCAACGCCGAAATGCAGGATGCGGGTAAACAGCGCGTCCAGTCTTTCGCAATCCCACCAGCCGTCCATATAGCTTTCGCCAAACCCGAGCGAGCCTTCCTGCAGAATGCGTTTAAATAAGCCCGGATTGTGCACCTGAAGATCAAATGCATTATTCCCGTTGATGGTAATGCCGGCTGCAGCCAACATTTCTTCCACGATGAGATACCAGCGATCTTTTTTCTGGGCGAGTTCATCGACACTGATTGAGTCCATAACGATCCTTGGCGCAAGATGTCACTTCAAAAAGCATAGTCGCAAATAGAAATGACAAAAGTTTGAAGATAAGCGCAGCGACAGGTTCCACTCTAGCCAAGGCAGACAACGTCATGAAATGAATTAAAATTATTGGAAACATGCCTATTTGGAATGTTATCGATCCCTTATGCTGATTTATCTCCTGAAACGACGGGGATATTAGGCTTTCCCCCCGCTCTGGCGTAAAATCTTCTTACATATGTCTGACAGGAGGTTTGCCATGTTTACCCTTATTCCCATCGTGATTGTCGTCGCGCTGATCATCGTCTTCGCCGGCGTCAAAATTGTACCGCAAGGGTTCCAATGGACGGTGGAACGCTTCGGCCGCTACACCAAAACGCTGATGCCCGGTTTAAATCTGGTTGTGCCCTTTATGGATCGCATCGGCAGAAAAATCAATATGATGGAACAGGTGCTGGATATTCCTTCGCAGGAAATCATCTCGCGCGATAATGCCAACGTGGCCATCGATGCGGTGTGCTTTATCCAGGTGGTCGATCCGGCGCGCGCCGCTTACGAGGTCAGCAATCTTGAGAGGGCGATCGTCAACCTGACCATGACCAACTTCCGTACCGTGCTCGGCTCAATGGAGCTGGACGAAATCCTGTCGCAGCGTGACAGCATCAACAGCCGCCTGCTGCATATCGTCGACGAAGCCACCAACCCGTGGGGCGTCAAGATCACCCGTATCGAGATCCGTGATGTACGTCCACCGGCAGAGCTGATCTCGGCAATGAACGCCCAGATGAAGGCCGAACGTACCAAGCGTGCGGACATCCTTGAGGCCGAAGGTGTGCGCCAGGCGGCCATCCTGCGCGCCGAAGGGGATAAGCAATCGCAGATCCTGAAGGCCGAGGGCGAACGCCAGTCGGCATTCCTGCAGGCCGAAGCGCGTGAACGTGCCGCAGAAGCGGAGGCGCGGGCCACTCAGTTGGTTTCCGACGCTATAGCCAGCGGCAATATCCAGGCGGTGAACTATTTTGTGGCGCAGAAATACACCGACGCGCTGCAGAAAATCGGTTCCGCCAACAACAGTAAAGTCATTATGATGCCGCTGGACGCCAGCAGCCTGCTCGGTTCAATCGGTGGCATTGCCGAGCTGTTGAAAGACACCAAAGGCAAGTAATCATGCTCGAACAAATTGCAGCAAACCCGCACTGGTTCTGGCTTTCACTCGGCGGGCTGCTGCTGGCGGCCGAGATGCTCGGTGCCAGCGGTTACCTGTTATGGAGCGGCGTGTCGGCGGTGGTGGTCGGCGCGATGATCTGGCTGCTGCCGCAACTGGCCTGGGAGTGGCAGGGGGTGATTTTTGCCGTCCTGACCATTGTCGTGGCCTATCTGTGGTGGTACTGGCTGCGCCAGCGGCCGGCGGCGGCAACCAGCGGTTCGCAGGTGCTGAACCAGCGCAACCGCCAGTTGATCGGCACCCGCGCAACGCTGACCGAAGCCATGCACAACGGCATGGGCCGCATTAACATCGGCGACAGCAGTTGGCGCGCGCAGGCCAGTGAAGATCTGGCGATAGGAACCGAAGTGGAAGTGATCGCCGTCGAGGGTGTCACCCTGGTGATCCGTGCCGTTACGCGCTAGTGATTGTGGCAGCAACCGGCCAGGTTATTAATAATGGGGCATTCCGCCCCGTCATCGCCCGGGCATTCGTTAGCCAGCGCCAGCAAACGCTGGCGCATCTCGCCCAACTCACTGATGTGCTTTTCAATATCCGCCACTTTTTGCAGCGTGCGCGCTTTGACATCGGCGCTGTGGCGGGCCGGATCGTTGAACAGCGCCACCAGCTCACGGCACTCGTCCAGGTTAAAACCCACCAGCCGCGCCTGGCGCAGCAGCGTCAGCTCTTCGATATGCTTCGGGTTATAGCTGCGGTAACCGTTATCGGTACGGATCGGCGCGGTAACCAGCCCTTTCTCTTCATAAAAGCGGATCGCCTTGCTGGTTAAACCGGTTTTTTTCGCCACGTCGCTGATATTCATTTTCACTCCTTGACCTTCCCCTTGCTGGAAGGTTTAACCTTCATTCTTAGTGAAAATAGGCTAAGCGGTCAACCTTTAAACACCGCACTTGAGCGAGGAACCGAATCATGTCACAAACCACCGTGCTGGCGTTGCAGGGGCTAACCTGCATGAACTGCGCGCAACGGGTGAAAAAAGCCCTGGAAAGCCGCAACGATGTCGAACAGGCAGAGGTCAACGTCCATTACGCCAAAGTCACCGGCGATGCGCCGAGCCAGGCATTGATCGACAGCGTGATCGCCGCCGGTTACCAGGCTGTCGTAGCGCAACGGCCGGATACCGAACTGCAGCTGAGCGGCCTGAGCTGCATGCACTGCGCCGCCAGCACCCGTAAAGCGCTGGAAGCGGTACCGGGCGTGATCGCCGCCGACGTCGGCATTGAGTCGGCCAAGGTCTATGGCGATGCCGCTCCCGAGGCGTTGATCGCAGCGGTAGAGGAAGCCGGTTATCACGCCAGCGTCAATGGAGCCGCCCTTCTCCCAAAAACTGAGCCGTTGACTGAATCAGCCCCTGATTTGCCGGAACCCCAGGCAGCGGCCCCCTCTTCCCTTCCGGTAACTCGCCACAGCGACGATGATGACAGCGTTCAACTGCTGCTCAGCGGCATGAGTTGCGCCAGCTGTGTCAGTAAAGTCCAAAGCGCGCTGCAAAGCGTGCCCGGCGTCGAACAGGCGCGGGTCAATCTGGCGGAACGCAGCGCGTTGATTACCGGCGGTGCCGATCCGCAGGCGCTGGTGGCGGCGGTGGAAAAAGCCGGCTACGGCGCGGAAATGATCCAGGACGAAACCGAACGCCGCGAGCGCCAACAGCAGACCGCACAGGCCAACATGAAGCGCTTCCGCTGGCAGGCAGCGCTCGGCCTGGCGCTGGGCATTCCGCTGATGGCCTGGGGTCTGTTTGGCGGCAGTATGTCGCTGACACCGGAAACCCAACGCCCGTGGCTGTGGGTGGGTCTGATCACGCTGGCGGTGATGGTGTTCGCCGGCGGGCATTTTTACCGCAACGCCTGGCGCGCGCTGCGCAACGGCAGCGCCACCATGGATACGCTGGTCGCACTCGGCACCGGCGCCGCCTGGCTGTATTCGATCAGCGTCAACCTGTGGCCGGATTTCTTCCCGATGGAGGCGCGGCACCTGTATTACGAGGCCAGCGCCATGATCATCGGCCTGATCAACCTCGGCCATGCGCTGGAGCAGCGGGCGCGCCAGCGTTCGTCACAGGCGCTGGAGCGGCTGCTGGACCTGACGCCGCCGACGGCGCGGCTGGTGACCGACGACGGCGAGAAAACCATTGCGCTGGCGCAGGTGCAGCTTGGTATGACGCTGCGCCTGACCACCGGCGATCGTATCCCGGTGGACGGCGAAATTGTGCAGGGCGAAGTGTGGCTGGACGAAGCCATGCTGACCGGCGAAGCCGTGCCGCAGCAGAAAGGCGTTGGCGATACGGTGCATGCCGGTACGGTGGTGGATGACGGCAGCGTGCTGTTTCGCGCCGGCGCAATCGGCAGCAAAACCACGCTGGCACGAATCATCAAACTGGTGCGCCAGGCGCAGAGCAGCAAGCCGGAGATTGGCAAACTGGCGGACCGCATTTCTGCGGTGTTCGTGCCGGTGGTGGTGGCCATCGCCCTGTTCAGCGCGGCGATCTGGTATTTCTTCGGCCCGCAGCCGCAGTTGGTTTACACGCTGGTGATCGCCACTACGGTGTTGATCATTGCCTGCCCTTGCGCGCTGGGCCTGGCGACGCCGATGTCGATCATCTCCGGCGTTGGTCGCGCGGCCGAGTTCGGCGTACTGGTGCGCGATGCCGATGCGTTGCAGCAGGCCAGCACCCTGGATACGCTGGTGTTCGATAAAACCGGCACCCTGACCGAGGGCCAGCCGCGCGTAGTGGAGATTTTCACCTTCAATCAGATCGGCGAGCAGCAGGCGCTGCGCTGGGCCGCGGCGCTGGAACAAGGTGCCAGCCACCCCTTGGCGCGCGCCATCGTTGAGCACGCCGCCGGGCAAGCGCTACCGCCGGTTGAGCAGTTCCGGACCCTGCGCGGTGCCGGCGTCAGCGGCGAAGTGGACGGCGTGAAGCTGCTGCTGGGCAACGCCGCGCTGTTGCAACAGCACCAGGTGGCGACCACCGCGCTGGAAGCGCAGATGCAGCAACAGGCCGAGCGCGGCATTACGCCGGTGCTGCTGGCAGCCGACGGCCAGCCGGCTGCGCTGATCGCCATCCGCGATCCGCTGCGCAGCGACAGCGTTGAGGCGTTGCAGCGCTTGCATCGTCAGGGCTATCAACTGGTGATGCTGACCGGCGACAACCCGGTGACCGCCAACGCCATTGCCAAAGAAGCCGGTATCGACAAGGTCATCGCCGGCGTGCTGCCGGACGGCAAAGCCGAGGCGATCAAACAGTTGCAGGCGCAGGGCCACCGCGTGGCGATGGTCGGCGATGGCATCAACGACGCCCCGGCACTGGCGCAAGCCGACGTGGGCATCGCGATGGGCAGCGGTAGCGATATCGCTATCGAAACCGCCGCCATCACCCTGATGCGTCACAGCCTGAACGGCGTCGCCGACGCGCTGGAACTGTCGAAGGCCACGCTGCGCAACATGAAACAGAACCTGCTCGGGGCATTCATTTACAACACGCTCGGCATTCCCATCGCCGCCGGGGTGCTGTATCCGTTGACCGGCACTCTGCTCAGCCCGGTAGTGGCGGGCGCGGCGATGGCGCTGTCTTCCATTACCGTGGTCAGTAACGCCAACCGGCTGCTGCGTTTTAAACCGAAACGCTGAATGCCGCTGCGGGGCGCAAATCCTTGCGCCCCGCTTCCTTTGGGATAATTCCTTCACTCTTCAGGCTTTCTTGTGCGCCGGATAGCGTTTAGCATGGCATAAACGCGCTACCCGCCAGAGGCCAGGCCGTCGTCTGCACACTCGCGGGGAAAATAAGGAACCACGCTGTATGGGTAAGCTATTACGCCGCCTGGCCGCCTTTCTCGGCATTATTTCTCCGATGACCTACGCCTACCCGGCGCTGGATATCCGGCTGCCCGGCGATCGTCAATTCCATCTGGTGGGCAGCATTCATATGGGTACGGTGGATATGTCGCCGCTGCCTGCCACGCTGGCGACTCGCCTGAAACAGGCTGATGCCCTGATTGTCGAAGCCGATATCACCGGCTCCGCCTCGCCGTTTGGCCACAGCGCCCCACAGCCCGACCTGGTAGAACGTCTTTCCGATACCGAGTTTCAGCAGTTATTGGTCCTGTGCCACGAACTGGGCGCCGACGCAGAGGTGTTCTCGACCCTCCCCGGCTGGCAGGTGGCGTTGACGATGCAGGCTCGTCAGGCTCAGCGACTGGGGCTGCGCGCCGAGTACGGCGTAGACTACCAACTGTTGCAGGCCGCCAGGCAACAACACAAAAAGGTGATTGAGCTGGAAGGCGCGGAACAGCAGATGGCGATGCTGGAACAGTTGCCGGAAGGCGGTATGGCGCTGCTGCGCGATACGCTGGAACACTGGCACACCAACGCGCGCCTGCTGCAAACCATGGTGAGCTGGTGGCTGGACGCAAAACCCAACGGCGCGCTGGAAACCCTGCCCGCCACCTTCAGCGCCGATCTGTACGACGTGCTGATGCATCGGCGCAACCGGGACTGGCAGCAGAAACTGGAGGCGTTGCCGGCCGGCAACTACGTGGTGGCGGTGGGCGCACTGCATCTGTACGGCGAAGATAATCTGCCGGCGATGCTTCAGGCGCAGTAAAAAAAGTGGCCAATATCGCTACTGGCCAGTCAAAGAGGAATTTCTTGTATTTTAGTTATACGCATAGCAACCGTGTTAACGGTTACAATAGACAGGGTAGCAACCCAGTGAACACCTTGGCAACCCGCTTTATGTAACAGCAGCTCAGGTTGCTGCCGCCGTTAGATTTTTGTAATTTTGTTGCTTTGCTTTGCAACTTCCCGTGCGAAGGGAAATAGGAAAACAGTATGACGCCCGCAGTGATCCTGCTTGAGAAACAAAAAATCGCGTTTACCCTTCATCCCTATCATCACGACAGTGCGGAAACCCACTTCGGTGATGAAGCGGTGCAGAAACTTGGGCTCGATGCCGATCGCGTCTATAAAACGTTGTTGGTGGCGCTGAACGGCGACGCCAAACATCTGGCGGTGGCGGTAACGCCGGTCGCGACCCAGTTGGATCTGAAAAAGGTCGCTCGCGCCCTGGGCGCAAAGAAAGCGGAAATGGCCGACCCGCAACTGGCACAGCGCGTAACCGGTTATCTGGTCGGCGGCATTAGCCCGCTGGGGCAGAAAAAGCGGCTGCCGACGGTGATCGACAGCCCGGCGCAGCAGTTCGCCACCATTTACGTCTCCGGCGGCAAACGCGGGCTGGATATCGAACTGGCCGCCGGCGATTTATGCCGCCTACTGGCCGGCAGCTTCGCCGATATCGCCAAGCGCGATTAGTGACAGGGAGAAGCTTAACCGGATACTGGAGGATATGTTCTAAGAGTCTGACAATGGCTGGTGACTGATATTTGAGGGGGTAATCATGATTTACGTTGATGTGACCATCGGTAAGAAAAACAATTTCCCGCCGGCACTGCCTTGGCCAAGGCGGTCGAGCTGAACAAGCGGCTGCAGCGTAAATTCTCTGACATTAAAGCTACCGTTCGTTTGGCGGATCTGGATGAGCTTTTGGTGCGCAATGGTACTACGGCGGACAAAGAGGTTGTAGAGGAAATGCAGCAGGAAACGTGGGAAAGTGCAGATGACTGGTTTCAGTCTTAGAAGGTTGTGACTTGTATCAGAATATACACCGGGCAATTTTCTCTAAACCGCACCTTATATGGATATTTTTGCCGCTGCTGAATATATTGGGAAACAGCCAAACTAACAAGGAAAAGTGATGGATACGGTTGAAGAGTTAAATGGAACTTATTTTTTTGATGGAATGATAGGGTTATCGGCAGGTGAATTGGCTTTTTGGATCATCGTTGATGAGGCTCAGAAAGAACTAGGGACCCAAGATGTAGTCGCCTTAGCATTACTCATCGGTGGATACCCTTTTATCCCCGTCACAGGAAAGTTAGACGTTCGTAGAGCGACCGCTGGTACATCACCTTTATCCTATGCGGCAAGACATATGATTCGCTATAAAATGAAAAAACCGCTAAAAACACTCACGTGGGAAAATATGCTGCGTGGGAAATGGTCACCGACAAGAAGTCTCGGCGCGTTTGTTGGCAGGTGGGTACCTTGGATTGGCGTAGTTATTACAATGTATGACTTATGGACGATCTCCTCGCGCTCATTGCGCCGATATAACTTGATTGCGAAAAAAGGTGATCGGCTATG
This sequence comes from Serratia plymuthica NBRC 102599, assembly GCF_001590925.1. Taxonomy (GTDB): domain Bacteria; phylum Pseudomonadota; class Gammaproteobacteria; order Enterobacterales; family Enterobacteriaceae; genus Serratia; species Serratia plymuthica. The sequence goes on from NZ_BCTU01000007.1 coordinate 101,430, forward strand.
AACCTAGGGGATAACCTCTCAGAATATGTGATTGCGTTCGTTCAGCAAGAGCTATTTGGCACTCAAAAACCCCCCTTTACCATCGATGAAAACTTCCCAATTAATGTGGGCGAATATCCCATCGACAGTGAAGATGCTGACGAATTGTTGGTGGCTTTCGCAGAAAAATTCCATGTCGATTTTAAATCTATGGAATGGAATGACTATTTTCCAAGAGTCGGTATTCCCTTCATTCCTAACTGCCTTTTGCCTAAACACCTCCAAACTGATCACAACAATCCAAAACCACTAACCATTGCTATGCTCATCGATTCTGCCAAAGCTGGCCGCTGGCTCTATGACTGAGCAGGTAAAAGCAGGCAATTTACCCCGTACTGAGACAAAGAAAACTGCCTTTATATTTAACTACTGATAAACAATCTCGCCCTTCGGCTCATAGGCCGCCGCATCCAGCGGAGAGTGCTTCTCGATATACTGTTTCAGCACTTCGGCATCGATAAAACCGGTGTTGACGTAGCTTGGCAGGGTATCGAGTTTCGGATAACCGTCACCGCCCAACGCATTGAAGTTCAGCGTCGCCATACGGTAGGTTTTGTCCGCCTGCAATGGCTCGCCCTTGATCTTCACGTTGCTGACGCCCTTGCCGTCCGCCGTCAGGCTGACGTTGGCAAACTGCGCGTAAGCGCCGGAATCCACCTTCATGTTGGCGACCACCGCCAGGTATTTTTCTACCTCGCTGCCTTTCATCTCGGCATAGACCAGCGTATTGCCAAACGGCTGCACCTTGAGCACATTTTTATAGGTAATGTCGCCGGACTCGATCGAATCACGCACCCCACCGCCGCTCATCACCGCAAAATCGGCTTCGGCACGTTCCATTTGCGCCGCCAGCAGCACCCGCGACAAGTTGGTCTGAACGAAGCGCACCTTGCTGCGATCGCCCTCCAGCTTGCCGTTCACGCTGCCGATTTTAACCTCAAGCTGCGCCTTGCCCTTGTCCTGGAATGGCGTCAGCAGTTTCATCATGGAAGGATCTTCCTGAATTTGCTGGGTGTAATACACTCGCTCGCTGGTGCCGTCGGCTTTTTCCACCTTCTTCTTCAGGTTGACCGGGATCAGTTGATAATGCACCAGCTTCAGCTCGCCGTTGCGGAACTGGAAGTCGGCGCGGCCGACGTATTTGCCCCACTCGTGCGCCTGGACGATCCAGGTGCCGTTTTGGCGATCCGGCGAACACGGAGTGCCCGGCACGTAGTCTACCTGCTTGTGGTTTTCGCCGGCCATACAGACCGGATCCTGCGAGTGACCGCCGACGATCATATCCAGGTAACCTGCCGGCAGGTTGCGCGCCATCTCGACGTCGCCCGGCGCGTTGGAGCCGTGGTTGCCGTCATCGTAATGGCCCATGTGAGTGGCGGCGATGATCACGTCCGGCTTTTCATCCTTGCGCAGTTGCTCAACCACTTGTTTCGCTTCCTGCGCCGGTACGCGGAACTCGATATCGGTAAAGTATTCCGGGTTGCCGATCTTGGCGGTGTCGTCGGTAGTCAGGCCGATAACCGCAATCTTGATGCCCTGCTTGTCAAATAAGGCGTAGGGTTTGAACAGACGCTGTTGAGTGCTTTTCTGATAGATATTGGCCGACAGCAGCGGGAAGGTCGCCCATTTCTCCTGCTGACGCAGCACGCTGAGCGGATTGTCGAACTCATGGTTGCCGATCGCCATCGCATCGTAACCCACCAGGTTCATGCCACGAAAATCCGGTTCGGCATCCTGCAGGTCGGACTCCGGCACGCCGGTATTGATATCGCCGCCGGACAGCAGCAGCAGGCTGCCGCCCTTGGCCGCCACTTCCTGGCGAATGCTGTCTACCAGGGTTTTCTGCGCGCCCAGACCATACTCACCGTGATCGTTCTGCCAGAAATGGCCATGGTGATCGTTGGTATGCAGGATGGTGATGTCGTAAGTTTTATCCTTTTCCCAGGCGCTGGCGGCTCCCGACAGGAAAGTCAGGGACACGGCCAAGGCGCATGCGGTGGTTTTTAACGAAAAACGCATGGCGGCTCTCCATGATGAAAATGCACTGTTTTTTGAGGTGGCCGAAATTGTAGCGCGAAACAAAGGCGAGTGATTTCAAATTTTTGCGATATACGTCAAATTATGTCGGATGTGGTAAAAATTGAACAACTTGCCTAAGATAATCTGCTCTGAACTCTAAAACTTACCAGGCTAATAATAAAATGACCGACCGTAGCGAAACCGCCATGCCGCCGGCCAAGGGCGGTGCGGTTAAAGGCACCGCTTTCTCGATCCTCGGCGCCATCAGCGTATCCCATTTGTTGAACGACATGATTCAGTCGCTGATCCTGGCGATTTACCCGATCCTGCAGGCCGATTTCAATCTCAGCTTTGTGCAGATCGGCATGATCACCCTGACTTATCAATTGACCGCCTCGCTGTTGCAACCGTTGATCGGCCACTTCACCGATAAACACCCGCAGCCTTATTCGCTGCCGATCGGCATGGGCTTTACCCTGTGTGGTCTGCTGCTGCTGTCGGTAGCCAATACTTTCCCGCTGGTGTTGCTGGCTGCGGCGTTGGTCGGTACCGGCTCTTCGGTGTTCCACCCGGAGTCGTCCCGCGTGGCGCGCATGGCTTCCGGTGGCCGGCATGGTCTGGCGCAGTCACTGTTCCAGGTCGGCGGCAACTTTGGCAGTTCTCTGGGCCCCCTGTTGGCGGCGCTGATTATCGCGCCTTACGGTAAGGGCAACGTCGCCTGGTTCTCACTGGCGGCGCTGCTGGCGATTGTGGTGCTGTTGCAGGTCAGCAAGTGGTATCAGCAACAGCATCGGGCAACAAAAGGTCTGCCAAAAACCGCCGCTGCGCGGCAACCGCTGCCAAAACGTACCGTTACCTACGCTCTCGGCATCCTGCTGGTGCTTATTTTCTCAAAATATTTCTACTTGGCCAGTATCAGCAGCTATTACACCTTTTATCTGATACATAAGTTCGGCGTTTCGGTACAAAATGCCCAGATACATCTGTTTACTTTTCTGTTCGCCGTAGCCGCCGGCACCATTATCGGCGGGCCACTGGGCGACAAGATAGGTCGAAAATATGTCATTTGGGGCTCCATACTTGGCGCAGCACCTTTCACGCTTGTTTTACCCTATGCATCTTTATACTGGACCGGTATTTTGACGGTGATCATAGGGGTAATTCTCGCCTCGGCGTTTTCGGCCATTTTGGTCTACGCTCAGGAGCTGATCCCCGGGAAAGTGGGTATGGTTTCCGGTTTATTCTTCGGTTTTGCTTTTGGTATGGGTGGGTTAGGCGCGGCAGTTCTTGGTTATGTCGCAGATTTGACCAGTATCGAATTGGTCTACCAAATCTGTGCTTTCTTACCCTTGATCGGCATTATCACCGCACTGCTGCCTAATATGGATCATAACTCACAATAACCCTGCTACAGCCCGGTTGATAAATATTATTCAGCCGGGTTATCTCCCACATAAATCAATGTTATTTGACTTATTCGTTGATAAATCCCCTCACTGGCCTGCCCAACGCGGAATCCTCTGCTTTTTCGCAAAAAGGCCAAATTTAGCTAAGCAAAGCACGCACAAATGCAATAAACTAAATGTATCTTTTCGTAACTTCGTTGCGTTTTCCCTCTACCGCCATGCATAGCTAGAAGGAGTCTGGATGCATAATTCAACACCGTTAATCACCACCATTGTCGGAGGGTTAGTACTCGCCTTCCTCCTCGGTATGCTGGCGAATCGCCTGCGCATCTCCCCACTGGTAGGATACCTTGCAGCAGGCGTGCTCGCCGGCCCCTTTACCCCCGGGTTTGTTGCCGACACCTCGCTGGCACCGGAACTGGCGGAAATTGGCGTGATTTTGTTGATGTTCGGTGTTGGCCTCCATTTCTCTCTTAAAGACCTCCTCGCAGTAAAACATATCGCCATTCCCGGCGCCGTGGCACAGATTGCCGTCGCCACCTTGCTGGGTATGGGGCTGTCCAAGTTGCTCGGCTGGGATTTGATTTCCGGCCTGGTGTTCGGGCTGTGTCTGTCCACCGCCAGTACCGTGGTGTTGCTGCGTGCTCTGGAAGAACGCCAGTTGATCGACAGTCAGCGCGGGCAAATCGCCATCGGCTGGCTGATCGTGGAAGATCTGGCGATGGTGCTGACATTGGTGCTGCTGCCGGCCTTCGGCAACATGATGGGCAATGACAACGCCAGCAGCAGCCAGTTGCTGATGGAGCTGGCCATCACCATCGGCAAGGTCATCGCCTTTATCGCGCTGATGATTGTGGTCGGCCGTCGCCTGGTGCCGTGGATCCTGGCGAAAACCGCCAGCACCGGCTCTCGCGAGCTGTTTACCCTGGCGGTGCTGGCGCTGGCGCTCGGCATTGCCTATGGCGCCGTGAAGCTGTTCGACGTTTCCTTCGCTCTGGGGGCGTTCTTCGCCGGCATGGTGCTGAACGAGTCGGAGCTGAGCCACCGTGCAGCCCACGACACGCTGCCGCTGCGCGATGCTTTTGCGGTGCTGTTCTTTGTCTCGGTCGGCATGCTGTTTGACCCGATGATCCTGATCAACGAGCCGCTGGCGGTGCTGGCGACGCTGGCGATTATCGTGTTCGGTAAATCGGCGGCGGCGTTCCTGCTGGTGAAAATGTTCGGCCACTCCAGGCGCACCGCGCTGACCATTTCCGCCAGCCTGGCGCAGATCGGCGAGTTCGCCTTCATTTTGGCCGGCCTTGGCATCTCGCTCGGCATGATGTCGGAGCACGGCCGTAATCTGGTGCTGGCTGGCGCCATCCTGTCGATCATGCTCAACCCGCTGCTGTTCACCCTGCTCGAACGTTATCTCGCCAAGACTGAAACCATGGAAGACCAGATTCTGGAAGAAGCGGTGGAAGAAGAAAAGCAGATCCCGTTCGATATGTGCAATCACGCTCTGCTGGTCGGCTATGGCCGCGTCGGTAGCCTGTTGGGTGCCAAACTTGCCGAGGCCGGCATCCCTCTGGTGGTGATCGAGAACTCTCGCCCTCGGGTCGAAGCGCTGCGTGAACAGGGTATCAAAACGGTGCTGGGCAACGCCGCCAATCCGGAGGTAATGGATCTGGCAAGGCTCGACTGCGCACGCTGGCTGTTGCTGACCATTCCAAACGGCTACGAGGCCGGGGAGATCGTCGCCTCTGCGCGCAACAAGCGGCCAAACATCGAGATTATCGCCCGTGCGCATTACGATGACGAGGTGTCATACATCTCAGATCGCGGTGCCGATCAGGTCGTGATGGGCGAGCGGGAAATCGCCAACAGCATGTTGAATATCCTTAAGCTGGATACGCTGAGCGAAGAAGAGAAAATGGGCGCCTGCCCGATTTGACGTGAAAACCGGTGATCAAAAAGGTCCGGCTTGCCGGACCTCAGACTGCTGACAAAGCCGATTATTAGGGAGAGGGTGCCGAAGGGGTCGTAACGGCTTACCCGCCGACCAATTTGCCGGGAGCAAATTGGAACGACTTCATGTCGGCCCGCAGGGTGGGACACACGAATGTGTCCCATAATGGCCCCTCGGTGCGCCAGGCCCGGGTATCTCGGACTCAAAAGCAACTTTGTCATCAACCTCAGGTCCGGCTTGCCGGACCTTTTGCTTTTTACCGTTCCCAGTAAGCCTCTTCCAGGCTGTCTTCCCGCTCCGGCAGGCCACGCGTCAGGCGCGGTGAATGCTGGTTCAGCACCTGATAGCTGACGCGGTTGGCGTATTTGCACACCTGCGCCAACGAGGAATACGTCAGGTAACTGCGCACATGCTTGCTGGAATTCGGCACGTTATTGCGGTGAAAACCGTTGGCGGCGATATCATGCAACAACGCCGACAGCGCGCCGTCGCCGGCGCCGTTGGTATTCATGATTTTCTCCGGCCCGCCCATGTACGGCGCAATATGCGAATAGATGCGGAACGGGTTCTCGCAGCTTTCACGACGCATGGCACGGCTGAACTCATAACGGTTGAATTCGGCGATATGCCCCGGCAACAGCGGATGCTGAGTTTCCCGCTTATTCGATTCTTCGGTATAACCCGCCATATACAAGCCGTTTGGCCCGGCGGTGCACAATACTAAGTCCACCCACTCGAGGGCCATATCAGAGGCGGTCAAGGGATCGCTCAGCCCGGTCAGCTCCAGCGCTTCATCTTCGTTCATCGCCAGAATCGACACGTGCTGCTTCAGGAAGTCGCGCCACCACTGCGGGTTATCGGCAATCACATACTTGGTGCCCAGCGTCAGCACCACCGGCACGTCGTGTTTTTTGGCAAATTCTATGGCTTGCATGGTGGCGGCAGGCATCGGTTCCCCTTCCTTGCAGCGCACCAGATACGACGTCAACACCAGCGCCGAAGCACCTGCTATCACCTCTTCCGGTACGCTCTCCGGCCGCAACTGATTCATCTGCCCAGGGCTGATGGCAAAAGTGCGCTCGCCGCTTTCGGTGATCAACGTAAAGCAGCGGCCAATAGCGCCGTCAACCGCCTGCAGGTGGTTAAGATCGGTGCGGCTCGAGGTATTGCACAAATAACGGTAGGCGTAGCTGCCGATTTTAATGTTGCTGCACATGACGCCAAGCAGGACCGAACGGTCATCCGCCAGCACCGAATAGTTGTGCAGAGTATTGCCGATGGTGCCGCCGGCGAACTGATGGTCGATCAGATTGTTTTCGCTTAGCTCCTGATACAGTGCCTCGGCGACGTCATCCTCAATCACCAGGGAATGCCCCAGGCTCAAGCCGTAGCGTTGGATAAACGCGTCATCCACTTTTGCTTCGATATCCACCAGCGTCTGGTCGATGCCGACGATATAAGAGGTGCTGACTTCATTTTCAGGCTGAACTTGCTGCAAGAGCGGATCGCGAGCGTTCACCGGAAAATAGTGTTTGGACTTACGTTTACCAGGAAATTTCATGTGATTGGCGGCAGTGGCTATTATCAGGCAGAAAATGTTAGCACATTTCTGCCTGATTGAGGGGGTCGCATGACGATCAGAAACGCTGAGCCACCAGTTGCTGCATCATATCGATATGCGCCGGTTCGTCGTTCAGCGCGGCTATATACTCGAACTTCTCACCGCCGGCTTTGAGGAAGATCTCGCGGTTCTGCTCTTTGATTTCTTCCAGCGTTTCCAGGCAGTCCGCCGAGAAGCCGGGGCAAATCAGCTGAATATGCTTGATACCCTGCGCCGGCAAGCTTTTCAGGGTTTCATCGGTGTAAGGTGTCAGCCACGGCTCGCGGCCAAAGCGAGACTGGTAGGTCATCATCACCCTGTCCGGTGCCAGCGGCAGCGTGGCGGTTAAGGCACGCAGCGTATCTTCGCATCGTTGCGGGTAATCGTCGCCGAGGCGGGCATAACGCTTGGGAATGCCGTGGAAAGACAACACCAGACGGTCAGGCAGGCCGTGCTCGGCGAACGAGCGCTCAACGCTCTGGCGCAGCGCGGCAATGTAGGCCGGGTGCTCGGCGTAGTCGCGGATAAAGCCTATCGACGGCAGGCGGCGGTAGCCTTTCAGCACGCGAGCCACGCCATCCCACACCGCTGCACTGGTCGAGCAGGAGTATTGCGGATACAGCGGCAACACCACCAGATTGGTTACACCCTGCGCCAACAGCTTGTCTATCGCTTCCGACAGGCTCGGCGAACCGTAGCTCATGCCCAGCTCTACCGGGGTGTTCGGCATACGTGCGGCCAGCGCGCGTTGCTGACGGCGGCTGTAGACCAACAGCGGCGAGCCTTCGTCCATCCATACCGACTGATACAGCTTGGCGACGCGCGGCGATCGGAGCGGCAAGATCGCGCCATTAAGGATAGGCCACCAGATCAGCGGTGAAGTATCGACTACGCGGTCGTCGCTGAGGAATTCCTTTAGATAGCGTTTTACCGCCGACGAGGTCGGAGCATCCGGCGTGCCCAGGTTCACCAGCAATACCCCGTGTTTCTCTTGCTTCATCTCAGCTCCCTTTGATGCCTTGCAGGCTAATACCCCTTTCTGGGTCAGGGCGTTAACGTCAATTAATGGCGTCTATTGTAGCGGAAAAGCGCTTCACCGGAACCGATATCAGCAACAGGCGATACCTTAGTCGCCAGATAAAAAAACGCCAGACCTAAGGCCTGGCGCTATGCACAGCAATAAAAATCGATCAGCCGAGGATGTTCGCCAGTTCAGCGCTCACTTCGGTCACTTTACGGGTGCCGTCGATTTTACGGTATTGGGTGTGGCCTGCTTGCGCTTCTTTACTGTAGTAGGAAATCAGCGGTGCGGTCATCTGATGGTATTCCACCAGGCGCTTGCGCACGGTTTCTTCCTGATCGTCTTTACGGGTGGTCAGCTCTTCGCCGGTCACGTCGTCTTTGCCTTCCACCTGCGGCGGATTGAATTTAACGTGATACACGCGGCCAGACGGCGCATGTACGCGGCGGCCAACGATGCGATCGACGATCAGTTCGTCCGGCACGGCGAACTCCAGCACGTAGTCCACGTTGATGCCGGCTTCTTTCATCGCATCAGCCTGTGGAATGGTGCGCGGGAAACCGTCCAGCAGGAAGCCATTACGGCAATCTTCCTGAGTGATGCGTTCTTTAACCAGTGCAATTACCAGCTCATCGGTCACCAGCTTGCCGGCGTCCATGATTTCTTTCGCCTGCTTGCCCAGCTCACTGCCGGCCTTCACGGCTGCGCGCAACATATCACCGGTGGAGATTTGCGGAATACCGTATTTCTCCATGATGAATTGAGCCTGAGTACCTTTACCAGCGCCCGGAGCGCCCAGCAGAATGATACGCATTGCGTAAATCCCCTTGCTATGTAGTTTTTATAAAATTGCGAAAACGCTCAACCATACCATTTCCGGGGGGGCTGGCTCAAGGTACGCAAGGAAATCGATTGCGGAACGACAGGGACAATAAGGCGGGTAAAACAGGAAAATCAGGGAGAAAAGCAAAGAATGCGCCCTTAACCCTGCGGTTAAGGGCGCATAAGCCGGGAATTAGGCCGACAACAGCTTATTCATGCGACGGATAAACTGGTTTGGATCTTCCAGCGTGCCGCGTTCAGCCAGCAGCGCCTGATCCATCAGCAGATCGATCCATTCGGCGAATTGTTCGTTATCACCCACATCGGATGCGCGTTTGACCAACGCATGCTCCGGATTTAACTCGAAAATGTATTTCACTTCCGGCGCTTCCTGGCCCGCAGCGGCAAACAATTTTGCCATCTGGGTGCTCATTTCATCGGCGCCGGTGGTGACAATGGCCGGCGTATCGGTCAGGCGGTGCGTCAGACGCACGTCCTTCACGCGATCGCCCAGCAGCGTCTTCACACGGTCGACAAACGGCTCCAGCTGCTTCTCGGCGGCCTTCTGCTCTTCGGTTTCATCCGCCAGCTTGTCCAGCGCTTCGTCCGCCTTGCTGACCGACTGGAATGGCTTGCCGTCGAATTCGGTCAGGTAGCTCATCATCCATTCGTCGATGCGATCGGAAAGCAGCAGCACTTCGATGCCTTTCTTGCGGAACAGCTCCAGGTGCGGGCTGCTCTTGGCGGCGGCATAGCTGTCGGCAGTGATGTAATAAATTTTATCCTGCCCTTCCGCCATACGCCCGACATACTCTTCCAGCGAGACGGTTTGCGCCGAGCTGTCGCCCTGGGTAGAAGCGAAGCGCAGCAGTTTGGCGATGGCTTCTTTGTTGCCGCCGTCTTCTGCCGGGCCTTCTTTCAGCACCAGGCCGAACTGCTGCCAGAACTTCTGGTAGCCTTCAGCATCGTCTTTGGCCAGTTTTTCCAGCATCTGCAGTACGCGCTTGGTCAGCGCGCCGCGCAGGTTTTGCGTCACGCGGCTGTCTTGCAGGATTTCACGCGAAACGTTCAGCGGCAGATCGTTGGAATCTATCAGGCCACGCACGAAGCGCAGGTAGTTCGGCATGAACTGCTCGGCGTCGTCCATGATAAACACCCGCTGCACGTACAGCTTCAGGCCGTGTTTATGATCGCGGTTCCACATGTCCCACGGAGCCTGCGCCGGGATATACAGCAGGCTGGTGTATTCCTGCTTGCCTTCTACCCGGTTGTGGCTCCAGCTCAGCGGATCGGTAAAGTCGTGAGCGATGTGTTTGTAGAACTCTTTGTATTCTTCGTCGGTGACGTCCGCCTTGCTACGGGTCCACAGGGCCTGCGCCTTGTTGATTTTTTCCCAGGTGACGGTGCCGTCTTCTTCGTTTTTGCTTTCAATTTCAACCGGCAGCGCGATGTGATCGGAGTATTTGCCAATCACCGAGCGCAGACGCCAGGCATCGAGGTATTCATCTTCGCCTTCGCGCAGATGCAAGGTGATCTCGGTGCCGCGATCTTCTTTGGTGTCATCGGCAATAGTGTAATCGCCTTCGCCGACAGACTCCCAGAACACGCCCTGATCCGCCGCTGCGCCAGCGGCACGGGTGCGCACGGTGACTTTATCCGCCACGATGAACGCCGAATAGAAACCGACGCCGAACTGGCCGATCAACTGGCTGTCTTTGGCCTGGTCGGAACCGATAGATTCCAGGAAGGATTTAGTGCCTGATTTGGCGATGGTGCCGAGGTTCTCGATCACTTCATCGCGGCTCATGCCGATACCGTTATCGGCGATGGTCAGCGTGCGCTGATCTTTATCGAAGGATAGGCGCACACGCAGCTCGCCGTCGCCTTCATACAACTCAGGCGCAGACAGCGCGCGGAAGCGCAGCTTGTCGGCGGCGTCTGAGGCGTTGGAGATCAGCTCGCGCAGGAAAATTTCTTTATTGGAGTACAGCGAATGAATCATCAAATGAAGCAGTTGTTTTACTTCAGACTGGAAACCGCGGGTTTCTTGACCTTTCATACTCAGATTACCTCAAAGACAGTGGCTACCAAAATCGGACAATGAGGAGTAAATGGGGACAAGCGCGTTGTTTTTCAAGCGGCTGGCGGGAAATTTTTGCGGGGGAATAACGGGGCCGCATGGGCCCCGTCTGGGAAAACATTAAAACTTGATGACGTTACGGCCGGCCAGCGAATGCGACAGCGTGGTGCCGTCGACCATCTCCAACTCGCCGCCCACCGGCACGCCATGGGCAATGCGGCTGGCGACCACGCCATACTGGCCGCACATCTCGGCGATGTAGTTGGCGGTTGCGTCGCCTTCCACCGTCGGGTTAGTGGCCAGGATCACTTCGGTAATGCTTTCCTTTTCCAGCCGTTGCTCCAACCGATCCAGACCGATATCGCCGGGCCCGATGCCATCCATCGGCGACAGGTGGCCCATCAGCACAAAGTAGCGCCCGGCGAACTGACCGGTCTGCTCAATGGCATGAATATCGGCCGGGCTTTCCACCACGCAGATCTGGCCGTTTTGCAGACGGCGTGGATTGGCGCAAATGGTGCAGATATCCTGCTCGGTGAAAGTGCGGCAATCGGCACAGTGGCCAATTTCCGACATGGCTCGGGTCAGCGCCTGCGCCAAGCGCATTCCGCCGCTGCGATCGCGCTGCAGCAGTTGGAACGCCATGCGCTGGGCTGACTTCGGGCCAACGCCCGGCAGGCAGCGCAACGCCTCCATTAATGTTTCAAGGAGCGGGCTGGTTTGCATCAGAACGGCATCTTAAAGCCAGGTGGCAATTGCATGCCGCTGGAAACAGACGCCATCTTCTCTTTCTGGGTTTCGTCGATGCGGCGCGCGGCGTCGTTAAACGCAGCGGCGATCAGGTCTTCCAGCATCTCTTTATCGTCTTCCATCAGGCTTTGATCGATCTCCACGCGACGGCAGTTGTGCGCGCCGTTAATGGTGACTTTCACCAGGCCAGCACCAGATTCGCCAGTCACTTCCAATTTGGCGACTTCTTCCTGCATCTGTTGCATTTTTTCTTGCATTTGCTGGGCTTGCTTCATCAGGTTGCCCAGACCGCCTTTACCAAACATAGTCGTCTCTCGTCGCTAGGGCCGCGCACTTTGCGCAGCGTTTAAAGGGGGCGAATACTCTCTTCATCCAGATCCGCGTCGAAGAACCGGCGCAGCGTCTGGATATTGGTATCCGCAACGATGGACTGGCGCGCCTGCGCCAGTTTTTCTTCATAAATGGCTTGCCGCCACTCCAGCGGAGTCCGCTCCGCCGGATTATCGTCTTCCACCACGGTCAACTCAACCGGGCTGCCGTACAACTCGCTGAGCGCGTCAGTCAGCACCTTCTGCGCCGAAGGCGAGTTCAGATGGCGCTGCGAAGACCGCAGGCGGAGACAAATTTTGCCTGGTTCCAGCTGTTGTTTCACAGCGTTCAACGCCAGTTGCTGCACCAGTTTCGGGATTTTCAGCTTATCGATCTCTGCCGCCCAAGGGTCACGCTCAAGCGACTCAACCACCAGTTTGGCCGACAGCTCGGGCGTTTTCTCATGCTCAAGTGCGGTGCGCAACGCTTTCGGTGTCGCCAGCGGTTCCGGCTCCGGTTCCGGCTCGGTCAACGCCCGCCAACGGTAGGCTTCCGGTTTGGCCGGTTTTTCCTGCACCTGTTTTTCCGCCAAGCGCTGCTGGCTGCGCTCAGTCACTGAAGCCAAGCGCTCCAGTGCTGAGTTTGCCGGCCGCGCTTTTCCAGGCGCCGCCGGCTCATTCTTTTTTGGTGTGGATGCTCCCTGCCGCAGCAGTTGGGTGCGCGCTTTTAATAACTGCGCGGTGGCATCCGGTAGATTCGCCGGTTGATTGTTTTGCGGTGCGGCCTGCCCTAACGGCGGTGGCGCATCCTGAAACTGTGGCGGCTGGGCAGAGGGGGCCCGCGGCTGCGCCATCTGCGCAGGGGCCATTTGCACCGGCGCCACCGGCTCTGGGATCACCGCTTTCGGGTGAAACGCCAATGCACGCAGCAGGGTCATCTCAACCCCCATGCGGCGATCCGGCGCAAAAGCCAGCTCTTTGCGCCCTACCAGCAGCGTTTGGTAATAAAGCTGTACGTCAGTCGGCGGCAAGGTACGCGCCAGTTCACGCAGCCTTTGTTCAATAGCGGCGTAATGATTATCCAGTACCGACGGCAGCAATTGCACCATCGCAATGCGGTGCAACAGCGCCAGCGTCTCGATCAGCAAATTCTCCCAATCTACACCGCGAGAAGCCGCCTGTGCGACCTGCGCCATGACCTTTTCGCCGTCTGCGCTAACCAGCGCCTCAAGGATGGCCAACGGCTGTTCGTCGTCCAGCGTGCCCAGCATCTGACTGACGGTGGCGGTCGTCACCTGACCCTGCCCCATGGCAATCGCCTGGTCGGTCAGGCTGAGCGCGTCGCGCATACTGCCGTCGGCGGCGCGCGCCAACAGTTGCAACGCACGCTGATCGCTGGTGATTTTCTCCGCCTGCAGCACCGTTTCCAGTTGGTTGCGGATCTGATCGACATCCAGCGCTTTGAGATGGAATTGCAGACAGCGTGACAGAATGGTCACCGGCAGCTTTTGCGGATCGGTGGTCGCCAGCAGGAACTTCACGTGCGAAGGCGGCTCTTCGAGCGTTTTCAACAGCGCATTGAAGCTGTGACGCGAGAGCATGTGCACTTCGTCAATCAGGTAAACTTTGAAACGGCCGCGGGCGGGCGCGTATTGGACGTTATCCAGCAGATCGCGGGTGTCTTCCACCTTGGTTCTGGACGCGGCGTCGATCTCTATCAGATCGACAAAACGCCCCTGCTCAATCTCGCGGCAGTTATCGCATTGGCCGCACGGGGTCGCGGTGATGCCGGTTTCACAGTTCAGGCCTTTGGCCAGCAGGCGCGCAATGGTGGTTTTACCCACGCCGCGCGTGCCTGAAAACAGATAGGCGTGATGAATCCGCCCCAGCGAGAGGCCGTTAGCCAGCGCCGTCAGGACGTGTTCTTGTCCGACAACATCTGCAAACGTTTGAGGGCGCCACTTACGGGCAAGAACCTGATAGCTCATTAATACCGGAGAAGTCGAGGAATCTAGAGGGTCATGCTAACACAGCCCCGCGGCGATCCGCGAGGCCGTTGTGGCATTGGGACAATGCAGGATCAGTGGCCTGCGAAGCAGACCAGGCTGTAGCATTCGATGCCCTGCTTATTTAAACGCGCTTCGCCGCCGAGCTCCGGCAGATTGATGATGAAAGCGGCGTCGTTAACTTCCCCGCCCAGACGGCGGATCAGTTTCGCGGTGGCCTCAATGGTACCGCCGGTCGCCAGCAGATCGTCAACCACCAGCACTTTATCGCCGGCCACGATGGCGTCGGTGTGGATTTCCAATTGATCGGTGCCGTATTCCAGCTCATAGATTTCGCTGAGGGTCGCGCGCGGCAGCTTGCCCGGCTTGCGTACCGGCACAAAACCCACGCCCAGCGCCAACGCCACCGGAGCGCCAAACAGGAAACCGCGCGCTTCGGTGCCCACCACTTTGGTCACGCCCGCATCGCGGTAGCGCTCAACCAGCAATTCAATGCTGGCCGCGTAAGCCAGCGGATTTTCCAGCAGGCTGGTGACGTCACGGAACAGTATGCCCGGCTTCGGGTAATCCGGAATGGTTTTGATACTGTCTTTAATAAACTGAAGCTGCTGCGCAGTAGCGGTCATAATTGTTGCCTGATAAAACTACCTGAAGACTTGCGCGCAAACTGCGTTACCCAGCCCGGTATAAAGAAGGAATGGGAAGCAACTCGCGCACGAAAACGCCCAAATCTATGCAAACTGGCGGACAAATGCAACCATCCCCGTCATCTTTCAAGTTACAGCGTTGTTATCCGCACTCGCCCATCGCCAGTGACTTGCCTGAGTAAGCCTCTGAGGATGAGAGAGCGGATCGCCTGGCTGCGTTAGAGAGGGATGCACAAATGCCGCGAGCGCATGAATGTGCAGGAGCGGCCGACTTGAAAGCCCCAGGGCATAATAAGACAGGATCAGCGCTGTTTTTGTTGCGACAGATCAACAACCGGCAAACGCAGCATAAAGGTCAGCAGAATAGCCAGCATCAGCAACAACACCCCGCGCACCCACCAGAGTTTAACCAGCCACAGCGAAACCGCAAACGTCAGCACAATCACCGCTACCGCCTTCCCTTTGGCCCCTGGCGGCAACGCACGATGCTGTTGCCAATGGCGCAGATAAGGGCCGAACCAGGAACGATACAGCAGCCAATGGTGAAAGCGCGGCGATGAGCGGGCAAAACACCAGGCGGCCAGCAGCAGAAATGGCGTGGTCGGCAGCAGCGGCAGCACCACGCCCAGCGTCGCCAGTACCACCGCCAACCAACCGAGGATAATCAATAACCAACGCGTCATGCGAGCCCTTGTCCGCTAGTCTGTCTGGCGTTACTTTATCACCCTCCTCCCCTGCGCCACCAGCCGCAATGGCCGGAATATGAGCGCCGCGCTTGTTTCACGGCGGGATCGCGGGCAAGCTGAGCCCTGTGAAATTTGAATGGAGCCAACGTGAGCACTCACCGTCTATTACAGGTGTTAGAACAGCAGATCGCGGCCTTGGCCGCCGAGGTGACGCCGCGTGGCGACGCCCCTATCCCTCAGGCGCGCTTTGACGCCGCGCTGTTTTCCAATCGCGGCACCCGGCTGCGTGATTATCTGGCGGAAGTGCAAAGGAACTTCGCCCAGTTGCAGACGGCAGCCAACGACAGCCGCATCAGTCAGGTCGCCTTTCTGGCAGAGAAGCTGGTGGCCCAGATCACCGCTCTGCAGCGCGAGCTGGCGACACAGGCGTTGCGCCGTAAAAATCAGCCGAAAGAAGTGGTGGCGGTCGATTTGTATCACAAGCTGGCCGAGCATCAGGATTATGAACGCCGGTTAATGTCGATGATTCAGGATCGGGAAAGCCTGCTGGGCAGGCAGACCACATTCGCAGCGCAGCAAAAATTGCAGCACGAATTGGCGGCATTGGAAGGCAGGTTGGTGCGTTGTCGACAGGCGCTGGCGCGCATTGAGCGCAGCATCGAGCGTAAAGAAAACGGTTTTTGAAGATTTATCACAATACTTTAATGATTATTCCCTGCCGCGCGCCTTGTTCACTATACTCAGCCGAAGCGACACCTTATTCATTCACCTACTAAACAAAAATGTTGGTTTTATGTCTCTAGATAATGCCTCACCAGAATTGCAGCTGGCGGTAGACCTGATTTACCTGCTGGAATGTAACGAGATCGATCCAGCCATCGCGCTGGCGGCGCTGGATATTGTCAAACGGGACTATCAGGAAAAACTGCAACGCAACGGCGTCACCACGCCTTACCTGCCCGCCGGGCAGTAAAAAGGGTTCAGCCTTGAATTGAACTGAACCCTCGCTTTCATCCCATTATCCAGCCGACGAGCTGCCCTCATCCTGCGACAGCGTCCGTTTCACTTCCTGTACCTCGTTACCCTGCTGGTTGTGCAAATATACCTCCAGCTGGTTGAAGGCGATATTAATGTCGTTCTCCCGGCACAGGCGATCGATCGAGCGGTTCAGCTCATCGACGGTATAGCTGCGGTCACGCAATTCACGAACATAAAGGCGCAATTCGTGATCCAGCGTACTGGCGCCAAAGTTAAGGAAGAAAACCTGCGGTTCCGGATCGGTCATCACCCGCGGGTTATCATGCGCAGCCTGCAACAGCACCGCTTTCACCTTGTCCAGATCGGAACCGTACGCCACCCCAACCTTGATCAACACCCGGGTAATGGTGTCTGACAGCGACCAGTTGATCAGCCGCTCGGTAACGAACGCCTTGTTCGGGATGATCACCTCTTTACGATCGAAATCGGTAATGGTGGTGGCGCGAATGCGGATTTTGCTGACCGAGCCGGAGAAGGTGCCGATAGTAATGGTGTCGCCGATGCGGATCGGCCGCTCGAACAAAATGATCAGACCAGAAACAAAGTTGGCGAAAATCTCCTGCAGGCCGAAGCCCAGACCGACGGTCAACCCGGCGGCCAGCCATTGCAGCTTATCCCAGGACACGCCCAGCGATCCGAGCGCGGTAACGGCGCCCACGGTGGTGATCAGGTAGGTCAGTATGGTGGTGATGGCGTAAGACGCCCCTTGCCGCAGTTGCAGCCGCGACAGCACCACCACCTCCAGCAGGCCGGGCAGGTTGCGCGTCATGACATAGGCGACGATCACCGCCGCGATGGCCACCATCATGTTGCCCAGCGTCACCGCCTGCGGCACGCTGCCGCCGGCAACGGTGGTGGTGTAATGCCACAGCGTGATGCTGTCCAGATACGAAATCACCGTCACCAGATCTGACCAAATGCCGTAGAAGGCGCAGGCAAAGATGATAAACAGCGCCATGGTGGTCAGACGCAGCGACTGCTGGTTGATCTGATCCAGCGCCAAAGGCGCCTCCTCGACAGGTTCCCCGCCTTCTGCCCCCTCTTTCGCCAGGCTCTGGCGACGCGCCAGCGCGCGGCGGTAAGCCAAGCGACGTGCCGCAACGCTCAGGCCGCGAATGGCGGTCAGATAAACGATGTTCCACAGGAAGAACAGATACAGGCTGTCGATCCAGCGGCCGGCCAGACGCAACGTGGTGTAGAAATAACCGGCGAACATCAGGCCGAGCAGGATTAGCGGCGTGGCGGCAATGGCGGTGATGATCACCAGTTGCACCGCGTGCGAACCTTTCTCGCGCCAGCCGTCGCGGCACAGCGGAAACACCAGCACGGCAAGCAGCGCCAGCGTCAACATCACCACCACCTGGCCAATAACGTCCTCGACCAGCCGCAGCGGCGCTTTCTCGCCCAGCACCGACCAGAAGATCAGCGGCAGCAGCGCCAACCCCAGGCGCAGGGTCTGCCGGCGGTAGTGCGCGCACAGTCCGGTGGAAAAGTTGAAGTGGCGCTCGGTAACGCCGCCCGGCGCCAGCGTACGGTAGGTAAAACCGAAAATCAGCCAGAACAGCGCCAGCTGTTGCGACAGTGCCCACAGAAAATCGCTGAGGCCGATTTCCGCGCGGTAACACCAGAAACCGGCACCCAGCAGCAGCGCCGAGCCGGGCAGCACTTTCAGCAAGGTCAGCATAATGGCCTTCGGCGTGTGCAGTTGGCTGTCGCGTTTTAGCTGCCCGACATCATTAGCCAGCTTTTGCAGGTGCGTATCGATCAGCTTGTAGCGCCAGCGCAGCAGGGCTATCAGAATCAGCATCGGGATGAGGAACACCAACGCATTCAACCCGCCCTGCAGCATTTTGCCGGTGTCCAGTTTGAAATCGAGTGCGGCAATCTGATCTTTGACCGCGCCCGGCAGGGCTTTCAACCACGCCAGATCGATCGGTTTGTTGCTGTTAACCCAGAATATCTGCTGGGTCAGCGTATCTTGCAACGAGCTGTAAACGCTGGTCAGTTGCTGCTGGTTAATCTGCAAGCTGATCGACTGCGCAAGCTGGTTGCTGAGCTGCTTATTCAACTGATCCAATAGCTCACGGCGCATATCAACGATTTCGTTCAACGCATCGAGCACGTCCGCACTGGCTTTCTCTTTGCTGTCGACAAGCAGCTTATTGATGTAGTCGTCGCCCTTGAACAGGTCGTCGCGCTGCTGGTTGATATCAAACTGCTCCAGGCGCAAATCGGCGATTCGCGTGCCCATATCCGCCACCAACGTGCCCTGCGGCAAGTTTTGCTGCTGCTGGTAGAGAATGCGCGACAGCACCAGGCTGCCTTTCAGCACCTGGATCTGCTCCTTCAGGTTACGCTCCGACTGCAGGCCGCGATCGAGCCAGTTCTTTACCCGGATATTCTGTTGAAACAGTATGTTGCTCTCTTCCGTAGCGGCAATCAGCCGCTGACTGAGTTGGCGATTGACGTCCAGCTCTTTACTGACCAGCTTATCCTGTTGGATGTCCGTGGCGTCTTCCGGATTCTGCGCCTCTTTGGCGGTTTTTTCAGACAGAGTCAGGCGTTTGCTGTTAACCACTTCTTGCAGCAACTGCACCGATCGGTCCAACGCGTCGATGTGCCCGGTGGTGTAATCGCGCTGTTTCTGTAGCAGGTCCTGCAAAGTGGTGTTGGCTTCCAGGCTCCTGCGCTGCAGATCAATTTGCGCATTGAGCAACACCTGCTCCGTTGCCAACATCACCTGCTGGCTGTCGCGCAGCGAGTTTTGGCCCGGCGTCTGGTCGTTGAGCTGGTTACGGATCTCCTGCAGACGCTGCGACGCGGTATACATGCTGCTTTGCACCCGTTCCGGCTGGGTCTGCAGCGAAACCAGTTGGCTGTTATAGGCGGAGAGGTTTTCCTGCGCGGTTTGCAGTTCGTCCAGCGTCTGGTAAAGGCGGGTTTCCAGTTGGCGCAGGGAGAGCGGCAGCAGATCGGCTCTGGCGGCCGCGCTATCCACAGGGACTTTCAGCGCATCCAGATCCTCGGTCACCTGGCGTAGCTTGCCCGGCGCCAACTGCAACTGTTGTTTAAGCTCAGCGCCATCCTGTTTGACGCGTTCGATGGCGTCCAGCAGTTCGAGCGTGCGGGTCAGATCCTGCTGGGTGAGCTTATTGACCGGCGTCAGCGTCTTTTGCTTATTCAGCGCATCAAGCTGGTTTTGAATTTCACTGCGCGACGGCGCATCGCCGTTCAACGCCGCATGGGCAACAGGCTGGCAGACCGCACAAAGGGCGATCAATAAAAACAGAGCGAGGGCGCGGGAGATATCCCCCCCGAAGAACGAGGGTAACGTCGGAAAAGGACGTTTAGCTAACCTGCGATGCATGATTTGACTTCGAATCAATAATGAAGCCGAAAGATTATCACGATCGCAGATAGCCAACGAATAAGAAAAACGTTGCTGGTGATGTACAGATGTAGCGGGATCAGAACGTCAGTACTTTCTCGGCGGCCAGCGTCCATTGCGCCAGTTCCACCAGCGTACCGATTTCCACCCCGTCTGCCAGCGGCAACCGGCTGACGCCACGCGCGTCGGCGCAGGTTTTGCACAGTTTTACCGGCACTTGCTGCGCGGTGAGGATCTCCAGCATCTGTTGCAAATGATAACCTTCGTGCGGCTGTTGCCCGGCGAGGCCGGCCACCACTGCGTCCGACATCAAAAACAGTTTCAGATTGAGATCGGCCTGCTGCTCTTTCAGCGCAATGCCCAGACGCAAGGCGTTAAACAGTGATTCCTGGCCATAGGCCGCGCCACTGGCGATCAACACAACGGATGACATGGTGCATCTCCTTTTAAGGATGACAGTCGGCACAGTGCGGCTCGGCCGCCTGCTCTTCCGGTTTGACCCTTAAGGTCGGGCAGAATTGGGTCATTTCGAGGAATGAATCGACCAGGGCTGCCGCTTCGGCTTTCAGATCAAAACTTTCCGGCATAAAAAGCCAGTTTTCCATCAGGCCGGTGATATAAGCGCGCAGGATAATCGCCGCCCGGCGGGTATTGAGATCGGCGGGAAGTTGGCCGTGGCGCATGCTATTGCGCAGCACCGACTCGATGCGCTCGTAGCCTTCCAAACTAAGCACTTTACGCGCGTCTTGCAGCGGCATCATTTCACCGACAAATTCGCATTTGTGGAATACGATTTCCATCAGCGCTCGCCGGCGGCCGTCATCGACCGTCGCCGTCAGTATATAAATTAGTATTTCACGTAAAATACGCAGTGGATTATCAGGGTACTTTGCCTGATACTCTATTTCGAGATCGCCTATTTTCGACTCTGACAATTCCCAAACTTCGTTAAACAGGTCTACCTTATTCTTGAAGTGCCAATAAATAGCACCACGCGTAACACCGGCAGCGGTGGCAATATCTGTCAGTGACGTTGCAGAAACGCCACGTTCAGAAAATTCCTGCACCGCAGCATCAAGAATGTGCTGTCGAGTTTCTAGCGCCTGCTGTTTGGTTTTTCGTGCCATGGCGTTGTTTTTTCGGGGGAGTGTGATTTACATACATTCGCGTATGTATGTACCATAGCACGCACATATAATTAACGCAGCAATGGGTTTTAAAGCTTGTGATCCATTGATCATTTTGAAATCGGACACTTGGGGTTTTTCTATGAACAAAAACAGAGGGTTAACGCCTCTGGCGGCAGTTCTGATGCTTTCAGGCAGCTTAGTACTTACAGGATGTAACGATAAGGAAACCCAACAACAAGGCGCCCAACCACCGGCTCCCGAAGTGGGCGTAGTGACATTGAAGGCCGAGCCTCTCAACATTACTACCGATCTTCCTGGCCGCACTGCTGCGTATCGTATCGCCGAAGTTCGCCCTCAGGTCAGCGGCATCATCCTGAAGCGCAATTTTGTTGAAGGCAGTGACATCAAAGCAGGTTTTTCCCTGTATCAGATCGATCCCGCCACCTATCAGGCAACCTATGACAGCGCCAAAGGCGACCTGGCCAAATCTCAAGCCAGCGCTTCGATCGCGCGCGTAACGGTGAACCGCTATAAACCCTTGCTGGGCACCAACTACATCAGTAAGCAGGATTACGATACCGCAGTTTCCACGCTGCAGCAGGCAGAAGCCGCCGTGGTAGCCTCGAAAGCCGCAGTGGAAACCGCACGCATCAACCTGGCTTACACCAAAGTGACCTCGCCGATCTCCGGCCGCATCGGCAAATCCGCCGTGACCGAAGGCGCGCTGGTTTCCAACGGTCAAGCCACCGCGCTGTCTACCGTGCAACAGCTGGATCCGATGTACGTGGACGTGACTCAGTCAAGCAACGATTTCCTGCGTCTGAAGCAAGAACTGGCCAGCGGCGCGCTGAAACAGGAAAACGGCAAAGCCAAGGTGAAATTGCTGCTGGAAAACGGCACGGAATACGCCCAAGAAGGCACGCTGGAATTCTCTGACGTTACCGTTGATGAAACCACCGGTTCCATCACCATTCGCGCATTGTTCCCTAACCCGAACGATACGCTGTTGCCGGGGATGTTCGTTCGCGCCCGTCTGGACGAAGGCGTTCGCAGCGATGCATTGCTGGTACCGCAACAGGGCGTGACGCGTAACCCGCGCGGCGAAGCTACCGCCATGGTGGTGGGCGCTGACGATAAAGTCGAGTTGCGTACGCTGAAAGCGGATCAGGCTATCGGCGACAAATGGCTGGTTACCGACGGTTTGAAAGCCGGCGATCGCGTGATTGTCACCGGCCTGATGAAAGTTCGCCCGGGCGCTCAGGTAAAAGTGCAGGAAGTTGACACTCAGGCGCAGAAACAGCCGCAGTCTGAAGCGCAGAAGTCATAAAAAGGAGCCGGTAAGACATGGCTAAGTTCTTTATAGATCGCCCGATTTTCGCCTGGGTAATCGCCATCATCGTCATGTTGGCGGGGGTGCTTGCAATAATGAAACTGCCGATCGCGCAGTATCCCACTATTGCACCACCGGCGGTGAGTATTTCCGCCAACTATCCAGGCGCGGATGCAAAAACGGTGCAGGACACCGTGACCCAGATTATCGAACAGAACATGAACGGTATCGATAATCTGATGTACATGTCCTCCACCAGTGATTCCTCTGGTAGCGTCACCATTACGCTGACGTTTAACTCCGGTACCGACCCTGACATTGCGCAGGTTCAGGTCCAGAACAAACTGTCGCTGGCTACGCCGCTGTTACCGCAAGAAGTGCAGCAGCAAGGCCTGAAAGTAGAGAAATCCAGCAGCAGCTTCCTGATGGTAGCCGGCTTCATTTCCGACGATCCGAACATGACTCAGGACGACATCGCGGACTATGTAGCTTCAAATATCAAGGATCCTATCAGCCGTTCACAGGGTGTGGGTGAGGTGCAACTGTTTGGTGCACAGTACGCCATGCGCATCTGGCTGGATCCGGGCAAGCTGAACAATTTCCAACTGACCACGACGGATGTGACGTCCGCCATCACCGAGCAGAACAACCAGATCGCCGCAGGGCAATTGGGTGGGATGCCACCGGTACCGGGCCAGCAGCTTAACGCCTCAATCATCGCGCAGACCCGTCTGACCTCTCCGGAAGAGTTCGGCAAAATTCTGCTTAAGGTGAATGCAGACGGCTCGCAGGTTCGCCTGAAAGACGTAGCGCGTATTGAGCGTGGCGGCGAAAGCTATGCCGTAACCGCACGTTACAACGGCAAACCGGCGGCAGGCCTGGGTATCAAACTGGCTACCGGTGCCAACGCCCTGAACACCGCCAAAGCGGTAAAAGACACGTTAGCCAAGATGCAGCCGTTCTTCCCTCAGGGGATGAAAGTGGTTTGGCCGTACGACACCACCCCGTTCGTCAAGATTTCGATCAACGAAGTGGTGAAAACGCTGTTCGAAGCGATCGTGCTGGTATTCCTGGTCATGTATCTGTTCCTGCAGAACTTCCGCGCGACGCTGATCCCAACCATCGCGGTACCGGTCGTCTTGCTGGGCACCTTTGCGATACTGGCGGCCTTTGGCTTCTCGATAAACACCCTGACGATGTTCGGCATGGTGCTGGCGATAGGCTTGCTGGTGGATGACGCCATCGTGGTGGTGGAGAACGTCGAGCGCGTAATGTCCGAAGAGGGGCTGCCGCCGAAAGAAGCGACCAAGAAATCGATGGAGCAGATCCAGGGTGCGTTGGTCGGTATCGCCATGGTGCTGTCAGCGGTATTCGTACCTATGGCATTCTTCGGCGGTTCAACCGGTGCCATCTATCGTCAGTTCTCCATCACCATCGTTTCCGCTATGGCACTGTCGGTGCTGGTGGCGTTGATTCTGACGCCGGCGCTGTGCGCCACCCTGCTGAAACCGGTGCAGAAAGGCGATCACGGGGCTAAAACCGGCTTCTTCGGCTGGTTTAACCGCATGTTCGAAAAGAGCACCCACCACTACACCGACAGCGTAGCCAGTATCCTGCGCAGCACCGGTCGCTATCTGGTGATCTACCTGCTAATCGTCGTCGGTATGGGCCTGCTGTTCCTGCGCCTGCCGTCCTCGTTCCTGCCGGAAGAAGACCAGGGCATCCTGCTGACCATGGTGCAGTTGCCTGCGGGCGCCACCGAGGCTCGAACCTCGAAGGTGCTGGAAGAAGTCACCGACTACTTCCTGACCAAAGAAAAAGACAACGTGGTGTCGGTATTTACCGTTGCGGGCTTCGGCTTTAACGGTAACGGCCAGAACAACGGTCTGTCGTTCGTCAGCCTGAAAGACTGGTCCGAGCGTAGCGGGGAGCAGAATAAAGTACCGGCAATTGCAGGTCGCGCCATGGGTGCGTTCTCGCAAATCAAAGACGGCCTGGTATTCCCATTCAACCTGCCTGCAATTATCGAACTGGGTACCGCTACCGGTTTTGACTTCCAGCTGATTGACCAGGGTGGCCTGGGCCATGAAAAACTGACCGAAGCGCGTAACCAGCTGTTGGGCATGGCAGCCCAGCATCCGGACCTGCTGGTCGGCATGCGTCCTAACGGCCTGGAAGATACGCCGCAGTTCAAACTGATTATCGATCAGGAAAAAGCCAAGGCGTTGGGTGTCAGCATCACCACCATCAACAGCACGCTGACCACCGCGTTGGGTGGCTCGTACGTGAACGACTTCATCGACCGCGGTCGTGTGAAGAAGGTTTACGTGCAGGCTGAAGCACCGTTCCGTATGTTGCCTGAGGACATCAACAAGTGGTTTGTCCGTGGCACCAGTGGCCAGATGGTTCCGTTCTCCGCATTCTCTTCAGCGAAATGGGAATACGGTTCGCCGCGTCTGGAACGCTATAACGGCCTGCCTTCCATGGAAATTCTGGGTCAGGCGGCACCGGGTAAAAGTACCGGTGAAGCAATGAACATGATGGAAGAGCTGTCCTCCAAGCTGCCGAGCGGCATCGGTTACGACTGGACCGGTATGTCCTACCAGGAACGTCTGTCCGGTAACCAGGCCCCTGCCCTGTACGCCATCTCGATTCTGGTGGTGTTCTTGTGCCTGGCCGCGCTGTATGAAAGCTGGTCGATTCCGTTCTCGGTCATGTTGGTTCTGCCTCTGGGGGTTATCGGTGCGTTGCTGGCGGCCACCATGCGTGGTTTGAACAACGACGTTTACTTCCAGGTGGGGCTGCTGACCACCATCGGCCTGTCGGCGAAGAACGCCATCTTGATAGTGGAATTCGCCAAAGACCTGATGGATAAAGAAGGTAAAGGCCTGATAGAAGCCACGCTGGAAGCGGTGCGCATGCGTTTGCGCCCGATTCTGATGACTTCACTGGCCTTCATCCTCGGGGTACTGCCGCTGGTTATCAGCAGCGGTGCAGGCTCCGGCGCGCAAAACGCGGTAGGTACCGGCGTTATGGGCGGGATGATTACCGCTACCGTGCTGGCCATCTTCTTCGTTCCTGTCTTCTTCGTGGTGGTTCGCCGCCGCTTCAGCAAGAAGTCTGAAGATGTGGAACACAGCCATCCGGTTGAGCATCACTGATAACCCAGTGAGTGCTTACCACTGAACACAAAGGCCGCTTATGCGGCCTTTTTCTTTGGCTTCATCCGCTTAATGCAAACCACTCTCATTAATTCGCCTGTCGCTGCATTTTGTACTTGATCCGCTCTGCCGTGCGGCGCATAATTATTGTTATAGTATAACATTACATGAGAGGGCATCATGAAAGCAGGCATCCATCCAAACTACCGTACCGTGGTGTTCCACGATCTGAGTGCCAACACCTATTTTAAAGTGGGTTCGACCATTAATACCGATCGCACCATTGAACTCGATGGCGAAAACTGGCCGTACGTCACTATCGACGTCTCTTCCGCTTCGCATCCGTATTACACCGGCAAGCAGAAAGAGTTCTCCAAAGAAGGCAGCACCGCGCGCTTCCAGCAGCGTTTTGGCCGCTTCCTTGGCAGCAAATAAAAGGGAATCAACATGCAGGTTTTAAGTTCGTTGCGGTCGGCGAAGAAGCGCCATCCGGATTGCAAAGTCGTACGCCGCAATGGCCGTATCTATGTGATTTGTAAAAGCAACCCGCGCTTCAAAGCGGTGCAGGGACGCAAGAAAAAACGTTAACGTCTGAAGTGTCATCTGTCGCAAAGCCCCGTTGCTGCTCAACGGGGCTTTTTTATGGAGAAAGGAAACTGAAACGCAACCCGTTGCCCCGCCTTACCGGCAGGGCCGCTACGGTTTATTTCATGCTGCCTAACAGCGTATCGACGTTGTGCCGGAACGCCTGTACATAGGTCGCCGCCGGCCCTTGCGGTTTGGACAGCGCCTCTGGATACAGTTCACCACCGGCTTTCGCGCCGGTGGCGGCGGCAATCTGTTTCACCAGCCGCGGATCGGTTTGGTTTTCAATAAAGTAGGCATTAACCTTCTCCTGTTTGATCTGCTTAATCAAACCGGCCACGTCGCTGGCGCTGGCTTCAGCCTCGGTAGAGAAACCGACCGGAGCAAGGAAAGTGACGCCATATTCTTGGCCAAAATAACCGAAAGCATCATGACTGGTCAGCACCTTGCGTTTTTGCTGCGGTACCGCGGCAAACTGGGTTTTGGCCCAGAGATCCCATTTCTGCAACTGCTGGATATATTCTGAACCGCGCTGGCGGAAATAGTTGGCGTCCTGAGGATCGGCAGCAATCAGCGCATTCATCACGTTGGTTGCGTATTGCACTCCGTTCTTCATGCTGTTCCAGGCATGGGGATCGGTGACCTCCTTGCCGTCTTCGCTCATCTGGCGGGTGTCGATCCCCTGTGATGCGGTAACCACCTGCCCTTTATACCCCGAGGCACCGACCAGGCGATCAATCCAGCCCTCCAGCCCAAGCCCGCTGACGAACACCACATCGGCCTGCGACAGCACCTTGCTGTCTTTCGGCGAAGGTTCAAAGCTGTGCGGATCGCCGTCCGGCCCCACTAATGTAGTGACCCTGACGTGTTCTCCCCCCACCTGCTTCACGATATCGCCGAGGATCGAAAAGCTGGCGACGGCTTCAACGGTTTTCGCCATCGCCAATGGGCTGGACAGCAGAGCAGCGACTGCCAGCGAAATAGGTAAACGTTTCATACTTTCTCCTTGAACTTGGCACTTCTCAACGGCGCGCGAGAGAATAAATTCCCCCACGCGTCCCAAACAAAATCGACCCAAAAAAGATCACGCTGGCGCTGAGCACAATCGCCGGGCCGGCGGGCAATGACGCGTAATAAGACCATTCGAGGCCAATCAGGCTTGAGAGCATGCCAATCCCCATCGCCACCGCCAACGTATGCGGCAGATTACGCGCCCAGAAACGCGCGCTGGCGGCAGGCAGCATCATCAACCCCACCGACATCAGCGTGCCGAGGATCTGGAACCCCGCCACCAGATTTATCACCACCAGAGCCAGAAACAGCCCGTGTATCAGCGCCAGCCAGCGCGGCGCACTGACTCGCAAAAAGGTGGAGTCGAAAGATTCAATGACTAGGGCGCGATACAGCGCCGCCAGTGCCAACAGCGAAAAACTGGCTATTACACCCACCATCAAAATGGCGTTCGTGTCCACCGCCAGGATAGAACCGAACAGCACATGCAGCAGATCGACGCTGGAACCGCGCAGTGAGACCAGTGTCACCCCCAGCGCCAACGAACCCAGATAAAAACCGGCGAAACTGGCGTCTTCTTTCAGCGGCGTTCGGCGGCTGACCAGCCCGGAGAGCATCGCCACCGCCAGCCCGGCGATAAACCCGCCGACACCCATCGCCACCAGCGACATGCCTGAAATCAAATAGCCTATCGCCGCCCCAGGCAGCACCGCATGGGACAACGCATCGCCAACCAGACTCATGCGCCGTAGCAACAGAAACACCCCCAACGGCGCGGCGCTGAGCGACAGCGCAAAACAGGCCACCAGCGCACGACGCATAAAGCCGAATGAGGCAAAGGGATCGATGAGAGGATCAAGCAGCATCATGGCGCTACCGCCCTCAGGCACTGGGGCCGGCAGGCGACGTTCAGCGCCGGAATATGTTCCAGCACCCGATCGGCATCTCCCCAATGGCAACACTGTGGCGTTAACAGCAACGCCTGAGGAAAATGATTAGCTACCATCGACATATCGTGCAACACGGCAATCACCGTTCGCCCCTGTTGGTGCAGTTGTGCGATCACCTGCAGCAATAATTGGGTGGTGGCGCTGTCGATGCCGGTAAAAGGTTCATCCAATAAAATCAACGGTGCCTGCTGGACCAGCAGGCGAGCAAACAGCACGCGTTGCAGCTGGCCACCTGAAAGCTCGCCTACCGGGCTTCTCGCCATCGACGCCATGCCCACGGCATCCAGCGCCTCGACAATCTGCAGCCCGGCGCGCTTGTTCAGCCCACGGAACATACCGCACTGCGGCCAGCTTCCCATTGCCACCAGATCGCTCACCAGGATCGGGAACTGACGATCCAGTTCAGCCTGCTGCGGCAGATATGCCATGCGCGGTAACTTGTTGCCGCTGAAAAGCAGGCTGCCGCTCTGCAAGGGTAAAAGCCCAGCCAAGGTTTTCAGCAACGTGGACTTGCCGGCACCGTTAACACCAACCACCGCCGTCAAAGAGCCGGCAGCGAAATGTCCGCTAAGCGGTGGAAACAACGGAGTGCCGCCGTAACCAACCACGGCCTGTTGCAGCGTAATCATGGCAGCAATACCGCCCAGCGAATGCCCAGCCACAACAGGGCCAACAATGCTGCCGCAATGCCGCAGCGTAATCCCGCCGATGCGGTGAACAGGGAATGCAGTGACGGCTCAGCGTCATGTTGATGGGGTGCGGATGTCAGTTTCATAGCCAAAGAGAAGAAAGATTTATTGTTACAGTATAACATCACATAACCATCGACACCTCAAGCGCTCCCCCGGCGATTTATGTAACGGAACTTAACAAAGAAAGTTATGCTTGCACCGATAATTAGCAGATTAACGAATAACGGGGCTACTCCCTTTGAGATATACCGAATAACATCAGGGTTATTAAGCAGTAAACAACGTTGAGAAACTGTAAAAAAGCCCCCGATAAACGAAAAGTTTACCGACGAGGTGACGAAAAAGGAGTAAGATAAATAGATTGGATAGCGGTACGGCCAGACATTAAATGCATGTGACTCTTCGTTGCGACACAATGACGGAAGCACTTTCCGTTAAAAAACTAAAAAAAATGATTAACGATAAAATTTCAGAGTTGGTGCCGGCATTGACCAGCGGCCTGAGTTTTTATTCGGAAAGCGCAGGTTACGCCGAGGGCTCATTAGAAATACTTGATATTCAAAATGTGAGCAGCAACCAGTATTCAATGAGTTATCGCTATAAATGGACAATTTTCAACGCCTGTCTGGATATCAGCGCCGAGGAATACATCAGCGACAGCGTGACTTTTAGCGTTGTCGAAACGGGATTAACCTTTGACATCATTGATAACTCCCGCCCCTCTACCGCAGATGAATTGTAAGTTTACGTAATAACAGCAGGCCAAATGCGAAAAAATGATTTATATTCATTATACGGAAAGTTTATTTTGTCACCGTTAAGCTGCCTCCGTCCATGATGTAAATCAGCTTACTCACAGAGTGTTATCAACACCGAAATTAAGACTTACGGAGGGGATGATATGGATGAGTATTCGCCTAAAAGGCACGATATTGCTCAGCTCAAATTCTTGTGCGAAAATTTGTATGATGAAGGTATCGCAACACTGGGCGACAGCCACCACGGCTGGGTGAACGATCCAACGTCTTCCGTCAACCTCCAGCTTAACGAGTTGATTGAACATATTGCTTCGTTTGTGATGAGTTATAAAATTAAATACATGGACGAAAGTGATTTATCGGAGTTAGTCGAAGAGTATCTCGACGATACCTACACACTGTTTAGCAGTTATGGTATTAATGATTCCGATTTGCGCCGCTGGCAAAAAACCAAAGCGCGATTATTCAG
The DNA here is from genome assembly GCF_001590925.1 of Serratia plymuthica NBRC 102599. Taxonomy (GTDB): domain Bacteria; phylum Pseudomonadota; class Gammaproteobacteria; order Enterobacterales; family Enterobacteriaceae; genus Serratia; species Serratia plymuthica. The sequence goes on from NZ_BCTU01000007.1 coordinate 131,274, forward strand.
AATGTTCTCAGGAGAGGGCATCTGTACGACAATGAAAACTTAGGGGATAATTATCCCCAAATTACTCTACGGTTTATAAAACTAAAGGCTATCATGACTAAAATTGACTATCTGATGCGTTTACGTAAATGCACCACGATTGACACCCTGGAACGCGTTATTGAAAAAAATAAGTATGAGCTTTCGGATGACGAACTAGAGCTGTTCTACTCTGCAGCGGACCACCGTTTGGCCGAGCTCACCATGAATAAGCTTTACGATAAAATCCCCGTTGCCGTTTGGAAATTCGTACGATAATCCAGGTGATAAATGCGTTGAGCCGATACCTTTATCGGCTTCAATGTTTACGGCAAGCACGCATTTATCTTATTGACTTGCAGTGATTTTCATTCACTGCCGAAATCCCGCAATATAGTCGGAAGCCCCCCCTCAATAATAGCCACTGTCAATTCCCCGCCCCTTATTACACCGCCAGAAAATCCATCGGATAACGGCGGCGCACCAGCGGAAAAACCGGCGCGCCAAACAGTACGCAGGCTACAACATGCGGCGCAGAATCGCATTCTTTTCAAAGTAGTGATGCTTTATCACCGCAGCCACGTGGAGCACAATCATTCCCGCCAGCGCCACACACGAACAGCGATGTATGACAAAAAAGAATCTGTTCACCTCCAGGCTGTCCACCGGGCGGGGGAAATCTATAACGCCAAAGACCTGAAATCCCTTTTCCAACATTAAAAAACCGCTGATCAATACCACGAAAATAAGCAGGTAGAATACCTCGTGCAGCAAATGCACCAGCCCCTTCCCATGCCCTTTCAGCATTTCGCCATAGGGGACCGAAGGTCTGAAAAAACGCCAGAGAAAGCGTGCCATCATCAGCGGCGTCAGCACCAGGGCCAACGACATATTGGTTTCCGAGAAAAAGGTAAATATCCGCTCATTCGGCATAAAATGCAGTGAATATCCGACAATCATGACGTAAAACATCGCGACGGCAATGATCCAATGCAATAGGCGGCTGAAGAGATCGTAACGAGTGCGGATGCCAATCGTTTCAGTTTGATGTTGCATAAAACCCTCTTAAAAGCGGCCATTGCTGGCCGCTGAATATTCTGTTCGTTATCGGATCGCTTACTTCTTCACAACCCACGCGTCCTGCCAGTTGGAACCCACACCCGGCTCATAATTGTTTGATGCGCTGTTCCACTGCATGCAGTAGCCGCTGTACGGGAATGGCTTACATTCGTAAACCTTGCCATCTTTCGGCTGCAACACGGTGGTGCCGGCGGTGTATTTGCTCAGGTCGTTCGGGAAGACGAAGTTATATTCTCCGGTGCCGCCGGTAGACTCGGCTTCAAGATTGAAGTTCTCAACGTCAGGCTGAATGCTATGCCCGTTATCGTTAGTCGCAATCACCTTCAACATATGGTGACCTTCGCTGACGTTGTTCAGATCCATGCTCAACGGCTGGCTGGCGTCATCTACGATGGCTTTCAGGTAGCCTTTCTCGGTCTGATGATGATCGAACACGCGCGCTTCGACGGTCAGCTTGCCTTTCACCTCAGCGTTAAAGGTCAACTGGGATTTACCGTCTTTGATCTTGGTGCTCGACAGCCCGCTAATGCGGATTTCCTCGGTAACGGCCGGTGTTTCTTCCTCATAGGAAATCACCACGCTCTTCAGCGTGCTGCCTTTCTTGGCGAAGACGTAGTTGTTACCGGCGATTGGGTTGACGTTGCCGTCTTTATCTTTAACACCGGCGCGCACGTCGGCGTGGGTGGCGTTAATTTTTTCCGCGAGCGCCTGGCTCCAGCGATTTTTATCGGTCAGCGCTTCGCTGTTGATATCGAGTTCGACCTGCATGGCGATCACTTCGCCGGCATCACTGAAGAAACGGGCGATCGCCTTATCGCCGATCAACAGGTTTTTACCGTTGATCTGCCCTTGCAGTTGCTGGTTCCACTCGGAAACAATGCCGCCATCTTCAAAGTTAACGTCGACAGCCTGATAGAAGCTGTTTACCGTGTCGTTAATTTCCCACACGCCATAAATCACCTGGTAACCGGTTCTTTCCGGAACTACGCACTGGTGAACTTCACGCTCTTTTGGCGCATCGCCGTGACCATCGACTTCACAGAAAGGCTCACTTTCGAAAGATTCACGCGACAGCGGCTTATTCACATCCCAGTTCTGCTTGGTGATGTAATAACGCCAGTTGTTGGTTTTATGCTTGGCGGTATGGTACCAAGTGAAGGCCTGCGGACCCGGCTTCATGGTATTCAGCGCCCAAATGTTGATGCCCTGACGGTCAAGTGGCTCAAAGCCCCCGACGCCGCCGCTGGCCAATTGGCCATCAAGAGGCTGGTCATTAGCCGGAAAACCAGAGATTTGCTCCACGCTCTGCGGTTCATACTGCGCCCGACCGCAGTCGGTGTTTGAACCCAGTTTGCATTTAAATGCGCGGCTCTCGGGGACTTCAATATAACCGTGTGACCATGCAGCGGAAGAGGCGGCAAGTGTTGCCATCATCAAGGCAATTTTTGATAATTTCATTACTACTCCAGTTAAACTGTTCGGCTTTCAACTGATAAAAGTCAAATAACTTTCAGTCGAGTTATTTACTGTTCTAATAAACGCGGTAACTTCCCGCCCCAAGAGAATAAAACGAATAAATAAGCCTGAGATACTTAGGTTGCCTTAACTTAATGCACATTAATGGCAGCAAACCCTTAGTAAATATGAAGAATACTTAAAAAAAAGCGGGAGCATTGAAACCATCATAAGTCGAAGATAAAATAACCAGCCACTCCCAATACCGAAGATGAGAATAGCGTGTTTACTAAAAATATTGCTGCGTTAACGATATCCCTCGGACTGCTGTCCGGCTGTCAGCATTCTGCAGAACATAAAACCACACCGCCAACGGCTGAGCATCAGCTGGAACAACTGTCCTCACTGGTCGGAGCCAGCCAGTTTCTTCGGGAAAAATGCAGCCGCGCCGACATCCCGACCAATGATAAGTTGGCCGCAGCGGCATTGAACGAAGCAAATAAAAAAGGTTGGCCAAGCCAAGACGTGAATAAAACCCAATTACTCGATGCGGCCAAAGGGGTATTTGATCGACTGAATGCCGACGCTACGCCCCTGGCGCAGAAATGCAGCAGCTTTAACCAGTCGCTGGCGCGTTTTCTTGAGCATACGCGCTAGCCGACAACCGGCTGGATAATCCAGTGGTAAAGCATCCACGACCATCCGGCTATCGCCAGTCCTGGCCCGAACGGCAAGGGCTGCGAGCAGCTGCGGGAGCGCATCACGCGCAGTAGCAGCAGCCAGATCAGGCTGCTGGAAGAACCGATAAGCAGGATAGGCGGCAGGGCTTCATATCCCCCCCACGCCCCCAACGCCGCCAGCAATTTAAAGTCGCCATACCCCAAGCCTTCACGCCCGGTCGATAACCGGAAACCCCAGTAAAGCAGCCAAAGGGTGAGATAGCCCGCTACCGCCCCGATTACCGCGGCGGGTAAAAATTGCGGCTGCGCGATGCTATGCCACAACAACCCGGCCCACAGTAATGACAGCGTCAAACAATCGGGCAATAGCTGCCGCTCCACATCGATAGCCGACAGTGCCAACAATAATGAAAATAACGCCAACATGAAAAACCAGTCGATACCGACGCCGATAAAACAGGCTATCGATATACCGGCCAGCATGGTAACTAATTCCACCAGCGGATAACGCGAGGAAATATCCCCCCCGCAGTGGCGGCAACGCCCGCGCAATATCAACCAACTCAGCAGTGGAATATTATCATAGGGTTTTATTTTCTCTAAACAATGTGGACACGTTGACCCTGGCAGAAAAAAATTAAATACATCAGGATGACGACCATTAACCCTTTCATCCTCTTCACGCTCAAGCATCTTGGGCAGTCGGTAAATTATCACATTAATAAAACTGCCCAAACAAAGGCTCAGCACTGCGCTGAATAATAGCCAGCAGTCACTGGCCATATTTTCAATGACGGATAACATATTTCCCTCTGAATGAATAAAACCGGGATCGCTTATAAAATGGCTTGCTGCGCCGCCACCAACAGTTGGCTGACCTTCACCACGCCCTGATCCTGTTCGCTACGTTCTACGGCAAGTTGCACCACCCGAATCCCTTGCTCGCGCTGCAATTCGGCCAGCCAGATCGTTAAACGCGCGAACGGGATGGAGACTAACGTCATCCGCACGCCTTCTTCGCTTTCTTCCCAGGCCGTAACGGGAATTTGATTTTCTTGCGCGCTCTGCCGCAGGCGTTCCTGCAACAGCACAGGGGGGGCGGCGTCAGGCGGTAATCGCGATTGCAACCTGGCGACGTTGATCATCTGCCCATTAAGCGCCTCCAACCGCTGCGTATTTTTTTTCACCTGATAAAACTGATACAGACAATAACTGAAGGCCGCCAACAGCATCAGACTCAACGCCACCGCCGCCTGCAAGCTTTTATCGGCTCTTAAATCGGCTATCCGCGCTTTCATTGCTCTTCTCCAACCGTCAGGGTCACCAAATTATCCGAAGGCCCTTCCGTCATGGCGATGCTGATGCCATTGTCTTCGGTTGGTGGCGCCAGTTGCGTATCCTCTTTTAACAGGGTGATAACCAGCTCATTTTTAGCGCCATCGAAAATTAACGACTGCAGTTGCGGCTGCTCCCACAGAGACAGCGCCTCGGTGGCATAAGGCAACAGCTTAAACAGTTGAGGCTCCTTCAATATATTTTGCATCTGTCTGACTTTTTTTCTGGCCTCCTCAACGGGCGAAGCCGTTAGCGGCTGCCCCGGCGACAAATGCTGATATAAAGCGGCCATCTGCCTTTCGGCTTGCCCGGCCTTCAGTTGATGGTACAAACCGCAAACCAACAACGAACAACTGACCAATATCAACGCACAGGCGATCTTTCCCGGAATAAACCGCGGCCATCTGAGGGCGGGTTTAAATTTCCCCTGCAGCAGGTTGCTCTTGCTGCGCCCGGCTTCGTTCGCCAATTGCCATAGCGGATCCCCTGCGCAGGATCCGCTCTCCCATGTCGAGGGCACACTGCCACCGGCGTGAATGCAAAGATCCGGCGTGACCGGAAGTTCGGTGTCCTCCCATGCGCACGGCAATTGCATGCCCTGCCATTTTCCCGTTCTTATCAACCATCGATCGGGCCAATAGGCCACGCTGCACTCTCCGGGCAGGGGCAATGCCAGCACGTCCGGGAGCATTTTATCGGCATGAAGGCCGCAGGCACGCAGCCGTTCGCACCAGGTTTGCATTTGTGTCAGTGTGACCCCGGCAATGCCGAAATTCATCTGCTCCTTGCCCAAGATTACCCAGTGCATCTGCTCCACGTCGGTCAGCAGTTCGCTTTCATGCTGGAACGCCAACGCCATCGGTGTCGCCAGCCTGGATTTCCCCTGAAACTGCGTATTGCGCAGCACCACATGGCGCGCAGGAACCAGCACCACCACCCTGCTGTTCCGCGCCATAACCGCCAGCTCGGCATCCGCATTATCCAGATCGAGGCTGGCGGCAAAGACGCTTTGCGCTTCCCCCACCTTGCCCCAGCGCACATCGGCGACGGCGCCGTGTCCCAGGGCGATTAACAGAATATTGTCCGACATACTCTAGTGTTCTCCCCAGCCAAACTGGCGCCGAATGACCTTAGTGCCGGTACTGTTCCGTTGCAATGCGCTGACCAAGCGATACCTGCCGTCATCCAGTTTCACCCGCAGTTCCACAGTAAAGCGGTTGCCGGTAGTGACCAGTCCGTCAGCCAGGCCGCCGTCTTTCAGCTTACGCAGTTCGGGGTAGTTATCCGTGGTTAAAAAGTCCAATGAGTTCCAGCCAAGCTGCGGCCGCCCGGCGATGATCGCCAGGAGTTGCTCGTTACCCAAAGCATTCAGCAACATCGCCCTGATCAGCGGCAACTGCCGCTCCGTGGCGGTATTGAGGTTAATTTGCAGCGTATTATCCGGTAAGGCGCAGACCAATGGCGCTATACGCAGGTACAGTTCAGGGTTTATGACGCCGATCTCCCGCAGTTCACTGACGTCTTCAATCAGATAGCCCGTTTCAGACGTGCCGCGTTGTGCGCTGATTTTCATAATAACAGCGTCGGCGATAGCGCCGGCCTGCGGCTCGTCAACGCCCAGATTGGTGAGCAACAGCATGAATATCCGCTTCTCTCTCGCTATTTTCGGCTTTTCGCCCCCGGCATCATCCACCGGGGATGACGCTGCGAGCGCATTCAAATTAAAACAGACATCGGCGCTGACGATACGCACTGAAACCTCTCCCTCTTCCGTGCGCATGGCCATATCTTCACGCGCCCATGCCTGCCCCAAACTCACCGAGACCTGCTTATCCAACGCCTGTTGCAACTGCCTTTTGGCATAGATTTCTCCGCCCAACAGCAGCCATTTGGCCCTTAATTGATCCTGCTGAAACTGCGCTCGCGTCAACGACCGCTGCCAGTAGCTATTGATATTCACCGCAATAATCGTCATCACCGACATCATTAACAAAACCATCAACAACGCCATTCCCCGCTGTTTATTCATGATTTTTCCTCAGGCGACAGCGGGACAATGCGCCGCACCACGCCGAAAGAACCTGTTTCGACGGTGATCTCGACTGCCTGAGGCAGCCAGGTGCTGGCATGCCATGCCGCTAACCATTCGCCTTGATAATAAAAACGCAGTTGGAACCGCAACACGTCCGACAACAGCGCCACACTGCGCGCGGCAGACGGCGGGCTGTTCAGGGCTGGGGAGCTCAGGCGGTCCAATCTCCCCTTCTGAAACCGATATTCCACCCGCTCCAGCGTCGAACGCGGCAGCCTGGCACCGGGGTTATGCCAGTAATTTCTGATCATCGTGACCCGATAGCCGCCATCCCCCTCCTCTGCCCCGCGTGCCATAAACTCCGGTATGCCGGGTTGACCGGCCAAACCGGCCGGCGTGCGGGTGAGTGCATGGGTAAAGTCCCGTTCAATGAGGGTTAGCACCCGTTGCAACTGAACCATTTGCGTCGATTTTCGCTGGGTGATCTCACTGTTTCTCAATACACCTTTGAAAATCATCATCGCCGTGAGCGACAGCAAAGAAAAAATAACGATGGCCAGCATCATTTCCACCAGAGTAAAACCGCGCTCCGCTTCCCTGTTCATGGCAATTCTCTGTAGGCCAACAGCCTGATCAAGGCGCCTGGCGCCTGCGGATCGCGCCGAACTTCCATTTCTATCGCCCGTATCCCGGCATCCGTGGTGTCTCTGCCGCGATAACGCCAATACCAGGTTTCATCCGCCATTTCCGTCGTCCCCTGACGCCATGCCTGCGCAGGCGGGACCCTATCAAGCTGCAATAAAGTCAATTGGTTATCCGCTACCCACAGGGCGATATTCTTCGCCTCGATGGCCCCCAGGCTTTGCACCTGCCCTCCGGTGGTTTTGATTAACGCCATGCAACCAATGGCGAATATCATCAGCGCAACCATCACCTCCAGCAGGGTCATGCCTCGCTGCCGTTTATATTTAAGCTTCATCACAGTGGGCTTCTGTCGTTTCAAACGTAAAGAAACCGGTCGCGCTGAGTTGCCACTGGCATTTCCCCTGCAGCAATGTGACGGAAAACACGGTGGTTTCACCGCCCGGATACAGCCAAACCTGCGGTTCCTCCTGCGGTGGCCACTCGCCTTTCAGCGAAACCGCCTGCCGTTCCAGGGCCAACGACAGTTCAACCCCGGCCGGTAACGGTGAGCCTATCGCCACCGCAGTTTTATCCTGCGGTTGACCGGCGGCGACAATACGCCACCCCTTGCGGCTGAATGCCACGCCATAGGTTGTTCCCTCACGCTCAGCCCGTTCCGCAACCTCATTCAGTTGCCAGGCCAATTGCTCACCCTGCCGTGCCAGTTGATTTTCAACTGCGGGAGAACGCAGCATCACCAGGCTGCTGGTGATGCCTAACAACAGCAGCACCAGCATAATTTCCAGCAGGGTAAAACCGCGTTCGCACCTCATCATTACTCTGCTTTATCCGCCGTTTTCTCAGGCCAGTTACCGATGTCATCCTCACTGTCGGCAATACCATCCTGGCCGCTGGAAAACACGTCCAGCTTGCCGTTCCGCCCGGGATTGCGCAGTTGATACGCATTGCCCCAGGGATCCTGCGGCAGGCGGCGGATATAACCGTCTTCAGGATAATTGCGGGGAACCGGCGCCACTTCAGGCTTGGCCGACAGCGCCGCCAACCCCTGCTCCGAACTGGGATAACGCCCGTTATCCAACTTGTACATATCCAGCGCATTCTCCAGGGCGACAATATCGCTGGTCGCCTTTTGCTTATCCGCTTTCTCTTTATTTCCCATCAGGCTGGGAATAGTCAAACTGGCCAATAACCCCAGAATCACAATCACCACCATAATTTCCAAAAGCGTAAAACCCTTTTGGCGAAACTTGCGTACACGACTGCTCTTTCTCACTTTATTTTCCGTTAACATCTTTCTCATCCAATCATGTTATTGAGCTGCAATATTGGCTGCAGGATAGCCAAAATAATAAACAGCACCGAACTGGCCATCACTATCACCAATAAAGGTTCAAACAGCCCCAGAGCCAAGGTTATTTGCCGATTAAAGGCATCCTGTTGCATATTCGCCGCCCGCTCGAGCATCATTTCCAATTCACCGCTGCGCTCACCGGACATGATCATGTGCCGCATCATCGGCGAAAAAAGCGCGGTCCCCTCCAGAGACGGCGACAGCCCTTCGCCTTCACGCACCCGTTCCATCGCCGCCAGCAACCGCTGCCGGGCATGATCATTGCCCAACACGCTGGCGCTGATGCGCATCGCCTCCAGTAACGGCACCGCGCTGGCGTTCAAAATGCTCAACGTTTTGGCATAGCGCGCCGTATTCACGCCCAGGGTCAACTTGCCGATAACCGGCAGCCGCAGGATAAAAGCATGCCACCGGGTACGCCTGGCCGGTACCTTCAGGCAATAGCGAAACAAACCGACGCCCGCCAGCAACAGCATCAGCACTGCCGGCCCCCATTGTCGGATCGCGTCACTGGCACCGATCAGCAGCCGGGTGGACAACGGCAAGGCCTGTTTCATATGAATAAATTGCTCGATGACTTTAGGCACCACCGCAGTAAGCAAAATGGCCACTACCCCGATCGCCACCACCGTCAGCACCATTGGGTACACCAACGCCTGAGTGATCTTGTTTTTCATTTGCTGACGCTGTTCGACATAGTCGGCCAAACGCTCCAGCACCGGCGCAAGATGGCCGGAGATTTCGCCGGCAGTCACCATGGCGCAGTACAGGCGATCAAAAATAGGCGGGTATTGCCCCAGGGCATGCGCCAGGGAAAACCCCTCCAGGATCCGCAGGCGTACCTGCGTCAGCACCGCCTGCAAGCCTTTCTTTTCCGTTTGCCGCGCCACCGCCATCAGCGCTTCTTCTAGCGGCAACGCGGCGGACATCAACGTCGCCAACTGACGGGTCAACAACGCCAGATCGCTGCTCGTGACGCCGGAGGTCAGCCTGAATCCTGCCAGCTTGTTGAAACTGCGCGTTTTTTTGGCTTTAACCGCCAGCACCTGCCATCCTTTTTCACGCAACAGGTCACGGGCATGGCGCAAGGAATCTGCCTCGAGCTCCCCGCGTCGGGCACGTCCTTGCCTGTCGCAGGCATGATAATCAAACCTCATCGCCATCCCCTTCGCGGGTCACTCTCAGCACCTCCTCCAGGCTGGTCTCGCCGGCGCTCATTTTGGCGATCCCATCCTGACGTAAAGACTGATAGCGCGAGGCGGCCAACCGCATGATGTCGATCTCGCTGTCTCCGCGGTGGATCGCCAGCCGCATGGGTTCATCCAGCACCAGCAGCTCATGCAGCCCGATACGGCCAAGGTAGCCCTGCCCACTGCAGGCGTTACAGCCTAGAGGTCGCCAGCAAGTGACGTCCTGATCCACAGGCAGATCAAACGCCCGCCGTTGCCGATCAGACAGGGCGTAGGGTTCGCGGCACTGCGGACACAGCCGCCGCACCAGGCGCTGCGCCAACACGCCGCTAAGCGAACTGGACAGCAAGAATGGCTCAACCCCCATATCTCGCAGGCGGGTAATGGCGCCGATCGCCGTATTGGTGTGCAATGTGGACAGCACCAGGTGCCCGGTCAGCGAAGCCTGAACCGCAATCTGCGCCGTTTCGCCGTCGCGGATTTCACCGATCAGCACCACATCGGGATCTTGGCGCAGCAACGCACGCAGCCCGCGGGCGAAGGTCATGTCCACCTTCGGATTCACCTGAGTCTGCGCAATGCCGCTCAACTCGTACTCGACCGGATCTTCAATGGTCATGATGTTGCGGTTTTCGTCGTTAATCTGGTTCAGCAAGGTATAGAGCGTGGTGCTCTTGCCGGAGCCGGTCGGCCCGGTAACCAGGATGATGCCGTGCGGCTGCTGAATCAGACGCATAAGCGCCTGTTGACGCTCCTGCGTCATCCCCAAACTGGGCAGATCCAGCCTGACGCTATTTTTGTCCAGCAGGCGCATAACCACCCGTTCACCGTGGCTGGCCGGCATCACCGATACGCGCACGTCGATCGCCCGTCCACCGACCTTCAACGTCATGCGTCCATCCTGCGGCACCCGTTTTTCAGCGATGTCCAGTTTCGACATCACCTTGATGCGCGACACCAGCAGCGCGGCCAATTTGCGCTGTGGCGCCAGAATGCGTTGCAGCGCACCGTCAATGCGAAAACGGATCACCAATTCGCTTTCGTAGGTTTCGATATGGATGTCTGAAGCACGGGCTTTGATTGCCTCGCTCAGCATCGCGTTGATCAGGCGGATGATTGGCGCATCGTTCTGCTCATCCAGCAGGTCTTGTTGCTCCGGCAGCTCTTCCGCCAGCGTGTAAAAGTCCAGCTCGCCGCCCAGATCGTCGATCATCTTCTGCGCATGACCGGCCTCCTGCTGGTAATACGCCACCAGCTTTTGTTCAAATATTTCAGGCTCCAACCGCACCAACATCGGCTCGCCCGGCAAACAGCGGTATGCCTCCATCAGTGCGGCCTGAGCCGTTTGCTGATGGCAATACAGCAGTGTGTCGCTCTGTTCGGCGACGGCGAGCACGCCGTGCTGGCGCGCCCAGGCAAAAGGCAACAGGTGGCCTGAGGGGCTCGGCGTCATGGTTTTCCCTCTTGGTCATAGAACGCATTGACCTGCGAAATGACGCGGAGAAACGCTTGATTGTCACCCGCGGTTTGGCCGGAGGAGATTTCCTCGCGCAACGCCGTTTTCAGCTCGATATCTTCCCGCTGCTCAACATCAAATTTGCCGACTTTACGCTGGCTCTGCTGAGAGAATCCTTCGGTCGTCCGGATGATGGTCGGGCGGATGAACAGCATTAAATTGCGCTTGCTCTCTTTCACCGACGTAGAACGGAACAGCGCGCCCAATACCGGAATTTTCCCCAACAGCGGAACGCTGCTTTCCACCTCTGAATTGGTTTTATCCAGCAGACCGCCAACCACTACCGTTTCGCCGCTGTCGACCAACACGGTGTTATTTACCGTACGGATATTAAAAGTGGCGCCCAGGGAATCGGCGGAGACCTGCGTATTGTCGGCAACGCTGGAGACTTCCTGCTCAATCTGCATCAGGACCGATTGGCCCTTGTTAATCTGCGGTTTGACCTTGAGTTTTATCCCCACGGTTTTACGCGAGACGGTATTGAAAACGTTATCGCTGTTGGTGGTTTGCGAACCGGTCAAAATAGGCACATCCTGGCCTACGCTGAATTCCGCTTCGGCGTTATCCAGGGTGACAATGCTCGGCGTAGCCAGAATATTATTTTGATTATTGCTGGCGATAGCGGATAGCAATACCCCCCAGTTTCCGCTGTAAAAGCCGGTCATCAAACCACTGGCCTTGTTGAAAGCCTCGAGCATGCCACCGTCAAAACCCGATGAAACGCCAGGTACATTGCCGCCAAACTGCGTGCCGCCGCCGTATTTATTGGCCCACTGGACGCCGATATTCAGCCCCTGGCCATCCTGCACTTCGACAATCACCGCCTCAACCAGCACCTGAGCACGGCGGACATCCAGCTTGGTCACCACCTCTTCCAGGTCGCGCATCACATCCGGCGCAGCGGTGATGATCAACGCATTGGTTTGCTCATCGGCTTTGATCACCACATTTTTCAACAAGGCTACATTGGTTGCCGCGCCCTCTTTTTCATTTTGCAGGCCTGAGCTAATCCCCGTCAGCACCTCGACCAGGCTCTGCGCCTTGGCGTATTTCAGTTGAATGACTTGGGTATTGCCTTGATTGACGCTCTTGTTATCCAGCTGATAAATCATGTCCTTAACATATTCGCGGATCCGATCGTCGCCGGTGATCATCACAGTATTGGTTCTTTCATCCGCGACCAACCGCAGCGTCGCAGCACCCGCCATCCGCTGCTTGCCCTCTTCGCGGAACAGCGCATTGACCATACGCACAATCTCGGCCGCCGCCGCATGCTTCAGCGCAAGCGTTTCTATCTGATTGCTGTCGTCCTGATCCATCTCCCGAACAATATCGATCAACCCATTCACTACCGCGGCTCTGCCGGTGATCAACAACGCGTTGCCCTGTTCATAATGCGCCACGCTGCCTACGCCCACGCTGTCATTCAGTTGACGTAATAATGGGGAAATATCCTTGGCCGCGATATTGCGCAAAGGAACAATACGCATTACAACCTCATCCCCTTCCCCAATCAGTTCACCGCCGGCCTGCGACAAAGCGGCTCTTTTCCCGTCTTTCGCCACAATGACTTTAAGTACGTTATTTGGCATACCAATGACGGTATATCCGTACACGTCCAGCACGTTCAGGAAGAATTGATAATATTGTTTATCGTTAAGCTGCTCATAGCTACGTACGGTGACTTTTCCTTTCACCGCCGGATCAATAATGATCGTTTTGCCCAGGTTTTTACTGACCGTGTTGATAAATTCCTGAATATCCGTACCTTTGAAATTGGCAGAGAATGACGCTGCATGCGTTATCCCGGGGGTAGCCGCCAACATTGATACCACCACCAGTTCCCGCCAGGGAAGGCGGGCCAGTTGATGGCCAAAATGGTAAAAAAGATGCGTAATCACAATGTAGCCTTATGACCTTAAAAAGTTCCAATTCTAAAAAGAAAGCACACCTAGTCTTTTAAAATCATCAAGGCGTAGTATCCATTCTCGTCAAGCAATATCTTGTCTTGCAGTATCCGTAATACGACCACGTTACTGTTAGCAATGCGATCGCCCATACCATAACTGGCCTGTTTGCCGGAGCGTTCTATTATCGCCAGGCTGTGTTTGGGGTTATCGCTAAACAGCAAGCCGGTAACTTTTCCCGCCAGACGCGTTTCAGGGGCATTGTTGATAACATCGTCGTTTATCCCCTGCGAGCTAATCTTATAGCTCATACCGTTATTTCCCTCTCCCCGACTTTCCCCATAGCGGCCAAAAAAATCAGCATTGTTGATTTTTTCTATATCATCTTGCGCAGGGAAACCAACATAACGTCCCCTTTCAGGCACGAAATTACGCTGCGACGATACATCTGTCTGATCGATACGATAAATTTTCCAAAGCTGAGAAAAAATAAACACCGCATTCGCCAAGAAGAAAAATGAAATAAAAAAAACAATAAACCGTTTACTCACTTAGGCCTCGGGGTAATCAGATAAATTGGCGACACGTTTTCATCGGGCGCTAAGCAGACACACCCACAAACATCGCCACCGAAAACAGCAGAGTCAACGTCAGTGCAATTTTGTAGTTAATGGTTTCCAAAATGCCCTTCTTCCCTTTTTTACTTTCCGCCAGTTTTTTATTTTCAGACCCAGCACCCTCAGTGGTTTCCCGCTCGCAGGCCTGAAAACTCAGCATGACGCCAAATCGGGGAATGGTTTTAATCACCTGACCAGGGATACCGTGCCGCGACAACAACGACCGACATTGAAATATAATTTGATGGTAATTATTATCGCTGATGGTTTCATGATTGCAAAACCATACTGCGCGAATGATATCATTCTTTTTATATATGCCACTAAGCAGACAGAGAATAAACCGACGCTGCAACTCCGTCATTTCAATAACGATATTCTCTCTTTTAAAAAACAATGTTTTATTATTGTTATCCAATACAACCGACTCATTTTCCATCAGAGTGTCATTCAGAGCAATGTCATGTATATCCATATCTCACCTATTGACTAGAAAAAATAATAATCAGGTATTTTTTTGCATTCCCACCCCCAACCTGCCCTGTTCAAGGAAGAAGCAAAACAATAGCGTAATTAAAGAGGCTGTCTAATAAAACATGAACGATAAGGAATGGCAACAGCATCCAAATGCAATATATAAGATAAAATTAATAATATTTCACAAAACAAACAAAAACAAAAATATCCAATAAAAACAATAAATTACATTAAAATATAAAATGAATAAAATAACATATATAAAAATATATATCATTTTCTATAATTATAGACATCCTGATGTGGGGCGGGAGTCAGGAATAGAAAAGCTAAACCTGACTATAATAACAAAGGAGACAAATAGTAGTTCATTAATAATTTCTATCGTTACTATGCTCTCACACCATAGATTATGATTTCACATTACAAATAAACATCGGAGTATAAACGTTACTAAACATCAGAGTGTCCTTATCAAGATAATTGATATGATATAAGTTAGATTCACTATTAAAAAAATAGGAGTACACTTCAGAGGGTAAGGTATCTCTTACCGAACGCTGTTCATTGCCATATTTAAATTTATAAAAATCATCTTGTGCAACATAAGTGAAATTAACATTGCGACTCACAAAAAACCGTTTATCTCCGCTGCTCGCCACGCCATTCAGAGTCATAATGCCCTTATTGCTTGTAAAAAAAACGTAGTGCATTTTTAAAATGAGGCGAATATCCATAGGTGCACTGGCATTATCCAAATCATTGGCGTAAGTGAACTTCGCATTAGCTTCGCAGGCAATGCCCTTTAAATCCTGCTGGGAATGGGTGAGGTAATATATGCTACTGCCAAAAACAATGCACAGAACAATGAGTATCATCGACAGTACGGTTAACTTTTTTTCCATGCGCGGATATACTCGCTTTCACAATGATGATAAAAATGATCGCTGTCCATTACACATTTTGCGATAAACTGACGGCCACTGTCTTCTGTGGTGTTAAGTGAGTGATTGAGCCGTGTAATAATCAATTCATCCTTACCACATCGATTGCCATAAAGATCCTTTTCGGTCAAAAACTGCAGGTAGCGATCCGTTTTTTTATCGAGATACCTTCCAGAGTAATAAATCGGGCAACCTTTGACCACACCAAGATAAGAGATAAACGGGCGTTTCTCATTTTCACGGTAATGCTGATAATAAAAAAACAAGAAAACCAGGATGGCAAGCGGCAATGCAATTGATAAGGTACGAAGTAACGTCATCAGATAATAATGATGTGCATATGGCCTTTGGGTACCACTGGCGTCAGACATTAACGGGGGGGCATCTTCCGGCGATTGGCTGGGAGGGGCAATTTCCAAGATTTTAATTAAAATGGTTTTATTAATTCTATAACCTGTTTTAGCCACCGTGATTATCAAGCGATCGCTGAATCCTACGGAAAGCAATGCCCGGCGAGTCAGGCTAATATATTGGTTCAGGGTTGCGGAAGATACACTCAGACTTTGCTCACCCCAAACCTGCTTAAAAATATCCTCTCTGCTGACCGGCTTCACGCCATGTTCAAGCAAGCATTTGAACACTCTGACATTCAGGCTCGATAAAAATACTTCCTTACCATTTCTCATGCTCTTTAAAGAGCCGTTCTCGGTATTAAAGGCAACTTTGTTATCAATGATATAAATCATGTTACAGCCTAATCTGATGCCTGATTATTGTCCAAAACGCCGTACCGACCCATTATAGTCAATATCAAAATTATTGCCTGACAACGCCAAGCATCAACAATATTTTAACCACAACATCGATACCCCGCAACATCAAGATAATTCTCATCCTATTCAGGTATCGCTGAAAAAGAAAAAACATCGAGACCAACATTCTTGAGACATCATATTATTTTTTAGGTGAAAATCTGATCGGATGACTGATTAAAACGTCTATTTATCGAGCGGACAGGCTAAACGACGATAGACAAAAACAGTGCGTAAACGGTGGGGAAGGAAAAGGCGGAGGCTGAAATTGGTGGAGGCCCTGCCAGCTACATCCCGGCACACACGTCACCTGCTACGGCTGCTTCCTTCCGGATCTGACCGAGTTCACAAGTTAGTGTTGCGGGAGAACCAACAGGGCCCCCATTGACGGCTTCTATGACTGCGAAGCGGTGGGCATTATCGGCGATGACCAGCCAAATAGCAAGCCAACCGGGGCTAACCGCTGTTTTCTTACCCACCCTGGCTATGGCACACTTCCATCCTTGGCTTTTTGCCGCAGCAGGAAAACATAAATGGAACCAGAAGACGCCACATTCAGCCAACGCGTGTTCCACGTGATAGCCGCCATTCCCTATGGCAAGGTCACGACCTATGGCGAGGTAGCACGGCTGGCGGGCTCACCGCGTGCCGCACGTCAGGTCGGCGGCGTACTGAGGCGTCTGCCGGAAGGCAGCAGCCTGCCCTGGCACCGGGTGATTAACCGTCACGGCCAAATTTCGCAGCAGGGGGAGGACTTTCAACGTCAGCGCCAGGCGCTGCTGAGTGAGGGGATCATCTTCGGCGCGCACAGCACGGTCGATCTACTGATTTATGGCTGGCGCTGGTAGCAACAAAACAGCCTTTGGCCGGAGCGCAAAGGCTGTTGATCTCTTACTGCTTCAGGATTGCCGGTTTACGGCATGGCTGTTGGTGTCGCCTGAACCGGCATGCCCTGCACCGGAACCAACTGCAGGTCGGCACGAGTGCCGTTGCGGGTCACTACTTCCTGGATAGTGTCGGTAATAAAGGTCATCCGACCGTTTACCGTAATGGCCGCGCTCAGAATGATACGCGCGTTGGGCTGAATATCAGCCGGGTTGTAAGGAAGTACAAAATTAAACGGCGCCTGCTTGCCTTCAGTGCGCACCGCGCGCTGGGCAATCACTTTCGACGGCGCATCCGACAATGAAGCATCAGAGAGCGTAACCGTCAGTACGGCATCCGGTGGCAGCGCAATACGCTGGCGAATGTTAACCGAACCAGTTACCGCCGGGCCCTGAATCTGCGTTTGCGCAATCGCTGGGTTTCCCGCTGCCGGCACAGGCACATTTGCGCTCTTTTGAGCACAACCCGCCAGGGTGATCGTCAATGCTGCTGCTCCACCTACGATTTGCCAGAGTTTCATGGATCGGTCTCCTTTTTTATTATCAACACCTTGGTGGCTTTCACCACCTCACTCATTAAACTTAGCACAAAATACTGAAAAATCCATTTAGCACTGCCTGTTAATCACTTAGCCTTCTAATAACGCTCAGTATTCAGGCAATTTTCCCTGTGCCTTAACGCAACATATTGACGTCTTGCCGTGATATTCCGCACACTGCGCAAAATGATTATTAAAAGGGTAGTAACTTTATGAGCCAGGCACTGCAAAACCTCCTCGATCTGCTGGATCTGGAGAAAATCGAAGAAGGGCTATTCCGCGGACAAAGTGAAGATCTGGGTCTGCGTCAGGTATTCGGCGGACAGGTGGTCGGCCAGGCGCTGTATGCCGCCAAACAAACGGTACCGGCAGAACGCAGCGTGCACTCGTTCCACAGCTATTTCTTACGCCCAGGCGACAGCAGCAAGCCGATTATTTATGACGTGGAAATCCTGCGCGACGGCAATAGCTTCAGCGCCCGTCGCGTCAGCGCCATTCAGCACGGCAAACCGATCTTCTACATGACCGCCTCTTTCCAAAGCCCGGAAGCAGGGTTTGAACACCAGAACACCATGCCGGACGTGCCGCCGCCAGAAGGGCTGATGTCCGAATCAGACATTGCCCAGAAGTTGGCGCATATGCTGCCGGACAAGGTTCGCGAAAAGTTTATCGGCCAAAAACCGATTGAAATGCGCCCGGTCAAATTCCACAACCCGCTGAAAGGTACGGTGGAAGAACCGCACCGTTACGTGTGGTTCCGCGCCAACGGCACCATGCCGGACGATCAGCGTATCCACCAATATCTGCTGGGCTATGCGTCAGATTTCAACTTCCTGCCGACGGCGCTACAGCCGCACGGCGTCGGCTTCCTTGAGCCGGGCATGCAGGTGGCGACTATCGATCATTCGATGTGGTTCCACCGGCCGTTCCGCCTGGACGACTGGCTGCTGTACGTGGTGGAAAGCTCCTCCGCCTCTGGCGCACGCGGCTTTGTGCGCGGCCAGTTCTACACCCGTGAAGGCGTACTGGTCGCCACCACGGTGCAAGAAGGCGTGATTCGCCAGCGCGACGCCTAAAAAAGAAAAAAAGGGCGATGTCACCATCGCCCTTTTCGCATCATCATTATTTTTCGTGTTATTTAGCGCACTGCCCTTCTTCAAGGCTTATTGGTTATAGGCACTCTCGCCATGGCTGTTGACGTCCAGACCTTCGCGCTCCTGCTCTTCCGGTACGCGCAGACCGACGATGGCGCCCGCCACTTTAAAGGCGATGAAAGCAGCCACACCGGACCAGACCAGGGTGATTGCCACGCTCATCAGTTGGACCAGCACCTGATGGCTCATGGTAACGCCTTCTGCGTACCCGGTGCCGCCCAGTGAGGCAGAGGTGAACACGCCGGTCAACAGACAGCCGACGATGCCGCACACGCCATGCACGCCGAACACGTCACAGGTATCATCCACATTCAGCCATTTCTTCAGCGTGACCACGCCCCACAGACCGGCAACGCCGCCCACCAGGCCGATAATCAGCCCCCCGCCGATACCCACGGTACCCGCAGCCGGCGTGATAGCGACCAGCCCGGCGATACAACCGGAGCATGCGCCCAGCAGTGAAGGTTTGCCGCGCACAATCCACTCGGCAAAGGTCCAGGAGAGGATCGCGCCGGCGGTAGCAACCACGGTGTTCAGGAACGCCAGTGCCGCAATGCCGTTAGCCGCGCTGGCAGAACCGGCGTTGAAGCCAAACCAGCCGACATACAGGATTGAAGCGCCGGTAAACACCATCGGCAGGTTGTGCGGCTTGAAAGCTTCTTTGCCGAAGCCGGCACGTTTACCCAACAGGTAGGCGCCAATCAGCCCGGCGCTTGCCGCGTTGATGTGCACTACGGTGCCGCCGGCAAAGTCCAGCGCGCCGTCAGCGGCCAGGAAACCGCCGCCCCATACCATGTGCGCAATCGGCAGGTAGGAAATGGTGAACCAGATGGCCGCAAAAATCACTACCGCAGAGAAGCGGATACGCTCGGCAAAGCCACCCACCACCAGCGCAACGGTAATACAGGCAAAGGAAGCCTGGAATGCCACGTGGATCATCTGGCTAAAGGTGCCGGTGACGCTATCGATGCCAATGCCTTTCAGCATCGCCGTCTGGAATCCGCCGAAGAATGCATTGCCCTCGCTGAAAGCCAGGCTGTAGCCATAAAGCACCCACAGCACGCACACCATTGCGAAGGTAACGGTGACCTGAGTCAACATGGAGAGCACGTTTTTGGAACGCAGCAAACCACCGTAAAACAGAGCTACGCCCGGCAAGGTCATGAACAGCACCAAAGCGGTGCAAATCATCATGAACGCGTTGTCAGCCTTGTCTGCGACCGCCGGAGCGGCCAGGGCCAAAGAAGGAACCATGGTTACCGTACTCAGGCCCAACATGGATAAAAGTTTTTTCATTATCAATCCATCCCCATTACTTTACTGAGCCTGTGATTACAGTGCTGCTTCGTCTGTTTCGCCGGTGCGAATGCGAATGACACGTTGCAATTCGGCAACGAAAATTTTGCCGTCACCGATTTTACCGGTGTAGGCCGCTTTACTAATGACATCAACCACTTCGTCCAACTGATCGTCGGCGATAGCAATGTCGATTTTGACTTTAGGTAAGAAGTTGACGCTGTATTCCGCTCCGCGATAGAGCTCAGCATGACCCTTCTGGCGACCAAACCCTTTCACTTCGGTTACGGTCAGCCCCTGAATACCTACAGAGGATAGGGCTTCACGCACGTCCTCCAGCTTGAATGGTTTAATCACCACGGTAACCAGCTTCATATTGCCCCTCCACGAATTAAGCCCAAACTCCCCCTTGGTACGAGTCTTATAAAGCAAAGGCTATGCCACAAATGGTTTTGTGCGCGAATTCAGCAAATTAACCGACGGGCTGGCGATGCGACGTACCGAGGCTACCCGGCAACCGGTTCCTGCGAGGGTGATCGATTAAATATTGCGCACTAATTTGGTGCGTGATGCGTCGAAAAAGTGCAGAGCAAGGGATTTGAAAAGGATGGATGCCTGTTTGTGGTGCGTGGCGGGAAAAAGAAAGGGCCGGTTTTGATGACCGGCCCCTGGGATTAGGCGGTTTGCGTTTCTTCGCGGCTGGCAGCGGCCAGCTCCTCGCCCACCAGTTGCAGTTGATACATCTGGTAGTAACGCCCCTGCTGCGCCAGCAGTTGCTGATGATTGCCCTGCTCGACTGCCTGACCGCGGTGCAACACCAAAATCGAGTCGGCATCGACAATGGTCGACAGACGGTGAGCGATCACCACCAACGTGGTGTGTTCACGGATCAAACGCAGCGCGCGCTGGATCGCCTGCTCGGTTCCGGAGTCAATGTTGGCGGTCGCCTCGTCCAGGATCAGGATCTGCGGCGCCTGCACCAACACTCTGGCCATTGCCAACAGCTGTTTCTGGCCCACCGACAGATTGTTGCCCTGCTCGCCCAGACGGGTATGGATGCCCTGCGGGAAGGTCCGTACCAGCTCAGCCAACTGCACCGTTTCCAGCGCCTGCCAGACCGTCTCTTCGCTGATGTTGCGCCCCAGAGTCACGTTGGCCAGCACCGATTCGGCGATCACCACCGGATCTTGCTGCACCATTGCCACACCCTGGCGCAGCGTGCGGTGCGACAGGTTGGACAGCGGACGGCCGTCAAGGCGCACTTCGCCTTCGTTGACCGGGTAATAACCCATCAGCAAATTAGCCAAGGTGCTCTTGCCGCTGCCGGTATGGCCGACCAGCGCCACGAAACCGCGCGAAGGCACCGACAGCGAAATATGTTGCAGCACCTTTTTATCTTCACGGTAAGCAAAGCTCAGGTTGTCGATGTCGATACGGCCGCTTTCCAGTGGGCGATCGTCCGTCCCGTAACTTTGCTGGCTGCGGTCCATCAACTCGAAAATGCGCTCGCCGGCCACCACCGCCTGTTGCAGGATCGACTGTTGCGACGTCAGTTCGATTAGCGGCTCATTCAGGCGCCCCAGGTAGTTGATAAAAGCATACAGCACCCCGACGCCTATCGACCCTTCGCCGCTGAAACCGAACAGCATCAGCAGGCCGCACAGCACCAGCGCCGAAAACAGGCTGAGCAGCGGCCGCAGCAGAAAACCGTCCAGGCGCAGCGTCTGCATACGCGCGGAATAGTGTGACCGACTGGCTGCGCTCATGCGTTCGCCAAAGCGGATCTGCTGACGGAACTGTTGGATCACGCCCATGCCGTTGATCACTTCATTAAAACCGTCGTTGATGTCCGCCAGATAGCCGCGCATCCGGCGTACGACCGGCGTGCTGTAGTACTGATAAATACCCATCACCACAAATACCGCCGGGAAGATGCAAATCGCCACCAGCGCCATGCGCCAGTCGAGGCTAAACATCGCCACCAGCATGGCACCAATCAACGCGGCACTTTTCAGCACGGTGGAAACCACCATTACGTACAGATCTTTAATCACTTCGGTGTCATTGGTCACCCGGGAGATTAACTGCCCGACCGGTTGCGTATCGAAAGCGCTGAGCGGCTGACGCAGTGCAGCGTCCATCACATCGGTGCGCAGACGTTGAACCACCCCCACCGCGGCCTGATTGAACAGCAGCGCCTGAAAATAGTGCAGCGCCGCCGCCAACAGCTCCAGCAGAATGTAGGCCGCCGCCAGCCCGCAGACGATCATCAACGGCAATTGCCCTTTGGCGACGTAATTATCGATAAAGTAACTGACCAGAATCGGCCCGGCGACTTCCGCCGCGGCCGCTACCCACAGCATCAACACCGCCAGCCCCAGCGGTTTGCGGTAGGGCGAACCATAAGCCAGCAGCCGTTTCAGCGTCGGCCACAGCTTTTGCATTTTATTCATTGGTTAACATCTCCTCGCCGGCTTGCGGAGCTTCATCCAGCGCCGCCTCCAGTTGCTGATAGCGATACATATCGCGATACCAGCCTGGCTGAGTTGCCAGCGACGCATGCTGGCCGCGCTGCGCCACGCCGCCGTGCTGTATCACCAGGATCTCGCTGGCTTCGGTCAACGCCGAAAGCCGGTGCGCGCTGATAATCACCGTACGGTTCTGCCCCCAGCTGCGTAAATTGTGCAGGATCTGATGTTCAGTACGGCCATCCACCGCCGAGAGCGCGTCGTCGAGGATCAGGATCTCCGCATCCAGCAACAAGGCACGTGCAATGGAAATACGCTGTTTCTGCCCACCGGAGAGCATTACGCCGCGCTCGCCCACTTCGGTTTCATAGCCCTGCGGCAGCCGCAAGATATCCTCGTGCACGCTGGCCAGACGAGCTGCGCGTTCAATCTGCTCCTGCGTCGCTCCCGGCTTGCCCAGCGCAATATTGTTGGCAACGCTGTCCGAAAACAGGAACGGCGTCTGGCTGACCACGGACAGCCTCGAGCGCCAATCGTCAAGCTTCACCTGAGTCAGCGGCATCCCCTGATAGCTAATCTGGCCCTCGTCAATGTCAAACTGACGCTGGATCAACGACAGCAGCGTCGACTTCCCGGCACCGGTTGGCCCGCACAGGCCGAGCATCTGCCCCGGCGCCAGTTTCAGCGCCACGTTGTGCAGAGCCGCGTGCGAATTTCCCGGGTAATGGAATGCCCGGATGTCGACCTCCAGGTTGCCGCGCCCGGCCGGCAACAGGCTCTCGCCGTCGGTCACCGCCGGCGCTTCCTCCAGCAGGCTGCGAATACGGCCATACGCCGCGCTGCCGCGCTCCACGATGTTGAACATCCAGGCCAGCGCCAGCATCGGCCAAATCATCAGGCCAAGGTACATCACGAAGCTGGTCAATTGGCCAAGCGTCAGCGAACCGTTGACCACCATCCAACTGCCGCCGCCGATCGCCAGCAAATTGGAAGCGCCGATGGCGATATAAATCGTCGGATCAAAACGGGCGTCTATTCGCGCCACGTGCATATTTTTGGCGCCGGTTTGCGCGGCGACTTCCGCAAACTGGTTGGACTGATGATCTTCCAGGCCGAATGCCTTGATCATACGAATGCTGGTCATGCTTTCCTGAGCCTGATCGTTCAGGCTGGAAAAGGCTGCCTGCGCCGATTTAAAGCGCTGATGCAACTGATCGCCATAATACTTAATCACAATCGCCATGATCGGCATCGGGATCAGCGACAGCAGAGTCAGTTGCCAGCTGATTTGGGTACTCATCACCACCAGCACCGCCAACCCCATCACCAGTGAATCCACCAGCGTCAGCACCCCTTCACCGGCGGCGAAAACCACCCGATCCACATCATTGGTGGCGCGCGCCATCAGATCACCGGTGCGGTGACGCAGATAAAAGGCCGGATTCTGCCTGCTGAGCTGGCGATAAAAATTCTCGCGCAGTTCAACGGCGAGTTGGTAGGAAGCACCAAACAGCAGCACCCGCCACACGTAGCGCAGCAGGTAAACAATCACGGCGGTGCCGAGCATCAGCCCCAGCCAGGCCATCAACACGCCGGCGGACATCTGTTTTTCGGTGATGCCGTCGACAATGATGCCCACCAGCTTGGGCGGCAACAGTTGCAGTATGGCGATGACGATCAGCAGCACCACCGCCCCCAGGTAGCGGCGCCACTCGCGGCGGAAATACCAGCCGATTTGAGCAAATAATCTCACGCAGTTTTATTCCAGGATAATGTAGTCGATTTTACTCTTGCTCTGACTCAGCAGAGTAGAATACCACCGTTACTTTGCCAGTTTGGTGAACATTTCACTCGGGAACCGGCAGCGCGGTGGTGTATTTGATTTTTTCCATCGCGAAGCTGGAAGTGACGTCGATCAACCCCGGCACGCCGTTCACCAGGCGCTTGTAAAAGCTGTCGTAACTCTTCATGTCCGCCACTTCCACCTGCATCAGGTAATCGTACTCTCCCGCCATGCGATAGAACGCCAGCACCTCTGGCATCTGTTGGGTCAGTTGCACGAACTTCTGATACCACTCGCTGCTGTGCTGCTGGGTTTTGATCAGCACAAACGCCGTCAGCCCCAGGCCCAGCTTTTCGTTATCCAGCAGCGCGACGCGCCCACGGATGTAGCCTTCATCTTCCAGCCGCTTCAGCCTTTTCCAGCAGGGCGTCGACGTCAGATTGACCGCGTCGGCCAGCGCCTGCAGCGACTGCGTGCAGTCCTGTTGCAGCATGCACAGTAATTTACGGTCTGTTTTATCTAACATATCGCCAACCAGGAGAAAAATTTTCTCCTATTAGGCGATTAAACAGGGAAAATGGCAATCCTTTTTTCCCAGCGACAGGCTATGCTACGCGGTAAACAAGCCCCCTATTCTGAGGCCAGACGATGACAAATTCTTGGGTAAAATATGCGATCGGTGAAATAGAAGCGGATTTCCAACGCTCCGCCGACACGCACCTGATCCGCCTGAACCTGCCTGAATTTCCCGGTATCTGCCTGTACCTGAAAGATGAAAGCACTCACCCGACCGGCAGCCTGAAGCACCGGTTGGCCCGTTCGCTGTTCCTGTACGGTTTGTGCAACGGTTGGATCACCGAAAACACCACGATTATCGAAGCCTCTTCCGGCAGTACCGCGGTATCCGAGGCCTACTTCGCTCGGCTGATTGGTTTACCGTTTATCGCCGTGATGCCGTCCTGCACCGCGCGCCGCAAAGTTGAGCAAATCGCCTTCTACGGCGGCCGTTGCCACTTTGTCGACCATGCGGCGCAAATTTACGCCGTCTCCGAACAATTGGCGAAAGAGCTGAACGGCCACTATATGGATCAGTTTACCTACGCCGAGCGTGCGACAGACTGGCGCGGTAACAACAACATCGCCGACAGCATCTTCCGCCAGATGGCGCGCGAGCCCTTCCCGGTACCCAAACATATTGTGATGAGCGCCGGTACCGGCGGCACCTCTGCAACTCTGGGGCGCTATATTCGCTATCAAGGGCACGACACGCGCCTGACGGTGGTCGATCCGGAAAACTCGGTGTTCTACGATTGTTTCCACCAGCGCGACCGCACCATTATCGGCAGTTGCGGCAGCCGGATCGAAGGCATTGGCCGCCCACGCGCCGAGCCTTCATTTATTCCGTCGGTAGTCGACGCTATGCTGCGCGTACCGGATGCGGCCAGCGTCGCCACTATCCACTGGCTGGAAAAAGTGTTGGGGCGCAAAGTGGGTGCCTCCACCGGCACCAACGTTTGGGGCGCGCTGCAATTGGCGAAACAAATGCGTGAAAAGACTGAGCAGGGATCGATCGTTACCCTGTTGTGCGACAGCGGCGAACGCTATCTGGACACTTATTACAACCCGGAATGGGTGAACAACAATATTGGTGACCTGACACCCTGGCTGGCGCAACTGGAAGATCTGTAAGCATCGAGAACAAAAAAAGCCGGGTAAGTCATACCCGGCCGGCTGTAAAAGTAAAACCTCATAATTCGGGGGAATAGGTGAGGTAAGGTGAACGCAGCCAATGTTGCAAATAGTGAGCCACCGCCTGCTGTTCGCAGTGGCCGATAACCGGTAGCCGGGGCAGCAGCGACTTCAACTGCGGCAAGGCATTGCCCATCACCACGCCGTGCCCCACCGTCGCCAGCATCTCCTTGTCGTTCATCGCATCGCCAAACGCCATGCAGTCCGCCATCGTTATCCCCAGGTGGCGGCTCAGCATATCCAACGCAGTGCCCTTGTTGCAGCCGAGCGGCAGCACCTCCAGGCATTCGTAAGCGGAAAAACAAAGATCGGCCCTGTCGCCCAGATGCGCCTGCAGTTGCAGCTGCAATGCCAGTAACGCCTCGTGCGGCGCGATAAAACACACTTTACTGTTGCCGAACGCCGGCAGCCGGCGCAGTTCCGCCAGTTGGAAACGAAAACCGCTCAGGTGATGTGCCCTTAGCATCTCGTCCGGTACCGCAAATTCCGTTATCCAGCCTTCATCACGAAAAACGTGCATGCTGGCCTCGGTGCGCCAGTGGGTATGCAGCACCTCTTCGGCAATATCGGCGGGCAAATCGGTGGCGTGCAGTTGCTGCCCCCGATTGTCGTAAACCCGGGTACCGTTGCCGGTAATCAGATAGCCCTGCAGGCCGAGTTGCGCCATGATCGGCTGAGCATCAAGGTAGTGGCGCCCGGTGGCGAAGGTCACGATCATGTCTCGTTCAACCAGTTGCTTCAGCACCGCCAGGGTTTCCGATCCGACCCGGTGATCCGGCGTCAGCAAAGTGCCATCCATATCAAAAGCCGCCAGACGATACATAAAGACCTCGTGAATGTGAACGCGATTACAATCACTGCAGTATGGGATGGTATTTGCGGAAGTAATAGTGAACAATTCTGCAAAACTGTTCCGGATTTCTATCATGCGCCTGACCCACCGTCTCAGCCAATATCAACGCCTGTACCAGCAGATCGGCGGCGCGCCGGTGGCGATCACCATCGGCGAGCTGGCGGCGCTGTTCTATTGCAGCGAACGCCATGCCCGCACGCTGGTGCAGCAGTTGCAGGATCAAGGCTGGCTGAGCTGGCATTCACAGGCCGGGCGCGGCAAACGCGCTCGTCTTCACTGCCTGAAAACCCCGGATGAACTGCGGGCCGCTCATCTGCAAAGATTGTTGCAAAACGGCGATCATCAGGGCGCATTGGAAATGGCGCAGTTGGATCCGCAACATCTGCAAGAGTTGCTCAGCCCACACCTCGGCGGCCAATGGCAGGCGGGCAGCCCGACGCTGCGTATCCCCTACTACCGTACGCTGGAAACCCTGGATCCGCTGACCCTCACCGGCCGTGCCGAGCAACATCTGGTCGCCACACTGCACGCCGGATTGACGCGCTTTATGACCGGCAACCCCGAGCCACAACCGGATCTGGCCCATCACTGGCAAATCAGTGACGACGGGCTGTGCTGGCAGTTTTTTCTGCGCAGCCAGTTGCGCTGGCATAACGGCGAACCGCTGACCGGGCAACAGCTGCTGCAAACGTTGGAGAAATTACTCCAGCATCCGCGCAGCCAGCCAAGCCTGGCCAGCGTTGCCGCCATCAGCCTGCCTCATGCCTTGTGCATCCAGTTTGATCTGCTGCGCCCGGACTTTTGGCTGGCACACCGGCTGGCAGAGTTGCCCTGTCTGCTGACCCACCCGGACTCGCCGGGCATTGGCGCCGGCCCCTTTAAGCTCACGCTAAATGAGCCGCATCTGGTACGCCTGGAGCAGCATCCGTTTTACCATTTGCAGCATCCTTATCTGGAAAGCATTGAGTATTGGATCACCCCGGAACTGCATGCCGGCGGCGCTTACACCAGTTGCCAGCACCCGGTGCGTATTACCATCGGCCCTCAGGAAGAGCTGGCGCTGGCCCGGCCGGTGCAACGCAGCATGAGCCTGGGCTGGTGCTATCTGGCGATTAACCTGAAGCATGGCGTGATCAGTGAAGCACAGGGGCAGAAACTGCTGATGCTAATCCAGCAATCCGGCCTGATGGCCAATCTGCCGGTCCCCAACAGCGTCATCACCCCCAGCCACGAGATGCTGCCTGGCTGGGCGATCCCGCAACATCTGGCCTGCGAGGATATTGCCCTGCCCGCCAGGCTGACGCTGTTGTACCGGCCGCCGGTTGAGCTGGAGACGGTCACGGTGGCGCTGCAACAATTATTGGCGCGCCATGGCTGTGAGCTGGAGGTGCGTTACTATGCGGGCAAACGCTGGCAAAGCGCGGAGCAAATCGAACAGGCCGATCTCCTGCTGGCGGATAACCTGATCGGTGAGTCGCCAGAAGCCACGCTGGAAAGCTGGTTGCGGCAAGATACGCTGTGGCGTGGCATTTTGCCTGACTCACGCTGGCAGCATCAGCAACAAACGTTGCAGCGGATCCAGCAATTTCCCGCGCAGCAACCGCGTTTTGAGCAATTGAAAACTTACTATCAGCAGTTGATGGCAGCGGCGATCATCACCCCGCTGTTTCACTACCAATATCAAATCAGCGCACCACCGCGTATTCATGGCGTTACCCTGACCGCCTATGGCTGGTTTGATTTCTGCCAGGCCTGGCTGCCACCCCCGGTGGAGAATCAACCACAGCCTCCTCAGTGATAAATGGAAGCGGCGGCTACGACATGCAGCCATTTCTGCTACCCTAGTTGCCGCACGCATTTTTTATCCGGTCGCCCGAGGGTGCCTCGGCCCGGTTTCAGCCATAAAATAAGGTGATTTTATGAAACGCGCGGTTGTCGTTTTCAGCGGTGGACAAGATTCCACGACCTGCTTGATTCAGGCATTGCAGCAGTACGATGAAGTGCATTGCATCACGTTCGATTACGGCCAGCGTCACCGCGCCGAAATCGAAGTCGCTCAGGCGCTGTCGGTCGCGCTTGGCGCCAAAGCGCATAAGGTGCTGGACGTAGGGTTACTCAACGAACTGGCTATCAGTAGCCTGACCCGTGACAGCATTCCGGTGCCTGCCTATAACAACGAGCAGGAAGGCGGGCTGCCAAGCACTTTCGTACCGGGCCGTAATATCCTGTTCCTGACGCTGGCCGCTATCTATGCCTACCAGGTGGAAGCCGAAGCCGTGATCACCGGCGTTTGTGAAACCGACTTTTCCGGTTACCCGGATTGCCGCGACGAGTTTGTCAAAGCGCTGAATCACGCAGTGGTGCTCGGTATCGCCCGCGATATTCGCTTCGAAACGCCACTGATGTGGCTGAATAAGGCAGAGACCTGGGCGCTGGCGGATTACTATCAGCAGTTAGATCGGGTACGTCAGGATACCCTGACCTGCTACAACGGTATTCAGGGTGATGGCTGTGGCGAATGCGCAGCCTGCCACCTGCGCGCCAACGGCCTGAAGCACTATCAAATCAACAAAGCCGAAGTGATGGCGAGTCTGAAACAGAAGACTGGCCTGGCCTGAGTGTACCTACCCGAAATAATTCGAGTGGCGTCGAAGCGGCAAGCAAACGCATCCCGATGAGCTTACTCAAGTAAGTGACTCGGGTAGCCAACAAGGGTGCCGCTTGAAGTATGACGGATATAACGGCGGCAAAGATTGCCGCTTGAAGTATGACGGATATAACGGCGGCAAAGATTGCCGCTCGTTGCTTTACCGATTCTCCGGCTGCGTGAGCACCTGCAGATGTTCGCGCAGTTGCCCCTCAATCGGCAATGCCTTCTGGGTTTTCAGATCGACACACACAAAGGTCAGTAGCGCATCCGCAACCAGCGTGCCCGTTGCATCCTGCGTCACCTTCTGGCTTAGCACACCGCTTTTGCCGTTAAGTTGCACCATCTGGCTGTCGATGCGCAGTTTGTCTCCCAACACCGCCGGAGTGCGGTAATTGATATTGATGTTCACCACGATAAAGGCGATGTCGTTTTCCGTCATCCAACGGAAGCCTTCATGATTCTCCAGCCAATCCCAGCGCGCCTCCTCCAGAAACTCCAGATAGCGGGCATTATTAACGTGTTGATAAACATCAAGATGATAACCACGGACTTTAATAAAGGTATGATGCATAGGGAACGGCCGCTCCTGCCTGGTGATTACAGAATAAAGCGGGGACGGCGTACTGCCCCCGCACCCGTTTGGTCAACACGCCAAACTGGTAAGACCTGTAGAATGTAGCAGAGGAAAAAGGCTGCAATGGCACTTTGCCACGCAGCCGTGAACAGCATCACATTTTGAGTCGTGCGCGATTCCTTTCAAACAGTGCAGACCCAATGCCCGGCACTTCCTGGAGTTGTTCTATCTGTGTAAACGGACCGTTCTGCTCGCGATAGCGCACAATGCTCTCCGCTTTCTTCAGCCCTACCCCCTTCAACACACTGGCCAGTTGCTCGGCATCGGCCTGATTGATGCTGACTGAGGCTTCGTCATCGACGGCGACCTCACTTCCCTGCGCCGCCTTAACCGCCGGCGCAGATAATACCGGCGGAGCAGCCGCCGCTTTTTCCACGGCGGCCATCGACGGCCCCGCCAGGCAAATCAGGGCCGCCGTCAACAACGCTTTGACGCTGAAACCATAACCATTAACTGCTTTTATTTCTGCAAGTTGCATGCTGTATCCTCCTTGTGTTTAACAGCATGGCTACCTTGCCGCAGCGGGTGACGAACGGCAATTGGCGGATTTCAGATATGGAAAAGGCCGCGAAAGCGGCCTTTGGTTATTACATTGCGTTGCACAAAAATGCGGGGCTTACTGAGGCTGTTGCTGCTCAGCGGCACCCATTTTGATCTTGGCTTCTTTACGCAGGCTAGCCAGCAGGGAGTCGAAGGACACGCCGGTCGCCCCTTCTTCCATCTTGCCGACGAAGGTTTTCATTTCTTCTGCCGGCAAGGTGCCCGGGTTCACCGCATCAAGCGCAATCAGCACCACGTTGTCCTGGCGATCTTGCGACATGCCGTAAACCGGTTTGCCTTCCTGCGGATGCGGCAGCGCAAACACGCTCTGCACCAGTTGGCTGTCTTCCGGCGCACGCGCCATCTTCTGCACGCTGCCAAAGCTCAGGCCGGCCGCTTTCATCGCTTCGTCGCCCTTGCCCTGTTTCAGTTCAACCAGCAGTTTCTCGCCCTGCAGTTTAGCTTCTTGCTCAGCCTTGTTGCGCTTGACCAGCTCAGCCACACGATCTTTAACCTGGTCGAACGGCTCAATGCCTTCCGGCTTGTGACCAGACACGCGGATCACGAAGGCGCGGTCGCCATCAACGGTGATCACGTCGGAGTTGCTGCCCGGAGAGCCGCCCTCGCCAATCAGTGAACCGTCGAAAATCGACTGGATGACCGGTTTAAAGTTCAGCGCTGCCGGAACGTTGTCGCGGGTGAACCATTCGGTTTGTGCCGCTTTCACGCCGGCGGCCTCTTCGGCTGACGCCAGAGACTCGTTATCGCTGGTGGCCGCTTCGCTCACCTTCTGCTGCAGCGCGTAATAAGCGTCTACCGCTTTCTCTTGCTTGACCTGTTTGGCGATGTCGTCACGCACTTCGCTCAACGGCTTCACTTTCT
The DNA here is from genome assembly GCF_001590925.1 of Serratia plymuthica NBRC 102599. Lineage (GTDB taxonomy): Bacteria > Pseudomonadota > Gammaproteobacteria > Enterobacterales > Enterobacteriaceae > Serratia > Serratia plymuthica. Next base: position 162,765 of record NZ_BCTU01000007.1, read on the forward strand.
CCGGTGCGATGTCGTTCAGGCGCACCACCAGATAACCTACGGAGGACTTCACTACGCCGGAAAGCTGGCCTTTTTCGGTCAGATTAGCCTGCTTCAGTTCGTCCGCGGTGGTTTCCGGCTCCAGCCAGCCCAGCTCACCGCCGGTGCGGCGAGAGATGATGTCGGTGGATTTTTCTTTCGCCAGAGTGGCGAAATCGCCGCCTTTTTTCAGCTCATCCAACACCGCATTGGCTTCCGCCTCGGTTTTCAGCTGGATCACGCTGTAATTTTTGCGCTCAGGCTGGCCATAGCTGCTTTTGTGCTGGTCGTAGTAGGCGCTGATATCCGCATCTGCCACCGTCACCTTGTCTTGCATCGAGGCGGCGTCCAGCGGGATATAGCTGACTTTGACCTGTTCCGGCGCAATGAAGCTGTTCTTGTTTTGGCTGTAGTAGTCTTTCAGCTCATCGTCGGTCACGGTCTGTTTAGCCTGCAGCGCTTTCAGATCCAGGGTCGCCAGACGCACGTTGCGCTCCTGCAGCACCAGAGCAGCCATGCCTTGGGACTCGGATGGCAACACGAAGCCTGATTGACCGAAAGCCTGGATCACCTGCTGATTAACCAGTTGCTGGCGCATCGACTGCGCAAAGTTATCGGCGGTGTATCCCATGCGGCTAATCAGATCGAGATACTTGGCATTATCGAACTGGCCGTTGGTCTGGAAGTAAGGCGCCTTGCGGATGGCGTCTTTTACCTGATCGTCGCTGACGCTCAGGCCTAATTTTTTGGCGTATTGATCCAGCAGCATGTTGTCGATCAACTGCGACAGTGCCTGATGGCGCATCTGCTGCATATAGCCTTCGTTGCCCGCCAGCGCGGAGAACTGGTCACCCAGTTGTTGCTGCATCCGGCTGCGTTCGCTTTGGAAAGCCTGTTCCAGCTGAGCACGCTCGATCACCTGGCCATTGACCTTCGCTGCATAATCACCGGCACTCCCCTGATAGCTGACCACCCCTGTCAAAAGAAATGACAAAATGATCAGGCCCAGGATGATTTTGAGCACGACGTGATTAGCTGCCGCGCGTAAATTGTCCATCATAGTGTGACAACACTCCGCTGTGATGTGGATTAAAAACACCCTTGCGCAGGCGCGTTCCCTGCGACAAAAATAAAAAAAGCGCATCAATCTGATGCGCCTTATATCTTACCTTACCAGCACCGTTGCGTCAGGTGATTGTTTATTACAAAACCCTGTAACGCTAACCGGTTAGACGCAAACGATCAGTTTACTGCGTCTTTCAGCGCTTTCCCTGCACGGAAGGCCGGAACTTTGGCTGCCGCGATGCTGATCTCTTTACCTGTTTGCGGGTTGCGGCCAGTACGGGCCGAACGCTCACGCACCGTAAAAGAACCGAAACCAACCAGGGCCACGTCATCCCCTTCCTTCAAGGATTCGGTAACAGAAGCAATTACTGCATCTAAAGCACGTCCAGCTGCCGCTTTGGAAATATCAGCACCTGCGGCAATTTTGTCGATCAGTTGTGACTTATTCACTCTATCATCCCCTCTAGAATTCAATCGTCGCACCGAAAAATCCCTACGGTGGCGACAGCGCAGCTGTTATATCAATCCCATCGAACCTTGGCAAGCCACCGAAAGCGTGGCAAAACGCGGGCCGACAGCTGTCTAACTTAGCGGTACAAAAAAAGACTGGCAAGTCCGAAATGACTTGCCAGCATAAGTTTTATCAATGGTTTTTGCTATTCGTCACTATTTTGCCGCTACCGGCAGCGCGCCGAACGCCGGGTTTTGCAACGCAAGGTTCAAAACTTCATCAATTCGCTGCACCGGATGAATATCCAGATCGGCGATGACATTATCCGGGATCTCTTCCAGATCGCGCTTGTTCTCATACGGGATCAGCACGGTTTTGATACCGCCGCGATGCGCCGCCAGCAGTTTTTCTTTCAGACCGCCAATCGGCAATACCAGGCCACGCAGCGTGATCTCGCCGGTCATCGCCACGTCGGCGCGAACCGGGTTGCCCGTCAGGCAGGAAACCAACGCAGTGCACATGGCAATACCGGCGCTTGGGCCATCTTTCGGCGTTGCACCTTCCGGCACATGCACGTGGATGTCACGCTTCTCGTAAAAATCAGCGTTGATGCCCAGCTTGTCCGCGCGCGCGCGGACCACGGTCAGCGCCGCCTGAATCGATTCCTGCATCACTTCACCCAAAGAACCGGTGTAAGTCAGCTTGCCTTTGCCCGGCACGCAGGCGGTTTCAATGGTCAGCAGATCGCCGCCCACTTCCGTCCATGCCAGACCGGTGACCTGGCCCACGCGGTTTTCGGTGTCCGCACGGCCGTAGTCAACGCGCTGCACGCCCAGGTAATCTTTCAGGTTGTCGCCGTTGATCTCGATATGCTTGATCTTTTTGTCCATCAGCAGCGTTTTCACCGCTTTACGGCACAGCTTGGAGATTTCACGCTCCAGGCTACGCACCCCGGCTTCGCGGGTGTAATAGCGGATAATGCCGGTGATGGCGCTGTCGTCGACCGTCAGCTCACCTTTTTTCAGGGCGTTACGCTCAAGTTGCTTCGGCAACAGGTGCTGCTTGGCGATGTTGAGCTTCTCGTCCTCGGTGTATCCAGACAGGCGGATAACTTCCATACGGTCCAGCAGCGGCGCAGGAATGTTCATCGAGTTCGAGGTAGCAACGAACATCACGTCGGACAGATCGTAATCCACTTCCAGATAATGATCGTTAAACGCCACGTTCTGTTCCGGATCCAGCACCTCAAGCAATGCAGAAGCTGGATCGCCGCGCATGTCGGAAGACATCTTGTCGATCTCGTCCAGCAGGAACAGTGGGTTTTTCACCCCAACCTTGGCCATTTTCTGGATCAGCTTGCCCGGCATCGAACCGATATAGGTACGGCGGTGACCGCGGATTTCCGCTTCGTCACGCACGCCGCCCAGCGCCATACGCACGTACTGGCGGCCGGTCGCTTTGGCGATCGACTGGCCAAGCGAGGTTTTACCCACGCCCGGAGGCCCTACCAGGCACAGGATAGGCCCTTTGATTTTGCTGACGCGGCTCTGTACTGCGAGATACTCAAGAATGCGGTCTTTGACGCGCTCCAGGCCGTAGTGATCGATATCGAGCACTTCCTGCGCCTTGATCAGGTCCTTTTTCACCTTGCTGCGCGCATTCCAGGGTACCTGCAGCATCCAATCGATGTAACCGCGCACCACCGTCGCTTCCGCAGACATCGGTGACATCATTTTCAGCTTTTGCAGCTCCGCTTCGGTTTTTTCACGCGCGTCTTTCGGCATTTTCGCCGCTTCAATCTTGCGCTTCAGCGCTTCGTGCTCGTCCGGCGCGTCGTCCATCTCGCCCAGTTCTTTCTGAATCGCTTTCATTTGGTCATTCAGATAGTACTCGCGCTGGCTTTTTTCCATCTGTTTCTTGACGCGGTTACGGATACGTTTCTCAACCTGCAGCAGGTCGATTTCCGATTCCATCATCGCCATCAGGTATTCCAAACGCTCGGTGATGTCGAACATCTCGAGTACCGACTGCTTGTCGCTGAGTTTCAGCGGCATGTGCGCGGCGATGGTATCCGCCAGGCGTGCAGCGTCGTCGATGCTGTTCAATGACGTCAGCACCTCCGGTGGAATTTTCTTGTTCAGTTTGATGTAGCCTTCAAACTGATTGATTGCCGTGCGCACCAGGACTTCTTGTTCACGTTCGTCGATCGCCGGTGATTCAAGATATTCTGCCTGGGCGGCAAAATGCTCTCCGCTATCGGAAAGCGTAGTAATGCGTGCCCGCTGCAAGCCTTCCACCAGCACTTTTACCGTGCCGTCCGGCAGTTTCAGCATCTGCAAGATAGACGCGACTGTGCCGACAGAGAACAAATCGTTAATGCCAGGTTCATCCGTTGAGGCCTCTTTCTGTGCCACCAGCATGATCTTTTTATCATGATCCATTGCTGCTTCGAGGCACCGAATTGATTTTTCCCGGCCAACAAATAACGGGATCACCATGTGCGGATAAACCACCACGTCGCGCAAAGGCAAGACGGGGATTTCAATGCGTTCGGAACGCTCAGGGTTCATAGAGCTCTCTCTTAGTTTAGTTTCCGCCAGGTTGAGGGGAATCTCATGAGACGCAAGCATCAAACGTTTCATAAAATCTGGTTAATGAGTATATGGGGATGAATCTCTGACATTCAACGGCCAGAACGCAGGAAAAAGAAATGGGGGATAAAATCCCCCATTTTGGTATTAACTTTCTGGTTTGACTGGCTAATTATTCGCCTGAAGCCTGTGCTTCCGGTTTGCCGTAAATCAACAGAGGTTTGGACTGACCGGCGATGACCGATTCGTCGATCACCACTTTATCGACGCTGTCCATTGACGGCAGGTCGTACATGGTGTCCAGCAACGCACCCTCAACGATAGAGCGCAGGCCGCGCGCACCGGTTTTACGCGTCATGGCCTTCTTGGCGATAGCGTTCAGCGCTTCATCACGGAACTCCAGCTCCACACCTTCCAGATTGAACAATGCCTGATACTGTTTGGTCAGGGCATTTTTCGGCTCTTTCAGGATCTGAATCAACGCATCTTCGCTCAGTTCGCTCAGCGTCGCGACGACTGGCAGACGGCCGATGAACTCAGGGATCAGGCCAAACTTGATCAGATCTTCCGGTTCGGCCTGCAGCAGCAGTTCACCTTCGGTCGCTTTCTCGGACTCGCCCTTCACGGTCGCGCCGAAGCCGATACCGGAACCGGTATTGACGCGCTGGCCGATCACTTTATCCAGGCCGGCAAAGGCGCCGCCACAGATAAACAGGATTTTCGAGGTATCAACCTGCAGGAATTCCTGCTGCGGGTGCTTGCGGCCACCCTGCGGCGGAACGGCGGCGATGGTGCCTTCGATCAGTTTCAACAGCGCCTGCTGCACGCCCTCGCCCGACACGTCACGGGTAATGGACGGGTTGTCTGACTTACGGGAAATCTTATCGATTTCATCGATATAGACAATACCGCGCTGCGCTTTTTGCACGTCGTAGTCACACTTCTGCAACAGCTTCTGGATAATATTCTCCACGTCCTCACCCACATAACCGGCTTCGGTCAACGTGGTGGCATCGGCCATGGTGAAAGGCACATCCAGGAAACGCGCCAGCGTTTCCGCCAGCAGGGTTTTACCGCTACCGGTCGGGCCAATCAGCAGAATGTTGCTTTTCCCCAACTCGATACCGTTGCTGCTATCGCCGTTGCGCAGGCGTTTGTAGTGGTTATATACCGCTACCGCGAGCACTTTCTTCGCCTGTTCCTGACCGATGACATAGTCATCCAGGTGGTGACGGATCTCATGCGGCGTCGGCAGCGCGCTACGCTCACGATGCGGGGAAACTTCTTTAATCTCTTCGCGAATAATGTCGTTACACAGGTCAACACATTCATCGCAGATATACACTGACGGACCGGCAATCAGCTTACGCACTTCATGCTGGCTTTTGCCGCAGAAAGAGCAATACAGCAGCTTTCCTGAACCGTCTTTGCGCTTATCTGTCATCAGTAAACCTCTTCTTTAGTCTTTTTCCCGCAGGAAAATCACGGCGGCAGTGCGCCCAAAACTCATACCGGGAACGCCGATAATGCTCACCAGAGCGAGCCGCGCCCACTCTGATTACTATAGTCTATCGGCTCGCACATATACCTCGCCAGCCGCGTGGTTCTAGCTGCGGTGCGTCAGAATGCCGTCAACCAGACCGTATTCTACTGCTTCTTCCGCGGTCATAAAGCGATCGCGCTCGGTATCGCGTTCGATCTGCTCCAGCGTCTGGCCGGTATGTTCCGCCATCAACTCGTTCATGCGAGCCTTCACCTTCAGGATTTCACGCGCATGGATTTCGATATCCGTCGCCTGGCCCTGATAGCCGCCCAGCGGCTGGTGAATCATCACGCGCGAGTTCGGCAGGCAGAAACGCTTGCCCTTCGCACCGGCGGTCAGCAGGAAAGAGCCCATCGAGCACGCCTGGCCCATACAAATGGTGCTGACGTCCGGCTTGATGAACTTCATGGTGTCATAGATTGACATGCCTGCGGTGATCACGCCACCCGGAGAGTTGATGTAGAGGTAAATGTCTTTTTCCGGGCTTTCCGCTTCCAGGAACAGCATCTGCGCCACAATCAGGTTGGCCATGTGATCTTCTACCTGGCCGGTCAGGAAAATAATGCGCTCTTTCAGCAGGCGGGAATAGATGTCGTAAGAACGCTCCCCGCGTGAAGTCTGCTCTACCACCATCGGCACCAGGGCCATGTTAGGTGCAAATTGATCTCGTTCGCCACTGTATGACATTACCGTCTCCTAATAGAAATTGCCTTGGCGGCCAGGGTTACACCCTATTGCACCGATTCTACTTGAGAACGGTCATGATGACTATGCTCAAGCATTCGACCGCGCCACACGTACCCGACGGTTATAATCATCCCGCGCACTCTGGCAAACAGCACATATATATACATTTTACAGATTGGGGCCATTGGCAGCATTTCAAGTCCGGCACAGTATTTTTACCGGCCTGACCGATGCGTCGAGCTAACGGTAATGACCATAATGCCAGACTGCCCCAAGCGCAACAGGGTAAATATAGTGCATATTGGCACGCTTAACCTGAGATTAATCAGCAACGTGGCAAAAAGAAAAGCCCGCAACCGAAGGTTACGGGCTTTTTATCACGCAGGAGCCAGCATGCCGGCCCTGAGGGCGCAACAAGTTGCGCCCCTGCGTACAGACATTACGCCTGTTGAGTCTGATTCATCAGCTCGCTGAAAGTAGTGGCTTTCTCAGTCACTTTCGCTTTCGCCAGCAGAGCTTCAACCGCTTGTTCTTCCAGAGCAACGTTGCGCATATTGTTCATCAGCTCTTTGTTTTTGCTGTAGAACTCAACAACTTCACTTGGATCTTCGTAAGCGGAGGCCATTTCTTCGATCAGGGTCTTGACGCGATCTTCATCAGCTTTCAGATCGTGAGTGCTGATCACTTCGCCCAGCAGCAGGCCAACAACAACGCGACGTTTTGCCTGCTCTTCGAACAGTTCACGTGGCAGTTCCAGCGCTTGCTTCTCGTTGCCGCCGAAACGTTGTGCAGCCTGACGGCGCAGAACGTCAACTTCGCCGTCGATCAGCGCTGCAGGAACGTCAATGTCGTTAGCACTGACCAGGCCGTCGATTGCCTGAGTCTTGATACGGTTACGTACTGCGCCTTTCAGCTCGCGCTCCATGTTTTTACGCACTTCAGCACGCAGGCCTTCAATAGAACCATCAGCCACGCCGAAACGCTTGATGAATTCTTCAGTCAGCTCTGGCAGCTCACGCTCTTCCACTTTCTTCAGAACGATAGCGAATTTAGCCGCTTTGCCCTTCAGGTTTTCAGCGTGATAATCTTCCGGGAAGTTAACGTCGATGGTGAATTCTTCACCGGCTTTATGACCAACCAGACCTTCTTCGAAGCCTGGGATCATGCGGCCCTGGCCCATGGCCAGTACGAAGTCAGAGGCTTTGCCACCTTCGAACTCTTCACCGTCGATAGAACCGGTGAAGTCAACGGTTACGCGGTCTTCAGCCTGCGCTGCGCGATCGCTGTCTTTCCAGGTCGCCTGCTGCTTGCGCAGAGTGTCCAGCATGGTGTCAACGTCAGCATCGTTAACGTCAACCACTGGTTTCTCAACTTCGATCGCATCCAGGCCTTTCAGCTCAACTTCAGGATACACTTCGAATTCAACCGCGAAAGTGAAGTCTTCACCTTCTTTATACTCGCCCGGCACGTAGTTTGGTGCGCCAGCCGGGTTAATTTTTTCTTTGATGATCGCGTCAACAAAGCTGCGTTGCATCGCTTCGCCCAGCACGTCCTGGCGAACGGAGGCGCCATAACGCTGCTCAACGATGTTCATCGGCACATGGCCTTTACGGAAACCGTCGATACGAACGCTTTTCGCTGCTTTGATCAGCTCTTTTTTAACAGCCTGATTAATAGTATCAGCGGGTACAGTAATAGAGAGACGGCGCCCAAGGCCTTGAGTGGTTTCTACAGAAACTTGCATCTTGTTACCTCAAAAAAATCACAGTGCTCGGTCAACTCCGTTCCAAGAACCAGGACGGCTACATTACAGAACCGAATTCCCTGATGACTGAAGCGTCCCGAAACCATTCCGGAAAAATAAGACGCGACATTATAGCGGCGCAAGCGAAGCGAGTCGAGGAAAGCAAGGCGGCACCGGCGCGCTAAAACTCACACTTTTGCCGATTTGATCGCCAAAAGACCGCCGAAACCGACCTGGCCTTAGCTGCATTGCGCATCGGCTGTGTCGTCGTCAAAAACAGAAACGGCCCGCAGGCCGTCCCAAAATTCGTCAGTAGTAATACCCTAATTCGTGGTTAAAGTTCCACTGATACTGCAAATTTACCTGTCAGGCCAACGTACCGGCCCCGCGACAAGGGGGGGAAGCCGGCACAGTATCCTGCAGCCCTTCCCACTCTTTCAGCGTGTAAGTATGTAACGCCAGGGCGTGTACGCCATCGGCCAACTCCTCCGACAGCACGCCGTAAATCGAACGGTGACGCGTCAGGAAACGTTCTCCGACAAAGCGATCGCTGACCAACACCACCTTAAAATGGCTTTCTGAACCCGCCGGAACGTTATGACGATAGCTTTCATCAACGACTTCCAGATACGCGGGCTCAAATGCCGCCCTTAACTTTGCTTCTATTTGCTCGCGAATCATAGGATCTCCTTACTACACCGGCAGAGGACCGTGCCCATCTATTTCAATATTAGCCGGTTTCACCCCTTTTAGACTATTCATCACGTAAATTTCTCTTCGCCGCCCGCCAAAAATCGCCAACATCCGCTATCGCTTGAGGTTTATCTGATTGAGACGGTCAAAAAAGCATGTTTTTATCAACGGCAGGTAAAAATTTGTCACTCCGGTGCGTTCTGCACTTCCCCCGGCCGGCGGCGATGCTATGATGTCGACAATTCGTTGTTGGCTATCCCGCTCTGATTATTACAGAAAGTTTACTCAAACCGGCCTCTCTATCATCAGCAGTTTGAGTCGGCTTAAAATCCATCGAGAATGAGACAGTAACTATGTTAAAAAAACTTTGCCTTCCACTGTTGGCCGCTCTGATGCTGGCCGGTTGTGCTACCAGCAGCAACACCCTGAACGTCACGCCCAAGATCGTACTGCCGCAGCAGGATCCAACGCTGCAGGGCGTAACTGTCAGCATTAACGGTGCAGATCAGCGCCAGGACCAAGCGTTGGCGAAAGTGAATCGCGACGGCCAGCTCGTTACCCTTACGCCATCGCGCGATCTACGCTTCCTGCTGCAGGAAGTGCTGGAGAAACAAATGGGCGCGCGCGGTTACATGATCGGCGCCGATGGCGCGGTTGATCTGCAAATCGTGGTGAACAACCTGTATGCAGACGTCTCCGAAGGCAACCTGCGCTACAACATCACCACCAAGGCCGATATTTCGATCACCGCTCAAGCGAAAAACGGCAACAAGCAGGTGAAAAACTACCGCTCCACTTATAACGTGCAGGGTGCTTTCACTGCGACCAACGAGAAAATCACCAACGCGGTTAACACCGTATTGGGCGACGTTATTGCCGATATGGCGCAAGACACCAGCGTCAACGACTTCATCAAGCAGAACGCGCGTTAATCCGCGAATACTTTGTGCCGCCTGAGCCATCGGGCGGCACAGACAGGGAAATCATGTCGAAACAGTATCTGAATATCTTCACCCAGCGTAACTCCGCCATTCTCCTGCTGCTGGGCTTTGCCTCGGGTTTGCCGCTGGCGCTGACCTCCGGCACGCTGCAAGCCTGGATGACCGTCGAAAACATCGATCTGAAAACCATCGGTATTTTTTCACTGGTCGGTCAAGCCTATGTATTCAAATTTCTGTGGTCGCCCTTTATGGACCGCTACACCCCGCCATTCCTTGGGCGGCGTCGTGGCTGGCTGCTGATCAGTCAGTTGCTGCTGGTGGTGTCGATTGTGGCCATGGGCTTCATGCAGCCGGCGCAACATCTGTGGTGGCTGGCGGCATTGGCGGTGCTGGTGGCGTTCTGTTCCGCCTCGCAGGATATTGTTTTCGATGCGTATAAAACCGACCTGCTAAGCGCCGAAGAACGCGGCGCGGGGGCGGCGATCTCCGTTCTCGGCTACCGGCTGGCGATGCTGGTTTCCGGCGGCTTGGCGCTGTGGCTGGCAGATCGCTATTTAGGTTGGCAATCAACCTATTGGCTGATGGCCGGGCTGATGCTGATTGGTATCGTCGCCACCCTGCTGGCCCCCGAGCCGGACGATGGCATTCCGGCACCGCGCTCCATGGAGCAGGCGGTCGTCGCCCCGCTACGCGATTTCTTTGCACGGAACAATGCCTGGCTGATTTTGCTGCTGATAGTCATGTACAAGATGGGCGACGCCTTTGCCGGCAGCCTGAGCACTACGTTCCTGATCCGCGGCGTGGGCTTTGACGCCGGGGAGGTCGGGCTGGTCAACAAGACTCTCGGCCTGTTCGCCACCATCGTCGGCGCGCTGTTTGGCGGCGTGCTGATGCAACGCCTTAGTCTGTTCCGCGCTCTGATGCTGTTCGGCATTCTCCAGGCGGTGTCCAATCTCGGTTACTGGATCCTGGCGGTCACCGACAAGAACATCATGACGATGGGCAGCGCCATCTTCCTGGAAAACCTGTGCGGCGGCATGGGCACTGCGGCCTTTGTCGCGCTGCTGATGACGTTGTGCAACAAGTCGTTTTCCGCCACCCAATTCGCCCTGTTGTCGGCGCTGTCCGCCGTCGGCCGCGTCTATGTTGGCCCGATTGCCGGTTGGTTCGTTGAGGCGCACGGCTGGCCGCTGTTTTATTTATTCTCGATCGCAGCCGCCCTGCCAGGCCTGCTGCTGTTGCGCCTGTGCCGTCAAACGCTGGAATATACCCAGCGCACCGACAACTTCATGCCGCGTACCGAGTTCCGTCAACTCTACCGCTGGGCACTGCGTCTGTTGACTTTGGGCTGCTCGCTGCTGGGGGTCTGGCTGATTCTGTTGATTACCAACGCGCTCGACTGGAGTGCCTTGCCGAACCTGGCCGACCTCCTGCTGCAAACTGGCGCCGCACTGAGCCTGGTGGGCATCGCGATGGGCAGCCTGCTTGACTATCTGGCGCTGCGCCGCACCAAGCTGGCCTGATATTGCCGACCGGTCATAGCACCGGTCGGCAAAAATGCATCAACGTGATGAGTTTATTTTTCTTAAAAAAACAGAATTGCCGTTAAAATTATTTTTTTATCCGAGCAAAACGCTCGGAAATAAAATTACCGTCACTTTAAATACACAATTATTTTACATTATATAAACCTTTCCTTCGTATTTAAAATACGGCAGGTTAATGTGCCAAAATCAGCATACCGTTAGTTTTCCTTAACATAGAGCCTGCCCGGCACGATTCAGCTCGCCAACGCGTTGTTGCCATTGGTAAATTGTCACGTAAGGTTACATCTGTGACCCCCTTAACAGAAAGTGTCAACAAGGCGCTGACACTCCCTTAAGCATGTTTACAGTACTGCAACCTTCCCGTAAAATGCCCGCACACATGAAACGACAATAGAGCCTTTGTAATTGAGGTCGTTAGATGAGACTTAAGAAATACAATAAAAGTATTGGGATGATGTCATTAATTGCATCTACTGTAATGCTCAGTGGTTGCAATATGGTATTGATGAACCCCAAAGGAGCAATTGGTGTTGAGCAACGGACACTGATTATCACTGCAATCGCGCTGATGTTGATCGTGGTGATACCGGTTATCTTTATGGCGTTCGCTTTTGCCTGGAAGTACCGTGCTTCCAACAAAGACGCCAAGTACAGTCCGAACTGGTCACATTCCAACAAGATCGAAGCGGTCGTCTGGACCATTCCTATCATTATCATCGCCATCCTTGGCACCATTACCTGGAAGACTACCCACGAACTTGATCCGTTCAAGCCGATTGTCACTGACAAGAAGCCGATGACGATCGAAGTGGTGTCGCTCGACTGGAAATGGTTGTTTATCTATCCAGAACAAGGCATCGCAACCGTTAATGAATTGGCTTTCCCGAAAGATGTTCCAGTCGAATTCAAGATCACCTCTAACTCGGTAATGAACTCGTTCTTTATTCCTCAGTTAGGTGGGCAGATTTATGCGATGGCCGGGATGCAGACCAAACTGCACCTTATCGGCAACGAAGCAGGCAAATACGACGGTATTTCCAGTAGCTTCAGCGGTCGCGGGTTCTCCGGCATGAAATTCACCGCTATTGTCACCCCAACCGAAGGCGACTTCGATCAGTGGGTTGCCAAGGTGAAAGCATCGTCGAATAACCTTAACGCCACCAGCGACTTTAACAAACTGGCAGAGCCGAGTGAAAACAACCCGGTCGAGTACTTCTCCAGTGTCAAACCGAATTTGTTCAAAGAAACTATTGGCAAATTCATGGGTGACATGAACATGCACAAAGGCGCTACCGCGCATGAAGGCATGGACATGAGCCAGGGTATGGACATGAGTGAGCATGCTCACGCCGGAGCCGAGGAATAATCTGATGTTGGGAAAATTAACACTTGATGCGGTTCCGTACCACGAACCGATCATCATGATCACCGTTGCTGCAATTGTTATCGGGGGCCTGGCTCTGCTGGCTCTGATAACCTATTTCGGCAAATGGAAATGGCTGTGGAGCGATTGGCTGACTTCGGTCGACCACAAAAAAATTGGTATCATGTACATCATCGTGGCAATGGTTATGTTGCTGCGTGGTTTCGCCGATGCCATCATGATGCGTAGCCAGCAGGCGCTTGCGTCCGCCGGCGAGGCCGGGTTCCTGCCGCCGCACCACTACGACCAAATCTTTACCGCTCACGGCGTAATCATGATCTTCTTCATGGCGATGCCTTTCGTGGTTGGTCTGATGAACGTTGTGGTTCCGTTGCAAATCGGCGCCCGTGACGTTGCCTTCCCGTTCCTGAACTCCCTGAGCTTCTGGTTCTTCGTGGTGGGCGTAGTGCTGATCAACATCTCTCTGGGGGTTGGTGAGTTCGCGCAGACCGGTTGGCTGGCTTATCCGCCGCTGTCGGGCAAGGAATACAGTCCTGGCGTCGGGGTCGATTACTGGATCTGGAGTCTGCAGATTTCCGGTCTGGGTACCCTGTTGACCGGCGTGAACTTCTTCGCCACCATCATGAAGATGCGTGCCCCTGGCATGCCTCTGATGAAGATGCCGGTGTTCACCTGGGCGGCGCTGTGTACTAACGTCCTGATCATCGTTTCTTTCCCAATTCTGACCGTCACCATCGCGTTGCTGACCCTGGATCGCTATCTGGGCACCCATTTCTTTACCAATGATATGGGCGGCAACATGATGATGTACATCAACCTGATTTGGGCCTGGGGTCACCCAGAGGTGTATATTCTGGTGCTGCCGGTGTTCGGTGTGTTCTCCGAAGTGACCGCGACCTTCTCCAGAAAACGCCTGTTCGGCTATACCTCACTGGTATGGGCAACCATCGCGATTACCGTTCTGTCGTTCATCGTATGGCTGCACCACTTCTTTACCATGGGGTCCGGCGCGAACGTCAACGCCTTCTTCGGTATCGCCACCATGATCATTTCCATCCCTACCGGGGTGAAAATCTTCAACTGGCTGTTCACCATGTACCAGGGCCGTATTCAGTTCAACTCGGCAATGCTGTGGACCATCGGCTTCATCATCACCTTCTCCGTGGGTGGGATGACCGGCGTGCTGCTGGCCGTTCCGGGCGCGAACTTCGTGCTGCACAACAGTCTGTTCCTGATTGCCCACTTCCATAACGTTATCATCGGTGGTGTGGTGTTCGGTTGCTTCGCCGGCCTGACTTACTGGTTCCCTAAATCCTTCGGCTTCACGCTGAACGAAAAATGGGGCATCCGCGCGTTCTGGTTCTGGATCATCGGTTTCTTCGTGGCCTTTATGCCGCTGTATGCTCTGGGCTTTATGGGTATGACTCGTCGTATCAGCCAGAACATCAACCCTGAGTTCCACCCACTGCTGCTGGTAGCGGCTGGCGGTGCAGCGCTGATTGCCTGCGGTATTCTGTGCCAACTGATCCAGATCTTCGTCAGCGTGCGTGACCGCGAGCAGAACCGCGATCTGACCGGTGACCCATGGGGCGCTCGTACGTTGGAGTGGTCTACCTCGTCTCCACCGCCGTTCTATAACTTTGCCGTAGTGCCGCAGATTCATGACCGTGATGAATTCTGGGACATGAAAGAAAAAGGCGAAGCCTATAAGAAACCGGCTAAGTATGAACCGATTCATATGCCGAAAAATACCGGCGCCGGTGTGATTATCGCTGGCTTCAGCCTGGTATTCGGTTTCGCGATGATCTGGGACATCTGGTGGATGGCGATCGCTGCCTTCGTAGGTATGATCGTGACCTGGATTGCCAAGAGCTTCGATGAAGATGTTGATTACTATGTGCAGGTTGATGAAATCGAGCGCATTGAGAACCAACACTATGAACAAATCAGCAAAGCAGGCGTGAAACATGTCAACTGATACTCTGACTAACCATAACGCAGCCCATGCAGAGCATGGGCACCATGACGCAGGCGAGACCAAAGTCTTCGGATTCTGGATCTACCTGATGAGCGACTGTATTTTGTTTGCGAGCTTGTTCGCGACTTATGCAGTACTGGTGAACGGGACCGCCGGCGGTCCCTCTGGCAAAGACATCTTCGATCTGAAGTTTGTCCTGGTTGAAACCTTCCTGCTGTTGTTCAGCTCCATCACCTACGGTATGGCGATGATCGGCATGAACAAAGGCAAGGTTGGCAGCGTTAATACCTGGCTGTTCCTGACCTTCCTGTTCGGTCTGGGCTTCGTAGCGATGGAAATCTATGAATTCCATCATCTGATCGCCGAAGGCTTCGGTCCGGATCGCAGCGCGTTCCTGTCCGGCTTCTTCGCACTGGTTGCTACTCACGGTCTGCACGTGTCTACCGGTCTGGTTTGGATCATCATCATGATGATTCAGGTGAGCAAGCGTGGCCTGACTTCAACCAACAAAACCCGTCTGATGTGTCTGAGCCTGTTCTGGCACTTCCTCGACGTGGTCTGGATCTGCGTATTTACCGTTGTTTACCTGCTGGGGGTTATGTCATGAGCCATTCATCCCATGAAACTTCTCACGGCGGCGCAAGCCACGGTAGCGTTAAGTCATATCTGATCGGCTTTATCCTGTCGATCATCCTGACGGTGATTCCATTTGCGATGGTGATGAGCGGCACAGCCTCTCACTCAACCATCCTGGCGGTTGTAGTCGGCATGGCAGTCATTCAGGTGATTGTTCACCTGATTTACTTCCTGCACATGAATACCTCATCGGAAGAGCGCTGGAACCTGGTGGCATTGCTGTTCACCGCTATGATCATCGGTATCGTTGTTGTGGGTTCACTCTGGATTATGTACAACCTCAACATCAATATGATGGTCAGTTAAAGAGTCGAGCTGCACGTGATGATTAAGCAATACCTGCAAGTAACTAAACCAGGAATTATTTTCGGCAATTTAATTTCTGTCGTAGGGGGATTTCTGCTCGCTTCCAAAGGAAGCATCGATTATCCCCTGTTTCTCGCCACCCTGGTGGGTGTCTCGTTGGTTGTCGCTTCGGGCTGTGTGTTTAACAACTACATTGACCGCGACATCGACAAGAAAATGGAGAGAACGAAGAACCGGGTGCTGGTGAAAGGCCTGATCGCGCCGAGTGTGACCCTGGTTTATGCTACCGTTTTGGGTATTGCGGGCTTTGTGTTGCTGTATATCGGCGCCAACCCGCTGGCCATGTGGCTGGCGGTGATGGGCTTCGTGGTTTATGTCGGCGTTTATAGCCTGTACATGAAACGCCACTCGGTATACGGCACACTGATCGGCAGCCTGTCGGGCGCTGCGCCACCGGTTATCGGTTATTGCGCGGTGACCAACGAGTTTGATGCCGGTGCGTTGATCCTGCTGGCTATCTTTAGCCTGTGGCAGATGCCGCATTCCTACGCGATTGCCATCTTCCGCTTTAAAGATTACCAGGCGGCCAACATTCCGGTTCTACCGGTGGTCAAAGGTATTTCCGTGGCGAAGAACCACATCACGGTCTACATCTTGGCGTTTATGATTGCTACGCTGATGCTGACCCTGAGCGGCTACGCCGGCTACAAATACCTGATCGTCGCTGCGGCGGTAAGCGTATGGTGGCTGGGTATGGCGCTGCGTGGTTACAAAACAGAAAATGACAGCATCTGGGCGCGCAAGCTGTTTGTGTTCTCCATTGTTGCCATCACTTCGCTGAGCGTAATGATGTCTATCGACTTCAGCGCAACGGCATCGCCAGAAACGCTGATGACTTACGTCTGGTAAGCCAAATCGTCTGTGAATGGGCCGCTTAGCGGCCCATTTTATTTGTCTCGCCGAAAAGCCGCCGAACTGTAATATCTGTTAAACAACATTCGATTTACCCCCCCTGCCCTTCACACTAAAATGACGCAGCTTTTCAGAAGCTATCCCACCAGGCGTTATCGCCGATAACCTGCTGGAATGGCTTTTAATGAGGTTTTAATGAACGACAATGCAATGACCCCGCAGGAACGACGGGCGACCTGGGGATTAGGAACGGTATTTTCACTGCGCATGCTTGGCATGTTTATGGTGCTGCCGGTACTGACCACCTACGGTATGGCGTTGAACGGCGCCAGCGAAACGCTGATCGGTATCGCCATCGGCATTTACGGCCTGGCACAAGCGGTGTTTCAGATCCCCTTCGGCCTGATTTCCGACCGCATCGGCCGCAAGCCGCTGATCGTCGGCGGGCTATTGATCTTTGCGCTGGGCAGCGTGATTGCCGCCGTCACCGACTCCATTTGGGGCGTTATCCTAGGCCGTGCATTACAGGGCTCCGGCGCTATCGCGGCGGCAGTGATGGCGTTGCTGTCAGACCTGACCCGCGAGCAGAACCGCACCAAGGCGATGGCGTTTATCGGCGTCAGCTTCGGCATCACCTTTGCCATTGCCATGGTGGTCGGCCCAATCGTCACCCATGCTTTCGGCCTGCATGCGCTATTTTGGATGATTGCCGTGCTGGCCTTGGCCGGTATCGTGATTACCCTGGCGGTGGTGCCGTCCGCAGACAGCCACGTGCTGAACCGTGAATCCAGCATAGTGAGCGGCAGTTTCAGCAAGGTGCTGAGCAACTCCCGCCTGCTGAAGCTGAATTTCGGCATCATGTGTCTGCATATTCTGCTGATGTCCAGCTTCGTGGCGCTGCCGCTGGCGATGGAAAAAGCCGGTTTGGCGCCGAGCCAGCATTGGATCGTCTATTTGGTCACCATGCTGGTTTCTTTTGCCGCCGTGGTGCCCTTTATCATTTATGCCGAAATGAAACGCCGCATGAAGCAGGTGTTTATGGGCTGCGTGGCGGTTCTGTTCTGTGCCGAAGTGCTGTTGTGGCTGTCCGGCGCCCATCTGTGGGGCATCATTGCCGGCGTGCAGCTGTTCTTCATGGCCTTTAACGTGATGGAAGCGATTCTGCCTTCGCTGATCAGCAAAGAATCGCCGGCCGGCTACAAGGGTACCGCTATGGGGGTTTACTCCACCAGCCAGTTTATCGGCGTGGCGATTGGCGGCAGCCTGGGCGGCTTGTTGTATGGCCTGCAGGGCGCCGGCTTGGTGTTTATCGCCGGTGCGGTTATCGCCGCCGTTTGGTTCCTGATCAGCAGCACCATGCAAGAACCGCCGTACGTCAGCAGCCTGCGCATTACGTTGTCGGAACTGGCGGTGAAGGATTCTGCGCTGGAAAGCCGTCTGAAGGCCCAGCCTGGCGTGGCGGAAGCGATAGTAGTGCCCGAAGAGCGCAGCGCCTACGTGAAGGTCGATACCAAACAGACCAACCGCGGTCAGCTGGAAGCTCTGGTAAATTCGCTGTAGCTGTCGTAATAGAAAGGGCCAGCTTGCTGGCCCTTGGTAATATCGTCGCGGAAAAGTTAATCGCGGAAGTTTTTGAACTGGAACGGTTGCCCCAGATCGGCACCGCGCACCAGCGCCATCACCCCTTGCAGATCGTCGCGTGACTTGCCGGTAACGCGGACTTCATCACCCTGAATTTGTGCCTGCACCTTCAGCTTGCTGTCTTTGATCAGCTTGACGATTTTCTTCGCCTGGGTGGTTTCAATACCCTGTTTCAGCTTGGCTTCCACGCTGTAGGTTTTGCCGCTGTGGGTCATTTCGTCCGGGATCTCCAGCGCGCCGCCATCGATACTGCGCTTGCTCAGTTTCTCACGCAGAATATCGAGCAGTTGCTGCACCTGGAAATCAGATTCGCTGGCGACTTTGATGCTTTCATCTTTTTCGTTCAGCTCAAAACTGGCCGGCACGTTGCGGAAATCCCAACGGGTGCCGAGATCGCGTGTGGCGTTCTCAACGGCGTTACGCACTTCCTGCATATCAATTTCGGAAACAATGTCGAAAGATGGCATACTTCTTCCTCCTGAATTAGAGCCTAATGCGATAGGCGATTTCGATGCCGAGCATGATAACCGCTTTAGCGCCTCAGGCAAAATCCGCTAAGCCTACCGACAGATATCTCGCCGGATAGCAGAAAAGTCTATAATTATACGACAGTAATTGAGCGGTATTCCCGTTACCCCAAGGAGACTGAATGAAAATAACTATTCTTGGTTGCGGTGCGCTCGGACAACTGTGGCTCTCCAGGCTTTATCAGCAGGGCCACGACGTACAAGGATGGCTGCGGGTACCGCAACCCTTCTGCGCAGTGAACGTGATTGAGCCTGAGGGCACCTCGTTCAACCGTAATTTGCCCACCAACGATCCCGAACATCTGGCCCAAAGCGAACTGTTGCTGGTCACGCTGAAAGCCTGGCAGGTTTCCAGCGCCGTCAGCGCGCTGCTGCCCAGGTTGAACCCGCGTTGCGCCATACTGCTGCTGCATAACGGCATGGGCACCCAGGATGAACTGCCGGCAAACAGCCAGCCCATATTGCAGGGCACCACGACCCACGCGGCAAGGCGCGAAGGCAGCACCATTATCCATGTTGCCGGCGGCACCACCCATATCGGCCCGACATCGCCGGCGGCGATACATCTCAGCCATCTGGCGGAAATGTTGCATCAGGCTTTGCCCGATGTGGCCTGGCACAACAACATTGCGTCGGCAAACTGGCGCAAGCTGGCGGTCAACTGCGTGATTAACCCCCTTACGGCGCTGTATGACTGCCGTAATGGCGAATTGCAGCGTTACCCGGAGCAAATCGAAACCCTGTGCCGCGAAGTCTCCGGCGTGATGGAAATGGAAGGCTACCACACCTCATGCGAAGGGCTGCGGCAATACGTGATGGAAGTGATTCAGAGCACCGCAGATAACATCTCTTCGATGCTGCAGGATGTCCGCACCCAGCGGCATACCGAGATCGACTACATTACCGGCTACCTGCTGCGCCGCGCGCGCAGCCACGGCATGATTCTGCCGGAGAACGCGCGGTTGTTTGAACTGATTAAGCGAAAGGAAAATGAATATGAGCGTATCGGCGCTGGTCTGCCTGGCACCTGGTAGCGAAGAAACCGAAGCCGTCACTACCATCGATCTTCTGGTACGAGCGGGCGTGAAAGTCACCACCGCCAGCGTGGCCGGCGACGGTGACCTGACTATCGTCTGCTCGCGCGGCGTAAAGCTGCTGGCGGACGCGCCGCTGGTGTCGATTGTGGACGATCCCTTCGATGCCATCGTGCTGCCCGGCGGCCTGAAAGGCGCCGAGTGTTTTCGCGACAGCCCGCTGTTGGTAGAGAAAGTGCGTCAGATGCATCTGCAGGGCAACATCGTCGCCGCTATCTGTGCGGCACCGGCCTTGGTGCTGCAACACCACGATCTGTTCCCCATCGGCAATATGACCGGCTTCCCCGGATTGAAAGATCAGATCCCGGCAGACAAATGGATGGAGCGGCGCGTGGTATACGACGCACGCGTCAACCTGCTCACCAGCCAGGGGCCGGGAACGTCGATGGAGTTTGCGCTGAAGTTGATTGATTTGCTGCTGGGTAAGGCCAAAGCGGCGGAAATAGCAGCGCAGCTGGTGCTGATTCCGGGGATGTACGATTTCCGCGATTAGTAAGCATCAGTTCTGAGGTTAAAATAGATAATCCACAAAATAATTCGAGCTGCAACCAGGCGGCTAGTGCGGGAATCCCCGGGAGCTTACTTGAGTAAGTGACCGGGGTGAGCGCATGCAGCCAACACAGTTGCAGCTTCAAGTATGAAGTGGATTTAAGGGCGGTAAACCTTCACATTGGTGAACCCCTGCTCCAGCAGGTACAGCGCCTGCAGGCGGCTCATCACGCCACGATCACAGTACAGCAGGTAAGTTTTGCTCTGATCCAGATCGCCAAACTGCGTGCTGAGTTTGTAGAACGGCAGCGGTTTCACCTCAACCTGTTCCAGCTTCAACGGCTTCTCTTCCTGCTCGTCATTAGAACGGATATCCAGGATCACGTCGTCAGCGCCAAAGGCCGCCACGGTTTCTACTTCAGCAACCTGTTCCTGCGCCTGTTCGGCGATGGTACGGATATCGACATTCTTCGCTTCACTCACCACGCGATCGAGAATGGAAAAATCGAAGTGACTTTCCTCTTCTTCAATTTTGGCTTTGATCGCTTTTACCGTCGGGCTTTTCGAGATCACACCACAGTATTCCGGCATGGTCTTGGCAAAGTCTTCGGTGCCGATTTCACGCGCCACTTTGATGATGTGTTCTTTGTCGTGCGAAATCAGCGGACGCAGGATCAGGGTATCGGACGCATTGTCGATCAAACGCAGATTAGTCAGCGTCTGGCTGGACACCTGACCCAGCGCCTCACCGGTGACCAGCGCCTGTACGCCATAACGTTCCGCAACTTGCGAGGCGGCACGCACCATCATGCGTTTGAGCACCACGCCCATCTGGCCATCGTCGACCTTTTCCAGGATCTCGCCGACCACGGGTTCGAAATCGATGGCGACAAAGCGCACCTTGTGCGAGCTGGCAAAGCGGTTCCACAGATAATACGCCACCTGCTTGACGCCAATCTCATGCGCCGCACCGCCCAGATTGAAGAAGCAGTAATGTACGCGGCAACCGCGACGCATCAGCATATAGCTGGAAACGCCCGAGTCGAAACCGCCGGAAATCAGCGACAGCACGTCTTCCTGGGTGCCCACCGGGTAACCGCCGATGCCTTCGCGGCGCGCTTTTACCAGCATCAGTTTGTCATCTTCGATTTCCAGATTGACCGTCACCTGCGGGTGCGACAGCTTAACGCGCGCACTTTCGATGTGCTGGTTCAAACCGCCGCCAACGTAACGTTCCACGTCCTGCGAGTTGAAGTCTTGCTTGCCGCGGCGCTTAACACGCACGCAGAAGGTCTTACCCTCCAACTGCTCGCGGTAAGCTTCCAGCGTCTGCTCGAAAATATGGTGGATATCGGTGTAGCCGCGGTCTTCCACTTCCAGAATATGGTGGATACCGGGAATGCGCGTCAGCGCGTCGGCAATCACCGGCCGCTGATTTTCATCTTTGGCGCGAACTTCGATATGATCCCAGTGACGGACAACCGCCAGCGTTTCATCATACTGCTTCAGGACGTTGCGGATATTGGTCGAGAGAATCTTGATAAAGCGCAAGCGCACAGATTGACTCTTGATGGTGATTTCCGGGAACAATTTAATGATAAACTTCATGGCGGTCTTTATTGTCAGAATTACGAGGGAAAAGGATTTACAATGTATATGCGATTGATAAAACCAACGGCAGTGCCGAATGTTTTATCAATCGCATTTGCGGCGCAGAGTATATCACTATCTGGTGAAGCCCGGTGCACAAAACCACACATGCGCGCCATGATTTGCTAATCAAAATCCGCTAGGATAGGCTCTGGCGCCACTGTTCACATGATGATGTAAAAAGAAAATTATGCCGAAAAAACCTGCACAATCAGACAGTACAGAGCAAAGCATCAGCTTTGAAAGTTCCCTCAGCGAACTGGAAAACATCGTGACGCGTCTGGAATCGGGTGAGTTACCGCTGGAAGACGCTCTGAATGAATTCGAACGCGGCGTTCAGCTGGCGCGTCAGGGCCAACAGAAGCTGCAACAGGCCGAGCAGCGTGTGCAAATTTTACTTAACGACAGCGCCGATGACGCCGCGCTGGCGCCTTTCACCCCGGATGCAGAGTAATCGTCATGTCTGAGATCGTCCAACAGCCCGCTTTTTCTGAGCAGTTACAGGCTTTTCGCCAGCGGGCCGACCGCGCGCTGCTGGATTTTATCGCGCCGCTGCCGTTCAATGAAGGCAACATGGTGGCCGCCATGCGCCACGGCGCGCTGCTGGGCGGCAAACGTCTGCGCCCGTTCCTGGTGTATACCACCGGGCAGATGTTTGGCGTTTCACTGAATAATTTGGATGTGCCGGCCGCTGCGGTAGAATGCATTCATGCCTATTCGTTGATCCACGACGATCTTCCGGCAATGGACGATGACGATCTGCGTCGCGGTCAGCCTACCTGCCATATCAAATTTGGTGAAGCCAGCGCGATCCTGGCGGGTGATGCACTGCAGACGCTGGCATTTTCCATTCTGGCCGATGCCGACATGCCCGACGTGGCGCTGCGCGATCGACTGGCCATGGTGTCCGAACTGGCGACCGCCAGCGGCGTTGCCGGCATGTGCGGTGGCCAGTCGTTGGATCTTGAGGCTGAAGGCCGGCAAATTGATCTGCCTGCGCTGGAACAGATACACCGCCACAAGACCGGCGCATTAATCCGCGCGGCGGTTCGCCTTGGGGCTTTGGCCGCCGGTGAGCCTGGCCGTGCAGCGCTGCCGCAGCTTGACCGTTACGCTGCGGCGATCGGCCTAGCGTTTCAGGTACAGGATGACATTTTGGACGTTGTCGGCGAAACCGAGAAAATCGGTAAACGCCAGGGAGCGGACCAGCAACACGGAAAGAGCACCTATCCAGCTTTGCTCGGGCTTGACAGCGCGAAAGCAAAAGCGTGGGATCTCTATCAGGAAGCTTTAGCTGCATTAGACACTTTGGCAGCGCAATCTTATAACACAGCGCCATTGCGAGCGTTAGCCAGCTTCATTATTGAACGCGACAATTAACGTGTGACGTTAACTCCTCTGATATGAGTATCGAATGAGTCTTGATATAGCCAAATACCCGACCTTGGCGCTAGTGGAAAATCCCGATGAACTCCGCTCGCTGCCAAAAGAGAGCCTGCCGAAGCTGTGTGACGAACTGCGGCAATACCTGCTGGACAGCGTCAGCCGCTCCAGCGGCCACTTTGCGTCCGGGCTGGGTACCGTCGAACTGACGGTGGCATTGCACTATGTTTACAACACCCCCTTCGATCATCTGGTATGGGACGTTGGCCACCAGGCCTACCCGCATAAAATTCTGACCGGCCGTCGCGACAGGATTTCCACCATCCGCCAGAAAGACGGCCTGCACCCTTTTCCCTGGCGTGCTGAGAGTGAATATGACGTGCTGTCGGTTGGCCACTCGTCTACCTCGATCAGCGCCGGCCTCGGCATGGCGGTTGCCGCGGAGCGTGAAGGCAAGAATCGCCGCACGGTCTGCGTGATTGGCGACGGCGCGATCACCGCCGGCATGGCGTTTGAAGCCATGAACCACGCCGGGGACATCAACCCGGATATGCTGGTGGTGCTGAACGATAACGAAATGTCGATTTCCGAAAACGTGGGCGCGCTGAACAATCATCTGGCGCAACTGCTTTCCGGCAAACTCTATTCCACCCTGCGCGAAGGCGGCAAAAGAGTGCTGTCCGGCCTGCCGCCCATCAAAGAGTTGGTCAAACGCACCGAAGAACACCTGAAAGGCATGGTGGTGCCGGGCACGCTGTTCGAAGAGCTGGGCTTTAACTATATCGGCCCGGTTGACGGCCACGATGTCCAGGGGCTGGTCGCCACGCTGAAAAACATGCGTGATCTGAAAGGCCCGCAGTTGCTGCACATCATGACCAAAAAGGGCCGGGGTTACGCGCCGGCGGAAAAAGATCCGATCAGCTTCCACGCAGTGCCGAAATTCGATCCGGCCAGCGGCACCTTGCCGAAAAGTGCCGGCGGTCAACCGTCCTATTCAAAAATCTTCGGTGACTGGCTGTGCGAAACCGCTGCCAAAGACAGCTCTCTGATGGCCATTACTCCGGCAATGCGCGAAGGCTCCGGCATGGTGCAGTTCTCTCGTGACTATCCGCAGCAATACTTTGACGTCGCCATTGCCGAACAGCATGCGGTCACCTTTGCCGCCGGTCTGGCGATTGGCGGCTACAAACCGGTGGTGGCGATTTACTCCACCTTCCTGCAGCGCGCTTACGATCAACTGATCCACGATGTGGCGATCCAAAAACTGCCGGTGATGTTTGCCATCGATCGCGGCGGTATCGTCGGCGCCGACGGCCAGACTCACCAGGGAGCGTTCGATCTGTCGTTCATGCGCTGTATCCCGACCATGGTGATCATGACGCCAAGTGATGAGAACGAATGCCGCCAGATGCTGTACACCGGCTATCACTATAACGAAGGCCCAAGCGCCGTCCGCTATCCGCGTGGTAACGGCACCGGTGCGACGCTGGAACCGCTTGCCGCGTTGCCGATCGGCAAAGGCGTGGTGCGCCGGGCAGGCGAAAAGGTCGCGATTCTGAACTTCGGTACCCTGCTGCAGGAAGCCGCTAAAGTGGCTGAAGACATCAATGCCACCCTGGTGGATATGCGCTTCGTGAAACCGCTGGACGAACAGCTGGTGCTGGAGCTGACTGCCAGCCACGAGGTGCTGGTCACGCTGGAAGAGAACGCCATTATGGGCGGTGCCGGCAGTGGCGTGAACGAGCTGCTGATGGCCAAACGCCGCGCAGTGCCGGTACTGAATATCGGCCTGCCGGACAGCTTTGTGTCGCAAGGCAGCCAGGAAGAGGTTCGAGTCGATTTGGGCCTGGACGCCGCCGGCATACGGCGACAAATTGAAGCCTGGCTGGCGCAATAATCCTCGCGCCTGATTGACCGACGCCTCCGCTTTGCGGGGGCGTTTTTCGTCTCAGTCATCCCGATAATCCACTACAGTTATAGATCTGTGCTGACACTGGGAGGCAAGCATGAAGTATCTGAAACTGGGTAACACCGATCTGAACGTCTCGCGCATCTGCCTGGGTTGTATGACCTACGGTGAACCCAACCGCGGCAATCACGCCTGGACGCTGCCGGAAGAAAGCAGCCGTCCGCTGCTGAAGCAGGCACTGGATGCCGGCATCAATTTCTTCGACACCGCCAACAGCTACTCAGACGGCAGCAGCGAGGAGATCGTCGGCCGGGCGCTGAGGGATTACGCGCGCCGTGATGACGTGGTGATCGCCACCAAAGTCTATTTCCCCCTGAGTAATCTGGAACGCGGGTTGTCGCGCGCCAAAATCATGCAGTCTATCGACGACAGCCTGCAACGATTGGGCACCGACTATGTCGATCTGCTGCAAATCCACCGTTGGGATTATGAAACGCCCATTGAAGAAACGCTGGAAGCACTGCATGACGTGGTCAGGGCCGGTAAAGCGCGCTATATAGGCGCGTCGTCGATGTATGCCTGGCAATTCGCCAAAGCGCTGTACACCGCCGATCTGCACGGCTGGACGCGGTTTGTCAGCATGCAGGACCAGTACAACCTGATTCAACGTGAGGAAGAGCGCGAAATGCATCCACTGTGCGCCGCCGAAGGCATCGCGGTGCTGCCGTGGAGCCCGCTGGCTCGCGGCCGTCTGACTCGCCCATGGGGTGAAACCACCGCACGGCTGGTGTCCGATCAGGTCGGCAAAAATCTGTATGACGAAACCGAAGGTATCGATGGCATTATCGCCGAACGCGTCGCCACCCTTGCTGAAGAACGCGGTGTATCACGTGCACAGGTTGCGCTGGCCTGGCTGTTGAGCAAACCGGTGGTCAGTGCTCCTATTATCGGCGCCTCGCGCCAGGAACATCTGGAAGACGCCGTGGCCGCCGTCGATCTGGCATTAACGCCGGAAGAGATTGCCGAGCTGGAAACGGCCTATGTGCCGCATCACGTGACGGGGTTTGAATAACGCGGAGGTTTCAAGGGCGCAGCCGTGTTGAACTGCGCCCCTGTAATCAAAACAGCCCGAGCGGCCAGTGGTGGCCAATCAGGTAGATGATGCCGGCCGAAAGCACCCCGGCGACGATGTCGTCGACCATGATGCCCATACCGCCATGCACGTTGCGATCGAACCAGCGGATAGGCCAGGGTTTCCACATGTCGAGAATACGGAAAATCACAAAACCTGCGGCCACCCACTGCCAGTCGTTAACCGGCAACGCCATCAGCGTGATCCACATGCCGACAAACTCGTCCCAGACGATGCTGCCGTGATCGTGTACCCGCATATCCTTGGCTGTCTGGTGGCATAAATAGACGCCGATACAGATGCTGAACATCACCAGCAGCGAATAGAGCTGCCACGGCAGTTGGATCAGCAGCAGCCAGAACGGAATCGCCGCCAGCGATCCCATGGTGCCCGGCACCACCGGTGACAGGCCGCTGCCGAAACCGGTAGCCAGCAAGTGCCACGGATTGCTCATCCGCAGACGGCGTTTAGCTTCATCCATATTACGCCTGCTCCGCGCTGAAATGATCGAAGCCCTTCCACGGCAGCTCCACCGCTTCATCGTTGCGGTAGAATTTAATGCCTTCGGAAAGTGGACCAATCTGGCCTATACAGGTGTAATCCGCACCCAGATGGCTCAGTGCCACTTCCAGCGCACCGCGATTGATTTCCGGCACCGTAAAGCACAGTTCGTAATCCTCACCGCCGGTCAGCGCCCAGCGCAGCGCTTGTTCAGCGTCCGTATGGCTGCTCAACACCTGCGACAGCGGCAGCTCATCCAGAACGATGCGCGCCCCGCACTCGGAAGCTTTCAGCACGTGCTTCAGATCGGAGATCAGCCCGTCGGAAATATCGATCGCAGAACTGGCCAAATCACGCAGCGCCTGCCCTTGCAACACCCGTGGCTGCGGCCGCAGATGGCGGCCAATCAGGTAATCGCGGGCGTCGGTATCCGCTACCTGCAGGCGATCCTGCAAGATAGCCAGGCCGGCGGCACTGTCGCCCAATGTACCGGTAACGTAGATCCAATCGCCGATGCGCGCACCGCTGCGGGTCAACGCCCGGCCGGCCGGGATCAAGCCATGAATGGTTAACGTCATGCTCAACGGGCCGCGCGTGGTGTCGCCGCCAATCAATTGCATACCGTAATAATTAAGCTGTTCGAACAGGCTGTCGCTGAACGCCTTCAGCCAGGGCTCATTCACGTCAGGCAAGGTTAACGCCAGTGAAAGCCAGGCCGGATCGGCGCCCATTGCCGCCAGATCGCTCAGGTTGACTGCCAGCGCTTTGTAGCCGAGATCGGCCGGATCGATATCCGGCAGGAAGTGAACGCCCGAAACCAGGGTGTCGGTACTGACGGCCAAAAGCTGTTTTTCTGCCACTGTCAGGAGTGCGCAGTCATCTCCAATGCCCAACTGTACGTCCCGGCGCAGACTCTTAAACCGGTCAAAATAGCGGGCAATGAGGTCAAATTCGCCGCATGCCATGGTCGATATTCCAATAGAAGAAATTAAGGCCGGCGATGCCGGCCTTAATTTTTTATTTTTTCTTGCGAATGCTTGGTGCTGCTTTATCCAGCACGCCATTCACAAACTTGTGGCTGTCTTCAGCGCCGAAGGTTTTCGCCAGTTCGATCGCTTCGTTGATAGCCACTTTATAAGGCACATCCTGACGCATTTTCAGTTCAAACAGGGCAATGCGCAGAACGGCTCTTTCTACCTGGCCCAGCTCTTCGAGCTGACGCGACAGGAAAGGTTCCATCAGGCCATCCAGCAGACCTGCATTCACCGCCACGCCAGACAGCAGCTCCCGAAAATAGGCGATGTCCACATCTTTGACATCTTGCTCCGTCAGGAACTGGTGTTCAACA
Source organism: Serratia plymuthica NBRC 102599 (assembly GCF_001590925.1). GTDB lineage: Bacteria > Pseudomonadota > Gammaproteobacteria > Enterobacterales > Enterobacteriaceae > Serratia > Serratia plymuthica. The sequence goes on from NZ_BCTU01000007.1 coordinate 190,935, forward strand.
TCGGCAATGTCATTTTTAGACAACTGCCAAGAGTAAAGCGCTTGAACAGCGCACTCACGAGCGCGGCGACGAGCAGCAGGTTTCACGGAATTCCCCTTAACTAAATTCAGGCTTTAATAGCTTCGATAACATTAATCATTTCAAGTGCGGTCAGAGCCGCTTCAGCACCCTTGTTGCCCGCTTTGGTGCCGGCACGCTCGATAGCCTGTTCGATGCTCTCGGTGGTCAGCACGCCAAAGGCAACCGGGATTTCAGCGTTCAGAGAAACGCTGCCGATACCGGAACTGGCTTCGCCCGCGACATATTCGAAGTGCGCGGTGCCCCCACGGATAACGGTACCCAACGCGATAATCGCATCGTATTTGCCGGTGTTGGCCAACACGCGAGCCGTCAGCGGCAGCTCGTAAGCGCCCGGGACCCAGACAACGGTGATGTTGTCGTCAGCAACCTGACCAATGCGCTTGAGTGCGTCGATGGCACCTTGCAGCAGGCTGTCGTTGATGAAATTGTTAAAACGTGCAATTGCGATCGCCACACGGGCATTTGGAGTAGCAACAACACCTTCGATAACTTTCATGGGCTTTCCTTAAAAATGGGTTCGATACCCCGCAGGGGGGCGGATTCTATCACATTCTTTATCTGCCTGCGCGGCGGTTTTGTAAAACGCCAATCGGAGCGGCAAACAGACTTTACATTCAGTATTTCGGCTTCAGCCGCAAGCGCAGGTCGGGGCCGATTTGCCGTACTTCGCTAAAGACGAATTCCGGCGCATCGGCCAGGTTTTCAAGGCCCGGCAACCGGCACAGGCCGCGCCCATTATCGCCCATCAGTTTTGGCGCGATGTACAAAATGAGCTCATCAACCAGCCCTGCCTGCAACAACGCGCCGGAAAGCGCAGCGCCGGCTTCTACCCAGATGGAATTCACCTGGCGTTTCGCCAGTTGCATCATCATCACGACCAGATCGACCCCGCCGCCGTGCGCCGGAAATGTCAGTTGTTCAACATCCTGCGGCCAGTTCTGATCGTCCGGCTGCAACCGCGCCAGCCAGGTCGTTCCCGGCTGCTGCACTACCCGATGCTGCGGCGTTACGCGATTCCGGCTGTCGAGGATAATGCGCAGCGGCTGGCGCAGATTTTCACGCGGGTAGAGGCTCTGAGTGGCGGTATCCAGCTCATCCCAACGCACCGTCAGCGACGGATCGTCGGCCAACACGGTAGCGCTGGTGCTCAGGATGGCGGCGCTTTGCGCCCGCAGACGCTGCACGTCCTGCCGGGCCTGCGGCGAGGTGATCCACTGGCTCTCGCCGGAAGCCATGGCCGTGCGGCCATCGAGCGAGGCCCCCAGCTTCAGTTGCACATAAGGAAAACCGGTGCGCATGCGTTTGAGAAAACCCGGATTCACCGCTTCCGCATCGCTCAACATCAGGCCGTGGCGCACGTCTATACCCGCCTGTTGCAGCTTGTACAGGCCACGACCGGCAACCTCCGGGTTGGGATCCTGCATCGCCGCAACCACGCGGGCAACGCCGGCGGCGACCAGCGCATCAGCGCAAGGCGGCGTACGCCCGTGATGGCTGCAGGGCTCCAGCGTGACATAAGCGGTGGCGCCGCGCGCCCGCTCGCCCGCCATGCGCAACGCATGCACTTCCGCATGGGGTTCGCCGGCGCGCAGGTGATAACCTTCGCCGACGATTTCGCCGTCACGCACGATAACGCAGCCGACGTTCGGGTTCGGTGCGGTAGTGAAACGCCCCAGCCGCGCCAACTCAAAGGCACGTGCCATATAAAATTCGTCGTTATGCATGCGCTATCCCTTAGTCTTGCAGACGGGCGATTTCTTCGCCGAATTCGCGAATATCTTCAAAGCTGCGGTAAACCGAGGCGAAACGAATATAGGCCACTTTATCCAGCTTCTTCAGCGCGTCCATCACCAGGTTGCCGACCAGCTTGGTCGGTACTTCGCGTTCACCGGTGGCGCGCAGCTGGGATTTGATGTGGTTAATCGCATTTTCCACGTCGTCGGAGCTGACCGGGCGTTTTTCCAACGCTTTCAGCATGCCGCGACGCAGTTTGTCTTCGTTGAACGGCTCACGCACTTCGTCGCTTTTTATCACCCGTGGCATCACCAGCTCAGCCACTTCAAAGGTGGTGAAACGTTCATTACAAACCAAACACTGGCGGCGACGGCGCACCTGCGAACCATCACCCACCAGACGGGAATCAATGACTTTGGTATCAACGGCGGCGCAAAAAGGGCAATGCATAACACGTCCTGATAAACGTTTTCATAGTTAAGAGCAGTTTACCCCGAAGTACGGTCACAACAAAGGCCGTCGACCATTTGTTGCGAGCCGCGATACCGAATGGCGCTAAAACGGCGGCGCGCATGACTTTCCTCGCCGGGCGGGCTAAGCTGATAACAGGAGATATTGAATAGGAAATCGCCGCCATGACAACCCCTTATCCGAAAGTTTTCCTGCTCAGCGCGCTTGTTCTGCTGGCGGGCTGCGCGCAAACTCATGAGGTGCCGAAGCTCCGCCACCAGGTGGTTGAACTGAATCAGAAATTAACTACGCTGACCCAGCAAGCCACGGTGCTGGAACAGCAGAACCAGCTGAATCAGAACTCTACCAGCGGCGTCTACCTGCTGCCTGCGGCCAATAACGCCGCGCGCCTGCAAAGCAGCATCGGCGAACTGAGCGTGTCGCTCAGCCACGTAAAAGCCGAAGCCAACGGCACCCAGGCATTGCTGCACGTTCGCACGCTCTCGCAGGCTTCGCTGCCGGCATTTAAAGCGGTGGTGGAATGGGGGCAACTGGATGCCGTCACCGGTAAACCGCTAACCGCCGACTCGCTGTCACAACCGGTCGCCAGTGCAGACTCGCTGTTGCCGAAGCCGGAGCAGAATTTCGAACTGCGCTTTAGCGGCCTGACGCCGGAGCAACTGGGCTTTGTCCGGCTACACAGTATCGTTCCGACCGCCCAACCGGCGGTGGTGCAGCAACACTGATCCGCACTCCCTCGCCGCAGGCAAAAAAAAGGAGCGCCAAACGGCACTCCTTTTTATTTCACCGAAAAAATCAGCGTATTAAGGCAGAATCGAAGGCTGATCTGCGCCCTCTTTTTCCACTTTCTGTTGCAGCATGTGCTCGCGTTTCATACCCAGTTTCAACGCCAGCGCGGACGCTACGTAGATAGAGGATACGGTACCGATAGACACGCCGATCAGCATCGCCAACGAGAAGCCCTGCAGCATGGCGCCACCGAAGATGTACAGCATCAGCACCACCATCAAGGTGGTACCGGAGGTCATCAATGTACGGCTCAACGTTTGGGTCAACGACACGTTCATGATTTCGTAAGGCGTTCCGCGACGGATCTTGCGGAAGTTCTCACGAATACGGTCGGAAACCACGATACTGTCGTTCAGCGAGTAACCGATAACCGACATCAATGATGCGACAATGGTCAGGTCAATCTCGATATGGAACAGCGACAGCACGCCCATAGTGATGATCACGTCGTGCGCCAGCGCAATAACCGCCCCCAGCGCCAGGCGCCATTCGAAGCGGAAACCGACGTAGATCAGGATACAGATCAACGCCACCAGCAACGCCATACCGCCGGTCTGCGCCAGTTCACTGCCCACGCTCGGGCCGACGAACTCGATACGCTTCACGGTGGCGTTTTTATCCACCGCGTCGTTGATCACGCCGATCACTTTATTGCCCAGTTCCTGGCCTGCAGTGCCGGTCGCCGGTGGCATACGCACCATCACGTCACGGCTGCTGCCGAAGTTCTGAATAATCGGGTCCTGGAACCCGGCTTTTTCCAGCGTATCGCGCATCAGATCGAGGTTAGCCGGCTTTTCCAGGCTGATTTCGATTACCGTACCGCCGGTAAAATCCAGACCCCAGTTAAACCCGCGTACCGACATGGTGGCGATTGACGCGACCAACAGCAGCAATGAAATGCCGAAGGCCACGTAATCCCAGCGCATAAAGTCATAGACTTTACGGCCGTAGTTGAGTTGTTCAACAGTATAATCCTGTGCCACAACGCACTCCTCAGATAGACAGCTTGTTAATGCGTTTGCCGCCGTAAAGCAGGTTGACGATGGCACGGGTACCGACAATTGCGGTGAACATGGACGTCGCCACACCGATTGCGGTCGTAATCGCAAAGCCCTTGATCGAACCGGTGCCCACTGCGTACAGAATGATGGCGGTGATCAGGGTGGTGATGTTGGCGTCAACAATACTGGAGAACGCGCCTTTATAGCCTTCATGGATCGCCTGTTGAATGGAACGTCCATTCTTCAGCTCTTCCTTGATACGTTCGTTTATCAGTACGTTGGCGTCGACCGCCACCGCCAGCGTCAGCACGATACCGGCAATACCCGGCATGGTCAGTGTCGCCCCCGGCAACAAGGACATCACGCCGACAATCAGCACCAGGTTGGCCACCAGCGCCGTCGTGGCGATCATGCCGAACTTACGGTACCAAACCACCATGAACACGATAGAAGCCACCAGGCCCCACAAACAGGCTTCCAGACCTTGGGTAATGTTCTGTTGCCCCAGGGTTGGGCCGATAGTACGTTCTTCCACGATCTGGATAGGTGCAATCAGCGCACCGGCGCGCAGCAGCAGCGAGAGCTGACGTGCTTCGTTCGGGTTGCCGATACCGGTGATACGGAAGCTGTTGCCCAAGCGTGACTGAATGTTCGCCACGTTGATCACTTCTTCCTGCTTCACCAGAATCGCACGGCCGTTGGCGTCTTTCTTGCCGCTGTCCTTATACTCCACGAACAGGGTCGCCATCGGTTTGCCGATGTTGTCCTTGGTGAAGTTGGACATTGACGTGCCACCGGCGCTGTCGAGCGAGATATTAACCTGCGGCTGGTTGTATTCGTCGGTGCTGGAGGTAGAGTCGGTGATGTGGTCACCGGTCAGGATCACACGCTTATACAGCACTACCGGCTGGCCTTCGCGCGTGTTTTTCACCTCGGAATCACCCGGTACACGGCCGTTGGCCGCGGCTGTCGCATCCGCGTTGGTGTTGACCAAGCGGAATTCCAACGTAGCGGTAGCGCCCAGAATCTCTTTGGCGCGTGCGGTGTCCTGGATACCCGGCAATTCAACCACGATACGGTCAGAGCCCTGGCGCTGCACCAGCGGTTCGGCAACGCCGAGCTGGTTGACGCGGTTACGCAGGATAGTGATGTTCTGCTGCACCGCATATTCGCGCGCTTCGCTCAGACGAGCATCCGTCAGGCTGGCTTTCAGGGTGTTGGTGCCATTGGCGGAAAGCACCAGATCGCGCTGACGCGGGGTAATGTAGCTGATGGCCTGATCGCGGGCGCCATCGTCACGGAAGCGAACTTCCACGCCGTTGTTGTCCAGCTTGCGGATAGACGCATAAGGAATGCCCTTTTCACGCAATTCGCTGCGCAGGGTATCCATGGTTTGTTCCTGCAGCTTGCCCAGCGCGGTGTCCATGTCCACTTCCATCAGGAAGTGCACGCCACCACGCAGGTCCAGGCCCAGCTTCATCGGTTCGGCGCCCAACATGGCCAACCAGGCCGGCGTGGCCGGAGCCAGGTTCAGCGCGACGACGAACTTGTCGCCCAGCTCCGCCATCAAGGCTTCACGGGCACGCAACTGAACGTCAGGATCTTTAAAGCGAGCCAGGATGGCGCCATTTTCCAGCGCAATCGACTTGCTCGCGATATTGTCTTTTTCTAATACGGTACGGACTTGGTCCAGCGTAGTTTCACTGGCGGCGACACCGCGCGCGCCAGTGATTTGTACAGCCGGATCCTCACCATAGAGGTTGGGAAGCGCATAAAGCAGACCGACGATGATCACCACGATCAGCATCAGATACTTCCACAAAGGATAACGGTTTAGCACGGCAATTCCCTTCGGGAAAACAAAATTACAGGGCCTTCATGGTACCTTTCGGCAGAACGGCCGCCACGAAGTCACGCTTGATCATCACTTCCGTGGTGTCGTTCAGCGCAATGGCGATGATGCCGGTGTCAGCCACTTTGGTCACGCGGCCAATCAGGCCACCGGTGGTCAGCACTTCATCACCCTTGCCAATCGAGTCCATCAGCTTCTTGTGCTCTTTAGCGCGTTTTTGCTGCGGGCGCAGGATCATGAAATAGAAAATCAGACCAAACACGACCAGCATAATGATCAGAGAGTACGGGCTTCCCTGAGCCGGGGCCCCTGCGGATGCGACGGCGTCAGAAATGAAAAAGCTCATTGAAATTCCCTCATTAAGTTATCAATTATTAATTCAAGCGTTTAAAGGTGGAACCGGTTTGCCGATCCGACCGTAGAAATCCGTAACAAACAGCTCTAATTTACCCTGTTCAATAGCCTGGCGTAAACCCGCCATCAGGCGTTGGTAGTGGCGCAGGTTATGAATGGTATTCAATCGGGCACCCAGTATTTCGTTGCAACGATCGAGATGATGCAAGTAGGCGCGGCTGTAATTGCGACACGTGTAGCAATCACAGTCTTTATCCAGCGGAGAAGTATCATCCTTGTGCTTGGCATTACGGATTTTTACCACACCGTCAGTCACGAACAAGTGGCCGTTGCGGGCATTACGCGTTGGCATCACGCAGTCGAACATATCGATACCGCGACGCACGCCTTCAACCAGATCTTCCGGTTTGCCTACGCCCATCAGGTAGCGTGGCTTATCTTCCGGAATTTGCGGGCAAACATGTTCGAGAATACGATGCATATCCTCTTTTGGCTCGCCTACAGCCAAGCCGCCAACAGCGTAACCATCAAAGCCGATATCCACCAGCCCTTTTACTGAAACATCTCGTAAATCTTCGTAAACGCCGCCCTGAATAATGCCGAATAAGGCGTTTTTATTATTCAGTTCGTCAAAACGTTGACGGCTGCGCTGCGCCCAGCGCAGTGACATCTCCATCGAGCTCTTGGCGTAATCCCAGTCGGCCGGGTACGGCGTACACTCGTCGAAGATCATTACGATGTCGGAACCCAGGTCATACTGGATTTCCATCGATTTTTCCGGGCTGAGGAACACTTTATCGCCGTTAATCGGATTACGGAAATAAACGCCTTCCTCTTTAATTTTGCGCATCGCCCCCAGGCTGAATACCTGGAAACCGCCGGAATCGGTCAGGATCGGGCCGTGCCACTGCATGAAATCATGCAGATCGCCATGCAGTTTCATGATCTCCTGCCCTGGACGCAGCCACAGGTGGAAGGTGTTGCCCAGCAGGATCTGCGCGCCGGTCTCTTTCACTTCTTCCGGCGTCATGCCCTTTACCGTGCCGTAGGTGCCGACAGGCATAAAGGCCGGGGTTTCCACCACTCCACGTTCAAATACCAGGCGGCCACGGCGGGCGCGACCATCGGTTGCTTGTAATTCGTACTTCACAAAACCTCCAGCGCCAGAGAAACAGTCTGGCGTCGTTAAAACAGGGCCGCGCCAAATGCGCAGCCCGGGGAATCAGGCGCCGACGGACTCGTGTTCCGCCTGCGGGTTACGGCTGATGAACATCGCATCGCCATAGCTGAAGAAACGGTACTGCTCGGCCACCGCCTGCTGATAAGCATGCATGGTGTTTTTATAACCGGCGAAGGCGGATACCAACATGATCAGCGTCGACTCCGGCAGGTGAAAATTGGTCACCAGCGCGTCGATCACCTGGTAGTGATAGCCTGGGAAGATAAAGATGCTGGTATCGCCGAAGAACGGCGCAATCAGCGCGTCCTTGCTGGCGTTGGCCGCGCTTTCCAGCGAACGTACCGAGGTGGTTCCCACCGCCACTACGCGCTTGCCACGTGCTTTACAGGCCAGCACCGCGTCAACCACTTCCTGCGGAACCTCGGCGTACTCCGCGTGCATCACGTGCTCTTCAATGGTTTCCACCCGCACCGGCTGGAAAGTGCCCGCGCCCACATGCAGGGTGACAAAAGCCATCTCAATGCCCTTCGCGCGCAACGCAGCCAGCAGCGGCTCATCGAAGTGCAGCCCGGCGGTCGGTGCCGCAACGGCGCCCGGTTTCTCGCTGTAAACCGTCTGATAAAGCTCGCGGTCGGCGTCTTCATCCGGCCGATCGATATAAGGCGGCAACGGCATATGGCCAACGGCATTGAGGATAGTGAACACATCGCGCTCATCGTCGAAGCGCAATTCGAACAGCGTATCGTGGCGCGCCACCATGGTAGCGGCAACGCTTTCGTCATCGCCCAGCAGCAGTTCAGCGCCCGGCTTTGGCGCTTTTGAAGCGCGCACGTGCGCCAACACCCGATGATCGTCCAGCACGCGCTCGACCAGCACTTCAATCTTGCCGCCGCTGACCTTGCGGCCAAACATGCGCGCCGGGATCACCCGGGTATTGTTGAATACCAGCAGATCGCCGGCTTCCAGGTTATCCAGCAGATCGGTGAATACGCCGTGCGTCAGCGCCCCGCTCGGCCCGTCCAGCTGCAGCAAACGGCAACCGCTGCGCTCAGGCTGAGGATAATGGGCAATCAGGGACTCGGGAAGTTCAAAGGAAAAATCGGCGACGCGCATGGGTATTCACTTCTTCAATATAAGACTGGTTGGTAAAAAACAAGCGGCCTAGTCTAAAGCCGCGGGCGGTCAGCAGCAAGAAATAAGGAGGATTTGCACGACTTCGGATACAATGCCCGGATGAACTTCCTTGCACATCTCCATTTGGCTCAGTTGGCGGAAAGCTCACTGCTGGGCAACCTGTTGGCCGACTTCGTGCGCGGCAACCCCGCAGGCGAGTACCATCCCGAGGTAGTGGCCGGCATAATGATGCACCGCCGCGTCGACGTACTGACCGACAGCCTGCCGCAGGTGAAGGTCTGCCGTGACTTCTTCAGTGACGAACACCGCCGCGTGGCGCCCATCACGCTCGACGTGGTGTGGGATCATTTCCTGGCGCGCCACTGGCAGCAGTTGGAGCCGTCCCTCAGCCTCCACAGCTTTACCCAAGAGGCCCGCAGTCAGATCGTGCCGCATTTGCCGCTGACGCCGCCGCGCTTTCAGAACTTAAACGGGTATTTATGGCAGGAACGTTGGCTGGAGCGCTACGCCGAGTTGCCGTTTATCGGCACCGTGCTGGCGGGCATGGCCAGCCGCCGCCCACGCCTGGCCGCTCTGGCCGGCTCCTTCGCCGACGTGGAGCGCCACTATCATCAGCTTGAAACACAGTTCTGGCAGTTTTATCCGCAGATGATGCGGCAGGCAAAAGACAAAAAGCTTTAACGTCAAACCAAACCCGTTGAAAATGCGACGCTTTACAAGAAATCGGGTTTTAAGCCTTGCCCTTTTGCAGGAAAAGGTTACTTTTAAAGCTTGCTAAATTTAATCATCGAATTCGATAGGTAAAAGCTATCTCATCGATTGGTCTTTTACCCTTTATTCGCCGAGTCTTGGTCCCTATACTGGCCCTTGCTTTTACATCAACCCCTTAACACCTATTACAGGAGTAATTATGGTCCTGGTAACTCGTCAAGCCCCTGACTTCACTGCAGCTGCCGTATTGGGCAGCGGCGAAATCGTTGAAAACTTCAACTTTAAGAAGCACCTGAACGGTAAACCAGCCGTACTGTTCTTCTGGCCGATGGACTTCACCTTCGTATGTCCTTCTGAGCTGATCGCTTTCGATCACCGCTATGAAGAATTCCAGAAGCGTGGCGTTGAAGTGGTTGGCGTTTCATTCGACTCAGAATTCGTTCACAACGCATGGCGTAAAACCCCTGTCGAAAATGGCGGCATCGGTGAAGTGAAATACGCCATGGTTGCTGACATCAAGCGTGAAATTCAGAAAGCTTACGGCATCGAACACCCAGAAGCCGGCGTTGCGCTGCGCGGTTCTTTCCTGATCGACAAAGACGGTGTGGTTCGTGCTCAGGTTGTTAACGACCTGCCAATCGGCCGTAACATCGACGAAATGATCCGTACCGTTGACGCGCTGCAATTCCACGAAGAGCACGGCGAAGTGTGCCCGGCTCAGTGGGAAAAAGGCAAAGCAGGTATGGGCGCATCTCCAGACGGCGTAGCTAAATACCTGTCCGAGAACGCTTCCAAGCTGTAATTGCAGCCTGCAAGTGAATCAACCGGCCCTCGAGGCCGGTTTTTTTTTGCTCTTTTTTAGGGCAGCATGCCCCTCATTCGGGCTTTATTTCCCTGTTTCCGCTCACATTTTCTGCCCTGAACACCGCGTAATCCCCCACCTGTAGCTACTATAAATAACGCTGGCTCGCTCTTTGCAGGGTAAAACGGCAAGCCAATCACAATAAGAACACTGACAGGGTAGGAATAACTATGTTTTTACAGAAATGGAGCAAGCCGCTGACCATGGCGGCCCTGCTGGTCAGCAGCAGCCTGTATGCCGCCTCCAACCCGGCGGTCGAAGCCAAAAATGGCATGGTAGTGACATCGCAACATCTCGCCTCGCAGGTTGGCGTCGATATCCTCAAGCTGGGCGGCAACGCCATCGATGCCGCAGTGGCAGTCGGCTATGCGCAGGCGGTGGTGAACCCCTGCTGCGGCAATATCGGCGGCGGCGGTTTTATGACGATACACCTGGCCGAGGGTACCGACACCTTTATCAACTTCCGTGAAACCGCTCCGGCGGCGGCCAGCGCCAACATGTATCTGGACGCCGAAGGCAACGTGAAAAAAGGTGCCAGCCTGTATGGCTATCTGGCGGCGGGCGTACCGGGCACCGTGCTGGGCATGGAAACCGCACGCCAGAAATACGGCAAGCTGAGCCGTGAGCAGGTGATGGGGCCGGCGATCAAACTGGCGCGCGAAGGCTTTGTACTGACCCGTGCCGATACCGATATTCTCGACACCACCGTCGCCCGCTTCAAACAGGACCCGGAATCCGCCAAAATCTTCCTGCGCCCGGACGGCACCGCACTGCAACCGGGCGACCGTCTGGTGCAGAGCGATCTGGCCAACACCCTGGAAGCCATCGCCAAAGACGGCCCGGACGCCTTCTATAAGGGCAAGATCCCGCAGGCCGTGGAGGCCGCAGCCAAACAAGGCGGCGGCATCCTGACGGCGACCGACTTCGCCAACTACAAAGTGACCGAAACGCCGCCCATTACCTGCAGCTACCGTGGCTATAAATTTGTTTCTGCACCGCCACCCAGCTCCGGCGGCGTAACGCTGTGCGAAATCCTCAACGTGGTCGAAGGTTATGATCTGAAAAGTATGGGCTTTAACTCGGCGGCGGCCATTCACACCCTGACCGAAGCGATGCGCCACGCCTATATGGACCGTAATACCTACCTTGGCGACCCGGAATTCATCAAGAACCCGATCGATCGCTTGGTCAGCAAGAGCTATGCCGAAGAGATCCGCAAAAAAATTGTCGCTGACAAGGCCACGCCGTCAGAGAACGTGCAGCCGGGCATGGAACCCCACGAGAAACCGGAAACCACCCACTATTCTATTGTCGATCATGACGGCAATGCGGTCTCCACCACCTATACCGTCAACGGCCGCTTTGGCGCGGTCGTGATAGCACCGGGAACAGGCTTCTTCCTCAACGATGAAATGGACGATTTCACCGTTAAAGTCGGCGAGAAAAACCTCTACGGACTGGTGCAGGGCACCGCCAACAGCATTGCCCCCGGTAAGCGCCCACTATCGTCGATGAGCCCGACACTGGTGACCAAAGACAACAAAATCTTTATGGTGCTCGGCTCGCCGGGCGGATCGCGCATCATCACCATCACCCTGCAAACCGCGCTGAACGTGATCGACCACGGCATGGCGCCGCAGGAAGCGGTGGATGCGCCGCGTATTCACCATCAGTGGCTGCCGGACGAAGTGTATTACGAGCAGCGTGGCGTCTCCGCCGATACGCTGAAACTCCTCAGCGGCATGGGGTACAAGATGGTCGAGCAAACGCCGTGGGGCGCCGCCGAGCTGATTCTGGTGGGCCTGCCGGGTGCCGCAGGCGTTAGCCCGGCCAACTCCGGCAACGACTCTGCGGTTTCCGGCAAGGTACGCGAAGGTTATCTTTACGGTGCCAATGACGTGCGCCGCCCGGCAGGTTCAGCGGTAGGCTATTGATCTTATGGAAAGTGTGAACGCACACTAACTTAATCAGGGGCCGGTCCGCCGGCCCCGTCGCCGCTTTACCCTATCCGACGCCACAAGGTGACCGACTCTTCGCCCAGTTGCAGCGTCATGCCGTTTTGCTCTTCTCTCAGCTCACCATGCCCTTCCAGCCGCTGCCATTTGCCTGCGGCCAGCAGCGGGCTGTACGGCAATGCCACTTCACCGCTGCCGCCACGCTGTAACGCCACCACTACCTGCTCCCGTTGATAAAGGCGCACGAATACCAACGTTTCACCGGCGGCATATAACACCTGGCAACCACCGCGACGCAGCGCCAGACTCTGTTTACGCAGCGCCGCCATCCGTTGGCACAGCGCCAGCAGGCTCTGATCCCACTGATTTTCATCCCACGGGAACGGCTTGCGACAGAACGGGTCGTTGGCGCCATCCAGGCCAATCTCGTCGCCATAATATAAGCAGGGAACGCCAATCCAGCTCATCAGCCACACCGCCGCCATCTGCATGCGCGCCTGATTGCCCTGCAACAGCGTCAGGAAACGCGCAGTATCATGGCTGTCGAGCTGGTTAAACTGAATCAGTTGGCTGCCGTGCGGCAATCCGGCACGGTAGCCGTCCATCCACTGCGCGCAGTCCGCAGCGTCCATCTGCACCGGGTGATGCGCCACATCCAGTCCGGCAAGGAACCCCCTTACCGGCAGGGCGAAGCCCATATAGTTCATCGCCGCATCTTCTACGCCGGCATGCAGCCAACGGCGCGCATCGCCAAAATGTTCGCCCAGCACGTAGGCCTGCGGGTTTTCCTGTTTAACCGCCTGATAAATGCCGGCAAGGTGTTGGAGATTGCCGGTAGCACCGCCGTTCTCACCCAGCATATGCACCACGTCCAGCCGCCAACCGTCGATGCTGTAGGGTGGGCGTAACCAGTGGCGCACCACGCTACCGTCGCCGCGATAAATCCTCTCGGCTACCTGAGGTTCGGCAAAATTGAGCTTCGGCAGGCTGGCGTTGCCTTTCCAGTCCAGCGCCCGGCCATCAGGGTAGAAATTGAACCAGCCGCGGTACGGTGAATCCGGGTGGTGGCAGGCGCCGTTGTCGCCCTGCTGGTGACGATCAAACCAGGGGTGGGAATCGCCGGTATGATTAAACACCCCGTCCAGCACCAGTTTCATCCCCACCTTGTGAGTACTCACTCGCAAACGCTGCAAGGCGGCATTGCCGCCGAAATAGGGATCGACCTGATAATAGTCTTCGGTATCGTATTTATGCACGCTCGGCGCGGTGAAAATCGGGTTCAGGTACAGCGCCGTGACGCCCAGTTTCTGCAGGTAAGGCAGCTTTTGACTGATGCCATCCAAATCGCCGCCATAGAAAGTGGAAGCGGCATCCCGGTCTTCCAGCGGATGCTGCCAGTCGCGACGCACCACGTCGCAACCGGCTGCGTGATGGCGATAGCTGCCGTTTTGAATACCGTGCTCGCCGCCGCTGCCGGCGAAACGATCGGGGAAAATTTGATAAAATATCTGATCCGCCACCCAGGCCGGGCTGCGGTCAGGTTCGTCGAGCGCAAACTGCGCCAGTTGGCCCGGCGGGATCAGCGACCACCCCTGAGGCCCGAACCATTGTTGACGATCGGCCCACACCAGTTTGAAGCAGTAGCGCCGCGTGGCCTCTCCTTCGTTCAGCGTCAGGCTGGCCTGATAACGCCACCGGCCTTCAGCGCTGTGCGCTTTCATGATCAGCAGCCATTCTTCATTATCCGGCTCGGCGCGTAAAAACACCCTTTCAGGCAAATCATTACCCTGTAACCACAGCGTGATATCCAGGCGTTGTCCCTTCTTCACCACAAAGGGCGGGACCGGTTGATGCCAGGCGTTAAGCATACTGTTCTCCTGCTGTACAAAACGAAATCGACGACGTTATTCAATGCCACGAACAATGCCACGTTGAGTGCAAGTCCCCCTCCTCTTTGGCCGCTAAACTCGGGGAGGAGCCGGGGGGTGGAGATAGGCTGCCGACGGCAACCCTATGTAAAAAAGGGTAAACAGCCGCACATTATGGCCTGCAGCCATTAGGCTAACGTCTTTTGAGTGTATTGGATATTTTTTGCGCATTTTTTAAAGGAGCGATAATGCAACAACAGATAACACTGTGGCTGGAGAAGTTCGGGCTGGAATTCAGCGGGGTAATGTCTCTGCTGATGGTGCTCGGGCTGATCGTCCTGATTTCGGTGGCCATTCATCTGGTGCTGCACCGCGTGGTGCTGGCGACGATCCAGCGCCGCGGCCAGCAGTCGCAGCGCGTATGGCAACAAGCGCTCACCCAGTACAAGCTGTTTCAGCGCATGGCGCTGTTGCTGCAAGGGGTCATCATCAATCTGCAAGCGGTGCTGTGGCTGCACGCCGGCGGCGAGACGCAGGCATTCATCATCACCGCCGCACAGGTCTGGATCATGGCCTTTGCCTTGCTGTCGCTGTTTTCGCTGCTGGATACGTTATTGGCGGTGCTGCGCCAAAGCCCACTGTCGAATCAGCTGCCGCTGCGCGGCATTTTCCAGGGGCTGAAACTGGTAGCCGCCATTCTGATCGGCATCATGATCGTTTCATTGCTGATGGGCAAATCGCCATTGCTGCTGCTCAGCGGCCTGGGTGCGATGACCGCGGTGCTGATGTTGGTGTTCAAGGATCCCATCCTCGGGCTGGTGGCCGGCATTCAGCTTTCCGCCAACGATATGCTGAAAATCGGCGACTGGCTGGAGATGCCGAAATACGGCGCGGACGGCGCGGTCATCGACATCGGCCTGACCACGGTAAAAGTCCGTAACTGGGACAACACCGTCACCACCATTCCCACCTATGCGCTGATCTCAGATTCCTTCAAGAATTGGCGCTCAATGTCAGAATCCGGCGGGCGACGCATCAAGCGCAGCATCAATATCGACACCACCAGCGTGCATTTTCTGTCCCCGGAAGAGCAACAGCGCCTGAATCGCAATCCGCTGTTGCAGCGTTATCTGAACGATAAAACGCAAGAACTGAGCCACTATAATCAGCAGAGTGCCGTGGATCTCAGTTCACCGCTCAACGGCCGCCGTCTGACCAATCTCGGCACGCTGCGCGCCTACCTGGTGGCTTACCTGCGCGCTCACCCCAATATTCATCAGAGCATGACGCTGATGGTGCGCCAAATGGCACCGACGCCGGAGGGCTTGCCGCTGGAGATTTACGCCTTCACCAACACCACGGTGTGGGCGGAATACGAGAGCATTCAGGCCGATATCTTTGATCATATTCTGGCGGTGATTAACGAGTTCGATCTACGCGTGCATCAAACGCCCACCGGCAACGACATGCGTAGCATGCTGAGCCAAATGCGAGCGGCGACGGACGTTTCCTGACGCAGGCTGACGTAATTATGTCTGCTGGTAATGATTCCCTGTCGATTGCCAGCAGATGTCTCCAGACGCTTTTCTTCTGCGATTAAAACGGCGTTAATGCTTTTTCCCCTACTGCACAGAAGAAGAGATGCCTTTGCTTAAATCGTTAAAACACCGGTTGTTTACTCTGCTGGCCACCCTGATGTTTATCGGCTGCCTGCATAGCGCTTCGCTGGATGAAAGCCGCATGAGCCGCACGCTGCAACCCTCGCTAAGTGCCCTCAGCAGCAGCATGCAGGATCTCCGTGAAGTGCTGGCGCGCTGCGCCGGCGAGGGCAAAGAAGAACGACTGTGCGACAGCAGTTTGCGCGTTGAAGCACGCGGCTCGGGTGACGATGAACCCGAGGATAGACGATAGTCTGCAAGGGTCAAAACAAACCGTTGCGCTGTGCGCAACACCCGACTATGATGCGTATAACGCAACACCCATGGAGCCATCAGGATGATAAAAAGCTTCAGGCATAAAGGACTCAAGAAATTCTTTGAAACGGGTTCAACGGCTGGCATCGATGCCAAACAGGCAAAAAAATCAGCCTCCGTCTGAGCGTGTTGGATCTGGCTAAGGAAATCAATGATGTAGATCTCCCCGGGTTCTTTCTTCATTCGCTGACGGGCGATCGAACAGGACTTTGGTCAATCACCGTCACTGGCAACTGGCGAATTACGTTTGAATTGTCCGAGGGGGATATCTATATCGTCAATTATGAGGATTATCACTGATGAGCCACATGCATAACCCGCCACATCCCGGAGAACTGCTCAAGGAAACGATGGAGACATTGCAGCTTAGCGCGCGCGGCCTGGCCAGAGCGCTTGATGTAGCGCCATCAACGGTTCAACGTCTGATTACCGGCAAGTCCGATATCTCACCGGAAATGGCTATACGTTTATCGATTGTTATCGGCAGTTCCGAACATGTCTGGATGGGAATGCAGGATGCCTACGATCTCTGGCACGCCAGACAATCCATTGACCTATCGAAACTGCGCAAACTGGATTTTGCCTGACAGACCAGAACTATGAGCTTAAAAAAACACCGGCGCTGGCCGGTGTTTTCATTTTCAATCCTGCTGTGGTGCCAGCACCGCCCGCTTCTTCTGGCGGTTGACCTTGAAGTAGTAACCCGCCAGCAGCACTACCACCCACACCAGACCGGCGTAAAGTGATACGCGGGTAGTTGGGAAATAGCCAATCAGGCCAATGATGAACGCCAGGAAGATAATCGCGACCACGGAGGTGAACACGCCGCCGCGCAGCGGGAACGCCAGCTTTTTCACCTGCTCTTTGCTCAGACTGCGGCGGAAGGCAATCTGCGAGCACAGGATCATGATCCACACCCACACGGTGGCAAAGGTCGCCAGCGAGGCAATCACCAGGAACACGTTTTCCGGCATGATGTAGTTGAGGTACACCGCCAACAGCAACGCCAGCATCATCACCAACACCGTAACCCACGGAATACCGCGCTTCGACACCTTGCTGAACATCTTCGGCGCATGGCCCTGCTCGGCCATCCCGTGCAGCATGCGGCCGACACCGAACACATCGCTGTTAATCGCCGACAGCGACGCGGTGATCACCACAAAGTTGAGGATGCCCGCAGCCACGGTAATCCCCATGTGCTGGAAGGTCAGCACAAACGGGCTGCCGTTGGTGCCCACCTGATTCCACGGATAAATCGACATGATGACGAACAGCGTACCAACGTAGAACACCAGGATGCGCCACGGCACCGAATTGATGGCCTTGGGAATCGACGTTTTCGGGTCCTTGGCTTCACCGGCGGTGATACCGATGATCTCGATGCCGCCATAGGCGAACATCACCAGTTGCAGCGACAGGATCATGCCGATAAAACCATTGCTGAAGAAGCCTCCGTTGGACCACAGGTTATGGATACCTGTCGGTTGCCCGCCGTTGCCAATCCCCCAAATGATGATGCCGATACCGGCGGCAATCATGATGATGATGGTGGCGACTTTGAAGAACGAGAACCAAAACTCCAGCTCGCCGAACACCTTCACGCTCATCAGGTTGATGGCGCCAATCACCAGCACCACGCTCAGCACCCAAATCCAGTGCGGCACCTCGGGGAACCAGACGCCCATATAAATGCCGAACGCGGTCACGTCGGCGATGGCGACGATCAGAATTTCAAAACAGTAGGTCCAGCCGGTGATATACCCGGCCATCGGGCCAAGGTAGTCCTGCGCATAACGGGAGAACGAGCTGGCCTGCGGGTTGTTGACCGACATCTCGCCCAAAGCGCGCATGATGATAAAAGCGACGACGCCGCCAATCAGGTATGCCAGCAAAACGCTCGGGCCGGCCATTTTAATGGCGTCCGCCGAACCGTAGAACAGGCCGGTGCCAATGGCCGAGCCGAGAGCCATAAAGCGGATATGACGCGTGCTGAGACCGCGCTTCAGCTTATTGGCCGCAGGGGCGGAGGGTGACTGTTGTTGCATGAAAATAACCCGTGTTTTTTAAACGTAAAAAGGCCACGGACAAGTCCGTGGCCCAAAATTCAGCCGGGGGATTATGGGTGCGCGGTCACTTCAGAACGCGTACAAACCCGGTCATAAATCGCGACCAACACCAGCATCAGCAGAGAAGGCGACAGCCATGCCAGCCCCTGCGCAGCCAATGGCAGGTGATTGGTCCACTCCGGCAACAGGTGCTGGAAGGTGGAGGCTTTCACCGCATCAAGGATACCAAACAACAAGCTGACCAGCATCACCGGCGCCACGATACGCGTCGCGCTGTTCCACCAACGCAGGGTGAAGCTCAATACCACCAGCACGATACACGGTGGGTAAATCGCGGTCAGCACCGGGATAGAGATCTGGATCAGATGGCTCAGGCCCAGATTGGAAACCACCATCGAGAACAGGCCCAGAATAAAGACCAGCGTCTTATAAGAGAACGGCAGGTACTGAGCAAAGAACTCGGCGCAGGCACAGGTCAGGCCTACCGCAGTCACCATACAGGCGATGAAGATCAGCGCCGCCAGGAAGAAGCTGCCCAACCCACCGAAGGTATTTTGCACATAAGCGTGCAGGATCACCGCGCCGTTGGTCGCGTCCGGCACCAACACGCCACTGCCGGAACCCAGCTTGAACAGGCTCAGGTAAACCAGCGTCAGGCCCACACCGGCGATCAGGCCGGCCAAAATGGTGTAACGCGTCAGCAGGCCGGCATCTTTCACGCCGCGGGAACGCGCAGCGTTGACGATGACGATGCCGAACACCAGCGCGCCCAGCGTATCCATGGTCAGATAGCCGTTGACGAAGCCGGAAGAGAAAGGAACGTGCTGATAAATTTCGGTCGCCGGAATAGGCGTGCCCGCCGGCCAAACCAACGCCGCAATGCCGAGTGCGCCGAGCGCAACGATTTTCAGCGGAGCCAGCACGTGGCCCACGGTATCGAGCAAGCGGCCCGGATACAGTGAAATGCCGATGACCAGCGCGAAATACACCAGGCTGTAGATAAACAGCGGCATGGCGCCGTCGCCGGTCAGCGGTGCAATACCCACTTCAAAGGACACGGTCGCGGTACGCGGGGTGGCGAACAGCGGGCCAACCGCCAGATAACAGACCGTCGCCAGCAGCAAACCGGCGCTGCGGCCAATCGGCGTGCTAAGGGCATCAATACCGCCGCCAACGCGTGCCAGAGCGATAACGGTTATCACCGGCAAACCGACTGCGGTAATCAGGAAGCCGATTGCTGCGGTCCAGACGTGCTCACCGGACTGTAAACCGACCATCGGCGGGAAAATGATGTTCCCGGCGCCGACAAATAAGGCAAAGGTCATAAAACCCAGCGCCATAATATCTTTTGACGTTAAACGATGACTCATACGATGTCGTGCTGCCTGTTCAAATGAAAAAAAGTACCCGATATCGTGGTGACGTAATGCCCCCACCCGGTTGCCGGCTTGCCCTTTCATCGTGAGACCAACAAGAGCAGAAAACGCGTAGCGTCCGGCGTTTTGTCCTTATTCGAAATTGACCACTCATGATGATGGACAGAGTTTTAGGAGTTATAAATGGAGGTTTAGTCCGACAACGGGGGGTAAGTTAAACGTTTATAGCGTTGAAAGGCAAGTCGCGTGACAAAAACCAGAGCTATCGACCAGATAATCTTTTGTCACCAGTCGATCATATTGGCTATCAATTAATATACACTACATGATTTGTATCATTTTTGAGCGACGCATTCACAAACCGTGAAACATCCGGCTTGAGACCGCGCGAAAACGCCAATAAACGATCGGTTTTCGCGTGGTCTGAACGGGATCTGCGCGCTTACCAAACCTCTCGGGCAATATTCACCACGCTTTGCAGCTTATTCCACTGCTGCTGTTCGCTCAGGCTATTGCCCTCTTCGGTCGAGGCAAACCCGCACTGGGTGCTGAGGCACAACTGGCGGCGATCGACAAACTGCGCGGCCTCCTCGAGACGCTGTTTCACCTGTTCCGGGTTCTCCAGCTCGCCGTTTTTGGTGGTGATCAGGCCGAGCACCACCTGCTGTTTACCGGGTTTGATAAAACGCAGCGGCTCAAAGCCCCCGGAGCGCTCGTTGTCGTATTCCAGGAAGAAAGCGTCGATATTCACCTGGCCGAACAGGATTTCCGCCACCGGCTCGTAACCGCCTTCGGATATCCAGGTAGAGCGGAAATTACCGCGACACACGTGCAAGCCGATGGTCAGATCGTCCGGCTTGCCGGCGATCGCCGCATTCAGCACGTCGGCGTAGATCTTCGCCAGACGATCCGGATCCTCACCGCGCTCGCGGATCTGCCGTCGTTGATCGTCCGAGCACAGATAAGCCCAGACGGTGTCATCCAGTTGCAGATAGCGGCAACCTGCGTCATAAAACGCCTTGATCGCATCACGGTAGGTCTGCGCCAGATCGTCGAAATAGACATTCAGATCCGGGTAAACCCGGCTGTCGATGGCCTTGCGCCCGCCGCGAAAGTGCAGCACGCTCGGGCTGGGAATGGTCATTTTCGGTACCGCATCGCCGGCCGTCGCCTCCAGAAAGCGAAAATCCGCCAGCATCGGGTGCTGGGGATTAAAACCCAATTTGCCGACCACCTTGATGCTGCGCGCGCGGGTTTGCACGCCGTTGAACTGGATCCCCTGCTCCGCATCATAACCTTCCACGCCGTCCAGTCCTTCCAGGAAGTCGAAGTGCCACCACGCACGGCGGAATTCGCCGTCCGTCACCACCGCCAAACCGAGGTCTTTCTGTTTTACCACCGCCAAACGGATCTGCTCGTCTTCAACCGCGCGCAACCGGGCGGCATCGATTTCGCCTTGCTGGAACTGCTGGCGAGCAGTTTTCAGCGCCGCAGGGCGCAACAGGCTGCCGACAACGTCAGCGTGAAAGGCGTGGTTGCAATCGCACATATTATGACTCCCGGTGACAGGCAAAGGATCGGGCCTCTTTGCTTCAATGATTGACAGTGTGAACTATTACGCTGAGTTACTTTAGACATCCAGACGTCTAAAGAATCTATTGGGGTGCATCCTGTCACGCCGCTTGTCGGGCGGCAATAGAATAATTTTCATTGGTGTTGAGAGAAATTCATGTTGGGCGCCACTCGGCGCCCGTTGGAGGATTACTTCAGGCCCAGCGCCAGCCGGGTTTTACGCAGCGTATCGGGTGGCAGCGGCAGGTAGCCGTCATGATTAACCAGCTTTTGCCCGGCATCGGACAGCACGCGATCGAGAAAAGCGGCGGTCAGCGGCTCCAGCGGTTGGTTGGGGGCCTTGTTGATGTAAATATACAGATAGCGCGACAACGGGTAACTGCCGTTGCTAACGTTGGTATCATTGGGGACAACATAATTTTCACCCGACTCCGCCAGCGGCAACAGACGCACGCCACTGGCGCGAAAACCGATGCTGGCATAGCCAATGCTGTTCAGTGAACCGGCCACCGCCTGCACCACCGAGGCCGAACCGGGCAGCTCATTGACCCGCGGCATAAAATCGCCGCCGCACAGGGCGCGCAGTTTGAAATAGCCGTAAGTGCCGGAGGCGGAGTTACGCCCGAAACGTTGGAGGTCACGCTGTTGCCAACTGCCGGTCAACCCCAATTCGCCCCAACGCATCAGCGGCCGGCTTTCGCCGCAGCGCCGGGTAGCGGAGAAAATGCGGTCGAGCTGCTGCAGGTTCAGACCGCGCAACGGATTGTCCTGATGCACCAGCACCACCAGCGCATCCACCGCTACCGGCACGGCCAGCGGCGCATAACCATAACGGTGTTCGAACGCCGACACTTCCGCCGCCTTCATCGGCCTGCTCATTGGCCCAAGCTGCGCTGCACCCGCCGCCAGTGCGGTAGGCGCGGTTGAAGAACCGGCGGCCTGGATCTGCAAATTGACGTTAGGGTAGTGCTGACTGAAGTCTTGCGCCCACAGCGCCATCAGATTCGCCAGCGTATCGGAGCCGACGCTCGACAGGTTGCCGGACAGCATACCGTCCGGCTGCGCCAGTGCGCCGCGGCTCGCCAGCAGCGCCAGGCACAGCAACAACCATCGGGTAATTCGGATCATGCCAGCCTCTCGCGCGTTAATTTTTCACCGCATTCTCTGATAAAGCTGCAGGAACAATCAACCGGTTAGGCAAGGTAAAGATGAAACGGGTGCCAATCCCCTGCTCGCTGAGGATCTCCAACCGCGCATCGTGGTGGCTGAGCGCATGCTTGACGATCGCCAGCCCCAGCCCGCTGCCGCCGGTCTGGCGTGAACGGGCTTTATCGACGCGGTAGAAACGCTCGGTCAGGCGCGGAATATGTTCGGCGGCGATACCCGGCCCGTTGTCGCTGACCTGGAACTGCGCGCCGTTTGGCGTCTGTTGCCAGCTCACCTCAATATGGGTGCCTTTCGGCGTGTGATTGACGGCGTTATACACCAGATTCGACACCGCGCTGCGCAGTTGGTCATCGTTGCCGAACACCTTGAGCTGCTCGTTCACCCGGAAGGTAATCTCATGGTTGTCGCCGCTCAGCGACTGCGCCTCACGCTGCAACACCCGCAACATCAGCGGAATATCGACCCGCTCGTTCATATCGACGTTAGGGGCCGCCTCAATGCGCGACAGCGTCAGCAGCTGTTTGACCAGCCCGTCCATGCGCCGGGTCTGTTCCTGCATGGTGCCCAGCGCCTTACCGCGCAGCGAGCCGTCCAGCTCCTCGTCGCTCATCATCTCCAGGTAGCCCTGCAATACCGTCAGCGGGGTACGCAATTCATGGCTGACGTTGGCGAAGAAGTTGCGGCGCGCGCCTTCAAGCTGGCGCATTTGGGTGACGTCGCGCGCCACCATCAACAGTTGCCCTTCCGAATAGGGCATCACGCGGAACTCAACGTAGTGCTCGTTATTGAGTTGCAGCGTCAGTGGCCGCGTGAATTCCTGCTGTTGCAGATAGTGGCTGAACTCTGGGTAACGCAACAGGTTAAGGATGTGCTGCCCGTTGTCTTCCGGCCAGCGGAATCCCAGCAGATGCTGCGCCAACCCGTTGCACCAGAAGATATTGCCTTCGACGGTGGTCATCACCACCGCATCGGGCAGCGATTCCGCGCCGCTGCGAAAACGTTTGATCAACAACGCCAGTTCACGACGACGACGACGGTTACGCTGTTGCATCTGGTAGAGGCCGTAAAACAGCGGCTCCCAGCTCCAGCGCCCAGGCGGCGGTGTCATGCTGCGATCGACCCACAGCCAGTGGGAAAGTTTGAGTTGGTTGTAGAAATTCCAGACCAGCGCCGCCAGCACGGCGGCCAGCAGCAGCCAGGGCAGATAGCCGAAAATCAGCCCCATCAACAAGGCAGGTAAACAGAAAAGAGCCAGCTCCAGGGCCAGCCTCTTCCAGGAAAGGCGTTCTAGCACAGCATATTCTCCAGCGCGACGCGATCAGTAACGCGTTGAGAATCGGTAGCCGGTGCCCCGAACGGTTTGAACCATTTTGTCATGACCAGTGGTCTCTAACGCCTTACGGAGCCGGCGGATATGCACATCAACGGTGCGGTCTTCCACATAAACGTTAGTGCCCCAGACGTGATTAAGCAACTGTTCGCGGCTATAAACACGTTCCGGATGGGTCATAAAGAAATGCAGCAGTTTGAACTCGGTCGGCCCCATATCCAGCGCCTGCTCATTAGCCATTACGCGATGTGAGGAAGGGTCCAGGCTCAACCCCTGCATTTCAATCACTTCTTCCACCGCCATCGGCGAAATGCGGCGCATTACCGCCTTGATGCGCGCCACCAGCTCCTTCGGCGAGAACGGCTTGGTAATGTAATCGTCCGCTCCCACTTCCAGGCCGCGCACCCGGTCTTCTTCTTCACCGCGTGCGGTCAGCATCATCACCGGAATATCGCGGGTCAGCGCTTCACGCTTCATGTGTT
The DNA here is from genome assembly GCF_001590925.1 of Serratia plymuthica NBRC 102599. Lineage (GTDB taxonomy): Bacteria > Pseudomonadota > Gammaproteobacteria > Enterobacterales > Enterobacteriaceae > Serratia > Serratia plymuthica. The sequence continues at coordinate 214,896 of NZ_BCTU01000007.1, forward strand.
TGATAAACTGGATACCGGAACCACCGGGTAACATCCAGTCGAGCAACACCAAATCAGGGAACGGCTCAGACAGGCGCGTCACGGCGCTGTCATAATCCTCGGCTTCCAACGGTTGGTAACCATTCTGTTCCAACACAAAGCACACCATCTCACGGATCGGCGCTTCGTCTTCCACCACCAGTATGCGTCTTGCCATCGTCAATCCTGCCAATGTGTTAGCGATCACAGTTGATTGCGGGCGCCATTATGCGTCAGTTTTGTGACACTTTTATGAAAAAACCAGCCTGTTATAGCCAGTAAGCATAGCGATTATTTCCAGCTTCAAAGAAAAATCATTCAGTTGTCATAATCATTGCGTCACGACAGGAGAGTCTGCCCCCTTTATAATCACTGCCATTAGCTTATCGCCCCGGGAGTGTCATGCGCCTGATCCACACCTCTGACTGGCATCTTGGCCAGTACTTTTTCACCAAAAGCCGTGCCGCCGAGCACCAGGCTTTTTTGCGCTGGCTGATCGAGCAAATTGAACAGCAACGGGTGGATGCTCTGATCGTCGCCGGGGATCTGTTCGACACCGGGTCGCCGCCGAGTTACGCCCGCGAGCTGTATAACCGCTTCGTGGTGGAGCTGCAGCGTACCGGCTGCCAACTGGTGGTGCTGGGCGGTAACCATGACTCCGTGGCAACCCTGAATGAATCGCGCGAATTGCTTTCTTGCCTGAATACAACGGTGATCGCCAACGCCCAAAGCGACATCGGGCAGCAGATCCTGGTGCTTAACCAGCGCGACGGCCAACCGGGTGCGGTGTTGTGCGCCATCCCGTTCCTGCGCCCGCGCGATCTGACGACCAGCCGCGCCGGCGAATCGGGTGCGCAAAAGCAGCAGGCGTTGCAAGAGGCGATCGCGGAACACTATCAACAGCTCTACCAGGCGGCCTGCGCACGCCGCGATGAACTGGGGCTAACCTTGCCGATTGTCGCCACCGGCCACCTGACCACCGTGGGGGTTACCACCTCCGATTCGGTGCGCGATATTTACATCGGCACGCTGGATGCCTTCCCGGCGCAGGCGTTTCCGCCTGCCGACTACATTGCGTTGGGGCATATTCACCGGGCGCAAAACGTCGCCAAATCCGAGCATATCCGCTACAGCGGTTCGCCTATCCCACTCAGTTTCGATGAGCTGGGCAAACCCAAAAGCGTGTTTATGGTGGATTTTGCCGATGGCGCCCTGCAACAGGTCACCGCACTGGATATCCCCAGCTTCCAGCCGATGCAACTGATCAAAGGTGATTTGGCGCAAATAGAGCAACAATTGCGGCAGTTCGCCGATTATCAAGGGGAACTGCCGGTATGGCTGGATATCGAAGTGGCCACGCAAGATTACCTCAGCGACATTCAGCGCCGTATTCAACTGCTGGCGGATCAACTGCCGGTGGAGGTGGTATTGCTGCGCCGCAGTAAAGAGCAGCGCCGCCAGGCCCTTGAACAGCAGGACAAGAAAACGCTCAACGAACTGAGCGTCAATGAGGTCTTCGAGCGGCGGCTGGCGCAGGAGACGGAAATCACTGAGCCCCGCCAGCAGCGGATGCGCCAAATGTTCCATCAGGTGGTCGAGGCCGTACGGCACAACGACGAGGAGCCGACCCAATGAAAATCCTGAGCCTGCGGCTGAAGAACCTCAATTCATTGCAGGGCGAGTGGAAGATCGATTTCACCGCTGAGCCTTTTGCCAGCAATGGGCTGTTCGCCATCACCGGGCCAACCGGCGCGGGCAAAACCACCCTGCTGGATGCCATCTGCCTGGCGCTGTACCACCAGACACCGCGCCTCAACGTGACACCGAGCCAAAACGAACTGATGACGCGCCACACCGCCGAGTCGTTGGCGGAGGTCGAATTTGAGGTCAAAGGCATCGGCTACCGCGCCTTCTGGAGCCAACGCCGCGCCAAAAATGCGCCGGACGGCAACCTGCAAGCGCCAAAGGTGGAGCTGGCGCTGCGTGAAGACGGCAAAATCCTGGCGGATAAAGTCCGCGACAAGCTGGATCTGACCGCCGCGATCACCGGGTTGGATTTCGGCCGCTTCACCAAATCGATGATGCTGTCCCAGGGGCAGTTCGCCGCCTTCCTCAATGCCGATGCCAATGACCGGGCCGAACTGCTGGAAGAACTGACCGGCACCGAGATCTACGGCCAGCTTTCCGAACGGGTTTTCGAGCAGCACAAACAGGCCAAAGCCGATCTGGACGCCTTGCATCAACGCGCCAGCGGCATTGAACTGCTGAATGACGAACAGCGTCAGCAATTGGAGAGCCAATTAGCTGAGCTGAGCGCGCAGGAAACCGCCCTCAACGGGCAGGCCCGGCAACAGCAACAGGCGCTGAACTGGCTGCAACAGTGGCAGCGAACGCAGCACCAGCAGCAGGAATACCAACGCCAGTTGAGCGTCGTGCAACAGGAGCAGGCTGCGGCCGAACCGCAGTTGCAACAGTTGGCGCGCAGCGAACCGGCGGAGAAACTGCGGCCGCTGCATAACGACCGTCACCGCTGCCGCAGTGAGCAGCAGGCGCTGCAACAGCAGATCGCCCAAATGGCGCAGCAGCAGGAGCATCAGCTTGCGCAGATGGCGCCATTGCAGCAGGCAGTGGAAAAAGCGCGCGCCGAGCAGCAGGCGCAGGCCGAACGCCAGCAGATCCAGCAGCGGCTGATCGACGAGCAGATCGTCCCGCTCGACCACCAGATTGCTCAGCTGCAAAAAACGCAGACGGAATTGCAGCAGGCGTGCGACAACGCCGCCCGGCAGAGCCATCAGCAGAAAACGGATCTGGAGCAGTTAAACGTTCAACGCAGCCAATTGACCGCTCAGACCGGGCAGCATCAGGAGAAGCTTAACGGCCTTACCGCAGCGCTGATGGCGCAGCAACAACAGCAAAATGCGCTGGAAACGCAGTCACCGCTGGCGGCGCTGCGCCAGCGTCAGACCGCGTTGGCCGAGCTGCGCCCGGCACGCCAGCAGCTGTTCACCCTCTCCTCGCTGTTCCGCCAGACCAGCGAGCGGCTTGAACAACAGCGCAAAGAGTTTTCCGCCCGTCAGGCGCAGCTTGGCGAACATGAGCAACAGCTGGAAGAAACGCGGCGGCACTACAAGCAGCAAAAAGCGCATCAGTTGGACGTGGAAAAAGCCCTTGAGCTGGAAAAGCGCATCGTCAGTCTGGAAGCCGAGCGCGCACTGCTGCAAAGCGGCGAGCCCTGCCCGTTATGCGGTTCCGCCAGCCATCCGGCCATTGAGCAATATCAGGCGGTAAAACCGTCCGAGACGGCATTGCGCCTGGCGGAAATGCGCGTCAAAACCGAGGCGCTGTACACCCAGGGCACCGAACTGCGCACCCGTTGCGAAAGCCTGAAGGAGCAGCAACAGCGCCAACAACAGCAAATAGCGCAGGACGAGCAGCAACTCGCCGCCCAGCGCCAACAGTGGCAAACCCTCAGCGCGCCGCTGGCGTTTGATTTCGATCTGCAAGATGCCGAGCGCCTGAGCCAGTGGCTGAACGCCTGCGACAACGAAGAGCGCCAGGGCCAGCAAGGGCTGGCGCAGCACGAACAGGCAGCACAGGCGGTACAGCAGGCAAAAGATGCACTGGCCGAGCTCCAGGCGCAGCAACAACAAGCGCAACAGCAACAAGCGCTGCTGGACGAGCGCTTCACCCTGCTGGAAAAAAACCACGCCGATGCGCAGTTGCAACAGCAGCGCTTGCAACAACAGTGGCAAGAGGGCGAGAAAACCCTGGGCGAACACCGCGCGCAGCGGCTGGCGCTGTTTGGCGAACAACAGATTCCGCAGGTGCGCGAACAGCTGCGTGCCCAACTGGCCGCCTGCGAGCAGGCCAGCCATCAGGCGGCGGAACAATGGCAGAAAGCTCAGGAGCAGCGCGATCGCCTGGCCGGCCAGCTTGCCGGCCTGCAACAACAGCAGCAACGGCAAAGCGAGAGGCTGCAACAGGCGGAACAAACCTGGCTGGAAGCCCTGGCCGCCAGCGAATTCAGTGACGAAGCCGCATTCAGCGCCGCGCTGTTGGATGACGCACAGCGCCGGCAATTGCAGCAGCATAAAGAACGGTTGCACCAGCGGCAGGTGGAGGCCAGCGCCCTGCTGGCACAGGCGGTTCATACGCTGGAACAACAGCGGCAACAGCGCCCGGAAGGGCTGGATGAAACCCAGGCCGACGCGCAAGCCCTGAGCCAGAGCCTGGAGGCGTTGGCGCAGCAGTTGAAAGCCTTGCAACTGCGTCAGGGTGAAGTGCGTAACCAATTGGAAAGCGACGCCGCACGCCGTCTCAATCAGCAATCGCTGTTTGAGCAAATCAGCCAGAGCCAGCAGCAGTACGACGACTGGAGCTACCTCAATCAGCTGATCGGCTCCAAAGAAGGCGATAAATTCCGCAAATTTGCCCAGGGGCTGACGCTGGATCACCTGGTATACCTGGCCAATAACCAGCTTGGGCGGCTGCATGGGCGCTACCTGTTGCAACGCAAAACCAGCGACGCGCTGGAACTGCAGGTGGTGGATACCTGGCAGGCGGACGCGCTGCGTGACACTCGCACCCTGTCCGGCGGCGAAAGTTTCCTGGTCAGCCTGGCATTGGCGCTGGCGCTGTCTGACCTGGTCAGCCACAAGACCAGCATCGACTCGCTGTTTCTCGACGAAGGCTTCGGCACGCTGGATGCGGAAACCCTGGATACCGCGCTGGACGCGCTCGACAGCCTGAATGCCTCCGGTAAAACCATCGGCGTGATCAGCCATGTCGAAGCGATGAAAGAACGCATTCCGGTGCAGATTAAGGTGAAAAAGGTCAACGGGCTGGGTATCAGCCGGCTGGAGCCGCAGTTTCGGCTGGAAAGTTAGGCCGGCAGTTGCCGCCACTGGCGTGGACTGATGCCAAACCAGCGGCGAAAAGCGCGTGAAAACGCGCTGACGTCGGAATACCCCAGCAGCAGCGCCAACTCGGCAATCGGCAGGTGGCGCTGCTGCAAATAATGAGTCGCCAGGTCGCAGCGTACCTTGTCCACCAACGCGGTAAAGGTCACCCCCTGTTCACGCAGGCGGCGCTGCAACGAACCGGCGGACAGGCCCATTTTCTCGGCGATGATTTCCAGCACCGGTTCTCCGCTCAGCAGCGCTTGGCGCACCTGGGCGCGGGTACGGTCCACCAGCGTCAGTTCGGCATTGCGCCGTTGACACAAAATCACTCCGTGCTCCACCGAATAGTCGAAACGATAGCCTTCCCTCTTGTTCTCCCGCCGCGTCAGACCGGCTTCCAACTGAGTGCATGCTTCCGGCTGGCAGGAAAGCGCTGTCGGCATGATGTATTCCACTGTGGCTGTAACGGTGCAGGGAGGTAAGCAACTTCCGTACCAGCTTACCGGTCCGCCTCCCGCCGCCGCATCGGTCAAAAAATCACCAATAAAGCACAATTTCGTCGCCACGCTGCCCACTTTTGGTGCGCGTTCAGGTGGCCCTTAAGCCACGCCCCCGTGCTGGCGGAGAGGCTTCGTCATGGCATAAAACCTGCAGCATCGTGAGCGGGCACCTTCTTTATCTGCGCAGGCGGTTTTTTCGATCGGGAGAGCAACATGACAATGCAACTTAAACCTACCCTGGGCACCCTGCATCTTTGGGGCATTGCCGTCGGGCTGGTGATTTCCGGGGAATATTTTGGCTGGAGCTACGGCTGGGGCGTGGCGGGGACGCTCGGTTTCCTGATCACCACCCTGATGGTGGCGACCATGTACGGCTGTTTTATCTTCAGTTTTACCGAGCTGACCACCGCCATCCCTCACGCAGGCGGGCCTTTCGCCTATAGCCGCCGCGCCTTTGGCGAAACCGGCGGCCTGATCGCCGGGCTGGCGACGCTGGTGGAATTCGTGTTCGCACCGCCGGCGATTGCCATGGCGATCGGGGCTTATCTCAACGTGCAATACCCGGCGCTTAACCCCAAGTGGGCGGCGGTGGGCGCCTACGCCATTTTTATGACGCTGAATATCCTCGGCGTTAAGCTGGCGGCGCTGTTCGAACTTTGCGTCACCGTGCTGGCGGTCTTTGAGCTGCTGGTGTTTATGGGCGTAGTGGCGCCGGGCTTTAGCTTCAGCAACTTCGTGCTCAACGGCTGGGCGGGCAGCGATCATTTCGGCAGCGCGGCGCTGTCCGGCATCTTCGCCGCCATTCCGTTCGCCATCTGGTTTTTCCTGGCCATCGAGGGCGCGGCAATGGCGGCTGAAGAGGCCAAGGATCCGAAACGCACCATTCCGCGTGCCTACATTTCCGGCATTCTGACGCTGGTGGTATTGGCGCTGGGCGTGATGCTGCTGGCAGGCGGCGCAGGCGACTGGAGCAAACTGTCGAACATCAACGATCCGTTGCCACAGGCGATGAAAATGGTGGTAGGCGAAAACTCCGGTTGGATGCACATGCTGGTGTGGATTGGCCTGTTTGGATTGGTGGCCAGCTTCCACGGCATTATTCTCGGCTATTCGCGCCAGTTCTTCGCGCTGGCGCGCGCCGGTTACCTGCCGACCTCGCTGGCGAAACTGTCGCGCTTCCAGACGCCGCACCGGGCGATCCTGGCCGGCGGCGTGATCGGCATCGCCGCGATCTTCAGCGACAGCTGGATCAACCTTCAGGGCATGAGCCTTACCGCCGCCATGATCACCATGGCCGTATTCGGTGCCATCGTGATGTACCTGATGAGCATGCTCAGCCTGTTCAAACTGCGCCGCATTGCGCCGGAGCTGGAGCGCAGCTTCCTCGCGCCGGGGTACCCGCTGGTACCAGCCATCGCGCTGGTGCTGGCGCTGGTATGTCTGATCGCCATGCTGTGGTTTAACCCGGTGATCGGCGGGGTATTTATCGCCCTGATGGCCTGCGGTTATCTCTATTTCCTGCTGACCAAAACCCAGCGCCGAAATGCGCCGCAGGACCTGATGTTGTCCGGCAGCGACTGAGAAGTGTGACCACAGCGGCACTCCCTGGCAAAAAGCGTTGAGCCGCCGCTGACAAGGGTTATGATGCTGCTGATAACAGGATTGCTACTGTATACCTAAGAATTTCAAGCTGCGGCCTTGCCCGATGAATCAAACTCATGCGGGCGCAATATGCAGCGTCCCTGGCATACCAGGGAGAAGAGATATCCGAATACAGGCAAAACCTGACGCAGGGGATCGCTCCCGTGCGTCAGGTTTTTTCGTTTTCAGCGCGCTGAAACAACAGGGAACAACCATGAAAATCGCAAAAATACTTAATAATAACGCGGTGATTACCTTGGACGACCGTCAGGAAGAAACGGTAGTGATGGGTCGCGGCGTAGGGTTTAAAAAGAAAGCCGGCGATCTGCTGGACGAAAGTCTGATCGAGAAGATCTTCACCCCCAACGGCGGCGAGATGGGCGAACGCTACAAAGAACTGCTGGCAGAAATCCCGCTGGCCTGCGTGACCACCGCCGACAAAATCATCACCCTTGCCCGCCAGCGCCTGCCAGGCAAGCTGCACAACATCGTCTATATCACGCTGACCGACCACATACACTTTGCACTGCAGCGCCACGATCAGGGGCTGGACATCAAAAACGTGCTGCTGTGGGAAATCAAAAAGCTTTATCCGGCCGAATTTGCCGTCGGGCTGGAAGCGCTGGACCTTATCACCCAGCGGCTGGGCACCACCCTGCCGGAGGACGAAGCCGGGTTTATCGCCCTGCATCTGGTCAACGCCCAGTTGAACGACGAAATGCACAACACCCTGCACATCACCCGCGTGATGCAGGAGATCCTTAACATCGTCAAATACCACTTCCGCTTTGATTACAACGAAGAAGCGCTGAGCTACCATCGCTTTGTCACTCACCTGAAATTTTTCGCCCAGCGCCTGCTGGGGAAAAACTACGTCGACAGCGACGATGATTCGCTCTACCAGGTGGTGAAAGAGAAATACCGCGAGTCATTCGCCTGCGCCGGCAAGATCAATCAGCACATCGAAAAACATTACCAACACCAACTAACCAGCGAAGAGATGATGTTTTTGACCATTCATATCGAGCGGGTGCGCAGTGAAAGCGAGGTAAAATAGGATCAGCGCCGGGCGTCGAACACCCGAATGCCATACTGCGGGAAAACGCCGTCGGCGGTGATCAGCGTCAGCCCTTCGGCCTGCGACTGGGCGATCAGCATGCGATCGAAAGGATCGCCGTGGTGTTGCGGTAACTGCCCCGCCTGCTGGCTATGAAAAGCGGCTATCGGCAACGACAGAAAATCCTCAGCCTCAATGATGTCAAAAATGTCCTCTGGCACCGGCAGCTTGCCCAACGCCTGCTTGATCGAGATTTCCCATACGCTCGCCGCGCTGACGTAAACCAGATTATTGGGATCGGCGATCAGATTGCGGGTCAGCGGCCCCAGGCTGGCATTGTCCACCAGCCACCACAGCAGCGCGTGGGTATCCAGCAGCAAGCGCCTCATTTTTCTCCCTCAAACAATGCGGTGATGTCCGCATCGCCGGCATTAATATCCTCCGGTACGGTAAATTTACCTTTGGCCGCGCCGGGTTTGCGCACTTCACCTTTAATCGCCATCAACTGAACGTAAGGCTTCCCTGCTTTCGCTATGATCACTGTCTCTCCCTCTGCGGCTTTATCCGCCAACTGGCTCAGGTTCGATTTTGCTTCGTGCATATTGGCCTGAATAGGCATGAGCGTCTCCTTAGCTAAGTTAGCTAAAGCATAGAGGGGCGTCCAGTTTTTGTACAGGCAATTGATTAAAGCGCGAACAGGCTCGCGCTTTTTTGCAAGGGTTACCTCTGCGGCCACAACCAGGCTGCGCCGCGCACGCCACTGGAATCGCCGTGGATCGCTTTGCGTATTGGCGTTTCGCATTCGCCGCCGAATACCCAGGATTTCACCAACTGCGGCACGTGCTGATACAAGCGGTCCACATTGCTCATACCGCCGCCCAGCACCACCACGTCCGGATCGAATATATTGATCACATGCGCCAGCGATTTCGCCAGCCGCAGTTCATAGCGGCCGATAGCCCGCTCCGCCAGGGCATCACCTTGCGCCGCCAGCGTCATGATCTCATGGCCTTTCAGCGAGTTGCCGCTCAGGCGCGCATAGTCGGTGGCAAAACCGGTACCGGAGATAAAGGTCTCGATGCAGCCTTGCTTGCCGCAGTAACAAGGCACCTCGGTGCGAAAACGCAGCTCGTCGTCATCCATCCAGGGTAAAGGGTTGTGCCCCCATTCGCCGGCAATGCCGTTGCCGCCGGAATGCGCCTGCCCGTTAATCGCCACGCCCGCGCCGCAGCCGGTACCGATAATCACCGCAAACACGGTTTTCTGACCGGCCGCCGCGCCATCGGTGGCTTCCGAGACCGCCAAGCAGTTGGCGTCGTTGGCGATGCGCACTTCACGAGCCAACATCGTCGACAAGTCCTTATCCATGGGCTGGCCGTTGAGCCAGACCGAGTTGGCGTTTTTCACCAGCCCGGTATAGGGCGACAGCGTGCCGGGAATGCCGACGCCGACAGAGCCTTGCTGCCCGGTATTTTCTTCCGCCAGCTTCACCAGGCCGCTGATTGCATCCAGCGTTTGCTGATAGTCATGACGCGGCGTCGCGATACGATGGCGGAACAGCTCATGCCCATCGTTGGCCAGCGCGATCACTTCAATTTTGGTGCCACCCAGATCGATACCAATGCGCACGATTTTTTCTCCTCAATGCACAACAACATTGCTACAGACTACTGTAACCGGCATGCCGGATCATCCCCTTGCCGCCGAATGTGACGGCGATGGCAATTTCCGCATCAGACACCCTGCCGGCTACCGCTTATTAATTGGCCATCAGGTACACTGTTTTTAAACGGTTCCACATAATAAATCCGGAGAGCAGCGATGAAACCTGCCGTACTGATCGTCGATGACGACCCCGCTATCTGTGACGTGCTCTGCGACGTGCTCAATGAACACGTATTTACCGTTCATGCCTGCCACCGGGGTAGCGAAGCGCTTGCCTTACTCAACCAGCAGCCGGACATTGCTCTGGTGCTGCTCGATCTGATCCTGCCGGATACCAACGGCCTGCTGGTACTGCAACAGATCCACCGCCTGCGCCCGGATTTGCCGGTGGTAATGCTGACCGGCCTCGGTTCCGAGTCTGACGTGGTTGTCGGCCTGGAAATGGGCGCCGACGATTACATCGCCAAACCCTTCAACCCACGCGTAGTCGTGGCCCGCGCCAAAGCGGTGCTGCGGCGTACCGGCGCGTTGGCGCTGGAGCCGGTTGCGGTTGGCCAGGGCAAGTCCGAAGGCTGGCAGTTCAACGGCTGGTGTCTGGACGCCGCCCGCTGCACCTTGCACAATCCGCAGCGACAACCTGTCGATCTGACTCAGGGCGAATATGGCCTGCTGCTGGCGCTGGTGCAGCATGCACGCAAAGTGCTGACCCGCGATCGCCTGCTGGAGTTGACCCACAGCGAAACGCTGGAGGTGTTCGATCGCACCATCGACGTGCTGATCATGCGGCTACGGCGCAAGATCGAGATCAATCCGCATCAACCCGAATTGATCCGCACCATTCGCGGGCTGGGTTATGTGTTCGCCGCCGACGTCAGCCAGCCGGTGGCTGCCGCCTGATATACGCTTGCAGTTCCGATAACGGCCGTGCACCATCAATAGCATTGGCGCACAGCAGATTGAAACGCGCGCAGGCGTGCGCCAGTTGCAATGTCTCCACCAAAGGCCAGTCTTCATGGCTGGCGTACAACACCCCGGCACAGAACGCATCCCCGGCGCCGACGCTGCCGACAATCTCGCCCTCGCTCAGGCGCCATGAAGGCTGCCAGCGCGCATCACCGCCGTTTTCCAGCCCGTACGCCCCTTCCGGGCAGTGGATCACCACCCGTCGCCGCACGCCGGCCTGCAACAGCTGCTGCGCGGCCTGCGCCATCAAATGCCGCTGTAAAGCGCCGTTGGCTGATCGCAGCGCCAGCCCGGTAAACTCCCCGGCCTCCAGCTCGTTGATCACCAGATAATCCAGCCAGCGCAGCGCCGGCAAGACCAGCGGCCGGTAGCGCGGATCGCCCTGACGCGACACCAGATCCAGCGACGTCCGGTAACCGCGCTGCTGCATCTGCGCCAGCAGCCGCGCGCTGCGGGTGCCGAACGCCTCATCCGGGCGATCCAGGCTGTCGAGCAGCAGCAGATAACCGAGATGGAAAATTTTGTGTTCGCTGTGCAACCCGTCGAAAGCGTCCAGATCCAGCAGCCGATTGGCGCCCGGCGCATGGAAGAAGGTTCGCTGCCCGCCCGGTTCGGTCATCACCTGCGACATGGAGGTCATCGCCCCTTCGCTGCGCTGCACCCAGCGGCCATCAACCCGGTGTTGCGCCAGCATCTGCATGATGTAATCGCCGTCCGCGTCGCAGCCGATAAGCCCGATCGCCGCCAGCGGCAGCCCGGTTTCCATCCGCGCCAGCGTCAGCAGCACGTTAAGCGGCGCACCGCCGGTGGCACGTTGGCTGTGTTCAATCTCCACCAACCAGCCCGGCTGCGGCCAGTGAGCGATGTGATGTACGTGATCCACCAGCATATTGCCGGCCGAGACAATGCCACGCCTGGTCATTACAACCGCCCGGCGCTGCCGAAAATATGCATCTGTTGCTGCACCACTTCGCTAATCGACTGCTCCACCGCCAGCAGCACTTCGGCGAACTCATCGTAAATTGCGTGGCGCTGCGTCATCCGCTGCTCAATCGCGCCCAGCGCCGCCTGAGACATACCGGTGTAGAAATTGATCTTGTGAATGCCCAGGCCAATCGCCCGCTTGAAATCCGCGTCGCTGATACCGGAACCGCCGTGCAATACCAGCGGAATGCCGGCCTGCTGCTGGATCGCCGCCAGCCGGTCGAAATCGAGCTTCGGCTCGCCCTTGTATTTACCGTGAGCATTGCCAATCGCCACCGCCAGCGCATCGATGCCGGTCAACCCGACAAACTCGCGCGCCCGCTGCGGATCGGTAAATTTATTGCTGTCGGCCTCGCCGTACAGCGCGCCGCCCTCGTCGCCGCCGACCGCGCCCAGCTCAGCCTCGACCGACACCCCGACCGCGTGGCACATGCGCACCACTTCCTGCGTCTGGCGCACGTTCTCTTCATAGCTCAGGCCGGAGCCGTCGAACATCACCGAACTGAACCCCAGTCGCAGCGCCTGCACCACCGCCTCGAAATGCAAACCGTGATCCAGATTCAGCACCACCGGAATAGCGTGCTGCGCCGCTTCGCTTTTAATCGCCGCCACCAGCGACTCCAGCGAAACGTACTTAAAGTGCACTTCGGCAATGTTGATAATAAACGGCGATCGCGCCGCCTCTGCGGCGGCAAACAGCGCACGCAGGAAGTGGCTGTCGAGCACGTTGAACGCGCCAAGCGCATAACCGTGCTGACGAGCATGCGCCAACCCCTGCGCCAGTGAAATCAGTGCCATAGCTGTTCTCCTTTAATCGATAAAGCGCGAATATTCGTTGCACAGCAGCCACTGCGGCGGCTGGTCTTCCGTGATTTGGCCAAAGCGGCTGAGCGGCGTCAGGAAACGGTTGTCGTTGTCGTCATCGTTGACCGTCGAGACTTCGCCCACCAGCACGTCACCAAAGCCCTCCTCACCCCAAAAGCTGTGATAAATGCCCGGCGTCAGACAGATGCTTTCTCCCGGCGCCAGCCGCAGACGCGAACCGGCGGCATGGGTCTGCCGGCAACCGTCCAGGGTAACGGTCACCGCTCCCTCAGCCAGCCGTTCATCGGCATCGGCGTTGTGCAGTTCGACGATCAGATTGCCGCCGCCGCGGTTGATGATGTCCTCGCGTTTGCGCCAGTGGAAATGCATTGGCGTCACCTGCGCTTCGCGGCAGTGCATGATCTTCTCCGCATAACATTTGGCATAGGGCTGGCCGCCGGGCGAACCGTTGCGCAGCGTAAACAGCGTCAGGCCACTATGCGCAAAGTCATCGCCGCCGAACGCGGTGACATCCCAACCGAGTTTCAGATCGAAGACCTCCTGCCACGGCTGGCGATCGAGCTGCCGCCAGGCCGACGGGCTAAAATGAGCGAAAGGCGGCAGATGGACGTCGAAGCGGGCAAAAAAGTGCTGGGTTTGCTGCAGGATCCGGTTCACGGCGGAACGGTTCATGGCACCTCCGGGCGTGGTTATCAATAAGGGGCCAGACTGAGCTGGCCCCTGGCGGCAGAAGGTTATTTCACCGTCCAGCCTTTGTAGCTGCCGATATTATTTTTATCGATCATGGTCACCGGGATCAGCACCGGGCCGGTTGGCGCGGGTTTGCCCTGCAGAATGTCGTAACCGATCTCGACCGCCTTGGCCGCCATCACCTGCGGATCCTGCGCCGGCGTCGCCACAAACAGCGAATTGCCGCGCTTGAGCGCCTCTTCACCATCCGGCGAACCGTCTACGCCGACGATAAAGAACTCGCTGCGCTGCGCCTGCTTGGCCGCCAGATCGGCACCGATCGCCGTCGGATCGTTAATCGCGAATACGCCGTCGATCTTCGGATTGGCCGCCAGCAACGAGGTCATGATCTCCAGGCCGCCTTCGCGGCTGCCCTTGGCGTTCTGGTTATAGGACAGCAGCTTGATATCCGGGTGTTTTTTCAGCTCGGTCATGCAGCCTTCCACCCGGTTTTGCACCGCAGAAACCGGCGGCCCGTTGATGATCACCACGTTGCCTTTCTCTTTCAGGCGATCGCTGATGTATTTACAGGCCATCGCACCCGCCTGGGTGTTATCCGAAGTGATGGTGGCGTCGGCGCCTTCGGCCGCCACGTCTACCGCCACCACCACGATGCCGGCGTCCTTGGCGCGTTTGACCGCCGGGCCGATGCCTTTGGAATCGGCGGCGTTGAGGATGATCATATCGACCTTGGCGGCGATGAAGTTGTCGATCTGCGCCACCTGCTGGCCAAGATCGTAACCGCTCGACACCAGCGTCACATTCACCTTGTCACCGGCCAGCTCGCGCGCTTTCAACTCCGCGCCCTTGGTGATCTGCACAAAGAACGGGTTGGCCAGATCGCCCACCGTCACCCCGATCGATTTCAATTCTTTCGCCTGGACCACAGAGGCGCTGCCGAGCGCGGCGGTAACCAACAAAGCGGTAATCAATGGCTTGAAACGCATAGTGTTTTCCTCATTATTATCCAGATGTTATGAAGCACTGCGATTAGTGTTGATAGTTTCGGGTACGGTATTTATCAATCAGCACCGCTATGATGATCACCGCCCCTTTGATCACCAATTGCCAGAAATAAGAAACCCCCATCAGCGTCATGCCGTTGTTCAGGGTCGCGATAATCAGCGCCCCTACCAGCGTGCCGGTAATGGTGCCGATACCGCCGACGAAACTGGTACCGCCGAGGATCACCGCGGCGATGGCATCCAGCTCATAACCCATGCCCAGGTTGCCGTTGGCGCTGTAGAGCCGGGAGGCGCTCATCACCCCGCCCAGCCCGGACAGCAGGCCGCTCATGCCGTAGACGAACAGCAGCACCGCGCCCACCTTGATGCCGGTCAGACGTGCGGCCTGTATATTGCCGCCCACCGCATAGATATGAACCCCGAGCGTGGTGCGACGCAGGATGAACCAGCACAGCGCGATCACCGCAAAGGCGATAATCACCAGCCAGGGAATCGGCCCCAGATAAGCATTGCCGATCCATTCAAAACTGATATTCGAGTTGATGATGGTGGTGCCGTCCGCCAGCAAATAAGCCGCGCCACGCAGGGCGGTATAGGTACCCAGCGTAACGATAAACGGCGGCAAACCGGCGTAGGCCACCAGAAATCCATTGAACAGCCCCATCCCCAACCCGGCCAGCAGCGCCAGCGGGATCGACAGCCCGGCCATACCCGGCATCAGCGAAACCGCCATCGCCACCACCGCCGTGGTGCCCAGCATCGAACCGACCGAAAGATCGATGCCGCCGGTAAGAATGATGAAGGTCATACCCGCGGCCAGCACGATGTTGATCGACGCCTGACGGGCGATATTCAGCAGGTTGGCATCGGTAAAGAAATTCGGCGCGACAAAGCCGAAAACCGCGACGATCAGGATCAGGATCGGCAGAATGCCGACGGTTTGCATCATATCGCCCAAGATCGCCCGTTTCAGCGTGGGATTTTTTGCGCCAGGCGGCAGCGGATTCGAAGTCATGGCAGGCTCCTTGAGCGTACGGATTGAATTATTCATGGTCGGCGATTTCCACGGCGGTTTCGACGCCGGTAGCCAGCGTCATGATGTTTTCCTGAGTAATGTCGCTGCCGCTCAGTTCACCGGCAATACTGCCTTCGTGCATGACGTAAACCCGATCGCTCATGCCGACCACCTCAGGCAGTTCGCTGGAGATCATCAGGATCGCCACCCCCTGCTGCGCCATCTGGCTCATGATGCGGTAAATTTCGCTCTTGGCGCCGACGTCGACGCCGCGCGTGGGTTCATCGAGGATCAAAATGCGCGGGCCGATCGCTACCCAACGTGAAATCAGCAGCTTTTGCTGGTTGCCGCCGGACAGGCCGCCGGCGCGGACCTGAGCATGCGGCACACGGATATTCAGCAGGCCGATAGCGTCGCTGGAAATGCTCTGCGCCTTGCGGCGATTCAGCAGGCCGTAGCGGCCATCGCGCTCCAGCGTTGCCATAACGATATTTTCATGCGCCGCCAGATCGAGAAACAGACCCTGCTCCTTGCGGTTTTCGGTGAGAAAACCGATGCCCAGAGCGATGGCGTCGCGCGGTGAATGGATATTGGCCGTTTTGCCGTCAATCTCCACAGTGCCGCCGCTCGCCTTGCGCACGCCGAAAATCAGCTGCGCCAGTTCAGAGCGCCCGGCGCCCACCAGCCCGGAAAGGCCGACAATCTCGCCGGCGCGCACCTGCAGACTGACCGGCTTCACTTTTTTGCCGTCGGTCAGCCCCTGCAACGTCAGACGCGGTTCGCCCACCGCAATCCCCTGTTCCTTATTGAACAGATCGCTCAGCGGGCGACCCACCATCATGCGCACCAGCTCGCTGGCGGACAGCTTGTCGCGCGTCAGGCTACCGACGTACTGGCCGTCACGCAGCACGCTGACGCGATCCGACAGTTCGTACACTTCCGCCATGCGGTGGCTGATGTAAATGATCGCCATCCCCTCATCGCGCAGGCGCTTGATCAGCTCGAACAGCCGATGCGTTTCACGCGAAGAGAGCGCCGCCGTAGGCTCGTCCATCACCAGAATGCGGCTGTTGCGATGCAACGCGCGGGCGATTTCCACCTGCTGCTGCTCGGCGATGGTTAATTTCATGACCCGATCGCCAGCGCTGAACTGCGCGCCCAGCCTGTCGATCACCTTCTGCGCTTCCAGCAACATCTGCTGGCGTTTCACCAGGCCACCGCGCTGGATCTCGCTGCCCAGAAAAATGTTCTCCGCCACCGTCAGATTCGGTGCCAGATTCATTTCCTGGTAAATCAGCGTGATACCTGCCGCCAGGGCGTCTTTTGGCCCTTTGATGGCGAACGGCTGCCCATCGATAAAAATTTCCCCGCTGCTGGCGATATACGCGCCGGCCAATATTTTCATTAACGTGCTTTTACCCGCGCCGTTTTCACCCATCAGCGCGTGGATCTCACCGCGATATACCGTCAGGTCGACGCCTTTCAGCGCATAAAACTGACCAAAACTCTTGGCGATGTTGTGCATTTCCAAAATCGGGGTCACGCTCATCGTCATACCTCAGGCTGCGGTTCGGATTACATGCAGTTAACCACGCATAAATAAATGCAAAATGTCAGCGCCCGTTCATGTTTGTCATATTGTTAATGGAACGGGGATTTATACTGCGAACAGTCAGTTACGGGAGATACGATGCGCAGACTGCCTTTCCTTGCCGGTGCGCGTGGGCGCCTGCTGATGTTCAACCTGCTGGTGGTGGCGGTGACGCTGATGGTCAGCGGCGTGGCGATCGTCGGCTTTAAACATGCGGGCAAGCTGCAGGAACAGGTGCAGGCGCAAACGCTGAAAGAGATGAACGGCAGTATGGCGCTGAGCCGGGATACGTCGAACGTCGCCACCGCCGCCATTCGGCTTTCGCAGGTGGTTGGCGCGCTGGAGTACCAGAGCGAATCCGCCCGGTTGAAACAGACCCAGTTGGCGCTGCAGGCGTCCCTCAACCGGTTGGCGGACGCCCCGCTGGCCCACAGCGAGCCGGCGCTGGTCAACCGCATCATCAGCCGCAGCAACGCCCTGGAAACCAGCGTCACCCGCATGCTGGAACTCGGCCACGCGCGGCACCTGCAACGCAACATTCTGCTCAGCGGGCTGTACCAGGCGCAGAGCACGCTGCGGCATATCGCCAGCCTGAGCCAACGCGATAATCTGGACCAGCCTTCGCAGCCGCTGCTCGGCCAGATCGACCGGCTGCTGGCCATCGCCATTCAGACCCCAACGCCCAAGGCGGCCGCCCAGCAACTCGACAGCGTAATGGTCTACTGGCCGCAGCGCAGCCCGGATGCGCTGGTGGACGAGAAAATGCGGCAGTTTCGCGCCAGCGAACAACGCCTGTTGCCCGAAACGCTGGAACTGGAGCAAAGCGACCTCGCCCTGGCCTATTATACCTATCATATCAAAGCGTTAGTCGCGATGCTCAACGACGACATCAATCTGTACGTGCAAAAAGTGGCGAAAGAGTCGGAGCTGCGCACCCACCAAACGCACCACGAGCTTAGCTCCATCAGCGTATTTATCGGCCTGTTCGCTCTGCTGGCGTTGGTGATTACCGGCTTCGCCGGGCTGTATATCTACCGCAACCTCGGTTCTAACCTGACGGCGATCGCCAATGCCATGACGCGGCTGGCGCGCGGTGAGCGTGACGTCAGCGTGCCGGCGCTGCAACGCCGCGATGAACTGGGCGAACTGGCGCGGGCTTTCAACGTGTTTGCTCGCAATACCGCCTCACTGGAACAAACCTCTCGCCTGTTGAAAGAAAAAAGCACCCAGTTGGAAACCACCTTTCTGGCGATGCGCGACGGTTTTGCCCTGTTTGATAACGACGGACAACTGGTGGTGTGGAACCCGCAATACCCGCTGCTGCTGGGGCTGGACGAACACCAGTTGCACCGCGGCCAGCACTACCGCGAGTTACTGCTGCACGTAACGCCGCCACGGGGCCAGCGCTGGGAGGCGGTGCTGGCCAATCTGTCCAGCGAACTGCCGCAGCCGCAGGAACTGCGTCTGGATGACGGCCGCACCGTCGAACTGCGTTTCAGCCCGGTGCCCAACCGCGGGGTGGTGAACGTGGTGCTCGAACGCACCGAGCGCAAGGCGCTGGAAGAGGCGCTGCTGCACAGCCAGAAAATGAAGGCGGTCGGCCAACTGACCGGCGGCCTGGCGCACGATTTTAACAACCTGCTGGCGGTGATTATCGGCAGCCTGGAACTGACTACCGGGCAAACGCAGGATGCGCAAACCGCACAACGCATCGCCCGCGCATTGAAAGCCGCCGAACGCGGCGCGCAACTCACTCAGCGCCTGCTGGCATTCTCACGCAAACAGGCGCTGCACCCGCAGGCCATCGCGCTGCGCACGCTGGTGGAAAACCTGCAAGAACTGCTGCGCCATTCGCTGCCCGCCACGCTGTCGCTGACCATCGAGGCGCAACAGCCCGGCTGGCCGGCGTGGATCGATGCCAATCAGTTGGAAAATGCGCTGATCAACCTGGTGGTCAACGCGCGGGATGCGATGGAAGGCCGCAGCGGGGTGGTGAAGATCCGCATTTATAACCAGCGGGTGGTGCGCAGCAGCGGCAAAAAACAGGACATGGTGGCGCTGGAAGTGATCGACACCGGCTGCGGGATGTCGGAGGAGGTCAAGGCGCAGGTGTTCGAGCCCTTCTTCACCACCAAGGCGGTCGGTAGCGGCAGCGGGCTTGGCCTGTCGATGGTTTACGGTTTTGTCCGCCAGTCCGGCGGGCGAGTACAGATTGAAACCGCGCCGGGCAAAGGCACGCTGGTGCGCCTGCAATTGCCCCGAGCCCCCATGCAGGCGGTAACGGAAACGCCGCTGTTGCCGCTCGACGACAGTGACGGCACCGACAATCTGGTGCTGGTACTGGAAGATGAGAACGACGTGCGCCACACGCTGTGCGAACACCTGCACCAGCTCGGCTACCTGACGCTGGACAGCGCAGACAGCCAGGAAGCGCTGGCGCTGCTGCGCCAGACGCCGGATATCGCGCTGCTGATAAGCGATCTGATGCTGCCGGGCGAACTGAACGGCGCGCAGGTGATTGAGCAGGCGCGGGAGATCAATCCCCACCTCTGCGCTCTGCTGATCAGCGGCCAGGACATGCGCCGCCACTCTCAGGGAGATCTGCCTGAGCTTGAGCTGCTGCGCAAGCCTTTCAGCCAGCGGCAACTGGCGCTGGCGCTGCAACGGGCGCGGAGAAGAAACGCGGTCGGCGACGCAATTCAGAGGGAATGAGGCGATTTTTCGCCTCTGATTCGTTATCATGCCGCCCTGCTTTTGATGAACAAGCGTGCCGACTGCACGCCCAGCCAGGGACAACATTATGCTGTGGTTTAAGAATTTGATGGTTTACCGTTTGAGCCGCGAAGTTGCGCTAAACGCGGATGAAATGGAAAAACAGCTCAGCGCTTTTGCTTTCACCCCTTGCGGCAGCCAGGACATGGCGAAAACCGGCTGGGTCTCCCCAATGGGTTCCCACAGCGACGCCTTGACGCACGCGGTTAACGGCCAGATCGTCATCTGTGCGCGCAAAGAAGAAAAAATCCTGCCTTCGCCGGTCATCAAGCAAGAGTTGCAGGCCAAGATTGAACGCCTGGAAGGCGAACAGCACCGCAAACTGAAAAAAACCGAGAAGGACGCGCTGAAAGATGAGGTGCTGCACAGCCTGCTGCCGCGCGCCTTCAGCCGTTTCAACCAGACCTTTATGTGGATCGACACCGTCAATGACCTGATCATGGTTGACGCCGCCAGCGCCAAACGCGCGGAAGATACCCTGGCGCTGCTGCGTAAAAGTCTGGGTTCGCTGCCGGTAGTGCCGCTGACCATGGAAAGCCCGATCGAGCTGACGCTGACCGAGTGGGTGCGCTCCGGCGAGTTGCCGGCCGGTTTTATCATTCAGGACGAAGCGGAACTGAAGGCGATTCTGGAAGACGGTGGCGTGATCCGCTGCAAGAAGCAGAACCTGATCAGCGACGAAATTGCGGTGCATATCGAAGCCGGCAAGCTGGTGACCAAACTGGCGGTGGACTGGCAGGAACGCATTCAACTGGTGCTGGCGGATGACGGCTCGCTCAAGCGCCTGAAGTTTGCCGACGCGCTGCGTGAGCAGAATGACGATATCGATCGCGACGACTTCGCCCAACGTTTTGACGCCGATTTTATCCTGATGACCAGCGAACTGGCAGCGTTAATCAAGAACACCATCGAAGCCCTTGGCGGCGAAGCCCAGCGTTAACTCAGCCTGAAAATACCAAGGGCTCTGCATGCAGAGCCCTTGGACTGCTGCAACGTCCTTTACCAAGAACACATCCGAATACTCCAGTAGCCGATAAAAATTAAGCTAACTCTCTCATTTTTATAACTGCCAATTTGTTGCGTATACAATCACCGAACAAATATGTGACCATATACCAATCAGTGCCCCCATTCACCTTCCCACGTTATTTTTAGGCGAATCAATAGCTACCTTTTATTATGCTTTTACCTCTCTGCATTGATCTTGTCGAAAAAATAATCTATTTATAAATGGCTTCACACACTAATATATATTCACATCAATTACATAATGAAAGGGAATTATTTATGAAAATTATTGATTCATCGATGCTCGATCATATTTCTGGTGGTCGCGGTAATAATGGCGGTGACCGGATTGACAATGGTGGCCGGGCTAATAGCGCAGGCAAAACTGCAGCTGCAGGGGCGGGAGCTATAGCGGGAGGGTATATCGGAGCTCTCGTTACCGGGCCAGGAGCACCTCTGGGGGCAGCTATTGGGGGCTGGATCGGTGGTGTTATCGGCGAAGCTGGTTATAATGCAGCGGTAGATGCAGTAAATGACCCTCGAAATAATGGCGGTAACGGACGTGGCGCTTTTGGCGGAGACAGCAATAAGAATAGTGTAAACGGTCAATGTCATTGGTAAGTCGTTACATGAGGAGAGATTACAACCTCTCCTTTTTAAGTAAAAGGAGTGTGTCGTGAAAAAAGAAAGAATAAGAAGATTGGTATTCATATCAGGAATTTCTTTTTCTACTTATTTGATCGTAAACATCAGAGCACTTGCTTTCCCGGCTTCATTAATCAAAGCGTTTTTTGCGTCTATTATCTTCACATTAATTTATGCATTTCTTTCCAGCCGTCTCTGGAAAAAATATGTTTTAAAAATAAAAGATGATGAATAACCGCACCTTCTACCGCCACACTCTCACTAATATCTCACTTTGCATGGCGCCTTAGGGCTCTGCATGCAGAGCCCTGATTTCCCGCCAAAAGAGGAAACTACTAACTTAAATAACGGCACAGATAGGCGGTTGCATCAGCAACCTGCAGGTTGAACTCACTGTGAGCCGGTACGAAGAACTTCTCACCCGGCATAAACACCTGCCAATCCGGCGAGCCCGGCAGCAACACTTTCAACGCGCCGGTAATCACGGTCATCTCTTCCGGCTGGGCGGTGCTGAAGGTGTACTCACCCTCTTCCATCACACCGACGCTGGCAAGGCCGATGCTGCTACTATCGAAACCGATAGACTTCACTTTTCCGGCAAAATACTCGTTCACTTTCAGCATAGACTGGCACCCGCATAATCAACTTTATGAGAAATCCATATTGGGGGATTGCGCTTGATCTGTCACTGGTTTTTCACGCGAAATGCGATCGTGGCGCAGAGTAAAATTCTGCCCGGCGATCGGTCGTCGGCCTTCCGTTCCGAATCCGCAACAAAAATAGCGCCAGGCCACCGCCGAACAGCCAGCGTCATGGCATTTTATTCGTATTCGAATCAGATAATTAACTCAGCGGCCGGCAAGATCAATGCGCACGAAGTGGCCTTCAGCAAAAGGCAAAAAAGAAACCGGCATCTCGCCGGCTTCCGTAGGGTACAGGTTAATCTTCCAGCGCCGGATCCTCGTAGCGATGCTTGGCGTCGAGCGCTTCCTGCTCGGTCGAATGCTCACTGAGCAGCGTATTCGGCTCAATGTCGTCGGTGCGCACCTCAAAACGATGGATATGCAAGCTGGGGTCGCCCCGGTCAACTTCGACCACCCAAGCGGTTCTCGGATAGCCTGGTCGGTTATTTTCGCGCATGCTGTTCTCCCGTGTGAATCACACAGAGTTAAGTATAGCAGCCGAGTTTATGCCGACACGCGCGATCCCAGATCGCGATCGCCATGTTCGCCTTCCAGCAGTTGCGTCAGCTCATCGCAGGCACAGATCTTGCCGTCGCGTACGGTGAAATGCGCCAGCACCTTGACCAGGCTGCGGCCACCGTCGCGCTTTTCCACCCGCACCTGATGGTGCGTCAGTACCGCCTCCCCCTGTCCGGCGACGGCGATAATTTCCAACGCCATGCTGCGGGTGAGCTGCTTCAACAGGGCCATATGCTGCATAAATTGCGCATAATCGAGTACTTTGCCGTCCACCTGCTGGCGGTAATCTTCGCTGAACAGTTCAGCTATCAGCGCCGGCTGGTGTTGCGAGCAGGCAACCACCCGCTGCAAGGCGTCGAGTACCACGGCTATTGAGGGATTTTCGTTCATAGAGGATCTCCAAAAATGGAATGAGACGGGGATCATAGCGAAGGCAGAGGGTGGCATAATAACCGTACCTGGACTTTTTATACCGGTAATCGGCCAACATGATGATCCTGCGCAGCGAACGGCTTTTGCATGAGAAAAAACACCTCACGCCCTGGCACCACCATGCCGACGGGCAGATCTATCTGTTAACGCACGGCATGATGGCGCTGGAAACCGTAGGGAGGCAATGGGCAATGACCGCAGGCAGTATCGGCTGGTTGCCGCCACACTGCGCACACCAGGCGTTGGCCTGCGGTAACGTGGCGGGCTGGATCCTGTATCTGGGAGAACAACGCGGTGCGGCACTGCCGGAGCACCCCCGGCTGAGCGTCGCCTCAACGCTGATTCAGGCGCTGGTCGAGCGTATCGCGCAGTTTGCCGGGCAGCCGCTGAGTGCATCGCAACAGCGGATGTTGCAGGTATTGCTGGATGAAATGCACGTTCAGGAAAGCCCCCCGCTGCAACTGCCGCTGCCGCAAGATGCGCGGCTGCTGAAAATCGCCCGCGCACTGCTGAACGAACCTGCCGGCGAGCGCACTCAGCGTGAATGGGCCGACTGGGCCGGGTTGAGCGTCCGTACCCTGAGCCGCCGTTTTATCGGCGAAACGGGCGTGACTTTTTCGCGCTGGCGCCAGCAAGCCAGGGTGCTCCGCTCGCTGGAACCGCTGTCACGGGGGGAACCCGTCGGCCAGATTGCCGCTGGCTGCGGTTACGACAATGTCAGTGCCTATATCGCCGCCTTCCGCGAGCGTTTCGGCACCACGCCGGGGCGGTATTTTACTCAGCGTCCGCCGGCAACAGCGCCTGACGCGCCGCGTTGAGAAACTGTTCCGACAACTCGTCGCCGCGAGTCGCCCGCGCCAGCGTCAGTGCCCCCACCAGCATCGCCATCTGCGCCAAAGCCTGCTGGTGCCGCTGCTGTTCATCTGCCGATGGCGACAGCGACTCCAGCCGCACCAGCATCGATTTTGCGCCGCTCAGGTAGGCCTGGTGTACGGGTTTATCGGCCCCTTCCCGCGCCACGTCGGCGGCCAGCGCGGTGACCACGCAACCCTCGGCGGGACAGTCACGGTGTTTCACGCTCAGATAGCCGTCAATCAGGGTTTGCAAAGTGTGTTTGCCGGGCTGGCTGCTCAACGCTTCCCAACGCTGGTCCGACTCCTCCGCCGCTCTGCGGCTGGCTACCGCCACCAGTTCATCCTTGGAGGCAAAATGACCATAGAAACCGCCGTGGGTCAGCCCCACCGCCGCCATCAGATCGTTAACGCTGACGCCGTTCAGGCCACGTTCACGAAACAGTTGTGAAGACACCTGTTCAATCGCCTCGCGATTGCGTTCCATTTGTTGCTTTGATACCCGCGCCATGGTGTTTTCTCCTTATCAATCCGGCATCATCTTAGGCCATCCGCTGACCGTACTCAATGATGATGCCTCTCATGAAAAGACTCAGGCACGCGGGGGGCGCGGTGCGGCAAAACGGCCGCTGTCACCGCCCTGCGCTCGCGCCAGCGTGTCGGCAATCTGCCGGTGAGGCGTACCGGGCTCGATAGCGCTTACCCGATCAAGACGCGCCACTTGCTCTTCGCTCAGCGTCAGACTGAGCGCCGACAACGTATCGTCCAGTTGCGCTAAGGTGCGCGGCCCCAGAATGGGGATCAGGCTGGTGCTGGAGTGCGCGGCCCGGTTGCGCAGCCAGGCGATGGCGACGTGGGTCGGCTGGGCACCGTGCTCCTGCGCTATTGCCAGCACTTCATCCAGCAGCGCGGTATCTTTCTCGCGATGCACCAGGCGCCCCAGCTCGGTCAGACGCCCGGCATTGCTGTGGCGATATTTCCCGGTCAACAGACCGCCGCCCAGCGGCGACCACAGCGTAGCGGCCATCCCCAAGGCTTCGGCCATCGGCAGCAGTTCGCGCTCGGCGGTGCGTTCCACCAGGCTGTATTCCACCTGAATACCGGCAATGCGCGCCCAGCCGCGTAGCTCGGCCAGAGTATCCGCCCGGGCAATGCGCCAGGCCGGAAAGTTGGACAGCCCGGCATACTGGATCTTGCCGGCGCGAATCAGATCGTCAAACGCGCGTACGATCTCCTCAAGCGGGGTCAGATTGTCGGAGAAATGCGCCCACAGCAGGTCGATACGATCGGTTTTCAGGCGTTTCAGGCTAGCCTCCACCGAAGCAATCATGTTTTTACGGCTGTTGCCGGTGTTCGCAACACTTGCCTCCGGCGCGGCGCCCAGCGTGTACTTGGTGGCGACGACGAAGCGATCGCGCTCGGCGGCGATAAATTCCCCCACCAGCTGTTCTGACTGACCAAACTGATAGGCGTCAGCCGTGTCGATGAAGTTGCCGCCGGCGTCGACGTAGCGATCGAATACCCGTCTGGCCTCTTCCTTCTCCGAGCCGTAGCCCCAGCCCGTGCCAAAGTTGCCGGTGCCCAGAGCCAATTCGGCAACGCGCAGGCCGGTGTTGCGACCAAAGGGAGTGTATTTCATACAGATGCCTCGCAATAAGCTTGAGTTAAACATCATAAATGATGATTGTCATTTATTTATATATGTCACTCGTCATTTATAAAGGCAAGCGCGATTTGTCGTCAGACCGGCAAAATCAGGGGAGAAAAACAGAGTATTGGGCACAACGCACTGTGCCCAAAGGAAAATTCGCGGTGGATTATTTTACCGTTTCGCGCTGCAGCGCCGAGAGGATTTGCTCGACCACCTGCTGCGGGCTGCCGGTACCATCCATGACGAAATGCGCGGCCTCCTGATACAGCGCTTCGCGCGCCGCCAGCACTTCAAGCATCTCTTCGGCAATTGGGCGGCCGGTGAGCGTTGGGCGCTGCGCGTCCTGCGGATACTCTTCCAACCGCTGCGCCAACACGTCCGCAGGCGAACGCAGGTAAATCACGGTGCCGTGCTGGCGCATGAAGCGACGATTCTCTTCCGCCAGGATCATGCCACCGCCGGTGGCAACTACAGTTGACGGCTGCGTCACGGTTTGCAGGGCAATGCTTTCACGGCGGCGAAAGCCCAGCCAGCCTTCATGGGCGACCATTTCCGCCACGCTCATTTGCGTGGTCTGCTGCATAAACAGATCGGTATCGGTGAAGTGATAGCCCATTGTCTGCGCCAGTGCGCTGCCCACCGTGGTTTTACCGGCTCCGCGAGCGCCTACCATGAAAATGGTTTGTGTCATTACGGGTTGTCCCTTATACGGTGACTTGATTGCATTTGTACGCCTGAAGATCGGCGCGCAGATCCTGCGATGGCGTGGTTGCTTGCATCATACCGCCATCAGCCTGTATTTCAATATTTACGATAGTGTAAATTCCATTGCACAGCGGCTACCGACAACAAATCCCTGCGCCGCCTCTTCAGCAAGCCGTTGCCGCAGCGGCAAGTTGAGCCGAACGGCTGCGATCGGCTGGAACCCTAACCGCCGGTAGTAAGGCGCATTCCAGGGCACATCGATAAAGGTGGTCAGCGTCAGGCGCTGCGCGCCCTGCGATTTTGCCTGCATGGCAACCTCAGCGATCAAACGCCGGCCAATACCGCGCCGCTGCCAGTCGGCGGCTACCGACAGCTCGGCGATGTGCCAATCCTGCTGCTGCGGCAATACGGCGATAAACCCGGCCACCTCACCCGACGCGCTTTCAGCCACCCACTCCTGCTGTTGCTGAATAAAATCAGCATGCTGCTGACGGCTCATCACCGGGCCATCAGCCAGAAAACGCCACGCCGGTTGCTGAAGAAACAGCTGCGCCGCCGAGCGTTCAATGGCGATCAGTTGGGGGATATCCTGCAGTTGCGCTAAACGAACAAGCGGGCTCATCGGGTTCTCCTTAACGACCGGGCGGCTCTGTAACCCAAACGCAAGCCGCCAGGGGCTGTGCTCCCAGCAGCCACGTTTGGCGTTATTGGTTATTCAATTGGCTCCAGTAGGTGCCTGAAAAAGGTAACGGCAAAAATTGCTGGTATAGCTGCTTAAAGGTCTGCTGCGGATTGATGTCTGCAAACAAATCCGGATAGAAAGCTTTGGCGAGCATCTCGACCGCCACGACGTGATACGGGCTGAGATAGAAATTGTGCCAAATGCTCCAGGCCTGGCGGTTCTTGATCGCTTTCAGGTTGGCGAGCATCGGCTGTTTTTGCATGATCATGCGGAAGCTTTCATCGGCCTCCTGCTGGGTAACCCGTGGTCCAAGGCGCAGATCGGAAAAACGCTTGCCCTCCGACCCGGCCATGCCGGTAGCGATGTAGATGTCAGGGTTGGCGGTCAGGATGGTTTCCGGGTTTAGATCGCCGAAGACGCCCTTGATGCTGGCGTTGGCGATATTGTCGCCGCCGGCAAAGGCCACCAGATCGCCAAGATTGCCGTGCGCCGCGGTGGTACAACAAGTTTCGCGCCGTCCGAGGTGCAGATGCAGCATCACCTTGGGTTTTGGCCCCCGGTAGCCGGCCAGCCGCTGCTGAATCACCGCCATATGCTGCTGATAGAAACTGATGAACTGCTCCGCCCGCTGCTGACGATTGAGCACTTCGCCCAGCAGACGCACGCTCGGCACGGTATTGTTCAGCAGATCAACCCGTAAATCGACGTAGATTACCGCAATACCGGCCTTGTTCAGCGCCGTTAGCAGAAAATCGCTGTCGCCCTCTTCACGCGCGTACCGGGCGAGAATCACCAGATCCGGCTTCAATTGGATCAGGTTTTCGACGTTAACCTGGCGGAAATTACCCTTGCTGATGGAAGGGATCGCTTTGATCTGCGGGAATTTTTGCGTATAGAGCTGCCAGCTTTGCGCATCATAACGCGCCATATCTTCCGGCCAGCCGACGACGCGCTGAGCAGGATTGCCCGGCTCCAGCAGCGCCAGGGTATACAGCATGCGGCTTTCGCCCACCACGATGCGCTGCGGGTTATCCGGCACGTCGACCTGTCGGCCGGTAATGTCGGTGACCATTTTCGCCTGAGCGCTAAAAACGCCGAACAACAGGGAAAGCAGCAGTAAAACGAAAGGATTGCGCATGAGTAGGCCGGGGGCAGCTAAAAGATGGGTGCATGATAATTACTCTCATTAACAGTTTCAATTGATAACGCGCGCAGGACAAGACAAATCCGCTGAATCACGGTGTTTCGGCACCGATAAATGCAAAACCGCCGTAAATGTGATTGTCTACAGTAAAAATCAGCCGATAAATCGATAAAAATGGCGAGATGGGAAAAACCAAAGGAGCACAGATGAACCAACGTATTGTTTCGCTAACGGAATGCCCGCAGTACAGCGATGTTTGCGCCGCATGGGCCTTTGGCCAGTGGGGGTCACAGCGCGGCGGCTCGCTGGAGCGCACGCGCCAGCGTTTTGCCCTGTGCACTCAACCGAGTGAAGACTATGTCACCCTGTTGATACTCGATGGCGAACGCCCGCTGGGCATGGCCAGCCTGTGGCCGAGCGACGATCATCAGCGAAAGGATCTGTCTCCCTGGCTGGCGGGGGTTTTTGTTCATCCCGATCACCGGCGCCAGGGGATTGCGCAGCGTCTGGAAGACGCTATCGTGCAGTTGGCTCGCCAACGTAACCACCCCGTATTGCACCTGATCACCGACAAATCAGAGGCTTTGTATGCGGGCTGGGGTTGGCACACTATCGAACGCCGCCGGCAATATGATGGCGAAGTGGTGGTGATGGAGAAAAAACTGTAGCTAACGCGGCGTGCAGATATACACCAATGCCGGCGGGAAGTTACGCACCACCCGCACCCGCTTCCAATGAAAGTAGCGAGACAGCAGCTTTTCCGACAGGTGGCTGTACTGGAACAAGACCAGAGTGCCGCCCCGTGCCCGCAACCGCTGCTGGGCTTGCTGCAGAATACGGATGCTGACTTTAACCGGGATAGACAACAACGGCAGGCAGGAGAACACCACGTCATAGTCGCGGGCCATCTCTTCTGCGGAACGGTCCATAACCTGCAGGCGGCGATCGTCAATCTTGCGCAGCTGATGCACAAAATTAGGCTGGATCTCAAACGCTTCGAGCGAAGCATCGGCGCGCATGCGTCCCAATATGCGTTTGGTCAGCACACCATCCGCGGCCCCCAACTCGGCAATCGACAAGGCGCCAGTCCATTCGATCTGATTCAACATCGCCTGACACAGCCAGGGGGAAGAAGGCGCCAGGGTGCCAATGGTGCGCGGTGAAGCCATAAACTGCTGGAGATAGGAAAAGTGGTTCTTCAGTTGCAGCCGTGTCGCATTTAACATTGGGGCCTCCGTTGGGTTGAGTAGCCACCAATCTGCCCTCAATTTCTTAAGTATTCATTAACATGAATCCGAAAGCCATCGAAACAGTTGTAATAAAATGCGACCGGCGGGCGCCAAAAACGCGAAACGGTTGCGGTAATAATCTTAGGGTAATCAAACGACAGCATTACCGGTCAGATTATCTTCCGCAACCGCTTATTTTACCGGCCACCTGTCGGCGGCCAGGCAATTATTTTCAGCCCGTGTCTAACGGTAGATTTCTGCATTACCGCGCCAGTTGCTGGAATCTCCTGGGGTGTCCAGAGCAATAATACGGTAATGGCTTGCGCCATCCGCCGCGGCTTTTTCTTTCAGCGCATGAACCGCGTCGCCCGGTGAACCGCTGATGCCGGAAACCGACACCACGCCGATGCTCTGCAGGTTGCTTGCCTGCTCGCTGTCAATTTGTTTTACCGCTGACAGTGGCGCTGCGAGAGAGGAAAAAGAAGCGGTTGCGATCAGGACTGCTGCGATGCCAGGTAATAGTTTCATGATTAACTCCAGATGTTTTTGTTTATTTTCTCTATCAGTGGAATTAATTATCCGCCTGGCAGTGCAAAGCGACGTCATTCAATGTAAAGAACATCAATCATTGTGAGATAAATAAGGAGGAAGTGCGTACATCGATGTCATGACAGGATAATTCTGCAGCTGCTGAGAAAACTTTACCCCTGTCCGAAGCCAATTAAAAGCCCGGTGCTCCCTGTAATATAAAAACTTTCGTTTTTAAGAAATTTCCACCCTCTGTTACCCCCTGAACTACGCTGTTTTCTGAAGGTTATCACTTTAGAAGGACTCTCTATGTCGCAAACCTTACTGCGCGTGCGCGATGGTCGAGGCGCTTCGGTTTCGTTCTCGGAACTGTTATTCGATCTGATCTACGTTTTCGCCGTTACTCAACTTTCCCACTACCTGCTGCACCATCTGACGCTGACCGGCGCGCTGGAAACCCTGTTGCTGTGGTTTGCCGTCTGGCTGGCGTGGCAATACACCGCCTGGGTGACCAACTGGTTCAATCCGGATACCCGCCCCATTCGTATCCTGCTGTTCGCCATCATGCTGCTGGGGCTGTTCGCCGCCTCCGCGCTGCCGCAGGCGTTTGGCGAACGCGGGTTAATTTTCGCGCTGTTCTATGTGGCGATCCAGGTGGGTCGCTCCTGGGTGGTCCTGAACCTGCTGGAAGCCAATCACCCCCTGAAGCAAAACTTCCGCCGTATCCTGGGCTGGTTGTGCATTTCGGCGATATTTTGGATCCTGGGCGGACTGGCGCAAGGCAATAGTCGGCTGCTGCTGTGGGCGCTGGCGGTGTTGTGCGAATACGTTTCACCGATGTTCGGTTTCCGCCTGCCGGTGCTGGGCCGCTCCGACAGCAGCAGTGAATGGACCATAGAAGGCCATCACCTGGCAGAGCGCTGCCAGCTGTTCGTGATCGTGGCGTTGGGTGAAACCATTCTGATTACCGGCTCGACCCTCAGCGAAATGGAAACCTGGACAGCGCCGGTGCTGATCGCCTCGCTGGTGGCCTTTATCGGGAGTCTGGCGATGTGGTGGGTCTATTTCGATACCAGCAGCAAAGCCGGAAGCCACGCCATCAGCCAGGCGGAAAACCCCGGCCAGTTGGGTGCCAACTTCCACTATGTGCACGTGGTGCTGGTCGGGGCAATTATCGTCTGCGCCGTCGCCAACGAACTGGTGATCGCCCATCCCGACGGCCCTATCGGCAACGTGACGGCGGCGGTGTTGCTCCTCGGTCCGGCCATTTACCTGCTCGCCAACGCCTTGTACAAACGGCTGGTGTATCGCCGCTTCCCATTATCGCACCTGGTGGGCCTGATCGCGCTGGCCGTGCTGACGCCGATAGCTTACCTGACCGATTTGCTGATGGTAAACGGACTGACCACGCTGATTATGGTGGTGGTTGCGGTGTGGGAAAGCATCTCGCGGGGCAGAACGCCGCAGCAACAGAACGGCGCGGCAACATAAGAAGGTGGACAGGGGGCACGCTATGCCCCCTGTCACGGCAGTTATTTCAGCGGTTGCGGCAGTTTCAGCACCCACAGTTCGCTCAGTGATTCCGGCTTATCCAGCGGCCGCAGTTCGATGCTCGTCGGCACGGCTTTACCGTCAAGGGTCAAGCTGCCCTGCTTATCCAACTGGTAATCGCCGATTTTCTTGCCCTTAGGCTCGGCGTTCACCAGCTTGGCCTGCAGACCAAAATCGTTATCGTTAATCACCGCAAGCGTGCGATCGTCGATCAGCGTCAGGCCTTCCACTTTTTCCTGCTGCCAGCCCAATTTGCGCAGATCCACCACTTCGCGCTTTTGCGCCAGCTTCACGCCGCGCTTGGCGAGATCCTTGGCATCGTCAAACTCCAGCGCTTTGTCCTTGCCGTCGAAGGTCGTCAGATCGGTCGCCTGGCTGAGATCGACCAGGTAGATTTTGTTAATCATCTGCTTGTCTTTATCGCTGCCCTGTTCAATCAGCAAGATATGCTGGTTGTCCACCGCCACGATGTCGCCGACTTTGGCATCCTTGGCCTTGTTATAGCTGTCGATATCAATCGGGTAGCCGTACATCGCCGTTTTGCCGCTGGCCGGATCAAAACTGACCAGGCGAGTGAATTGCGCCTTGTTCTTGCTCTTGCCGTCAACGTCCAGCGTGCTCTGCACCGCCGCCAAAATGCGGCCATCCGGCAGGCGGGTGATGCCCTCGAAACCCCGGTTAGGCTGGCGCCACTTGATAATATTCGGCAAGCCGCCGGCCACCGCCTGCTCCCCTTTCTGCGGCGCAGGGCCATATTTGGCGAGGATCTTGCCTTTATTGTCGATATGGATCAGGAACGGGCCGTATTCATCGCACAACCAGTAGCCGCCGTTACCGTCGGCCGTAATGCCTTCTGTATCCAGCCCGCGTCGATCACTCGGCAAGGTTTTGAGCGTATCGCTCAGCGCCACTTCGTTGGTGGCCCCAATCAGCCCGCCCGGCAGCGGCAGTCCGCTGACAGGCCCCTGTTCGTCATGCAATGGGCGCTGATTGCCGGCAACGGCTTTCCCGCTGCCAACGCGAATATCCATCAGCAAGGGAACGAACTTCGGGTTGGCAAAGATTTTGGCCTCCTGTTCACCGACCGCAGGCGCATCGGCGTTAGGACCGCGATCGGTGACGGTGGTCAGCAGCAGATCATTGCCCTCACGGCCATTGAACACCAGGCCGGAGCCGATACCTACCGGTAATCCCTGCGGAAAATGCTTGGCGAAAGCGCCCTGATAGCTTACGTGCTCACCGCTGGGGAAGCTGACGACATAGCGCTCTACCTCAACGTCGGCGGCATAAGAGATCAGAGGAAACAACGAGGTAATTAACAGCGAAACCGGTTTTATTTTCATGGTTATGGCTCAGAGTTAAGGGAGTGAAGTTTGCAGCTTGCTAAGGTATTAACCTAGCGTGACATTCTGATGACAGCCCCGCTAATGTCATGAATCATAGTGCTAATTAAACATGGCAAATAGAAATTAACAATTAACATCGGCGAATTGAATGGAAAAAGCAGATGGAAAATTAAATTTCCCAAGGGTCGGATTAGGCTAACAACAGCCCTAACATTTAAGCTTAGGGTAAATTCTCATAAGAAAGATAAAAAAATAAACAAACGCGCGAAAATTCGGAAAAATATAGCCGAAGTCGCATAGACAAAACTAATTTACGGGGATTTAATACCCGCCGTCATTAAGGTGCATTAAGAAAATGCTGATAGAAACCTGCATTAATTGAGAAAGGTGTTCTATAGTTTTTAGTGCTAACGATCGTTAGTATTTTCCGTAGGATGGAGTTTATGTCAAAGCGACTATTTGCTGAATTTTTTGGCACATTTTGGTTGGTGTTTGGTGGTTGTGGCAGTGCGGTATTAGCTGCAGCATTTCCACAACTGGGTATTGGTTTTGCCGGTGTGGCACTCGCTTTTGGTCTTACCGTAGTCACAATGGCCTATGCCGTTGGGCATATTTCTGGCGGGCACTTTAACCCGGCCGTTACCGTGGGATTATTTGCCGGCGGCCGTTTCCCGGCCAAAGACGTCATCCCCTATGTGATCGCTCAGGTCATCGGCGGTATCGCTGCAGCGGCCGTGCTGTATTTGGTTGCCAGCGGCAAAGCGGGCTTTGATCCAACCGGCGGCGGCTTTGCTTCCAACGGCTACGGCGAACATTCACCGGGCGGCTATTCTCTGCAATCCGCCATCGTTATTGAATTGGTCCTGACCGCATTCTTCCTGATTGTTATTCACGGCGTGACAGATAAGCGTGCGCCGGCAGGGTTTGCCCCTTTGGCTATCGGTCTGGCATTAACGCTGATTCACTTAATCAGTATTCCGGTAACCAATACCTCCGTTAACCCGGCGCGCAGTACCGGCGTGGCAATATTCCAGGGCACCTGGGCATTGCAACAACTTTGGGTATTCTGGCTGGTGCCGTTAATCGGCGGTGTCATCGGTGGCCTGATTTATCGCTGCCTGCTGGAAGACAAGAAGTAATTAAGCGGTATTTGATTGCGTTTAACAGGGCAGCCCTTATCGGCTGCCCTGCTGTTTTTTAAGCTTTCGCCGCTTCAAACATCATAATGTCGCTGGTGAAGGATCCGTCCGGTTGAATGGCGAAGTGCTGAAGCACGTCTTCAGAAACGCCCTGCTGCAACGCGCGAATGGCGGTAACGAAATGCTCCGGCGTACGCATGCGCGCCACCCAACTGCCGAACTCCAGATACAACCGATCCGAAGTGACCTCCCGCACCACCAGCCCAGCCTCAGTCAGCAGGCTAAGCCATTCACCCGGCGAATAATTTCGCACATGCGAAGTGTCGCGCAGCACTTCAACGGTTTGCAGATAAATATCCAACAGCGGGTGCCCCGGCGACACCACATCCATAAAGATCGCCATGCCGCCCGGTTTCAGCACGCGTTTAACTTCACGCAGCGCCTGGCCCACGTCATGCCAGTGGTGCGCCGAGTAACGGCTGATCACCAGATCAAAGCCGGCATCGTCAAACGGCAGCGATTCCGCCACGCCCTGCTGTACCTGAATATTGCTCAACCCTTTATCCACTGCCGCCTGGCTAACCACTTCAAGCATCTGTGCGGACAAATCATAGGCCACGACCTGAGCCACTTTCGCCGCCGCGGTAAAGCTGGCGTGCCCGGCCCCACAGCCCAGATCGAGCAGCCTGGCATCGGCATGGGGTTCCAGCAATGTTGCCAGGCGTTGCAAATCTTTGCCCTGCGCGTGCACCGCGCTGGTCAGGTAGGCGCTGGCCTGCTCGCCGAACTGACGATCGACCGCATTTTTATGGCTGTTGCTGATGCTCATGTTTGCTCCTGTTATTGTCGGGCTTGCGCCCGTGCCGGATGGCTTTCTATTAAGGTGTTTCCGTCATTGCACCTGAGCGCCGCTGGCGGTCACAAACAATTACGGGATACAACCCACTATAATCAGGCTGATATACGGGTACAATATAAGCAGTTATCCTAGTATGAGCAGGTACCCCCCTATGCAATCCGAAGCCTTATCCGGCCCCAAAGCCCTCGGCGCCTTTCTGCGCGCCCACCGCGAGCGCATCACGCCAGACATGTTGGGGCTGCCCAGCGCACCGCGCCGCCGCACCAGCGGCCTGCGGCGTGAGGAGTTGGCGCAAATCAGCGGCATCAGCGCCACCTGGTATACCTGGATAGAGCAGGGGCGCGAGGTGTCCATCTCTCCGCATACGCTGGCGCGCATTGCCAAAGCGTTACGACTGGGGCATGCCGAACGTCACTACCTGTTTACCCTGGCACGGGTGGCCGATCCCGAGCAGGAACAGCATCAGGACATCGCCAACAGCGCCGTTTTGCAAAGCGTTTACCAGGTGGCAGTCCCCTGTTATCTGCTGGATCTCACCTGGAATATCCTTGCCTGGAATCCGCAAGCGGAAACCCTGTTCAGCGGCTGGCTGGGCCAGGCCAAGACGCCCAATCTGCTGCACTTTATGTTTTTCCACCCGCTGGCGAAGACCCTGGTCTGCGACTGGGACGATCGCGCTCGGCGCGTGGTGGCCGAGTTTCGCGCGGAAACCAGCCATCACCAGAATACCGAAGCGATGCGCGCCTTCGTGCGCAACATGACGCACAACAGCGAAGCCTTTAATCACTGGTGGAAGCAACATGACGTGATGGCGCGCGAGGGCGGCGAACGGGGGTTCACTCATCCGCAGCAGGGGGCGCTGCACTATCGGCAACTGACCTTTCATCCGGCGGAAAACAGCGCGCTGAAGCTGGTCATGCTAATCCCTTTGGCGTAACTGGTAACAAATTCATAAACAGGTTTACTCACCATTTATTTATTGGTTAACACAAACGCGCTAGGGTGATAGCTACCGATGATAATCATCATCAAGCTTTGTTATTTATCTCCTGAGGTAACCCTATGCAATCTGAAGAACAACGCCTTATCGATGGTTTGTTTGGCCGCTTGAAAGAAGCCGAGACCAAGACGGGCCAGAGGGATCTCCAGGCAGAGCAGCTCATCAACCAGCACATCCGTGAACAACCTTCTGCGCCTTATTATATGGCGCAGGCGATGATCATTCAGGAAGCGGCGCTGAAGCAACTGGACCAGCGGGTAAAAGATCTGGAGAACCAGATCGCTCAGCAGCAGCAAAATAGCGCCAGCCAACAGAGCAGCGGCGGCTTCCTGGCCGGGTTGTTCGGCGGTGGCAGCCGCAATACGCCAAGCCCGCGCGATCAGTACCAGGCGCAACAGCAGAATAATGCAGCCTGGAATAATCAGCCGCAGGCGGGTTATGCCCCGCAGCAGCAGCCACAACAAGCGCCACAGCAGGCGGCTGCGCCTTCTCGGGCCGGCGGGTTCCTCGGCGGCGCATTGCAAACTGCGGCAGGTGTGGCGGGTGGCGTGGTGTTGGCCGACATGCTGACCGGCATGTTCCGCCATTCGCAGCCGCAAGAGATTGTGAACATTATCGACGAAACACCGGTACAGCCGGTGGACGACAGCGCAATGAGGGAGTTTGACGCGTCCAACAACCTCGACACCTTTAACAACGGCGACAGCCGCTTCCTGAATCAGGACAACGGTTTCCAGAACGCAGGTTATCAAACCGACGACAGCGCCGATTTCGCGGATGACGACTACAGCGACGACGATTCATTTATCTGATTCTGCCCCCCTCTCCGCCCGGAGAGGGGGTTTATGTTTTCTCCCCCGCGCAGTTGGTCTACAGTTAAACCTGCCCAATCACAGCAGGTTACGAGAATCCATGCCGAAGATGTCCCCTACCAATCCCTATATCAGCACCCGCTTGGTGATGCGCCCACCGGTGGCCGACGATCTGGCCAGGTTTTACGCCATTTTCGGCGATCCTGAAACCCAGCGCTTCAACCCTGCCGGGCCCGTTGTCAGCGAAGAGCAGGCTAAGCAGGTGCTTACTGAACGCATAGATACATGGCGGCAACGCGGTTATGGCTCTTGGGCGATTGCGCTACGTGAACGGCCGGAGTGGATCATCGGCTTCGGCGGGCTATCGTGGCATCCGCTCGGCGCGCAACGCACGGTGAATCTGGGTTACCGCTTCGATACGCAGGTCTGGGGAATGGGATTGGCCACGGAAATGGCGCTGGCTGCGCTCGAATATGGCTTCGAACTCCTGGGGTTGGATGAGATTTCCGCCACCGTTCGTGCAAACCATCAGGCCTCACGTCACGTGTTGGAAAAAGCGGGACTGCGCTTGGTGGATACGCTAAACGACGTGCCTGGCGCCGAGCCAAGCCTGATTTATACCCTGATGCGCAGCGACTATCAGGGCGGTTAAACGGAGGTGTCGTCGTTGATTTCCGCCAGCACCCGACGATAGGATTTCACTTTCTTGCGCTTCTTCAACCAGATGGCGGTGGAAACGATAAAGATCACCCCGGACATGGCCATCACACCAATCGGGTGGCCGTAAAACACCATCAGAGCAAAATAAATGGCTGAAACTATCGCTACCCATTTCGCCGAATTCCCCACAGCGTTCTTTTCGTGGGTTAAACGGCGGAGATGCTCTTCTTCACTGATTCCCATACGCACTCCTTTTTTGGCTGAACGTTCCATTATATGGAGCCAGCATGCTGATATTTCAAGCAATTAAAGGGTAAAGAAGCGTAAAGCTCATCGGGAGCCGGAATGCAGATAGCGCCCCGACGAAGCACACGGCAAGAACTGAGCCCCCGAATATGAAAAAAGGAGCTTCGGCTCTTTTTTCTTGGAGAAACGTAATGGAGAGCGAGGACGACAGCTTCCGCAGAACGTTTTCAATCAGAGGCTTCGAGAGATTAAAACTGCGGTGAGTTATCGACTTGCACCATCACTGCATTGATTTTTGGCACAACGCCAACGGTCACAGTTTCTGCGGGATCATTTCCGCGCCAACACTCACCCTCGATTAAACAGGTGTTTTGCTTAATGTAGCCAAGAGAAGTTAGGTAAGCGCCAACCTTGCTGGTCTCAGTTGTACCGTAAAACGTTACCGAATATACCAGTGATCCTGGTCCCGCCACGTTATAAAAATCGAACTCATACCGATCAGATATTCTCGGAATTCTCTTCAGAATGTCAGGCGTATAATAGTCATACTCCTTTTTATCCTGCTCGGTATAGTGCGCGCTACCAGCCAGTTCCATTTGTATCGTTGACCAGAAGTAGGCAAACATGGCCGTGATAATAACAACGACGGCAAGGGCGATTTTAAATGGCTTTCTCATACAATCAGATCTCTCTTCTTCCCGTTTTGTATGAAAGAGCCGTCCACTGTCGCAATAGCAACGTTTCCGGACTTCCAATCGTTGTAGGGTTGAAGGGTCTTCATAAAGTTAGGCAGTTGGCCTAAGCGGGGTCTGGCGTTGGGAAATCGCTCCGGGTCCGGAAACAACAGTGGCTGGAAGGTTTCATTTTTCCAGGAGCCAATTTTTCCGTAGTAATCCCAGCGCTTGAGTGCTTCTTCTTTGCTAACCGGTCTCAGCCTAGAAAACGGATTCTGAATTGACATCACGCGGTAAAAACCCAATAGGTCGGATACCAGGTCCTCGCCACTGAATCCACTGTCAGTCACCATGTTGTTAGGAAATGTGGCTTGAAACGTTTCAAAGCGCCTGGCTAACGTCATCATCATTGCCAGAGCAATGCTTTTACGTTCGTGATACGGGCGGCCCTTACGGATGCGCCACGTGATGAACTTGCCCACTCGAAGGATCTGTTTTGGGGAAACCATAGACTGGGCATAAGTGACATCGTAGCGTTCAGCCTTCATGGCCTCACCGCGATCGATTTTGTTCATCAGTATCCTGACGTCATCCCCTCTCGCATGGCCGAGATCAACCCAACCCAGCACTTCCGTATAGATCAATCCACCTCTGGCCGTTGCCGCTTGTGAACCGTCGATAATTTCATTCCGTTTACTCATCCTTAAGCTCCCTTCCTTTTAAAGAACATGTAATCACATGATTACATCATTACAGGTATCCGCGGGAATTAGCCCAAATGTTGTGATTCCCGCTTGCTTTTCCTTACCGTGTGTCAGCCCCCCTGGGTAAGGGCACCAAAAATAATTCAGCCGAGGTACCTTCCTAACTCAGGAAAATCTCCTTAATGGAATGGCGTTTTTTCACGATGTACATTATCACTAACCTCGTGAATCTCTTGATACCTATATTGTGATCCAGTTCTTATTTTTAAGACTATATTTTTTAATGAGTTATCAATCATAAATTAATAATCAGCAGCGTTACTCATCACACTAAAAAGAAGGAGCCAATGACACATCTATTTAATGAACTTATATCGTGATACCACTCATTACCAAATTATATAATAGAGATGCAAGCGCCCGCAGACTGATGCGGTCTTTAAGGGGCCGGCGGTGCTGGCGGCGTATCCGGCAATGCCACGACCGAAATTCGTACCTCATAATGCTTGGCGCTGCCAGCCGGGATCACCGAGGTCAGCTTATTGATGGTTTCGGTCGGGTTGTCGCTGGCAGAGGTGGCGCAGAACAACTCCCCACCGTGACAGAAACCAGGTTTGGGCATATGCCCCTCCGGGAAAGGCGGCAAGCGGAAGTCTTGTCCTGCCGGCGGCGCATTTTTATCTGTCGGAGCCGGAGCGGAAAGCGCACTGACGCTGAACAGCGTCGCGGCGGCCAGGAAAGGCAGTGCCAGTACTTTGCGTGCATTTTTCATGATATTGACCTCATTTGCCGGGATTAGGTTTAACCTACCCCGCCCCCGGCAGATGAGAAAGCCGCTTTTCACGACCTTTTCACACCGATGATCTTTGCTTACATCCTGACGCCAACGTGATCAAAGCTTAAGGATCTTGTAAAGATCATGGGAAATTTATTTGATCATTCCTTATTGCAAACACTAGAAAAAGGGTTCGTCAGTTAAACCGGATTTATAAAGCACCTACCACTCATATGCACAGGCTGAGACCGCTTGTTATTAACGGATAAATCTAGCCTAACGGGTTATTACTACTGTGATTTTTTCTTCTGCCGGAAGTTTTCATCGTCAATACAATAATGATAAGAATCGATGATCAACCCCGTCAGTCGCAAAATATTCTCTGGCCTATCAATGATGATATGTCCCCCAGCAGCGAGTTCTAAACCGGCGCGGATGATTTCAGCATGCCTCTCTTCATTGATCTCCAAAGGGAGTAAAATGGTAGGCCTTTGTTTATTATCAAAATAACGTAGAATCCATCGCGTAGTCTTGCCCTGGAACAAGATACTGTAATAACTCTCAGTGTCTTTTGCTGTCAGATCTGCGCTCTCTCCGAGAATCATCGCCACATTGTCGAATAAAGCTCTTTCAGCATGGGTAGTAACAATCTTGCTGTTTTCTGGATCAATAATCGGCGCCAGTGGGTCAGTGTTGTTCTTTTCCTCACCTTTCGGGCCGCTTTCAGAGAGGGCTGCACTTTCAGAAGTTACAGACAGACCGGAAACAACCATTGCACTCACCGCCTTCTCAACCGCCAAACGAACTAAAGGCGTTATAGTTTCAAGAAAACGCTGGTTAAGTTGACGCTGAACATTAGATCGATTTGCCACATACCTGACAAAATCCATGTCCACATCCCTTAAGCTTGCACTGATTGTTTTTGTGAATGATGTTAAGTAAATGCTCTCCTCAGCCAACGTTCTGAGAGCCTCAGGCTGGAATTGATCATGCCTAAACCTATAAAGCTGTTCAATATCAGAATCATTCAAATCATTAAAATCTATCTTCAGAAATGGCGCGTCATCCATGATATTTTTATCTTTAAGATCGGTGAAAAAACGCCACTCTTTTCCGTTGGTGATCGCAGACACGGTGACTTCTGGGGTAGCATTAAAGTAACGTGAAAGCTGTGGGCTATGGTTTGTTAGGTTTTGATTGAAGGATTTAGCTTCAATAAACATAACAGGCACCGCATGACAGAAAAGAGAGTAATCAACCCGCTCACCCACCTTTACTCCTGGGAAATCAGCACCATACTCTGCCTTCACTTTCGTTGGGTCATAAGGATGAAAACCAAGAATTTCTAATAGTGGCAAAATCAGTGCCTGCTTTGTCGTTTCTTCCGTATTGCAATGTTGGCCGACCGTAGCCACATGATTCACATGTGCTTTGAGTTTATCTCTGAATGCATTCATCAACCATCCCTCTTGCTGTGTGAAAAGTCCGTCATTTCTTAAAATGACATCTGCAGAAAAATTTACTACTTTCACATGAACCGCCTAATAGGCTGCCCACTCATTTTTATTTCTGAAATAAAATCACATTAATCTTTAAACATTAAATATATAGCAGAAGGGCCAGACTTTGAGCAAAGCCATTTTGGAAAAATTGATGCACGAACAGAAATAATCGGCTATGTATTTTAACCAAATAAATCTATAGCAAATTAATAATTCCAAAGACAATTAAATGCCGTTTTTTTACGCGTTTTTGTCAAATTTCATCGGTATCAGGAAGGAGATAAGCTAAAGGGGAAGGGATAACAGACAGATTTATTTAATAAAATATTTCAATAACTCAACATCACAAAGTTTATTTCCTGCGTGGAGCGCAGCTTACAGCTGCGCTCCATCAGATCTTATTTACCGCGAGTCAGCGTGCTGTAACTGGTCATCAGGTTACGGTAGTCCGGGATATGATTGGAGAACAGCGCGCCCAGCCCTTCCACATCGTTGCGCCAGTCGCGGTGCAGCTCGCAGGCCACGCCGAACCAGGTCATCAGTTGCGCGCCTTCGGCTTCCATTCGGCTCCAGGCCGACTGACGCGTCAGCTCGTTGAAGGTGCCGGAGGCGTCGGTGACCACAAACACCTCAAAGCCTTCGCTGAGGGCGGACAGCGCCGGGAACGCCACGCATACCTCGGTGACCACGCCGGCGATAATCAACTGTTTACGACCGGTGGCTTTTACCGCTTTTACGAAGTCGTCGTTATCCCAGGCGTTAATCTGCCCCGGGCGAGGAATGAAAGGTGCGTCAGGGAATTGTGCCTTCAGTTCCGGCACCAGCGGGCCGTTCGGTCCCTCTTCGAAACTGGTAGTCAGGATGGTTGGCAGGTTGAAATACTTCGCTAAATCACCCAGCGCCAGTACGTTGTTTTTAAAACGATCGGGATCGATATCACGTACCAGCGAAAGCAGCCCTGCCTGATGATCCACCAGCAATACGGCGGCCTGATCCTTGTCGAGGCGTTTGTAATTTGCAGCCATGGTTTACTCCTGTTGGGTTTTTGATTATTGCGGATATAGCGCCCCGGCCACAACGCCGGGAGCGCAGAGGTTTAAGTGTAGTGTCTGACCCGGAGAACTTGCTCCGGGCCAGCAGGGATGGTTTAACTCGCCCCGTACTCAGCCGCCATAGTGCCGAACTTGCCGCCGTTAAAATCG
The DNA here is from genome assembly GCF_001590925.1 of Serratia plymuthica NBRC 102599. Classification (GTDB taxonomy): domain Bacteria; phylum Pseudomonadota; class Gammaproteobacteria; order Enterobacterales; family Enterobacteriaceae; genus Serratia; species Serratia plymuthica. The sequence goes on from NZ_BCTU01000007.1 coordinate 257,069, forward strand.
CTGAAAGCCTGCTGGATTTCAGCATCGCTGTTCATCACGAACGGGCCGTAGCCGACGATAGGCTCATCGATCGGTTCGCCGCTCAGTACCAGCAAGGCGACATCGTTGTTGGCTTCGATAGTGATCGAATCGCCCGCACGGTCAAACCTGACCATTTGGGTTTCGCGCACCACTTCCTCGCCGTTAACATGAATGGCACCGTGCAGCATCACCAACGCCAGGGTATGGCCTTCTTCCACGGTCAACGTGGTGGTGTGGCCGGCGTTCAGCTTCATGTCCCACACATTGAGCGGGCTGAAGGTGCGTGCCGGGCCGGCGTGGCCGCCAAAGTTACCGGCAATCACCCGCACCTGCCCTGCGCCGTCCGCCAGCGGAACCACCGGAATATCCGCATTCAGCAGCGTCTGGTAACCCGGCTCGGCCATTTTGTCCTTGGCCGGCAGGTTGACCCACAGTTGCACCATTTCCATGGTGCCGCCGTTGCGCGAGAAATCCCGTGAATGGAACTCTTCGTGCAAAATACCCGAGGCGGCGGTCATCCATTGCACGTCGCCGGGGCCAATCACCCCGCCGCTGCCGGTGGAATCGCGGTGCTCCACTTCCCCCTGATACACGATGGTCACCGTTTCAAACCCGCGATGCGGGTGCTGACCAACGCCGCGGGTGCCGGAGGCGGAACGGAATTTGGTTGGTGCGGCATGATCCAACAGCAGGAACGGGCTCATTTCCGCCCCCAAATCGTTGTAGGAGAACAGCGAATTCACCAGGAAACCGTTGCCGACCCAATGGGCTTCAGGGCTGTCGTAAATACCGAGGATCTTTTTCATCTTGAACTCCCGTTTCAGGTCTCGCGACCTTAGGTTGATGCCAGAAGTCTAATTGAACGCCATTTGCCGCAGTAGTAGGCAAGATGTACACTCAGCGTTCTACACATAGAACGATAAGGACGGGTGATGTTCACCGATTTGAACGATCTGTTTTATTTCGCCAGCGTGGTCGATCATCAGGGATTTGCACCGGCCGGCCGGGCATTGGGCATTCCGAAGTCCAAGCTCAGCCGCCGCGTGGCGCTGCTGGAAGAGCGCCTGGGCGTACGCCTGATCCAGCGTTCAACCCGGCGTTTCTCCGTCACCGAAGTCGGTCAGAACTACTACGTTCACTGCAAGGCGATGCTGGTGGAGGCCGACGCCGCGCAGCAGGCCATTGAGCAAACCCGCGCGGAGCCCTGCGGAACGGTGCGCATGTCTTGCCCGGTGGCGCTCCTGCATACCCGCGTCGGCAGTATGGTGGCGGCCTTTATGGCCGATTACCCCAAAGTGACGGTCCATCTGGAAGCCACCAATCGCCGGGTGGATGTCGTGGGCGAAGGCCTGGATCTGGCGATCCGCGTGCGGCCGCCGCCGCTGGAAGACAGCGATCTGGTGTTGAAGATCCTGGCTCAACGCATCTGGTACATCGCCGCCAGCCCCGCGCTGGTTCGGACCCTTGGCCCGGTGCAACGGCCTGACGAATTGGATAAATACCCGACGCTCGATCTTGGGCCGGCGCGGGCACAGCACCAATGGCAACTGACCGGGCCGGCCGGTGAGAAAGTGGAATGGGAGCACAGGCCGCGGCTGGTTACCGACGATATGCTGATGCTGCGTACCGCGGCGATTGCCGGCGTCGGCATTGTGCAGTTGCCGTCGATGATGATGCGCGACAACATGCTGCGCGGCGAGCTGGTGCCATTGCTGCCCGGTTGGCAACCGCAGGGCGGCGTTGTGCATGCGGTCTATCCGTCACGCCGTGGGCTGCTGCCGGCGGTGCGGTTGCTGCTCGACTATTTGTCCCGGCAGTTCGCGATCCTCGAGGAAGAGTGATCAGGCGGTAATTTCGATGGCGTTACCGTCGGGATCGCGGATGATCGCCTCATAAAAACCATCGCCGGTCCAGCGCGGTGGCGCCTGCAGGATACCCTCCTGCCGGGCGCGCTGCGCCAACATATCGACCTGGCCCTCGTCACCGACCGACAGCGCGATATGCGCCCAGCCCACGCGCTCGTTGGCCTGTTCCGCCGGCAGCAGATCCGGCAGGCGCATAATTTCCAACTGCGGACCGCCAGCCAGGCTGACAAAGCGGGAAACAAAACCCGGGCGGTTGCGGCTAACGTATTCCTCGCCGGCAACGCCGTTGAAATAGCGCTGCCAGAACGCCATCTGGGCATCGATATTGCGGGTCCACAGTGCAACATGGGCTATTTTCATCTCAGTCTCCGTTAGGTGAATCGCCATACAACACCTTGCCGCCTCCCTGGATCACCTGCTGTTCGAGTTGCGGATGCCCGCCGCTCAGGGTAACCAGATAATCGACTCGCCCGGCGGGCAGAAAGGTGTAAGGGGCGAAGGTGTTGAGTTTGTCGCGGGTGCACAGCACCGCGACGTTGCCCGAGCGCGTCAGCAGGCGCTGTTTGAACTGGGCATCCTGGTAATTGAGCGCCGAAAAGCCACTGACCGGGTCGTAGGCACAGATGCCGATAAAGGCCATATCAAAATGAAAACCGTCAATTTCCTGCGCAGCTTTCGTATCCACGCAGCCGCCCACCTCGGCATCCAGTTCGCCACCGATTAAAATCGTGCGGATCCCCGGCCGCTCCAACATTTTACTGGCGATGGAAAGCGCGTTAGTGACGACGGTCAGCCGCTGGTCGCGCGGCAGCAGGTCGGCCAGATACAGATGAGTGCTGCCGGCATCAAGGAAAATGATCTGCCCCTGCGTCACCAACTCCCGCGCGGCCAGCGCCAGCGCCTGCTTCTCGTCGCCGCTTAAATGCAGCCGTTCACTCATCGGCCCGGATGCCGGCGTGGGCGCCAGCGCGCCGCCATAAATGCGCTTGCACAGGTTTTGCGCCGCCAGTTGGCGCAGATCGCGCCGAATGGTAGCTTCGGTGGTATTCAGGCGTTCCGCCATTTCAGCCGCCAACACCCGTCCCTGGCGCTGCAAGGTGGCGAGGATCGCGTCATGACGTTCATTGGGTAACAGTTTGGACATTTTCAGGCTCAAGGTGCATAACCGATCACAAATGTACACAAACGAACAAAATCGTACAACAATCAGGAGAAAGAAAAATGCCGGGGAGGGATTTTCGTCGGCAAGATGTTGGCTATACTGAGGCAAGCATCGTTACCGCAGAACGTAACGGCTTGGGCGCTAAGGGAAAAAGATGCTGTTGAAAATCGCGAAGTGGCTATTTCAATTACCGGTCAGGCTGTTCGGATCCATCTTCAGGAATCGCCTGACGATATTTATCTTCTTTATGCTGATTGCCGCTGGGGTATTCAGCGCCAAACGTTATCTGCGCGCACATCAACATGACGATGAATTTGTGACGACCACCCCCATCGATTACAACCGGGCAAGCCTGCGTGAAATGCCGCTGCGCGAAGCGCGTGAACAGTGCGGCGGGCCGTTGCACGACAATGCCGGGCAAGCCTGGCCAGCCTCGGCAGGCTATCTGCATCAGCCGGAACGCCGGGCCGATACCGGCCTGCATCGTCTGACGCTGGACAATCAAGGCAATGATTTTGCGGTGTTGGTCAGGCTGGAAACGCCCGCAGCGCCGCAACAGCTGGCGGAGGTGTTTATTCCCGCCGCCGGCAACTTCGATGTCAAAATCGATTCAACAGCGGAACACGTGATGAAAATCAAGAACATCAAGAGCGGCTGCAACTTCCGCTCCAAAGCGTTCACCCTGGGCAAAGACAGCGATTGGCGGATGCCGCTGAAGATGGGCTCGAACAGCGGCATCGAGTTCCAATCCATCAGCGATCGCGAGTTCTGATACGGCACCAGATGAAGGCTCCGATGCCGTCAGGCTTACTTGTTCACCGGGTGATCGCGCCGGAACAATTCCCAGCTCTCGATTTCCTGGCCGCTCGGCAAAGTGCAAGTGGAATACTGGCCGTCGGCGTTGTGCCTGGCGTTCAGCTTGCCGCCGATCTCGGTGCAATAAACGTCTGCCGGGTTTGCCATCCCGACCGCTTTCACCTGCGGCGGTGGCGGCGCCTCCGGCGTTTTTACCGCACAACCTTGTAGCAGCGTCACCCCTGCCAACAGGGAGGCCATTAGAGTTTTTTTCATTTTTGCTCTTATCGCCCCCATGAATTTCACGTTGCAGCTTGAAATACGACGGGGAAATAAAAACGGCGGGTGGCCGCAGCCCCCGCCGTTCAGGCTATCAGGAAATAAAGGACGCGCCCTGCTTGAGCACCAGATCGCAGGCTTTTTGCTTCACTTTCTCGGTGATTTGCGAAACGCCCAGGTTGTTCAGATCCAGGCTTTTGCCTTCGCCGGTTTTCAACAGACCGCCCAGCCCTTGCTGGTAGTCCTGGCTCTTGGCGTTTTCCGTGCTGCTGATGCCTAACTTACTCAGCAATTGGTCTTTCACCGCTTCGGTGCCATTGGCCGACAACACATTGTTTTTCACGCAATATTGCAGGATGCCGGCAGCGTTGGTCATGCTGCCGGAACTCAGCGCTTTATCGCCGCCATTCAGCAGGCCGGTCAGGGAAGACAGCGAGGTGCCGCCAGTGCTGCCCCCTGACTTGGTCAGTTCACCGGCGGCGCTGCTGATGGAATCCATCAGTCCGGCAGCCTGCGCTGCCCCGCAGGTCATAGCCGTGGTCAAGGTCAGCGCCAACAGTAAACGATGTTTGGTATTCATGGGGGTAAAGCTCCTGTTATTTCCCGAAAACGGCGCGCTCTACGCAATGCGCCGGGTCACCTCTTCCGACGCCACCGTTGCCGACAAGTTCCTTTTATCTGTTGCAGCAGCCGTTTTTCAGAATTCAGGTAATTTTTTGGGGGGGGGAGCAGCGGACCCAACGGCCCGCTGGAAATCAGAACTGCCAGCGCAGCCAGGCGAAGAACACGTTGCCGTTGTTATAAGTGCCGGGAATGTAGGTCGCCTGGAAGGTCAGCTGTTTATAGCCGATCGACGCCAGCGGCAACGGCGCCGGGATAGGAATGTAGTTCCAGTTATCCCGCGCGGTAATGCTGGCGGTAAAGCCCAATCCCAGGCGGAAATCCTTGTCATCCAGCGGCCGCCAGATTTTCTCGTAAGCGTAACCGCCGATCGGTTCCCACTTGTTGAACGAATCCTTGAACGCCATCAGATAGATGCCGTGCCAGTCACCGTCGCTATCGTAGCGCGAGATGCCATAACCGGCGCCCCAGGGCCGCTCATTGTACTTGTCGATGTGCTCGTCATCGTAAGTCCAGCGGTTATGCCAGGTGATGGCCGGCAGATAGATGTCTTTATTCGGCGAATTATTCCAGGTTTCCGATACGTTATCGGTGAAACGTTGCCACAGCCCCGGTTTTTCAGCCTGTACGGAATTGCTATTTCCTGCACCAACCTCTGCGTAAGAAGGTAGTGCAGGAAACATCAACGCCATCGAGCAAGCCATAATTGTCCGTTTAAAAAACATCATAAAGCTCCTGTAAAATTAAGGCCGGGGATTCTTACCGATCGCATTAGCAAGATCAAGCTGTATCTTATTTATCCAAGATTTTTTTCCCACTTCATTGCAACTCGGTTAAGTTTAACCGTCGGCAAGGAATATCATTCCGTGAGTCCTGTTACGGGCGCTCAGCCTACTGCTCCCCCAATACCCCGTCTGTCGGAAAACTCCGCAATAATGGCGGTCTCCCCCGCGTTGGCCGATCTTCGTCTTTAAGCAAAGTGTAGCGAAATCGTTACTGTCGCCCGGAATAGGAATGTGATGGCCACCCCGTTTGCAACCGCGGCTGAAAGCCCGCTGGGCGGGCTATCCCCAGCAAACAGACGGCTCGCCAGAATATAGCCCCCCTGTAAAGGAGCCATTACATCAAAGCACTATTGAAGATACTCTTTCATCGCCTGCGGATAACAACCTGCAATTTAATGAGCTCCCCACCGGAGATACTTAAAAAGAGTTATTTATTGCGGCAAACAAAACGAGAAAAGCAAAAAAGTCGCGGTAATAAAAAAAAGGGATTACCCCTGCCGGCAAAAGTACCGAGAGATTGCCGAACGCCCCATTATCTGCGCGCCCTATCCCGATTTTACTGTTCAATCAGATTCAATGAAAAATGCCACCGCCCAATAACCTTATTTTTAATATTGATTACTGGCAACGTAAACCCCCGAATACAATCCCGCCGTTCACCCCACCGCAACCCTAACTTGAACAAGTGGGGTGTTTAAATAATGGTTAAAGCCAGCGAGAAAAAACCGTTTGTACCAGAGCGGACTATTTACTCATTCGCCACACAACATCGCCGGCAATGTATTTTGCTGATTTCTGCCTGATAAAAGAAAAGAGATAAAATCCGGAGAAACACATGAAGATCACTATTGGAGCCTTTATTCTGCAACAGCTCAGTACCCTGAGCATCGATCGTATTTATGGCGTGCCCGGCGATTATAACCTGGCGCTGCTGGAACTGATTGAACAGCAAGGCGAACTTGAATTTATCGGTAATTGTAACGAACTGAACGCCTCTTATGCCGCCGATGGCTATGCGCGCCTTAAAGGTGCCGGAGCGCTAATCACTACCTACGGCGTTGGCGACCTGGCCGCGCTGTCCGGCATTGCCGGCGCCTATGCCGAATCCGCACCGGTGATCTGCCTGTCCGGCACCCCGCCGCTGCATGCGATGAAAAATCATGAACTGCTGCACCACACGCTGGCGGACGGTAACTTTGATAACGTCATGAACTGCTTTAAACAGTTCACCGTCGCCCAAGCGTTAATCACACCGGAAAATGCGGCGGTGGAAATTCCGCGCGTTATTTCCCGCGCCTGGACGGAAAAGAAACCGGTTTATTTACAGTTGCCTTCCGATATTTGCGATGTAGAAATTGAAATAGCCCAGACGAGCACTCCACCACAATTACCGCAAAGCGACCAATATAATGTCCAACTGGCGGCGATGGCATTGCTGGCACGCATCAAACAGGCGAAAAAACCGATTATTCTGGTCGACCAAATGGTGGATCGCTTTCAGCTTCAGCAATTAGTGATCGAGGTTGCCCATAAATTTGCGATCCCACTCACCAACATGCCGACGGCAAAATGCATTATCCCGGAAACCACCGCGGGCTGGATGGGTGGCTACAGCGGCGACCTGTCGCGCCCCGAGTTGTACGAGCACATGGCGAACACCGACTGCGTGCTGACCTTCGGCGTACGCCTGGTCGATTCCACCACCGGTTATTTCTCGCATCAAATCCCTGCCGGCGCGCAGATTGATATTCAGCCTTTCTCGCTGAAACTGGGCAATACCTCCTACCCGGCGGTAGCGGCGGCGGACCTGCTGCAAGCGCTGCTGGCGCTGGATAAAGGCATGGCGGCCCCGCCGCTGGCACCGCTTCCCGAACAAAAATACCGGCTGGCGACGCCGGGCGAAGCGGCTCTCGATCAGGCCTATTTCTGGCAGCGGATGCAGCGCTTTATTCAGGCGGATGACGTGCTGGTGGTGGAGAACGGCACCTCAGGGGCGGCGATTGGCGGCATGCGCATGCCGGACCGCGTGAAAGTGGTTAATCAGCCGATCTGGGGGTCGATTGGTTATACTCTGCCGGCGCTGCTCGGCACCCTGATGGCCGCGCCACATCGTCGGCATCTGCTGTTTATTGGCGATGGCTCCTTCCAGCTCACCGCCCAGGAGGTCTCCACCCTGCTGCGCTATGAGCAAAAGCCCATCATTTTCCTGATTAATAACGACGGCTACACCATAGAGCGCTACATTCTCGGGGAGAATTCGTCTTACAACGACATTGGCCCCTGGGATTACGCCAAACTGCCGGCGGTGCTCAACACCCAGGCTACGCCGTTCAGCGTGGCGGTCGAAACCACTCAACAACTGGAGCTGGCGCTGGAACAGGCTTCACGCCAGGATCGGCTGGCCTTTATCGAAGTCAAGGTACCGATGATGGATACCCCGCCGGTGATGAAAGAGTTCTGCAACCGCTGCAATAACTTCAACTTCGGCCTGACCAACCCGCGCCGCGCCTAACCGCGCCGTTATCCGCCGCTTCTCAGGAAGCGGCCGTTTTCCCCAGCGCCTGTACGATCCGTTGTTGCAGCCTTTGCAGCAGCGGATGATGCCGTTTGGCCCCCAGGCGCAGCGCATTCACCACTTCGGGCAGCGGCATGCTGCGTTCAAACCCGGCATCGACCTGCACCCGGCGATCGAGACATTGCTGGCTGAGCAGGCCAATCCCCATGCCCGCAGAAATGGCCACCAGCATGCCGGCTATCGAGGGGCACTCAACGCAGACCCGGTAATCGATGCCCGCCGCGCTCAGGCGCTCCTCCGCCAGGCCGCGGTAAAAACAGTCCGGCCCGTAGCTCACCAGCTTCACCCTCTCGCCCGGCTGGTAATGCCACCCAGGCGGGACGCACCAATGAATGCGTTCGCTTTCCAGCGCCACATCCTCGGTGCTCAGGGCATCGCGGAACTGCTGATGCAGCACCAGGTCGAGATCCCCTTTCGCGAGAGCAGCACGCAATACCTGGCTTTGTTCAATCACCAACTGCACGTCAACCTGCGGATGCTGATGGGTAAATGCCGTCAGCAAAGCGGCCAATTGGGCCAACGGCATCTGTTCCGTGGCGCCAAAACGCACCACGCCCTGCAATGACGAGGGCGAAAAGTGGGCCAGCGCCCGATCGTGAGCCTGCAGGATGCGCCGTCCGTGCAGCAGCAGCGCCTCGCCGTCGGCGGTGGCGGTCAACATGCCGCCCTGACGATCGATCAGAATGCGCCCCAGCTGTTCCTCCAGCCGTTTGATTTTCCAGCTCACCGCCGACTGACTGAGATTGAGCTGTTGCGCGGCGCGCGTCATGCTGCCGGTATCAATGACGCTTTGCAGCGCCCGTAATGCATCGATGGATAAACGCGGGGTCATCAGCACGCCATGACAAAAATGGGATTTACCAACCATAACTTGTCATTGGCGTCATGAAAAGAGAATGAGTAGGTTGGGTACAGCCAACCCCATGGAGAGATCATGATGAACGACTTCCCTACCCTGCTCGATCGGCACATTATCGTCGGTGGCCATCGCATTGCCGCCGGCGTACACGGTGCAGGCGCTCCGCTGGTGTTGGTGCACGGTACGCCCGCCCACTCGATAATCTGGCGTAATCTGCTGCCCAGGTTGACGTCTGCGGGCTTTCAGGTCCACCTCTACGATTTACTGGGTTTTGGCGCGTCAGAGCGCCCGCTGTCAGCAGACACATCGATTGCCGCACAGGCGGAGTTGCTGATTGGCCTGCTGGATCACTGGCAACTGGATACCGCCCACGTCTTCGGTCACGATATTGGCGGTGCGCTGTCATTACGTGCGGCGTTTAACCATGCGGAGCGCTTTCGCTCGCTGACCATCGCAGATATTTGCAGCTACGATTCCTGGCCTTCACCCACCTGGCGCGGTATTCGCGATAACTATCGTCAGTACGCCGTGATGGACGAGCGGCAGCATGAGCAAATCCTGGTGCGGCAACTGAAAATGGCGGTGTTCGACAAATCGCTGATGGAAGGCGAATTATTGCAGCGCTATCTGTCGCCGATCGTCGGCGTGGTCGGCCAACCGGCGTTCTATCAGCAGCAAATCGCCCATTACAACGCCCGTTATACTGAGGATTTCGCACAGCGCCTGCCCGAACTGCGCCTGCCGGTGCAGATCCTGTGGGGCGAAAACGATGAATGGCAACCGGTCAGTTACGCTTACCCTTTGCAGGCCGACATTCCCGATGCCAGGCTACAGGTGATCCCCCGCGCGGGGCATTTTCTCATGGAAGACGCGCCGGAGACGGTGGCGCAACTGTTGGCGGCATTTATACATTCACTTTAAACGGGCAATATGCCCAGGAGAAAACCTGATGGAATTGATTGGCATGCTGGATTCACCCTATGTGCGCCGGGTGGCTATTTGCCTGAAATTATTGGGCGTCGAATTTGAACACCGCGCAGTGTCGGTATTTCGCGATTTTGAACGGTTCAAAACCCTCAATCCGGTGGTGAAAGCCCCGACGCTGGTGCTGGCCGACGATCAAATCCTGATGGATTCGTCGCTAATTCTGGAGTACGCCGCCGGGCTGGTTCCCGCCGGCCAGGCCTTGTTGCCGGCGCACGGACCCGCACGGCTGCGCGCTTTGCAACTGACCGGGCTGGCGCTGGCCGCCTGCGAAAAAACGGTGCAAATCGTTTATGAACAGCAGCAGCGCCCGCAGGAGAAACAGCATCAGCCGTGGCTGGATCGCGTTCAGGGCCAATTGCTGGCGGCTTACGCCGAACTGGAAAAACTGCTGGCGCAAACCGCCGCCATACCGCAGGTTATGGGCAGCGCGGAGGTCAGCATGGCGGTGGCCTGGAGCTTTACTCAACTGATGCTGCCCGAACGGATCACCGCGCAGGCGCACCCGGTGCTGGCGGCGTTTTCCGCCCAGGCCGAGCGACACCCCGCGTTTATCAGCACCCCGCAGGTTTAACCCGCCGATGCGCGCGCCAGGCAACGCTGGCGCCGCTCATCCACCCGCTTGGCAAACCAGGCGGTGGTGAGTTTACGGGTAATTTTCGGGCTTTCCAGTTGGATGCCCGGCAGCATTTCGCGCGGCAGTTTCTTGCCGGCCGTTTTTTCCGCCAGCGCATAGACCCGCCCATAAAGACGGGTGTCGGCAAACTCGAACAGATCCCCTTTCTCCAGCGCCCCGCGGATCGCCGAATCGCTCATATCCAACCGCTTGCCGAGCGTGCGCACCGCCAACTCGGTGGAGCCGGGCTTATCGGTGCCGTAGTTAATCAAGTCACCGTCCAGCGCCAGCGGAATGCCGCTCGCCCGGCTGACCGCACTCTGGAACGCCGCATTGCGGCTGGCGTACCAGCCGGCATTGAAATCGGCAAAGCGGTAGATCGGCTGGCTGTAGTCGGCCGGGTAGCCCAACAGGTGCGCGATACCAAAGTACATACCCCCACGGCGACTGAACACTTCACGGCGGATCGAACCGTCGATCGGGTACGGATACCCTTTGGCGTGCGCCTCGGCAAAGGCGATGCTCACCTGCATCGGCCCGGCGGTATGCACCGGGTTCAGGCTGCCGAACAGCTTTTGCCCCATCGGCACCGTATCGATCATGTCATCAAAGATGTCGCTCAGATCCTTCTCGGTGCGCACCTTATCCAGCCGTTCGCTGTAACTTTTGCCGTTCGGCGATTTGATCAGCAGGGCGGTATGCACCAGGAAGTTCGGGATATGCAACTGGTCGGCACGGCGGTCGATCTCTTTCCAGGCGATGCTGGGCAACCCCGCGACTGGCGGATTGGCCTGGAAGGTCGACTCTTGCTCGGTCACCGCCAGTACCGAACACAGGTTTTCAGTGTTCGGTTCTATGCCCTGTGCGGCAAAGGCGGCGGTGATGTCGGTGGCCCAACCCTGGCGATCGGCCGCGTTGGCCGGCATCAGCCGCACCAGTTGCGCCTTGACGTCGGCGGGGCGATGCTCCGGCGCTGTCGTGGTTTTCGTAGTACAACCGGCCAGCACCAGCAGCGCGGCCAGGCTCAACGGACGTAAGGTCATCGAGTTGATATAACGGCGAATTGACATCTTTTCCCTGATCGTTTGGCATAATCTGCACTGACGTTAGCCCAGCCGGAGAACACGATCCAGTTAAAAATAGGCGGATCAGATCGCCTGGGCTAAGCTCTGACGGCGAAATAAACATCAAGGGATAATCCAATGATTGAACTCAGGGACATGAGCCCGCAAGAATTTGAGCGCTATCGCACCCACGGCATCGAAGAATACGCTAAGGATCTGGCGCGCGTGCTGCTGTTGAACCGGGAGCAGGCGCTGGTTGAAGCTACCGCCTCCTTCAACGACTCACTGCCCAACGGGGCGGCAACGTCGGGCCATCGGCTGGTTTGCGCTCGGCTGGCAGGCTCGGCAGAAAATATCGCCATCGTTTGGTACGCCATCAAACAACGAACTTACGGCAAGCAGCTGTTTATTTATGATTTTGAAGTAGTAACCACCTGGCGCGGCAAAGGTTACGGCGAGCAAATTCTGAACGCGGTGCTGGACGCCGGCCGGGCCGACGGCGCGGAATATGCCGAGCTGGCGGTCTTCAACGACAACCCGACTGCGGCGCGGCTGTACGCCCGGCTGGGCTTCAAGGCGGTCAACACCCGCATGCATCGCAGGCTGTAAACCGCGCCTTTCCTCCTTGCAGGCATTTTCAAAGGGCCAATAAACATGTATTTTACATGCAACATATAAAAATCATTTTGTTCGCCCGCCACGCGCCGGCAACGCCCTGCCTCAGGAGAGACGCATGAACGATCTGCTTTGTTATAAAACGCTGCCGCAATGGAACAGCGCAACGCTGCCGGCCGCCTTCCAGCAAAAACACAACACCCAGACCGGCACCTGGGCCAGGCTTACCCTGCTGAGCGGCACCCTGACTTTCGCGCTGATGACGCAAGAAGGTGAAACCACCGAAACCTGGCAGTTCAACCCCGAGAGCCAACCGCCGTTTATCGAGCCGCAGCAATGGCACCGCATCGTTTCCTTCTCGGATGACATGATCTGCCAGTTGGCTTTCTACTGTTCGCCGGAAGATTACTACGCTAAAAAGTATGAGCTGACGCGCACCCATTCGGAAGTGATCGAAGCCGCGCGGCAAATCGCCCCCGGCAAAACGCTGGATCTGGGCTGCGGCGGCGGACGCAATTCGCTTTACCTCAACCTGAAAGGCTTTGACGTCACCGCCTGGGACAAACACTCGCCGTCGATTGACAAGCTCAACGGCATCATCGACAGCGAAGCCCTGTCACACATCCGCGCCGGCACGCTGGACCTCAACACCCACTCTTTCAGCGGCGAATACGACTTTATTCTCTCCACCGTGGTGTTCATGTTCCTGAACCGGGAGCGGATCCCCTCGCTGGTGCAGGAAATGCAAAATGGCACCCTCAGCGGCGGCCATAACCTGATCGTCGCGGCGATGGATACCCCGGATTATCCGTGCAACCTGCCCTTTCCGTTCACCTTTAAGCCAGGCGAGTTGAAAGACCATTACCGGGGCTGGGAAATTCTCAAGTACAACGAAGACGTTGGCCAACTGCACCGAACCGACACCGCCGGCAACCGCATCTCCCTGCGTTTCGCCACGCTGCTGGCACGAAAGCCCTAATCCTGAGCAAAAGATTGGCGTCAGCGCCGCGGATGTCGACTGACGCCATTTTCGGCAAACAACATGAAGTTTATTACGTTGCCAACCCACCTCTGCGGCGTTAGGATCGCGCACGGCTACGGGCGTAGCCAGTTTTTTTGCCTGTCAGTTCCGCGCATGGAGAGGTTATTGTGTTAGAAAGTTTTGGCGTCCTGAATCTTTGGACCTATCTGGCCGGGGTGATTTTCATCATCATCCTGCCGGGCCCGAATACGCTGTACGTACTGAAAACCGGGGTTTCACGCGGCGTACGCGCCGGCTATACCGCTGCGCTGGGCGTGTTTATCGGCGATGCGATCCTGATCTTCTGCGCCTATATCGGCGTGGCCTCGTTGATCCGCACTACGCCGTTCCTGTTTACCCTGGTGCGTTTTCTCGGTGCGATTTACCTGCTGTTCCTGGGCGCAAAAATCCTCTACGCCACCTTTATCCAGAAAAAAGCGGCGCAGCAACAGCAGGTTGAAGGCGGCCACAGCATCCTGCGCAAATCGCTGACACTGAGCCTGACCAACCCGAAGGCGATTTTGTTTTACGTGTCGTTCTTCGTGCAGTTTATCGATTTCAACTATGCCCACACCGGCCTGTCGTTCACTATCCTGGCCGTGATCCTCGAGTCGGTCAGTTTTATCTACATGACTACGCTGATCTTCTCCGGCGCGATGCTGGCGCACTTCTTTAACCATAAGAAAGGGCTGGCAAAACTGGGCAACGGCCTGATTGGCCTGCTGTTCCTCGGCTTCGCCACCCGCCTGGCGACGCTCAGTTCGTAATCTGGTTTAGCAACGGCTGAGCGCCTCAGCCGTTGCCCCCTCACAGACTGTCACGCAGCACAAACCGAATGTCAGGCAGACAAAAGGCGATCCCGGCCGCCTGTTGTAGGCTTTGAAGGTTAACGATAACGACCTTTTTTGTCTGACAGGAGGGCGTATGCCTGACAATACCCAAGCAGTGATGGACAGCGTTTCGCGTTTTCTCGATCGTCAACACGGGCTGTATATCGACGGTCAATGGTGCGAGTCCAGCGCCGATGACCGGTTGGCGGTGTATAACCCCGCCGACGGGCAACAAATCTCCTCCACCGCCGATGCCAACGCGCAGGACGTAGCCCGTGCGGTGCAATCGGCCCATAAAGCCTTCACAACCGGAGCTTGGGCACAGCGCTTGCCGGCCGAACGCGAGCGTATTTTGCTGCGTTATGCCGATCTGGTTGAACAACACGCCGAAGAGCTGGCCCAGTTGGAAACGCTGGAACAGGGCAAATCGATCAATATCGCCCGCGCCTTTGAAGTGGGCTGCACGCTGAACTGGATGCGCTATACCGCCGGGCTGGCCACCAAGATTGTCGGCCAGACCCTGGATGTGTCGATCCCGATGCCGCCGGGCGCGAAATATCAGGTTTATACCCGTAAAGAGCCGATTGGCGTGGTAGCCGGCATCGTGCCCTGGAACTTCCCGCTGATGATCGGCATGTGGAAGGTGATGCCAGCGCTGGCGGCGGGCTGTTCGATCGTGATCAAGCCGTCTGAAACCACCCCGCTGACGCTGCTGCGCATGGCCGAGCTGGCCACCGAGGCCGGCGTCCCGCCGGGCGTATTCAACGTGGTGACTGGCCGTGGCACCGGTTGCGGCAAGGCGCTGACCGAACACCCGCTGATCGCCAAAGTGAGCTTTACCGGCTCTACCCCGGTCGGTAAAAGCATCGCACGCAGCGCGGCGGATCGTCTGACGCGCGTCACGCTGGAGCTGGGCGGTAAAAACCCGGCCATCGTGCTGAAAGACGCGGACCCGCAGCAGGTGATCGAAGGTCTGATGATGGGCAGTTTCCTCAACCAGGGCCAGGTGTGCGCCGCCAGTTCGCGGATTTACATCGAAGCGCCGATTTACGACAGGCTGGTGGCCGGGTTCGAACAGGCGGTGAAATCGCTGTCGGTCGGGCCGGGCATGGACGCCACGGCACAGATAAACCCGCTGGTCTCACGCGATCACCGCAATAAAGTGGCGGCCTATCTGGATGATGCCAGATCCAAGCACGCAGAGTTGATCAGCGGCGCTGCCGGGCCGGATGCGCAAGGATTTTACATCCCGCCGACGCTGGTGATTAATCCGGACGACAAGCTGAACCTGACGCGTGAAGAAGTGTTTGGCCCGGTGGTCAATTTGATCCGGGTAGCGGACGCCGAAGAGGCGCTGAGCAAGGCCAACGACACCGACTACGGCCTGACCGCCAGCCTGTGGACCACCAGCCTGCAACAGGTGATGGCTTTAACGCCGCGCATTCAGGCCGGCACGGTGTGGGTCAATACGCATACGTTGATCGACGCCAACATGCCGTTCGGCGGCTTCAAACAGTCCGGCAGCGGCCGCGATTTCGGCCCCGACTGGCTGGACGCCTATACCGAAACCAAATCGGTGTGCATTCGCTATTGAGAATCGGCTAAATCATCAGGGCGCCGCCTGCGGCGCTACTGATACTGCTTGCGGTACTCGCTCGGCGAGACGCCAAAGCGGGCTTTGAAGGCGGTAGAAAAGTGGCTGTGATCGGTAAAGCCCCAGTCATAGCCGACCGTGGCCAGTTTTTGCCGCCCCGGCGCGCTGCGCAAGGCTTGCGCGCACAGGTCCAGGCGGCGGTTCTTGATGTATTGGGCCACCACCAACCCCTGACGGGCGAACATCCGGTACAGGCTGCGTACCGAAACGCCAAGCTCCCCGGCAATCCACTCGGGCCGCAACTGCTCCGACTGAATATGCGTATCAATAAACGCCAGCGAACGGGCGAAGAGCTGCGGCTGCGCTTCGGAAACCGCATCACGGCCGATAAGCGCCGGGCGCAGCAACGTCGCCACCGCGTTCAGGATCGCCTCGCTCTCTGCGGCGCTCATCTGCGGGTTCTGCATGCTGCCCAATACCAACTGCCGGCTGAGCCGTACCACGCTGTTTTCCGCCTCAATCCGCCGTGCACACGGCAAGTCGGCAACGCCCAGAGGCTGTTCGATATAGCTGCGCGGCATCAGTAAGGAAATTTGGCGGGAGTCTTGTTGAAAGGTAAAGCTGCTGGGCCGTGCAGCGTCTATTAACGTGATGTCACCGGTGGACAACACGGCCTGCCGGTCGCCTTGCTCCATCAATGCGCTGCCACGCAGTTGAAAAACGGTAAAAAAGTGCGAGCCGTCGCTGCGGGCAATCTCCTGCGGCGTGCGATACAGCCGGGTTTGGGCGGCATCCACTACGCTCAGGCGCAGCGCGTGCGCGCGAAACTCCTGTATCGCGCCGCTAAACCCCGGCCCCAGCGTCTTGGCGCAGAACCGGCCGCAGGCGGAATTGATTTTCCCCAACCACGCCTCAAATCCGGCGTCTCTGACCTGTGCGGAAATTGCCATGATTTTCCCCTTCAAACACCTGCGATGAAACCGCGAGCGTTGCTGAACAGAAAATAAACATAACAATCCGATAACACACAATCAACGCCGGGACGGCGATCTGGCGCAGGGATCACAGATTGCCCATTTCGCCATGCATAAATGAAAAACCCGGCCGCAGCCGGGTCGGTCAAAGTAAAGTTACCGGCGCACCGTTATGGCTGCGTATCCAACAAATACCGGACCACGGCCGCGAACTCCTGCGCGTAGCCGTCGATGCTGGTACTCGCCATACCGGCGTTATCGATCTTGTATTTGCCGGAAACATAAAACGACGGCGTCGCACGCACGTCCAGCGCCTTCACCGCCTCATTTTGCTTGGCGATCAGGCCTTTCACCAACAGGCTGTGGCGCGCATTTTCATAAGCGGCCGCATCCACGCCGGCGGCGCTGAACACCCGCTGGATATCCTCAACGCTGTTGATGGCGCGCTTCTTTTGCAGCTCGTCAAACAACGGCCCTTCAATTTTATCCTCAATCCCCAGCACCATCGCCACCGACCAGGCCTCGGTCAGTTCGTTACCCAGCTTGCCCATCAGGCCAACGTGATACTTGGTCAGTTTACTGCCGGCAGGCAGCGCCTGGCTGACGGTGCTGCCAACATGGTAGGTGTCGGCAAACTGGTAACAGGGGCCGCAGTAGAAGGAGAAGAATTCCACCACCGCAGGGGCGGAGGCCACCGGTTTATCCAGGCGGGTATATTGATCGCCTTCGCGATAATCTGCCGCAGTGGCGGCAGGAAGCAATAACATCAGTAGCACAGCGGTGATCAATCGATTCATTTTAGCCAACATAAATACTCCCGTTTCAGATTCGACTATTGTCCCTAACGACGGTGTTTATAATAAAATTATCGGTTCAAGGCCAGTTTTTATTACCTTCTGTATAGGGAGTTGACACACATCAAAATCAAAGCCTGAAAACCCGCGTTTCATTGGTATTCTCCACCTCAATCACTATCCTTGAAAAAGGAGAGTGGAATGCAAAGAATCCCGCGACTGGAGCCGGCGATATAGAGGTAAAAATGACACTGATTAATAAAAACGTGGGTGAATATGACTTCACTGCGGAAAAGAAAGGAGGGATGATCACCGGAACTATCAGCGGCGAGTTTCCGGACAGCGACGCCAACCTTCCTCTTCTGCCCTTCTCCGGCACCTTTTCAGCGCCTTCTGTCGCGGGAGCGATTGCGGACATTACGCGACAGTTCCCTGACATAGAACCCGCGATCGTCGATTTACTGCAAGAAGAGATGCTCAAGGCTGGGTTTTAGCCCGTATTATCTCAGTCAGCCGACACCCCCCGATTAGAATAATCTTACTTACGGAATCTTTTCGGTTTGCCTACTCTTTCCATATTGCTAACCTCCGCGTCGGAAGATAATACTAGCCACCTCGATTTAGTGACAAAGGTTATATTATGCGTCGTATTCTGATGTTCATCAGCGCAGTGACTATTAGCGCAATGCTGGCCGGCTGTTTATTCCCACCTCCTGGTGGCGGTGGTGGCGGCGGCGGGCGCGGTGGCCCAGGCGGGCCCGGTTATCACTTTAACGCACCGCGCTAAATAACAGCCCCTTTAATAAGGGGCTTAATAAAAATATATTTATCAGAACTCAGGATGTAATAATGAAAAAACTGATGCTTATCCTCACCGCCGTGATGGCGTTAAATAGCGTACAGGTCTTCGCGGCGCCGCCGGTAAATGAATCTAATGAAAAACCGATAATTCATCAGAATAATAAAAAACCGCATGACAATAAAATGCCGCCAAAGCCGCATCACAATAAAAAACCGCTCAGGAAAACGTACAAACCAGCGCCGGAAAAACGCGCGCCAGAGGTTCGCCCCGAGCGCAGCCATGGTGCCGGTTATTGAATCTGCAGTCACCCAAACAGCGGACAAAAAACACCGCAAGGTGATCAGGTGGGCGTAGCATGCAGCGCCCCGACGAAGGGAACAAAGCCTACCAGGGCTGGACAGGCGAAAAGGCTGCGTCAGCGGTGGCTGACGCAGCGCGGTAACCTTAGTTTTTGTGCAGTTGAATGCGCACTACGCTTTCCGGTTTGCCGGCCTTGGTGCTCGCACCGTCATTTTTCACCGTCACGAACAGCACATTATTGCGCATATCCAACGCCAGGCTGTTAGGGTGCGGTGGCAGCGCCACGGTTTGCAAGCGCTTGAGGGTGTTCGAATCAAACACCGTCAAGGTGCCCGCTCCCTGCTCGACGCGGATCCCATTACGGTTGGCAACGTACAGACGTTGGTTGCCGTCGTCCAACAGCAGGCCGATCGGCACTTCATCCGTCAGTTCGCTGGCCAGCACCTTTCCGCTGTCCGCATCCAGAGCAAATACCCGGTGCCCGCTGCTGCGCTTGGCATAGTCGTGCCCCAGATGAGTGTTGCGGTAGTCGTCACGATCGATCCCCTGATCCACCCCTAACAAACGGTTATTCTTGCCGTCATACACCAGGTTCAGCAATTGATCCGCCTGGATCTCTTTCGTCGAGGTGATTGCCAGCGTATCGGCATTCAGGGTGATCAACTGCCCCTGCATGTTGGAGACAAATACCCGTCGTCCTTTCTCGTCAAGCGTGATGCCCACCGCGTTATAGCCAAAACCGGGAATGATTTTTTCCAGCTTGTTATTGCGGGTGTCGACCACAAACAGCACGCTATCCACGCCAAACCCCAGCCCCGGCAGGAACAGGCGACCGGTCTGCGCGTCATATTTCACCTCGCGGATCCGGTACTGGTAATCCTCGGTGATCTTGAAGCGCTTAAGCTCCTTGAGCAGGAACTCCAGCCGTTTGCCGCTGATGCCCGCCTGTTTGTAAGTCTGCTCAAGCATCGTCTTTTCGGTCACCGGGATGCTGCTCAGCGCACGGTTGGTCTGAGTATCCACTACGCCGACCGAACCGTTGAAGCCCTGCGTCAGATACAACCGTTTACCGGCATCATCCAGCGCCACGCCAAACCCCTTAACCTGCAGAGGGATCTCCGCCTGCACCGCCAGCGTTGCCGGATCCAGGCGCAGCACGCGAGAACGCGCCTCTTCCTTCCAGTCCGGCGCGCTGACGAACAGCGACTGCTGGCTCGGGCTGTAGGCCATCTCCACCAGCGCAGACGACAACGCCTGACGCTGGATATCCTCTGGTTTGATCCCGGCATCGCGGGCCTGTGCCGCACCGGCCACCACCAACGAGGTTGCAATCAACAGCGACAGTAAGGCGCGGGGTGTTCCTATTGTTCCAGACATCCGTTTATCTCCTTGAAATAATAAAGCCCGTTAGGGTGAACAACGTCATTCCTGCGGCGCCGGCGACAGGGCCGACAGCGGGATGTCCCCGCCAGCGTGCTGCGCAAAATGTGAGAACACGTGCTGAATGGTGCCGGCGATCAACCCCGCTTGCTGAGCGGTGTAGTGATCGGTGCGGTAGGTCATCATCACGCGCAGGGATTTCACGCCGTCGAGGTTTTCCTCCATCACCTCAAACTGCAGGCCAAGTAGCGATTCGGTTTTTTCCGGCTCTACCTGGCGGTACGCCACCGTACTGCCGTCTTGCAGAGTGAATTCCCCGTTCAGCTTGATGCGGCTGTGGATCTGAATGAACACTTCGAACATGTGATTCTTGCGATCGGCGTGCGCGCCAAACAGCCCCTCTTCCACCAGATCGATCGGGATATCGGTGTAAGGCATCGAGCCGTTGATGGTGTTTTTGACCTGGTCGATCAGCCCCGCCAGCGTCAGCGAATCAGCGAAACGCACCCGGTGCACGACCACGGTGGTGAAGTAGCCGACGGTGTCGAAGAATTCGGCGTCGTTACGGCCGGAGGTCGAGGTGCCCACCAGCAGGTCCGCTGGGCCGCCAAGCAGGCGCAGGGCGGTGGTAATGCCGGCGTAGACCACGTTGAACAGCGAAGCGTTGTTCTTTCTGGCCTGCGCGTACAGCCCATCCGCCACCGCCGGATCGACGTCGAACTCCAGCCACCCGCCGTTGACGTCGGCCTCTGCCGGTACCGCAGGATGGTGTGAAGGCGCCTGCTGGAACAAAGGTTGGCCGACCGGTGCATCGCGCAGGTTATCGAGCCAGTAATCCAGGTGTTTTTGCCTGACGCCGCTCGCCTGCTGCTGCCGGGCGAAGGCATAAAATTGCGGCACCTCGGTTTTCCACGTCGGCGGCAGCCCCGCCACACGATAGCGGTAGGCTATGCCCAGCTCTTCCATCATCAGGTTCAGCGACCACTCGTCCAGCACCACATGGTGGAACAGCAGCGAGAGCAACTGCCGGCCCGTTGCCGCGTCGCGCAGGAAGGTGGCGCGCAGTGGCAGCTCGGTGGCCAGGTTAAAGCGGTGTTCACCGGCTTTGGCCAGCATTTCGCTCGCGTCACCGGCCGGGGTTTCATGGGAGAAACGGAACCAGGCATAGTCCGGCAGCTCAACGGCCGGCACCACCTGCTGACGCACCTCGCCTTGCTGCTCGATAAACAGCGAACGCAGTACGCTGTGGCGCACCATCACGTCAATAAACGCCTGGCGCAACGCCCCTTCATCCACAGGATCGAGGAAACTGATGGCGAACGGCAGGTTGAAGATTTCATCATGACCAAAAGCTTCGTAAACCTTCCACAAAGAGTGCTGCGCCAGTGACAGCGGCGCCTGTACCGCTTCGCCCTGATCCTGAGTGACCCGCTCCGCCACCGGGGCCGCAGCCGCCTGCCGTTTCGCGTAAACCGACAAGCCGCGAGCGGTGGCGTGGCTGAACAGATCGTTAATGTTAAGCTCGATGCGGTGCAGGCTAAGCAGCCGACCGATGACGCGGGTCGCCACCAGCGAATGCCCGCCGCGATCGAAGAAATCTTCATCGAGGGTCATCTCCGGCGCGGCCAGCGCGTCGCGGAACTCCGCCAGAATCAGCTGAGCGATCTCTTCATTTACCCTGTCGTCCACCACAGTGCCGCCGTTGTCCGGCGACATAGACCGTTCACTGGCAGGAAGCAGCGCCGCCGTTATCCTCTGCCCGGCAAGAGAAGCGACAAACTGCTCCAGCAGGAAAGGGGCGGCATGCGGGGTTAACCTTGGGTCCGCAACCAACTCCAGCAGCACCGAGTCGGGATCCGGCAGGCTGAGGGCCAGCACCAGTTCAAAGGGGGTATGCAGCGGCGGCAGCAGCAGGCGCTCGGCACTCACGCCATCGAGCTGCAAAGCCACCGACGGATCCGCCAGCCAGGTCACCAGCAGTTGGGCCAGGTCTGGGTTCGGCTCTTCCGCCGTTTGTTGCGCCAACAGCCTGTTCAATGGCTCAGGGTCATGGTGTTGTAAAGTCAGGCGCTTCAAGCGGGCGGTGTCCGTCCAGCTCTCCAGGCCGATAGCCTCTTGCGCATCCCCTTGTGGCACGCACAGTTGCAGCGGCTGCCCGCCGGCCTGAGCGGAGATAAAGCCGGCGAAGCGAACGGCAACCGCCGCCAACAGCTGCGCCGGGTTTTCGGCGGCGGGTAACATCCTGCGCGCAACGCGGGTCACGATGCGTACACCGGCCTGCGCCAGAATGCCATCTTGCCGCACGGCCGGACGATAATCCCGCAGCGCAGCCGCATGGCGCGGCCACGGCAGCGCCAGAGCGGTACTTTCCGGCAATCGCGCATTTACCCCCTGCGGCGGCAGGGCAGCATACATCGGTGCCGGCTCCTGCCCGTTGTACAGTGCCGACAACCGGGTCAATAAGTGCCGGCATGACAGCGTTTCGGCCAAAATATCGTGCGCAATCACGCCCAACACGGCGTTTGCGCCCGTGAACACCAAAAAGCGCAACGGCGCTTCCCGTGCCAGTTCGAGCGGTGTGGCCTGCGCCTGCAACAAACGGCTGACCACCTGTTCCTCGCTCGTCACCGGCTGAATCTCCACCGGGTTCAGCCGCGCATTGCCGCGCAGCTTGCGCAAACCTAGCTCATCATCGAAATCATAGCGGACGTCCAGCTCCGGCATCTGCCGCGTAAGGGCCTCCAGCGCGCTGGCCAACCTGCCGATATCCGGCTCACCGCCCAACCGCCACGCCATCGCCTGTTGGCTGCCGCCGTCTCCCCGCTGCTGGTGGGTGAACCACGCCAGCTCTTCCGCCTCGCTCAAAGGCTGCGAGGCATCCGCCGCCTGCTCGCCCAGCGTCTTGAACGCCAGATCCAGACGCTGGGCCTCGTCGTCGCTCAGAATATTGTCAAAATAACCGCTCACTGCTCTATCTCCTTGTGTCCGGTCGCACCGGAACGTCGGGGAACGCTTGTCACGAAAAGGGGCGTGCACGCCCACTGGCATCTGACAAAGCCCGTTATTAGGGAGAGCGTGCCGAAGGGGTCGTAGCAGCTTTAGCTGCCGGAGCGCCCCTCGGTGCGCTAGGCCCGGGTATCTCGGACTCGAAAACCACTCTGCCATCAATCTCAGGGGCGTTTGCACGCCCCGCAGACAATTGACAAAGTCCGTTATCAGAATGTCAGTTCCAGTGCGGCCCCGATCATGCGCGGACGCTGCTGGGTCGCGGTATAAACGTCGTTGCCGCTGACCATCACGCGACGTTCCGAGTCAAACAGGTTCTGCGCATACAGGGTGGCGCGGCCATAGGCGAAGGTGTACGCCAGTTGGGTATTCGCCGACCAGTAAGAGCCGATACGCCCGCGTGAATCGTTGTCGTACTGCGAGTAGTAGGAATCCGAGAACGCCACGTTGCCGCTCAGTTCCAGCCCGGCCATCAACTGGTACTTGGCGCCCATGTTGGCGGTATAGGCCGGCGCACGCGCCAGTTCGTGCCCATCTACGCCGCTGCCCGAGAACTTCTTGATCTTGGTCTTCAGCAGGCCGACGTTACCGAACAGCTCGAAGTCCCAACGCGGCTGCCAGGTCGCCCCCATTTCCGCACCGTAGGTTTCCACCTTGTCGGCATTGCGGATCACGCTGGAGTTCTCACTCAACGAATAAGGCAGCTGCATGTCCTTGTAGTCGTTATAGAAAACGTTGCTGGTCAGGATGACGTTGGCGTCTTTCAGGTGGTGGCGGGAATACAGCTCATAGTTCCAGACATATTCGGAGCCGTAGGTGTAGCTGACCACCGGCGTGCCGATAGTGATGCCGGCGCCGCCGGCGTTATAGCCGCGCGCCACTTTGGCGCCGTAGGTCTGCGTGTCCGTCGGTTTCCAGGCCAGATCCAGCTTCGGCAGGAACACATCGTAGGTTTCGTCGAAATCGATACGCACGGCATTGCTGCCACCGGTGCGCCGGCGATGTTCACGTTCCACGCGGCTGGCGGCGGTGATATCCACCTTCGGCGTGATCGCGTAGGTCAGTTCGGCAAAGGCCGAGTTGGTGTCGGTTTTATCCTTGAAGCTGGAACCGCCGAAAATATTAACGAACTCATCCTGCTTGGCGTGGAAATAGCGCAACCCCGCCAGCCCTCGCAGGCGGCTGTCAGGCCCGCCAAAGCGCGCCACCGGCTCCACATGCACCTCTTTACCGTCGATTTCTGCATACTGAATGTTGTAGGCCGTAGGACGGTTAATGTTGAAGTCGGTGTAAATAACGCGGTTTTCCAACGTCAGACTGTCGGATTGCTCCCAGGCCAGATCCCAGACACTGCTGTTGGTGTTGCTTTTAAACACGGCACGACGCGGATCGTGACGCGGGTTGGTCGGGTGAACCAGCGGGTTAAGGCTCTCGTTTTGCGGTGAAGTGCTGCCAAAATGGTTAAAGGTCAGCTTGGTGGTCAACTCGCGCATACCTGCCGGGTTAAACAACAGTTTGGCGCGAGCGGTAGTGGCTTCAACCTCACGAGGATCGCCTACCGGTTCATAGGCGGGAAGGTCGACATCGCTGCGGCGACGCTGGCGATCGACGCTGACTCGGAACGCCAGTTGGTCCTCCACCAGCGGGCCGGAAGCCATGGCGGACAGCTGTGAAGAATGCTGGTTGCCGGCTCCGCCCTTGAAGGCGCTTTCCCAGTCGAAAGTCGGATCCTTACTGGTCATCACGATGGCACCGGCAATGGCGTTGCGCCCCTGAATGTAGCTCTGCGGGCCGAGGAACACTTCAACGCGATCCAGATCCCACAGCGACTGCGGACCATATGCCTGCTCGTTATAGGTCAGAGAGCGGCCGTCCATTGACAGATTGAGGCGCGGGCGGGTGCCGCTGAGGAAAGCATTGGCGCCGACGTTCGGGCCGGAGCCGTCGATGCCGCGCACGGTCGGCAAATTGTTGCCAATGCCCAAATCGACCACGTTGGGGGTCATGCGCAGCAAATCGGTGACCTGCAACGCATTCGGCATGGAAGAAATCCGTTCGCTGTCGAACACTTGCACGCTGGAGCCGGTATCGAAAATGGTGCGTTTAATTTTTTCGCCGGTGACCAGCAGGCTCTCCGAGTCCTGCCAATTGCCCTGGCGTTTGCTGTCGGCGGCTTCCTGCACCTTATCGTCCGGCGCTGCTGCGTTAACGCTCCCCACAGACACAGAGCAAAGTCCCAAAAAGAGTGAGGAAAATGCCCCGATGGCCTGTAAGCCCGTTTTTTCCTTGTTTCCTACGATTTTATGCCTTTGAGCCGCTGAATGCTTGCTCATAGATGTATTCTCCTTTCATCCCAGATGCACAAAAATTTGATTGTTTTCACATAGGTAACGACGCTGACACTCACACTAACACTGGCATTGCGGCCTTCCTGACCTTGCTATTGCCTATCCCTGCAGCAGACGGCTTCCCCCCCAGACGCACAGCGGGCGGATGCAGTATTTTTGTCTGGAAACGTAAAGAAATGTTAATAATGATAATATTTTACATATTTTAATGCAAATCATTATCAATAAGGAGAATGGACAGGCTCACAAAGAAACAGCATAAAGACCAAAAAACCGGTTTCCTTCATCATTTAAAATCGCAATAATTTCTTTAAAAATTAATATAAAACATAATAATATCAAAAATAGCCATTTACCCTGGGGTGACAATACTCATCCTGCCCCTTATGACAACTTCGTTTTACAATAACAAATAAAAATAGTAATAATTTTCATTCCCATTAACATTGAAATATATTCTTCCCGTCTCTCAATACTGATGGAAACCCAATGAAAGCGTTGACCACGATGCAGGCCGCCTACTGGGTGGGCCGGCAATCCGAAGCGCCGCTGGGGGGCGTCTCCGCCCACCTGTATGCGGAATTTAACGGCTGCGACCTGGACGTCGAACGACTGAGACAGGCCGTGACTGCCCTTTATTTGCACCACCCGATGCTGCGCCTGCGCATCACGGCGGACGGTCAACAGACCATTGATGCCTGCGGTCCGCGCCATTGCCTGCATATCGACGATTTCCGCCACACCGACGCCCCCGAGGCAGCCAACGCGCTGAGCGCCAAACGCCGGCAAAAAAGCAGCCAAAAATTGCCGCTGGAACAGGGCATTCCCTGTGATATCAGCCTCAGTCTGTTGCCAAACGGCCACAGCCGGCTGCATGTGGATTTGGACATGATCGCCGGCGATGCCATGGGATTTCGCGTGTTGATGGAGGATCTGGCGCGGTTTTATCACCACTGCCCGGCCGCCCCCGACAACAACGGCGTGCCCTATTTTGACTATCTGGATCGGCACCATGCCGACACCGAGCTGCAGCAGCGACGAGCCCGCGCTCAGACCTGGTGGCGCGAACGCCTGGCGCAACTGCCGCCCGCGCCCCACCTGCTGCGCGCACCGGAACGCTGTCAGAGCGATCGGCTGGCGCTTCAACTGAACGCCACAGAGGCTCGGGCGCTGGCCGATGCCGCCAAAGCGCACCGCGTCACGCTTTCCTCCCTGTTTCTGGCACTGTTTGCCATTACCGTCGGCCACGGCTGGAACCTGCGACGTTTCCGGCTCAACGTACCCTTGTTCCACCGCGATGCAGAGGGCCTGGAGGGCATCATTGGCGACTTCTCGAATTTGGTGCTGCTCGGTGTAGAGCTCAATCCGGCGGAAAACTTGCCCGCCTTCTGCCGCCGCCTGATGGATCAGCTGGCGGAATTGCTCACTCATGCCGACTACCCGGGCGTGAGCGTGATGCGCGACCTGTCGCGCCTGCACGGCAGCATGCAACCTTCGCCGGTGGTGTTCACCGCCGGTTTCGGCATTCGCGGCAAAGCGCTATTTTCCGACCAGGTCACCCGCACCTTCGGCCCGCTGGACTGGGTGATTTCCCAGGGCCCGCAGGTGGCGCTGGACGCCCAGGTGGCGCACGCCAACGGCGGTATCTTGATCAACTGGGATCTGCGGATGGATGCCTTCCCGGACCGGTTGCCGCAGCAGCTGTTTGCCACCTACAGCACCCTGTTACAGCAGGCGGCACGCCACCCCGACAGTTTCAGGCGGCCATTGGCGCAGTTGCTGTCACAGTGCTTACCGGAAACTCAGGCCCCGGTACGCCAGTTGCTGCACCGTTTGTTGGCGCGCGTAGCGCCGGGCGTCATGCTGCGCGACGATGACGACATCACCGCCCTGCCGCTGCCGGAGGCCGCGTTGCTCGCCCTGCTCGGGGTACTCAATAAATACCTGCCGGTAGCCTTAACCCCGCAAGATCTGGCGGCGCACCCCACTCCGGCAACGCTGGCCGCTTTGATCTGCGAGCGTGACCCCAAGGCCGCCGAAGGCGCGAAAATGCTGCTGAACGTGCTGGCGCCTCAGGTCTGATATCGATTTTTGGCGCGTAGCCCCACGCGCCCTGCGTTCTTTTTCATCGGTTAGCGACAATAGGGAAATACCATGGAGACACCATTAACCGCGCTGCAACAGGCTTACCTCCTCGGCCGCAGCGAACAGTGGCCGCTCGGCGGCGTGGCGATGCACGATTTCCGCGAATACCGCGGCCAGCGGCTGGATCTGGCGCGGCTGGAAACCCGGCTGGCCGAACTGGTGCGGCACTATCCCGCGCTGCGTACCTGCCTCGACCCCCAGCGTTTCACCCAGCGCGTACGGCCGGAAACCACGCTGAATCTGGACAGGCACGATCTGCGCTCACTGGAGCACGATGCTGCGCAGCAACGGCTGGCCGCCCTGCGCGAGCAGTATTCGCACCAGCGCCACGATCCCGCGCAGCCGTTGTGGCGTATTGCCGCCATTCAGTTGCCGGAGACGCAGGACGCCACCGGGCGCTACGACACCCTGATTTTCACCAGCTTCGACGCGCTGATCCTCGATGGCCAGGGCATCGCCACCCTGATTGCCCGGCTGTTCGATGACGCTCCGTTGCCGCCAATCGCACCGGCTACCCCGCCGGCTGCCGCCCCGGCAGGACAACGCCAGGCCGACGCCGCCTATTGGCAGACCAAACTGCAGGACGTCACCACGCCTTCGGCGTTGCCGTGGCGCGCCCCGCTGGCCAACATCAAAAGCTCTCGCTACCGGCGCGCCAGCCTGACCCTGCCGCGCGACGTGCTAAAAGCCTTTTCACGCCTGGGCTCAGCCCATTCGCTGCTGCGCAACAGCGCCCTTTCGGCGGTGATCCTCGATACGCTGGCGCAGTGGACCACCGACGGCGAGCTGTGTGTGGGCGTGCCGGTGGCGTTTCCTGCTGCTGGGGGTTCGCTCGGCAACGCCTCTAGCTTTGTGGCCGTGCGTTATTCGCGCGAGGGCGGTACCTTTGTCAGCCGTGCGCAGGCACTGCAAGACGACATACTGGGCGCTCTCGACCACCTGACGTTTTCCGGCGTCGATCTGGCGCGGCAGCTGCTGAACCGCAGCCAGGGCGCCCCTGCGCTGCCGGTCATTCTCACCAACTGCCTGAGCTGGGAGACGCTGCCGGCCGGTGCACCGGTCCGCTACCACGACGGCCTGACCCAAACGCCGCAGGTCGCGATCGACATCCGTCTGACGCAGGACGCCGACAAAAATCTGCAACTGTGCGTCGATTACGCCGAACAGGCGCTGGACGGCGAACAGGTGCAGGCGATGCTGGACGCCCTGCAACGCCGCGTGGTGCAAATATGCCAGGACAGCGATCTGGAGATCGCCCCGGCGCGCTTTATCGATTACCGACACTATCGCCATAACCACGGCGAAGCGGCATTCACCGCTTATCCCTACCTGGCGCAGCTGGCCGAACGGCTGTTTAACGACCCACAGCCGCGACCGGCGCTGATCTGCGATGAGCAGACCCTGTCTTATCCTGAACTGGGGCGCCAGGTCGGAGCCGTTATGGCCAACCTGCAACGGCGCAATCTGGGGCGCGGCAGCGTGCTGGCGCTGTATCTGGCGCGCAGCCCGGAACACGTGACTATCTCCCTGGCCTGTGCGCTGCTGGGGGTTATCTGGGTGCCGATCGACATCAACTCGCCGCCTGAACGCACCGCCTATCTGCTGAGCAACTGCCGGCCGGATCTGGTGGTGCATCAGGGCGAGCTGGATACCCCGCACGGGGTGACGCCGACAGAATTGCTCGATCCGGCCGCGGGCGCGCCCGAACTGCCGGGCGACCAGACGCTGACGGAACGCAGCGCAAGCACCGAAGCAAGCTATTACCTGTACACCTCCGGCACCACCGGCAAACCCAAATGCGTGGTGCTCAACAACCGCGCCACCGCCAACGTGCTTGGGCAGACTCTGCAACGCTGGGCGGTCACCGCCGATGATGTGTTTATCTCCGTGACGCCGCCGCACCACGATATGTCGATGTTTGACCTGTTCGGCTCGCTCAGCGCCGGTGCGACGCTGGTTCTGCCCGCGCCGCATCAGGAAAAAGACGCCATCAGTTGGAACCAGTTGGTGGAGCGCCACCGCGTCAGCCTGTGGTGTTCCGTGCCTGCGATCCTGGAAATGCTGCTCACCTGCAAAACGGCCGACAGCCTGCGCTCACTGCGGCTGGTGGCTCAGGGCGGCGATTACATCAAACCGGCGACGGTGCAGACGTTGCGTAGCCTGCGCCCGGACATTTGCCTGTTCTCACTCGGCGGCCCGACAGAAACCACCATCTGGAGCATCTGGCACCCGATTGCAGCGCAGGACACCGGCACCGTGCCCTACGGCCAACCATTGCCGGGCAACCAATACTTTATTTGCCATGATGACGGCACGCACTGCCCGGCCGGCGTGGTGGGCCGCATTCATACGGCGGGGGTGAATCTGGCGTTAGGCTATCTGGAAGACGGCGAAGTGAAGCAACATGACTTCGTCCCGTTGAATGGCCCCGACGGGCAACCGCTGCGGGCCTTCCGCACCGGCGATCAGGGCTACTATCGCCCGGACGGCAACATCCTGTTCGCCAGCCGGGTGAACGGCTATGTGAAAATCCGCGGCGTGCGCGTGTCGCTGCCGGAGATCGAAGACGTGCTGCGCGGGCATGAGGCGATTCTGGACATTGTGGTGGTGGATTATCCGAGCGGGGAAAATGCCGAGTCGACGCTGGGCGCGATGTACCTCACCCACGACGGCAAGCCGCTGTCGCTGGCGGATATTCGCGCCTTCTCGACGGGCTATCTGCCTTGTACACATATCCCGACGCGCTTTATCCACGCCGAAGCGCTGCCGCTCTCCGGCAACGGAAAAACCGACCGTCACGCTATTCGCACCGCGCTCGGGGCCGGGCGGGTGGCTCCCGGGTTGAACGCCTGTGCAGCACCTTTGCCGAGCGCGCCGCCGGCGCAGAGCGGCAAAATTCTGACCATCTATCTGCAGGCCATCGGCGCGGCACCACGTCCTGAGTGGGGGGAGGAAACTGCCTTTATCAGCATGGGGCTGAAACTGCCGCACATCCGCCAGGTGGCCGCACGGCTCAATGACGCCTTTGGCACCCAACTGCCGCCAACGGTGCTGATCCCCTGCAAAAATGCACGGGAGGTCGCAGCGCTGCTGGCCCGCTAACCCTCAATGCCCTACGGGCAGGGTCATCCCCTGCCCGCTTTCATCAGGCGGGCACCGCCACCAGCTCACCGATCGCCATCTCCAACGCCCCTTCCCGTAACGCGCGCTGCAAAAAGTCCTGCAAGGCGCTTCGGTAGTTGGCCGCCCCGGCGGTAGGGAACTGCTGCACAAAGACATCGATATCCAAATGCAGATCGCCGGCGTCAGTGCCGCCACGGAAGATCAGGTTAATCCCGTCGCCGGCACCGCCTGCCAGCACCCGGCGCGTGCTGGTGCAACCGCTGAAACCGGCCGAGTCAAACGGCTGAACGTTGATAAACGGTGAAATAAACAGACGCGACGCGGGCGTCACGCCGCGATCGGCGGCAATCTGCCGCAGGCGATAACCGGCGTGGCTGCGCAGTTCACGCAGCGTCTGCGTCACGCCGGACAGGAAATGCCCCAGCGTCTCTTCCGCACGCAGTGAAACCAAAAACGGCAACGTATTGACCGCCAAAGCCGGCGTATTGGTCGCTTTGCTGCTGCGACGATTCATCGCCGGCATCCACAGGGTGCGCGTACCCCCTCTTTCATGCGGTAAGGGCGGCAACGTAAAAAACAGCCAGGCGGCGGACAGAGCCAGCAGCAGATCGGGCCAGCCGATGCCGCTGCGTTCGGATAACAGACGCAGCCGCCGTGAAATGTCCTCCGGCAGCGGAGTGCTGGTGCTGAGGCATTTCACGCCATATTCCCGGCCGCCTTTACGCACCGTTGGCAACACCTGCGACGGCGGTAAATAGCGCTGCCAGAACCGACGATCCTTGTCGCAGCGTTCGGAAGCCCCGTAGGCCAACTCATGTTGCTGGAAGGCGCGGAAGGCGCCCAATGCTTGCCCCGCCGAGCCCTTGCCGAGAAAATGCGCGTACAGCGTAGCGCAGCGATGCTCGACCAGCGCCATGCCGTAACCATCGATAATGATATGGTGAGCACGCAGGTACCAGATATAGCGCGTCGGCCCCAGAGTGAGCAGCCACACGGCCGTCATCGGTTGGCTGTGCAGATCCATCGGCTGCTCGGCATCGGCCTGCATCAGCCGCATTGCGGCCTGGTAAGGGTCGGGATGTTCCTGCAAATCAATACGCTTCAGGCGCGGAATCCGTTCGGGATCGTAGCGCTGCATCGGCAACCGATCGCCTCTGCGGGTGCCAAACCGCAGCGCAAACGCCTGCGTTTCTGCGACAGTGAGGGTTATCGCCCGACACAGCGCCGCCTCGTCCACCGCTCCGCGCAATTCGGTGACGTGAGCGACGGTGGAAAAGGGCTGCCCGGGGTGCAGGGTAAACTCCTCCCAGAAATCTAACTGCGCCGGCGACAGCGGCAGCCATTCAGTAGCCAAAAGGGTTTCCGACATGTTACCTACCTTTGATATGCGACATGGAGACCAGAAAAACGACGGCCGCAACGCGCTGAAAGTGTTTCAACATGGTTACAAATGAAAATGATAATAACACTTATTATCATTTTCATAAATATAGGACAACAGGTTAATGCGTGTCGAATGAGGGGATTATCGAGGTAAAAAACCTTCGCCGGCGGCGGTGGAAATATTGGCGGCCGGCGTAATAACCGAAAAGGAATCCGCCGCCACCCGTTCCCAGATCCGCAAAGCCTCATTATAGTTAAACCGGGGGCTGCCTGAATGCCACAGCGGCGGCAGTGTCCCCCATCAACCTGAGGGAGCTATCACTTTTATGCTTTTAAAACAAACAACTGCAGGCCTGCTATTGGCGGGAACCAGCCTGTTGGCGGCGGGCAACGCTCTGGCGGCTTCCGATACGCTGGTTTATTGCACGGTCGCCTCGCCGGAGTCTTTCAATCCGCAACTCGCCAGCTCCGGGCCGACTTTTATCGCCACCTCGCAGGTGCTGTATAACCGCCTGCTGACGCTGCGCGAAAGCGATAAAACCCCTGCCCCCTCGCTGGCCACCGAGTGGACCATCAGCCCGGATGGCAAAACCTACACCTTTACGCTGCGCAAGGGCGTGAAGTTCAACAGCAACAAATACTTCACCCCGACGCGCGACTTCAACGCCGAGGACGTGGTGTTCACCGTGATGCGCCAAAAAGACGCTAATCATCCGTACCACAAGGTGTCCGGCGGTAACTACGAGTACTTTACCGACACCGGGCTGGACAAGCTGATTACCCACGTCGAAGCGGTGGATAACGACCACGTGCGCTTTACGCTCAGCCAGCCCAACGCCGCGTTTTTGGCCGACTGGACGATGGATTTCGCCTCGATTCTTTCCGCAGAATACGCCGATGCCATGCTGAAGAAAGGCACGCCGGAGTACGTGGATAACTGGCCTATCGGCACCGGCCCGTTCGCGCTGCAGCAGTACAAGCAGGATTCGCTGATCCGCTACGTGGCCAACCCGCATTACTGGCAAGGCGAGGTGGCCAGCAAACACCTGATTTTCTCCATCACGCCGGATGCGCAGACCCGGGTGGCCAAGCTGAAAACCAACGAGTGCCAGATCATTCCCGCCCCGCTGCCGGAGCAGTTCGACGCCATCAAGAGCGACAAAAACCTGCAACTGCATAACATCAACGGCCTGAACGTCGGCTACCTGGCGTTCAACACCCAGAAGAAACCTTTTGATAACGTGCTGGTTCGCCAGGCGCTGAGCTATGCGGTGGACAAGAAGGCGATTGTCGCGGCGGTGTTCAAAGACAGCGGTACAACGGCCAATTCGGTGCTGCCGCCGGCGATGCTGGGATACAACGACAAACTGCCGGAATATACCTACGATCCGCAGAAGGCCCGTGATCTGCTGAAACAGGCCGGGCTGGAAAAAGGCTTTGAAACCGACATCTGGTCGATGCCGGTGGCGCGGCCATACAACCCTAATTCGCGGCGTATTGCCGAGATGATCCAGAGCGACTGGGCGAAAGTGGGCGTGAAGGCCAAAATCGTCACCTGGGAATGGGGCCAGTACCTGGCCGGGCTGCGCAAAGGGGAACAGCAGAGCGCGCTGTATGGCTGGATGTCGGATAACGGCGACCCGGATAACTTCGCCACGCTGCTCGGCTGCGCCGGCGTGCAAACCGGCGCCAACATAGCCCGCTGGTGCGACAAAGGCTACGATCGGTTGATCCAGAAAGCTATTCAGGTGAGCGCCCCGGCGGAACGCGCCAAGCTTTATCAGCAAGCGCAGGTGATTTTTGCCGAACAGACCCCTTGGTTACCGCTGGCTAACGGCAAGGTGTTCTACGCCACCCGCAGCAACGTCAGCGGCTATGTGGTTGACGTTAACGGCAGTGACTTCGCCAAAGCGAAAGTGAACTAAGCCAAAGCGCCGGGATAAATTCAAACCCGGCGCTTTCCTCTCCTGTAACATTTCGTTACTCTCAACGCCTATTGGATCTCACGTAAACAAGGCAAATCCAGTGCAGAAAACATTTATGCCGATGCAGATCCGTCTGCACTGGCTGGTCGCTATCCTGTTGGTCATCACCTGCGCCACGATTGAGCTGAGAGGCTTTGCCGAACCGGGCACACCGTTATGGTATCTGCTGGTGGTCACCCACTTCAGCTGCGGGGTGACGGTGTTCGTCTTGATGATCGCCCGCCTGATCCTGCGCGGGCGTCACGCCTCCCCCGCCATCAGCCCGATGCCGCCAAAATGGCAAACCGGCGCGGCGCATCTGGTGCATACCCTGATTTACCTGCTGCTGCTGACGCTGCCGGTTCTGGGCGTCTATTCCCGCTATCTGGGCGGCAAGGAGTGGTTTTTGTTTGGCCTGCCGATGCCGTTTGCCGAGATTGCCGACCGGCCGCAGGCGCGAACGATTATCGGCTGGCACAAGACGCTGGCCGCTTTCGGTTATTGGCTGATTGGCTTGCACGCCGCTGCGGCGCTGATTCATCATTATGCCTTTAAGGACAATACCTTGGTGAGAATGCTGCCGCTGTTTAAAAAGCGCTAACCAAGGGCAATAAGATAATAATAAGCATGTATATATAAGCCAATGGAAATAATCTATTGGCTTATTAATTCCACTATTGCTTCGATAAAATAAAAAATCCCCCCATCGAGTTGTATCTATCCCGGATATTGACTAAGGTTATCCATACAGTTCATATGCTCGAAATTTAATAACGATAATCACACGTCCGTTTATTTAAAATTTATGTCTTCATCTTAAAAACGCCAGTTATTCTTCTGGGCAACGGTGTCATGCCATGTGTTTACACAAGGTGATTCAGCGCTACCCATAATTTCATTAATTCACTTTCATCGACTACACACACGGGAAAGTCAATATGGCTTCCCCATTCATAAAAGTCTGGAGAAAAGTAATGAAAATCATGACTGGCGTTATTCTACCCACGGTTGCTGCCCTCGTTTTTTCCGGTATGGCGCAAGCGGCAGACAGCGCAAAAACGATGACCGGCAAAGCGCTGGTGACGTTGGAGCATGTGCACGCCGTACAAGAAAATGGCAGCCCCGCGCCCGAGCACGATGCCGCCTGTATGAAACAGCTTTCGAAACCTGAATCCAAGTATGTCGGGATGAAAGTGACCAGCGAATACACCATCGATACCACTTCGATGATGATGTCCGCAAAATCCATGCTGCCCTCCCCGAATACCCTGCAACCGCTAGAAATTACGGTTGATTTGTCCCCGTTGGGCATGGCGGGTGTTTATGCGTTTGGCGCCTTCAAACCGAGTTCTTTGCCGCAGGATTATGTTTATTTCACTATCGACAAAGACTATAAAAACCCGGTCAGCACCTTTATGATTATCAATAAAGACGAAAAATATAACTGCGTCATTTCCAGCTCTGACAAAGCAATGAGCAAAGAACAGCGTAGCCATCTTGTGGTTAAGCAATAACCGCGACTATTCATTAGATAATAATGGGGGCTGCGGATAGTTAACTGCCCTGCCCCCATATTTGTACCTGCTGTTTTCATCCGCATTAAATAGTGCCGAATTCTGATGCAGAATGACCGCTCTACTCATCCTTATATATAGGTTCAGAGTATCTTGAAGGCCATATCTCCGCAGGGGGAAGCTTCAAAGCTTCGGCTATCAGCTTGTTATCTGATGCGCCTACTAGCCCATTTAGGGATAATGGCAGATATTCGACTTTGGGATATCACTCGCGGAAAACGCCATGACTTCAGTTTATTCAACCGAGTATCAATTAGTTATAAAAATACTTCGGGATGCTCGCATAGAAAAAGGCATAACTCAGACCAAACTGGCCGAGGCGCTGGGCCGCCCGCAGTCGTTTATCGCCAAGGTTGAAAACGGCGAGCGTAAGCTGGATGTGGTTGAGTTTGCTGTGATGGCACGGCTGCTTGGGGTGGATGCTGGTGCTGTGCTGGGAATGATTGGTGAGCGGGTTCATTCATTGTAATAGCGAAATCGAACCTACGACCTTCGCATTACCAATGTGTAAATAGATTGCGTATCGAGCGCCACGAGTAAATTAGGCACTTCCGAGCCGTTGGTGTACTGACCCCGCCCGGTAGAGGATCCTGTCCTATAGTCAGGCTGAGTCATCCGCAAGACTTTGGCGGTTATGAGCGAAATGCAGACCTGCAATTACTGTCTGCGTTTCCACTCATCGACTACATCACCTAAAGTTTTTGGAACATCATTACGTATCCAGGCCATAAATTCTCGATTAAATCGAAAGTCGTCCCCACACTCCTTAATCATGAAACGACGGACGTTTTGAGTGTTTTTGTAGTTTTTATCAACATTCGTAGCGCGTGTAAGCAATGAGCTATGCCAATCTATTTTCAATTTACAATCCCACTGTAATGATTCATTTTTTAGCATTCGTTTCATGCCCGAAATTGTCTAAATGTCGAATTCATCGCCTGTTAAGAGCGAGGAGCAGACATACCTGTCCAGAGTAAAGGCTGTCATATCATAATTAAGACGCTACGAACTGTAAGGTATCATTAGCTACCGTAATGGTTTACTTCATGGCTAAAACGAGAGATTTTATCTTTTCTGCCTTTTCAAAGTGATCCAGTTTCATCTCCATAATCCACCAATGTGCAACCTCCATCAGCAGTTCCGGGTCATCATTTTTATTGGCAAAAAAAGCATAAAAAGACAGCCCTACGTTACTGCCCTTGGTCACAATTTTTGCCTCACACGTCCTGATGATCTTTTCCTTCATTCCTACCCGCATGTTCGCTCCTTTTTGTTCGCTGGACTTAAGCCTATTAACCATAACATCTGTACGTGCAACACCCGAACGCCTCTCAGGGCTTTTCTGCGAGCTACGGGCTCAAAACCCATATTTTTACCCGGCTGAATACCCAAAAACGCACCTGTATTACTGTGGTAACTGGCAATAGCCGGGGGACTGACACTCATTATTTTTTCTCTATTCAGCCTGATACCATAAGTTCGAGCAACTGACCGAATACCTCGTAAGAATCATAATATCTCTTCGACTCATCGTCCGTGTGAGTTCAAAGTACCAACGTCCCCCCTTGATTAAGGATAGCGTTGCATCGACCCGTTGAACTCACAGCACAAAACCAACTGTCCGATTGGATTTCGCTTAGACCAACTACGATGCCAGCTCAGGCCTGAACCCGTATGCAAAAAGGGCGCAGTTCAATGAACTGCGCCCTTAAACTTAAAACGCGAAACCTGACTTAACTACGAACCAAATCGTCGCCGTAGCCGATCCACTTGTAGGTGGTCAGTGCGTCCAACCCCATCGGGCCGCGTGCATGCAGCTTCTGGGTGCTGACCGCCACTTCTGCGCCCAGGCCGAACTGGCCGCCGTCGGTGAAGCGGGTGCTGGCGTTAACGTACACCGCCGAGGAATCCACAGCGCGCACGAAGTGCTCGGCGCTGCTCAGCGAACGGGTGAGGATCGCATCGGAGTGGTTGGTGCCGTGGGTGCGGATATGGTCGATGGCTTGATCGATATCGTCCACCACCAGCACGTTCAGATCCAACGACAGCCATTCGTCGTCGTAATCCCCTTCCGCCACGTCCACCACCGTCGCCGGGCCGTTTTGCAGCAGCGGCATAGCGTTCTGCGCCGCATGCAGCGTCACACCCGCCGCCGCCATCTTGGCGCTCAGCGCCGGCAGGAACTGTTCGGCGATGTTGCGGTTCACCAGCAGCGTTTCGAGCGAGTTACAGGCGCTTGGGCGCTGGATTTTGGCGCTCTCGATGACCGTCAGCGCCTTATCGAAATCAACGCTGTCGTCAACGTAGGTATGGCAAACGCCAATGCCGCCGGTGATCACCGGAATGGTCGACTGTTCGCGGCACAGTTTGTGCAAACCGGCGCCGCCGCGTGGGATCAGCATGTCTACGTAGCGATCCAGGCGCAACAGCTCATTCACCAGCGCGCGATCGGGGCTGTCGATCGCCTGCACCGCCGCAGCCGGCAGGCCGCATTGTTCCAGCGCCTGCTGGATCACCTTCACCGTCGCCAGGTTGGTGTTGTGGGTTTCTTTACCGCCACGCAGGATCACCGCGTTGCCGGTTTTCAGGCACAGGCTGGCGACGTCGATGGTGACGTTCGGCCGTGCTTCATAAATCACGCCGATCACGCCAAGCGGCACGCGGCGGCGTTCCAGCTTCAGCCCGCTGTCCAGCAGGCTGCCGTCCAATACGTGGCCGACCGGATCGTTCAGACGGCACACCTGGCGCACATCGTTGGCGATGGCCGCCAGCCGCGCCGGGGTCAGCAGCAAGCGATCGAGCAACGCTTCGGTCATCCCGGTTGCGCGCGCCTGCGCCATGTCTTGTTCGTTGGCCTGCAAAATCACTTCGCTGTTGGCTTCCAGCATATCGGCCATCACCGACAACACCTGGTTTTTTTTCGCCGTGCTCAGCACCGCCAGTTGCCAGGAGGCCTGTTTGGCGGCCTTCCCCATTTGCTCTAGCATGCTCACTCCTTAGCTCACAATCATGTCGTCGCGGTGCACTGCCACCGGGCCGTATTCGTAACCGAGAATTTCGCTGATTTCCTGCGAGTGGTGGCCGGCAATCATGCGCATCGCGTCGCTGTTATAGCGGCTGACGCCGTGCGCCAAATCGCGCCCCGCCAGGTTGCGGATGCGGATCACTTCGCCACGGGAGAAATCGCCCTTCACTTCGCGAACGCCCTTCGGCAACAACGAGCTGCCGCGCGCCATAATGGCGTCGACCGCGCCGTCGTCCACGGTGATTTCACCGGCCGGCGGTGCGCCGAAGATCCAGCGTTTGCGGTTTTCCAACGGGGTTTCCAGCGCGTGGAAACGGGTGCCCACCGGTTTGCCTTCAATCACGTCGCCCACCACGCCCGGCTTGCTGCCTGCGGCGATGATCACGTCGATACCGGCGCGGCAGGCCACGTCGGCCGCCTGCAATTTGGTGCCCATGCCGCCGGTGCCCAGCCCGGAAACGCTGTCGCCGGCGATGGCGCGCAGCGCGTCGTCAATGCCGTGCACTTCACGGATCAGCTCCGCCTGCGGGTTGTTGCGCGGATCGGCGGTATACAGGCCTTGTTGATCGGTCAGCAACAGCAGTTTGTCGGCCCCGGCCAGGATCGCCGCCAGCGCCGACAGGTTGTCGTTGTCGCCCACCTTGATTTCTGCGGTCGCTACCGCGTCATTCTCATTGATTACCGGCACGATACGGTTATCCAGCAGCGCGGTCATGGTGTCACGCGCGTTGAGGAAGCGTTCGCGGTCTTCCAGATCGGCGCGCGTCAGCAGCATCTGCCCGACGTGGATGCCGTAAATGGAGAACAGCTGTTCCCACAGTTGGATCAACCGGCTCTGGCCGACCGCCGCAAGCAGCTGCTTGGAGGCGATGGTAGCGGGGAGTTCGGGGTAGCCCAAATGTTCGCGCCCGGCGGCAATCGCGCCGGAGGTGACGATAACGATGCGGTGACCCGCTGCATGCTGTTGTGCGCACTGGCGTACCAGTTCGACAATATGGGCACGGTTAAGACGCAGCGATCCGCCGGTCAACACGCTGGTGCCCAATTTCACAACCAATGTCTGGCTGCCGTTCATAGTGTTTCT
The DNA here is from genome assembly GCF_001590925.1 of Serratia plymuthica NBRC 102599. Classification (GTDB taxonomy): domain Bacteria; phylum Pseudomonadota; class Gammaproteobacteria; order Enterobacterales; family Enterobacteriaceae; genus Serratia; species Serratia plymuthica. Next base: position 296,657 of record NZ_BCTU01000007.1, read on the forward strand.
GCCGTGTAATATACCCGTCATCTTTCAAGCTGCAGCGTTGTTGGCTGCTCGCACTCACCCCAGTCACTTACCTCAGTAAGCTCTTGGGGATTCCTGCGCTTGCCGCCTAGCTGCAACTCGAAAGCTATAGGGTATGATGAGAATAAGAGTGCAAAGGACTTTGTAACAGGAGAGACGCGTTATGCCAACAGGCACAACGCGAAATCAGCACAATACTGTAGTCAAACGGGGTCAGGCGGAGAGTTTAATCGGTTTTTCTTTGAAATCATCGGCCGGTTCAAGCGCCAGCTCCATCGTCGCCAGCAACTCGCCCAAGCGGCGATGGAAATCACGCAGGGTGGTTTCCAGCTTGGTTTTTACTTCAGTATCTTTAATCTTTTCCGGCGACCAGCGCCCGTCCTTATCAAACAGACCGAACTGATAAGCATAAGTGAAACGCGCCTCTTCAGCATGCAGCTCGATCCACCATCCTCAGAACTCACGCTTCTCTGGCGCGGGTTTGACATTGACGCAAACGGCTAAACAATCAAAGAAAAAACGGTCGTTCTCGCACTGCCCTTCACGCAGGTACGGCCCCAAGCTGGCAAAACGTTTCATTAGTCGGCTTTTAGGGTGACCACTAGGTAACGTCATTCTTTAACCTCCTCAATGTAGACCACTCTTTTTAACAAACTGTTAAAATTTAGCAACAAATTAACGCATTTTATCTTTCATCCAGTGAGCCATTTGCAGCAAGGCCTTGTGGAAACTGCTATACACCGGTGCGCGTGGAATAGCAATTAACTTGCCGTCCATCGAGGACGACGCGATCAGTTGCGCCTCCTCTTTCGGGCTGAGCGGATCCCGATCCCAATAGCCTGCCAGCATCGGCGTCGGGCAGCGGCGGCCCAGCAAACCCTGGGTTTTCAGCGAATAACTGCTCAGTTCCACCCTCAGCACGTTATCCGAGGCGTTGGCCATCCCCATCCGGCTGGCGAGCACGTCCATATACATGTCCGGCACGTCTCGCTGGCGGCCGGCGTCGCATAACAGGCTGTGGACCACCGGCCCCAGACAGGCCACGCCACGCAACCGCTGCGGCTCCAGATAAGCCAGGCGCACCGCCACGTTGGCGCCGAAACGGAAACCAAATGCGGTAACGCGCTGATGGTCGATCCAGGGCACCGAAGGCAGTTGAGCCAGCACCTGCTGATGCAGGAAGCTGGAATCCTGTGTCAACTTCCACTTATAAGAAGAACCGATGGAAGGCATATCGATGGTCAGCATGGCGATACCGTGCGGCGCCAGGTACTCGCGGAACAGGCGGTGGTAGTCGGTCTGCAGGGTATCCAGGCTGCCGCACATCAGCACCGTCGGGAACGGCGCCTCGCCCTTCTCCGGCAGGTGCAGGAAGCCGGTAATACTGCTTCCCCCGTCAATGCGGAACTCCAGCTCCTTGAGCTGATAAGGCAACAGCAGCGCTGCCTCTTCGTAAGCGCGGTTGGCCAGCGTCTCGGCCTGTTCGGCCAGTTCGTCGCCTTTCAGGTGCGGATAGCCGGCGATGCTGTAAAAGTTGACGGCATTGAGCCAGTACTGGCCGCCGATCAGCGGATCTTGCTGTTCCAATGCCCGCTGCTGCCAGAGCATGCCCTGATGCACCCACTCGTAGATCCAGTTGCCATTACGGTAACCGATCACGGTATCGAGCAGTTTGTCGTTGGTATGTTCCACGTCGGCGACCGCAATACGCGCCAGCACTTCGTTGATTTCGATCGGATCAACGCCGCGCCAGGCCCACAGCAGCGGGTTGAGCATGCGATACCAATTACTGACAGTGTTGCCTTCCAGCGTGGAGTGCAGATCGGCGCCGGCTTTGTTGCGCGCACGCAGCACCAGCGTCGAGGTCTCGGGGTGTTTAAATGAGGGTTTGAACAGGATTTCAGAAAGGTTGGCTTGTGCCATGGTAACAACAGCCTCCGTAAATCTGGCCGTAGGCCGCAAACAGCCTACTTAACTGGAGGTAGTGTACCTAACTCTGGGGCGATAAACCAAAATAACGAAAACGCCCGGCACAACCGGGCGTTTTACTGGCGTGAGCGGGGATTAACGGCCGCCGATCGGTGGCACGAAGGTCACCGCCATGTCCCACGGCTGCTCGATCCAGGTATCCTGTGGGATATCGACCACATAGTCGTCCACCAGCGGGCGGCCTGCCGGCTTGGCGAAGATGGTGACGAAATGCGCTTTCGGATACATGTCACGGATCGCTTTCGCGGTGCCGCCGGTATCCACCAGATCGTCAACCACGATAAAGCCTTCACCGTCGCCTTCTGCGCGCTTGAGTACCTTCATTTCGCGTTGGTTGTCATGGTCATAGCTGGAAATGCAGACGGTATCCACGTGGCGGATGCCCAATTCGCGCGCCAGCAAGGCCGCCGGCACCAGGCCGCCGCGGCTTACGGCAATAATGCCCGTCCATTGGTCAGCAGGCAGCAGGCGGTGAGCCAGTTTGCGCGCTTGCATTTGCAGCATGTCCCAGGTAACAACGTATTTTTCGCTCATAAAATGGTATCCCAGCCAGCAATGGTGTAGCTTACTCGTGATCAGGGGAAAAAAGGTTGCGCGAGATTATAGAGACTGGTTGAGCCGAATACCAGTTGTACTGTGGAAATCATAAGTATTTCGTCTGGTGATTGATCCTGCATAAACCAACAATCACACGTCAAATATGTGCATTCTCCCCCTTAAACAGTGCAATAGGGTACGCGCGCGCCCCTGAATAAAGTGATATTCTCTGGAGATCGTGCCAAAAACGCACCGATGCCAATCCACCCTAACCGAGCGGCATTCACGCCATGCTGAGAATGCTGTCACAGGAGACCTATAGTGTCTGAATTGTCTCAACTTTCACCACAGCCGCTGTGGGATATTTTTGCCAAAATCTGCTCTATTCCGCATCCTTCTTATCATGAAGAAGCGCTGGCACAGCACATCCTCGCATGGGCCAAAGAGAAGAATCTGCATGCCGAACGCGATCAGGTGGGCAATATCCTGCTGCGCAAACCGGCCACCAAAGGCATGGAAAACCGTAAACCTGTTGCCCTGCAAGCGCACCTGGATATGGTGCCGCAGAAAAATAACGACACCGTGCACGATTTCGCCAAGGATCCGATTCAGCCGTATATCGACGGCGAGTGGATCAAGGCGCGCGGCACCACGCTGGGCGCCGACAACGGCATCGGCATGGCTTCCGCGCTGGCGGTGCTGGCTGACGACAGCGTCGAACACGGCCCGCTGGAAGTGCTGCTGACCATGACCGAAGAAGCCGGCATGGACGGCGCATTCGGGCTACAGCCTAACTGGCTGCAGGCGGATATCCTGATCAACACCGACTCCGAAGAAGAAGGCGAGATCTACATGGGTTGCGCCGGCGGTATTGATTTCATCACTACCCTGCCGTTGCAGCGCGAAGCGGTACCGGCCGGCTATCAGACACTGAAACTGACACTCAAGGGCCTGAAAGGCGGCCACTCCGGGGCCGAGATCCACGTAGGCCTGGGCAATGCCAACAAGCTGCTGACGCGCTTCCTGTTCGCTCATGCCGCAGAACTGAACCTGCGCGTGCTGGATCTGAACGGCGGTACCCTGCGCAACGCTATCCCGCGTGAAGCCTCTGCGGTGGTTGCCGTGCCTGCGGCAAAAGCCGACGCGCTGAAAGCGCTGAGCCAGGCCTTCCTGAGCACACTGCAAAACGAGCTTTCCGCCAAAGAGAAGAACATCACCGTGCTGCTGGAGCCGGTTACCAGCGCCTCTCAGGCGTTGACCGCCGACAGCCAACAGCGTTTTCTGGCCCTGCTGAACGCTACGCCAAACGGCGTGATCCGCATGAGCGACGCGGTAAAAGGCGTGGTGGAAACCTCACTGAACGTTGGCGTGGTCACCACCAGCGAGAACGAAGCGGAAATCATCTGCCTGATCCGCTCGCTGATCGACAGCGGCAAAGATTACGTGGTCGAGATGCTGACCGCGCTGGGCCAGTTGGCCAACGCCAAAGTGGCACCGAAGGGCGGTTACCCAGGCTGGCAACCGGACGCAGACTCACCGGTCATGCATCTGGTGCGCGAGATCTATCAGGATCTGTTCAACAAGACGCCGAACATCATGGTGATCCACGCCGGTCTGGAATGCGGCCTGTTCAAAAAGCCGTACCCGAACATGGATATGGTGTCGATTGGGCCAACCATCACCGGGCCACACTCGCCGGATGAGCAGGTACATATCGAAAGCGTCGGCCTGTACTGGAAGCTGCTGACCGCGCTGTTGAAAGCGATCCCTGAGCGCGCGTAATTAAAGCGTTACACGCGAGAAAGCCCGTTAGGGACCTAAGGCCGATCGGTTAAGGATCGGCTGATCCACTCTTTATACTGCATAAAAATCCGGAAGCGTTTCTGTTTCCGGATTTTTAGATACGGCGAAAAATGCAGTCGCCGTCTGCCACACCACCAACAAAGCCCGCCAGGGCCCATCGTGAAGACGGTTTTTCACAAGAGGATTTTTCCACCTGTCACTTGCCGGCTATTTCAGCTATAGGCTCGCCAATAAACGTAATTCATCTTATGGTTGCCATATCCACATAACCAGCCCCAACGCAGCCCCCCAGAACATAATGCAGAGCAACACGGAACCAATCCAAATACCCTTACCACTGAACCACCAATCCAGGGACAGCCATTGAGTACTCAACGAACACCAACATCTATAAATATAAGCCCGCATCATTTCTTCTCCTTATGAAATATGTCATTACGCAATGCTAATATCGTCAGAATATGTTAGGTGCGAAGAGCGGTATTCCCAGCACCTGCGCGGGTTTATAAGGCAATATCGCGCCAAAGCATCCTGGCGGTGGAATCATCCTGCCGCCCCTGGACACATAATAATCTGACATCATGTCGATAGCTTCTGTCAGGTATTCTCGATGTGCATTACACACACTACCGAGCATTCCCCATGAATCAACGGCCATGCCGTACCAGCGTTCTCCAGAGCCTCTTCTTTTCATTAAAAAAGCTAAAAGTAAATAAGGGGGTTAAATAAAAATCATCAATTCCACTCGCAACGTCAAGAATACACCTTGCGCTTAATCCTTAAAAATACGATGACTACACCAATACTTTTCCGTTAACATTTCTGTTAATAGAAAAAGATGTCAGGCAGGCAAACCCACCTGACAGGTTTGACTTAAAAGTGGTATTTCATTCCAAGCATAGCGGTATTGTCGTTATAACCCGCATCACCCATTTTCACACTTACGTTGCCCCAAAGATTCAGGCGAGGATTAATTTGTCCTTCCAACCCCACTTTAGCCTCGGCCAGGTTTTTTGTTCCATTCTGGCGAATACGCACGTCATCCATTTTGGTCGCAAAATGGCGCGTATTGTGCAACCAGTTCAGTTCGATATAAGGCTGGAATTCGCGCTGCTTGCCGTTATCTTGCGCGTGATGGCCTTTGAGGTAAGTTTTAATGCCCAGCCGAGTCATGATATTCCCATCACCCTCACCGCTAACCTGTGTCCCATTGGCTTCCTGAAGGCTGTCAGCTCTTACTCCCATCCATACGACTTGGGCCTGTGGCTGAATAAACCACTCATTCAGCGTGCCATGGCTCCCCAGGGATTGCCCAATTTTCCATGTATACCCCCCCTCCAGTGAAGCGGTAATCCCATGAGATTTATAGTTCTCATTCGCCAGCGTCTCACCGCTAACGTCGTTGTTGAACCAGCTGTACAGTAGCCAACTGTCCAGATAAGCGCCGGCAGGCTTTTCATTGTTCGCATACCAAGTGGCGTAGCTTCCTACACTGTAGCCATCAACGGAACCTTTCGAACCGTAGCCACTTACCTGGTTACGGGAAGCGCTATGGTTATTGCCATAACCCGCCATGAAACCGATATGCCAGCGATCCAGTCCATCCGTGCTCCAGCGTGCAACATCGCCACCAATTTGAGTCATGTAACGGTTACTCTGGGTTTTCTGTTGCCCGCTGCCATCGCGCCAGGCATTACGCCCGCCGAGCTGACGTAACCACAGGCTGGTCACCTCCGGCTGGCCGGTCAACGCATCAATATATTGGGTTTCCCCCAGGCGATCATGCAGCGTCATCATAAACAGGTTATTAGCCGCCGCCAGGTTGGCCGTGTAACTCCCCCCTTCAGGGCGAACAATCGAAGGCTTTGTCGGCTGCGGATCTGGCATTGGCTCAGGCGCAGGTACGGATTCCGGTTCTGGTATGGGTTCTGGTATGGGTTCTGGCGCAGGCTCGGGGTTAATCAGGTTACTGGTCAAATACCAACTTTGCCCCTTTTTGATCAGATCGTAATCGTAAGCACCGGCAACGATACGATCCGTTTTGACAAAACGTCCCCAAGAGGTGCCACCGACATCGACAATCTTTACTCCCTCAATAGTTTGTGCGCCATGCCCACCAAGATCATTAATGGAAACATTAGTCGCTCCCTGCTGCACATCCCCGGTAACAATAAGTTTATTAACCGGTGAATCATCGGCGCCCAGCAGGCTATTCATTACCAGTGTTCCATTGTTACCGCTGTAATCCCCCGACACCGTCAAGGTGTCGAATTTGTTCCGATCGGAAAAGACAACAGTGCCATTATTGCTGAGTTGTCTAACAACAGAACTGTTATTCATATTCCAGGCACTACTGCTATCAAGTGTCAGTGATGATGCGTTATTTACTGCACCATTCAGCACGGAACCAGATCTGAGATTAACGTTTACCGAATTACCCGGGTTCGCCACCGCGATATCACCGTCTAGCATGCTGTTGGTAGCATTGAGTGATACGTTGCTGTAGATGTTATTGGCCGGCTCAAGGACATCTTCATAGTTGCTGACGGTCATAAGCTGGTTATTTCCGCTGCTAAGAACGGAATCTTTCACCTCCAGCGCCAGATCGGTAGTGTTGACGTCAATCACCTGTGCCAGCTCGCTTTTGAGCAGAACATTATCCAGTAACACGTTATTGCTTAGCGGCGTGGTAGAGGAGTAGCCATTTACGTACAGCCCCACAGCGCCTTCGCCTGAGGCAGTAATAAGGCTGTTGCCAATGTTCAGTGAGCCCGCCCGACTCCACAGCCCAAAACCCTCTTTGCCTGCGGTTTCGATTCGCACATTATCCGCGATTATTTGCGATCCTGGATAGGCCAAGAGGCCCGGAGCAAGCTCGCCGCGTGTAATAATCGTGCTGTTTGTCAGCGTACCCGTCCCGCCAAGCGCGGTGAAAAATCCCGCGCTTCTTGCTCCGGCGGTAGTAATAGACAGTTCATCACCCTGAACCAGTTTTTCTGTATAGAGGCCATAGGCATTTCCCCCCAGCGTTTCAATGGTGCTGTTTGTGATCTTCGCAGCCCCTTGCTGCGCATTGACTGCGATGGCGCGCTCCCCCTTCGTAGTGATAACTGCATTATTCATCATTACCGAAGAATCTTTTGAGGCAATCCACACCGCATCGCTGTACACGCCTTGAGTGGCGAAGCGCCCCCCTTCGACATCAATTTTTGCAGCCATATTAGCGTTTAATGCATAGCTATTATTATCCAAGGTACTGGCAGCGACATTATTTAGCGCCAACTCTCCCGCCATCACCCTAATGGCATCGCCTCCGGCGGTAGCAATAGTACTGTCGTTAACCTGAGCTCTTGCAATACTCTGAGAGGTGGACCAGACACCATCCAGAACCAACCCCAGCGCACTTTTCTGCCCCAGGACAGTGATGTTGCTCAGTACAGCTTCACCGTTGTTCGCCAGATAAATGCCGGTACCGGAACTCCCGCTAACGTTAATTTGTAATTCCTGCGCGGTGAATTTACTGTTATCGATCCAGGCGCCGCCGCCACGGCTGCCTGAGCTATTTAACTGTAATCGCGTGGCCGTAAAATCGGCCCCATTCTTTGCCTGAATGATGAAATCACCGTTAGTATTATTTTCGAGTGTCAGGCCATTGATGGAACGGACGGTTCCATTTGCAATAATGGTGTCGTTGTTTGCCGCCCACACATAAGACCCAGAGGCAAGAAACAGGGAGGAAACATACAGCGGACTATATAATAGCAAGCTAATATTCCATTTTTTTTTAATACAATCATTCATCGTTAACTCCTTTTAAGTAGAATGCTTATAAGCAAAAAGTATTCCGTTCGTCACACTGACACTTTGCAATAAACGAAGCATAGCGATAGAACTCGGCTTGATTTGCCACGCCCATTTTTCGACTCGCGTTTCTATAATGCGTGCCTATTGTTTTTTTCGAGCGATTCAGGATTACTGATATTTCTGTGCTGTTGTATCCCCGACCTATCAATATCATTACATCATTTTCAGTATCGGAGAGTTGGGCGTACTTTTTTAAACCAAAGTTCCAGTACGACTCCTCCTTATTGATAATCATATTATAATCTGCGCGAGCTATCATCAGTATCTTGGAAATCTTCCTGGAAATATCATTTAGAGTTTGGCTTTTGGCCCAAAACGGGACATGGATAGTGATTTTATCAACGTCTTTCTGCTCTGTTCCATTTTTTCTGGGAATATATTTTTTGTCGAAAACATTGATCGTCACCATGTCATCACGGAAGATTATGTTAGCGATATCTCTGTTACTTTCCAGTGAAGGCAATAAGAAACATGCCTCATTTAAACCTTCGTCTTTGAGTTGCTTTAAGATTAAGAAACTCAATCCCGACACCTGGTAAAAGTTAGAATCCATTAATAATATATTTAACATATTCACGCCCATGCACTGCGATCTCCATTCAATTGCAATCTATAACAAAAAACATACCCAGACACCTTTAAGGCTCATTCCTTTAAATGGCATTGATTATTCATCCAGGCTGAGACCTCTCAGCCGTCAATGAAGGTATCTGTTGTTATAAACATGATGTAATCCATCACATCCCGTATAGCGTCGTAACGTTACTCCTTCTGTTTTCAAGCTTAATGTTGCAAAGGATGTTATCTTCATGCCGATAACGTCGATATATCCTGCTGAATGCTGCATCCTTTGAACGTGGTGGAACATTACGGAACTCTTCGGCCAGCCTCATCAGCGATAACCAAGTTTGCATGGTCCGATTAATATCGGATATCAGTCAACCACAGGCACTACTCTGCGACACACTGAACTGAGGTTTAACTGATTTAGGGTCGACAACAACCGGTTTCAGGCGTAAAGACGTTCAGGATAAGTCAGGTATAGCGGCAGATCTGATTCACTGGCGTGCCTGCCTTCTTCCGTTTTAGCACCCGGTTATGACGTTACTGATTTTCAGGATCACGAAAGCGAGCGTTTTTAATAATTCTTTGTCGCTTTCAGCTGCCCGGCGTGCTTTCGTCCCGTTGAATACAGCGTTGTTTAGATTAATGGTACCGTCATGCGGAATGAACCCACTTGACCTCGCGGTGATACTGCCCCATCTCGCTCTGGAGAAAAGGTGAGCCAACCCTCATATTACCTGAACGTTTATGAACGTGACTTGCTTTAAACATACCCCTAAGACTACCTTTTATTTTAAGGGAGGGAAAGTATCTGGGGGATTATTAAACAAACATATAGCTTCCAATATGGATATATAGGATACATATAGATCAAAGCGGGGTTTATGTAACTAATCGATAGAAAATATTTAGATTAACACCAATAACATCACTAAAAGAAATAGAACTATTTACCTTCGTTATAGCGACACAGACATTTTTTACCCCACAACACACTCAATACGCAGAGAAAAAACAAAAATATCGTAAAGTAAAAAAAAACAGCACAATAGACCAATAACACAAAGTGCACGGCAAGTTTTAAATAAATCTCAATACACTTTTAATATATAAATTATTTATTTTTTAATAATATAAATTGAATAATGAAATACATTTTTTGGGTCGCTAGCCGTGGAAATCCGCAGCTAGCTACCCCAATCTAAAATGTTAATAAAGACAAGATCATTTTACGATCCGCTTACCGCAGTTTTAAATCGACCTTTTCTGACTCAAAGTCATAACGGCCGCTCATACAAAGATCAACCGGATGGGGTTTCCAGTAAATCAACCCCCTAACTTCGAAGAGAATGACAGCATGTCGAGCCACAGTGTCTTTTTCCTGCAATGAGCGTACAAGTAGAGTTTCGGGAAGAATGCGTGGTTCAAAACGTAAAATTGTGTTACGAATAGCTTTCTCTATAACACTCCAGTTTTGGTGGTTTTCCTGAGTACCAATTAATGCAGGAACACCATAATTAAGCACCGACTCTATTACGTTTTTATAGCGGTATTCATCAAGCGTATCTTCAATATTGGTATGATTAATCAGATCGGCAATATCTTTTTGTACCAGACTACGCATCCCTTTTATATCAATAGACCTTGCGCGATCGTTCGGGCTTTTTGGCTCATCGTCTTGTAGACGTTCCAACAAAGTTGGAAGATATTGCCTATTTTTTCCAATGAAATTATCCGAAAACAATGTCGCTGACTTCCATAATTGAATGTTCACTGACATTGGTAGTCAGAACCTTACGTCCACTACCGGTAAAGAGAATATCGGACAACGTCGCCCACTCTGTTTTTAACCCCAGCTTACAATCTTGTGAGTCGCTATTATTGACAGGGTAACGTGCCGGAATAAATCCGTGATAAACTTCGCCATCGATTTTAAGGGTTGATGGGATCCACAAGAGATCGAGTAAATCTCCTGGCGTTGATACGCTCAACTGCTGTAGAGAGGAAAAGGGCAACCAGCGATATCCCCCGGCATAAATAAACTCACAAACCGGCCCAATGCGGCTATCGCTATCAGCTATCCAGGAAAATTCTCCCAACGTATCGCTTTTTCCGGCGCTTTCAGGCGCAAGTTCGAAGGCTTCCTGACGAGATATTTCCGCCTGCTCTCCTTTCCCCGCATAGTGCTCCGCATTGGCTTGCTGTAATTTTGCCATCCACTCCGGGGTATCTCCCTGCAAGGTTACCGCGGGACGCTTGCCAGTTAATATCTGCATACGCTGCATTTCACTGAACACTAAATTCTTATACAGTTCGGCCTGCTTTTGTAACCCTTCATCCAGCATCGCCAAGGTTTGAAGCTGCAGCAGAGCCTTATCCCAAACGCCTTCAACGCAATACAATTTGAACAGCACTTCCCTTGCTTTCAAATCCTGTGGGTGCTCTTTTACCTGTGCCAGTACCTGTTCGAATATTTCATCCAGCGAGGCATTTTTTAATGCCTGAGTGAGAAAAGTAAAATCCTGCATAATAATTCTTCCTTAGATTAATAGTGAGAGTCCAAACCAACTTTGTAAAAGTCCTGAAATACCAGTTCAGGCACTGTATATTTTCCTTTAGCAGTAATATGTTCTGGGGAGAGGGATTTGAGAAGATCCACTTTTTCCTCTTCGCTGAAAATGTCATCAAAATGGTCACCTGTATCAAGCTCAGGCCACACTTTTTCCATAAGAAAATCCCTTGCGACAATGCATTCGGTTAAGGTCTTTTCTTTAATCTTTTCCCTGATAATGTCAAAGCGATGATCGGTCTTGATGATATGGTTGGCCAGCTCGTTTCCCCCACCGTAGTACCCGCCATCTTGCTCCCACCAGATAAGAAAGCGTTTATACTCCACTTCCAGTGCCTTCAGAACATCCTCCCCCTTGTCCTGAGCCAGTATCACTTCGTTGAAATAGCGCAGGTCATTAATATAATTACCTCCGTTGGGAAGGATCTCCTCAACTTCAGGAACCTTGTTTGCGGCCTGCCATGATCCATTCGGATAAATAAGCTGATAGAACCCCTGCTCATCCACCTCGTCAGTGCCGCCTGTCATCACCAACTTAAAGTGGCCTACCTGAATTTTGCTTTTATCTCTCAGCGGATGAACGCTTCCGTACTGGAGCTCAACCCCATCCAGCCGGCAAACGAGGTTGGCACATAAATTCAGGATCACGGGCCTGGCCATATGCCAGTAAAAAGCAACAGTATCCTGCTCGGCCTCATTGCCATGGGGCCCGAAAACCCCACTTGAGACATCTAAAACTGCGGCATTATCTGCCGTCAGGTTTCCGATCAGTGCAATAGGCTGGCGCGATGGCGGCCACTCAAAATGAATATTCACATCGTCAACCTATATACACATCGCCGGAGCCTGTCACCACAACCGCACCGCAACCCGTTACATCACCAATCCGCGCTGCGGGAAGGCCGTTAATGTAGACGCTGCCTGAACCTGTCACAACAGGTGCTGCGCCGTGTCCCAGGGCACAAGGCGCAACGCTGGTACCGACCATTGCGGCGGAAAGACCATTAATATAGACATCACCGGAACCAGTGCATATTGCGCCGCCGTGCGCGGTGGCATCACCGACTCGCCCTGCGTTTTGCATGATTAACTTTCCTTGATAAAACACATGGATCGACGACGGATACACTCCGTCGTCGGGTTTAAATGAACCGTTAAGGTTCTATCGTTGCACTACCTGTCGGGGTTGGCGTCGGCGTCACCGTCGGGG